>NZ_FNTG01000001.1:1200000-2400000 GCF_900104795.1 Burkholderia sp. WP9
GACCGGCGCGTGGCTCACCGCCAGCCTTGCTGCGAATACGTCCCATGCGGCCCACGTGTGGGCCGAACTCACGTGCGCAACCAGCACGACGATCGGCCTCGCTGCCCGTCTGCTGTTGCATTGGCGCTCCGCGCGTCATGGGCGTACTTTCTGGCGTGATCTGCCGCTCGTGCCCTTGCGCGATGCCTTGCTGGCGTTGCAGTGGCTGGCGGGCGCGTTCGGCTCGCACGTGGTGTGGCGCGGTGCGCGCGTGCCCGTCGAGACTTCCACGTCGAGGGCGGCACGCGGCGGCGCGATGAACGTGATGGATGTCGCGGAGGCGTCCGATGGTCGCTAAGCCGCGCGGACTCATCGTGACCGCCGACGATTTCGGACTGCACGCGCGCGTGAACGAGGCGGTCGAGCGCGCGCATCGCGACGGCGTGCTCAGCGCCGCGAGCCTGATGGTCGGCGCGCCGGCCGCCGGCGACGCGGTGGCGCGCGCCCGTGCGTTGCCGCAACTGCGGGTCGGTTTGCATCTGGTGCTGGCTGACGGCGTCGCGAGCGCGCCGCGCGAGCGGATTGCGGCTTTGGTCGACGAACATGGCCGCTTTGGCAGCAACATGGTGTGGGACGGCGTGAGGTTCTTTTTCTTGCCGCACGTGCGCAAGCAGCTTGCGCGGGAAGTTCGCGCGCAGTTCGAGGCCTTCGCGAACACCGGTCTGACGCTCGATCATGTCAACACCCACAAGCACTTTCATTTGCACCCGACGGTGCTCGGGCTGATTCTGGAAATCGGCCGCGAATACGGAATGAAGGCCATGCGCTTGCCGTTCGAAGCGAATGCGCCGCCATGGTTGCGGCCGTGGATCGCGCGGGTCGAGGCGCGTCTGGATCGCGCGGGCATCGCGCATAACGATTATGTGGTGGGGATCGCGGATAGCGGGCGGATGGACGAGGCGGCGTGGCTTGCGGCGCTCGCCGATCTGCCGCATGGGGTGGGGGAGATTTATTGCCATCCGGCGGTGGCGGGCGAGCGGGCGTTGAGCGACGGCATGCGCGATTACCGGCACGAGGCGGAATTGCAAGCGCTGTTGTCGGCGAAGGTTGCCATGGCGATTCGCGCGGCGGGAGTGCGGGTCGGCGGGTTTGGGGATGTGCTGGCCGGGTAGTTTTGCGGTCGGCGCTAAAGGGCCTAATGTTTCCCGGACGAAAGCGCCGGAGGTGGCTCGCTCGACGCATCTCCAGACGGGGGACTCAGCGTCGCGTCCAGTTCCGACGCGCTCGACACCTGGCGCAATTCATCGGCGATGATCGACACCAGCGCATCCGCCGCGGCGCTCAACGGGCGTCGCGGATGGGTCACGCACACGATATGCCGCACGATGCGCGGCGCGAGAATGGGGTAGGCGCGCAGGCTGCCCTGGCGCACCCCGCGCTGCACGGCGATACGCGGCAGGATGGTTGCGAAGTGGGTACTCTCCACCAGTTTCACGATCGTGCTCAACACGTCGATCTCGAAGCGCGGCGCGAGCAGCACGTCTTCATGCTGTGCAGCCGTATCGAGCACGCCCCGCAAGCCGTGACGCTTGGTCGGCAGCACCAGTTCCAGTTCCGGCAGTTGCGCGAGTTCGATCGCGTGCGGCAACTCGGGTCCGTGCTCGGCGCTCGTCACCAGCACCATTTCCTCGTCGAGCAAGGGCTGCGCGTCGAGTGAGAGACGTGCGCGCGGTTTGTTGATCAGCGCCGCGTCGAGCTGGCCGCCCGCCACCCAGTCGATGAAAGTCGCGCTGTAGCCGTCCGCCACGGTCACTTCGACATGGGGGTAACGCGCATGGAAACGCGACAGCGCATCGGCCAGCACGCTTTCCGTGACCGATGCGATCAGCCCGATCGACACATGCCCGGTCACCACCTCGTCGCGCTGCACGAGTTGCTGACGGGCATGCGCGAGATCGCGCATGATCGGCAGAAACAGCCGGTACATCAGCCGGCCGGCCGCTGTCGGCGCCATGCCGTGCGCGTTGCGCTCGAAGAGCTGCTGGTGCAGTTCGTCCTCGAGTTTGGCAATCTGCATGCTGAGCGCGGGCTGCACGATGTTCAGGCGTTTTGCCGCCCGCGTGACCGAACCGTCCTCGAAGAGCGCGATGAAATACTGGATTTGCCTGAGGTCCATGTTGGTATGAATAAAACATCAGCAAACGTAATGAGAACGGCGCGCCGTATCAGATGAAAACGGGAGCCGCGCGCCATCAATGCCTGCAAAGCGTGGCTGCGGCCCTCCGCCATGGTCGGCGACCCGCGCGGTGGCTCGCGGTCTCCATTGATAACCTGCCTACAATTGCCTGTCATTGGTGCTAACACGCATATCATCAGGAATGATCCAGCGCATCAATAATCAATATTAGAAGTTATAAGCCGATCTCGTTACGCTTCCGTCATCAACTGGCCGTCCGGTTCGGACATGAAGCCGGGGCACGGATGGAGACGTAAATGAATACTCGCGATGCCGCATCGCCCGGCACTTTCCACCTGAGGTGGGGCCGCCCGTCGGGCGTGCTCACGCTGCGTGACTGGCTGGCGCACCTGGCGCACACAGGCCGGCTGGCCACGATCGACCAACCGGTTGCGCTCGAACACGAACTCGCCGCGATTGCGAAGCGCCTCGACGGCACGCAAGCCGCTTTCTTCACGAAGCCGGGCGGTCACGACGTGCCGGTGGTCAGCGGTTTCATGTCGCGCCGCGGCTGGATCGCCGAAGCAATGGGCGTGGCCGAGGCCGATCTGCTCGCGCGCTTTCGCGACGCGGCCGATCAGCCGGTTGCCTCGAAGGAAATTCCACGCGCCGAGGCGCCCTGCCAGCAGGTCGTGCATACCAGCGGCATCGACCTTCACCAGCTGCTGCCGATTCCCACGCACAGCGAACACGACAACGGGCCGTATATCACCGCCGGTCTCGTGATTGCGCGTAATCCGCGTACCGGCGTGCAGAACGTGTCGATCAACCGCATTCAGGTGCATGGGCCGGACCGCATGGCGATCCTGCTGCTGCCGCGCCACTTGTACGCCTTCCAGAAAGCCGCGGAAGAAGCGGGTGAGGCCCTCGACGTCGCCATCGCGATCGGCGTCGATCCGCTGACCATGCTCGCCTCGCAAGCCATCTCCCCAATCGATTCCGACGAACTCGAAATCGCCGGCGCACTGCATGGCGCGCCGCTGCCGGTGGTCAAATGCGTGAGCAACGGCGTCGACGTGCCGGCCTACGCCGAGATCGTGATAGAAGGGCGCATTCTGCCGAACGTGCGCGAACTGGAAGGCCCATTCGGCGAATTCCCGAAGTACTACAGCGCGCAGGAAGCGCGCGAGGTGATCGAAGTCACCGCGGTGACGCATCGCGAGAAGCCGATTTTTCATACGATCGTGCCGGCGGAAATGGAGCATCTGCTGCTCGGCGCGATTCCACGCGAGGCGACGCTGCTCGCGCATCTGCAGCGTAGTCATCCCAACGTGAAGGACGTGCATCTGTCCGTGGGCGGCGTGTGCCGCTATCACCTGTGGGTGCAGTTCGAGAAGAAGCGCGAAGGCGAAGCGAAGAACGTGATTCTGTGCGCATTCGGCGCGCACTACGACATCAAGCAGGTCGTGGTGGTCGACACCGATGTGGACGTGCACGATCCGGCCGAAATCGAATGGGCCATCGCCACGCGCTTCCAGGCCGACCGCGACCTCGTCGTGATCGAAGGCGCGCAAGGCTCGCCGCTCGATCCGTCCACCACCGTCGGTCAGCCCGAGGACGCGCCGCCGCATCTGCAAGGCGTGAGCGCCAAGATGGGATTCGACGCCACGCGGCCCGTGGTGTATCCGTCGCACGTGTTCACGCGGGTGCGCATTCCGGGGCAGGACACGGTGAATCTGGAGACCCTCGTGGCCGCCGACAACACCGCGTTCGACACGTATCTGGGTGGCGCACATGGCTGAGTACGGACACCAGCCTCAGCGCATCGTCGTCGGCATTTCCGGCGCGAGCGGCGCGCTGATCGCCGTGCGTCTGCTGGCGGCGTTGCGCCGCCTCGGCACGCACGAAACGCATCTGATCGTGTCGGCCTCCGGCGCGGTCACGGCGGCGCAGGAACTCGGCATGACGCGCGGCGACCTCGAGCGTCTCGCCGACGTGGTCTACAACGTGCGCGACATTGGCGCGGCAGTGGCGAGCGGTTCGTTCATCACGGCGGGCATGGTGATCGCGCCGTGCTCGATGAAGACGCTCGCGGGCGTGGCCAACGGTTTTGCCGACAACCTGCTCACGCGCGCCGCCGATGTGATGCTCAAGGAGCGCCGCCGGCTCGTGCTGGTCGCACGCGAAACGCCGCTCAATCTCGCGCATCTGCGCAACATGACTTCCGTCACGGAGATGGGCGGGATCGTCATGCCGCCGGTGCCCGCTTTCTACGCGCATCCCAGGACGATCGAGGACGTGGTCGATCACACGGTAGGCCGTATTCTCGATCTGTTCGGGATCGAGCATCGGGAGATCGCGCAGCGTTGGAGCGGACTTGCGGACGAATTCGCGGCGCGCCGCTCGGGAGACGACGAATGAATCAGCGCGACTTGCTCCATTCAGGCGACGCGTCGACCCAGGAACGCCCCGCTGAGCCGGCGTTGGAGAATCGCCCGCAGCGGCATCTAGGCCGCCCGATGGAGCGTCTGGAGGATCCAGCGATTCTCACCGGCCGCGGCCGTTATGGCGACGACATCGGTATCCGGCCCGGCACGCTGCACGCCGCGATCCTGCGCTCGCCGCACGCGCATGCGGAACTGGTGTCGATCGATACCGATGCCGCGTCGAAACTGCCCGGTGTGCACGCTATCCTGACCCGCGACGACCTACGCGCCTGGTCACGGCCATTCGTGGTCGGCGTGAAATCGCCGATGGAACAGTGGGCGCTTGCCATGGACCGCGTGCGCTATGTCGGCGAACCGGTGGCGGTGGTGCTGGCGCAATCGCGCGCGCTGGCCGAAGACGGTCTGGATCTGCTCAAGGTCGAGTACGCGATGCTCGAGCCGGTCACGTCGATCGAACAGGCGGCAAGCGATCAGTCGCCGGTCTTGCACGAGAAAGTGGGCAGCAACGTGATCAGCGACCGGCACTTCCGCTACGGCGAACCGGAAGCCGCGTTCGAGCAGGCGCCGCATCGCGTGAAACTGGTCGCGCATTATCCGCGCAATAGCTGCGCGCCGATCGAATGCGGCGTGGTGATCGCGGAGTATCTGGCAGGCGACGAAGGCTACGACGTCACATCGAATTTCATGGGGCCGTTCTCGCTGCACGCAGTGATGGCGATGGCGCTCAACATCCCGGCCAACCGTTTGCGGCACAAGGCGCCGCGCGATTCGGGCGGCAGCTTCGGCGTGAAGCAGACCGTGTTTCCGTACGTCGTGTTGATGTGTCTCGCCTCGCGCAAAGCGGGCGCGCCGGTGAAATGGGTCGAGGATCGGCTCGAACATCTGAGCGCGGCGACCTCCGCGACCGCGCGCGTTTCGACGCTCGAAGCGGCCGTGGAAAACGATGGCCGCATTACGGCGCTCGCTTACGACCAGCTCGAAGATTGCGGCGGCTATTTGCGCGCGCCGGAACCGGCCACGTTCTATCGCATGCATGGCTGCCTGACCGGTGCCTATGCGATCGACCATCTGCTGGTGCGCAACCGCGTCGTGCTGACCAACAAGACGCCGACGGGTCTGGTGCGCGGCTTCGGCGGACCACAGGTGTACTTCGCGCTCGAACGGCTGATGCAGCGCATCGCGCTCGAACTGAAGCTCGATGTACTCGACGTGTACCGCCGCAATTTCGTCGCCGCCGATGCGTTCCCATATCGTGCCGCAGCCGGCGCGCTGCTCGACTCGGGCAATTACCAGGAAGCCTTGCGCCGCGCGCTCGCCGAAGGCAATTACGAAGAACTGCGCGCCCGCCGCGACGCGGCACGCCGGCAAGGGCGGCTGTACGGCATCGGCTTTGCGGCGATCGTCGAGCCGTCGGTGTCGAACATGGGCTACATCACGACCGTGATGCCCGCCGAGGCGCGCAAGAAAGCCGGGCCGAAGAGCGGCGCGATCGCAAGCGCGACCGTGAGCGTCGATCTGCTCGGCGGCGTGGTGGTGACGATTGCATCGACGCCCGCGGGCCAGGGGCATATGACGGTGTGCGCGCAAGTGGTTGCGGACGTGCTCGGCGTGTCGCCGCATGACGTCGTCGTCAATGTCGAGTTCGATACGCACAAGGACGCGTGGTCGGTGGCGGCAGGCAATTATTCCAGCCGCTTCGCCGGCGCGGTGGCGGGCACGGTGCATCTCGCGGCCGTGCGCGTGCGTGACAAGATCGCGCGCATCGTGTCGAAGCAGTTGGGTTGCGCGCCGGACGAGATCCGCTTTGAAGAAGGCCGCATCTTTGCGAAGGGCGCAGAAGATCGCGCGCAGCCGTTCGGCCGTGTCGCCGCCAATGCACCCCATTGGGCGCCCGCGCTGTTGCCCGAAGGCGAAGAGCCGGGCTTGCGCGAGACGGTGTTCTGGAATCCGCCGAACATGGCCGCGCCGGACGAGAACGACCGCATCAATACGTCGGCGGCCTACGGTTTCGCTTTCGACATGTGTGGGATCGAAGTGGATCGCGCCACGGGCCGCGTGCGGATCGATCGCTACGTCACCGCGCATGACGCCGGCACGCTGCTCAATCCCGCGCTCGCCGACGGCCAGATTCGCGGCGCCTTCGCGCAAGGACTCGGCGCGGCGTTGATGGAGGAATTCCGCTACGGCGCGGACGGCAGCTTCCAGTCGGGCACGCTCGCCGACTATCTGATGCCGACCACCTGTGAAGTGCCCGATCCGGTGATCGTGCATCTGGAAACACCGTCGCCGTTCACGCCGCTCGGCGCGAAAGGACTCGGCGAGGGCAACAACATGAGCACGCCGCCGTGCATCGCGAATGCGGTGGCGGATGCGCTAGGTGTCGACGATATCCGTCTGCCGCTGACGCCGTCGAAAGTGATGGCGCTGATCGGCATCGACGACCCGGAGCCGTCGCGTCCCGAGTTGCGTGAAGCGCGCGCGGCCAAACCGGCGACGCCGGGTGGCGGCAAGGCGCTCACCGCGCAAGGCAGCGTGGATTTGCCTGCATCGCCGGAAGCGATTTTTGCCGTGCTGCTCGATCCGAACGCGCTCGCCAAAGTGATACCCGGCTGCCATGCGCTCGAAGCCGAAGGCACGAACCAGTATCGCGCCGACGTGACGGTCGGCGTCGGGATGATCAAGGCGCGTTTCGAAGCGAAGATCGGCCTGTCGGAAATCGACGCGCCGCATCGGCTGCGTCTGGCGGGCGCGGGCATGTCGTCGCTCGGCAGCGCGCGCGGCAGCGGCCTCGTCGAACTGACGCCGATCGAAAGCGGCACGCGTCTTTCCTACGACTACGAAGCCCAGGTGTCGGGCAAGGTCGCGGCAGTCGGCGGACGCATGCTCGAAGGCGCGGCCAAGGTCGTGTTGCGGCAACTGTTCGAATCGCTCGGCCGTCAGGCGGCGGGCAAACCGGTTCGCACCGGCGGCTCGTGGCTCTCGCGTTTGCTGACCCGTTTCAGGAGACAGGCATGAAACCCGCGTCGTTCGATTATCTGCGCGCCATGACGACGCAGCATGCGCTCGACGCCCTCGCGCAAAGCGGTGAGGACGCTCGCGTGCTGGCCGGCGGCCAGTCGCTGATGGCGGTGCTGAACATGCGGCTCGCGCAACCGCGCGTGCTGATCGACATCTCGCGCACCGACGAGCTGAACTCGGTGCGCGTCGATCACAAGGCCGACTTGCTGATCGTCGGCGCGGCGGCGACGCAAGGCAGCGTCGAATGGCGCGCGACGCTGCGCGACGAAGTGCCGTTGCTGGCCATGGCGTTCCCGCATATCTCGCACTTCCAGATCCGCAATCGCGGCACGGTATGCGGCTCGGTCGCCCATGCCGACCCGAGCGCGGAACTGCCGCTGGTGCTGGCCGCGCTCGGCGGCGACGTGTTGCTGCGCTCGAAAAGGAAACACCGTGTGCTGCCAGCCCACGAGTTTTTCCAGGGCATGTTGATGACCGCGCGTGAGCCCGATGAGCTGGTGGAAGCCGTGCGCTTTCCGCTCAAGCGGCCGGGCGAACGCTACGGCTTCACGGAATTCTCCGCGCGCCACGGCGACTTCGCGATGGTCGCCTGCGCGGCGGTCGTCACGAGCGATTCGATCCGCCTCGCGGTCGGCGGCGTCGCGGACCGGCCGGTGGTCGAGCAATGGCCGCGTCTGCGCGACGACGATCTGCGCAGCGCATTAAATGATTTGAGCTGGAAGCTGGGCGCGCAGGACGACGCGCATATCAGTGCGGCGTATCGCCGGCATCTGGTCCGGCAACTGGGATGGCGCGTGATCGAGGAGGCGAAGTGAGCAACACATCGAACGGCAATGTCGTGCACGTGATGCGGCAGGGCGAACAGCAATGCGTCACGCTGACGCTCAATGGCCATGAACGCAGCGGCTATTGCGAGCCGCGTGAACTGCTGTCGGATTTCATCCGTCACGAACTGGGCGCGACCGGCACGCACGTCGGCTGCGAGCACGGCGTGTGCGGCGCGTGCACGGTGCACGTGGACGGCGTGGCGGGACGCTCGTGCCTGATGCTGGCGGTGCAGGCCGACGGCCGCCGCATCGACACGGTGGAGGGACTCGCGCCCGACCTGAAGCTCGGCGATCTGCAGCAGGCGTTCCAGCGTCATCACGCGTTGCAGTGCGGCTTCTGCACGGCCGGGATACTGATGTCGTGCGCCGACTATTTGCAGCGCGTGCCCGATCCGAGCGAAGCGCAAGTGCGCGACATGCTGTCGGGCCATCTGTGCCGCTGTACGGGCTATACGCCGATCGTGGCCGCGGTGCTCGACGTGGCGGCGCGGCGCCGGCAAGGCAACCCGGCTAGTGAAACCGTGGAGGCCGCTCATGCTTGACCTCGGCCGAACTTTTCTGCAAGCCGTGGAGCGCAGCCCCAACGCGCTTGCGTTGGTCGACGGCGAACTCGCATTGACGTATGCGCAGTGGCACCGCCTCATCCTGAAGGTTGCCGAAGGCGTGCGCTCGCTCGGTCTCGCGCATGGCGACCGCTTGCTGGTAGTGCTGCAAAACCGCTGGGAAATGGCGACCCTGCATTGGGCCTGTCAGTTCACCGGTGTGGTGATCGTGCCGTTGAACTGGCGCGCCAAACCCGATGAACTCGAGTACTGCGTGATCGATGCCGGGGTGAAGGCCATCGTCTATGAGCCGGTTAGCGCCGAGGCCGTCGCGCAAAGTCCTGCCGCGCAAGCGCTGCCGCGCATCGGTCTCGACGGCGCGCAAGGCGGCACCGCGAGCTTCGAAACGCTGATGGCGCAGAGCACGCAGAACTCGCTGAACGCCGGCCGCACCTGCGCGAATGCCGACGACTATTCGCTGATTCTCTACACGTCGGGCACCACCGGCAAGGCCAAAGGCGTGCCGCGCCGTCATCGTCATGAACGCGCCGCGGCGCTCGCACATGTCGCGCAGAATCTGTACGGACACGGCGAACGCACGCTCGGCGTGATGCCGCTTTATCACACCATGGGCGTGCGCTCGCTGCTCTCGATGGCGCTGGTGGACGGCCTGTTCGTCTGCGTGCGCCGCTGGAATGCGCGCTTCGCACTCGATGCGATCGCGCGGCACAAGCTCACCTGCCTTTATCTGGTGCCGACGCTGTATCACGATCTGCTGGCCGATGCGGCTTTTGCCGCGACGGATACGTCGACGGTGAAGAAGCTGGGTTTCGCCGGCGCGCCGATGAACGACGGTTTGCTCAAGCGCCTCTCGGCGGCGTTTGAACCCGACCTGTTCGTCAATCACTACGGCTCGTCGGAGGTCTACACCTTCAGCATCGATCAGGACGCCACGCGCAAGCCGGGCAGTGCGGGGCGCGCCGGTATCAACACGCGTTTGCGCGTCGTCACGCTCGACGCCCATACGCCCGAAGACCTCGCGCAAGTGGGCGAAGAAGGCCAGATCATCGCCGACCTGCTAGGTGACGAAGCTTTCGAAGGCTACTGGAATCGTCCCGACGCGAACGCCAGGTCGCTGCGCGACGGCTGGTACTTCACCGGCGACACCGGGTTCTTCGACGTCGAAGGCGACCTGTACGTATCGGGCCGCGTCGACGACATGATCATCAGCGGCGGCGAGAACATCTCGCCGGTCGATATCGAGTCGGTGCTGTCGCTGCATCCCGCGGTCGACGAAGTCGCGGTGGCCGGCGTGAAGGACGAGCGGTGGGGCCAGCGCGTCGTCGCTTTCGTCAAACGCCGCGATTACGTCGACGCCGACACGCTCGACGCGCACTGTCGCACCTCCGAGCTCGTCAACTTCAAGCGTCCGCGCGAATACGTGTTCGTGGACGACATACCGAAGTCGCCGGTCGGCAAGATTCTGCGCCGCAAGCTGTCCGCGGGCGAATACCAGCGAGACATGCACGGCGAAGCCATTGCACCTCACACGCAAACCACCAAGGAGTAACTCATGACCGAGCTGACCCACCGCGGCCAGAGCCTGCTGCAGGATCTCGACGGCTTTTCCATCGAGATCGACGCGCAACGCGAGCGGGCCGACATCATCCTGCACCGGCCGCCGCTGAATGTGATTTCGATGCACGCGCGCGACCAGTTGCGCGCCGCTTTCGAGGCGCTCGACGAAGATCCGCGCGTGCGTGTGATCGTGGTGCGCGCAAAAGGCGAACATTTTTCGAGCGGCGGAGATATCAAGGGCTTTCTCGAAGCATCGCCCGAAACCGTGTCGAAGCTCGCCTGGAATATTGCCGCGCCCGCACGCTGCTCGAAGCCGGTGATCGCGGCCAATCGCGGCTTCTGCTTCGGGGTGGGTTTCGAGCTGTCGCTCGCGTGCGATTTCCGCATTGCCACCGACACGACGTTCTACGCGCTGCCGGAACAGAAGCTCGGCCAGATTCCGGGGTCGGGCGGCTCGGCCCGTTTGCAGCAGATGGTCGGCATCGGCCGCACCAAGGACATCGTAATGCGCTCGCGCCGGATTCCGGGCAAGCAGGCATACGAGTGGGGCATCGCGGTCGAATGCGTGGCCGACTCCGAACTCGAAGCGACCACCGACGCGCTGGTGGATGAACTGCGCGTGTTCTCGCCGCTCGCGCAACGCACCGCAAAGAAGCTGCTGAACGATACAGAGGACGCGCCGTTGTCGATCGCGATCGAACTCGAAGGGCATTGCTATAGCCGTTTGCGCACCTCTGATGATTTCCGCGAGGGCGTCGAGGCGTTTCATGGCAAGCGCAAGCCGGTGTTTCGTGGGAGTTGAGGCGAACGGCGGGCGTGGTTGAATTCAAATATTGCTTTGCATGGGATCGGAATAAGCGCTAAAGCGCTAACTCCGGTCGACACAGGAGACAGTCGTATGGAGCGCTTCGATTACGTGATCGTCGGCGGTGGCTCGGCAGGATGCGTGCTCGCGCATCGCCTGTCGGCCAATGCGTCGTTGCGCGTCGCGCTGATCGAAGCGGGCGCGGATACGCCGCCGGGCAAAGTGCCTGCGGCCATCCTCGACAGCTATCCGATGCCCGTCTTCTGCGGCGACCGATACATCTGGCCGGAACTGAAGGCCAGCGCCACGCGCAACGCCGCGCCCCGCGTGTACGAGCAGGGCCGCGTGATGGGTGGCGGGTCGAGCATCAATGTGCAGTCGGCCAACCGCGGCCTGCCGCGCGACTACGACGGCTGGGCCGCCGAGGGTGCGAGCGATTGGGCATGGCAGGACGTGCTGCCGTATTTCCGCAAACTCGAACGCGATGTGAATTTCCCAGCCGGCGAACTGCACGGCAGCGACGGCCCGGTGCCGATCCGCCGCATTCTCCCGGCCTACTGGCCGGCGTTCTGCGATGCTTTCGCCAGCGGCATGCGGAAAAACGGTTTCGCTGCCTTGCAGGATCAGAACGCCGAATTCGGCGACGGCTATTTTCCCGGCGCGTTTTCGAATCTCGACGACCGGCGCGTATCGACGGCAGCCGCGTATCTGGACGAGGCGACGCGCCGGCGCCGCAATCTGCACATCTATGCGGACTTGCGCGTCGAGTCGATCGTCATGGAAGGGCGTGTGGCTCGTGGCGTGGTCGCGGTGGAACGCAGTGGTGCGCGTATCCGTTTCGACGCCAATGAGGTGGTGGTCAGCGCGGGCGCATTGCAATCCCCCGCATTGCTGATGCGGGCCGGCGTCGGCTCGAAGGCGGAACTCGACGCGCTCGGAATCGGGTGCAAAGTCGATCTGCCGGGCGTGGGCCGCAATCTGCAGGATCATCCGTCGCTCACGTTCTGTCATTTTCTCGAGCGGCGTTTTCGCATGCCGCTTGCGCGCCGCCGCGCGAGTATGACGGCCGCGCGTTTTACCTCGGGTGTCGCGGACTGCGACGAATCCGATCTGTATCTCTCGAGTGCGACGCGTGCTGCATGGCACGCGCTCGGCAATCGGCTTGGATTGTTTTTTCTCTGGTGCAACCGGCCTTATTCGCGCGGCCGTGTGCAACTCGTATCCGCTGATCCGGCGGTGGCGCCGCGGGTCGATCTGAATCTGCTCGACGATCCGCGCGATCTCGCGCGCCTCGCATACGGCGTGCGGATGCTCGCGAAAATCGTCGAAGCTTCGGGTCTCGGCGACAACCCGCGCGACTTTTTTCCGGCCGCGTTCTCACCGCGGGTGAAAGCGCTGAGCCGCGTCAGCAAGGGGAATGCGATGCTGACTTCGCTGCTCGGCGCGTTGCTCGATACGCCCGCGCCAATGCGGCGTCTGTTGATAGAACGTTTCTTCACGCGCGGCCAGCGCATGTCCGCGCTGCTCGCCGAGCCAGCCGCGCTCGACGACTTCATCCGCGCCAACGTGTTCGGTGTCTGGCATGCGAGCGGGACTTGCCGGATGGGCAGCGCGCACGACGTCATGGCGGTCACCGACACGTCGGGCAGCGTGCACGGCGCGCAGGGCCTGCGCGTCGTCGACGCCTCGCTGATGCCGCGGCTGCCCTCGGCGAACACGAATATCCCGACCATCATGATGGCCGAAAAAATCGCCGACGCGATGCTCGCGCGGCGCGCGGCTTGTGCTGGATCGAATACGGCGCCGCTCACCGCGGCCTCGTCATAAGGTTTTTTAACACCACCAAGAGCACGCGCAAAAGAGCGTGCCTCAAACGCGGACGATCGAAAGACGGCCCGCAGATAGTCAAGGAGATGACGATGTCCGTAGCAGCGCAAAATGGCGCCGCCTTGCCCGCGGTAGATCAGCGGCAAGTGATGGGTGCGGTAATGGCCTCGTGCCTCGGCTGGGCACTGGATCTGTTCGATCTGTTCGTGTTGTTGTTCGTCGCGCCGGTGGTCGGCCGGCTGTTCTTCCCTTCCGAGCACGCGATGCTCTCGCTCGCCGCCGTCTATGCGTCGTTTGCCGTGACGCTGCTGATGCGCCCGCTCGGTTCGGCATGGTTCGGCTCGTACGCGGATCGCCATGGACGCAAGGGCGCGATGATCATCGCGGTGGTCGGCGTGGGGCTTTCCACGGCCGCCTTCGGCCTGCTGCCGACCGTCGCGCAGGTCGGCCTCGTCGCGCCGATCCTGTTCCTCATGCTGCGGCTCGTGCAGGGCGTGTTCGTGGGCGGTGTGGTGGCCTCGACGCATACCATCGGCACCGAATCGGTCGCACCGAAGTATCGCGGCGCGGTGTCGGGGCTGATCGGCGGCGGGGGAGCCGGCCTCGGCGCGTTGCTTGCCTCGCTCACCTATCTGGCGATGTCGGCGCTGTTCCCCGGCGCGGCGTTCGAGGTATGGGGCTGGCGCTGCATGTTCTTCACCGGCATCATCAGCTCGGTGCTCGGCCTGTTCGTCTTCAGCAGTCTGGAAGAATCGCCGCTGTGGAAAAAGCTCGCCGCCGAAAAGGCCGCCAAGGCCGCGGCGCAGAAGCTCGACGCGCCGGTCGAAATCGTCCGCTCGCCGGTGCGCACGCTGTTTTCCCGCGACTATCGCTCGATCCTGTTCGTCAACCTGCTGCTCACCGTCGGCGGCGGCAGCGGCTATTACCTGACCTCGGGTTATCTGCCGACCTTTCTCAAGGTGGTGAGCCATGCGCCGAACGGCGCCGCGGCGGCGATCCTGCTGATCTGCAGCGTGGCGGTGGTGATCGCGTCGGTGGCGGCGGGGCATCTGAGCACGTTCATCGGCCGCAAGAGCGCTTTCATCTGGCTCGGCGTGATTCGCCTGTTCGCGTTGCCCGCGCTGTTCCTGCTGTTGCCCACGGCACAAAGCATCACCATGATCGGCGTGTACGCGGTGATTCTCAGCGCGCTCGGCAGCGCGGGCTACGCGCCGATCCTGATCTTCCTGAACGAACGGTTCCCGACCGCGATTCGCGCGACCGGCACCGGGCTCTCGTGGAACATCGGCTTCGCCATTGGCGGGATGATGCCGACCGCCGTCTCGCTGGTCGCAAAAGACGCCAGCGAGTTGCCGATGACGCTGGCGATCTTCGTCGCGGCAATCAGCGTGATTTTCCTGATCGGCGCGTTCGTCGTGCCGGAGACGCTCGGCCGGCTCGAACAGGGCGCGGCGCGCGACGCGGTCTAGCTCGCGGACGGGTCGGCGGGCACGCCCGTCGTCACGCGCCGGATCTCCTCGCCGATGATCTCGATCAGCGCGTGCGCCGCGGGCCCGATCGGCCGCTTCGGATGGCTCACGCGGATGATGTGCCGGATGATCGGCGGCGACGTGATGGTGCGCGCACACAGCACGCCTTCGTCGACCTTGCGCTGAACCACCACGCGCGGCAGGATCGTCGCGACGCTGCTCTGTTCGACGAACTGCACGATGGTGTTCAGCAGATCGATCTCGAACTTCGGTTTGATGACCACGTCTTCGGCCAGCAGCGCCGCGTCCAGCACGCCGCGCAGGCCGTTGCGGCGGGTCGGCAGCACCAGTTCGATGCTGGCCAGCTGCGCGAGATCGACGGCCGGCGGCAGCTCGGGGCCGAGCGCGGCGCTCGTCACCAGCACCATTTCCTCGTCGACCAGCGGCACCACGTCGAGCGTGAGGCGCCCGCGCGGCTTGTTGATGATGGCCGCATCCAGCCGGCCGGCTTCGACCGCGTCGATCAATTGCGCGCTGAAGCCGTCGGCGACCGACACTTCGACCTGCGGGAACATCGCATTGAACCTGGCGAGCGACTCCGGCAGCACGCTTTCCGCCTCCGACGACACCATGCCGAGCGACACGCGCCCCGTCACGATCGCGTCCTGTCGGCTCAACTGGTCGCGCGCCCGTTCGATGTCGCGCATGATCGGCGTGTACAGGCGGTACATCTGGCGCGCGCCGTCGGTCGGCGTCATGCCGTGCGGGCCGCGTTCGAACAGTTTCTGGCGCAATTCGGTTTCGAGCTTCGAAATCTGCATGCTGAGCGCCGGTTGCACGATATTGAGCCGCTTCGCCGCGCGCGTGACGGAGCCGTCTTCGAAAAGCGCGATGAAATACTGGATTTGCTTGAGGTCCATGAAGCGCAGAGGCGGGAAGGGGCGAGATATTGGCGCAAAGCGATTGGCGCAAAGCGCCTCAAACATCGAGTTTAACCGCACCGCGCGGCGCGGCTCGCGGCATCGTCACGAACGGCTTTCCTTACGCTGCTACAATCTCGTCTTTCTCGATCGATTGTGCGCTATGGGTTTCGAACAACTCGCTGAACTGAAGAAGCAATTGGCCGCGGCTCGCCGCGAGGCTGCGCCTGCCGCGAAATCCGGCGCCAAGCCTGCTTCGAAGGACGCTGCCAGGCCGGCTAAGGAGGCTTCCAAGCCCGCTGCCAAAGACGCGTCCAAGCCGGGCGCGAGGCCTGCCCGCAAGCCCGCGCCGCCGCGCCGTGCCGCGCCCGCAGCCGCTCCCGGCGACAGGCCGGCTGCAGAGGCCAGGCCGGCGGTGGACGCAAAGCCGGTGGACCCGGTGGTGAAATCGATCGGGCGGCTGCAGAAGCGCTTTCCCGTTGCTTTCCCCAAGAATCCGGCGCCCAAGCTGCCGCTCAAGGTCGGTATTTTTGAAGATCTGATGGTGCATGCGAAGGAACTGTCGCTGAGCGAAGCCGAATTGCGTGATGCGATCAAGACCTGGTGCCGTGGCAGCCGTTATTGGAAATGTCTCGTCGAAGGCGCGGCTCGCATCGATCTGACGGGCGCCGAGGCAGGCAAGGTCACCGCGCAGGAAGCCTCCGGCGCGCAGCGTCTGCAGGCGCATCGGGCGGGCAAGGGCGCGCCGAAGGCGGCCGGCGCGGCGAGCCCGAATGCAAGCGAAACTGCAAACGCAACCGGCGAGGCCGCGGCGGAAGCGGGCGCGCAAGCCACTGCCGAGGCAGCAACCACGCAGGCCGAGGCGCAGAATGCTCCTGCCGGGGCGGAGGGTGTCCCCGAGGCCGCAGCAGCCTCGCAAGAAGGCGTTGCGGACAAGCCGCAGGCCGGCGCGGCGGATACGACGGCGGATCGTGAAGCCACTCACGAAGCAAGTCACGAAGCCGCTACGGAACCGGCCAGCACGCCGGCCACCCGCGAAGCGTAAAACCCGCCGCCCCGCCTAGGGGTGGCTGCCTTGCCGCGACGCAGCCCCCAGCCGGCTGCGCACGAATCCGACGTGTTCGCGCAGCACATAGAACGCGTCGGCGTAGGCGAGCGGCATGCGCAGCCGGTTCAACGAGTCCTCGATCCGATCCAGTTCCGCGAAGAGCCGCTTGCGCTCCTCTTCGGTCGAATCGGCGAGCGCGCCGCGTTCGATCGCAATCAGCGAACCATAAAAGCGATAGATGCGCGAGCGCACCCGCCAGCGGTAGAGCGCGGGAATCAGCCGCATGGCCGGAAACAGCAGCACCGCCACCGGCAGCAGCAGAACGAGCGTGCGGTCGCCGATGCTCGCCAGCCAGAACGGCAGCGTGCGGTAGAGAAAGCTTTTGCCCGTCCTGTAGTAACGCTGCGCGTCCTCGCTGATCTGATATTCACGCGCAACCGGACTCGGAAATTGCCCCGCGCGCTGCAATAAGCCCGGCATGCCGTGCACTTCCTGCGCGGCTTCGATCAGCAGATCGGAGATGGCTGGATGCAGCGTGTTGCGGGCCACGAGCTCGACAGTCGGACTGATCAGATGCACCGTTTCAGGCGGGATCGTGCGTTTCAGGTCCAGCACGCCCGGCGGCAGGTCGATCTCGTCCAGATAGGGAAAAAGGCGCGTATAGGCGCTCGCCTCGGCAAAATTCATGACCGACACACCAGGCACCTTGAGCAGGCGCAGCATCAGGCCGCGGGTCGCGGAATCGCCGTTCAGGATCGCCGCGTCCACTTCGCCCGTCACCAGTTGGGTGGCGGCCTGCAAGCCGTCGGTCGGCACCAGTACGGTGTCGCCGCCGGGCTCGATACCATTGGCATCCAATAGTTTGAGCGAGAGCAGCCGCGTGCCGCTGCCTTCGCGCCCCACTGCGATCCGTTTGCCTTCCAGTTGCGAAAGCTGGCTCAACCCCGAGCCGCGATAGAACACCACCACCGGGATATAGAAGACGCTGCCGAGCGACATTAGCGACGCAGTGTTGAGGCCATCGGCCACGCCACCTTGCACGAACGCAATGTCGACGTGCTGCTTCGGGTCCAGCAGGCGCTGCAGGTTCTGTACGGAGCCGTCGGACTCCAGCACGTTCAGCTTGATGCCGTTGCGAGCAAGGATTTTCCTGTATTGTTCCGCGGCGACGAAAAACGAACTGTCGTGCGGGCCGGCGCTCATGGTGATCGTCTTGGGCGGCGCCGGATCGACCAGCCAGACGATCAGCGTGACCATCAGCACGACGAGCGCGGCCACGACGATATAAGGCAACGTGTGATCGCGCCACTCGGCGTGGGGTTGAACGCCTGAAAAATGCGGGGGACGCGGGCGCTGCTCTTTCATGGGGACTCGGTGCCGGGGCCGGGATGAATGCATTGTCCACTGTCCGCGCCCCGTTTGCCGTCGGCAGTTTGCTCTATTGACGGGGCGTAGGCAAAGTTTGCACCAGACGTGAATGCAAACGGAATGGCCGGAGCGGGGCGGCCAACGCCAGACGTCCAACGAAGCGCCGCAGCCACGCAGCGGATCGGTGAAATGTCCGGCATAACGGGCGCGCCGGCAAGCGGAAGGCGCGGGTCGTCGTGGCATAATCCGCGACAGCTTCCCCTCGTGTCGCCGAGTGCATCGTGAGTCGTTTCTATCGGAAAATCGGCAGTTGGCTGGGATTGTTCGCGATCCTGATGGCCACGCTCGCCCCGACGATCTCGCACACGCTCGCAGCACGCGGCGCCGAAAGCGCGATGGCGGGCGAGCATTGTGACATGCCGTCGATGGCCTCCATGGGCTCCATGGACACGATGCCCGCGATGGACACGATGCAGGAAGACGTGCCGCACGCGTCACCAGTCGCATCCAGTACGCCTCGCCACCCCGGCAACGACCACACCCAGCACTCCACCCTGTCCGACGGCGACGCCTGCGGCTATTGCAGCCTGCTCGCCCACATGCCCGTCGTGCCGAGCGTCGAGGGACTGTTCGTCGTCACCGTCCGTGCCTTACAGCACACCGTCGCGACCCGCTTCGACAGCGTGCGCCGCGTCGAGCCGCTCACCTTCGCGCAGCCCCGCGCCCCTCCGTTCGCATCCTGATTCGAGTCTTCACGCGCGATGCATCGAGTGCATCGCGGCTGCCGCCGCACGTCCGTCGCGACTGCGCGCGCCGGCCTTGTCACGACCTAGAAACAGGATGAATCATGCTGAACCAGACAACGCGCAGCGGGAAACCGCCGCGCGCGGCGGCGCTTGTCGCTGCCGCCAGCGTTTTGTTGTGCGCGCCTTCGCTCGCCAGTGCCCACGCGATTGCGGGCAATCGCGTCTTTCCGTCGACGATGGCCGTCGACGACCCCGGCGTAGGCGACGAAGCCAACCTCCAGTTCGGCCATCAACGCGTGCCGGGCGACAATGGCGACCAGAGCATCAACACCTTCGACTTCGAGTACGACAAGCTGATCACGTCGCGGCTCGCGGTGTCCGTGGACGGCACCTATGCGATGCAGAACAATCCGCGGGCGCACGGCTTCGACAACTTCGGCGTCGGCCTGAAGTACCTGCTGTATGTCAACGACGCGCACGAGTTCATGACCTCGATCGGCGTGGATGCCGAACTCGGCGGCACGGGCAGCCGCGCGATCGCCGACAACTTCTCGACGATCTCGCCGACCGTGTACGTGGGCAAGGGCATGGGCGATCTGCCCGAGTCGCTCGCGTATCTGCGTCCGCTCGCCATTACCGGTGAAGCGGGACCGGCGCTGACCACTGGCGCGGGACAGCCGAACGCATTCAACTACGGCTTCACGGTGCAATACAGCTTGCCGTATCTGCAGCAGCACGTGCGCGATGTCGGCCTGCCGCAGCCGCTCGCGAACCTGATTCCGCTAGTGGAGATTCCGCTGTCACGCAGCCAGGGGCAGACGACCGGCACGGTCAATCCGGGCTTTATCTGGATCAACCGTTATGGGCAGTTCGGCGTCGAGGCGCAGATCCCGATCAATCATGCGAGCGGCTCGCACGTGGGCATTCTGGTCCAGGCGCATATCTTCTTCGACGATGTTGCGCCGACCACGATCGGCAAACCTTTGTTTCAGTAACGCGGGAGAATCACGATGATCATGAATGGCACGATCGGCAACCATCGCGGTGACGCGAGGCTCGCTGCCGCGAAACTGGCGGTGTGGTTCGCCGGTCTCGCAGTCGCGAGCGCGGCTTTCGCGCACGTGTTCCCGCAGAAGCAGGAACCCGGAGCCGGTGCGACGGTGGCCTCACCCGCGCAGGTACGGGTGATTTTTGACGGACCGCTCGAAGCGGCGTTCAGTTCGCTGACGGTGACCGACGCGAGCGGCAAGCAGGTCAACGCGCAGAAAGCCGCGGTCGACGAGCATCATCCGGCACTGATCGCCGTGCCGCTGCCGCCGCTCGAGGCGGGTCAGTATACGGTGCACTGGGTGGCCGTGGCGTCGGATGGACATCGCACGCACGGCGACTACGTGTTCAATGTGAAATAGCGGCACGCGGTGATGCGCTGCGTCATCCGTCGAGGTATGGCGCGCGGTCGGTCGCATCATTCTGTTGCAATGACGCCGACCGCATGCGCATGCCCGGGATATCGCTTGCGGTATCAATGAGAGGTGCCTGTCGCTTCGGCCGGAATTCCCGGCGGCAGTCCCGGCGGCAGTCCCGGCGGTGGTCCGCTGTCGGTGAGGGTGAGCATCGGCATCGAACTCGGGCATTTGAACGTTGTCAGCACATCGCTCGTCAGCGGATTGGCGACGCTGCCCGCACCCGCGATATCGAGCACAGCCTTGCGGCCGTCGAAGTCGAAGGCTACACGTGTGCGTCCCGGTGTCGTGGTCTCGGCAACCCGGCCTTTCTGAACCAGTCGCATCAGCGCCCACGGCCCGTCCGTTGCGAGCGTCGAAGTCTCCGGCCGGATGCGCGGCTCGGCCGTCACCTCCGCATGCACCCCGCCGCGTGTGCCCGGCCACGTCACCGGGAACGGCATAACCGGCCCATGCTGATAGAGCGTCGTCTGACCGTCGATATCGATCATCAGTCCGGTAATCGTCGGATCGAGCTCGGGAATCCGGATCTCCGCCTTCCATGACAGCTGTTTCCGATCCG
This sequence comes from Burkholderia sp. WP9, assembly GCF_900104795.1. Lineage (NCBI taxonomy): Bacteria > Pseudomonadati > Pseudomonadota > Betaproteobacteria > Burkholderiales > Burkholderiaceae > Burkholderia > Burkholderia sp. WP9. Next base: position 1,220,776 of record NZ_FNTG01000001.1, read on the forward strand.
GGTCGGCGAAGAAGATGTCGCGGATCGCCTTCGCATGCTGGAAGGGTTCGAGCTCCGGCCCCTGGACGGGTTCCGTCGCGCCGGCCAACGTCTTGTAGCGCCACGGTGTTGCCGACGTATCCACGAAGGCCGAGAGTGTCTTCACGAAGAAGTCGTCGATCACACCGCCTTGCGCGAAGACCCGCGTGAAGTCGTCGATACGCACCTCGCGCTGGCTGCCCGCCGCGAACGGATAGTTGCCTTCGATCGTCAGCCGGCAGGTGTCGCCGACTACCGCCTGCATCTGTCGCGAGAGCAACTGGCCGATGCCCTGATTCACCTCGCGCGAGCCGTCCGCCGCCAGCGCCAGCAACACGGCGCGAAGCGGAGGCGGCATGGTGTTGGCGGTCATCTTGAGTCTGGCCGCCGTGTCGCTCGCCGGCGGCATGCTGTTGTTGGCGAGCGCATTGTCGGCGACCGTCAACGCCGTGTAGTAGTCGTTCAGCAGGTTCCCCACGCCGTCGAGCCCCGTCTTGTTCACTTGCGCCGTGCCTGCCTGCACGGCGGCCGGTCCGTCCGCATTGCCCGTAACGACCTCGCGCAGCGCGGCGAAGTGACTATCGACCAGTTCACGTTCGATGATTTCCGAGGCCCGGATGCCGAGCGCCTTATCCGCTTTCTGGCTCAGCCGGTCGGCGGCCTTTTGCAGCAGGGAGGCGTCCGCTGCCGCGACGGCTTGCGTCAGCGTGGTCTCGCGCACGGCCGCGCGCGCCAGCCTGGCGAGCGGGGAATCGGGCGCTGCGAAGCTGCGCAGCACCTGTAGATCGAACTGCAGACTGGTCCCGTTGACAATGCGAATGTCGCCGAGAAACGCATCCCACTGTCGCGCGTATTCCGTCAGATATTGGCGGCGGATAGCCTCCGTGAGCGGGTCGTCGGCGCCGCTCGCCGCGCTGACGAACTCAGCCGTTTTTTTTTGAGCCTCGCCCAGATAGGTGCGGCCCATTACCCAGGCGTCGTCGTCGCGCGCGGCCTCGACGAACTCGGGCACATGCTTGTCGAACAGCTGCCGGTATCCGTCGAAGGTGAAGAGTCCCGGAACGCCGCGCGACAGCGGGGCGCCGCTCGCCCGCGTGAAGACGAGTCCGGCTTGCGGGCCGACCGCGCGGATCAGGGTGAATTCGTCCGGCGCCTCTTTCTGCATCGCCGCTCTGGCCCGTTCATACAGACGCGCGGTTGCATTACTGCCATCGAGAAACGAGCGGGCCTGCTGCACCAGCGAATCGTTTCGGATCAGCGGTGACTGGACCACGCGGCTGCCTGAAAAGAGCTGCTGCACGTGCTCGATCATCGAGGCCCGGCCGCCGAACGCCGCTGCGCTATCCGTGTTCGCCCAGTCGTCGAGCACCCAGGCTTTCACGTCGTCGGCGTGGAATTTCGGCTTGTCGTAGAGCATCAGGTAGACGCGTAGTGCGTCGTAGGCGGTCTTCGAGTCCTTGTTCGTCACCGCTTGGGCGATGACGTTCTCCATACGCCGGACGATATGCGGCAGCAGCAGGTTGTCTTCGAGCACATCGTAGGTGCGGCGGCTCTCGGCGACCACAGCAGGCGCGGTGTAAAGACCGAACCGGTACGCGCTATCCGGGTCCGCCATGTCTAGCCCCGGGAAGGTCGGCAGGTAACGCGCTTCGGTGAGCGTATCGGGGACCGCGTCGGGTTTCGGCTCCTTGTAGAGTTGCGCGACCTTCGCGGCCAGCGCCTGCGACTTGCGGCCGATGAGGGAAAGATAGTCGCTGTTGTGCGCGAAACTGAGCCGCAGGCCGATTGCAAGCCATGCGAAGAGAAGCACGGCGAGCGCATGGCCGATGAACCGCAGCAAACGAAAACGGAATTCCCAGCGCAGATTGGGACGCACCAGTTGCGCCTCGGCGAACACGACCTTGGTGAGCAGATCGTGCAGGAAGTAGCTTTGATTGCCCACCGGCCTGGCACCGCGCGTACCGGGCACCCTATCGAGCGATGCCGACAGCCGCCGTGCGATAGTGCGCCGCTCGGCGACCAACGTGTCGCCTGCCTGAATCGCGCTCGTGAAGTAAATGCCGCGCAGGCTGGCGTGAAGTTGCGTGGCGTCGTAACGTGAGTCGAGGAACACGCGTTCGATCAGCTCGCCCAGCGGTTGCGACAGTGCCGCAAACTCTTCGGATAGCGCGACGAGCTGCCGGCGCCGGGCCGGATCGAATTCGTCCTGCAAACGCGTGTTGACGCCGTCGGCGAGGCGGTTTGTCAACAAGCCGAGTTCCTCGTCGCAGCGCGTCCGCATGCCTCGGGCGGCAAGCGACTCCTTGCCGTAGGGCAGCGTAAAGCCCCAAGGTTGGGCTCGTCCCTCGGCCGTCAATGAAGCGAAGTATTCGTTGAAGCCGCACAGGCGGTCCATTTTGGTCACGACCAGATAGACCGGAAAGCGGATGCCGAGCGTTTCGCGCAACTCCGCAAGACGTGCGCGTAACGCCGCCGCTTCGGCCATGCGCGCGTTGTCGTCGAGACTCGTCAGCGCGGCAAGCTCGACTGTCACTATCGCGCCGTTGATCGGCGCGCGAGGCCGGTGTTTGCGCAGCATCGCAAGAAAGCCGAGCCATTCGTCCGCATCCGTTTTTTCGTGCAACCGGTTCGAGTCCGGATGATTAGCGGCGGGCGACGCGACAGGTTTGTCCGTGGCGGCCGCTTCTGCATGCCTTGACGTGACCGTCGCCTTGTCAGCAGCCTTGCTCGTCACCGTAGCGAGCGTCGACGCCGGTCGCCCGTTTTGCGAGGTGCCATGACAGGTGTAGTGCCCCGCGGTATCGATCAGCACCGCTTCGTTGGTCAGCCACCATTCGACGGACACAGTGCCAAGGAGAGCACCGGCAGTGCGCTGCATCTGCGCCGCGAGCGGAAACGGCAGTCCGGCATTGAGTAACGCGGACGTCTTGCCGGAGCCTTGCGAGCCGAGCGTGATGTACCACGGCAATTCATACAGGTAGCGTTTGCCCTGAAACAGACGCGCGATCCCACGCGCTCCCGTGCGCATGGCTTTCAAACGCGCGAGCGCCGCCGAGACGATCGCATGTACGTTTTCCAGTTGTGCCGCAGCCGGCGATGCCTCCTTCCTGCGGCCAAATTCGAGCAGGCTCTGGAGGAATTGCGGTTCGCTGCGCATTTTCTGCAAGAGCAGGAATGCCCAGTACACGACGGAGATCGCCAGCAATATCGCAATGGCGATCATGCGCGCCGAAGCGGACACGAACGGTTGTTCGCGGCCGACGGTGACGAGTGGCGACGCGTGCCAGATCAGCAGGCACAGCAGCGCCACGAAAAACACACTGGCGGACCAGTCCGCCAGCCACAGCAGCACGCCTGCCAGCATGAGTGCTATCACCAGCACACGCATGCCGACGGGGGCGAGCGGTTTCAAGCCGCCGAACGCCACCAGTGGACCCACGAACCAGATCACCAACGCGATAACCAGCAGCGCGGCGAGAGCGAGGAACTGGCGCGATACCAGAAACGACAACTTCTTCATGCCTGCATTTCCCGAGTCTCGTGGTTGATCCGTCATTGCGCGACCGTGATCTCGACGCGGCGATTTTGCGCGCGGCCCTGTACGGTGGTGTTATCGCCCACTGGATCGGCGGCACCTTTTCCTACGGCTTCGAGGCGCGTCGCCGGTACGCCGGCTGTCTGAAGCAGTTGCATGATCTGCGTGGCGCGCTCCTCCGAGAGGGCTTGGTTCGAGGCGAACTGGCGGCTTCGGATCGGCAGATTGTCGGTGTAACCCAACACGGCGACCTTGCCCGGCACCTTGACGATTTCGCCCGCGAGCCTGGTGATGAGTGGCGTCATCGCGCTCTTCACCGCCGCAGCTCCCGGCGGGAACATGGAATCTCCGCGGAACGTTACCGAGCTGTGATGGTCGTCTTCGTCGACACTCACCGTGCCGGCGGCAATCTCGTTCTTCAACAGTTCCTTGAGGTGCAGTGCGCGCGGGGGAGGCGGGGGTGTCATGCGGCCAATGTCGGTGATCTGCTTTTGCACCTGCGCGCTGTGGTTCAGCAATTCGTATTTGAAGTAGCCGAACAGAGCGATCAGGATGACTGAAAGAACAAAAAGCGTGATCCATACCGGGAAGTCGAAAAACGACACCCGATTGCCCTTCGCATCCGATTGCCAGTGTGGCGACAGCGCGACGGCCAGACTCCCTCGCCGCGGCATGATCTCGTTATAGACCCGTTGACGCACGGTTTCATGTTTGCGTCGTCCATCGGCCTTGTAGCGGTAGCGGCCTTCGAAGCCCAGACTAAGAATCCGGTAGATGAGTTCGAGCAGGTCGAGATGTTCCTGCGACTCGCTCATCAGCCGCCCGACCAGAAGATAGACCTTGGTGCCGCCTTGCCGATCTTCGTGGAAGAGCGTGGCAAGTCCATGGGTATTCCATTCGACGCCGGTTTCTCCGCCTTTGCCCCATACCGTTTGCATGGCGGCTTCGTCGAGTGCCGTGCACAGGCAATAGCGCGCACCGAGGATATGATCGCGCCGGATGTTGGTCTGATCGCAGAGCTTCTGGAAAGCCCGCACTTCCTGCTCAAGCAGCACCCGCAACTGTTCTATCCCGTCCTGCTGCAACTGGTCAGGCAGGTCCGCCAGCGCGCGCAACAGAGGGCGGGCCGCCTCGAGCAGCGGGTTGCGCGAGGCCCTGATCGCGGCAAGGCGCTCCGCGGTCGATTCACCCGGCGGCGCGTCTCGATGAGGGGACGGGCCGGACGCCGCCGCGCTCGCGGCTCGGGAAGACACTTCTGCCTGGGCGAAATGTGAGGCGGCGGCCTGCATGCCGCCCTGATCGCCAGGCTGCGGGGCACGCTCGCGTGAACGGTTCACTACGTCTGAATGCACTGACTGACCTCTTCTCTCTGGATTGTCGTCGCCCTTGTTATTCGAGGCGCTAGCGTCTCACGCTGCCTGGCACCCGCTGATGCGTGCTAGCCGCGCACGCCCCACAGTTCGAGCTTCAGCGACGGGAATTCGCCGGCGACATGCAAGGCAAGTCCCCCGTGTCGCGCGACTTCGTCCCACAACGGGCCGCCACGGGCGAACTCGTAATAAACAAAGCCCGCGTTAAACGGGATCTGTCGCGGCGGGACCGGCAACGCCTGTAGCGCGATGCCCGGCAGATGTCCCCGCACCAGATCGGGCAGCCGTTCAGAGGGACCGGCTTTCGCCTGAGCGGCAAACTGTTGCTGGAGCAGGTCGGGCGGCATCGCGGCATGCACCGCGAGCACCACTGCCGTGAAGCCGCGCATGTCGACGGGATCGACCACCGCGTTGCGCATTCCATGTCCCAGCTCTCTTAGTTCAATGTGCTGTGCGCTGCGCACCAGCACCGCATTGAGCAGTAGATGCGTGTCGTCCACCAACGGCTTCAGACACAGGTGCGGTGTGGTGTGCTGGTAAGCCGGATGGGAATCGAGCGGCCGCCGGCTATCGGTGCGCACGTAGGTCGACAGTTCTCCCGCCATGCAGAGCAGCAGCGCGTAAAGATCGGCCGGGGACGTGGCCGGCACCCGGCGTAGATGTTGGAGCAAGGGCTCGTAACGGTTGAGCGTTTGCAACAGCAGATAGTCGCAGACTTCCGCTGTGGTGCCGGCGTTGCCGTTAGCGCCAGTCAGCCGGGTTGCGAGCGCGGTTGCACGCAGGCGCGTGAGTTCGTGAATCTTCGCGAGCCAGCTCGTGAGCAGTTCGCTCGCACCGAAGCCCGCCACCGGCGGAATCAAGGTCTCGTCCAGCGCGATGCTGCTGTCCGCGTGAATCGTCTTGACGCGAGTGAGCGCAAGGCCGATCCATGCATCGGTCAATTCCTTCTCCGGCACGAGCCGCAGGCGCAGATTCGACAACTGCACGGTCTTCTGACCTTGTCCGATCGAATTCGTGTCGCGCAACTCGGTGTCAAATACGGCGTTGCGCGCGAGCGAGTCGGCGGCGTTGTCGAAGCTCGTCTCTTCGCCGTTCGGCACACGCGCGGGCACCGCGAGATAGATCACCTGATCCAGGTGCTCCGCGCGGATGGTGAGCGGCGCGGGCGGCGACGTGCTGGCGGGCATATCGAACGGCGTGCCGTCGGCGAACACGCCACTGGCCGACTTCACGATCACCTTGCCGAGCGCCAGCGCTTCGCTATCGAGACTGTAGTGACTGAAGCCGAAGAAAAACGGCGAGAGCGTCGCTGCGCGTTTGTGCGCATAGTGCTCGAGGTATCGCTCCTGTTGCTGAAAAAGCTGCGGGCGCAGAAAGAGCCCCTCGCTCCAGACCACCTTGTTATGCCAGCTCATGCTTTTATTCCACTATTTTCTTTCGGTGATCCTGATTGCGTTCGGTTCAAGATCGATGGTCAGTTTCAATTTCGGCGAGGCGCGATACCACGCCGCGTCGGGCGCGGCCGGGAGCGGATAGGCCGCGCGCCATACCGAGTTGGGCAGATCCCGATAGGCCGCGAGTATTCCGATCACGGTCGTGGTGGGATCGGTTTTGTTCCGGATAAATTTGCTCTCGCCTGGCCGCAACTGGAATTGCGCGCGCGTGACGAGATCGTCCGCGAGGGCTGTCCTGTCTTTGTCCTGCAATGAAAAGAAGTCGGCGGAATTGAATGCCGCGTCGGTTTTCAATTCATAAACCCGTATGACGATCGGCGCCGCACGCTGCTGGTCGTCTGGATTGACACCCGACGACGCAACGACCGACAGTTCGAGCTTGACGGGTTCTTTCGCGGTGTTCGGATCGCGGCTGGCGCACGCGGTCAGCGCACATGCAAAGGCGAGGGCAATAACGGTGGCGAACGGGCGCATTGGGCAACGCAAAAATGAGGCACGATAGAAACGCAGCAAGGACGCAACCCGGCGAGGCCAGGGAACTCTAGGACCTACCGGGGACGGGGCTGCGCGTGAACCGGCAACGCGGCTCAAGTTTCCTTATTGCCCTTGATGTCGTAACCGGCTGTCACTGCGCCGCCGCTACCGCCCTGTGCGTTCTGAACGACATACTCCTGCTTGACCTTCGCAAACGAAAGGCGAACATGCTCGTGAATACCGTCGTCGGCGTTGCTGCCGGACGGATGAACCTGGGTGACGATCACATCGTTCATGGTGATCTTCAGATATTCGAGCGGGTTGCCGCCGGCTTTGCGCACAACCAGCACAGCCTGGTCGACGTGCTTACCGGTCAGGCAGTATTTCATCAGGTTCGGGCTCGCCCGATCCACGAGGTGTTCGAACTCGAGGTCGTCCACGGTCGCTTTTCCTGCGCCGCCGCCGGAGCCTGCATGCATATTCGCTTGCTGGGACACTCGCCAGCCCCAACTCCTGACCTCGATTTCGTTCTTGTGCGAAGCATCCGGCGACTCTCCATCAATACCGTTGATCTTGAGAAAAATGTCTTGTGCCATTTAAAAAAAGCTCCTTGCGTGTTGAATATTGATAGTCTGGTTTTCACTACTTGCTGGCTACATCCGCAATCTCTGCCTGTAGTGCCTCACGAAGACTGCGGCGATCGTCGGCGGCCCTGATATCGTCGATAAGCCATCTGCCACGAACCCAAACCAGATCGAACTCCACCTGGTGTGGCTCCTTGAAGTTTGTAAACGACACGACGGCCTTCGCCGTGTGACGCTTCGCGACCGTGACGTCGATGCCGGTCGTCGTGATGTCGAAATCCTGGCAGCGGCAAACCGGATCCATGTCCAGATAGCCGGCCTCTCCCTTCAATGCCCGCTGATCCTTCCTGATGACCCGCATGAGTGAGGGCGACGCAATCGCATGAGAGCCGGACGTATCGATGCCGGGAGGATCGCCGTTGAACGTGTAGGCGCCAAAGACGGTTTGCAGAAACCGCTTCGCCGAATCGACGCTCTGTGCAAGTGCCGGTTGCATGCCCAGAGCAGCCCACGCAACCGCCGCCAAAGTGCAGCTTCGCCATTGCCTCATTGCGCCCCCTGCCAGCGATACACCTTGTACGCCGGCTTCTTTTGACGATAGCCCGGACCGCCCCACATATCGTTCTGGCGAAAATCCGAGACCCACTGCAAGCCGTTGTACATGGTGATATGGCCGGCGATATTGCCGCCGGGATAAGGCTGAATAACGGCCGTGTCGCCTTTGCGCGGCGTAATCAGGTCGCCCACGGATACTTCGACAAACCCATGCGCGCGCAAAACGGGACCGTAGTTCCTGGCGAACTCGACCGCCGGTCCCTGAGAAATGACGATTCCGCCGGCCGCAAGCGCTTGCCTCACATAGGTCGCGCATCGGCCATTGGAATCCGCATGGGCGTGAGTATTCAGATGCCTGACCGCTGCATCGACATCGTAATTTTGATCGGACATATCAACGTGTTGAATCGGATCGCAATCGGTTGAAAATCACGAACGGAAAGCGGGGCGAGATGCGGACGCACACCTGTTTTCGTAGCGCTAACATGGTCTGCATCCAGAAGCCTGCTTCCGGCCGTTTCAGTCAGGCGGCTTCCTTGATGGACGGCAACCGCGCGACGAGGCGCAAGGACACCGTCAGCCCTTCGAGCTGAAAGTGCGGGCGCAGAAAGAACTTCGCCTGGTAGTAGCCGGGGTCGCCTTCCACTTCCTCCACCACCACCTCCGCGGCGGCGAGCGGCCGCCGTGCCTTGGTTTCCTGCGATGAGTTGGCGGGATCCGCGTCGACGTAATGCATGACCCACTCGTTCAGCCAGCGCTGCATGTCTTCGCGCTCCTTGAATGCGCCGATCTTGTCGCGCACGATGCACTTGAGGTAATGCGCGAAGCGCGAACAGGCGAACAGATATGGCAGGCGCGCGGACAGATTCGCGTTCGCGGTGGCGTCCGCGTCGTAGTATTCAGCGGGCTTCTGCAACGACTGCGCACCGATGAAAGTGGCGTGATCGGTGTTCTTGCGGTGGATCAACGGGATGAAGCCGTTCTTCGACAATTCGGCTTCGCGCCGGTCCGAGATGGCGATTTCGGTCGGGCATTTCATGTCGATACCGCCGTCGTCGGTGGGAAACGAATGGCACGGCAGATTCTCGACCGTGCCGCCCGATTCGACGCCGCGGATCAGCGAGCACCAGCCATACAGCTTGAACGAGCGATTGATGTTCACGCCCATCGCGTAGGCCGCGTTGGCCCACGCATAGCGACGGTGATCGGAGCCGTTGGTGTCCTCTTCGAAATCGAACTCGTCGACGGGGTGGGTTCTCGCGCCATAGGGCAGCCGGGCGAGGAAGCGGGGCATGGCAAGCCCGACGTAGCGCGCGTCTTCGCCATTGCGCAACGAGTTCCATGGCGCGTACTCCAGGTTTTGCGTGAAGATCCTGGTCAGGTCGCGCGGGTTGGCGAGCTCCTGCCATGATTCCATTTGCAGGACCGCAGGCGACGCGCCGGAAATGAACGGCGTGTGCGCCGCTGCGGCCACCTTGGCGATCGAGCCGAGCAGATCGACGTCGGGCGGCGTATGGTCGAAATAGTAGTCGGCGACGAGGCACCCGTAAGGCTCGCCGCCAAGCTGGCCGTACTCCTGTTCATAGATCTGCTTGAAGAGCGGGCTCTGATCCCACGCAATGCCTTTGTAGCGTTTCATCGTGCGCCGCAACTCGTCTTTCGACACGTCCATGAAACGGATTTTCAGACGCTCGTCGGTCTCCGTGTTCGAGACCAGATGGTGCATACCGCGCCAGGCGGACTCCAGTTTCTGGAAGTCGTCATGGTGCAGAATCAGATTGATCTGTTCGGAAAGCTTGTGATCGATCTGCGCGATGATTGCCTCGATGCTTTTGTAGGCGTCGTCGCTGATCGTGGCCGACTGCAGCAATGCCTGTTCGGCGAGCGTCTGCACCGCGTGTTCGACAGCCACGCGGGCCTGTTCGGTTTTCGGTCTGAATTCCCGGTTGAGCAACTGGGTAAAGTCGGACGGCGTATGCGCTTCCGCAGCCCCCGCGTGGATCTGTTGTGTTGCCATGTCATGTCCTCCGGATCTGTTCTGCTCAGGCGGTCAGATGGTCGTGACCGTATCCACTGTGTCGTGGTCCGCGTCTGTCACGAGCGGTTTCGGTGTGGCCGCAAGCGATTTCAACAACGCCGGATCCTGTAGCAATCTGTTGACGAGTGATTCCGCACCGGACTTGCCGTCCATATACGTTTGCAGATTCGCGAGTTGCGTGCGGGCTTCGAGCAGTTGGCGCAGCGAATCGACCTTGCGGGCCACGGCCGCCGGCGAGAAGTCTTCAATGCTCTCGAAGGTCATGTCGACCAGCAACTGTCCGTCGCCTGATAGCGTGTTCGGCACCGTGAATACGACGCGCGGCTCGATCGCCTTCATCCGTTCGTCGAAGTTGTCGATATCGATGTCGAGGAAACCGCGCGCGGCTACCGGCGGCAGCGCCTCGACGGGCGAGCCGGAAAGGTCCGACAGCACGCCCATCACGAACGGCAATTCGACCTTTTTCTCGGAGCCGTAGACTTCGACGTCGTACTCGATCTGCACACGTGGCGCCCGATTGAGCGCGATGAATTTCTGCGAACTGCTAGGAACGGACATGGAGGTCTCCGAGGACGGTGGTGAAGAGCCGGCAGCGGTCAGTCAACGTGCTCGACGGAAAATGTGTGTGACATGACGGCTGATGAGTGCCTTTCCGGCGCTGGCGCAAGCGCATACGTGCATTGGAAAGCGAGCGCCGCGATGGGTAGCGCGCTCGCGTCGACGAGGTCGATCTCGATGCGTGTGATCATTCGTTTCGACGCAAAGGCGTCGAGCCATATCGCGGAAAGGCGCGGCAGCACGTGTTGTTCGATGAAGCCGATCAGCACGCGAGCCCCGGTTTCCTGAACAAGGCACCTGCCGACGATGTAGTCCACCACTTGCCGGCTGTACGCGAGCGCCATGTCGTGAACGTCAGCCATGCGTCTGGCAACGCGCTTCAGATGGAGCCGTACGATGCGCGCAAGCGATTCGTGCGCGAGAGGCCGGTACGGCACCACGCTGACGCGGCCGAGAAATGCCGCGGGAAATGCCTTGAGCAATTCGGGTCTGAGGGCTTCGCGCAATTGGTTTGCATCGGGTGAGCGCGACGCATCGGCGCACAGCGTGGCCGTGAGTTCCGAGCCCGTGTTGCTGGTGAGCAGAATCGTCGTATTGCGGAAATCGATGTAGCGGCCGTCTCCGTCTTCCATATAGCCCTTGTCGAAGACCTGGAAGAACACTTCATGCACGTCGCGATGAGCCTTCTCGATTTCGTCGAGCAAGACCACCGAATAAGGGCGGCGCCGCACGGCCTCGGTGAGCACGCCTCCCTCGCCGTAACCGACATAGCCGGGCGGGGCGCCTTTCAGTCCGGAAACGCTATGGGCCTCCTGATACTCGCTCATATTGACGGTGATCAGGTTCTGCTCGCCGCCGTAGAGCGCCTCCGCGAGGGCGAGGGCGGTTTCGGTCTTGCCCACACCGGAGGGTCCGGCAAGCAGGAAGACGCCCAGCGGTTTCTTCGGATCCGTGAGCCCGGCGCGCGCGGTTTGCACCCGTTCGCCGATCTGACGCAAGGCGTCGGACTGCCCGATCACGCGCGCTTCGAGCGTGGCTGGCAGCGACTGCACGGCGGCCACTTCGTCGGTGACCATGCGGCCGACGGGAATGCCCGTCCAGTCCGACACAACCTGGGCGACGATCGCCTCGCTCACGTCCGCGAACACCAGTGGCGCATCGCCCTGCAATTGCGTGAGGGCGTGCTCCAGATCTTTGAGCGTGTGAAGCGATGCGCGCGCCTCCATGCTCGTGTCCGCGCGTGGCACGCCGCTATCGATGCCGAACGCATCACGAGCGGTGAGCAACGCCTGCGCCGCTGCGAGCTGCGCTTTCCAGCGGGCTTCGATGCTCCCTTCAACGGCGACGAACTCATCGACGCGCGTCTGGGCCGCCGTCAGTGCGCGGCCGGGGTCCAGCCCGATACGCGATTGCGCGGTGAGCAACTCGCTTTCGACGCGTGCCGCCCGTACGCGCTGACGCACGTCCTGCAACTCTCGCGGAGGTGCGTGCAGGGAAAGTGCGACACGCGCGCACGCGGTGTCGAGAAGACTGATGGCTTTGTCCGGCAGTTGCCGTGACGGGAGATAGCGATGCGACAGCGTCACGGCCGCGCGGATCGCCTCGTCACGCACGACGACATCGTGATGCCGCGAGAAGGTCTTTGCGAGGCCGCGCACCATATCGATAGCGGCCGGTTCTTCCGGTTCCCGCACCTGCAGGACCTGGAAACGCCGGGTGAGCGCCGGATCTGTTTCGATGTGGCGCTTGTACTCCGCCCAGGTCGTGGCGCCGATCGTGCGAATCGCGCCGCGCGCAAGCGCGGGTTTCAGCAGATTGGCAGCGTCGCCAGTGCCTGTCTGACCGCCCGCACCGATCAGCGTGTGGATTTCGTCGATGAACAGGATCACGGGCACCGCCGACTTCAGCGCGGCCTCCAGCACGCCTCTCAAACGGGACTCGAATTCGCCCTTCATGCTCGCGCCGGCGAGCAGCGCGCCCACGTCGAGCGTCAGCAAGCGCACGCCCACCAGTTTGGGCGGCACGTCGCCGGTGGCGATGGCGCACGCAAGTCCCTCCACGACGGCAGTCTTGCCGACGCCCGCTTCGCCAGTCAGCAACGGATTGTTTTGCCGACGGCGCAGCAGCACGTCGATCATCGTGCGAATTTCCAGCTCGCGCCCGATGACCGGATCAATTTCGCCGTTGTGCGCAAGCGCGGTCAGGTCCGTGCAGAACTGTTCGAGCGGCGAAGCTTTTGATTGCGCGGCAATTGCATGCGAGGTCTCGCCTGGCACGGCCGGTGAGAAATCGCTGTTGTCGTAGGGTGCTTCAGCGGTTTCTGGGGATGCGTCTATGGATGCCAGCAGAGATGCGTTCAGACCTTCGGCGGTTAGCCTGGCGAACGCCGGTGAGATGCAAAGCAGCACACGCCGCAATTCCACCGTCTGTACGAGTGCCGCGACGAGCCATGCGCTGCGAATGCGCCGGTCATTGAAGCTGAGCGTGGCCAAGACCCAGGCTCGCTCGATCGCCATTTCGACGTGATGCGAGAAATCGCTGATCGAACTGGCACCTGCGGGTAGCGCGGCGAGCGCGCTCGCCATGTCACGATCGAGCGCTTCCCGGTCGATACCACAGTGCCGCGCAATCCGATGCAGGTCCGAGTCGGGCTGCTGCAGCAGTTGATGCAGCCAATGCACGAGTTCGATATACGGATTGCCGCGCAGCTTGCAGAAGACGGTGGCGGACTCGATGCTTTTGTATAGCGTAGTTCCGAGCTTGCCGAAGAGCGCCTGTCGCGTAGTCGTCATGGGGTTTCTCTGCGTCGCTGTCATGCGTTTTCGTGCTTTCGCTCGTTGTCGGGCGAAGCAATTGCGGATCGGCCCAAATCAATCTGGGATCAATCTGAAAATAGGGCTGCGGGCTATTCGATCCATTGCGGATCAATCAAATTTCCATTCTTAAGTCATGATATTTTTTTTAAGTGAAATAAAATCGTCAGGATTGTATTAAGCGCATGACTTGATTCATTCGTCAATTGATGCGGGTCGAAACAGAGTGAAAATGGATGACGTTGTGAAAATTCCGAGTTGGATTGGGATTGTTCTTCGTGAAAGTGTTAATTTGTGATTCTATTTTGTGTGTAGGTGATTTATTTTATTATGATGTATTGATCTGTATCGTTGTCTTGAAATTGCGGGATAGTCGTGAAAATATGTAAAATGCCATGCGCTGGAAGGTTTTTTATCCTAATCTTTATCAAAAAAAATAAGAGATGGCGGTCAAATAAAATTTCATTCGCTTTGAAATGGGCTGATGCTTGGAATTCGTGTTTAGAATGCGGCTTCCGCCAATCAGCAAAGCACGGGCAATGACATGTGGGTCAGAGGATTTATCAGGCGTGAAATGAGGGTATCCCCGCGCGTTGAAGCGGGCCCGACACAAACGGAACGCAAACTGCCGGGAGACAGGCGCCTTGCAAATCAGATCGCCGACGATCATCTGCGCGCCCCCGAATACGATTCCGAGTACAGCAATGGCGAAGCTATTCGTGGCAGCAGCGCGATATTCGGCCTGATCGGCGCCGCCCTGGCGTCTGATACCGGCGAGTCGCGGCGAGATCGCAGCGAAGCAAGCAGCGGTATCAACGATCTGATCGAAACGTTGCACGAGCAGTACCGGCGCGTCCTTTGCGATCCCCATGCGTCTCTGCCTGGAGGTTGGGAAGGGCAGTCCCCTCTTTCAGTCGACATGTATCCGGCTTCGCACTATGAGGCGCAATCCGGTGCACGGACACAGCACATCGCGTCGATCGAAGCACTTCTGTCCGGGGCGCGTTTCATGGAAGACGCGTTCGGCCCGCTCGCTGCGGACCTGGAGGGCGACTTCGGCGCGGCGGAGTCGGTGCCCGAAATCCTCGGTCTTTTCGCACCGGAGGTATCCCTCGCCGTGGCCGCACGGCGCGCGCGCGTGTTGCCGCCCGCGCTGGCGCGACGGGACCACCATGCGTTGGGTCTGGACAGCCCGTTGCCGGCACCACGTTCAATGACACACGAAGAGACTCGATGACCGCATATCTATCCCGCAGCAACCAGACAGAGTGGCAGCAAGGCGCCGCCGATGGACAGGCCTAAGGCGCCTGCTTCCGGGGCCGTGAAACGCGAGGCGCGTTCCGCGCGCGAAGGCGCCGCCACGCCCCGACGAGCGAGCGCGCATCTGTTGCCAACGTTGCTCGACCGTCTGCGTGACGATGCGCCGCGCAGGCACACGGAAGCGCCCAGTGAATACACGGTGACCCGTTCGCAGATGCGCGACATCGTGCAGCGCGATCTGGCATTCCTGCTGAATACGACCAGCATGGAGGATCTGATCGATCGCGAGCGATATCCGCATGTGGCTTCGTCGACGGTGAATTTCGGCGTGCCGCCGCTTGCGGGGGCCTTCACGGCAACGCGCAAATGGGAACACATCGAGAAGATCATCCGGTCCGCGATCAACGAGTTCGAGCCACGGCTTATCGCCGAATCACTCAGCATTGCGCCGCTCACCGGTGTCGATGCCGAGGTTCACTACAACGTGCTGGCATTCGAGGTCCGCGGCATGATTCGCATGGATCCGTATCCGCTCGAATTCATGGTGCAGAGTTCGCTCGACCTGGAAACGAGTCAACTGAACGTCACTGGAATGCGCGCGGGCTGAGCGTGATCCTGTATCGCGGCGGACGCATGAAGAACAACCGCAATTGCAGACGGCCAAGCGGATGAAGGTCAATAATGAGCAAAAGCAGAAAACACCTTGTGCAGAGCGCGGGGACAACGAAAGCACCTGTGCCTCACAACTGGATGACCCCGGTCGACTCCGCGGCACCGTGCGGCATCGACCTCGAATACGACCCGGAATTCGTCGTTCTCGCGGCGAAAATGACCACGAGGCCGGACGCGCAATACGGCAATTTCGTGGGATCGCCGGAGCCCGTCAACTGGAGCGACGTCGATCGCGACTGCCGCCGTTTGATGATGCGCAGCAAGGACATGCGTCTCGCCGTGCTGTTCACGCGCTGCCGCACCCGCCTCACCGGTGCGGCGGGACTCGCCGAGGGCGTGGGCCTGCTCGCCGCGTGGCTCGCGGCTTTTGCGGATCAGATTCACCCGCAGCCCGGCGTCGACGCGGATCGCGAGGCCGCGCTCGAAATCCGCATGAACGCATTGCAGGCCCTGACCGACGTGGATGGTCTGCTTGCGGATGTGCGAGAAATCGCGTTGACGAAGTCGACCGCCACGCGCCTTCAGGTGCGCGACATTGAGCGTGCGTTTGCTTATCCCCGTCTAAACGATGCGCTTGCGCCGGAATCGGTGACGCGGCAACTCGACGATCTGCGCTCACAGCAGCAGGGCACGTTGACGGGCTTCGACGAGGCGCTCGTCAGCCTCGCCGCGATCGACGCATGGAGCCGCGAGCACCTGGGCGTCCACGCGCCGGATCTTTCGGCGCTGACCCGGTTGCTCCGGCATGTTGCGCGAGATGGCGCGTACGCGGACAAAAGGAAAGCGGACATCGCTATGAGTGACCCGCCGACCATCGAACGCGGCGTGGATGAAGCGCCTCCCGATTCGTTGGCCGGGCATGAAGGGGAGTCGGCGCGCGGGAACGTCGATGAAATCGCAGGTGAGAGCTTGGGCACGCCACTTACCGATCGCCAAACCGCTCGCGAGCTAATCAGGCAGGCCCGTGAGTGGTTTGAGAAAAACGAACCGAGCAGTCCGGTTCCTTTGCTGCTCGGGCGCGCCGAGCGACTTGTGGGTAAGCGCTATGCGGAGGTGGTCAAGGCCATTCCCGCTGAACTGCTTGTTCAATGGGAGAGCGAGGGGTGAGCGCCCCACGTGGGAGCGGCGGCGCAGGCCGCCTGAACAAATCAAATAGACATCGGTACGCTTCGACACGAAGTAGTCGATACGCGAAGCGAATTGATGATAGGTCGCTCCCGTTATGCCCTTCACCGAGCTTCCTTTTGCATAGTGGTATGCGAGTCCGCACAGCCGCCGACACACCGCACGCAACCCTCCGCCCACTAGCATGAGCGGCCACGCCGCACCCATGAAGAAGGCGCAAATCATCGCGCTTTTTTTGCCCGTGCATCCGGTGCGCTCGGGCCGACCCGTGATCTGTCAACTCCAGTGCGCATTGTCATGCGGTGCGCATCAGTCGCATTGCTTTTCCGACTTATCCCATGTACGCCGCTGCAGGCCTCCACAGATGATTTTGAGCCTGCAGTGGCTAAGCCGCTGCAGCAGCACTGGTGGCTTGGCTCGCCGGTCGCCTTCGTCTATTTCATGGAGTCGTGGAAATGTCGGATCAAGTATGTCAAGGCACGTTTTATCACTTAGTCACTGTAGGCGCGCTCATCGGGCAAGGCGTGCGTGTCACCACCGGGCGGTCTATCACGCTGGCCGGGCTGCCCCTTGCGTGTGTCGGAGATATCGTGACATACAGCGACGGCGCGCATGCCGTGATCAACGACAGTCCGCATCGCAGTTGCACACATCCACCCTGTTCGTGCCGCTCGATGAGCATGGCAACCAGCTTCAACTTCAGTGAGGGGGTGCAGGTATGAAACGACGCATAGCGGTTGTGGGCGACACCTTGAGCTGCGGGGGCGAGGTTCTTGACTATGTGCAGGGCACCGGCTTTCGCTTTCACGGCCATAAGGCCGCACTACTCGGCAAGGAAGCATTCTGCCTGACGTGCAAAAGCACCGGGATACTCGCGAAAGCGGGCGGCCCGTATCGGCTTCAATACGAGACGACGCACCATGTGGCACTCGATGGAGATATCGTTTTGTGCCAGTGTTCAACCCCACCGCGCATCACTGCGAGCCTGGCAGGAGAGTCGTGGTGCGAGGACCGCGATTATGAATACGCGCGACGCGTGGAGCTTGATGGTGAGCACGCGTCCCAAGTCGAGTATGCACATCAACGCCACGATGAGCAGTTTGCGCTTTTTGACGCCGCACATAACGTAGTCCCTGACACGCCTTACACCGTGTTTCTGCCTTCGGGCGAACGGATTCACGGCATCACCGATTCGCGCGGACGAACCCGGCGCTATCAAACGGACAGCGCGCAATCCATCAAGATTTACCTTGGACACAGATAGGAGGCTCGATGCCGGATGCACTTGGGACAGCAATAACAAACACCAATCCTAATTCGTGTGTGATCGTACGCACGGATCGGCTTTGCAAGCCGTGGCGAATCTCTCAGGCGGGAATCGGTTTTATTGAAGCATGGGAGGCTTTCCGGCCACATCTATACGACAACGATGGCGGTGGGCGCGGTGGAAATACAACTATTGGCTTCGGGCACCTGGTTCATATGGGTCCGATATCGGGTGTATCCTCTGAAGCCCCTTTTTTGAGGGGTATATCGTTGGAGCGTGCGCACCAATTAATGCATCAGGATTTGATAGACCCTGAACGGATCGTGAATCAACGCATAAATGTTCCGCTCTTTCAATACGAGTACGATGCATTAGTCGATTTTGTTTATAATTTGCGCAGTCACAATGAGGGACTTTTGCATCTCGTAAACACCGGCCACTACGACCAGGTGCCAGCAAAGTTTTTGGAATATTCGTGGGCAGGCGACGTACAACCGCGTGGCATTTTAAGGCGGCGCCGTGCAGAGGGAAACATGTTCAAGGATGGGAATTACGATGCGAGCCATTAAAGCAATCATTGTAGCGACTGGCTTTGCCTTTGCCACGTCTGCATTTGCTGACGCGGCTTGTGAGAAACACGCTAAAAAGCGTAACGATTTTCTCGAATGTACAAAAGCTGACGCAGACAAGATGCTTTTTGACTCGAAAAGTCTATATCTTAGAATTAGAGAGCAAGCCAAAGGAGACAGGCGGGCCGCGATAGACCAAAATTATCAGATATGGAAAGACAAGCTTGAATCAGATTGCACAGTGTTAGGCTATTCATTCAATGGGTGGGGGGGAGACTACACGCCGGATACTGATTTCCAGATTGCAGAATGTCGAAAGACCATCGCGACTCAGGAATTTGAGTTTTATAAACGGCTCACATGCCCCGGCGATATGGAAACGTCTCCAGTTCCAAAGTGCGCGGCCATAAAAAAGGCGCTTGACGAGAGTCGATAGAAAAACACGATCCCCGCTACGGCGGGGATTTTTATTGGAACGAAGACCTGCGTGAAAACCGATGAGGCATGGCATCCCCTTGTCAAATGGAAGTAGTCTTTAGGAGTTCTCTGATGTCATACATGTCTGCCATGGGGATAAGTTTGCATTTGTAGTGAGAGCTACATTTGCAAACGGCGCAAGCCACTCAATCAGAGAAAAACGATGACAAGCAGACGGTTATTTTTGCGTAATAGCGCATTATCTCTCGTGGGAATCACATCGCAAATTGCCCGCGCCACCCCCGAGTCGCCCCAGCTCCCTGCCACGTTGCACCACGGCTATGCGCTAACCAATGGCGCGAGCGCACTGAAGCGCGACGATGGGTCATGGATTTTTTGGGTTCGTATTATCAATTATGATAATCCTGATGATGATATTAACGCAAGTCTAGAGCTGGCAACTGATAGGGCATTCTCGCAAATCATCGAAAACCTTCCTTTTACTCTTACGAATTCACGATCTTTCATTGCCCAGCCGGTATACACGCCAAAATCTGGAACTTCGCAACCCTTTTATCGCTATGTGATCGGATCGAATCCTTCGACTTCTCGTTCGGTAAGTTCGGTCGTTAACTCAATTTCCCCATGGGATACTGAATCAAAGGCTGAATAACAAATGGCAAAAGTAGAGTTGGTGTTGCAATGGGTCGAAACGGGGTCGAATTCGATGGGATCTTATCAGGCGTTCATGTCTGCAGGAAATAGTCCGAGCGACTCGCTGTCAATAATCCAGAACGGCAGCAATCTGATTGCGACCGTATCAAATGTCAGCAATATGCTGAAACCGATCCGCATCATTACTAACGGCTTGTCAGCCACGTCCGCACTAACCCGGATCGTGACTGACTGGAAAGACCCAAATAAAAGGGTTCAACCCGGGGATGTGCTAACTCTTGTCAGTGCGACTGGTACAATCGCCGTTACGCTACTTATATGGGCGGAAATTGGACCCGGCGCGGCAGCGGCAATTGGAGCACTCGCCCTTGCTGCTGACTTGCAGTCTTCGTTTCAACCGT
This sequence comes from Burkholderia sp. WP9, assembly GCF_900104795.1. Classification (NCBI taxonomy): domain Bacteria; kingdom Pseudomonadati; phylum Pseudomonadota; class Betaproteobacteria; order Burkholderiales; family Burkholderiaceae; genus Burkholderia; species Burkholderia sp. WP9. The sequence continues at coordinate 1,240,561 of NZ_FNTG01000001.1, forward strand.
ATGTGAGTGCCGCTAAGGTATGGCTTGGAGCTGCATTGTCGAAGACGCTGCAGCTTTCAAAACCAGCATCCATTGCCAGCGCATCGCTTTATTGGGGAAGCGTCAACCACGGGAACGGGTATAACCTTTACACATATGATGAGATAATGTCCGGTAAAGGTCTATTCGTCTATCTGAGTGATAGCATGACAGCGCCGGGTTTGATAAGAATCTCTGGAACCCCAGTGCCGGGTAGTTTTACACCGGTAGCAGACTCCCTATATAAGCAGAGTTACTGCCGGGCGCTGTATGACGAGAGGGGAGGCTCGGACCTTACCAGCTGGATGAATTATTGTCAGAGTACTATGTTCCGATGAAGACGCCTGCAATGCCACTCAGTATTCGAGCTGCCATCGTCGCTTTTTTTCTTGCCTTTCTATGTGAGGTATCGGTAGAAGGCGTTTTGTTATGGAGTTTGCCTTTAAAGCCGACAGGATGGGTCGCTATAATCGCAAGCCTTATAGCTAATCCGTTGGCACTGGTGTATGCAATGAAACGCCGAAAATGGGCCTTTGATCTTCTCAAGTGGATCGCAGCGTTTAGCATTGTATGGACCGTGTCCGGTGGACCCTATCTTTCGGTATTAGGCGTGTGGTCTATCGCTCTTATTGCGCTTTGCGTATGGCTTCGCGTTCTAGCGTTTATCATGCTACGGCGCGAGTCGGCGAGAGAGTGGATCGACTCCGCTATGGCGGCACGCCACCTGTAGCGCAGGACAAGGGACGAATCTGCGCCGCGGATATTGACGCCCGCTTCGTGCGGGCGTCTTTACGTAGTTTCTCAAGGGTCGCTTTCGCAGGAGCGGGAATCGATCCTCTCGGCACTCAAGGCTTCAGCAGCCTGTAAACAGTCAGGGATTTATGCAACGACAGAAGTGACCACGCATTGAGCAGGCCGACTGAACAAATCCAGAAAATCATCCGGCCTGTACCCGTTTCAGCGCTTACCTGCCTGATGGACAGCAGCACTCCAAGCAGCACACTGAACACACATAGCGCGATTTGGTGCCCAGGTGAATTGACGCCGTAAATCTCACCCGTTGCGTGATTAAGCCAACCTACCAACGTTTGCCAGTTTTCCGTATCGCGCAGTACCGCAGTCACCACCATGCCGTTTTCGAGTCGGGGCGCACCGTCTATCTGTACAGCGTAGTGACGTTTTCCCTCGACCGTCACGTTAAAAGCCAGTCTCACTATTCTCGATCCATACCTATCTTTCTCTGCGACTATCCCGCTGATATTTTCAAGTGTGACTGTAGTTGCGTGGTAGGTCATAGGCGGGTCATGCTTCAGGCGGATCAGAGGAACACCAAATATAACCCGCTCGCCATCTTGTATTTCCTTCTACTCATCCGCCAATGTCGGATCAAGATCTTCGCGCTAAAGATGTGTTCACCGGCTGGCACGTACAGCCGCACGCGCTCGCTTTGCGCTTCCGGCACCAAAAAATGAGCTATCGCGCGAGTTGCCGCCCTGCATCAACAGACCGCCGCGCGTTTGACGCGATGGAAGTTGCGATCGAAGTAGATCAGTCCGTCGCCATCCGTTCTCACGCTAATGCGCGTGGTCTTCACGAACATCACCGAATGCGAGCCGACTTCCTTCAGATCGACGATCTCGCCTTGCAGGCTGGCCAGCGCGTCACGCAAGACAGGCACACCATGTGCGCCTTCATCCCAGATCGGCCAGCCGAAGCGTTCTTCCATCGGCACCTGGGTCATGCCGGCGAAGTGGCGTGCCAGCAACTCGTGCTCGCCCGGCAGTACGTTGATGCAAACGTGCCGGTTGCGCTGGAAGGTCGCGTGCATCGCGCTCGATCGGTTCAGGCAGACGAGCAGCGTGGGCGGCGTATCGGTAACGGAGCACACGGCGCTCGCGGTCACGCCGCAACGTCCGTGCGGTCCGGCTGTCGTGATGACATTCACGGCCGCGCAGAGATGCGCCATGGCCTGACGGAATTGCTGTCTGGCGCGCAGGTGGGCTTCGGCGTCGGGAGTCGCTTGCTGAGTCGGCGTCATAGGTTGGCGTGCTGATGCGGGTGTCGAGTGATTGGATTCAAGCGTACTCAATCGCGTGGTGAAAAAGAATCCGCGCGAGCGGCAGGCGGACAGGCGTGTTTCCCAGGCTGTCTAAAGGTTTCCCCAGTGCGTCGACTAACGTTGATAACGTTGAGTTAGCGGGCCATGATTCACCGGTCTTTTCAGGGTAACTATCGCTTTGCAGCGCCTTTTCCACTGGTTATGATGAACCCGCTTTTACGTGTCGAATCGCCTCCCTACGTCCACATGTCCCAGCCGCCGCAGTCCGCCACCTCACCCGCACCGATCGTCTATATCGTCGACGACGACAGTGGCATGCGCACGTCGCTCGCCTGGTTGCTCGAATCGGTTGGCGTGAAGTCGATGGGCTTCGCCAGTGCCGGCGAGTTTCTCGGTGCGTTCGATCCGGCGGTGCCGGCCTGTCTCGTGCTCGACGTGCGCATGCCGGAACACAGCGGCTTCGATGTGCCGGCGGAATTGAACCGTCGAGGTGCGACATTGCCGACCATTTTCGTCAGCGGTCACGGCGACATTCCGATGTCGGTGCGCGCGCTGCAAAACGGCGCGATCGATTTCGTCGAGAAGCCATATAACTCGCAGCAGATGCTCGATCGCGTGCAACGCGCGCTAAAGCTTGCCGCGCAACGTCATTTCGCCGGCCAGAAGCAGCGCGAACTGCGCAAGCGGATCGACTCGCTCACCGCGCGCGAAAAAGAAGTGCTGCGCGGCGTGATCGACGGCAAAGGCAGCAAGCGCATCGCCGGCGATCTGTCGATCAGCGTGAAGACCGTCGACGTGCATCGCGCGAGCATCAAGGATAAGCTCGGCGCGGCATCGATCGCCATGCTGGTGCGCGAGGTGATGGCAGTGTGGGATCAGGATGCGGCCGCTGTCGGCATGCCGCGTTGATGCATGCCGCTGCGGCGTGAATTGCATTGAATAGGCGTGAGAGTGTGGCTGAGCCTCAACGCATGAACAGCCCGCCATTCACGTCCCAGCACGCGCCGTTCGCGAAGTAAGCATTGTCCGCGGCGAGCAACACGGCAACGTCGGCGACGTAATCCGCCGAGCCCAGACGTCCTGCGAGAATAGTCGAGATCACCGCCTTCAGTTTGTCGGGCGCGACGCTTTCATGCACGATCGGCAGATCCATCGGTCCAGGCGAGATCGCGTTGACGGTCACACCCGCAGCGCCGAGATCGCGCGCGAAGACCTTGGTGAGCGTGATTACACCGCCTTTCGCAGCCGCATAGTGAGCACCGGTTGCCGAACCGCCATTCTGTCCCGCGAGCGACGCGATGTTGACAATACGGCCCGCGCCCGCGTCGGCGAAATGCTGGCCGAACACCTGGCAACCGAACAGCACGCTGCGCAAATTCACGTTGATGACCTGATCGAATTGCTCCGCGGTAATGTCCATCACAGGCACGACTTTGGAGGCGCCTGCGTTATTGACCAGCGCGTCGATACGACCCCAGCGCTGAAGAATCGCGTCGCGCGCCGTGGTGAAAGCGGCTTTCGCGGTGACGTCGAGATTCAACGCGAATGCGGTGGAACCGTCGGCGCTCAGATCGCGCGCAAGGGCTTGCGCTGCATCGAATGCGATATCGCCGATGGCGACCGCGTAACCCGCAGAATGAAAACGCGTGGCGATCGCCGCGCCCAGACCGCGCGCGGCGCCGGTGACAAGGACAACTCTTTTCTGCATCGCTTCCACTCCTGATAAAACGGCCGCTACTGCAGCGGCCTGATGCATCGCTCAAGCGGCGAGGGCGGCTTCGAAACGCGCCGCGATTGCGCACACCTGTTCATCCTGCCCCTTGCGTCCGACAATCTGCAATCCCGCCTTGAGTGGCGACCCTTTGACAGGCAGCGGCAGGCTCAACGCGGGATGGCCGCTCAGATTGAACGGCCGGATCAGTGACGACATGGCGATGACCGACTTCCCGCCGCGTGCTTCGTCGAGCGTGATAGGAAGCGCGGGCAGCGTTGGCAGAATCAGCACGTCGGCGTTGTCGAGCGCGCGGTCGACTGCCGCCGTGAACTGGCGGCGCACCTGTTCCGCTGCGTCGAGTTGCGCGGCGGTGGTGTGGGCTGCCGCGCGCAAGCGCGTGTCGAGATCCGCGCCGATTTTTCCGGTTGCCACCAGGTGACCGAATGCGCGCGAGGTCTCGGCATTGATCACGGCTAGGCCCGCGTCGAAGGCGGCTGCAAGGCCCGCGAGCTGCAGCGTGTGCGCAGTGCAGTTGGCCATATCGGCCGCGCGTGCGACGGCTGCGAGGATATCGGGCGCCGCGTCGACTTGCACGACGCCGACTTTGCACGGGCCTTGCCATGCGTGCGCGGCATTCGCATCGAAGTCCGCTGCGATAGCGAGCATCGCGGCAGCGAGCGTGCGCATGTCGCGTGCGAATGGCCCGACACAATCGAGCGTGGATTGACTCGGCGCGACGCCCAGCCGCGACACTCGCCCGAAGGTGGGCTTCAGACCGATCACACCGCAACATGCGGCGGGCCCGCGAATCGAGCCGCCGGTGTCGGTGCCGAGCGCGGCGTCGGCAAGTTTCAGCCCTACCGCGGCGGCCGACCCGCTCGACGAGCCACCCGGAATGCGCGCAGCATCTTGCGGATTCTGCGGCGTGCCGGTGTAGTCGTTAATGCCGGTCATGCCGAAGGCCAGCTCATGCATGTTTGCCTTGCCGACAATGTGCCAGCCGGCCGCGAGCAGGCGCTCGACCACTTCCGCGTGGCGCTGCGCGGGCCGCGTGTCCGCCAGTGCGCGGCTCGCTGCCGTGGTGCGGTAGCCGGCGATATCGATCGTGTCCTTGATCGCGATGCTCGGACCCGTATCGCCTAGCGAGAGGGTCTGGATAAACTCGTTCATGGGTTCGGTTTCCTTGCATTGACTTGCCACGGCGCGTCGAACAGGCGCTCCGTGCGAAAGTGCGTGATGAGCCAGTCGCGGCCATTGCCGGCAGGCGCGAAATCCACTTCAAGGCGCGCGGAGATCAGTTCGGCTTGCGCATCGACATAGCCGGACGCCTGCAGCATGATCCAGCGGCCTTTTGCATTCGAGCCCTGCACGTCGATGGTTTCCGATGTGAGGAAGTGCACGTTCACCGAGAAATGCGGCGAGGGCGGCAGGTAGCGCGTGAGCATCGCGAGGATTTCGCCGTGGCCGCTCAGGCGGCCGAACTTGCTCGCATACTGTGGGCCGATGCCTTCCCAGATCGCATCGGCGCTAAAGAGGGCCGCGAGCGTCTCGCCTTCGATTGCGCCGGACGGCACGTCGCACAGCGCCATATAGCGTGTCATCGTGCGGCGTACCGCGGATTCGGCTTCGAGCGCGGCGAGCCGTTGGGTCAACACCGCGAGTGTTTCGGGAATGGCGCTCATCGCGTCACGCTCAGGCTGCATGGGCATGTTGCGGCGGCACCTGCAGCGCACGGCCGACACGCGCTTCGATCTTGCCATAGCGCCACAGGTTGTATTCGCCCACCGGCGTGGTGCGATACAGATTGCACACGGCCACGGTGGTGTCGAAATCGCGCACGTCGGCCATGATGTAGAAGGTCCACGGCGAGTTGTCGGCATGACCCACGGTGAGGCGGTCGTCGTCCATGATGCCGAGCACCTTGACGCCTTCCATCAATTCGACCGCGGCCAGCATCTTGCCGTAGGCCTGCCAGACTTCACCGATCTGTTCGCGCGGCAGGTCGAAGAAATTCTGCGTGACGCCGCAGCAGAAGAGAACGCGCAGCGGCGGTGTTGAAGTATCGGACATGAGGTGTTGCTCCTTGTAATCGTAGTCGTCTGGATGCTGATCAAGCGGAAAGTGGCCTACAGGTAGCCCGGAATCGGCGGCACGCCAACGAACACCGCGCCGGCGCCGTCGTAGTTGCCTTCGCCGAGAAACGCGTGCTGGGTCACGACCATCGAGTCGCGCATCAGCCGTTGCAGCGGATGTGAGCGATAGATCGCCATCGTGCCGCCGAGGCGGTAAGCGCGCTGCACGACCTCGGCGCCTTCGCGCGCGATCTGCGTCGCCGCGAGCCGCAGCAGGCTCACCTGATCCGCACTGACGGCGTTGCCCGCGAGGATCGATTGCCAGACCTGATCGGTCGTGTCGTAGAAGAAGGCGCGCGCCGAGCGCAATTGCGCCTCGGCTTTCGCGAGTTCGATGCGGTAGTAGGCGCGGTCCGCGAGTTGCGGCGCGCCGGTCGTGGTCTTGCGGCCGCCGGCCATGTGGTTGGCGACATCCAGCGCGGCGCGGGCGAGGCCGAGGTTGACCACGGCGAGCACCTGCGCGGCGTAGGCGATCGTCGGGTAGCGATAGAGCGGTTCATCCACGCAGGGTGCGCCGCCGCGCACGAAGGTCCAGTCGTCGGCAACGAACTGGTCGACGACACGCAGATCGTGACTGCCCGTGCCCTGCATGCCGACCACGTCCCAGTTCTCGACGATCTCCACCTGCTGCGGACGGAACACGGCGGTGCGCGGTTTGCCGGCCACGCCTGAGCCGGCCGCACTTGAGCCAGCCGCACCGAAGCCGGCCGCACCTAAGCCGGCCGCCCCGATCCCCACACCAAGCCAGTCGGCGCCCTTGCAGCCGCTCGCGAACTTCCATGTGCCGTTCACGCGCCAGCCGCCTTCAGCGGGTTGCGCCGGTTGCACGGGAAAGAGGCCGCCCGCGAACACCTGATCGGGGCCGCCGGCATAGATCTGCGCCTGCGTGTGCAGCGGCAGCGCCGCCAGGTAGACGTTGGCCGAACCGAAGCTCGCGACCCATGCCGCCGAGCCGTCCGCTGCCGCGATGCGCTCGATCATGTCGAGAAACACGGCCGGCGCGAGCGCGTCGCCGCCAAAACGCCGCGGCGTGGCAGCGCGATAGACGCCCGCGCGCTTGAGTTTGGCGATCACATCGCGCGGCACGTGCGAGAGGCGGTCGAACTCGTCGCGGCGCGTGGCGATCTCGGCGATTACTTCGTCGAGCGGCAGCGGCGCGCTGTTCGAAGTGATCGCGTGGTCGGCTGCAAGGGCGGTGGCGGTATCGGACATGTGGGGGCTTCTCCTTGATTCGTTATCGGCTGAAACTCGCGGTACGTTGGGCGCTAACAAGCGAGCACAATCGAACACAAACGAGCTGTGCAGGTTCAGACCAGTCTAGAAATGCAAAAAGAACGCTTCAATTGGGACGTGGGACGCTCTTTTAGGTAATGCGCCGGGGGTATCTAAAGAAATCTCAGGCGCGAAACACGCGCATGGGTGTTATGTTTCTGCCCATACGTGATCGAACCCATGTGCCGTACCGTCCGATGAACTTTCCCGCCGAAGAAGACTTTCACCGCCTGCTCGACGCGCTCACGCTGTGCGTGCTGCTGCACGACGCCGAAAGCAAGGCGATCGTGTGGGCCAATCGCGCGGCCTGCGAGGCGCTCGGCTTTACGCTCGCCGAACTGTTGCCGCTCAAGGCGAACGACATGACGCGCCCGGCGCCGAAGTACCGGCGCGAGATCGGCGTCGGCGCGATGGACCGTTCGATTACCGAAGGCCCGCAGATTTACGAATGGTGTTATCGCTCGCGCACCGGTGCCGATATGTTGTCCGAGGCAATTGCCACTTACGTGCCGCTTCGCGAGCGTGCGGTCGTGATGGTGCAGTTCCGCGATATCAGCGCCGAAGACACGCTCAAGCAAACGCTGCGCCGCTACGAGTCGCGCTTGCGCGAATTCATGCAGGATCTCGGCGAAGGCGTCGCGGTGCTGACGCCCGCGGGCGAGGTGGAATTCGTCAGCGAATCGGGCCGGCGTGTGCTCGGTCTGGAAGAGGGCGCGCCGATGGGGGACGTGCTCGACTATTGCAGCGAGCCGGATCGCCGGCGTCTCGTCGAACAGCTCGCCAATGCGCCGCGGATTCAACCCTCGGCGCCGCAGCGCTATCGCATCACGCGCCGCGACGGCACAGCGGGCTGGTTGCGCATAACATGCCGGCGCATCGAGATCGAGAACGATCTGAATGGCCGCTTGCTGCATTTTCGCGACGTGACGGACGAAGTGGCCGTCGAAGAAGCGCGGCGCAACGAAGCGCGTTTGCTCGAATATGCGGGGCGCTACAACGCCATGGGGGAAATGGCGACCGCGATTGCCCATGAGTTGAGCCAGCCGCTTGCCGCCGTGCGCAACTTCATCGAAGGCGCGATCCGGCGGCTCGCGCAACCCGCATCGATCGACGAAGCCATTTGGGGTCTGCGCAGCGCCGATCGCCAGGCTGAACATGCGGCGTTGATCATCAAGAGCGTGCGCGATTACATCGTCAAGCGCGAGCCGAGCGAGACGTATGCGGATTTGCGCGAGGTCCTCGCGGACGTTGCGTACTTCATCGAACTGCGCGCGCGCGAGGCGGGCGTGACGCTCACGATCGAGCAGTCGCCCGCGCCATTGCCCGTGTATGTCGAGCGTGTGTTGATCGGGCAGGTGGTGTTGAACCTGGCCTTCAATGCGATCGAAGCGTTGGGCGAAGGGGGCAACGAAAACGCCACACCGCCGCGCCGCGAACTTCGTCTCGTCACGCATTTGCGCGGCAAATCCGCGATCGCCCAGGTCATCGACAACGGTCCGGGCGTTCCCGCCGATGCACACGAGCGTCTCTTCGACGGCTTCTCCTCGTCGAAGGCCGGTGGCAACGGCATCGGTCTTTCGCTGTGCAAAAACATCGTGACGCGGCACGGCGGCGCGATCTGGGCGAAGCCGGCGCGGCACGGCGGGCTCGAATGCAGCTTTTCGCTGCCGGTCGTCGCCGCGCCGCCCGGCTGATCGCAAGTCAATCATGCGTGGTGCTGGTGTTGCGCGGGATCGTCACGAGCGTGAGCGCGGTGATCAGGCCGAAGCCGATCAGCATCAACGCGACAGGCCACGGCGCGCGTACTTTCGCATAGAGGGCGGTGGCGACGAGCGGCGCGAGTCCGCCCGAAAATACCGACGCGATTTCGTGACCGAGCGCCATGCCCGAGTAACGCACTTCGGTCGGGAACAGTTCGCCCATCAACGCGGGCTGCGTGCCGATCATCGCGGCGTGACAGAACGGCAGGCCTAGCGCGAGCGAGAGGAACACGAGCGTCGGCTGGTGCGTATCGATCAGCCAGAACGCGGGAAACGCGATCACCACCAACCCGAGCGCGCCGATCATATACACCGGCCGCCGTCCGATCACGTCGGACAGACGCCCCCACAGCACGATCGTCACGAGTTCGAGCAGCATGGCGAGCATCACGCCGCCGAGCATCACCGAAACGGGCACCCCGATCGTTTTGCCATACACCAGCACGAACGAGAGGAAGATATACGTCCCGCCATTTTCGGCGACGCGCAGCCCCATCGCCTGCAATACCTGCTTCGGATGATTGCGCAGTACCGTCAGCACGGGCATGTGCTTCGGTTTGGCGGCCGTGAAGTCGCGGCTTTCCGGCAAGCGCCGGCGAATGTATACGCCGACACCGAAGATCAGCACGCTTGCCAGAAACGGCACGCGCCAGCCCCACGACATGAAACTCTCGAGCGGCAAACGCTGCACCAGATAGAACGCGGCCGCCGACAACACGAAGCCGCCCGCCACGCCCAACTGGCTGAACGCCGCATAATAGCCGCGGCGATTGGCCGGTGCGCTTTCGCTGATCAGCAGCACGCCGCCGCCCCATTCGCCGCCCGACGCAATGCCTTGCACGACGCGCAGACACACGAGCGCGGTGGGCGCAAGAAAGCCGATTTGCGAGAACGTCGGCAAGAGGCCGATGCCGAAGGTCGCCACGCCCATCATCATCAGCGTGATGACGAGCGCGCGTTTGCGGCCGTGGCGATCGCCGATATGGCCGAACACGATGCCACCCAGCGGACGCGCCAGAAAACCGATTGCGAAGCCGGCAAATGCGGCTAGCGTGCCCATCAGCGGATCGCCGTGCAGCGGGAAGAACAGCGGCCCGAAGATCAGTGCGGCGGCGGTGCCGTACAGAAAAAAGTCGTACCACTCCAGCGCATTGCCGAGGACCGAGGCGACGATGATCCGCCGCAAGGTCCGCGAGGTGGCCGGCGCGGCGGATGCAACGGGCGATCCGGCTGTAGGAGAGAGCGTGTCGTTTGGCATCGTCGTGTTCGCAGGTTGTCGGGGATCAGAGCAGGAAACCGATCGCGCTCAACGCTTCGGTCGAATCGATCAGGCGGATGACCTTTTGCACGATGCGCGGCTCGTCGCTCGCGAAACTGATGCGATGCGTGAGGTCCGCCGCGAACAACGTCGACTTGCCACGCTTGTAGGCGACGATGACTTGCGCCGAATTCACCGTGACTTCATCGCTCGCGTCGCTCGTGAGCGTGAAACGCGACACGGTGCGCACGGTTCGGGCTGCATCGGCGGCCGATGCCGAATAGCCGGACATCATGCGTTGCACGCGTTTTTCGCGCATGTCCTGATCGTCGTAAGCATAGTTCAGCGTGGCGGCGAAATCCGTGGTGTCGTGTTCGATCGGCACCACGTAGAAGCCTGCCGGGTCCCACAGCGTCAGCCACTCGCGATAGTCCTTGCGGTCCAGCAGTTCCGCTTCGCGCCAGATGAGTTCGATCGCGCCGGCAAAGGTCTTCTGCGAGAAAAGCGTGTTCCTGTCGTCCATCATGCTTGCTCCATCATCGTGCGCCATTGCGCGTACGCTTCACGCATGCCGGTTTCGTCCGTGGCGTGGGCGGTCTTTTCGCCGTTCGGCGCGGTGCTCTCGCGATTCAGGCCGCGGTTCACGAGAATCGGCAGATCGGGGCCCGCGTGCGAGCCGCGCTGCACGCGCTCCCACGCTTCAGCGTCGTCCGGGCTGCCGAAGCCGAACGGCCCCTGGAAATGTTCGTGAATGCGCAGGCGCACACGGTTCGCTTCTTCGGGGCCGCCATCCATGGCGAGGGCGACATGGCGGATCTCGGTCTCGTTCGCGGAAATAGGCCGCAGGACGCGGAAAAACGCCATCGACAGCGCGAGGTTCGGAAACAGGTTCAAATTGAAGCCGACGCCCATCAGCGAGCGCACGATGCGGCGCACCTCGTCCGGCGTGTGATCTTTGGCGATCGAGGCGGCGAGTTCTTCGAAGCGCTCGGGAATCGGCGCACCGTCGTCCTTGTCGAGATCGACGAGTTCCGGCACCAGCACCGCGAGGCTATGGCCGTTGCCGAGCGAGCGGCAGAAGGCTTCGTCGCTCGTCATGAAGCTCGTGATCGCGGCGGCGGTTTCGTCGTCGATCGATTTCATCCACGACTTGTGGACCACGGGGAAGTGGTACAGGTCGGTGGTGTTCTCGAGCTGGATCTTCCAGTTGCCGTTAAAGCGGAACCGATGTTCGCCGTTGGCCTTGACCGGATAACCCGCGCCTTGCTTCATGAACAGGTCGATCCACGGTTTCGCGCCGCCGAGAAAGTCTTCGAGCGGCTCGATGTCCTGATTGAAGCTCGCGAAAATCAGGCCTTGATAGATGCCCACGCGCAGACTGGCGAGCGGCAGTTCGGTCTTGTCGACCACGCCCTCATAGCCGTCGCCGTACGGCAGCGCGCGCAATGCGCCGTCGAGGCCATAGGTCCAGCTGTGATACGGGCACGTAAAGCCTTTCGCGTTGCCCTTGTGCTGTTCGCACACGGTCGCGCCACGGTGGCGGCAGCGGTTCTGCAGAACATTGACCGCGCCGCTCCTGTCGCGTACCACGATGACGGGCTGGCGGCCGATCGTGGTGGTGCGAAAGTCGCCGGGATTCGGCAGCTCGCTTTCGTGGGCGACCCAGATCCACGTCTTGTAGAAAATGCGTTCGAGTTCCGCTTCGAAAACGGCCGGGTCGTAATACAGCGACGGGGCCACGCGATCCGGCTGCGCGCGCTGGTACAACGCGCTCGTGTCGACGGTCTGATAAGGAGATTCGCTCATGGCTGTGTAAGTGGGGTGGTCGATGAAAGCCAGTCTCGCCGACCTGCTGATATGCGTCAAATTGATCTAAAATGAAATATAAAATCAACCGCATGGATATCTCGATGAATTCGCTGGACCACGTCGACCTCAACCTGCTGCGCGTTTTTCAGGCGATTGTCGAAGAGCGCAGCCTGACCCGCGCGGGCGAGCGGCTGGCGTTGTCGCAGCCCGCCATCAGCTATTCGCTGGGGCGTTTGCGCACGCTGTTCGACGACCCGCTTTTCATCCGCACGCGCGCCGGCATGCAGCCCACGCCGATTGCGCTGGAGTTGTCGACTATCGTGTCCCGCGCGCTGGACACGGTGCGCGAGGCGCTGCGTTACGCGGAACATTTCGACCCGGCGGTGAGCACGCGCACGTTCCGCCTATCGTTATCGGATGCGGGCGAGCTGGCCTATCTGCCACCCATCTGCGAGGCATTGCACCAGCAGGCGCCGCGCGTGAGATTGCGCATCGAGCCGTTGCCGGTCGAGGAAATAGAGGATGCGCTGCGGGCGAGCCGGCTCGATTTCGCCATTGGCAATCTGCCCACGTTGACCGCGCGCACGCGGCATCAGGCGCTGTTCGAAGAGACCTACGTGTGCATGACGAGGAAGCGGCGCGGCTTGCCGCGCACGAAGGAGCTGAGTCTGAAGGCGTTTCTGGATGCTTCCCACGTGCAGATCACGTCGGTCGAGCACAGCCACCACGCGCTCGACGACGAATTCCGCACGCAAGGCGTCGGGCGTCATATTGCGCTGGAACTGCCGCATTTCGTGGCATTGCCGAGCGTGCTGGCCGTCACCGATCTGTTCGCCACGCTGCCGCGGCGCCTCGCGCATATTTTCAATCGCGACGGCGGTTTTCAGATTTACGAGTTGCCCGTGACCTTGCCGATAGCCGCGGTCACGATGCACTGGCACGAGCATTTCGATCAGGACGAGGGCAACGTGTGGCTGCGCAATCTGATGGCGGATATCGTGCGGCGTTTCGACGAGCGGTGACTGACGGGCGCCGGCCGCTTCAGGCGCGTTTGAACAGGTCTCGTGCGAGCGAACAGAGCAGCGTGGTGGTCGGCGATTCGTCCTGCAAACGGCGGCTCATGATGATCGGCGAAGCGACGTTGGCCGCGGGAATCGGCCGGTACACCACGCCGTGTGCGCGCAGACCCTCCACGCTCTCCGGCACGAGACATACCCCAACCTGCGCCGCGACCAGACCCAGCGCGGTCTGCAATTCCCGCACTTCATGAATCGCTTTCGGCTCCAATGCATGATCGTGCATGGCCGATAGTTGCTGGTCCGCATAACTCGGCCGCGGCGTGCTCGGATAAACGATCAGGGTTTCCTGCGCGAGCGCAGCGAGGGTCAGTGGCTTCTTCTGTCGCGCGAGAGGATGGTCTTGCGGCAGCGCGGCAATCATCCGTTCTTCGACGAGCACTTCGCGCGCGAGCTGCGCGTCGTCGAAACGCAGCCGGCCGAAGCCCACGTCGATGCGCCCGCCTTTGAGCGCCGCGAGCTGCTCGATCGTGAACATTTCGATCAGCGAGAGTTCGATATGCGGCGCGGCTTCACGGAACGCGCGAATCACCGCGGGCAGCGCGCCATATAGCGTTGACGGCACGAAACCGATCACGATGCGCTCGGCCAGTTGCGCGAGGCGCCGCGTGAGCGGGGCGAGTTCGTCGGCTTCGTCGACGAGCCGCTTCGCCTGCGCATAGAAAATGCGCCCGGCTTCAGTCAGGCGCAATGGCCGTGAGCCGCGTTCAAACAGCGCCAGGCCGACGTTTTCCTCGATCTGCTGGATCTGGCGGCTGAGCGGCGGCTGTGTCATATGCAGGCGGTTGGCGGCCCGCGTGATGTTCATTTCTTCCGCGACGGCGATGAAGTAGCGGAGTTGGCGAAGGTCCATGCATACCTCTAAGGTATGGAAGTAGTCGGAATCGGTGTTGGACTGCTTCGCGGGTTTGTTTCTAATATGGGGGCTCCCGGTCAGGCAGTTCAGGAGAGCAACGAATGATAGCAACACCCGTGAAGATCGAGAGCGTGGAGACGATTCTCGTCGACGTGCCGACGATCCGCCCGCACCGGCTCTCGGTTGCAACGATGAACTGCCAGACGCTGGTGCTGGTGCGCATTCGTTGCGCCGACGGTTTGGCGGGCGTGGGCGAGGGCACCACCATCGGCGGTCTGGCGTACGGCGAGGAGAGCCCGGAAAGCATCAAGGTCAACATCGACACCTACTTCGCACCATTGCTCAAAGGTATGGACGCAACGCGTCCGGGCGCCGCGATGGCGAAACTGCGCGAGCTTTTTCAGGGCAACCGCTTTGCGAAGTCCGCGCTGGAAACGGCGCTGTTCGATGCACAGGCACAGCGCCTTGGCGTGCCGTTGTCGGAGTTGTTCGGCGGCCGTGTGCGCGACTGCGTGGACGTGGCGTGGACGCTCGCGAGCGGCGACACCCAGCGCGATATCGCCGAAGCCGAGCAGGTGTACGAGTCGAAGCGGCATAAGGTGTTCAAGCTGAAGATCGGCTCGCGCGCGGTGGCGGACGACGTGGCGCATGTCGTGGCCATCAGGAAAGCGCTGGAAGGGCGCGGCGAAGTGCGCGTCGATGTGAACCAGGCATGGACCGAATCGGAAGCGATCTGGGCCGCGCGGCGTTTCGCCGATGCCGGCGTGGCGCTGATCGAGCAGCCCATCGCCGCAGGGAACCGCGCCGGCCTCAAGCGTCTGACCGACCTCGCTCAGGTGCCGATCATGGCCGACGAAGCGCTGCACGGCCCGGCCGATGCGTTCGCGATTGCCAGCGCCCGTGCCGCCGATGTCTTCGCCGTGAAGATCGCGCAATCGGGCGGTCTGGTCGGCGCCGCGCAGGTGGCGGCCATCGCCTCGGCCGCGAACATCGACCTGTATGGCGGCACCATGCTCGAAGGCGCGGTGGGCACGATGGCCTCGGCGCAACTTTTCAGCACCTTCGGCGAGTTGAAGTGGGGCACCGAACTGTTCGGCCCCTTGCTGCTCACCGAAGAGATTCTCACCGAACCGCTGCGCTACGAGAATTTTGCGCTGCACCTGCCTCAAGGTCCGGGTCTTGGCATCACGCTCGACTGGGACAAGATCGACCGCCTGCGGCGCGATACGCGCCAGGGCGCCAGCGTTTCCACGCACTGAAGGCTCATCCGTTAGCCATCCAGAACATCATACGAAGGAGATACCCCATGAACAAGCAAGCAATCGACGCGCTGCTCAAGAAGATCAACGACAGCGCCACCCACGAAGGCAATCCGCGCACGAAGCAGATCGTCAACCGTATCGTGCAGGATCTGTTCTATACGATCGAAGACCTCGATGTGCAGCCCGCCGAATTCTGGACCGCGCTGAACTATCTCAGCGACGCGGGCAAAAGCGGCGAGCTCGGTTTGCTGGCCGCGGGTCTGGGTTTCGAACATTTTCTCGATGTGCGTCTGGATGAAGCGGAAGCCAAGGCCGGCATTGAAGGCGGCACGCCGCGCACCATCGAAGGACCGTTGTATGTGGCCGGCGCGCCGCTCTCCGAAGGCCATGCGCGGCTCGACGACGGCACTGATCCAGGCCAGACGCTGATCATGCGCGGCCGCGTGCTGGGCGAAGACGGCAAGCCGTTGGCGCATGCGCTCGTCGAAGTGTGGCACGCGAATCATCTCGGCAATTACTCGTACTTCGACAAATCGCAGCCGGCTTTCAATCTGCGCCGTTCGATCCGTACCGACGCCGAAGGCAAGTACAGCTTCCGCAGCGTGGTGCCGGTCGGCTATAGCGTGCCGCCGCAAGGGCAGACGCAACTGCTGCTCGATCAGCTCGGCCGTCATGGACATCGTCCCGCGCACATCCACTTTTTTGTTTCCGCGCCGGGCTTCCGCAAGCTGACCACGCAGATCAACATCGACGGGGATCCGTATCTGTGGGACGACTTCGCCTTCGCCACGCGCGACGGACTCGTGCCGGCGGTCAAGCAGGCCGAGGGCGCCGAAGGCAAACCGTATGGCGTGGACGGCAACTTCGCGCTGATCGATTTCGACTTCACGCTGTTCAAGGAACGCGACAACCTGCCGGCCGCCGAAGTGGAGCGTCTGCGCGCCGAAGCCTGATCTGCGTAGAAAACGGCTGGACGTACCGCATGAATCTATCAACCCTGGTTGCGCGGCGAGATCGGCCGGGCCGCCAGGGCTTTTTGTTATCGATCAGGGATGGGAGCAAGCATGCTGTTTCACGTTGAAATGACCGTCAACCTGCCGGCCGACATGGATGCAGAACGCGCCGCGCGTCTGAAGGCCGATGAAAAAGCGATGTCGCAAAGGCTGCAACAGGAGGGCGTGTGGCGGCATTTGTGGCGAATTGCCGGGCGCTACGCGAATATCAGCGTGTTCGATGTGGATAGCCCCGCGCATCTGCACGACGTGCTGAGCCAGTTGCCGCTGTTTCCGTATATGGATGTCGAAGTGCGCGCGCTGTGCCGGCATGCGTCGTCGATTCGCGACGACGACCGGTAAGAAGAGGCGTTTGAGAAAGGTGCCGCGAGTGCGGCACCTTGTTTGTTACGCGCGCGTCGCCGCTGCGTCAGAAGACTGCATCTGCGGGACGCGCGTCAAAGGTCCAGCACCAGAAGCGGCGACGCGGCGCGCGAAATACAGCAGCAGATCACCTTGCCGCTCGTCCGTTCCGCTTTGCTCAGGCAATGATCGCGATGTTCGGGCGTGCCGCTCACCACGTCCACCATGCAGGTGCCGCACACCCCTTCGCCGCACGACGTATCCACTTCAATGCCGATCGACGCCAGTGCCGCGACGATGGTCGTGTCCTTGTCCACGCGCACGGTCGCGCCGCTGCTCGCGATCCGCACATCGAAGGTATCGAGCGCGGCGGTCTCGTTGTTCGAGACACCGGCCGGTTCAGCGGCAAATCGTTCCAGATGGATCGCTTCCGGCACGACACGCGTTTCGCCGATCGCCACCACACGCTCCATGAAAGGCGCGGGCCCGCAGGTATAGAGGTGCGTGCCTTCGCGCGCATTCGCGAGACAATCGCCGAGCACCGCGTCGAGCCGCTCCCGCGCAACGCCGAAGTGGAGCTTCACGTAATCACTGAACGGCGCGCGTGAGAGCAGCGGCAAGAACGCCGCGTGCTCCGCGCTGCGCGCGAAATAGTGCAACACGAAGCGCCGTTGCTGCTTGAGCAGCCGGTAAGCCATGCTCAGCAGCGGTGTTACGCCGATACCGGCAGCGATCAGAATATGTTCTTCGGCGTTCGGCGCGAGCTGGAACAGATTGCGCGGCGCGCCGATGGTCAATTCGCTGCCCACCGTCACGTCGTCATGCAGCGAGCGCGAGCCGCCGCGCGAGGCGTCTTCGCGCTTCACGGCAAACAGATGGGCTTCACGATGATCCGGGTCGCCGCACAACGAGTATTGCCGCGTGACGCCGGACGGTCCGGTGACATCGATGTGCGCGCCGGGTTCGTAGTGAGCGAACGGTTGCCCGTCCAGGCGCGAGACGCTGAATGAGCGCACGCCGTGCGCTTCGTCGCGGACGCTATCGACGCGTACATTGATGGTGGTTCTTTCCATGATCTTGCCGGCAAAAAATGGGGCGGGCGGCGTATGCGGCGTACCGCATACGGTTGTGCGTCAAGGATAAGAAACCGTGGCAAATCAGGCAAATCGATTAAAAATGGTAAGTTAGATCAGCCACACTGATAATGGGATGGCCGGGTGCGAAGCGGCGCTGATCCGTTATCTACCCGCCCAGACTGGACATTCAATTGATGCCGCGCGAATTCGTTTAATCAAGCAATGGTGGAAAGCGAATGTGAAAGGAGCGACATCGTGTGGTCTGCAATTCTCGATACGCTCGGCGCGCTGGCGGTACTCGTCAGCATCGCCGTGCAAATTGTGTTGATGCTTAAGTGCTGAATTCAATGCGACTTAAGCTGCGTCATTGGTATTGACCGAACCGCTCTAGCCAGAACGGCCACGCATTGCAGGCGTGCAAAACGCTGACGGCTCGAGCCGCCTCTGCGGAGCGGCGGCGATCACCGACCGATCTTATGTGCGTGCTTACCGTGCTCCTTTCACTCGCGTTAGAAGATGGCGCGGGGTCTTGCATCAAGCCCACCCGCCATACGCATCGCCCGTCTCCCGATTGTTCGGCTCAACCGACGTATCTATTCGCCTTCAGCCGCTTTATCTGCTCGCCCAAGCTCCCTACATTGTCACCAGTGACAGCGCCACGGCAATTTCCAACGCAGCCCGCGAATCTTCGCGGCAGCATCGGCGCCAATCCCATCTAAAGGAATCGATCATGAGCAAGCTCACAGGTAAGGTTGCGGTTGTAACGGGTGCATCGAAAGGTATCGGCGCGGCCATCGCCAAGGCATTGGCGGCACAAGGCGCCTCCGTGGTGGTGAACTATTCGTCGAGCAAGGCGGGCGCGGACAGCGTGGTCGCCGCGATTACCGCTGCGGGAGGCAAGGCGGTGGCGGTGGCCGGCGACGTGTCCAAAGCGGCGGACGCGCAAGGCATTATCGATTCCGCTGTGGAAACGTATGGCCGTCTCGACATTCTCGTCAACAACTCGGGCGTCTATGAATTCGCGCCGATCGAAGAGATTACCGAAGAGCATTTCCATAGGCACTTCAACGTGAACGTGCTGGGTCTGCTGTTGACCACGCAGGCAGCGGTCAAGCACCTCGGCGAAGGCGCGAGCATTGTCAATATCAGTTCGGTGGTGAGCCGCATCACGCCGCCGAACAGCGCGGTCTATACCGCGACCAAGGGCGCCGTGGATGGCATTACGGGTGTGCTCGCGCGTGAACTCGGCCCGCGCAAGATCCGCGTCAACTCCGTGAATCCAGGCATGGTCACCACCGAAGGCACGCATAGCGCAGGCATCGTCGGTTCCGACCTCGAAGCGTGGGCCATCAGCACGACGCCGCTCGGCCGCATCGGCCAGCCTGACGATATCGCCGATGTCGTGACCTTCCTCGCCTCCGACGACGCGCGCTGGCTGACGGGCGAAAGCCTGATTGCAAGCGGTGGATCGCGTTAAGCGGGTCAACGCGAAGGTGGGTGGCGTGGCCGGATAGCGGCGCGCCCCATTACGCAGCACGCGGAAAACCGCTCGCGGGCCACGCCTGAAGGGCGGTTTTCCGCTTTATCCAGCCGGAACGGCCGTCGCCGGGTTCGGCAACTCGACCGCGAACAACGCATCCAGCAGATTCGACCCCGGCCGCTCGGCAAGCCGCGTGAGCGATTCGATCATCTGCACCTGACAGTCTTCCAGCGGGATCATTCTGATCCGTCGCGATTCATTGAATTCGGCGCGTGCAATCACGCCGACTCCCATGCCTTGCGCGACCGCTTCTTCCAACGCCTCGCGGCCATCCACGTACATGATCGGTTCCACTTGCAGCGATTCGCGCACCAGTTCGATCTCCAGCAACTGCTGCGTGACGGATTGCGCCTCGCGGAAAATCATTGGCTGCTGCACGAGTTCCGTGTAGCTCAGCTTGCGTTTCTTGGCCACCGGATAGCTCGCGGGCACCATCGCCACCAGGGGATCGCGCCGCAACACACGCGCTTCCAGCCGGCTGTGCACTTGCGGCGCGGCGGTAATGGCCGCGTCCACGGCGCTCGATAGCACGCGCTGCATGCAGTCCGCGGCGTTGGCGATGGACAGCGTCACGACAATCCCCGGATGCAGCTTGCGAAATGCGCTGATCAGCGCGACCGCCAGATCGGGCGCGTCCGCCACCAGCGAGAGCGAGCCGGATTCGAGCCCGCCCGCCGATTCGAGCAGTTGCCGCGCGTCGCGCTCGCAACTGACCATCTGCCGCGTCACGCTGAAAAGACGCAGACCTAGTTCGGTCGTTTCCACGCCGCGCGGCCCGCGTTCGAAGAGTTTGACGCCGTAATCCTGTTCCAGCCGCCGCACGTGGTCCGATACAGCCGGCTGCGAGAGCGAGAGCGCCTGCGCTGCTTTGGAGAACCCGCCATGTTCCGCGACCGCATGAAACGCTCGCAATTGTGCGTATTGCACGTGTGCCTCGTCGCCATATAAGTTATTGCGATACCCGCATCGATTATATCGATTTTACCGATGGCGCGTGTTTCTGTACTGTGTGAGCCACCGCAACAGCGATATCGGAGATTCCGAACATGGACAGCGTGATCGACCGTTCCCCAGCCGCGAGCGCCACCGGGTCGTCCGCGCTCACGTGCGCGCAGCCGCCCAAGGGCGAGCCGTATCTGTTGACGCCCGGGCCGCTCACCACGGCGTTCTCGACCAAAGAGGCGATGCTGCGCGACTGGGGCTCGTGGGACGGCGATTTCCGCGCGATGACCGCGCTCCTGCGCAGCAGCCTGCTGGAAATCGCGGGCGATACGACGGGCGAGTACGACTGCGTGCCGCTGCAAGGCAGCGGCAGCTATTGTGTCGAAGCCATGCTCGGCAGCCTGATGCCACGCGACGCTCATGCGCTCGTGCTCGCCAACGGCGCATACGGCAAGCGCATCGCGACCACGCTCGGCTATCTCGGCCGTGCCTGCACGGTGCTGGACAAGGGCGATTATCTGCCGCCGCGCGGCGCCGAAGTCGAACGCATGCTCGACGCCGATCCCAGCATTACCCATGTGGTCGCCGTGCATTGCGAAACCAGCTCGGGGATTCTCAATCCGATCGAGGAGATTGCCGCCGCCACCGCGAAGAAAGGCCGCAAGCTGCTGATCGATTCGATGAGCGCCTTTGGCGCGGTGCCGCTCGACGTGCGTGAGATTGCCTGCGAGGCTTTCGTGTCGTCGGCGAATAAATGCATAGAAGGTGTGCCCGGTTTCGGCTTCGTGATTGCGCGCAAGGCCGCGTTGCAGGAAGCGAAGGGCCGCAGTCACTCGCTCGCGCTCGACGTCTACGATCAATGGGACGTGATGAACCGCACGGGCCAGTGGCGTTTCACGCCGCCGACGCATACCGTGGCCGCGTTTATCGAGGCGTTGCGTCTGCATAAGCTCGAAGGCGGGCAGGCCGGCCGCCTCGCGCGTTACGCGAACAATCGCGACGTGCTGGTGGCCGGCATGCACGAACTCGGTTTCGAGCCGTTGCTGAACGCGCGCTGGCGCTCGCCGATCATCGTGACGTTTTTTGCGCCGGCGCATCCGTCTTTCATGTTCGAGACTTTCTATGAGTTGATGAAGCAGCAGGGCTTCATCATCTATCCGGGCAAATTGACGGTGGTGGACAGCTTCCGTATCGGCTGCATCGGCCAAGTGGACGAGCCTGTCATGCGCCGCGTCGTAGAGGCGTGCGCCGAGTCGCTCCGGACGATGGGTGTCGAGCATGCGGCGCCGCCGGCAGCGGCGCTCGAAGAACGCAAGAGATTGGCCGAAGCGGCCTGAAGAAGAAGGCCCGCACGCGTATCGCGTGGACGGCTGGATGGAGCGTGATGAAAAACGCGCGGCACATTGCGCGCGCGATGGAATCTCCCGAGGATCGAAGTAAATGAAGCACGTCAAAGCAGTGATTTTCGATTGGGCCGGCACGGTGGTCGATTACGGTTCGCTGGCGCCGATGGGCGCCTTCGTCGAGACGTTCGAGCAGTTCGGCGTGTCGATCACGATCGATGAAGCGCGGGGTCCGATGGGCATGGCCAAGCGCCCGCATATCGCGGCGCTGATGGCATTGCCGCGCGTCGCGCAAGCGTGGGCCGACAAATACGGTCACGTGCCGGGTGAAGCGGATATCGACGCCGTGTACGACGTGTTCGTGCCGAAGAACATCGCGGTGGCGGCAAGCTACAGCTCGGTGATTCCGGGCGTCGCCGACGTGGCGAGCGCGCTGCGCAGTGACGATATCCGGATCGGCACGACCACGGGCTATACGCGCGAGATCATGGCCGAGATCGTGCCGGGCGCGGCGGCGCAGGGATTCTCGCCGGACAGCATCGTGTGCACCGGCGATACGCCGGAAGGGCGGCCGTCGCCGTACATGATCTACAAGACGCTGCCGGAACTGGGCGTCTGGCGCGCGAAGAATGCGATCAAGGTCGACGACACCGAGGTCGGCATCGAAGAGGGGATCAATGGCGGCACGTGGGCGGTGGGTGTCGCGGTGAGCGGGAACGCGTTCGGCATGGCCGAAGACGACGTCAAGGCGCTCGCGCCGGATGAGTTCGCATGGCGCCGCCAGGCGGCGATCCAGAAGCTGCAGGCGGCCGGCGCGCACTATGTGATCGACAGCGTCGCGGATCTGATGCCAGTGGTGTACGACATCGAGGCGCGGTTGGCGCGGGGCGAGCGGCCGTGACGAGTAGCGTTGTGGCCGGTGGGACTTGACTCACGCCCGTCGCCGTATTGAGGAAGCGCCTGGCACCAGGCGCTTTTTTTATGCAGATGACTCAGGGAGTCGTATCCTGAGCATCTCGCCGCCGGACACATTGCAGTATGACGAGCAGCCGGAGTCGCCGCACTCATCTATACGGAGAGGCAATGCGGATCGCTGCGCCGCATGCACCCCATTGCAAATGCGGGCAGCGGCGCTGAGCGACTGTCAGTGGTTTGCGTGCGCACCGTTGCGAGCGACAACCCGACCGTTCGACACCACCAGTTTCCTCGGCGGCCGTGCAACGACCGCATGCGCGAGCGTGTCCGCGTCCACCAGCACGAGGTCCGCGCGCGCGTCCACGTGCAGGCCATAGCCGGTGAATCCGCAGGCGCGCGCGGCGGTGGTGCTGATGCAGTCGAAGGCGATGGCGAGGTCGTCGTCGCGGCGCAGGCCGTAGCGCATCGCGATCAGCATCGCGCGTTCGAGCATGTCCGGCGAACCATATGGCGTCCACGTGTCACGCACGCCGTCGTTGCCGCCGAACAAGGTCACACCTTTTTCAATGCACGTTTTGAGCGACGGAACGGTGGTCGAAGGCGGGGCGGTGGTGAGGAGCGCCACGCGCAGGTCAGCGATTCTTTCGAGCAGGCTGTCGCGTTCGCGCTCGGGCAACGCGCCGAGACAGAACGCGTGGCTGACTACCACTTGCCCTTGCATACCCAGCGCGGCAACCCGGTCGAGCAGCAGACCGAGTGTGAATGCGCCGATTTCGCCCGGCTCGTGCAGATGGATGTCGATGGGTTTGGCATGCCGTTGCGCGAGATCGAAGGTCAGATCGAGCGACGCCACCGGGTCGCCGTCGATCAGCGCGGGGTCGAGCGCGCCGAGCACGTCGGCGCCCGCACTCAGGGCTTCACCGAGCAACGTATCGGTGCCGGGACGGCCAAGCACACCCGATTGCGGAAACGCGACGATCTGCATGTCGAGCACTTCGCCAAGCGTTTCGCGCGTCGCAAGCACGCCCTCCAGATGACGCAAGCCCGCGTCGGTATCGATATCGACGTGCGTGCGTAGACGCGTCGTACCCGACTGCAGGAACGCGTGGGCCAGCGCGAGCGATTGCTGTCCCGCGTCATGTCCGCTCTGCGCACGCCAGCGCCGTTCGTTTTCAATGCGGTCGGTGAGCTTTGGACCGACCTCGTTGCGATACCACGGCAAGCCCCAGTTGGTCTTATCCAGGTGTGTATGTCCTTCGACGAAACCCGGCAACAGCAGCGCGCCGCCGCCGTCCTCGACTGCGACGCCCGGCGCGCGCGCGAGGCCCGGACCGAGCGCGGCGATGCGCCCGGCGGCGATCGACACGTCGACGCGCGTGCCGTCCGACAGATGCACGTTGGTAATGAGCAGGTCGTTCGTCGGCAGATGAGGAGCGGTCGTGGTCATGAAAGCAGGGCGGTTGTCGTACGGGAGATCGGCGGCACGTTGCCGGCGGCGCGTCCAATTGTCTGCTGAATAGACGCGCTGCCGGCCTGACAGGCCATGAAGACGGCGCGAGAATTGTACTTCGCGTGGCCGCGCGAACCCGCATGGATTGATCTGGCTCATGCGCACTCAAGTTTGGTGAGTATCTGACGTTGACACGAGCTAACCACATTCTGGAACCCTGCCGTGCAACTCGCCTTCAATAACGATCGTCTGTCCAGCCGGATGCAGTTCGATCCGTCCACCACCGGCGAACCCGAGGTGGAATCGTCGGTGATCGAATGGCTGCTGCATGATGATCAGGTGATGCGCGAGTGCTTCACCCACGCCGCGGAGATCCTCAAGAGCGTGACGGGCGCGGCGATCACCGCGATCACGCTGCTCGACGAGGAGTACCAGCATTACCGCGCCGAGGTCGGCATGGCGATGCCGCTCGTCACGCGTGCGCGCTCGCTCGCCGACTATGCGGTGCGCGACGCCGAGCTGTTCGTGATCGAGGATGCGCACGACGATGCGCGTTTCGGCGAATGCATGCTGGTGCAGCGTCATCCGTTCGTGCGTTTCTATGCGGCGATCGCGCTACGCGCGCCCAACGGCGAGATCGTCGGCGCATTGTGCGCGATGGATCCGTCGCCGGGCCGGCTCGATGCAGGACAACGGGCCGTGTTCTATCACCTGCGCGCAATGATCGAAAACGATCTGAAGATGCGCACGGCGACCGCAATCGATCCGCTGACCCAGTTGTACAACCGCCGTTTCCTGCTGGAAAGCATCACGCGCCGATGGAAGGAGGCGCGCGATGGCGATGTGATGGGTTCGGTCGTGGTCGACGTGGACTGGTTCAAGCAATACAACGACACCTATGGGCATCAGGCGGGCGATCACTGCCTGCGCAAAGTGGCTTCGGTGATGCAGGCGGCGGCCGATGGCGAACGCGTGATCGTCGGGCGCATGGGGGGCGAGGAATTCGGCCTGCTGATGCTGCGAGCTGAACCGGCAGCGCTCGAAAACACGCTCGAAACGCTGCGCCAGGGGGTGGAGGATCTGGCGATCGAGCATCGCGCGTCGCCGCTCGGCATGGTGACGGTGAGCGTGGGCGCGACGCTCACGCGTATTACCGAAACCTCACGGCCCGCGTATCGGGATGGTTTCGCGAGTGCAGACCGGGCGCTGTATCGGTCGAAACATGGCGGTAGAAACCAGGTGACGATGGCGTAGTGAAGCGTCGGGACGCACGCTGCTGAACACGCCGGCGGGCTTCAATGAAATCCCGGCGCCTGAAGATCCTGTCGCGCGATCAAGATCCGCAGGAACCGCAGGAACTCACTTGCGGCGAAAGCGCGCCCAAACGTCGAGCCGCGCCGGTCGCGCATGTTTCAGCTCGCGATCAGTTTCAGCCCTGCCGGTAGCGACTCGCCGAACACGCGGCCTTCGTCCGCGTTATCGAGCTCGACACTCTCGTTCACCATCGTGATCCACGCGCGCGGCGCGTTGGCCGCTTCGAGCCGGCGCACCACCGTGCGGCGCACGTCTTCGGGCAAATCACGCGAGCGGTCGCCGGTCATGCGAGCGATCTGCACGGCGGCAAACGCGGCGGGATCGACCTTCTTCCAGTCGAGCGCGAGTATCGCGTCGAGCCACGCTGAGGCGATCTCCGGTGGCACGACGCTGTGCGCGCTGCCGTAGAAAGGCCGACGCGCACCGATACGCCCGACCGCCCACCAGCTTTGATGATTTTCCGTGGGCTTCTTCAAACGGGTCAGCACCGACTCGCCGAGTTCGATCTTGCGCTCCACAGGAATCCGTTCGAGCGATGCGCTCAGGCGAACCATATCGGTGAAGCCGGTTTTCGCCACGTCGAACGGCAGCTTGTGGCGCGACTGCGCGGCTTTTTGCAGATACGCCATCGCGTCGAGTACACGCAGTTGCGCGCTCTCGTCGAGGCCGCCCGCGGCGCGACGCCAGAGCGTCCACCATTCCGACCAGACCTGGCCTTCGTTGACGTACTGGATGCCGTCGTCGAAGAGCGACCAGAGTTGTTCGAGACGCCATTCGTCGAGCGGATAACCGAAGCCCGGCCGCACGCAATAGCCGGCCAGATTCAGCCAGAGCCGTTCGTGATCCGCCGAGCGGCGCCGACGCCGCGCGCGTTCCCACAGCGCGCCGAACAGTTCACGCAGCAACGCGCTGTTCCAGCTCTCGCGCGGGCCCAGCAAGTGTTCGATTTGTGAGCGCAGCCGTTTGACTTCTTTGGGATCGACCTTCTGCGCGCGCGAACCGAAGCTGCGGTCGATCTGTTCGATCGCCTCGTCGAGCGCGGGATGGCGGGCTTGAGCGGCATCGGCCGTCAAGTTCACCTGCGCGTCTTCGCGGCGCAACTGGAATTCGAGCAGCCAGCGCTGCGCGGGATTACCCAGTTCGATGCAGTGGACTTCGAGCGTGCCCACTTCGGTGAGCGACGTCGCGATCTGCACCGCGGTTTCGCGTGCGGTGCTCGCGCCGCGCGGCTGCACGATGGTCGCGATCGGCGGCAGGCGAACGAAGTCGCCGCTTGCGAGATCGATCAGCTCGCCGGGCTGATACACCGTGTCCGCGCTCGACGAGACCAGGTGAAAACGCACCGGATGTCCGAGGCGCAACGCGAAGGTGCGATCCGCGATCAGGATCTCGTGGCCTTCTTCCGTGCCGCGCGGCAGCAGGCAGATGCCGCGTGGCACCGGTTCGGCTTCGTGCTTGCTGTCGCCGGCTTCTTCGAGTACGAGAAAGTAGCTGCGCGGCGAGCCGCCGCCGATTCTCGGCGCGTTGCCCGCGCGCGCGAGTGAATACGCGACCGCTCCGCGTGCCACGGCCACGTCGGGATTGTCGTTATGCAGCACGTTGAGCGCTTCGCCGCGCCACGCGCCCAGCGTGCTCGCCAGACGCTGCGTGAGCGCGCCGGCGCGGAACACGCCGCCGTTCAGAAGCAGCGTGTCGGGCACCGGCAGCGTGTGTTCGTCGGCGAGTTGCGGCGAGGCGGACGACTCCGCGCCTAGCGCTTTACGCGACTGCGCCGCGAAACGGTTCAGAAACGCCGCGATATGACGCGTGACCGCGGCATCGGTCGCATAGGGCAGGCCGAATTCGACGATCGCGCCACGCGGCCTGCCGGGCCGTTCGTGCGACGCCACCGCCGGAAAGAAGCCGTCGACGATGATCCGCTCGACCTCATCGCGCGTGACCTGCACCGTGCGTGCGCCGCCGATCAGCTTCGCGCCCGCGCCGAGCAGGGTGATCGACGTCGAGTCGGGCGCCTGCGGGCCGAGCAGCTGTTCCTTTGCGTTGCGGCAACGCTCGACCAGTTGCGACAGGCTCGCCGCCGACAAACGCGCGCGCCCGCTCGCCTGGTCCGCGCCCGGCAGCCGCGCTTCCACCAGATGCGCGAGCGCCAGATCCATATTGTCGCCGCCGAGCATCAGATGATTGCCCACGCCGATACGCGTGAGCTGCGGCTCGCCGTCTTTCAGGCCGACTTCGATCAGCGTGAGGTCGGTGGTGCCGCCGCCCACGTCGCAGATGAGGACGAGGCGGGTGTTTGCGAGCTCGCTTGCAAGCCGCTCGCGATGATGAAACAGCCAGTCGTAGAACGCCGCTTGCGGCTCTTCCAGCAACTTCAGATTGTGCAGGCCGGCCATGCGAGCGGCTTGCACGGTCAGTGCGCGTGCGCCTTCGTCGAAAGAAGCCGGCACCGTGAGCACCACGTCCTGAGTCTCGAGCGGCGCGTCCGGAAAACGGTGGTTCCAGGCCGCGCGCACGTGCGCCAGATAGCTCGCACTGGCTTCGACCGGCGAGACTTTGAGGACATCGTCGGCGGCGCCCCACGGCAGGATCGGCGCGACGCGGTCGACCGATGCATGCGAGAGCCAGCTCTTCGCGCTCGTCACGAGCCGCCCCGGCACCTGAGCGCCCAGCAGGCGCGCGAGCCGGCCGATCACGACGGGCGGTGGTTCGGCTTGGGCGTTTGCTTGAGCTTCTGCGTGCGCTTTTGTCCGAGCGCCGGTTTGATCCGCACTGGACCACGGCAATTGCAGATCGCCGGGGTTCAGTTCGCCCTGCGCCGCGTGGTAGCGCACCGAGGGCAACAGAGGCCGCGCGGCCACTTCGCCGGGACTTACCAGTTGTTCGATCTCGAAGACGCGAATGCGCTGCGACCCCGCCTCCGCATAGGCGAGCACCGTGTTGCTGGTGCCGAGATCGATACCGACGCTGTACCGCTTCATCTCATTCATGCATTCGCGTTGCCGCGCACGTCGAACTCGACTTTCCAGCGCTCGTCAGTGCCGCGCGGCACGGCTTCGAGTTCGAGTGTGCCCGCTTCGGTGACGCGCGCATGCAGCTTCACCGGCACCACTTCGCCGGCGGTGCGGCCAGAGGCGGGCAGCGTTGCCTGAATCTCTTCGAGCTCCTGCAATTCCTCGGGGCCCCAGAAGTCGAGCAGCGTGCCGACCTGATCCTGACGTCGCACCGACGACCCGAAGAAGCGGAAATGCACCGGCTCGCCGACCACCAGGCCGAATTCCTGCGCGGGCAGCTCGGCCTCGGTGCCTTCTTCCATGCCGAACGGCGCGACGCATAGTGCCTGAATAGGCGGTTCGAGACCGGGCACCGCGGGCATCGCCGATTCGATCGCGATGTAGTACGCGCGCGCCGTGCCGCCGCGAATCCGCACGCCCTGGCCGCGTCGCACGTAACCGTAATAGGCCGCGCCGCGCGCAACGGCGAGGTCGAGATCGGCGCCTTCGAGCAGCCGCGCCGGCGCCGCGCCTTCCGCGCCGAGCCAGTTGTTGAGCGTGCCCATGATGCGTTCGACCAGCAGCGGCGACTTGAACACGCCACCGTTGAACAGCACCGCCGTGGGATGCAGGAAACTCGCGTTTTCCGCCGTGGCGATGTCGCGCAGTCCTTCCAGTTCGGCGAGCGCGCCCACCTGACGGCCGAGAAACGCCGCGAGGTGCCGCGTGATGCCAGCGTCCTGCGCATACGGCAGGCCGAGCTGCGTCAGACCGGCACGCGCGCGGCTCACCGGACGCGCGGCGCTCTCCACTTGCGGGAAGAAGCCTTCGAGAATCGTCTGGGTCAATTCGGCGCGCGTGAGTTCAGTGCGGATCGAGCCGCCGATCAGCTTCGAGCCGCGGCTCGGCACGACGAGCGGCACGGTGTCGGTAGCCGGGTCGCTGAGCAGCGTTTCCTTGGCCGAGCGGCATGCATAGGTGAGGGCGCGCAGTTGCCACGCGTCGGCCTGGGTGCCGGCCGCCGCCAGCTTGCGCGCGACCACGTGCGCGAGCGCGAGGTCCATGTTGTCGCCGCCGAGCAGAATGTGTTCGCCCACCGCGACGCGATGCAGTTCGAGATTGCCTTCGCGCTCGATCACGGCGATCAGCGACAGGTCGGTCGTGCCGCCGCCCACGTCCACCACGAGAATGATGTCGCCGACCTTGACCTGCTTGCGCCACTGGCCGCCGCTCTTCTGGATCCAGCTATACAGCGCGGCTTGCGGTTCTTCCAGCAGCGTCATGCTGCCGTAGCCGGCGGCCTCGGCCGCTTCGGCGGTCAGTTCGCGCGCGGCCGGATCGAACGATGCCGGGATCGTCACCGTAATGTCCTGCTCGCTGAACGGCGCGTCGGGATGTGCGTGGTCCCACGCTTCGCGCAAGTGCGTCAGATAGCGCACCGAGCTTTCGAGCGGCGAGACGCGTGCGACTTCAGGTGGCGCGTCGTTGGGCAGGATCGCGGCGCGCCGGTCGACGCCCGGATGGCACAGCCAGCTTTTCGCGCTCGACACGAGCCGGATCGGCGTGGCCGCGCCGCGGCTGCGGGCGAACTCGCCGACCGCGTATTCGCGCTGGCCGGTCCACGGCAGATAGAGGTCGCCCGAGGCGAGTTCGTCCGGATGCGGCAGATAGAGAAACGAGGGCAGCAGATCGAGGTTGTCGATCGCGCCGGGACCCGTGAGCTGGGCGATCGGCAGCACGCCCTGGGTGGTTTTTTCGCCGTCGCTCGCGCTCGTGTCCACATAGGAGAGTGCGCAATGCGTGGTGCCGAGATCGATGCCGATGGCGTAACGTGACTGGCGTGCGTCGCTCATAGCTCCACCTCGGCCGGTGCGATCACCTTGGCGTTGTGACTGTCCGCGAGCTTCGGCAGACGCACTTCGTCGACCCGCCAGCCGCGATGGCTGATGCTGCCGTTAAACGGCGCGCGGCCGACCACATTGCCGGTCAGGCGAATCGAGGCGGCGTCGAAACCTTCGGCCAGCGTGACGCGGCTGCCTTCGGCTTCGTCACGCACCGGGCGGATCGTGAAGTGCTCGCGCAGCGTCGCGCGGCAACCGTCGTGCACGAGGCGCGCGGCCGCGCCGATGTCGGCGTCGCTGTAGCTCTTGATGTCTTCCTCGACGAAATCGATGAAACGCGCGTCGCGTTGCAGCAGGCCGAGCAGTTGCAGGGCGGCGTCGGGGCTGGCTTCTTTCAGCACGGGCGCGGGCTTCGGCGTGGGGGCGGGCGCCGGCGCGGGTGCCGGTACGGGCGCGGCGCTGGCGGCAGCGCCGCCCTCGCGCAAACGCAAGACGCCGGCGGCGAATTCGCCATCGCCGAGAATGCGGAAGAACGTGCTCACGGCCAGGGAAATCCTGCCGAGGAAGGATGGGTTCGAATCGGTCATAAATGCTCCTGAGGTGCTCTGTTAAAGGACGAGCTGTCCTGGCTGCGCCGCACGCGACGGGCCGCGAAGCCGCGCCGGGCCTGCGTGGGCCGTCGTTGTGCAGGTTGGCAAAGGCCGGCGGCGTGCCGGTTGCCGACGTCTGATTGATCGGGGAGCGCGGCGCGTTTGGCGCGCGCAAAACCCGTATTTTGCCTTGTGGCGCGGCTGAAGCGGGCAAAGCCGGTCATTCTAGCGGGCAATGCGGCGAGATTGGCGGGTTGTCACGGACGGTTGTGGGTGGTTGCGGGCGGGCGATGAGCTTGCGGCTGTTCGTCAGTGTGAGGTGTTCGGCGAGGCGGAGTAGCCCTGGCTGGTTAGGTTGTGGGGCAGGGCAAACGGTCTCAGCAGCGCCGATGTCATGGCTTGTCTCCGGGTTTGCCGCGCACGAGCGATTCAGGATGACGCTCCAGATAATCCGCCAGCGCGTTCAGCGATTGCAGCGTGCGGGTCAATTCCTGCAGCGCCTGGTGCACATCCGACTGCAACGGCGAGTCGCGCTGCAAAGTCGCCTCCGCCGAGCCGAAGGTCTGCCTTGCGGCGGCGAGCGTGTCGCGCGCCTGCGGCACGACTTCGGTGTTCAGCCGATTGAACAGCGCATCGGCGTTTTTCAGCGACGTGTTCAGGTTCGCGCCGATCTGATCGAACGGAACCCGGTCGAGTTTCTTCGCGATATCGGCCACCTGCACCTGTAGCGCGTCGAGCGTATTCGGAATGGTCGGCAGTTCGACCGGCTCGATGCTGCCATCGAACTTGACGGGCGCCGCCTTCGGGAAAATGTCGAGCGCGATATATAACTGGCCCGTCAGCAAGTTGCCGGTACGCAACTGGCCACGCAGGCCCCGCTCGACGAGACGGCGCAGCAGGTCGTGGCTGGCGGTCGAACGGGCCTGCGGCATCGTTTGGCTGCGGGCGCGCCGTCTGAGTCGGTCCGGATACAGGTCCAGCGTCACCGGCATCGTGAAGCTCTGCGTCTGCGGATCGTACTCGACACCAATGTCCGTCACCTGGCCCAGCACGATGCCGCGGAAGTCGACCACCGCGCCCACGGAAAGCCCTCGCAATGACTGGTTGAAATTCATCACGGCGCGCACCGGTACGCCGTCTGGCGCGCGCATGGCGTCCGTTTCGTCGGAGGCGAGGCGGAAGTCGGTTTTCTCCGGTGCTTGCACGCCCATCGGCTGTCCCGGTGGCGTCTGGAATGCGAGGCCGCCGACCAGAATGGCTGCGAGCGACTGCGTGTTGACGACGAAGCCGGCCGAGTCGAGCCGGACATTGACGCCGCTTGCATGCCACCAGCGCGAATTGGTGCCGACGTACTGGTCGTACGGCGCGGCGACGAACACCTGCATGGTCACGCCCGTGCCGTCCTTGTCGAGCGCGATGCCGTAGACCTGCCCCACCTGCACGCGCCGGTAAAAGATCGGCGAGCCGATGTCGATCGAGCCGAGCGAATCGCCATGCAGGATGAAGCGGTGGCCTTTCTGGTCGGTGGTGATGGGGGGCGGCGTTTCGAGTCCGACGAAGTGGGTTTGCGTTTGTTTGGAGCGGCCAACGTCCACGCCGATATACGCGCCCGAGAGCAGCGTGCCGATGCCCGACACGCCCGTGGCGCCGACGCGTGGTCGAACGACCCAGAAGCGCGTGTCCTTGACCGCGAAGTTTTCCGCCTGCTTGGTGAGTTGCACGGCGATTTCCACGTGCGTTTGATCCTTCGACAGGGTGATCGCCTTGACCGAACCGATTTCCACGTCCTTATATTTGACCTGGGTTTTGCCGGGTTCGAGACCTTCGGCGTTCTCGAAGACGATCGTGATCGCCGGGCCGCGTTCGGTGACGGACTTGACGACAAGCGCGATACCGATCAACGCCGCGATCAATGGCACGACCCAGACGAGCGAGGGCAGCCAACTGCGCCGCGGCGCAATGTCAGGATCGGGCAAATCCGGGGGGAGGACGGGTTCTTGCGGGCTATTCATGACTGGGCTCCGAAGCGTGACTGGCCGCGTCCTGGCTCCCGCTCGCCACGCGCTCCTGAATGGGATGCGGCGCGAACTGCCGAGCCGCGTTCACCCCGTGTTCGCCGCGAGCTCATCTCGCGTTCACCCCGCGTTCATTCTTCGCCCCGGGCGCGGCGCGCGAGGCGCCACACGCTGGGTGGCGCCGGCGACGCGGATGCCCCGTTCAGGGCTGCACGGCCTCCCACGACGGGTCCGGATCGAACGATTTGAGCGCGGTCGCGGTACGTGCCGATTGAGGCCCGAGATTTTTCTGGTAAATCTGCCCGTCCTGATTGACGATGAAACTCATCACGCCCGTCTTGCCATACTCGGCGGGCCACGCGACAAGGCCGTAGCCCTTGGTCATCGTGCCGTTCTCGATGTAGTTCTGGCTGCCGCCTTTCGCATGCGGCCCTTGCGCGCTCAGAATGCGGAAGTGATAGCCGTGATAACCCTCCTTCGAAACGGAGCCGCCATGCGGCATTGCCGCGGCAAGCGGGCCAAGCGGGCTTGCCGGTTCACCCTCCGCAGTGGGCCAGTACAAGCCGTCGTGCTGACCCGGTGTGCTGAGAATGTGTTGCGCGTAGTGCTGGGTCAATGCCTGGTAATCGCGTTGCGCATCGAGGTAGGCAAGGGAGGTCAGCATTGCCGCGCGCTCATTGCGGCCAATGCGGCGCGTCATGATTTCGTCGCGGCCGGCAGCGGGATCGAAGCGCCAGCCATTGGCCGCTTGCACGAGCGGAATCGGCAGCGTCCAGCCACTGTTGCCGACCGAAAGATGCTTGCTCGCGCGACCGTTGAGCGGCGCCGGATCGTCGACGATCTGGTGTCCTGCTGCCCACGCGCCGAGAAACTCGTAGATATCGTCTTCGCCTACGTTTTTGGTGGGAATGAAGTGCGTGAAATCCTTGCCGAGCACATGCTGCATCGCGGTGTCGTCGTTGCTGGAAAGCGCGTTGACGAAAGCGCTGGCCGCGGCCTCCGCTGTCGGATACACGGCTTGCGCGTGCGCCGCCGACGCGCCGAGCATGAGCGCGGCAAGCCCGAGTGCGCTGCCCGCAAAGTGTGGCTTGAGAGCGCCGAAGGCGCGAGGAAGCGTGTCGGCAAGACGTGCGCCGACGGTCTGGAATGTATGGATACGGATCATGAGCGGCTCCTGTGAGATCGGTTCAACGTTGCCGGCCGAGGTGACGCTGGCCGCCGCCACCCGCACCCAACCCGCCGCCGCGCTGCTGTCCACCGCCGCCCGCACCGAAGCCGCCGCCGGCGCGCTCGCCACCGCCGCCCGCACCGAAGCCGCCGCCGGCACGCTCGCCACCGCCTCCCGCGCCCAGATTGCCGCCACGCTGCTGACCACCGCCATTCGCGCCGGGATTGCCGCCGCGGTTGTTCGCCAACTGTTGGCGGCTTGCTTGCCCGCGCTGCATGTCCTGCTTCGCGGCGCCGCCGTCGCCCGCGCCGCGCAGCGCGTTGTCGCGGTTCACGTTTTGCGCGTTGTTGCGAACGTTGGCGGCATTGTTGCCGCCATGCTGGATACCCTGCACGCGCTCACTTGCGCTTCCGCCCAGGTTCTGGCCGGTGCGATTCTGCAGCGTTTGCTGCGCCTGTGCACGCGAGGCCGACGTATCGCGCCCGCGATACGCGTCGCGCTGCGCGCTGCCCACGTTGGCTGTGGTGTTGCGATTGACAGACGCATTACGGTTCCAGTTCGTCGTGCTGCTGTTCACGTCGAGCCGGCGATTCACATTGATGTTGTTGTACTGATTGACGTTGATATTGACGCTGTGATTGTTCCAGTTGACGTTGCTCCACAGCGAACTGGTGATCGCCACGCCGGCACCGAACGCGAGTCCTGCGGCGAGGCCGCTCGCCACCGCGTAGCCCGGCGGAGGCGGAACATACACAGGTGGATAGGCTGGATACGGCCACGCGCCGTAGACGACCGTGGGGTTGTAGGTCGGCACGTAGACGACCTGAGGGTTCACCGGCACGATCTGGATGGTGCTCTGCTCGACCACCACTTTCTGCTGCTGGTTGGTTTGCAGGTTGCCGGCCTGCTGCGCCTGCTTGCGCAAACGCTGCACCGAGTCCATCACGTCGTTCGGTTGAGCGAGGAAGGCATTGCCCAACTGCGTGACCCAGTCGGGTTTCGACGCCATGGTGGCCAGCACTTGCGGAAACGCCACCAGCGATTGCACGCTCGGATCCCACGGCTCGGACCCCACTGCCTTCACGGCGTCGTCACCCTTGAGATTCGGATTGGCTTTCGCCCATGCCTCCGCCGCCGGCGCGTCTTGCGGAAAGGTGGACGCCATCAGCACCTGGGCGAGCAGGGCGTCCGGATAGAGCGCGATTGGCGCCGTGAGCGAGTCCAGTTGCTGGTTCGAAATTTTTACCGGCGCCTGTGCGTAGGCGGCAGGCACCGCGACCTCGAGGAACAACGGTGCGCCGGCCAATACGGTGAGTGTGGCTAGAAGAATCCGCGATCTTCTCTGGTATGCCATGGAGCGATTCACGATCAAGTCTCCCCTGTTGGAAGTTGTATATGGCGCACGGGTGCGGTGCGTGAGACATCCACATCGGAAACCACTGGGAAGCGATCGGCCATGTGTGGCGGTGCTAACCAGTGCAGCGGACTGCTGCTCGAGATCCGCGCAGGTTCCGCGACAATCGCGCTTCGAACGGACTCCGAATCGTGTTGCAGACAGCGCGCGCATGATGGCAAGATTAATAAACCTTTTCCCACGAATTGTGCAATCTTTTGTTCAAATAAATTCTTGTTGAGTTTCTCTTGTTGTTGGATTAACGGCGTGGCGCGGCGTGGCGCGGCGTGGCGCATGTGGCGCTTTTGCCGACCTTCAGCCTATCCAACAATGTTCTTGCGTTTCGTGCACAGGTTTCATAGGTCGCTTGAGGAACTGTGAAATCGTCGCCGGGTAGCCAGGCGGGGTCAAGATACATATTGACTCAGCCTGTGCCCGTTTCGTTTGCGGTTTCGATTGCGCGGGACGACGAAATATTAGCGCAGCTCGATATCAATCGATAAATGTGAAAACTCATTTTCGTTGAGCGTTTTCGGCACCCTGTCAGCTAATCTACCGTTCCCTCGCCGCAGATCGGCGAAGTGACCAAGTGGCGACGTATGTGCGGGGTTGCCTGATACATCCGCACGCCGCACGCCGCTCGATCCGCGGCCCGGACTGCTGCTCGAACGCTCAATCCAATGAGAGACCTCTATGAAACGAATCGTCGTGGTGATCATGGCCAGTATGAGCGCGCTCGCACTGGCGCAAAAACCGTCCGTCTATCCCGCGCATGGACAAAGCCAACAGCAGCAGACCTCGGACGATGGAGCCTGCTACTCATGGGCAAAGCAAAGCACCGGCATCGACCCGGCCGTGGTCGCGCAAACACCTGCGCCACAATCGGGGCCGACAGGCGCGCGCGTTCGCGGTGCGGCACGTGGAGCGGCGGCGGGCGCAATCGTTGGCGACGTGAGTAATAACGATGCAGGACATGGCGCCGCAGTTGGTGCGACCGCTGGTGCGGTGGCCGGTGGCGTGCGCAATCGTCAGCAACAAGCCGCGCAATTGCAAACGGCGCAGGCTAACCAGCAGTCGGCAATGAGCACATATTGGCGCGCTTACGACTCCTGCATGCAAGGCAAAGGCTATACGGTTCAGTAGTCGCACGTAAGGTCCTTTTCTTTTGATCGCGGTGAGTTGGGCACCGTATCAACGGAACGATGCTGAGGCTCCCTCGTGCGCCTCTACGGTTCGTCGCCGACGAACCAACGGAAGTAGGGATTGTCCGGTTGCGCCTGCAATGCCTCGCCAATATCGCGAGACCATGCATCACGTTCGCCGCGGTATGCGTCGAGGCCCGCGGCATAGAAGCTTTGCAGCGCGTCGCGCTCGGCGTTCAAGGCCGCGCGGAACTTGTCATCGGCGTGCAACAACGGCGGTTCGCCGCGAAGCGCGAGCAGGTGAGCGAGCGTGTCCGGAAAAGCGTCGCGCCGCACCCACGCCGCGTGTTCAATGCGTGGCCGGTCATCGGTCACGGGTAGGGCATCCGCGGTGTAATACGCGAGGCCGGCGCGATCGGTGATCCAGGTCGCGAGCAGCGCCGCCGGCGTGGCCACGCCGACCTCGCGCAGCGAAGCCGCCACCTGCGGTTGAGCAAAGCGCGACTCGATGCGCGGCACATCCAGTTCGATCGGCTGCATCGAGCCGATTAGCATCATCTCGTGCAACTCGGTGGTCCATAGCGCGGCATACGGAAACACCTGGATGAAGCTCTGGATCAAGGAGCGCGTGTCGTCTTCGTTCTGGGTCGGCAGCGGCAGCCACTGCGCGACGATACCGTCCGTGCGCAGACGCGAGGCCGCCAGTCGGTAGAAATCCGACGAGTAGAGATTGACCACGCCGGCCGCCGAGGGCGGCGGTGGTTCGAGCGTGATCAGGTCGTAACGTTCGCTGCTGCGTAGCAGCTCGCGCCGTCCGTCGCGCAGGCGAATGTCGACGCGCGGGTCAGTGCCGATACCGTAGTTGCCTTTGAACTGCGGCGCGGCGCGTACGACCGCAGGCAGCAACTCGGCGACCACGCGTTGGCCGAGGCTAGGCCACGTGAGCAGCGCACCACCGGTGATGCCCGTGCCGAGTCCGATGACAAGCGCGCTGCGCGGCGTATCGCGGTGAATCAGCAGTGGCAGGAGCGCTTGCAGACGCATGTAGCGCAACGAGGTCATCGCGTCGCCGGAATTGGAAACGCCTTGAATGTAGAGGCGCTGGAACTGCTTCTGGCCCGCGCCCTGTGCAACCACAGCCACGGTACCGCCCGCACTCTCCTCGTAGGAGATCAGCGTGCCGCCGCGTGCGGCAGCGAGCAGGTTGGCGAGACGATCCGCCGGCGTGAGCAGCACGGCACACAGGGTGGCCGCGACCAATACCGGCACGGACCAGCGGGCGCCACGCCGCACGCCCTGACCGCGCCAGACGGCCACGGCGGCCACTGCGCCAGCGAGCAACGCGAGCACCGCAAGCGCACGAACCAGCCCGAGTACCGGCACGAGCAGGAAGCCGGCGAGCAGCGTGCCCGCGATACCGCCCGCGGTGTTGAGCGCCAGCACGGCGCCGACATCGCGGCCAGTGTGCCGGGCATCCACGCTCACGCGCAACGCAAATGGGAACGCCGCTCCAAGCAACAGCGTGGGCACGAAAACGACGCACGTAGCCGCGACCGCAAAGCCCGCGCACATGGCGGCGAGGAGGCTGCCGGTGGCGGAGAAGGTTGCCTCGCGCGCGAGGCTTTGCCATTGGAGCAGCCACCCGCCCAACGCGGCCACTTCCAGCAGCGCGACGAGTCCGGCGGCCACGATCAGCAGCGCGAACATGCCCCACGGATCGCGCGCGCGATCGACATGGCGCGAACTGAGCGCGCTGCCGAGCGTCAGCCCGAGTAGATACGTGGCGAGCACGATCGCGAAAGCGAAGCTGCGGGTGCTGATGAACTGGACGATCAGTTGGGACCACACGACCTCGTAACCCAGCGCAATGCCGCCGGCGAACGCATAGAGGACGACGGCGAGGCGTGCGCCGGGCGCGGCCCGGTCGACTGCTGTTTCATCGGCAGAGGCCGTTTCGAGCGGTTGTCCATCGACAGATTCGCGTGCAGAAGCGAAACGGCCAATGAGCAGTGCAGCCAATGCGGCCAGCGCGTTCAACCCGGCGGCCGCGAACGCGCTGCCTTGCACGCCAAGTGACGGGATCAACACAAAGGCGGCGGCGAGTGTGCCGGCAATCGCACCACCCGTATTGGCCGCATACAGGCGCGCGCCGGCGCGGCCGAGCCGTGTCGCGCGAGGGCCCAGCGCGCGCATCAGCACCGGCAGCGTGCCGCCCATCAGCACGGCGGGCAGGCCGACCAGCGCAAACGGCAACGCCCAGGCGAGCGGCCCGGCGCGATCCTGCAGCCATGCGAACGGCGCGGCCGCGTGTGCTAGCGCAATGGTGCCGGCTACCGCCAGCAGTAGCGCGCCGCCTTCCAGCGCGGCGTAAAGCAGCAACGGCCGCGAGATGCGATCGGCGAACCTGCCGAGGAGCCAGCCGCCCAGCGCGAGACCGGCGAAGAATGCGCTCACACCGGTCGTGACCGCCTGCACGTCGACGCCCACGACGAGCGCCAATTGCTTGATCCACAGCACCTGGTAAATCAGCGACGCCGCGCCCGATGCAAACAGCAGGAGCATCGGCCACGCAATCGGCAATGCAGGCGAAGCAGGCGAAGCAGGAGAAGCAGAGCGACTGTTCGTGTCGGCCGGCCCATGTTCACGCGGATCGGCGCGACGCTGTGCGCGTTCTTGTGCGCGACGCTCTCGGCGAGAGTTTTTGGCGCGGTGAGCCAACGTTTGGGTCATCGGATAATGTGCGCGGATGCAGTGCGTCGAGACGAGGTGAATGGACTTGAAAACCGAAGCGTAAACGCGCCGCACATGCCAATGGAAGCCGGCAAGTGCGGCGCCTGCTGAAACGTATTACTCGAGTCCGCGCTTCTTGAACGACTCGTCGATCTTCTTGTCGACCTGCCGGCGCACACCGTCCACGCTAAAGCTCGCGGGCCGCTGGCTCGGCGGGTAATCGACGAAGGTCTGCAGGAATGCCGATGCTTTGAGCGTCGCTATGCCGTTCAGGTAGACGTTCTTCGTCACCCAGTCGTTGTATTGATCCGAGGTGATGTCCGCCCGTTCATAAGGATCCATGCGGAGGTTGAACAGCTTGGGCAACCGCAGACAGACGAGCGGGTCCTGCCAGATGTCGAGGTTGCCCTTGGCACGCTGCTCGCAAAATACCGCCTTCCAAGCGTTGCCATCCTGATCCCGGCGCATCGCGACCAATTGTCCGTCGTCGTCGAAGTAGAAGAACTCCGTGCGCGGGTCCTGGGTCGTCTGTCCAGTCAGGAACGGCAACTGGTTGTACCCGTCAAGATGGTTCTTGAAGCTCGTGCCTCCCGCCTTAGGCGCCCAGCCTTTCAGCAACCGGTCCTTCACGCCGCCGTCTCCCGCGGCGGCCAGCAGCGTCGGAAACCAGTCGAGCCCGGAGAACATGCCGTTAGAGGTCTCGCCGGCCTTGATATGGCCCGGCCATCGCACCATGGCCGGTACGCGGAACGCGCCTTCCCAGTTGGAGTCCTTTTCGCTGCGGAACGGCGTGGTCGCCGCGTCGGGCCACGAGAACTGATTCGGCCCATTGTCGGTCGTGTAGACGACGATGGTGTTCCTGGAAATGTTCAGGTCATCCAGCAGCTTGAGCAGTTTGCCGACGTCCTGGTCGTGCTCCCACATGCCGTCGGCATATTCGTTGCCGGGCATGCCGCTCTTGCCCCTGAACTCGGGACGCACGTGGGTGAAGACGTGCATGCGCGTGAAGTTCATCCAGACGAAGAAAGGCGTGCCGTTCTTCACCTGCTTGCGGATGAATTCCTCCGCGTGCGCGCCGGTTTCGTCGTCGATGGTCTCCATGCGTTTCGTGGTGAGCGGGCCGGTGTCCTGAACCTTGCCGTCCGAGGTGCTATGAATCACCCCGCGCGGCGAGAAGTTCTTCACGTAGGGATCGTTCTTGTCCTTCGGCCAATAGGGGCGCTCCGGTTCTTCTTCCGCGTTCAGGTGATACAGGTTGCCGTAGAACTCGTCGAAGCCGTGATTGGTCGGCAGGTACTCGTTCTTGTCGCCAAGGTGGTTCTTGCCAAACTGGCCGGTTGCATAGCCGAGCGGCTTGAGCGCCTGGGCGATAGTCATGTCGCCCTTTTGCAAGCCGACTGGCGCGCCCGGTGCGCCGACTTTGGACAGTCCGGTGCGCAACGGCGACTGACCGGTGATGAACGAAGAGCGGCCGGCCGTACAACTGTTCTCGGCGTAGTAATCCGTGAAGATCATGCCTTCATTAGCAATGCGATCGATATTCGGTGTTCTGTAACCGACCACGCCGCGCGTGTAGGCGCTGATGTTCGCCTGCCCGATGTCATCGCCGAAAATCACGAGAATGTTCGGCTTGGCCGAAGACTTCGCGGCCGGTTGCGGCGCGCTCGTAGGGGCGGGTTTGGCCGCCGGTTGGGTTTGGGCCGGTGCGTTGATGGATGGAAAAATCACCGCACCGAACGCGGCAAGGGCTAATGCGCCAGCCCCCAACGCGTAACGCCCTCGTTTCAACAGGTTTGTCATCGTGTCGCTCCAATGGAGTTGACTCTTATCCACCCGTCACGCATTGCTCCGCGTGATGCGGTCGCCCCTCGTCGGCCGCCGGCAGCCCACGGCCTGAACTTGCCGCGCGCCGCTTCTCGCCGCCGCTCACTGCTGCGGTGCGGGAAAGACGGTTTGCCAATCGTCTTTCATGCTCACCACCGTCCAGCCGTCGGCGACGGCCTCGTCCCACGCCTTGTCCAGCTTGCCGACTTTCGACGCGCGGTCGTAAGCGAATTCCCGCACGGCGTCGTCGTGGTGCAGGAGCAACGCGAGATGCCGGCGAGGGCTCGCGGCCGTGTACTGCAACATCTGCAGGTCGCCGTCGGAGTTGCCGAACGCGAGAATGGGCTTGTGTCCGATGTTGCGATAGATGCCGACGGGCTTGCCGGGCCCGTCATCGACGAAATCGAGTTTCGGCTCGCGCACGAGAACGGGCTGGCCGTTGCGCACTTCGTACTGCACGACCTGGCTGGAGCCGATCACCTGCTCGGGCGGAATGCCATAAGCCTTTTCGGCCCAGACCCGCATGAACTCGATCGTGCCGCCCGAAACGATGAAGGTCTTGAAGCCGTTGGCGCGCAGGTAGGCGAGCAATTCCCGTTGCGGCTTGTAAACGAGGTCGGTATAGGGCCGGCCGAATTTCGGATGGCGTGCGCTTGCCAGCCACGCGCGGATGGACTTGTCGTAGTCGTCGACGGTCATGCCGCTATTGGCGAGCGCGACCAGTTGCAGCAACGCTTTCTGCTGGCTCGCGAGCGCCCCGTAGTCTTTCGCCATGAGCGCCTTGAAGGCCGGGTTGTTTTTCCACTCGGGATGCTGCGGTGCGGCCGCCTTTACCTGTTCCAGCATAAAGACGAACTGAAAATACAGCGGCTGTTCGCTCCACAGCGTGCCGTCGTTGTCGAATACGGCGATACGCTCCGCAGGCGGCACGAACGACGGCGAGCCTTCACGGGTCACGTCGGCAACGAACGACTGGATTGCCTGTCTCGCGGGCGTGTCACGCCATGAGGGCAATGCGGCGGCAGGCTTGCTCGCTGTCGTTGGGGAGGGTGCGACGCCGTCGTGCGGCGCGGCGCAGCCCGCGAGACTGAATGCAACGCACGCTACGCGTATCAGGCGCAAGGCACGGCTCGACCACACAGACTGATGGCGCAGGTGCATCCGGGCTCCGGTTCGTTCACACGGTCAATCGCAACGCGCGCCGACAGATCGCAGGCGCGAAACACGGGGTTTCACCAACAGTCCAGTACAACAGTTCAGTACGTTAACCGCCAGGGATGCCGGGCGCGCCGGCGGCTTTTGCCGACGCCTGGCGCGCACCGGCTTCCTTCCAGGTGTCCTCGTCCATCACCAGCCGGAAGCCCAGATGCGACATGCTGTTGTAGGGGTCGGTACCGCGTCGCGCGCTGGGCCGGTAGCTCAGGCAATAGGTTTCGTTGCAGAGGAACGAGCCGCCGCGTGTCACGCGCTTGGGCGCGCCGACGGGGACGCCCGGGTCGGCGGGGTCCCACGAATCGCGCGGACCTGCCGGGTTGTCGATCGCGCTGGTGCTCACTGCCTCGCGTCTGAACTGATCCGCGCGATACCAGTCGGCAACCCATTGCCACGCGTTGCCGGTCATGTCGGAAAGGCCGTAGCCGTTGGCCGGAAAACTGCCTACCGGGCTCGTGCCGAGCGCGCCGCCGGCTTTCGGATTGACGACCGGGAAAGACTGCGGCTGCTGGCCTTGCCACACATTGGCCATCTGTTTGCCGTCAGGCGAGAACTGTTCGCCCCACGCATACGTGGCCTGCTCTAGACCGCCGCGCGCGGCGAATTCCCATTCGGCTTCGGTCGGCAAGCGCTTGCCGGCCCATTTCGCATAAGCCTGCGCGTCTTCGTAGGAGACCTGAACCACCGGATGATCGTCTTTACCGATGATGTTGCTGTCCGGCCCGGTCGGATGACGCCAGTCGGCGCCCGGCACATAGCGCCACCATTGCGAATAATCGTCTAGCGGCACAGGGCGGTTGGTGCCGACGAATACCATGGCACCCGCCACCATCGCACTCTCGGGCGGGCGGGGCGTGCCGGGCGGCAACTGGACTTTCAGCGTGTCCCAGTCGGGTTTCTTCTCTGCGGTGGTGACGTAGCCGGTGGCTTCGACGAAACGGCGGAATTCGGCGTTGGTGACGTGATGGCGGTCCATCCAGAAGCCATGCACCTTGACCTTGTGCGCGGGACGCTCGTTGGGTTGCGCCTGTTTGGCGTCGCTACCCATCAGGAACTGTCCGCCTGGCACCCACGCCATGCCGAGCGGGCCATGCGTGCCGTCGCCGAGGACGATGGCCGAATGAGCGGGGGTGTGCGGCGTGAAGGCCCAACTGACTGCGGCGCCGACACAAGCAGGGAGCATGACGAGCAGGGTGCCCCATAGCAAAAGTTTGCGCATGCCACCGGAACGCGAGAGAGTGGTTGCGGCCGCCCCGTGCTGGTGTGACGACAGGCGTGACGACGGCTGTGACAACTTCGCGGGCCCTCGATCTCTTGCACTCGTCATCTTTTCTCTCATGGAGTGAAACGGCCGGGTCGTCGTATATGACGGTCGACTCTTTATTTCAAGCCTGGCATTTCAAGACTGGGACAAGCTTAGCGATACAGAGTAACGATGCTGCACTCGCGCAAACAAGCAGTTGCAGAGTAGCAATTTTTTGACGACATTTCATATCTTTTTTTAACCATGCACGTGAGACACTTTGACGAATGCGGACCATTGCATTAACGTGTCTGACAGCGGGCATGGGCATTCGGGTCGTCCAATCAGATTGACATAAATGACTGGAGAGAGAAAGCACGATGCGCGACACCGTTCTGCAGTTCGAAGCGAGTGTGAATCAGGCGGTCGTGGGCCAGCAGTCCGTGGTTCGGCAGGTGTTGATCGCGTTGCTCGCCGACGGCCACGTGCTTCTCGAAAGTCTGCCGGGACTCGCCAAAACGCGCACGGTCAAGGCCATTGCCACACGGCTCGCGGCAACCATGAGTCGGATCCAGTTCACGCCGGATTTATTGCCGTCGGACATTACCGGCGCGGAGACGCTGCTGCAATCGGGCAGCGAACGCACACTCAGTTTTCAACCGGGTCCCATTTTCGGCAATCTGATTCTCGCGGACGAAATCAACCGCGCACCGGCCAAGGTTCAATCCGCATTGCTCGAAGCCATGGAAGAGCGGCAAATTTCAGTGGCGGGAAAAACGCACCGCATGTCCGCGCTTTTTCTCGTCATGGCCACGCAAAATCCGATTGAACAGGAAGGCACTTATCCATTGCCCGAAGCGCAAATGGACCGCTTTCTTCTCAAAGTGCTGATCGGCTATCCGTCGCCGGACAGTGAAGTCGCGATGCTGCGCCTGCTGCGGCAGGAGAGCAATGCGTCCGCCGAGGCGCCGTCCGTGCTGTCGCAGGACATCATCTTCGCGGTGCGCGAGCAAATCAGGCAGATTGTCGTTGCGCCCGCAATCGACGACTATATCGTGTCGATCGTCAATGCAACACGTCACGGCGCGCAACTCGACGCGGACCTCGGCAAGTGGATCGAAGTCGGCGCAAGTCCGCGCGGCGCGATCGGCCTCGACCGCGCGAGCCGCGTGCAGGCGTGGCTGCAGGCACGCAGTTTCGTTACGCCGGACGACGTGCGTGCCGTCATTCATCCCGTGCTGCGGCATCGGCTGATACTGTCCTACGATGCCAACGCGGACAATATCAACGCCGACCGGGTAATCGACCGCCTGATCGAAAAGGTCGCGGTGCCGGCCTGAACCCGGTGTCTTTTGAATGCGCAGGAGTGGCATGGCCGTGCTGTCCTCTACCGACATCGGCAGCGTATATGTCGACGCCGCGCATCTCGCGAAGCTCGAATTTCAGGCGCGCGGGCTGAGTTTCGTCGCGCCCGCGCCGGTGTCGAGCGTGCTGTCGGGCGCGCACGCATCGCGTCTGCGCGGGCGCGGC
Organism: Burkholderia sp. WP9; assembly: GCF_900104795.1. Lineage (NCBI taxonomy): Bacteria > Pseudomonadati > Pseudomonadota > Betaproteobacteria > Burkholderiales > Burkholderiaceae > Burkholderia > Burkholderia sp. WP9. Next base: position 1,285,390 of record NZ_FNTG01000001.1, read on the forward strand.
CTGAACTTCGAAGAGATTCGCGGCTATCTGCCGGGCGACGACGTCCGCCATATCGACTGGAAGGCGTCGTTGCGGCTCGGCAAACCGCAGGTTCGCACCTATACCGAAGAGCGCGACCGGCCGCTGCTGGTCGTCGTCGATCAGCGCATGAGCATGTTTTTCGGCTCGCGCCGCGCGTTCAAATCGGTCGTGGCCGCCGAGGCCGCCGCGCTTGCCGTGTGGATGGGATTCGCGGCGGGCGATCGCGTCGGCGGTGTGCTGTTCAACGACAGCCAGCTCACGCGGATCAAGCCCTTGCGCAGCCGCAGCCGCATCAAGACCCTGTTCGGCGCGCTCGCCGCGATGAACGGCGCGCTGCATGCCGGAAGCGAAGCCAGAACCGCATACGACCAGCTCGACGCCGCGCTCGAAGGCGTGCTTCAACTTGCAGGGCATGACTATCTGATTTGCGTGGTCAGCGATTTCGCCGGGGCGGGCGATCGCACGCGTCGACTGTTGCGGCAACTCGCGGCGCACAACGACGTCGTCGCGGCGATGATCGTCGATCCACTCTGGCAGCAGATGCCTGGCCGCCGTACGCTGGTGGTCAGCGAAGGACGCTTGCAGGTCGAATTGCGCATCGAGCAGGAGCGGGTGCGCGAGCCGCTGTCGAGCCTGTTCAGCGGACGCACGGCTGAAGTGGGCGAATTGCTGCGTACGAGCGGCGTGCCGCTCATGGCATTGTCCACCGACGAACCCGCCGTCGATCAGGTTCGCCGTCTGTTCGGCGAACGCGCGCGGCCTGCCAGGGGGAGCGGCATATGAGCGGCACCTCGAACGCTACGCTCGCTCCGGCCGGGTCGTCGGCGGAGCTGCAAGGCTTGCAGGAGTTGCCGCTGCCCCCGCCGGTATCGTACGTACCCCAAACGATTGGCTGGCTGTTCGTCGCAATCGTGCTGCTCGGTGCTGTCCTGCTGATGTCATGGGCTGCCCGGCGGCGCTATCGGCGCGAGCGTTACCGGCGTCATGCGTTAAAGGAACTGGCGGGCATCGAAGCGGGTCTCGCGTCCGGCCAGGCGGACCCGATGCAGCGCGCGGCCATGCTCGCCGCGATTCCTCGCCTCCTCAAACGCACGTCGCTCGAAGTCGCACCGCGCGAGCAGGTCGCGTCGCTGACCGGCGACGCGTGGCTCGACTTTCTGCGCCGCACGTGTGGCCGGTTCGACGAGCGAACCGGCCCGCTGCTCACCCTCGCAAGCTACGCACCGCCGCAGCAGGTCGCCCGTCTTTCGCCGGACGACGCCGCCGCGCTGATCCGGCACGCGCGAGACTGGATCGAGCATCATCATGTGGAAGTTTGATTTTCCGTGGATGTTCGCGCTGCTGCCGCTGCCCGTGTTGGTGTGGTGGCTGGTGCCGGCATATCGCAGCACGGCGATGGCCGTGCGCGTGCCGTTCTTCCACGAAATGGCGCAGGCCGCGGGAGAAAAACCGGCGCCCGGCGGCGTGCGCCTGCGCCGCCACTGGCTGTTGCGTTTGCTGCTGCCGGTGCTGTGGATACTGCTCGTGACCGGCGCGGCGAAACCCGTGTTCGTCGAGCCGCCAATCGTGCGCGACGAACCCGCACGCGACCTGATGCTTGCGATCGATCTGTCAGGATCGATGGCCACGCGCGATTTCGTCGATCCGGCCGGCGAGCGTATGGACCGGCTGGGCGCCGTCAAGCGCGTGGTGGCCGATTTCGTGGCGAAGCGCAAGGGCGACCGCATCGGCCTCGTGGTGTTCGGCGACGCGGCTTATCCGCAGGCGCCGCTCACGCTCGATCACGACAGCGTGCGGATCCTGCTCGATCAGATGCAGATCGGCATGGCGGGGCCACGCACGGCAATCGGCGACGCGATCGGCCTGACGGTCAAGCTGATGGCGGATTCGCACGCGCAGGAGAAAGTGTTGATCCTGCTCACCGACGGCAACGACACCAGCAGCGCGATCCCACCCGAGCGGGCCGCCGAGATCGCAAAGCAGCACAAGCTCGTGGTGCATACGGTGGGCATCGGCGACCCGGCCACCACCGGCGAGGATCGCGTCGACCTCGATGCGTTGGCGCACATTGCGAGCATTACCGGTGGCCGCGCATTTCGTGCGCTAGGCCAGGAAAAAGATCTCGCCGATGTGTACGCCACGCTCGACAAACTGACGCCCGAAAAAATCAAACGGGAAATCTACCGGCCGCAGCGCGACTATTTCTGGGTGCCGGTCGCAGCGGGCTTATTCATTCTCGCGCTCTATCATGTGCTGGCGTTGCTGGTCGCGCTGCTGCGCTCGACTGGGCGAGCGCAGCGCGCGCAAGGTGTGCCGGTCAGCGAGGCGCAGCATGGAAATTGACCTCACGGCGTTTCATTTTCTGCGGCCGGCGTGGCTGCTGTTGCTGATTCCGGCGCTCCTGCTGCCGTTCGTCTGGCTGCGCCGCAACGACGTCCGTGCGCGTTGGCGCGGTGTGATTGCGCCAGCCTTGCTCGAACATCTGATTGTCGGTGATGCGAAACGGCGCGTGCTTCAGCCCGTTCATACGCTGGCGCTGCTGCTCGGCATCGGCGCGCTTGCCGCGGCGGGACCGACGTGGCAGCAGGAGCGTCCGCCGTTCAATCAGGACAAGGCGCCGCTCGTGGTCGTACTCGAACTGGCTCATTCAATGGATGCCACCGACATTGCGCCGACCCGCCTCGAACGCGCGAAACAGAAGGTGCTCGATCTCGCGAGAGCGCGCAAAGGCGCGCGCACGGGACTCGTCGTGTTCGCGGCGACCGCCCACCTGGTGGTGCCGCCGACCGAAGACCCGGCAATGCTCGAACTCTACGTGCCCGCGCTGTCGCCGGCGCTGATGCCGCGTGACGGCAAGAACGCGACGGCCGGCCTCGACGTTGCCGAGCAGCTTCTGGCGAATGACCCGGCGGCGGGCACGATCGTGTTCATGAGCGACGGCTTCGACGCAGACGGTACGGACGCCTTCGTGCAGAAAGCGAAATCGCTGCGGCACCAGTTGCTCTGGCTCGCGGTCGGCACGGAGCACGGCGGTCCGATTCGCGGTCCCGACGGCATGATCCAGATGGACGCCGAAGGCCATCCGCTGCTGGGCACCTTCGACGCCGACGCGATCCGCCATGTCGCGCGCGACGCCGGCATTCCGCTCGCCAGCATGCGCGCGGACGACGACGATGTGTCGTGGGTCCAGCATCGCGCGCAGGCTTATCTCGCGCAAGCGGAGCAAACGAAGATCGAGCCGCGCTGGAAGGAAAGCGGCTACTGGCTCGTGTTGCCATTGCTGCTGCTTGCGTTGTGGAGCTTCCGGCGCGGCTGGACCGTCAAGTGGCTGCCGGTCGTGCTGATCTCGCTTGCCTTCGGCGCGCTGCCGCGTCCGGCGCAAGCGGCGCCGTGGCAGTGGCTCGATCTGTTCGCGACGCACGACCAGCAAGGGCGCTGGCATCTCGAACACGGTAACTACAAGGCGGCCGCGGCGCGTTTCGACGATCCGATGTGGAAGGGACGCGCGCAGTATCTGGCGGGGAACTACGCGGGCGCGCTCGAAACCTTCTCGCGTCTCAACTCGGCGCAGTCGTATTTCTATATCGGCAATACGCTCGCGCATCTCGACGACTATGCGGGCGCGATCAAGGCCTACGACAACGCGCTCAAACTGCAACCGTTACTCGCCCAGGCCGCGGCCAATCGCGCTTACCTGCAAACGCTGCTCGCGCGAGACAAACAGAACGACGCCGATCCCGAGGAAGATCCGCCCGACCAGGTGCAGGTGGACAAGAAGAAGGGCAGGGGCACGACAGCGGTCATCGAAGCGGCGCCGCGTCCCAGCGAGGATGCCTGGATGCGCAATCTGAACACATCGCCCGCTGTCTTTCTGCAACAGCGTTTCGAGCAGGAATCCGCGGCCAAGACGGGTGGTGCGCCATGATGCGGTTTCCACGCAGCGCTGCGCTGCTCGTGACGTTGCTGCTTTCGTCGCTGGTCTCCCTGCTTGCAGCCCGGGCCGCGGCGGCCGATCCCGCGCCGCGCATCATGGCGCGCGCGCATCTCGAACCAGCCGGGCCGGTCGTGGCGGGCAGCGAGGTCAAGCTCGTCGTCGATCTGCTGACCACTACATGGTTTACCGAAGCGCCGAACTGGCCTTTGTTCACCGTCGCCGACGCGATCGTGAACCTGCCCGACGAGCAGGCCGACAACCTCTCGGAGGACATCGACGGCACGCGCTGGTTCGGCGTGAGCCGCGCGTACCGGATCGCGCCGCAGGCCGGCAAAACTTACGAGATCGCGCCGCTGACCATTACGGTGTATCCCGGCGGCATGCAAGGACCGGCCCAGGTGAATACGCCGGCCTTGAAGTTCGTCGCGACATTGCCGCCCGGGGCCGAAGGCATGAGCCCATTTTTCGCCGTGCCCAAGCTCACCGTCGAACAGAAAATCGAACCGGCGCCGGCGCATCTCGCCGTTGGCGCGCCGCTGACGCGCACGATTACGCAACGGGCCGCCGGCACCGAGTCGATGCTTATTCCACCCGCGATACTCGGGGACGAGCACGGACTCAAGCGCTATGCGAGACCTTCGACGACACGCAACATCGTCGAAGATCGCGCCGGACTCGTCGCCGGCGAGCGCACCGACAGCGCGAGCTACGTGGCCGATCGCAGCGGCACGTTCAGCCTGCCGCCGGTGACGATCGAATGGTGGAACACGACTACGCGGCGCAAGGAAACGATCGTGTTGCCGGCGGTGCGTTTTTCGGCCGCTCCCGTACGGGAAAAGCCGCTGTTCGAGATTCCTCTGGAAGCCATGCGCGAGGGTACGCCGCATAGAATCATCGTGATCCACGCACGCGAAGCGATTGCCGGTGGTCTTGTCGTGTTGGGTCTGATCCTTCTGATTTCCTTGCGCACGCGTATCGCGTCGTTGGTTCGGCGAGGTCAGCGTGCGTTCAGCGAAGCGCGCCAACGCTGGCTGGCAAGCGACGCGCTCGCCTGGCGCAAGCTGGCAACGACCGCGCGTAAGGGCGAGTGGCGGCGGACCATTCCTGCGTTATATGCGTGGATGGATAGAGGGCGCGACTTCGGCCGCCCGGCCCGTTTCGATAATATCGACGCCGCCGGGGATCAGGATGCCGCGAGGCTGATCGCCGCCGTCCGGTCGAACTATGCGGGAGACGCTGCGCCGCGTTTTCCTGTGTGGAAAGAGATCGGCGCGGTGCTTCGCAGGAATGCGGACCGGGCGAGGATAAAACGTGAAGACAAAGCATTGCCGGGACCGTTGAACAGATTTGAAGAACCGGCGGATTGAAAATGTGCGGAGACAGACGCCACATAAGCAACCGCTTGGGAAGCGCGCTGCCGCTGTCCATGCGACCGTATGATTTTGCAACCTCTTTCGAGCAGGAGTCGCCCATGCATCCACGTGTTCAGTTTCTCTTCATCGTGGCGTTGACCAGTCTGCTGAATGCTTGCGCACAAACCGGCCCGGTCGAGTTTTCCGCGTCAGGCGCCGACGCGCCCATGCTCAACCAGGCGAGCGATATGGACTTCGGTCCAATGGACAGGTCGATCGCGCAATGCAAAGCGGTCTCGAAGAACGCTGGCCAGGATCAATGCACGAAAATTCGCGCCTACGAGTCATGCATGAAGAGCCGCGGCTACATTACCGTGCTTGGCCCGGAAAACCCGCAAGGCTGCGGCGATCCGGAGTGGGAAAAGGACGTGCGCAAGTGGCTGCGTTGAGCACGGATTCGCGGCATTGAGGGGCGAACGCGTCGCGAACGCTGAAACCCCCTGGACACATTCGACCAGCGCCCGCTCAAAGACATCATCCGCAATTGATAGACGGAGAATGCCAGCAGTAGTCAAGCGCTTTTTTGTCTTCACCCTTTTCCCTCCGGCGCTTTGAAAGCCCAAAAACAACACTTTCCCCACGACAACGTTTGCGCCTATGCGAGCCGACCCTAACGGTATGTTTGCCTATTTACAAAACCGGAAGCCACCCAAATACTCCAGCATCGACTTGAAAGTCGAGTGTCAACGAGAAGTCATGCCAGGCCGTTAAATGGACATCGACCGATAGCAGGTTGAGTTCACTTCCACATCGCTGCGCCCCCATGAACAAAGCGTTTGCCTGACGACCGCACTGGTCCGAGGTAAATATTACGAACGATTACGAGCCGCACGTCGTAGACAGGATAGGTTGCCGTAAGGCAAGTCAGCGCAATGAAAGCATTAAGCGTTCTCCACAGCGAGTCGTCGCGTGGATGGGGAGGTCAGGAGGTTCGCACGCTCAAGGAAATGATCGCGCTGCGCTCGCTCGGCCATAACGTCGAGCTCGTGTGCCCGGAAGACGCGCGCATCGGCATCCGTTCGCGCGCCGAAGGCTTCGAAGTGCATCATGCGCGTATGCGTAGCGGCGGCGACCTGCGCTCCATGCTGACCATCAGGACGCTGCTCGAGCGTCGCCGCTTCAACGTGCTGAACACCCATAGCGGACATGACAGCCTCGTCGCCGGCATGGCGGGGCGGCTGGCGCGGACACCGTTTATCGTGCGCACGCGGCATCTGGCGTTGCCTATCACGTCGTTGGCCACGTATAACTGGCTGCCGCATCGCGTCGTCGCGGTCAGCCATCATGTGCGGAAGTATCTGATTTCGGCGGGCGTGCATGAAAGCCGCGTGGAGACGATTTACGACGGCATCCTGAAGCCGGAAGCGCTGACACGCTCCACCCTGCGCGACGAACTCGGATTGGACGCCACGAGCGTGGTTGCCGGAATGGTGGCGATCATCCGCGAGAAGAAAGGCCATGAGGATCTCATCGCAGCGGTTCAGCCGATGCTGGCCGAGCGGCCCAACCTGCATGTCGTGATGGCCGGTGACGGCGTGTGGTTCGACAAGATCAAGGCTATTGTCGATGGCATGGGGTTGGCCCATCGCATCCATCTGCTCGGATTTCGCACGGACATTGCCAACGTATTGCGCGGATGTGATCTATTCGTTTTACCGACACATCAGGAAGCGCTCGGCCAATCCTTCATAGAAGCGATGGCGGCAGGTCTGCCGGTGATCGGCACGCGGGTCGACGGCGTGCCCGAGTTGATCGACGACGGCGTGAACGGCCTGCTCGTGCCGCCGCACGATATCGATGCATTGAGAAGCGCGCTTGCGCGTCTGATCGACGATGCGCCGCTGCGCGAGCGCCTGGGGTTTGCGGCGCGTCTGAAGACCGACAGCCGTTTCACGGTCGACGCCATGGCGAACGAGACCATCGACTGCTATATGCGCGGCATCTATGCCCGGCGCCCTTACTACGGCCAATGGCGGGCGACAGCATGACGAAGTTCGCACGCGCGGTGCCGGTGCTGATGTATCACCATATCAGTACCGCGCCAGGCATGATCACGGTGTCGCCCGAGCATTTTGCCGAGCAGATGGCGTATCTGGCCGCTGCGGGCTATACGACCGTCGGCAGCGCGCAACTGTCGGCCTATCTGGCGGGCGAGCCCTTGCCGAAGAAATCTGTCGTGCTCACTTTCGACGACGGCTACCTCGACAACTGGGTGCATGCGCATCCGGTTCTGCAGGCGCACGGCTTGACCGCGCTGTGCTTTCTGGTGACGAGCTGGATCGGCGAAGGGCCGGTGCGCGAGCATGCGCGCTCGGGCGGCGACGTGCCTGCCTTGCTCAATCACCACGACGGCGAACGGGCGATTGAAAACGGCGAACCCGACCGCGCCATTCTGCGATGGTCCGAGATTCATGCCATGCGTGAAGCCGGCACGTTCGAATTTCACAGTCACACGCATAGCCACGTGAGATGGGATCAAGTGTCCTCTCACGCAGAGGAGAAATGCGCGGGACTGTCAGCCGATCTCGCGAGCGCACGCGCCGCGCTGGAGCAGAAGCTGGGCGGCGTGTCGGATCACCTGTGCTGGCCGCAGGGCTATCACGACGCGGACTATCGGCGCATCGCGGCTCAGGCGGGCTTCCGCCATTTCTACACGTGCGAGCCGGGTTCGAACTATTCGGGCCGCAATGACGGAACGGCGCGCTCGATTACTCGCCTCGAAGTACGGAACAAGCCGGCTTCATGGCTGGCTTCGCGGTTGTGGGTGCATACACGGCCCACGATCAGCCGTGCGTATCTGAAGATCAAACGTTGATCCGCTGAAGTTGTTTCGCTGAAGTTGAGCCGCTGAATCAGCGCGGTCCCGCGTTACAGCTGCGATTCGATCGGCAGCAAGCCAAGGAACCAGATACCGACACGCTTCATGCCGGACACGCCGGGTTCGCCGCTCTCGGTCACCTTGCCATCCGGCGCGGTGTCGATCCACACGATCCTGCTCGTACCGTTGGGATCGGTGCGGGTTTCGAGCCGCCACGCGATCTGGTCCAGCTTCGGTTCGAGCCCATCGGCGACCTGTGCGGCGAGCGGGGGGCTTTCGCAATACACGCCGATCTCCGTATTGAGGGTGATGGAACGAGGATCGAGATTCATCGAGCCGATAAAGACGCTGCTCCGGTCGAATACGTAGGTCTTCGCATGCAGCGAAGCCTTCGAGGAACCGAGAATCGATTTCTTCTTCCCGCCGCTGTCTTCGCCGGCAGCCGGTTTCAATTCATAGAGGTGGACGCCGGCGTCGAGCAGATCCTTGCGGTAACGCTGATATCCCGCGTGAACGGCGGCAACGTCCGTTGCGGCAAGCGAGTTCGTCAGCACCGTGACACGCACGCCGCGCTGTGTCTGGGCGCGCATCCACGCCACGCCTTTTTTGCCGGGCACGAAGTACGGCGAGATGACCAGCACTTCCTTGGCGGGCTCGATACGCAACGCATTGAACTGCGACAGCAAGTGTCCCTGCGGATCGTCCGGCGAGCGGGTGATCTTGGCGGGGTCGTCGTAGAGCAGGGTCGCTTTGCCCCACGAGAAGTCGGTGTCGCGCGCAGCCAGCGTTTCGCCGAGCCTGGCTCTCGCCTGCGTGACGTAGGGCGAATCATGCTCGGATGCGATGAACGCCGTGAGCTTCGCGCGATAGGCCGGCAGCGCGTCCGGCTCGGCGGCATGTCCGGTCAGGCTGACGATCGGATAGGCGGCATCCGAGTTCCAGAATTCGTCGAAGGCGTTGGAGACGCGATGGACCACGGGTCCGAAAGTCAGCACGTCGAGGTCGCCGAAATCGACCTCGCTGGATGCGCCGAAGTACTCATCGCCGATGTTGCGGCCACCCAGAATGGCGGCCTGATTGTCCGCGATCAGCGACTTGTTGTGCATGCGACGGTTGATCCGGCTGAACTCCAGCGCCGTGCCCAGTTTCTTGAAACTGCGGTTGGCGACCGGATTGAAGAGGCGTATTTTGATGTTGGGATGCGAACTGATGGCGAGCAGAACCTTGTCGTCGGCGCCCGTGCCCAGATCGTCCAGCAGAACGCGAACCCTGACGCCGCGATCGGCCGCTTTGAGCACCGCGTTCGCCAGGTGGCGGCCGGTCAGGTCGTCGTGCCAGATGTAGTACTGCAGGTCCAGCGTGCGATCGGCCGCTTCCGCGAGCACGATACGGGCGAGCAGGGCATCGACGCCGTTGGACAACAGGTGAAAGGCGCTGCTGTCGGGGTGCTTGCGCTCCTGCGGTACGAAGGCGGCGGCAAGCCGGGTGTTGTCCGTGTCCGTCAGTGCGTGCGTCTCGGTGCGGCCGGCCTGCGGCGGCAAGCTCGCGCAGGCGCTCAGCAGCGTGAACAGTAAGACTGCCGCAATGCCACGAAACGTCGCCATATTGTGCCCTTCGATCGTCCCAGTCCGTAAGATAGCCGAGAGACATGGGGCGAGTCGAGTGAGCACTGAGGGTCTGGCGGATTTGCGCGCGCCGTGCCTAAGTCATGGCGATGTCATGCCGATGTCCCGCCGATCGCAAGCGCGCGGCGGTGTCCTCAGTTCAAGGCGACGGCCGCGGCGGCGCTGACCGGCGAACCTTCGATCGCCACCGACCGCGCGCCGTCCGGGCCGATAGGCACGTCGCCGACCAGCGTCGTGCGATACAGCTGCCGGTCGAAGTCGAGATCGAAGATATCCGTGGGCGCGAGATGAGCCGTTGCCCGGTTGTCCCAGAACGCGACGCTGCCGGCCTCCCATTTGAAGCGCACGGTGAACTCCGGCCGCGTCACGTGTTCCCACAGCAGTTCGAGCAGCACCTGGCTTTCGCGCGGGCTCACGCCGACTATGGATTTCAGGAAGCTCGGGCTGACATACAGCGCCCGCTCGCCCGTTTCCGGATGAACCCTGACAAGCGGATGTTCGGTGACGAGCGCGCGTTGCTCGACGGCCTGGATGAACGCTTGCGTTCCGCTCGCGCCGGCCGGCGGCGTGAACCGGTGAACGCCACGCAGTCCGTCGACGAAAGAACGCAGCGGCGCAGATAGCTTCTGATAGGCGGCGACCAGGTTGGTCCACTGCGTGTCGCCGCCGTAAGGGGGAATCGTCACGCCGCGCAGGATCGACGCCCACGGCGGATTGACCGCGGCCGTGACATCCGTGTGCCAGCCCGTCCAGGGGCGTTGCAGGGTCTGCCCTTCGAAACGCGTGGCCTTGCGGTACTTCGAAATCGAATAGACCTCCGGATGCCCCTCCACGTGGCCGAACACCGGATGTCCCAAGGTCAGTTCGCCGAATTGCGCGGAGAACGCAACATGCTGCTCGTGCGTCAGGAACTGCTCGCGAAAGAACACGACGCGCCACTTCAGAAGCGCCGCGCGAATCTCCGCGATCTGGCGCGCATCCAGCTTCTGCGTGAGATCGACAGCGTGAATCTCCGCGCCGATATGCGCGGACAGCGGCGTGACCTGAATCGACTGTACTTCCTGCACTGCGGCTGCACTCATGAAAAACTCCTTGCGAAAGAGAACGGGCGCGACGGTGTGAGCGCCGGCGTTTTATCGGCCGGCTGCGGCCGCGACCTGCTGCGTGGCACTGGCGTATCGGTTCGCGGGGCGCGGCAGCCCGAGATTGCCGCGCAGCGTGCCTGCCTCGTATTCCGTGCGAAACAGCCCACGCCGTTGCAACTCGGGCACCACCAGTTCCGCGAATTCCGTCAGTCCGCCTGGCAACCAGGGGGACATGATGTTGAAACCGTCCGCGCCTTCTTCCTCGAACCACTGCTGCAACTGGTCCGCGATGCTTTGCGGCGTGCCGACCACCTGCTGATGGCCGCGCGCACCGGCAATGCGCAGATACAGATCGCGGATCGTCAGGTTTTCGCGCCGCGCGAGATCGAATAGCAGGCGTTGACGGCTCTTGCCGCCGTTGGTTTCCGGCAGTTCGGGCAGTGGTCCGTCCACGGGGTATTGGGAGAGGTCGACGCCGCCGGACATATTCGACAGCAGCGACAGGCCCACGGTCGGATGAATCAGGTCCTGGAGCGCGGCGAACTTCGCTTCGGCTTCCTCCTGGGTGCGGCCGACCACCGGGAAAATGCCGGGCATGATCTTCAGATGGTCCGGCGCGCGCCCGTATTTCGCCAGACGCCCTTTGACGTCGCGATAGAACGACTGCGCTTCGTCGAGCGTTTGATGCGCGACGAAGATCACCTCGGCGGTTTGCGCCGCGAGTTCACGCCCGGCCTCGGACGCGCCCGCCTGCACGACGACCGGCCAACCCTGCGGCGAACGCGCCACGTTCAGCGGCCCGCGCACCTTGAAGTGCTTGCCCGCGTGGCCGAGCACGTGCAGCTTGTCCGGATCGAAATAGACGCCGCTGTTCTTGTCGCGGATAAACGCGTCGTCTTCCCAGCTATCCCATAGGCCCGCCACCACGTCGTAGAACTCTCTCGCGCGCTCGTAGCGGACTGCGTGCTCCGGATGCCGATCGAAACTGAAATTGAGCGCCTCCGATTCCGTGCTCGACGTCACCAGGTTCCAGCCCGAGCGGCCGCCGCTCAGATGATCGAGCGACGCGAATTTGCGCGCGAGGTTATACGGTTCGTTGAACGTGGTGGACACCGTCGCGATCAGGCCGATATGTCTCGTCACGACCGAAAGCGCCGACAGCAAGGTGAGCGGTTCGAAGTGATCGGCGCGCGCGGTGCGCGATAGCGAGGGCAGATTGGTATCGCGCACGCTCACGCTGTCGGCGAAAAAAATCGCGTCGAATTTGGCGCGCTCGGCGATCTGCGCGAGCTCCGCGTAGTGCGCGAAGTCCAGTCCGCCACCCGCATGCGCATCGGGATGCCGCCACGCGGCGATGTGGTGGCCCGTCTCCATCAGGAAGGCGCCCAGTCTGATCTGCCGCTTCGGCTGTTTGTCGCCGCTCATCGTCTGCTCCGTGAAGGGTGGTTGTGCGAATGGGACAGCGGGCGTGTCACCACGCGAGCCGCCATTCGGTGATCGGGGGACTTGCTACCGGAATGCGCGTGCCGTCTTGCGGCGTATCGTCCGTATGGGGTTCGTGCCGCGCGCGGTCAGGCCCGGCGAAGTCGGCCAGCACTTCGTCGCGCAAGCGGATGAAGCGCGGGTCATGGCGCTCGCGCGGACGCGGCAAGGCCACGTCCACGATCCGCTTGATACGGCCGGGGCGCGGTGCCATCGTGACGACGCGATCGCCGAGGTAAAGCGCTTCATCGACATCGTGCGTGACGAGGATCATCGTGATGCGTTCGTGTTCCCAGATGCGCTGCAACTCGTTTTGCAAACGGCCGCGCGTCAGCGCGTCGAGTGCGCCGAATGGCTCGTCGAGCAGCAGCACGCGCGGGCGATTGACGAGGCCGCGCGCAATCGCCACGCGCTGCGCCATGCCACCCGACAGTTGGTGCGGGTAGGCATGTTCAAAACCCTTGAGCCCGACTAGCGCGATATGTTCCGCCACGGCTTCGCGTTTTTCCGCTGCGGAAAGCGGTGCATTGCGCAGCGCGGCGAGAATGTTTTGCGAAGCCGTGAGCCACGGAAACAAGCGGTGATCCTGGAACACGATGCCTCGTTCGAGCGATGTGTCGCGCACCTTGTCGCCCGCGACCACGATGTCGCCGCTATAGTCGGTGTCCAGTCCGGCGATCAGCCGCAGCAGCGTGGATTTACCGCAGCCGCTCGAACCGAGCACGCTGACGAACTCGCCGGCGCGCACCCGCAGGCTGATGTCGTCGAGCACGGCGAGCGGTGCGCCGCCTTGCTGCGCGTAGCGTTTGCTGACGTGGAGAATGTCGATGCTGTCGGAGAGCGTGGAAGATGTCATGAGCGGTCCGGGCGGTGAGAGTTCAGTTGCGGGTTCATCGAACGGCGGACTGGAGCCGGCGCGCGAAGATCGCGCGTTCCACGGCCCGCGCCAGCGCGTTCAATGCCCAGCCGGTTATGCCGACCACGATCACGCCGAACAGCACCAGATCCATGCGGAACTGCTCGCTGCCGTCGATCAGCGTATTGCCGATGCCGCTGCCGGCCACCAGCAGATATTCGGCGCCGAGCGTGGCGAGCCATGAATAGATCAGCGCGAGATAGATGCCGGTGAAGATCGACGGCAGCGCGGCCGGCAGGATCACGGCGCGAATGAGTTGCCAGCGCGAGTAACGGAAGGCGCGCGCGACTTCGATATAAGCGCGCGGTACGGCGTGGATGCCGTCGCAGGTGTGCGCGGTGACGGGCAGAAGCGCGGCGAGCGAGAGGAACACGACTTTCGCCGCGTCGCCCAGACCGAACCACACGGAGATCAGCGGAATCCACGCGAACAGCGAAATCTGCTTGAAGGTGTCGAAGCTCGGCCCGATCATGCGTGTGGCAAGCCGCGAGAAGCCGAGCACGCTGCCGAGCAGCAGGCCGCCCAGCGTGCCGATCAAAAAGCCGCTCGCTTCGCGTGCGAGCGAGGCCGAGAGCGCCTTCAGCAGCGCGCCGCTGATGATCTGCTGCCATGCGGTGGCAAGCACCTGCGCGGGGCTGACCAGCAGGCCGCTTTTCACCACGTGCGCCTCCGAAACGGCCCACCAGATCGCAATCGCGACGATGGGCAAGACGCTCCCGCGCCAATCGAAGCGCGCCAGCCACGGACGGCGCGGCCGGGCGGCGCGCTGGGAAGCGGCGGGCGCGGCGCAGTCGCAGGTATCGCCGGCGGACTTGGGCGACAGGGTGAAACGTTTGAAGAGGGCGAGAGTCATTGGGGTATCCTCACGGGCGGCGCTTGGCGGGCGTGGCTGCCGGTGGTGCGTGGTCGGTGCGTATGGCTGCGCCTGGGGTGTCCGGGTGTGTCTTGGGGTGTCCTGCGGTGTGCTGGTCCGTATCGATGCGTGTTCGTGCGCCTGCATGCCATCACTCGCGGAACGCCGACGGCTGTCCGCGCCGCAAACGCGCTTCGAGTGCGTCCAGCGCCCGATTCACCGCATAGCCAATCGCGCCCACCATGACCACCGACGCCATCACCAGGTCGAGCTGAAAAAGCTGCCGCCCATAGACGATCAGATAGCCGAGTCCTTCGGAAGACGCCACCAGTTCGACGACCACCAGCGCGAGCCATGCCTTGGTGAACGCGAGCCGCACTCCCGTGGCGAGGGTCGGCACGGCCGCGGGCAGAACCAGATAGACAATCCGTTGCCAGCCGTTGTATTCGAACACCCGCGCGACTTCATCGAGCGCGGCGGGCGTTTGCCGGAAGCCTTGCAGCGTGCTCAGCGTGACCGGCACGAGCGCCGCATGCGCGATCAGAATGTATTTGAGCGGTTCGCCCACACCCACCAGCAACAGCAGGAACGGCAGCCAGCCGAGCACGGGAATCTGCACCAAAGCATTGAAGCTCGGCAGCACATAAGCCTCGAGCCTGCGCGACAGACCCAGCGCCGCGCCGAGCGCGAAACCGAACAGCGTGCCCGCGCCAAAGCCCAGCAGCACGCGTTGCAGGCTGATCAGCGTATTACGCGCGAGGTCGCCGCTGCGGGCAAGTTCGACGAGCGTGTCGAATACACGCTCGGGCGGCGGCAGGATTTGCGGTGCGATCCAGCCGCGCTCGCAGCCCACGGTCCAGAGCGCGAGCAGCAGGGCGGGCAACACCCAGGGCGCGAGCCGCCACGCTATTGCGCGCAGCCGCGCATCGCGCAATAGCGACGCGTGCGGCACGTTGGCTGACGCAAGCCGTTCACGTTCGACGTGGATTACGGTTTCGCTCATCGTGATCGCTCCGGTGAGGTGGCTGAGCGTTAGCCGAGCGGTTTGCCCGCGGCGTCGTAACGCGTCCAGTAGTGGTCGAGGTTTTGCGTGCGCAGCGCGTTGTCGAGATACTTCGTTTCGAACCAGCCGTCCACTTCGACCGGCTGACGAATCAGCTTGAGTTTCAACGCGTCGTCGGCCACGGCTTTGTAGCGCGCCACGATGAACGGATCGATCAGCGGCGAATTGCGATCCTTCAGGCTTTGATTCGCGAACTCGGCCTGCCATGACGAGTAAGGCACGCCGCTCTTGGCCCAGAGTTTGAAGAGCGCATCGCGGTTGCCTTCGTCGGAGGACCATTGCGCTCCTTTCACGAACACATTGACGACGCGCTGCACGACATCCGGATGCGCGTGATCGAAGTCGTCGAGCACCAGCAGATGAGACTGACGCGTGAACTGCGGACCGTCGTTCTGCGATTCGTAGACGACCTTCGCGAGTCCCTGGTCACGCAGCTTGTACACGTGGTAATCGTTGACGGACGCGTCGATACCCTTGGACGCCAGCGCCGCGAGCGAACTCGCGGTATCGAGATTGATCACGCGCAGATCGCGTTCGCTCAACTGATTGGCGGCGAGCGCGTTGTCGGCGACGAGTTGCAGATTGGTGCCGCGAAAGATCGACACGCGCCGGCCTTTGAGGTCCTTGAGCGAGTGCACATCCGAATCCGCGGGCACGGCGACCTTGATGCCGGTGCGTACGCCCGAGGCGAGCAGCAGGTGCGTTTTCAGGCCATTGGCGCGGGCGAGCACAGCGGGCAGATCGCCCTGGAAGGCGAAGTCGAGCGACTTGTCGGCGATCGCTTCGTTGACCGCCGGGCCCGCGCCCTTGAAGAACAGCCATTCGACCTTGATGCCGTCGGCGGCGAATTCCTTTTCGAGCGACTGCTGCAATTGCACGGTCGCCGCCGGCGAGCCGCCAAAAGAGGGCGGGTCGCCGGTGCCTTGTTGCGCGACGCCGATGCGGATCACAGCCGGTTTGTCGGCGTAGGCGTGAGCCGCGGCAAGCGAGAGTGTCGCCACCGCGACGAAAGTCTTCAGCAAACGGAAATAGCGCATGCGCAAATACCAATCGAGAGAAGGAAGCGGGTGCGAACGGGTGCGAGTGGGTGTGAAAGCTCAGGTCGGCGCACAGTCGGAACTACACGTTAGATTCGCGTGCGCTCGAATCCAACCAATCATTGCAGATAAGAAAATCTGCAGAAGTGCGAACCGTACCGGCTGCGCGTGGCTTCAAAGTGGTGCATTGAAGCAAGCGCGGATTTCCCGATTTGCATAGTTAAATTCGTCGTTTTGCCGGCATCGATCGCATGGCTACCATGCAACGCTTCAGCCACTCATGCGAAGTCCGGATCATGTCCACTGTTGCTTTCCCACCCGCCGCCGCCGACTCGCAGGCAAGCGCCGATAGCGCCGCGCGGCCCACTGTCATTCGTAGCGCGCAAGACGTCTCGCGTATCGTCAATGCCGGCGCTGCCAAGGGCAGCAATGCACGCATCGTGATTGCGATCGCGCTCGGCGGCGTCTTTCTCGATGCTTACGACCTCACCTCGCTCGCATACGGGATCAAGGACATTGCGCGCCAGTTCTCGTTGTCGCCGGTGCAGGTGGGCTTCGTTTCATCGGCCATTACGTTCGGCGCGATTCTCGGTGCGCTGTTCGGCGGCTATCTGACTGACCGCATCGGCCGTTATCGTGTGTTCATGGCCGACATGCTGTTCTTCGTGGTCGCGGCGATTGCCGCGGGTCTCGCGCCGAATGCATGGGTGCTCGGCGGCGCGCGGTTTTTGATGGGTTTTGGCGTCGGCCTCGATTTACCGGTGGCGATGGCCTTTCTCGCGGAGTTCTCACGCGTGGCGGGCAAGGGCAACAAGGCAGCCAGCGTCGCGGCGTGGTGCCCCGCCTGGTATGCGGCCACGAGCACCTGCTATCTGCTGATTCTCGGGCTGTACGCGATTCTGCCGGAGCATCAGCTCGGCTGGCTGTGGCGTCTGACGCTGGCCTTCGGCGCGGTGCCCGCGATTGTGATCATTCTGGTGCGCAGCCGCTATATCAGCGAATCGCCGGTGTGGGCCGCGAATCAGGGCAATCTGGAAGAGGCGGCGCGGATTCTCAAGCGCTCGTATGGCGTGGACGCCGTGGTCGAAGCCGGCGCCGCGCCGGTGAACAAGCCGCGCGCCGCATCGTGGCGCAACTACGGCGTGCTCTTCAACGACACTTACCGGCGCCGCACGATTCTCGCCGCGGTGATCGGCAGTGCTTCCTCGTTTGGCTACAACGCAATCATCTTCGGCTTGCCGGTGATCATCACGAGCTTCTTTCACCAGGGCCCGCTCACCACGATCATCGCGGCGCTGTGCCTGAATCTGGCGTTTGCGTTCGTGGGCGGCCTGATCGGCGTGCGCACGGCGCCGACGGTCGGCGCCTGGAAAATGACGGTGCTCGGCCACTCGCTGCAGTTCGCTTCGCTCATCGGGCTCGCCCTGATCGGCAAGCCGGGCAGCGGCGCGCTCGTCGTGGTGGCGATCCTGCTGCTCGGCGGCTACCTGTTCGGACAGGGTTTCGGACCGGGCTCGCATTCGATGACGTATGCGTCGCTCAGCTATCCGACGTCCTTGCGCGGCATCGGTGTCGGCTTCAACCAGACGCTGGTGCGCAGCGCCTCGACCGTGTCGCTGTTTCTGTTCCCCGTGCTGGCCGCCGCGTTCGGCACCAAGGTGTTCTGGCTGATCGCGATTGCGCCGCTGACTTCGCTGCTCGTGCTGCTGGTGATTCGGTGGGAGCCGTCAGGCTATGACATCGACGGCGAGGATTACGCGCAGCCAGACCCCGCGTGAAGACGATTTCAGTATGCGCTCGCGCTAACTCAACAAGGCAGGAGGCTGGAACGCTTATGTCCACCCAGTTCGATTCGATTGCGACGCGAGGGCCTGATATCGACGCGGAGTCCGGCGATGCCAGGGGCCTCACAAACAGGCGCGCGCTCCCTCGCGGCGTGCTGATTGCATGGCTTGCCGCGCTCGCGTGGCTGGCCAGCGCGGCGCTGACCCAGTGGTGGCCGAGTCTCGACGATTGGCCGTACACGAAAACCTTCATTGCGCTCAAGCTGGTGCTCGCGGCATTCGCGGCTGCGACGGCGCTCGCGGGATGGCGCGCTCCGTCCGGGCGCAAGGCGGCAACCTCCACGCGTATCGGTGCATGGCTCGCGGCAATGCCGTGGCTGCTCGCGCTGGCGCTCGGCGTCAGCGCCTGGGAAGCCGTCACGGCACAGCTCGAATGGTTGCCGCGGCCGTTCTTCGCGCCGCCGCAAGCGTTGATCGGCGTCTATGCCGAAGACTATCCGCGGCTCGGCACGAGCGTCGTGCATTCGTTCGGCCTGCTTGCCTACGGTTATCTGCTCGGCGCGGTTGCGGGTTTCACGATCGGCGTGAGTATCGGCTGGTCGCAGGCCGTGAGTTATTGGGTGCATCCCGTTCTGCGGCTGATCGGCCCGTTGCCGGCCACTGCGTGGCTGCCGCTGGCGTTCTTCTTCTTTCCGTCGAGCTTTAGCGCAAGCGTGTTCCTGATCGCACTGGCGACAGCGTTTCCGGTCGCCGTGCTGACGTGGTCGGGCGTGGCCGGCGTCAATTCCGCGTACTACGACATTGCCCGCACGCTCGGCGCGAGGCCCGCGTTCCTGATCCTGCGCGTCGCGATTCCGGCCGCGTTGCCGTCGGTGTTCGTCGGGCTGTTCATGGGGCTCGGTGCATCGTTTTCGGTGCTGATCGTCGCGGAGATGATGGGCGTGAAAGCGGGGCTCGGCTGGTATCTGCAATGGGCGCAGGGCTGGGCGGCGTACTCGAATATGTATGCCGCGTTGCTGGTGATGGCGCTGATGTGCTCCGGTCTGATCACGCTGCTGTTCCGCGTGCGCGACCGCCTGCTGGCCTGGCAAAAAGGATTGCTCAAATGGTAGCCGTACCCGAGGTATTGAATCAGCCGGCCGCCGCGGCGCCGGTTCGTGACGGCGCGCGCATCGACGTGCGTCACGTCAGCCATCGATTCGCGCTGCGCGGCGCCGCGTTGCCGGTATTGCAGGACGTGAGTTTCGCCGTCGAACCGGGCGAGTTCGTCGCGCTGCTCGGACCGAGCGGTTGCGGCAAGTCCACCTTGCTGCGGCTGGTCGCCGGGCTCGATGCGCCGACCCAGGGCAGCGTGCAGGCAAATGGCGCTGCGATCACCGGGCCCGATCCGTCGCGTGTGGTGGTGTTCCAGGATCCGACCTTGTACCCGTGGCGCACGGTGCGCGGCAACGTCGGCGTCGGTCCGCAGGCGCAGCGCAGAGGCTTTGCCCGGCGCGGCGGTTCGCAGGACGCGCGGGTGCGGCAACGCATCGATGCCGCGCTGGAGCTGGTCGGCCTGACTGAATTCGCCGAGGCGTTTCCGCATCAGTTGTCGGGCGGCATGGCGCAGCGTGTGGCGCTGGCCCGCGCGCTCGTCAACGATCCGGCGCTGCTGGTGCTGGACGAGCCGTTCGGCAAGCTCGATTCGCTGACGCGCATCCGCATGCAGAACGAACTCGCGCGCCTCTGGCAGGACGCGCGCTTCTCCGTTCTGCTGGTGACGCACGACGTGGAAGAAGCGCTGTTGCTGGCGAACCGGGTGATCGTCTTTAGCGAGCGGCCGGCGCGGGTGATCGCCGAGGTGCGCAACGACGCGCCGTATCCGCGCCATCGCGACGACCCGAAACTGGTCGCGTTGCGCCGCGAGGTGCTTGCCCAGCTCGGTCTGGATACCTGAACGAATAGAACAATCGACAATCGACCTGAGGAATACTCACCATGAATCCCTTCGATGAAGCTCCGCCAAACCCGGCTCGCCGCGCATGGCTGCGCAAGACGGCGTGGAGCGCGGGCGCCGCGGCGTTAGGCGGTGCGGTGCTGATGCCTGGCCCGCTGACCTTCGCGCAAACGCCGCAGGCTCCGCTCAAGCCGCTCAAGCTTTCGTGGAATGCGGGCGCGATCTGCACCGCGCCCGTCGCCGTAGCGGTGAAGCAGGGCTTTTTCGAGCGTCACGGCTTGCAGGTCGAGCTGGTGAATTTTTCCGGCTCGACCGATCAGTTGCTGGAGGCGATCGCGACCGGTAAGTCCGACGCGGGCGTCGGCATGGCGTTGCGCTGGATCAAGCCGCTGGAGCAGGGCTTCGACGTGAAACTGACCGCCGGGATTCACGGCGGCTGCATGCGTTTGCTGGCGACGCGGGCGTCGGGCATTGTCGATTTGGGCGGACTGAAGGGCCGCACGATCGGCGTCAGCGATATGGCGAGTCCGACCAGGAATTTCTTCGCCATCGTGTTGAAGAAAATCGGCGTGGATCCGGAGCGTGACGTGAACTGGCGGCAGTATCCGGCGAATCTGCTGGGCGAGGCGTTGAAAAAGGGCGAAGTGCAGGCTATCGCGGATGGCGACCCGACCATCTGGTCGATCCGCGAGTCCGATCACCTTTATGAAGTGTCGAACAATCTGTGCGGCGAATACCAGACGCGTTCGTGCTGCGTGCTCGGCGTGCGCGGTTCGCTGGTGCGCAAGGATCGCGCGACCGCGCAGGCGTTGACCCAGGCGCTGCTGGAAGCCACCGAGTGGACCGCGAATCATCCGGACGATGCCGCCGCGATCTTCTCGGTCTACACGCCATCCGCGAACGTGGGTCAACTGAGCGCGATGCTCAAGAGCCACACCGATCGTCATCATCCGGTCGGCGATGCGTTCAGGAAAGAAATCTCGCTTTATGCCGACGACCTGAAAGCGGTCGGCGTGCTCAACAGCGGCACCGATTCGAATCGCCTCGCGGACCGGGTGTTCTCGAATGTGCTGGCTTAGCGGCGGGGCATGATGCCGTTACGTCTCCCTGTGCCGGACACGCCGCCGTCGCGCGGCCGCCGTCGATTGCTTGGCCGTCTGGCGGCCGGCGGTCTCGCCGTGTCCCAAGCCGCGGCCGCGAGTGAACTGCTCAAGCCGCTCGAGGTCGCGCCGTCGAGCCGCGTGCCCGGTGCGCCTATCCTCGACCATCCTTATGGTGTGCCGTCGCCGCACGAAGCAGATGTCGTGCGGCGTAGCGCGCGTGCGTGGCCGCTGCCCGGCGCGGCTTCGTCGATGACGCCGCTCGCCGATCTGCACGGCACGCTCACGCCCAACGGCCTGGTCTATGAACGCCATCATGGCGGCGTACCGGACATCGATCCCGATCAGCACCGGCTGGCGATACACGGGCTCGTGCGCACGCCGAAACTCTTCACGATGGACGACCTGCTGCGCCTGCCGTCCGAATCGCGCATTCATTTTCTCGAATGCTCCGGCAATACCGGCAACGAATGGAACGGTCCAAGCGGCATGCCGGTGCAACTCACCCATGGTCTGCTCTCGTGCTGTGAATGGACCGGTGTGCGCCTGTCTACTTTGCTGGAAGAGGTGGGCGGTTTATCCGTGTCCGGTCGCGCAACCGGGGGGGGCTGGTTGCTCGCGGAGGGCGCCGATGCCGCCGCGATGACGCGCAGTTTGCCGCTCGATCGCATCCTCGACCTGGCGCTCGTGGTCTATGCCCAAAACGGCGAACGCTTGCGCCCGGAGAATGGTTATCCGCTGCGGCTGATCGTGCCCGGCTTCGAGGGCAATACCAACGTGAAGTGGCTGCGCCGCCTGAAGGTGGTCGACGCGCCGCTGCAAACCCGCGAGGAAACCTCGAAATATACGAGCCTGCTCGCGAACGGCACCGCGCGCCAGTTCGCCTTCGAGATGGACGCGAAGTCGGTGATTACGCGGCCTTCGCCGGGACATCGCCTCACCACGCACGGCTATTACCCGATCAGCGGTCTTGCCTGGTCGGGACGTGGCACGATCCGCAAGGTCGAGGTATCGACGGACGGCGGCGCAACGTGGCGCGCCGCGCGCCTCGTCGGTGCGATCCACGATCGCGCGCTGACTCGCTTTGAGGCGGACTGGCGTTGGGACGGCGGCGCGGCCGCCATTCTCTCGCGCGCCACCGATTCGACCGGCTACGTGCAACCGACGCGCGCTGAACTCGTCGCGGCGCGCGGCCTGAATTCGCAATACCACTACAACGCGATCCAGCAATGGCGTGTGGACGAAAGCGGCGAGGTGCGCAATGCATGACGGCCATCGCAAGATTACGCCGGCGCGCACGGCGCTGGCCACGCTGCTGTCTCTGGCGATGCTGGCGTCCTGCGCATCGAGCGCGCCGGTCGCGCGGGTCGCACTGCACACCGGCGCGGCTCACGAGATCGGCACGCCGCTCACCGAGCAGTATCTCGCCGCCTGGAACATCGACGTCGCGCCGGATGGACGCGGCTTGCCCGCGGGCAGCGGCGACGTCGCGACGGGCGCGCACGTGTTCGCCGCGAAGTGCGCGGCGTGTCATGGCGCGCAGGGCCAGGGCGGTCTCGGCGACGCGCTGGTGGGCGGCCAGGGCACGCTCGCGAGCGCAAAGCCCAGGCGCACCGTGGGCAGCTACTGGCCTTATGCGACGACGCTCTTCGACTACATCCGCCGCGCGATGCCGTACAACGCGCCCGAATCGCTTTCCGCAAACGAGGTGTATGCGGTGAGCGCCTTCCTGCTCAACCAGAACGGCATCGTGCCGGCGAATACGCGCCTCGACGCGGCGTCGCTGCCGCGCGTGGTGATGCCCAATCGCGACGGATTCGTGGCAGATCCGCGTCCGGGGCGGTTGTAGTCCCGGCCTGCGGGCGCCCGCGGGACATCAGCGCCTCCGCTTAACTCTGTGTAACGTCTGCTGCGGGGCCGATCGTCCGATCGGCCCCCGCGCACCATTGCGCGTGCGATGACCCGGCACGGCTATGCCGAGCGTTGGTGTAGCAGTTATTCAGCGCCCGACACGAAGCATGCTCACCCACACTGACGCTGTGCCGCCGAGAGCCATCATCCGCTGGTCAAGCGAAGAGCTGGTCCTGATTTCGGCGCCACGTCAACCGTGTCCCTTCTCGTGGGAGAGCCGTATGGAAATCAGTCGCACTAACGTATCGTCCTATCCCGTGGAATCGCGCGATCAGCCGAGCCAGCCGTCGCAACGTAACGATACGGGAACACCATCGCAGGTTGTTTCGCCTGCGCGAGTGCCCAGTCCATCTGGAAACGGTGGCACGAACGCGGCACCCGCCTCGACATCCAACTCGACGCTCTCCCGCGTTCGACGCGGCGGGGCACTCGGCAAGTGCGCCGCCGCGTCGGAGTTTCGCGAGTGCCGTGGCGGCGAAGCGCTGAAAGAGACGGCCGCGTCCTACCAGAAGTTCGACCAGGCCGATCTCGATCGAAAGCGAGGCAACACGGGGCATGGTGCCTGCGATGGCATCGTCATGGAGGCAATACGCCGCGTCGACCGGAACGCGGACGGGAAAACTCCGGACGTGCCCTCCGCCGTGAAGCGGATCCTGGCCGACGCGGGTCGCAACTCCGTGACCCGCGAGGAGATGTTCGACCGGATCGAGCGGTTTCAATACGACACCCGCTCGCTCGGGGTGAGCCGGTACGCGGAAGGTGGTGTCGATCGGCTCGGCGACACGGAAGATCGCACGGAGCGCATCGCCAACCTCATGACACGCATCCATGACGAGATGCACGCGGGCGACATGGCGCATGTGCGGCTCGACCGGCTATCCAGCGGTGACAATGCGCTTCGGGGCGGCCATGCCATGCTGATTGCGAGGCAAGCCGACGACCGTTATGTCCTGTTCGATCCGAACAACGGCGCGTTCGTTTACCGGAACCGGGGCGACATGGAGCATGCCCTCGTGGGATATCTGGAATCCGCGTATAACGAAGCGGATTTTCATCTCACGCCCAACAGTATCCAGATCTTTACCGCACCCCAGCCGCGCGGGCGTCCGTCCGGTACGCCGCCACCGCCGCCGGTGCTTTCCGAACCTCCGCCTGCGCAGTCTCGCGAGGGCCTGTATGCGCGCACCGCGGCCGGCGCGAACGGGCTGTCGCAGGACGTGCTTTCGGTCGCCGCGGAAACACCGCGCGCGATGGCCTATTCCGGTGCCGGCATGGCTGTCGACGCGCTCATGAATATTTCCCATGGCCGTGCTGCTGATCTGGCGAGCGCGACGGCCGATCTCAGGGATCGGCTTGGCAACCCACTGTCGCGACACGCGACGATCGAAGAAATTCACAACCTGCAGGATGCCAACCAGTATTCGACGGTCGCGAATGTGCCGGACCACATCAGGCACGACGGCCGAAGCACGATTCGAAGCGCCGCCGAGTTGGTCGACGATCTCAAACGAAACTTCGGCAACCCCTATGTTCGCGACAACAGCTTGCGAGGCTATGACAACGACTTCGTCGAGGTTCGTCTGAACGCTCCGGCCGACCGCAGCGCCCACGTCGCCGGCGCGCAGGGAGGTGTGCCGCCCGGAGAGGCGCCGGTCGTCGTGCAGAGGGTCAAGCCGTCCGCGGACTATCGGAACGATGCCTACCAGATCTACGATCCGGCCGTCGGCGTGTACAGCTATCGAAATTTCGACGCTATGTCGGCCGCCATCAGGAGCCGGTACGAGCAGGAGTACGCGCCTGGCCGCCACGACTACGCGACGACGGCGTGGTTCGCCAACCTGAACCGGAGCCAACCGGTGCAAGGCGTCAGCCAGGCCGAATTTGCCGTGGCGCCAGAGTCGCCCATCAACGACATCACATTGGGCGATATCGCGGAGGCACACCACGTCGCCGTGCCGCCCATCGCTTTACCACCCGAGCCTGACATGGAACGGCTCGGCGTACCTCGGGCCGAGTTCAGGAAGCGGTCTACCGATACGTCGGACAACTCAACACAGAATGTGCTATTCCGGCCGTCGACCGTAACGCCCGAAGCGTTGAAGGCGCAAGGCGGTTTCAGCATCGAGAGCGCGCCGCTAAAAGACGTGAGTCTCGACATGCACAATTTCGACGTGAGTTCGAATCCGTCCGCCGTCGACTCGGCCGGTTATCTCGGCACCTTCGAGCGTGGCGGCACGGCGTTGGAGCGCCTTGCGGCGCAGTCGAACAACGGCTACATCTACCGTGTAGCGCCGACGCCGAACATGGTGGATGTCAACGGAAGTCTCGGCGCCGGCTCCCGCGACCCGCAAACTCACGAACAGGCGGCGATGGGACGGATCGACTACACGCAGATTGTAGGTTGGCAGCACGTGCAGGACGGCAGATTGCAGCCGTTCGTCGCCAATCCCGATTACCGCTGGGATGTCTATGACCAGACGCAAATGGCCGGCGCCCAACCGCAACTGGCGCGCTTTCCGCTCACCAGTCCCGCGTGGAACGACAGGCGTCATAGCCCGTTCGTGTCCCGCATCTCATACACCGGCAAGCCCGCGGTGCCGCAACCTGAACAGGATCCGAATCGCACGCAAGCCGAGTTTTACGATCATGCGAGGTCGCAAGTGGCGCACCTCGTAGACCGGCAAGCCAGGGGGCTCGATTATCGCGGCCCGATGACGATGTGGGGCCACGGAGACGCCAGATGGCAGACCAAGCTCTATGTCGGCGCCAACGGCGAAGTCTGTTTCGATTATTCAGGCAGAGTCGACGTGCCGGGGAACACAAGCCAGTTCGTCATGGGCGAAGACGGACGCTTTCATCTCGCGAACGACAACAAGCGGGTGCTTCGTGTCGGCAGCGACGGCTACCTCTACGCGGGCGCTGTGCCGTCGGCTCGAACTAACCGCAACGGCGTTTTTGAATACGATGGCAAGCATCTCATTCACGCGGAAGATCGCAAGTTTCTCAGCGTCGGCAAGTACTCGTACTATCCGTATGTCTCGCAAGGATCTTTGGGTAGCCGCTCCGAATGGAGTTTGACGGGCTTTGACGGGAAAGTGGTCGTGCCGCCGCCCACCAGCTTGCACACCTTCTGGAAAAGCACCGCGGGCGACCGGTTCCGCCTGTACGAATTCGCGAGGAATCCCGACTCGGCCTTGCCTCCCGGTACGACGCGATTCGTCACGCAATTGCCAGGCATCGACGCCCGGAATAGCTTTCTCGACAATGTCGACAAATGGACGGCGAAACAGGTTGGCAAGGCGGCGAAATGGCTCGCGCGGGGCAATGTCGCGTGGCTCTTCAGGGACGGCTACTATGCGCTCGCCAGTGCGCCCAATCAGCTCGAGGTGCGCAAGCTCGACAGCACACCCGTCTGGCGCGCGGCCATCGACCGGGCGACGCGCAAATGGCGCTGGCAGCCCGTCGGCGCACTCGCGTCCGACTACCGGGTTCCCGATCTCACGTGGGACAGGATCAAGGTGGACGAGGACAGAAACCGGCAACTGCAACGGGTGCTCAAGCCCCGTTATACCGCGCACGGGCAGGACTGAAGCTGCGTGAAACGTGCGGGCCGGCCGTGCCGAACGCCCGCGCACGTGCGCGGGGACGGGCGACCGCATGCGGTGCCGGTGGTTGCTTCACGGCCGGAATGCGTTAAAGCATCGGCTTTATCACTCCAGCAGATATCCGTATCGGATTTGCTTCGTTGCCGGCGCGCGCGTGCGCCGGTAAATTCGTCTGACTGCGCCCTCGCGGGCGTCTTCCGACCCGATTCGACGACGAGTGTCCTGTGACGACCGCCTTTGCACCTACCGCCGCCAGCATTGCTGGCCATGTTCACCCGACTCGGCACATCGAGATCCGCGCGTTCGACGGCCCCGTCGGCGCCGAAGTGCTCGGCCTCGATCTCGGCAAGCCGCTGGGTCAGGACGATTTCGACCGCATTCACCGCGCGCATCTGGATCATCACGTGCTGGTGTTCCGCGATCAACGCATTACGCCGGATCAGCAGATCGCTTTCAGCCGCCGCTTCGGTCCGCTGCAGATCCACGTGCTGCACCAGTTCCAGTTGCCGGGCCATCCGGAGGTGCTGGTCGTTTCCAACATTGTCGAAAACGGCCAGCCGATCGGTCTCGGCGACGCAGGCCATTACTGGCATTCCGATCTGTCCTACAAGGAGAAGCCGAGCCTCGCTTCACTGCTGCACGCGCAGGAGCTGCCTTCGGAAGGCGGCGACACGTTGTTCGCCAACATGCATCTGGCGTGGGACACGTTGCCGGCGCATTTGCGCGCCGCCGTGGAAGGTCGTTCGGCGGAACACACGTATCTCGCGAAATACGCCGAGCTGCAAAAGCGCAGCCCGTGGCGCCCGAACCTCTCCGCCGAGCAGATCGCCCAGGTGAAGCCGGTGGTGCATCCGGTCGTGCGTACGCATCCGGAAACCGGACGCAAGGCGCTCTTTGTCAGCGAGCATTTCACGACCCGCTTGATTGGCTTGCCGGAAGACGAGAGCAAGTCGTTGCTCGACGAACTGTTCGCGCATAGCGTGCGCCCCGAGCATCTTTACCGGCATCAGTGGGCCGAACACGACATGGTGTTCTGGGACAACCGCTCGTTGATGCACCTCGCGGCCGGCACGCCGGATCATCTGCGCCGCAAACTGTACCGCACGACAATTGAAGGCGACGTGCCGTTCTGACGGCAACGTGGCCCGTTTTCACCACTCTCATACGCTCACCGGAGTTCCGATGCTCGCCATGTTTCGCCCGACCGCCGCGCGGTCGTCTTTTGCTCGCCGTCTGACCGCGGCGCTGCTGACCTTGTCGACGGGCGTGGCCGGTCTCGGCGCGAGCGTGCCCGCGCACGCCGAAGGGCAGATTCGCGTGGCTGAGCAGTTCGGCATCGTCTACCTGCTGCTGAACGTGGCGCGTGACCAGCAGTTCGTCGAGAAAGAAGGGCGTAAGCAGGGGATCGATATCAAGGTCGACTGGGTGAAGCTCTCCGGCGGCGCAGCCGTCAACGACGCGCTGCTCTCCGGCGCGGTGGATATCGCCGGTGCCGGCGTCGGCCCGTTGCTGACCATCTGGGACCGCACGCACGGCAAGCAGAACGTGAAAGGCGTGGCCTCGCTCGGCAATCTGCCGTACTACCTCGTCAGCAACAATCCCAACGTCAAGACGATCGCCGACTTCACCGAAAAGGATCGCATCGCGGTGCCCGCCGTGAACGTGTCGGTGCAATCGCGCGTGTTGCAATATGCGGCGGCGAAACGCTGGGGCGACAAGGATTACAACCGCCTCGACAAGTTCACGCAGGCGCTGCCGCATCCCGACGCGGCCGCCGCGATCATCGCCGGCGGCACCGAAATCACCGGTCACTTCGGTAATCCGCCGTTTCAGGAGCAGGAACTCGCCGGTAATCCGAAGGCGCACATCGTGCTGAATTCATACGACGTGCTGGGCGGACCGAGTTCGGCGACCGTGCTCTACGCAACGGAAAAATTCCGCGACAACAACCCCAAGACCTATCGCGCATTCGTCGACGCACTGGCGGACGCGGCACGTTTCGTGACGGCTAATCCGGATGCCGCAGCCGATATCTATATCCGCACGAATCAGTCGAAGATCGACCGCGCGCTGTTGCTGAAGGTTATCAAGGATCCGCAGGTGCAATACAAGGTCGCGCCGCAAAACACGCTCGGACTCGCGCAATTCATGCATCGCGTGGGCGTGATCAAGAACAACCCGCAGTCGTGGAAGGATTACTTCTTCGACGACCCGGCAACCGCGGCGGGAAGCTGACCGTGAACACCTACCCGAGCTTCGCCCGATTTCTATCGGCCCGCGTGGTCGGCTTACAGGGAGCGATCTGATGGTGGCCAATCCTACCTTGCTGTTTCCGAACCATGGTGAGCAGGTCGCTGCGGCGACCAGCGAAAAACTGCTCGCGGTCGAGCGCGTCAACCTCGAATACCGCACACGCGAGCGGATCGTTCGCGCGACCCACGACGTGAGTTTCGACGTCTACGGCGGCGACCGCTTCGTGCTGCTGGGGCCGTCGGGCTGCGGTAAGTCGACCCTGCTCAAAGCCGTCGCCGGCTTTATCGAACCGACCTCCGGCAGTATCTCGCTCGATGGCCAGATCGTGCGAGGCCCCGGCGCCGATCGTATCGTGGTGTTTCAGGAGTTCGATCAACTGCCGCCGTGGAAGACGGTTGTGCAGAACGTCGCCTTTCCGCTGCGTGTCGCGAAGAAGCTTTCGCGGGCAGAGGCCCACGAGCGCGCGCTGCATTATCTGGAGAAGGTCGGGCTGGCTTCCTTTGCCAACGCGTATCCGCATACCTTGTCGGGCGGCATGAAACAGCGCGTCGCCATTGCCCGCGCGCTGGCCATGCAGCCGCGCGTGCTGCTGATGGATGAGCCTTTCGCCGCGCTCGACGCGCTCACCCGCCGCAAGATGCAGGAAGAGCTATTGCGGCTGTGGGAGGAGGTGAACTTTACGCTGCTGTTCGTCACGCATTCCATCGAAGAGGCGCTCGTAGTCGGCAACCGTATTCTGTTGCTGTCGCCGCATCCGGGCCGTGTACGCGCGGAGCTCAACAGTCATCAGTATTCTCAGGACAGTTTTGGGCGCAGCGATTTCCAGCGCAGCGTGGCGCGTATTCATCACCTGCTGTTTGAAGAGACGCAGGCCGTGCAATGAGTTCTCCCGCCACCTTGCTGCCGCCGGTTCGCGAGGAATACGAGCGTCCGCTCGAACCACTCGGCGAACTCGTTCTCGAAGCCCCGCTGCCGCTTGGCAAGCGCATCTTCGCGCAAAGCTGGCTGCGCAAGACGCTGATCGCGCTAGTGTTGATCGGTATCTGGGAAATCGCCGCGCGCGCGATCGACAACGATCTGCTCTTGCCTACTTTCGGCGCGACTTTCAGCGCATTCGTGCAGGGCGTGTGGTCCGGCGAACTGCTGCAAAAAACGGCCGTGTCGATGTCGGTGCTGCTGCGCGGCTATCTGCTGGGCGCCGCGCTCGCTTTCGTGCTGACCTCGCTTGCCGTATCCACGCGTTTGGGCCGCGATCTCCTGTCGATGCTGACGGCGATGTTCAACCCGTTGCCTTCCATTGCGCTGTTGCCGCTCGCGTTGCTGTGGTTTGGCCTCGGCACCGGCAGCCTGCTGTTCGTGCTGGTTCATTCGGTACTTTGGCCGCTGGCGCTGAACACCTATTCCGGTTTTCAATCCGTGCCGGCGACGCTGCGCATGACGGGGCGCAACTACGGGCTCACCGGCATGCGCCATGTGCTGCTGATTCTGGTGCCGGCGGCATTGCCGGCGATTCTGGCGGGCTTGCGGGTGGGTTGGGCCTTTGCGTGGCGGACGCTGATCGCGGCCGAACTCGTGTTCGGCGCGAGTTCCGGCAGTGGCGGCCTTGGCTGGTACATCTTCCAGAATCGCAACGAGCTGTACACGGACCGCGTTTTCGCGGGACTCGCCGCGGTGATCGTGATCGGCTTGCTGATCGAACACCTGGTGTTCGACACGCTCGAACGCGTGACCGTTCGGCGCTGGGGCGTGCAGCACTAACGGCATACCGAGGGCCACACTAACGCCCGTGCGATGATCCTGTAGAACTATTCGGCATTGGCGACCAGAATAGGGCGGAAGGCCCCCTCGGTATGGCAACGGCGCAGTGCACAAAAATGGGCGAAACTTCCGGTTGCTCTCGCTGCCGCCGTGGACTACAAATCTAAAGCTATGCCACGGCCTGCCATCGGGCCGCGCATCTCATTGATAACGATGTTTCGTAACGAGTCGCGCGGACTCGCCAAAGCAGGCGGACGCCGGGCGCCTCGGTCCCGAACCAGACAGACAAGGAGACTTCCGCCATGGGTATGCGTCCGGATCCCACATTCCATGCATCACCACAACTCGCGATGGATGCGCCGGTTGAGGAATACGCCTACACCGTCCTGCTCAGCCCCGATTTTTCGCAGCCCGACGCGCTTGCCGTCATCGACGTGAAACCCGGTTCGCCGACCTATAGCCAGGTGGTGCACACGGTGCCGGTGCCGTATAAGGGCGACGAATTCCATCACTTCGGCTGGAATGCCTGTTCGTCGGCACTGTCGCCGCTAACCGGACACGCGTTCCTCGAACGGCGCTACCTGATCATTCCGGGTATGCGTTCTTCGCGCATTTACATTGTCGACACGCATCCGCATCCAACCCAGGCGCGCATTCATAAGATCATCGAGCCGGAAGAAATCTTCCGCAAGACGGGCTATTCTCGCCCGCATACCGTCCATTGCGGGCCCGAAGGCATCTACATCAGCACCCTTGGCGGCGCAGGCAAAGATGGCACCGACGGGCCGCCGGGCATTTTCATCATGGACTGCGAAACGTTCGAGGTGCTCGGCCGCTGGGAGATCGACCGCGGATTGCAGGAGAAACACTACGATTTCTGGTGGAACCTGCCGCGCGACTATATGGTGTCGAGCGAATGGGCATTGCCGCCGCAATTCGAGAACGGCATTGTTCCCGAAGACCTGCTGTCGAACAAGTACGGGCACCGCATCCATTTCTGGGACCTGAGCGGCAGGCGCAACGTGCAGACCATCGACCTCGGCGCAAACCATCAGATGGCGCTCGAAGTGCGTCCCGCGCACGATCCGAGCCGGGAATACGGCTTTATCGGCGTCGTGGTCGATACGACGAATCTGGAAGGGTCGATCTGGACCTGGTGGCGGGAGGGGGGCGAGTTTCACATCGAGAAGACCGCGACCATTCCACCCGAGCCGGCGGCCACCGAACTGCTGCCACCCTTGCTGCAGGGGTTCGGCGCGGTGCCGCCGCTCGTCACCGATATCGATCTTTCCATCGACGACAAATTCCTCTACGTGGCCTGCTGGGGAACGGGCGAGCTGCGCCAGTACGACGTGACGGAACCGCGCAAGCCGAAGCTTACGGGTTCGGTTCACATTGGCGGGATTGTGCGGCGCACGCCTCATCCGAACGGCAAGACCTTCGCGGGTGGACCGCAAATGGTCGAGATCAGCCGCGACGGCAAGCGTGTCTACTGGACCAACTCGCTCTATTCGACCTGGGACAACCAGTTTTACCCGGACGGCGTGCCCGGCGCACAGGTCATGGCGCGGGCGGCGCCCACGGGCGGCCTTACTTTGGCCGACGACTATTGGGTGGACTTTCCCGATGGCTACCGGGCGCATCAGATCCGGCTCGAAGGAGGGGACTGCTCGACCGATTCGTTCTGTTACCCGTCGGTGGGCGTTTGATCGGCGCAGGCTGGTCGCAGACCGGCCTTTGGCTGGCGATTCTCGCGAGCGGTCTCTATCACGGCATCAATCCCGCGATGGGTTGGCCGCTCGCGGTGTCGGGCGGCCTGATGGAAAAACGCGCGCGGGCGCTGTTCCGCGCGCTCCTGTATCTCGCGGCGGGGCACATGCTGGCGGTGTTGCTGGTGATGCTGCCGTTCGCCATGCTGACGACGCTGCTTGCCTGGCAGCGCCAGATCCAGATCGGCGCCAGTGTGCTCGTTATCGGCTTTGGCGCATTTCTGCTGGTCTGGAGACGCCATCCGCGCGTCCTCGTGCGGATTCCCCCGTCGCGCCTCGCGCTCTGGTCTTTCGCGATTGCCTTGGCGCACGGCGCCGGGCTGATGCTCGTGCCGATCTACCTCGGACTTTGCCACGCCTACGACGATCAAGGCCACCGGGCTGCGCAGACACTGATCGAGGCCAACCTGGGCATGGCGCTGCTGGTCGCGGGTGTGCATGCCGGCGCGATGATGGTGGTCGGCGGGCTGCTGGCGTGGCTGGTTTACCGCTACCTGGGGCTCAAGTTCGTGTCACGCAGCTGGTTCAATCTGGACATCGTCTGGGCGGTCAGTCTCGTGCTGGTCGGCGCGCTCTCCCTGGCCATGAATGCCGCTGAGGTCTTTAGTCGTCAGGCATGACGCTTGCGCCACGAATCGTTCTTACCCATGAACGAGGAGCGCAAGATGCAATCGACGAAACAGGACAAGGCGGCGACAGAAGCAGTGCCGCATGATGCCATCGAGCTTCTGGAGGCTGATCACCGGGCAGTCGAAAAACTGTTCACGGCGTTCAAAAAAACCGCGGACGACGATCTGGACGCAAAGGCCACCCTTGCGCAGCGCGCCTGCGAAGAGTTGTCCATCCACACGATGCTCGAAGAGGAACTGCTTTATCCCGCCGCGCAGGCCGCGCTGCCCGCCAGTGACAAGATCGACGTGGAAGAGGCATACATCGAACACTTTCTCGTCAAAACCCTGATTGCGAAGTTCGAAACGCTGAAGGCGGGCGACAAGGGCTTCGATGCGACCTTCAAAGTGATGAGTGAGATGGTGGGGCATCATGTGGAGGAAGAGGAACAGGAGCTGTTTCCGGAACTGCGCAAGTCGAATTGCAATCTCCGCTCGCTGGGCGAGAAGATGGCAAAACGCAAAGCCGAATTGCAGAGCAAGCTGGATGCGGTCGGCAGTAAAGCGGTGGGTGACAAGACTGCCGCGCTTTGAGTCTGATGAGTTGAGGGCATATCACGCAGCGCAGCAGACGCAGGAACACGTGGCGTAGGCTGCGCTGCTAGCGCAACGCGGTGCGTGACCTATTTTTTCGCGGGTGCGCTCGAGGTTCCGTACGCTACACGCTCACAAGCGTTTCCGTTAGTTCGCTGACGAATATGGATCTGCCGATTTGTTCGTGGCGCAATGCGGCGAACACATCGAGAATGCAACCGGTTGGCATGCCTTCGCCTGCCAGCGCCGGCAGAATGCCGCGTTGTCCTTTCGACGGACACAGGCGAAGCAGCGCGCGCTCAACTTACGGCCGGCAGGCGCAGCGCCTCCCTATTCATTCTCGAATCGCGGACTTCCATGAGCAGACGTAGCGGGCACCTGCGCCTCGGCGCCTTCCTTTACCCCTCCGGACATCACATTGCGGCGTGGCGGCATCCCGACGCGCGAGCCGACGCCGGCGTCGATTTCCGTCATTACGTCCAGCTCGCCAAGGCTGCGGAGGCCGCCAAATTCGATCTGGTCTTTCTCGCCGACGGCGTGGGAACACGCGGTGACAACGTCGACTTTCTTAGCCGCACGGCGCATAGCTACGTGGCGCAGTTCGAACCGATCACCTTGCTCTCTGCGCTGGCGGCCGTGACCGAACGCATCGGCCTGGTCGGCACGGCCTCGACGAGTTTCAACGAGCCGTATCACATTGCCCGCAAGTTCGCGTCGCTCGATCACATCAGCGGAGGGCGTGCGGGCTGGAATCTGGTGACTTCGTCGAGTGAGCACGAGGCGAAGAACTTCAATCGCGACAAACATTTCGATCATGCCGAGCGCTACGCGCGTGCCGCCGAGTTCGCCGAAGTCACCGCGGGGCTGTGGGATAGCTGGGAGGATGACGCCTTTGTTCGCAACAAGGCCGAAGGCCGCTTCTTCGACCCGGCCAAGCGGCATGTGCTGGATCACAAGGGACGTTTCTTCCAGGTCAAGGGGCCGCTCAATGTCGCCCGTTCGCCTCAAGGGCATCCGGTCGTCGTGCAGGCAGGGTCGTCCGAAGCCGGTCGCGATCTGGCCGCAAAAACCGCCGAAGTGATTTTCACGGCGCAGCAGACGTTGCAGGACGCTGTAGATTTTTACGCCGATGTGAAGGGCCGCATGCAGACCTATGGTCGTCATCCCGACGACCTGAAGATCATGCCCGGCGTGTTTCCGATTGTCGGCCGCACCGAAGACGAAGCGAAACGGAAGTTCGAGCAGTTGCAGTCGCTCGTCGACCCGAAGGTGGGGCTCGCGCTCGTGTCCGGACTCACCGGCGGCTTCGATCTGTCCGAGTATCCGCTCGACGGTCCGATCCCGGAGCTGCCCGAGACGAATGCCAGCAAGAGCCGGCAAGCGCTGACCATCGAACTCGCTCGCCGCGAGAATCTGACGATACGTCAACTCTATTTGCGAGTGGCGGGCGCGCGTGGCCATTGGCAACTCGTCGGCACCCCGGCGCAGATCGTCGATCAACTCGAAGAGCGCTTCCTGAACTACGGCGCCGACGGCTTCAACGTGATGCCGCCGTTGCTGCCCACCGGCTTGACCGATTTCGTCGAACTGGTGCTGCCCGAACTGCGGCGACGCGGCCTGTTCCGCGAGGACTACGAAGGCCGCACACTGCGCGAGAATCTCGGCTTGCGACGCCCGGCGCATCGCGTCGGATAGCGGCTGGCGCAACGGCGCCGGCGGCTTGCGAGCAGCCGCGCCGAAGCCGGATTAAACTGGCTCGACCTTGTTCGGGACGGAGATCGTTTTATGTCACGTCAGCTTCGCCTCGGCGCATTCATGCGCCCCACGACCATTCACACCGGGGCATGGCGCTACCCCGGCGCTTATCCCGACGCCAACTTCAATTTCGCGCATCTGAAGCGTTTCGCGCAGACGCTCGAGCGCGGCCGCTTCGACGCATTCTTCATGGCCGACCACCTCGCGGTGCTCAACATGCCGCTCGATGCACTCAAGCACAGCCACACGGTCACGTCGTTCGAGCCGCTCACCTTGCTTCCCGCGCTCGCGGCGGTCACCGATCGGCTGGGGCTCATTGCGACCGCATCCACGACATTCGACGCGCCTTATCATGTGGCAAGGCGTTTCGCCTCGCTCGACCACATCAGCGGCGGCCGCGCCGGATGGAATCTCGTGACCACGTCGAACCCCGACGCCGCGCTCAACTTCGGCCTCGACGAGCATGTCGAACATGACGAGCGCTACCGCCGCGCGCGTGAGTTCTTCGATGTGGTCACCGGACTCTGGGACAGTTGGGCCGACGACGCGTTTATCCGCGACACGGCAACCGGCACATTCTTCGATCCGCAAAAACTGCATGTGCTGAACTACAAAAGCGAGCATTTCTCCGTGCGCGGGCCGTTGAATATCGCGCGCCCTGTGCAGGGTTGGCCCGTTATCGTGCAGGCGGGATCGTCGGAAGCAGGGCGGCAGATCGCGGCCGAAACGGCCGAAGTGGTCTTCACCGCGCAAACGCAACTGGCGGACGGAAAGCGCTTTTATGCCGATGTCAAAGGCCGCATGGAGAAACTGGGGCGGCCACGCGATCATATGAAGATCCTTCCCGCCGCCTTTGTCGTGGTGGGCGATACGCTGGACGAGGCGCTCGAAACGCGAGCGCGACTCGACACGTTCGTTCATTACGAGAGCGGCATTGCTTCATTGTCGATTGCATTGGGACACGACGTGTCGGGCTTCGATCCGGACGGGCCGCTGCCCGACATTCCCGAAACGAATGCGAGCCGGACTGCGCGCCAACGGGTGCTCGAATGGGCGGAGCGCGACGGGCTGACGATTCGCCAACTGGCGCAGCGCATTGGCGGATATGCAGGGCTGGAGATGGTCGGCACGCCCGCCATGATCGCCGATCAGATGGAGCAGTGGCTGGTGGAAGAGGGCTCCGACGGATTCAATGTGATGTTTCCGTATCTGCCGGGTGGGCTCGACGACTTCGTCGACAAGGTCATCCCCGAGTTGCAGAAGCGGGGGCTGTTCCGGCGCGAATACGAAGGCGCCACGCTGCGCGAAAATCTGGGCTTGCCGCGACCGGAAAACCGTTTCTTTCCGCGCTCTCGCCTATCGCTTTAGCCCGTTGGCGAACCCAGACCGCCGTTCAGGAACCGCCGAACCAGTTATAGCCCTGATCGACCCAATAGCCGCCCGGAAACGTGTTGGTCACGAAGATCTCCATGATGTGCTTGGGGTTCTTGTAACCGAGTTTGGTGGGCATCCTGAGCTTCATCGGATAGCCGTACTTCGCAGGCAATTGCTGACCGTCGTACGTAAAGGTCAATAGTGTCTGCGGATGAAGCGCCGTCGGCATATCGATGCTTTCGTAGTAGTCGT
Organism: Burkholderia sp. WP9; assembly: GCF_900104795.1. Classification (NCBI taxonomy): domain Bacteria; kingdom Pseudomonadati; phylum Pseudomonadota; class Betaproteobacteria; order Burkholderiales; family Burkholderiaceae; genus Burkholderia; species Burkholderia sp. WP9. The sequence goes on from NZ_FNTG01000001.1 coordinate 1,322,335, forward strand.
CCGCGCATTTGAAGCCGACGTATTTCGCCGACGTATCGGCGCCGACGCGTTTGAGGAACTCCGAAAACGGTGTGCCGCCCCACCGGCCGATCGCGCTCCATCCTTCGACGCAGATATGCCGCGTGATCTGTTCCGCTTTCGGCAAGGCGTAGAGATCGTCGAGGCTCCATGCTTTTCTTTCCTGCACGAGGCCACTGACCTTCAACCGGAAGTCGCTGCCGTTGACGTGCGGGACCTCGTCGATGCCATAGAACGCGTTAAACGGAAAAGGACGGGTAATGTCCGCCTCCGTGTAGGTCGGCGCGAGACGGTTCGGATCGAACAGCCAGCCCTGCACGCTGTCGTTGAGCTTCGACACGCGCGCGAGGAACGTCTCGACCGATTTGTCGTCCGACAGGCTGCATCCGGTCAGCATCGCGAGCCCGCCGAGCGTGATGATGCGCTTGCCGAAGAGTCGCCGTGACGGCATATCGAGCTCACGACGCACGTCGATACTGAGCGACTCGCGATCCACGCCCAGCGAGGAAGGTTTGAATAGCTTCACTGTCTTACTCCTCGGTTAGCGGCCACGAATCATAGTGAGCAGCGAGCGCGGCACCAGCGCGACCATCGTCAGGTGGACGACGATAAAGCCGGCCAGCAGCGCCATCGCGCAGAAGTGAACGACACGCGCACGGTCGTATCCGCCCATCAGGTCGCGCAGTAGCGGAAATTGCACCGATTTCCAGATCGCGAGGCCCGATACGATCAGGAGAGCGATGTCGAGCATCACGAACAGGTATGCGAACTTCTGCACCGCGTTATAGCGGCTCGGGTCCGCGTGCGATAGATGTCCTCTCAGCGCTTCGCCGAGATCGTGCAGGATCGCGCGCGGCGACAGCGGGAAAAATTTCGATCTGAGCCGTCCGGTTGCAAGGTTCATCGCCAGATAGAAGAGGGCGTTGAAGAACAGCAGCCACATGGCCGCGAAGTGCCACTGCAACGCACCGCCGAGCCAGCCGCCGAGCGTGATGCCCGTCGGAATCCTGAAACCTTCGAATACCGGCGACGCGTCGTAGATTCGCCAGCCCGACAGCATCATCAGCACAGCGGCCAACGCGTTGAGCCAGTGCGCGATACGCACCCACGCGGGTTGGATCGTGCGCAATGCGTCGTGCGATGCGCCGGATTTGGGGATCGTGTTCATGTTGAATGAGCGCCATGAGAATTCGAAGGTGCATTCGCCGCAGAGATGCCGCGAATGCACCTTGGGGGACTTACTTGCTCATCGCGTCGCCTTTCTTCATCGCGTCGGGTTTCATCTTGCTGCCGTCCTTGCTCATCGAGTCTTTGGCCATCGCGTCCTTGCTCATCGAATCTTTGGACATGGTGCTCTTGGCCATCGAGTCTTTGCTCATGGCGTCCTTCGACATCGAATCACCGGCCATGGCGCCGCTCGCCTGGGCGAACGCCGAACCACCGCTGACGAGCAACGCTGCGGCAAATGCTGCAATTGCAATGCTTTTCATGACAACTCCTTGAGTGTTGTTGATGAGGCCGGTATCGCCTAGGCGGCGTACGGGGCCCATGTGTATGAAGTGAATCTGCTTTCCGGCAACTACCGATGCGTCGTCATCCCGCATCTGTGAGGTAGTTCGCCGTGTGTCCCGACGCGGTTACAGCCGGCGCAAAATTTTTTGCTGAACGGGTGAAGGAGGGGGCAACGTGCTTGCGACCTCCATTGCGCGGGACGATGGAATAAACTCCTGTTTCCTGTAACCGACGCCCCAGATGAATCGAACTACCGATATCACCGCCGCGCAGGCGAAAGAGGCGCATCTGCGAACCCTGTTCCTGCGTGGGCTTGACGGCGACAGCGCCGCATACCGGCAATTCCTTGCGGAGCTGGGCGCGCACTTGCGCGGCTTCCTGCGCAGGCGGCTTTACGATGGCGCGTCCGACGCCGAGGATCTCGTGCAGGAAGTATTGCTTGCGGTGCATAACGCCCGGCATACCTATCGCGTCGAGGAACCGCTGACGGCATGGATTCACGCGATCGCGCGCTACAAGCTGACGGATTACTTTCGGGCGCGAGCGCGGCACGACGCGCTGAATGATCCGCTCGACGACGCGTTCGAGCTGCTCGCCGCGCCCGATCTCGAACCGGCGCAGGCAAAGCGCGACCTTGGGAAACTGCTCGAACAGTTACCGGATCGCCAGCGGCTGCCGATCGTGCATGTGAAGCTCGAGGGGCTGTCCGTGACGGAGACCGCGAGATTGACCGGCTTGTCGGAGTCCGCGGTCAAGATTGGCGTACATCGTGGACTCAAGGCATTGGCTGCAAAGATTCGAGGAACACGATGAAAACGGATGACTTCATTTCCCTGCTTGCCACTGGCGTCGCGCCCGTGGACCGCCGCGCGCTCACGAAACGCTTCGGCCTCGCGGTGCTGATCGGCGCGGCCGGCGCCACGCTGATCATGGCGGTGGTGCTCGGCATCCGGCGCGACCTCGCTGAAGTGGCGGTTACGCCGATTTTCTGGGCGAAGATCGCGTTGCCCTTATGTGTGATGATCGGCTCGCTGTGGATGTCGACGCGGCTTGCCCGTCCCGGCGTACGCACGGGCGGCAGCGGATGGCTGATCGCCGCGCCCGTCGCGGCGGTCTGGCTGGCAGGCGCCTATGTATTGATGGCCGCGCCGGGCGAAGCAAGGCTCGCAGTCGTGCTCGGCAAAACATGGCGCGTGTGTCCGTTCAATATCGCGATGCTGTCGATTCCCGGCTTTATCGCGGTGTTCTGGGCGCTCAAAGGGCTGGCGCCGACCCGGTTGGCTCTGACGGGCGCGGCGGGCGGTTTGCTGGCTGGGTCGACGGCGACGCTGGCGTACTGCCTGCATTGCCCGGAGATGGGCATTCCGTTCTGGGGTGCGTGGTACGTGCTCGGAATGTTGTTGCCGGCGGTCGTTGGCGCGGTGCTCGGGCCGCGGTTGTTGCGCTGGTAGTTGGATCCGGTTGATTCCACGCAAACTCTCGTACGCGGATTCCTGGGCGGGCCTCGAAGCCCCGTTAGTGGTCCGCCGATTTACCCCACACGATAGATTCAGGATGCTGTTTCAGGTAATCCGACAGCGCCGTCAGCGCGGCAAGTGTGCGGCGCAACTCGGTCAACGCCTGACGAATATCGGTGTGCATCGGCGAGTCCTGCTGCAGCGTGGCGTTTGCCGCATTGTCTTCCTCGACGGTATTGGGCACGGTCGGCAGTTCGACCCGCATGCCACGTGTATCGATGCTGACAGCGGGCGCGTGCGGGAAGAAGTCCAGCGCCACATAGCGCTGGCCGGTCAGGACGCTCCCCATCCGCAACCGTCCGCGCAGACCCTGGGCGACCAGTTGATGCAGCAGCGCCCTGGCCGCCGCGCCGGAGCGTTGACCGAGCGCCTTCCTGTAGTGTCGTCCGAGGCGATAGTGGTCTCGCGTTTCACTCTCTGTTGGGACTCTCGCCGCTGGACGATTCGACTCGCGACCGGCTGTTCGATCGCCTCCTCGACGAAGCGAGCTGGCAAGGCTCGCATTCGCAGGCAAAACGTCGCAAACGGACCGCGGGCTGAGCCACGCGGTCACGTCAATCTGCTGTGCGGGTGTCGCGCTGGTTCATCGCGAACGGCGCGTCGACGCGTGGGCGAGAGCGGGGGGCTTGCCCATCCTTATGTGCGATAGCTTGCGACTCGGCAGAGCGGATTCCGGTCGATCGACACGGGCTCTTTATCGAACCCGTAAAACGAATGCGGGGTTGAGCACAGGATTGCATCGACGAGCGAGGGCGCAAGAAGTAAGTCCAGCAACGCGGAAAGTGTCTGGCGGTAGTCTGTCGCGTGTTCAAACTGCGTGTGTGGCCAATCACTGCCCCACATCAGGCGCTCGGCGCCAAATGCGTCGATCAGTTGGTCCGTGGCTTCGCGCATGAAATTCGAGCCGGGTTTCGCGCAACGGTAAGCGCCCGAAATCTTGACCCATACACGACCCGAAGAGCCAAGCTCCAACAGGTCCTTGAACCCCCGGTCGCTGGTACCGCTATCCAGGGCAGGGCGGCCAAAATGGTCGACGACGACCGGCAAGCCCGCATCCAGCAAAGTGGTGATGAGTGGCGCCAGGTCCGACGCCTGCCTATGCAACTCGACATGCCAGCCGAGTTTTGATAACCGCCGCCATAACGTCGCGTAGCGCGCCGCGCCGATGTCGGGGAGCGTCTGCCCCACAAGGTTGAGGCGCACGCCGGTAATGCCATCGGCGTTCAGTTGCGCCAGTTCGTCTTCCGAAATATCGGGGGAAACGACCGCCACCCCGCGCAGCCGGATCCGTTCCGTGGTCAACGCCTGTAAAAGATAGCTGTTGTCGGTACCGAGAAAACTTGGCTGGACCAGCACGGCATGTCCAATGTCGCTCGCGTCCAGAAGCTTCCGGTAAGCGTCCAGGGTTGCGTCATAGCCGGGTGCGTAGCGCCGTCCGTCCGCGAGCGGCAGTGTTCTTGCAAACACGTGCGCGTGCGTGTCGACGCGCGGCAGGCCTCGCCGCGCAATGGGTGGTGCCTGAGTCATCGCTGGCTCCGGGGATGTTCAAGCGCAAACTCGGCATCGGCGACCGGCTGTGAAGGCTGCTCTACGCCAGTCGGCCGCAAGCGCCTGCCGCGCGTTTCGGGAAGCGCCAACACGGCAACCATTGCCAGCCCATACGCAATGGCCGCGTCGATACCAATCGCTGCTCCGAGCGACATCGAATGACTCATATACCCGACCAGCACAGGAAAACCTGCCGAGGCGATCCGCCCAAAGTTGTAGCAGAAGCCGACGCCTGTGCCGCGCATGTCTGCCGGATAGAGTTCGTTGAAGAGCGCACCCAGACTGGCCGGAATGCCGGCGGCAAAGAAGCCGAGCGGAAAACCCAGCATGAGCATCTCCGTGTTGCTCAACGGAAGCATGACGTAAGCCAGGACCGTGACAATGCACGCAAAGGCGAAGAAGGCGATGTTGCGGCGGCGACCGATCCGGTCGAGCAGGTAGGCGCTCGCCATGCAGCCGCACCAGAAGGCAACGATGACGACGGCGAGGTATCCACCCGTGTTCAGGACCGACAGATGTCTTTCCTTTGAGAGGAAGGTCGGCAGCCAGGTCATGATGGCGTAGTACCCACCGTGAGCACCTGTACCGAGAATCGCGCCTGCCACCGTGGTCTTGATGACGCGTGGCTGAAATACTTGTGCGACCTGTGCCCACACCGAAACGGACGGCTCAGTGGTAGCCGGAGCGATGCGCGCCGGTTCGCGAAGATTGCGGCGAACGTAAAGAACGAGGAGTGCCGGTAGCAGACCGACCCCGAACATGACACGCCACGCGGTGTCCGACGGTAGCCATGAAAACGCTGCTGCATACAGAAGCACGGCACCGGCCCAACCAACAGCCCACGCGCTCTGCACGGCTCCCATGGCCTTGCCGCGGTGTTCGGAACGGATGGTCTCCGCCATCAGCACTGCGCCGGCTGCCCACTCCCCGCCGAACCCAAAACCCTGGAGTGCCTTCAGCACCAGCAATTGGGGAAAACTTTGGGCGAACGCACATAGGAAGGTGAAACTTGCAAACCAGAGGATCGTAATCTGCAGCGTCCGAACCCGACCGATCCTGTCGGACAAGGCGCCCGCCAGCCAGCCGCCCAGCGCCGACGACACCAAGGTCACTCCGCTGATGGCGCCCGCCTGTGTGTGGTCGATGCCGTAGGCTGCAATGATGGCGGGGATTGCCAGGGTGAACATCTGCACGTCGAGGGCATCGAGGCCCCAGCCGGCGAAACAACCCCAGAAGGTGCTGCGTTCGAGGGGTGTCCCTTGTTTGTACCACGTGAGCATCGCTGTCTCCACTTGAATTCATATATTCATGTATATGACTATATGTGTAGTCTAGAGTCGTCCACGAAAATGTCATTGAGGATTTACCCTCGTCTTCACGGGTTGTTGTAAAGTGACCATTCCTGTGAACAATTAGATGAATCATGGATACGCAATCGTTCTCGGGCACGCCAGACGGTCGGTTGCCCCGATACCAGCAACTGCGCGACGACCTGGTGCGTCGCATCGCGGAGGGCGAGTGGGAGCCCGAAAAGGCGATCGCCACCGAGGCGGAGCTTAGCCAGTTCTATGCCGTGTCGACCGGAACGCTTCGCAAGGCGATTGATTTGCTGGTGGCCGACGGCGTGCTCACCCGCACTCAGGGGAAGGGAACCTTCGTGCGGCGTCCTCGCTTTGATTCGTCGTTGTTCCGCTTCTTCCGGTTCAAGTCGGTTGACGGCAAACCGGTCCGACCGACAGCAAAAGTGCTCCGCCGCGAAGTCGTCAAGCCGGACGAGGGGATTCGCTCCACGTTGCGAATGAAAGCGACCGAGAAGGCGGTTCATCTCTCAAGAGTACGGCTGATTGACGGGCAACCGGTCTTGTCGGAAGAAATATGGCTGCCTCGAAGCCGTTTCGAAGGGCTGGCGACACTCCCCCTCGGCGATTTCGAAGACTTGCTGTATCCGCTTTACGAGCGGCTCTGCCGGCAAATCGTGGCATCGGCCAGGGAAATTCTGAATGTCGAGCAGGCCACAGAAGCCGATGCAGCGCTCTTGCGTATCGATGTTGGCAGCCCGGTCATTCTCGTGCACCGTGTGGCATCCGATTTTGCCGGGACGCCTATTGAATGGCGTACCACGCGTGGTGCTGCGTCAGCCTTCCAGTATCAGGTCGACATTCGCTGACAGCGCGACTTCCTTCTTTCCGCTCCGAACATACGAACATAGGCAGGCGGCCTGCTGAAACAGCAGCGCCGCGTGTGTTCGTAAGCCCGTCCGTCCGGGTTATACCTCATTGCAGATTGGCGCCAAACATACAAACATATATATGACTATATAAATTTGCTTGTTTTCGTTTGACCGGGCGCTCTGCGAAACGCCAGTCACGGCAGCGGGCATGGACCTTTGGAGCGAACATGTCTACGGCGGTTATACGCGAGCAGCAGGTAATGAGGAAAATGGCATGGCGGCTGATGCCGTTGCTCATCGTCATGTTTCTCATCGCATTCATCGACCGGCAGAATGTCGGTTTCGCGAAACTGGAAATGGTTCAGGCGCTCGGCATGACGGAAGCCGCCTACGGGTTGGGCGCCTCGCTGTTTTTCATCGGCTACCTCCTGTTCGAGGTGCCCAGCACTCTGGCATTGCATCGTTTCGGCGCCCGCACCTGGCTTGCGCGCATCATGATTACGTGGGGCGTCATTACGGTGTTAATGGCGTTCACGAAGTCGCTGCCGGTGTTTTATTCATTCCGGTTCGCACTGGGTGTTGCAGAGGCCGGGTTCTATCCTGGGGTCATTTACTATCTGACGCAGTGGTTTCCTCAGAGCTACCGGACGCGCGTGCTCGGGCTTTTCACACTCGGCAGTTCGCTCGCGAACATGTTAGGTTCGCTGGTTGGAGGCATGCTGCTTTCCTTGGGTGGGACACTGGGACTGGCTGGTTGGCAATGGGTCTTCCTCGCGACCGGCATTCCGGCAATACTGATTGCGTTCGTAGCACTGAAGTTTCTGCCGAGCTCGGTCAAGCAAGCGACCTTTCTTTCTCGGGACGAGCAGGACATGGTGATCGCGGCGCTCGAGCGCGAAGCGTCCCCTGAGGCAAAGGAGTCACGACCATGGGCCGCATTGCTCGACCCGAAGGTGCTTATGTTTGCCGCGACCTACATGATGATGTCGACGTCGCTGTACGGTGTTACGTACTGGATGCCTACGTTGGTCAAGAGCTGGGGCGTTTCTTCGAGCGTGAACGGCCTGCTCAACATGATTCCGTGGGCACTCGCGACACTTCTTCTGCTTTGGCTTCCCGGGAAACTCAAGCGTGAGCAGGTGGTGCTAAAAGCAATGGTCGTGGTGGCAGGCATCGGCGTCGTATGCTTTGCTTCCAGTCTCGTATTGCCGACCGTGTCGTTGCGCTTTATTGCGCTGTGTTTGGGCGGCGCCTGTATTCCTCTGCTGTACCCTTGCTTCTGGTCGCTGCCCCCGCGTTTCTTTTCAGGCGCCCGCGCCGCAGCAAGCGTCGCGGCTATCAACTGCATCGGCAATCTTGGCGGGTTCTTCGGACAGAACCTGATGCCGTACGTTGGCAAAGTCAGTAATAGCCACGTTGCACCAATGCTTGTTCCGACAGCATGCCTGTTGGCGCTCGCAATTGGGACCGCCATTGCATCGGTAGTGGGTGGGCATCGCAAGGCGGCGCTTGCATCTTCAACGGTTTCGCTTTGATGAATCGCTGCCGCTCGATGCAGTAGCCTCGGACTGAGATTCGGCCACTTCGAGACGCTCGCCTGGGCGGATTCGATAGCCGCTCGATAGCCGCGAGCGGCCGATTGATCTCATCGCGCCGTCGCTCGTTGAAGCGATTAACCCCCGGCCCGCTTAGCGTTATGGCCGTGCTTTTTGAGTGCCTCAATGACCCGCTCGCAATGATCGCCTTGCACTTCAATTACGCCGTCCTTGACCGTTCCGCCAGAACCGCAGACCGTGCGCAGCTGCTTGGCTAGCAACGCCAAAGCGAGCGGCTCGAGCGCCAGCCCTCTTATGAGTGTCACGCTCTTGCCTCCGCGGCCCTTGGTCTCGCGAGACACTCGCACCGCACCGTCACCCGCCTGCGATGTCGCGGCCACTGCCTTGCAGACACAGTCCGCGAGCGGGCGCCTGCACTCGGGGCACATCCGCCCGCCGTCGGTGGAATAGACAAGGCCGCCTTTTGAACTACTCTTCATGATTGGCTTACTCGAATACGCTTATAAGTCGGGAATCGGGGCGAGTTTAGCAGGTGTGCTTCAGTAGCCGACCATGGCCAGGTGAGGTCGCTCGGAGCTTGCGGATAGTGCGAGGGGTGGGCCGCGAAAGAGCCGTGCGTTGAACTCATTCAACCAGCTTTCCCACGGCCGCTATCTGCCATGCTGTCCGCAATCGAAGTCGACTGGCAAGGTGCGTGATCTTTAAGCGCGCCGTGGGCCGCCGCGCACAGGACGGTTCGATCATATGCATGACGCAAGCGATTGATCGATTACGCCTTCTCAGGAATCGACCGCCTTGAACAGCCGATTCTTGTCGAGCGTGGCCGGATCGAGTGGCTTCTCGGCGCCTTCGGGCGGCAGCGGCGGGCTGGCGTCTTCCAGCGCGCGCCCGGTGTAGCGGCTTCGTGGCCGTATGACCTTGCCCACCCGCAACTGCTCGATACAATGGGCGAGCAATCCCACGCTGCGGGCCGTTGCGAACAACGCGAACGACGTATCGCGTGGTAACGCCAACTGGGCCGCAAGAGCCGCGAGCGCAACGTCGATATTCGGCTGGAGTCCGGTCAGCTCGACCACCTTGTCGATGAACGAGACGAGTTCCCTATGTGGATTCAACACTTCGAGCAAGGCGGCCGCTCGCGGATCGCCGTCCGGATAGAGATGATGTCCAAAGCCCGGTATCGGAATGGCCGACTGCAAGTGATGAGCAACGACGTGTTCCGCGCCGAGTCGTCCAACGTCGTCGAACACGGCCCGCACGCGGCCCGACGCGTCGCCATGCAGTGGGCCTGATAAGGTCGCGAGTCCCGTGAGCAGGCATCCCGGCAGCGATGCGCCGGTGGAGGCCGTAATTCTGGCGGCGAACGCCGAACTCGTTATCTCGTGATCGGCCACGAGAACCATCGCACGGCGGATGAGTTCGGCGGCATCGCGGTCCTGGCCCCAACCGAGCGCGAGCCGCTCATGTGTCCCAAGTGCATGCGCGTCACCACGCGCGCCAAACGCTTGCGCGATGAGCGCCACGAGCCGGCCGGCTTCGACATGCAGTGCGCTGTCCGTGCGTCCGATGGTCGAGTGCCCGCTGGCCGCGAGTGCCGCCAGCGAAGTGAACGCGCATTGCCTGCCACGCTCGTCGCCCTGCAGCGGCAGACCACCGGCTTCGAACGAAACGGGCGCGCGCGCATTCCAGAGAATGGCCGCCACTTCCTCAAGCGTCGCCGTGTCCGCTAGCCGGATGCTATCGCGTCCCCGGTAGTACGGCCGACCTTTTGAGAAAGTGGTGATGCCGCTGTAAATGCAGGGCTCCGCACCGAATATCATTCCGGCGGCGAGCGCCTCGCGCTTACGTCCCACCTGCTTTTTGCGGCACAGACCGGCGACGTCCTCCGCACGATAGAGGCTCTTGCGCGGGTCATGCGGGTCCGGCATGACCGCAATGGTCCCTCGACTGACGTACGCGTAGACAGTCTGCGCCTGCACGCCGAGTTGTCGGGCCGCTTCAGTCAGAGTTATCCAGTTTCGCATGGGATGACAGGCAAGTGATGCAGCACAACGCGGCAGAAGAGGCGTTACGATGCTGGTCGCGCGTTGCCTATGAGCGCGACCAATCCAGCGTCAATAGTGACGTTTTTTCAGGTGAAAGTCATCTCGGCGGGGCGTCGCTCCAGAATCTCGACGAGAATGTCGCCCGGCGCTCGTACGAAGCAGGCTCGGACGCCGGCGCGAACCTGCTTGACCGGCGTGACGATTTCCGCGTCACAGCGCAACAGATGCTCGAACGCGGCGTCGAGATCGTCCACCACCACACCGAAATGATCGATGCCCTGTCTTTGCTCGCCCTGAGGAAGCCGGCCGGCTTGCGCGTTCGCCAGCGGCGTGATGAAAAGATTGATGCTGCCGATGCGCAAATCCACGCGTCCCGGACGTCGCACGATTTCAGCGTTCAGACAGCGCGCAAACCATGCGGCGGTCGCTTCGGCGTCTGCCGAGCACAGTTGCAGATGATCCCACTTGAATTCAATCATTCGATTTCTCTGAATAGTCGCAAGCGTCACAGTTCGATGCGGGAAAGCTTCCCCAGCAGCACGGAGTATGAGAACGCGCCGAGCAGGCAGATCGCGCCCATCAGGTTCAGAGCCCAGTAGAAGTGGCCGGTGTGGTGGGTGATATAGCCGATCATGAGCGGCGTGGTAACACCCGCGATATTGGCCGCGAGACTGGTGATGCTGCTCGTCAGTCCCACGTACTGCCGGGGCGCGATTTCGGAGACGGCGGCCCACGACATCGATCCCACGCCCTGCGCGAAGAACGCAATCGTCAGGATCGCGATCACGGCCTCGTTCGACTCGACGAAATTGACGAGCACGATCGAAGCGCCGAGCAGCGTGCCGACGATAAGCGGCGTCTTGCGCGCCGTGGAAATCGACACCCCGCGCCGGATGAAGAAATCCGACAGGGAGCCGGCAAGGAGAATGCCGAGCGTCGCGCCAATGAAAGGCAGCGCCTGGAAGATCCCGACCTTGATCATCGACATGTGGCGCGCTTCGATCAGATAGGTCATGAACCACGTGGTGAAGAAGACCAGCAAGGTGTTATTGCAGAACTTGCCAAGACAGATGGCGAGAATCTGCCGGTAGCTGAGCAGCTTGAGCGCCATGCGCCAGTCGAATTTTTCGCGTGCCTTGCGCGTCGTCGCGCCGTCATTGATGTACTGCAGCTCGGCGGCATTCACGCTCGCGTGCCGATGCGGATCGCGATACACCCGGTACCAGAGAAGGCTGAACAGAATGCCGAAGCCTCCCGTCACGAAAAACACCGCGCGCCAGCCGTACGCGGCGGAGATCCACAGCAACAAGCCGGTAAACAAGGGCGTGCCGATGTATTGGCCCATGACGTAGACGCTGGTTGCGAAGCCGCGCTCCCGCGCGGGAAACCACAGCGTCACGGCGCGTGCGTTCGAAGGGAAGGCGGGCGCCTCCAGTGCGCCGATCGCGAGCCGCGATCCGAGCAGCATGTGATAGCCGCTCGCGAGACCCTGCGTCAGCGTGGCGAACGACCAGCCGACGAGAGACAGCGCATAGGCAATGCGCGAGCCCAGAACGTCGGTCAGCACGCCGCCGGGCACGAGAGCAATGGAATAGGCGAGGCCGAATGCCGCGAACAGTTCGCCCATTTGCATCCTGTCGAGCCCGAGCCCCTTCGAGAGGCCCGGTGCAACGATGCCCAGCGCCGAGCGGTCCACGTAGTTGAGGATAGTGGCCACGAGCAACATCGAGAGCACGACATACCGGATTCTGGAGCGTTTCGCGGTATCCGCGAAGGCCGCGTTTCGCGGCGGCAAGGTTTTTTCCTCTATGACTTTCATCGGTGTCTCCATAACATTAGCCTGTTGTTTTTTTATTGGCGAAAGGGCGATCTATCCGCGGCCGACGAACGGCATGGCGCTCGCCATGATGGTCATGTTGAGCACATTGGCTTCGAGCGGAAGACTGGCCATGTGCACGACGGCATTCGCAACGTGCGTCACGTCCATTCTTGCTTCCGGCGCCAGACGTCCATCCGCTTGCAGTACGCCGCGGTTCATGCGTTCCGTGAGCGAGGTGGCCGCGTTGCCGATATCGATCTGACTGCAGGCGATGTTGAACGCTCGTCCGTCCAGCGCAATCGATTTGGTAATGCCGGTGATCGCATGCTTGGTCGCCGTATAGGCGATGGTATGCGGCCGCGGCGAGTGCGCCGAGATCGATCCATTGTTGATGATTCGTCCGCCCTGCGGGGACTGCGCTTTCATCAAGCGATAAGCGGCGCGAGCGCACAGGAACACGCCGGTCAGATTGGTGGCGACGACATCGTTCCAGAATTCGACCTCGTAGTCTTCCAGCGGGACGGCGCCCGCGTTGCGCCCCGCGTTGTTGAAGAGCACGTCGAGGCGGCCGAATGTCTCGGCGATCTGCGAAAACGCGCGCTCGACCGAGGCTGCGTCGGCGACGTCGGTCTGGAACACATGCGCTTGCCCACCGGCGATGCCGATTGCCTCCTTCGTCTCCAGCAGCGGTTCCGCTCTGCGCCCGAGGAGCGCGACGGCGAATCCGGCGTGGGCGAGCGCCATGGCGGCGGAGCGGCCGATGCCGGAGCCGGCGCCCGTCACGGCTGCAAATTTCTTCGATGCAGGCATTTCACTTCCTCTCGACAGGTCAATTGAACATGGGGTGCAGAGTTGCATTCGTGCCATGCGTCGAGCAATCTTGATTCATTGAATCAACATCTGAGCGCTTTGCCGATGGGGATCGCACCAGGGTTTTCCTGATACGGGCGTTGAGTGCAGCGGCACGGACAAGGGGCTCGAAAGGAAAGGGATCGGGGCATGCAGCGCGCACCGGGACGAATAGTGGGGCCATCATTTCCGAGGAGTTGATTCATCCAATCAACATTGACGGCCCGGTCTGCTGTTTCGTAGTCTCTCGACGTCTGCCTACCCAAGGAAAAACCATGTCGAAAGATAACCGTACCAGGCTGTTGATTGCGCGCAAAGTTCCCACCGCCGTGGCGCAGCGCGCTGAAGCCGATTTCCATGCCTTCGTGACCGAGTCCGATATGGACTCGTGGTCAGTCGTCGACTTCTGCAAGAAGCACGAGGTGCCCGCCGTATTGATCGGCAAGAAATCCGGGTTGCAAGCGGAGCACATCGCCGCGCTGCCTTCGACAGTCAGGATCATTGCGAACGCGAGCGCGGGCTTCGATCACATGGACGTGGCCGCTGCCCGCGAAAGGGGAATTGTCGTCACGAACGCGCCTGATGCGTTGACCGAATGCACGGCCGATTTCTCGATGCTGCTCGTGCTCGCGGCCTGCCGGCGTGCGTCGGAGTACGAACGAATCATGCGAAACGGTTGGGGAAAATCTTTCGGCATGACCGAAATGCTGGGGACGCGGGTCAACGGCAAGACGCTCGGCATTGTCGGATTCGGGCGTATCGGACGAGCGGTCGCGAAGCGTGCCCAAGGTTTCGGCATGCGCGTGATCTACACGGACATTAACCGTGCGCCTGAGTCGCTGGAAAATGGCGCGACGTACTACGCCAGCCTCGAGGATATGCTGCCGCACTGCCATGTGCTCACGCTGCACGTGCCAGGCGGCGGCGTCCCGCTAATGACAAAAAATGAGTTTGGGCTGCTGCCCAAGGGCGCGGTCTTTGTCAACGCGGCGCGTGGCGGTCTGGTGGATGAAGATGCGCTTTATGAAGCACTGACTTCGGGACATCTGTTCAGTGCGGGTCTGGACGTGTACCGGAATGAGCCGAATGTCGACAAGCGTTTTGCGGCGCTCGAGAACGTGTTTCTAACGCCGCACATGGCGAGCGCCACGATCGAGACTCGCGACCAGATGGGTTTCACGGCGCTGGATAACGTTGCCGCCGTGCTGGATGGGCGGCCCGCGTTGAATCCGGTGTGAATCCCGGCCTCGCGAATCAGAGCTTGTAAAGCTCGCGTGACGCAGCAGCGGGAGCGTCGCGAGGTCGTCCAATTACACCTGTGCTTCAGCGGCCAGCAGCGCGGCCCGTCATACGGCCCGCTGCGACCCAGCGCGCCGCGCTTCTCACTGTGGACCAGTGACAACATTCGAATCGCAACAGGCACTCGGCCAAGCATGCGCGAGACGGTACGCGCCTAGTGCCGGCACACAGACGATGGCAGCGGAATCGATCGGCTGTCCTTTCTCCGTCAGCGAAAGCGCGTTTCACAATGCGGGATTCAGCGCGAATCTCCGGATCAGGATCATTTCGTTGTTTGAAAACTGGTTTTGCATCGCAAAAATTGCCGCGTATCTATTTGAAATATAAGAGAAAAATATGTCTTATGTCTTATATAAGACTTGGGACGGGTGGCGTTACTATTTAGTCATGCAGCTCGCTTCGAAAGACGTAGCGACGCCGCGCTGAACCACTTAGTTAAACGCGCTTTGCTCTTAGGAGAGTCACATGGCCCAATATCAAGACGACATTCAGGCAGTTGCTGGTTTGAAAGAGAATCACGGCAGCGCCTGGAATGCCATCAACCCCGAGTACGCGGCGCGCATGCGTGCTCAGAACAAGTTCAAGACGGGCCTGGACATCGCCAGGTACACGGCGAGAATCATGCGCGCCGATATGGCGGCTTACGATGCCGACCCGTCCAGATACACCCAGTCGCTGGGCTGCTGGCACGGGTTCATCGGCCAGCAGAAGATGATCTCCATCAAGAAGCACTTCAACAGCACGGAGCGCCGTTACCTTTACCTGTCCGGCTGGATGGTGGCCGCGCTGCGCTCCGAGTTCGGCCCGCTGCCTGACCAGTCGATGCACGAGAAAACTTCCGTCAGCGCGCTGATCCGCGAGCTGTACACGTTCTTGCGCCAGGCAGACGCCCGTGAACTGGGCGGCCTGTTCCGCCAGCTCGACGCCGCTGAAGGCGCTGCCAAGGCCGCCATCCAGGAAAAAATCGACAACCACGTCACCCACGTCGTGCCTATCATCGCCGACATCGACGCGGGATTCGGCAACGCCGAAGCAACGTATCTGCTGGCCAAGCAGTTCATTGAAGCGGGCGCATGTTGCATCCAGATCGAAAACCAGGTGTCCGACGAGAAACAGTGCGGCCACCAGGATGGCAAGGTCACCGTGCCGCACGAGGACTTCCTCGCCAAGATTCGCGCCATTCGCTACGCCTTCCTGGAACTGGGTGTGGACGACGGAATCATCGTGGCGCGTACCGACTCGTTGGGCGCCGGCCTGACCAAGCAGATCGCCGTGACCAACACGCCGGGCGATCTGGGTGACCAATACAATTCTTTCCTTGATTGTGAAGAATTGTCGGCCGACGAACTGGGCAATGGCGACGTCATCATCAAGCGTGACGGCAAGCTGCTGCGTCCCAAGCGCCTGCCTAGCAATCTGTTCCAGTTCCGCGCCGGTACCGGCGAAGCGCGCTGCGTACTGGATTGCGTCACCGCGCTGCAAAACGGTGCTGACCTGCTGTGGATCGAAACCGAAAAGCCGCACATCGCCCAGATCGGCGGCATGGTCAGCGAGATTCGCAAAGTCATCCCGAACGCCAAGCTGGTGTACAACAACAGTCCGTCGTTCAACTGGACCCTGAATTTCCGCCAGCAGGCGTATGACGCGTTGAAGGCCGCAGGCAAGGATGTGTCGGTATACGACCGCGCGCAGCTGATGAGCGTGGAATACGATCAGACCGAACTGGCGAAGCTCGCCGACGAAAAGATCAGGACTTTCCAGGCGGATGCGTCGCGCGAAGCAGGTATCTTCCACCACCTGATTACGCTGCCGACCTATCACACCGCCGCACTGTCGACAGACAACCTGGCCAAGGAATACTTCGGCGACCAGGGCATGCTGGGTTACGTGGCTGGCGTGCAGCGTAAGGAAATCCGTGAGGGCATCGCCTGCGTCAAGCACCAGAACATGTCCGGCTCGGACATCGGCGACGACCACAAGGAGTATTTCAGCGGCGAAGCGGCGCTGAAAGCGGCGGGGAAAGACAACACGATGAACCAGTTCTGATATCGGCATTGTCGTAAGCAAAACGCCAACCCGTCCGGGTTGGCGTTTTTTTGTCATGACGATTCAATCCCGTAGTTTGATGCCTTCCAGGACATCTGACACTCCACATCGGCGCCGACTTTTTTCGACCGAATCGGCCACAACCTGTCATTCAGTGAGCAGGGAAACCCGCCGTTTGACCGGCTGCAGTACTCCGGAAGGTGACTGACGAGCTACATGCACAATTCGGCCTGAGACGCCATTCGCATGTTGATGCCGGCATGCCCGCTCACTCCAGCACAGCGGTCGTTTGACAGCGGCAATCGCGAATGGATGCTGTGACATCGATGAATGCGTACTGCCGGCCATTTTGAGACATTTGGCGGCACCGCTTAAACTGCTGACAATCATTGCTCCCTGACACGCGCCGGACAAAATGAGCGCAATTGAATTGTTGAAACCTACGACCGCATTGCTTCCGAGCTACGTTTCGGCTCTTCAGACGGGATGGTCACCTGACAATGTTCGTAAGGAGGTCGCTGCGCGCGAACAATTGCACGCCATCGAAGTGAACGCGGAGGCGTTTGTCGGTGGCCTGGACGATCCAACCGCATCGGGCGGTCCGATTCCTTTGCCCGATGGCTCGACCGTGGCCCGTCTGCCAAGCATTGTCCGATGGATCTGGGACGGCGATGTTAGCGGCGCAATCGGATTTCGTTGGCAGGCTGGAACGACCGAATTGCCGCCGAACGTGCTTGGACATATTGGCTTCTCTGTCGTGCCGTGGAAGAGAGGCAACGGCTACGCCAGGCAGGCGCTTAACTTGATGCTCGGCGAAGCGAGGCTGCAAAGGTTGTCCTACGTCGAGTTAACGGTTGACCCCGAAAATATAGCCTCCCAGCGGGTAATCACAGCATGCGATGGTGTCTTGGTCGAGCGCTTCCGAAAGACGGCGGCCTATGGATTCGCGGAGTCTCTTCGCTACCGCATTGAACTGGACCATTGACGAATCTGGCGGCTCCGGTCAGCCATGAAGAGACGGTCGACTGCAGTACAAAGGTCGTCGACAATCGAACTGTTAGCTCACCAGCCACGAACGACAAGGGCATGCGCGATGACGAACAAAAACATTCCCGAGACATCGACCAAAGGGGGACTTGGTCCCACGCAACTGCAAGATGATGTGGTCCTCATATCACGCGAGCTCAAGATGAATAACGCTTGGAATTTATAGACGGCAAGGCTGAATCGTGGTGATCGCGACAAAGCGGGGATCCAGCGGCCAGACTGCTCCGGTCACTTTGCGGGCACTGTACCGGGTGGGCGTAGGCCCGAATTAGAAGGGGGAGCGCGCGGGACAGTCGTTGCGCTCCCCGAGGCGATTACATCTTGTTGGACGTCGTCATGCTCGTCTGCGGAGCCTGAACGACGGTCGGAGCCGCGTCGCC
Source organism: Burkholderia sp. WP9 (assembly GCF_900104795.1). Taxonomy (NCBI): domain Bacteria; kingdom Pseudomonadati; phylum Pseudomonadota; class Betaproteobacteria; order Burkholderiales; family Burkholderiaceae; genus Burkholderia; species Burkholderia sp. WP9. The sequence continues at coordinate 1,340,141 of NZ_FNTG01000001.1, forward strand.
GATGTACTTAAGCGTCTGGATTTCCGACTGCGCGGTTTCCGGGTAGTCGAGCGTCGGCGTGATGTGTCCGACCAGCACGCCCATGCTGACTGCCGTGCGCACGTACTTCGTCTCGCCGGCCTTCAGGTTGAACGTGATCGTCTTTGTCACCTCGGTCGCGGTAGCGACGGTATAGCTGCCCGCCGGTTCGTCCACATAGAAGAAGCCGCCAGCCTTCGAATGGCCAACCACCTTGTCGTTGAGCTTGATCTCGGGTTGGAGCATTGCGCCTGCAAACGAATCCGAGCGGAAGAAGTAGATGCGGCCATCGTCAGGCGCGAGCGTCGGGATCGACGACGCCACGTCCTTGTATTGCGGCCCGGAAGCGCAACCAGCCGCGAGCAGCGCAGCGCCGCCTGCGAGCAGCAGGGTTCGATAGAAGCTTTTCATGCAAGGTCTCTCACGGGGATGAATGTCGACGGACAGCCGAAAGGCGTGGCCTCCCGTCGACTATTCCAGCCGGCGAATAGCCGGACGGACTCTCTGAAGATTTTTTGAATTGGCATGGACGCCATTGCTTGCCTTTCCTTAGACAATAACGTCAGCGTTTATGAAATCTTTAGAAAGTTCATAAGGCGACGTTCGGGTTGTGCTGAAATGATGCAAGAAAAGGCTTTAATTTGATTTTGCTTTCAAGGCGCGCCATACACGATCAACCTTCGACCGCGCTCCAACAAGTCAGCGATATGTCCCCGCGCACGTCATCTGCTCGGGAGAGGCAAGCGTTGAAAAGAGAATCGGACTACACCGAGACCGAACCGGCATCCCGCATCAGCGTGCCTGAGACACAAATCGATACCGTGAACGACCGGTTTGGAGAAAGCCGGAAGTCTGCTCCGGGTCGATCACAGGCGTCGCCGCTCGGCCCAGAGTAGCACCGCCACGAACACGCACGAAGCCGTCAACGTGTTTGTGGAGAAAGGAGCGCCGACGCGTGTTTGAGACACACCTCCAAGCCCTCATGGGGTCAAATATGAATCCAAGGGGATAAGCTCGACGGCCCATCCGCCTTCTTCGCCCAGCTTGGCCGCCGGGTGCATGGAGGCGATGCGCAACGCCTCGTCATGGGTATCTGCCTCGATGACGAAAAGGCCGCCCACGACTTCCTTCGACTCGGTGTACGGCCCATCGATGACGTGCGTCTTCCCACTGCGCGGGCGGAGCGTCCTCCAGGTGTCCAGATCGCCAAGCGAAGCGGAAATCAGTACCTTGCCGGTAGCTCTCATCTTGTCGTCCAATGCGGGGCATTGGCTGACTAATTTCTTGACGTCGTCTGGCGCCATCGCGGCGAATTTTTCGGGGGTAAAGTAGGCCAAGCCGAGGTATTTCATGGGAGATCCTTTGGGTGGGAATATCCTGACGACGAATCTGATGATCGAAAATCGACATCTTTTCTTGGGGAGTCTGTAGCGAGTCTCGCCAGCCTGTCCGCTTTGAGTCCGGAATATGCCGGATGCATGAGGCAGTGGCCGGCCAATCACGGTCGCTCGACACCAGCCCCAAGATAGCTAACAATCGACCAACTCCTCGTCCTGCAGCTCGCAGTGCAGAAGCTACACCTTGCGGCGGATCGGCTTCTCTCAACGGATGCGTTGAACCTATTCGGCGATTGGTGCATCGCTGACACCGATTGGGCTTTAATACTAAATCGCCTCGTCATGAATGGCGATGACGTCCCCACAAAGTTGGCATCGTACGCAGCGCATCAATGGGAACGAGCGTCAGTGCAGCAGTAGGGCATGCTGGACCGGCCTCAGCTGTGTCCATCAACGCAAGCAGCAGGACTTCCGTGTGGATCGACAGTCAGTCAAGGTTGAACGTTCGACAAAGTCGCCTGGATCGTCAACAATCGACGAACGAACACCTGATAAAGACCGTCGTCCATGACACCACCCATGAAAATTGCGTCCCCTGTTGCGCTTATTACCGGTTCGACTTCTGGCATTGGCGCTGCCATCGCTCGGCGGCTCTCAAGCGAAGGATTTTCAATCGTTTTGCATTCGCGCAGTTCGGCGGAAACAGGGCAAGCATTGGCCCGTGAGCTTGGCTCGGCGATCTACGTTCAGGCCGACTTGGCCGATGATGTGGACAGGGTGCGCCTGGTACGTGAGTCCGTCGCCGCATGGGGGCGACTCGACGTTCTGATCAACAATGCGGGGATCAGCCGTGTTATCCCGCATGGTGATTTGGCTGCGGCTACGCCGACTGTCTGGCAGGAACTCCACGAGGTCAACGTAATCGCCCCGTTTCGTTTGATAGCTGAAGCGGAACCAGCATTACGTGATGCAGCTCGACGGGGTCGCCCTGGTAGCGTGATCAACATCAGTTCACATGCGGGTGTTCGGCCCAAGGGAGCGTCAATACCATACTCGGTCACGAAGGCTGCGCTCAACCACATGACCCGCTTGCTGGCGCTATCACTCGCGCCTGACATCCGGGTGAATGCTGTTGCGCCAGGGCTAGTCGACACTCCATTGACCGCGGATTGGACGCAAGCACAGGAACTGTGGAAAACACGAGCCCCAATGCGGCGGTCGGCTAGCCCCGAAGACATTGCTCAGGCTGTCGCGATGCTGGTCGCATCGGACTATCTGACCGGAGAAATTCTGCTATCGGATGGTGGGTTGAATCTCACGTAGTAAACCGATGTCTTAGCTTCGAACTTCAGAACTCGTCCAATACCAGCCGCTCGACATTAGCAGACACATCGCTGACAATTTCAAGTCTTGCCATTGGGCCGTTCTTCACTCGAATCCGGTTCCTCTCGTGATCTCACTTTCCGATCCTGTCGTGGCACTGGTCCTACGGCGACCGATAGTGGGCGGTAATTTCTGGCGAGCCACGGGCCATCTACGGCCCAGTCGAAGAAGGGCGTCTGTAAGGAGCACGCGGATGATTCAAGGGCATCGCGACCAGCAAGCAGCGAACGGATTCACGCCTGTCTGGATGGATATCGCGTTCAAGGAACGAGGTGTCAAGCGTTACGGCGCGGGTGAATGCAACCCGAGGATCGCCGAGTATAACGAAAGCACTCAATTGGCAGGCTACGACGACAAGATCGCATGGTGTTCGTCATTCCTCAACTGGTGCATGAAGCAATCGGGCATTGCAGGAACGCAGTCGGCCTTGGCTCGCTCCTGGCTAACTTGGGGAAATGAGCTCGGCGCTCCAATCTACGGCTGCGTTGCAGTGTTGACTGCCGACGATGCCGTCGAATGGAAGGGTCATGTGGGATTCTTTCTGCGATCTGACGCCCAGCACGTTTACTTGTTCGGAGGCAATCAGCTTGAAGAGGTACGCGAATTAGCTTATCCGCTCGACCGTGTGTTGGCATATCGCTGGCCGTGAGTGGAGGCCGCGTTTTCCGCGGCACTTGAACGGGATATGCAACGCCGCTATCTGAGAAGGACATTCAACCGGCGGTTCCTACCAGGAAGTGGCCCTCAGGTGCACACGAGCTATCAAGATCACCGCGAAACCTGGCTCGGGCATGGCCCCGTCGACTGGCGAATCTGTAATTGCGCATGCACCTCGTGTCCACGTTGAACTCGCTTGCCGTCGAGTGCGTCGAGCAGGTGTTGCGCCGCAAGCCTTCCAATCTCGGCGGTGTCGACCCGCATGGTCGTGAGCGCGGGACGCATCTCTTTGGCGATCGCGAGATCGTCGAAGCCCGTCACGGACAATTCGCCTGGAACGGCAATCCCCAGATCCTCCGCCTCGCGCAGCACGCCCAAAGCAATGTGGTCGTTGCCGCAGATGATCGCGCTCGGGTGCTCGCCTGCCGATTGCCAGATCGAGCGCAAGCTGCGCCGCCCGAATTCGATCGTCGATTCGCCTTCGAACAGGTGCTCCGGCCTGACGGCGAGGCCGTGGCGTTCGAGCGCCGAGCGAATGCCCGCGAGGCGCGCCTGCACCCGGTCGTTGTCGCGAGTCGGCTGAATGCAGACCGCGAACGAGCGGTGGCCAAGGCCAATCAGATGTTCCGTTATTTCAACGTAGGCCGCGTGATTGTCGAAGCCGATACAGTCGTGCGGGCTGCCCTCGCGATACGCATACGTGACCGCATAAGGCACCCGATAGAGCCGCAATGCATCGAACAGTTCGGCCGGATGCGCCTCGCCGACGATCGCCATCGCCTCGACGCCGCGTGCCAGCATCGCGCGCACCTGCACGATCGCCTGCGCGGGGTCGTAGTTCGAGCAGCCGAGCACGAGCGTGATGCCGCGCGCCGCGAACGCCGCCTGCATGGCGCTCACCTGCGAGGCGAACACCTGATCGTCGAGCGTCGGAATAATGATGCCGGCGATATGGCTGCGCGTGGACGCGAGCGCGCGTCCTGCCGCATTCGGAAACCAGTTGAGCGTGAGCGCGGCGTGCTCGACGCGCTCGCGCACGCTGGCCGAGACTTTGTCCGGCTCGTTGTACACCCGCGACACCGTCGCCGTGGATACCCCCGCGAGCTTCGCGACATCCGAGAGCACGGTGCGTCCTGTGTTGCGGCGAGCGCGGCTCGTCGGCGTTCGGGCCGGGGCCGTATCGGAAGCGGGCGCGGGAGAATCAAAGGAGCGGGGCATCGGATCAGGAAGTGACGGTTGTACGAAGGCGGATGCAGCAAGCGCCGTCATCATACCGTCGCGGCGTTCCGCCGGGTGCGCGCGCGTTTGGGCTCATGCGGGCGCCGAGAGAGCGGCAATACGCGAACGGAAATGTCCGGTGCCGGCGACGATCTTGTCGAGCACCGCATCGAGCGCCCAGAAGCGCTCGCGAACGTCGTAGTCGATCACGCGGCAGCGAATCGACTCGAACGTGCCGATGCGCTGATGGTAAATCTTCGCGAGCGCCGGATAGCCCAGCGCTTCAGAAACCGCGGAGACCACGAGAAACGTCGACAGTTCCTCCGCGAGTGCTGGGTCCTGAGCTGCATCGTTGCGCAGCCACTTGTAGAGGTCCGGGTGAAAGTTCGTGAACACGCCGTTGAAACCTGCCGAGCCGGCCTTCATCGCGTCCCACGCGATCGCCGCGTTGGCGTTCAGGATCTTCAGCGGCGAACCCTGCGCCATCGCGACGCGCCGTTTGACGGTCTGGAGATCGCAACTCACGTCCTTTAGCATGATGAAGCGGCCGGTGTCGATGCACATCTTCAGTTCATCATCGGAGAGCAGCCGCCGATACGGCGCCGGGCATTCGTAAAGGCCGAGCGGAATGTCCGACGGAAGGCGCTCGAGAAGGCGCTTGAGATTGGCCGTGAAGACCTCCGTTCCCTCGTGCTTCGGATCGAGCCTGTTCGTCACGAGCACGATGCCTTGTGCGCCCGTCGATGCGGCGACGCCGAGTTCTTCCGCCTGCGCCTCGGGATCGTCGCTGATGTGGCCGGAGACCACGACGGGAATGCGGCCCGCCACTTTCTCTACGACGAACCGGCCGAGTTCGCCACGCTCGGCGAGGCTCAGGAACTGCATCTCGCTCGACTGCGCAACGGCGAAGAGCGCGTCCGAGCCGTGCGCGATGTACCACTCGATCAGACGTTCGAGGCCGGCATAGTCGATCGCGCCGGAAGCGTCGAACGGTGTCAGCATCACGGGAACGATGCCTTCGATCGAAGGGGGGGAGTGCGTGGCACTTGTCATGGTTATCTCTCTGAATGGGTTGAGTGGAGCTCGGCGCGCGCTCTCGTCACGCCTGCGCGCTAAAAGCTTCGACGTGTGCGGGCTTGTCCTCGATCGGCTTGCGTACGAGCAGCAAGTAGCTCATTGCACCGATGAACGCGATGCCTGCCGCCGTTAGCAGCGCGGGCACAAAAGACCAGGTCTGCGCGATGTAGCCGGTCAGAATGGGGGCGAGGGCGCCGCCCAGGAAGCCGCCAAAATTCTGGATTGCGCCGAGCGAGCCGACGCGGTTTGGCGGCGCGGCGGCGGTCGCGAGCGCCCAGGAACTGGCTGAAGCGGCGTTGGCCAGGAAGATCACCACCGAGATGCACGCGATCGCGAGCATATTGCTCTCGACGAGCGCCGCCGGAATCGTGAACGCGACCATGCCGAGCATCGCGATCACCACGGCGTTGCGGCGGCTCCCGACCGGATTTGTGCTGCGGCTCGTCATGAGATCCGAGAACCAGCCGGCCGTGAGCGAGCCAAGAAAACCGCAGAAGAAGGGAATCGATGCTGCGACGCCCGTATGCATGAGGCTCATGTGGCGTTCCATCGTCAGGTAGCCTGGCAGCCACGTCAGATACACCCAGTTGAGGTAGACGGAGCCGAAAAAGCCGATCAGCATGCCCCAGGTCGTGCCGTGCGAAAAAAGCGAACGCCATTCGGCGAAGGTGAGCGACTGCGCGGGCCTGCGATCCGCCTCGTCACCTTCGAGATAACGGCGCTCTTCTTGGGTCATCGTGGCCTTCGCCGGATCGCGATACACCGCAAGCCATACGAGCGCCACGATCAGGCCGACGATGCCCGTCACGATGAACGCCCAGCGCCAATGGAAATTCACGACGAGAATCGACAGGCAGAGCGGCGCGAGCGCCGTGCCGAGCGGGGACGCCGAGTTGAAGATGCCGGTCGGCTTGCCGCGAGCGCGCAGCGGAAACCAGTTGCTGACGACGCGCGCCGCTGACGGAAACTGCGGCGCCTCGCCGATGCCGAGCACGATCCGCGCAAGGATGAACCAGCCGAAGGTCGAGACGAAGCCCCCAGCGGCCTGCGCGAGCGACCAGACGATCAGGCCGAGGCCGAGCAGCTTGCGCGGCCCGACGCGGTCGACGAGACCGCCCACCGGCAATTGAAATAGCGCGTAGCTCCAGGAAAACGCGGAGAGCAGCAGCCCCATCTGACCCAGCGACAAGCCGAGATCATGGCGGATCAGCGGATTGGCCACGGCAAGCGTGCCACGGTCCAGATAGTTGACGATGCCGCTGACCATCAACAGCGTCAGCGCTACGGTCTGGGCGCGGCGAATTCTTGGTGGTGCCGGCTCAGGGCGAGGGGTTGTGCTCATGATCTTTGTCTCCGGTTCATGTATTCGGTTGAGTTGAGGCGGGCCGCGCCGATGCGTTGTCAGGCGGCTTGGTGTTGCGCGTTCACTCCGGCTCGCATGGGATCGAAGTTTGCGCTCCGCGGCGTACTACGCTATGCGCTCAATCCGTCCTCAAAAAATGGTAGCGCTTACATTTTGTGACGTCGCGCAGATACGGAACTTATCTAAACGGTATTATTTCGCCGAAATCGAAGTGTTAGCGCTTACATTTTGGGTCTAACCGGGAGAGATTGCAAGCGCCGGAAGGGCTTCAGCGGGTTAACGCGGATCATCCAAGCGGCCTTATTCGACATCCTCGATTCTTATATAAGATATAAGAGTTGGCGTTACTGGCTTGTCGAACTTCGTGAAGATGAACCCGCGGGATTTTTCTGGACGCATCATCTCCGTCAGCACGAATGGAACGTCAATTCTCTGCGTAGCACGGGGATGTGGGAGCATGCGGGCAACACACGCCTCAACGAGGAGGGACGAGGGCGCGCGCATCGCGCGCGGGTATTGTGACGTGTGCTGCGCACAGACCTCGTTTAGCGAAAACTCGGGTTGCCTAGACTGCACTGCGCCCCCAGATCGGGATGCACCGGGTAACTGATCCGGACGCTAGAACGATATGACACGCTGCTCGCGCCGCTTGTCTATGGCGAAGGCAGGGCGAGTGAATCCGGCGAGTTGCCGCTATCCCTGGTTGCATTCGGCGTGGCCCGTCTTGCCGTACGCAAAAACGCACGTTATTCGCGCCAGTTGCTCTTCGAGACGGGCACGCTGGGATACCGGGCGAGCTGTACGATCCTTCGAGTCCTTATCGCTGTTTTGGGGCGGACCGAGATTGCAACTCGTAGCGGGTCGTTCACCTCTTGCCCCCGAGTGAAGATCAGACTGTTTTGCGTATGCTACAGCGAGCACGTCCCGTGGGGTGTTTCTCCGGAAACAGACTGAATGAGACAGTCCCGGATTGACTACCGGAGAGAACGTCGCGGGTGTTCAACGGGAGGGCGACCAGCAAACCGACGGTTCAGACACTCTCATCATCCGCTCAAGTACATAATTTGACATAAGATAAAGAGTTGCACTTTCAGCCGAGACTGACGCTGATCTGGCGGGCGAGGGAGCGGCGGCTAGCCCTAGTATGCACACGGTCAGTGACGCCGTGACTGCCGCTCCCGTCGCTTTTCCCCAAGCGTTCTCCCACACCTTGCGCATGAACGCATCAGGTGCAGATTCCGCCTTGCAAGCCGAGATAACCTCAAGCGGATCAATGCCCAGAAGCTCGGCCACCCGCGCGGCTGTAGCCTCATCAAAAACAGATAGCCCATTGCGGTATTTGCTGACCGCTTGGCGCGTCACACCCAGCATTTTCGCTGCGGCGTAATCGGAAGGAAGGTCTAGACGCTTCTTCAAAGCGTCCAGATATTGGATTGTCGTGCGCATAGCCCCGTACCCTTTTTAAATCACCCAAAACGAAAGGTAGGCCAACGTCAACGTAGATGCAACGACACATTCCGGTTGACGCGTAACAATAGATGGGACTATTCTCCTGACCAGTCGCCCCAAAACGCCAGCGGTTATCACCCACCCGACCGCGCTAGGAGGCCACCCAGCAAGGCGTGGGGCGACGTTTCTAAGGTCAGGGTAGGGGATAGAAGGGGTGCGGCATGCGCAATACATCGTTACAAATCCGGCGTTCGTCCCTTGGTGGCTTCTGTGCGGTATCGCGCTTTGAGCGTCGCGCTCGCGTGCTGGCTGCAATCAATGCCGTGTTCCACTGGATGGGCGCATGACTGCCGTGTTGCTGGTTACCTACCTCGCGGGCGCTGCCTCGGCCGCCTTCCTGATCGACATTTCGCTGAGGCTGCGCAAGTGATCGATCCGGGCGTAGTTCTTTTCGCATTGGGTGCTGTGCTGGGCGCAGCGAGCGTTGTCGCCGGTTACCTGATTGCACGAAGCGAGGACCGGCAATGAGCCAATCGGCCGCGTTCGATGATCTCGGCTACAACGCCGAAGGGCCGGAGGATGTTTCCTTTGGCTACGTGCCCGGCTCGGTCGGCCCGGCGCACGTTCTCCCTACACCGTGGACGGCTCGCCGTCGCGCGGAATTCGACAGGGCACGCGATGAATGCATGCCCGCCATCAATGCAGCACTGGACAAGTTCAAAGCGATGCGGCCGGGTCCGTCGCGTGCGCCGGTTGATACCGATGCGTACGGGCGGGCTCGCGCCCGTGTCCTTAAGGGGCGCGGCTGGTGATCCATCAAACCAACGAGGCATGGGCTAACGAACTGGTTGCGCCGCTTCCGGCGCGCTGGTGCGGAAAGCTGCTCGGTACGTGGGAGCGACGTAGAACCAGCTTCAACCCGGAAAAGCTCACCTCACAGAACGATGCGCAGCGGAAAGCAAACGAGGCGTTACGGGACACCGTAGCGCGCCTTTTGCCGTTCGCCGTCAATGACGACCTGACGCTAGACGCCGACGACGGCGCCGTGGTCGATGCAGCATGGAAGGGCGCGGAGCGATGCCGCGTGCGCCTGCTCGAAATCGAAGACATGCAACAGCACGGCCGCGATGCGTTGCGCGCGGCGGGCGTGTCGGCCGACGAGGCGAATGCGGTCGAAAACGCCGAAGCGCGGGCAATGTTGTCGACCTTGTGCGAGGCCCGTGGAATATGGGCTCCCGCCAAGAAATACGACGATTTACCCGCTGTTCGTCGGATGGTGGCGGCCAGGTGGTGGACCGGACAGTTGCGCAAGGCGCACGCCCGCGCGGTGGAGTCCGCGGCGATTGAGCTAGGCACCGTCAACAAGTCGCGCGACATGTACGTGTCGAATGAATCGCTGGCGGCCCGCAAGGCGCAGAACGAACGAAACGCGGCGACGCTTGAGGCGACCATCGCGCGCAACGTCGAGACGGAACAGGAATTCACGCTGGCGGAACTGGCGGCCAAAGGGCCGGCTAACCGTGCCATCAAGCGCGCGGAACTAATGACACGTATCAATGGCTTCGAGCGCATCGCAATCGCGCATGGCCACGCTGGGCTGTTCCTCACGATCACCTGTCCGTCCAAGATGCACAGCCACAAGATCATCGGTGGCCGTGCGGTAAAGAACTCGAAGTACGACCACACCAAACCCAAAGATGCCCAGAAATATCTTACTGGCGTGTGGGCGCGAATCCGCGCTGCTCTCGCTCGCGCACAGATTGGCCTGTACGGTTTTCGCATTGCCGAGCCCATGCACGACGGCACACCTCACTGGCATTTGCTGGTCTTTTACCCGCCGGCCAATGATTCGAAGATCCGCGCCACTGTCCGCCGATACGCGCTCCAGATGGACGGCGATGAAGCGGGCGCGCAAGAGAGGCGGTGCGACTTTAAGACCATGGACCCGGAGATTGGTACGGCGGCGGCCTACATCGCCAAATATGTGGCGAAGAACATCGACGGCCACAAGCTCGAGAAAGACCTGTTGGGTAATGACTCGCTTGATACGTCGGCCCGTGTCGAGGCGTGGGCCTCGCGCTGGCGAATCAAGCAATTTCAGCAGGTAGGCGGGCCGCCGGTCGGCCCGTGGCGTGAAATGCGCCGTGTTGAAAGCGTGCCGTCTGACGCACCGGCGCACGTGCTGAAGGCATTCAACGCGGTCAACAAGGTGGCGAAGTTCGAGGGCCGGGAAAACGCCTCGGTCGCGTGGGATCACTACGTGGAAGCACAGGGCGGCGTTTTCTGTGGCCGCAACTATCGTATCCGTATTGCGACCGTGGCCAGCGACGCGCTAACGGCATACGGCGAGGAAGCGCCGGCAATGCCGATTGGCGTGCAATATCGCGAGGTCGCGAAGGTTCGCGACGCCATCGGCAACTGGATCGGCGTGTTGCCGCGTACCGTAATCATTGAGTCAAAGAGGTTCACGTGGGAAATAAAAAGACCAAACACGAATGCACGTTCGCGCTCGCAACCATCGTGGAGCGAAGCGGCGAAGCGTGGAGTATTTATCGCTGCACCGTATGTAGAAAGCCAAACGGCGAGCGCTTCAAGCGTGGCGCTGCCGGAACTGTGGCTGACGGGGGAGAAGTACGACCAGTGGAAGGCGAAGAACCCGGCCGCAGCGATTGAGTGGGAGTCGGGTTTGAAGCGCGAGCATCGCGCGCCTTGGACCTGTGTAAATAACTGTACGCCGGAGGGCGAAGATGGACGAACAACCGACGTTGACGCAGTACGCAATACGCAACGAAACCGAGGTACGGCGGGTAGTGGAGGGGTCGGTAATGGTCCCGGCACCCGCAAAAACGCTTCTGAAGGAACAGGCCGCACTTATCCGCATGATGGCGGCGGCCATTGATTCGCTGAAACTGGCAAATCAGGCAGTGTAAGGGGAAGCGGGCGACCCTTCGAGCCCGCACATTAGAACGAGGTAGACCAATGAGCAAGATTCTTGAGGCCATCGACGCACTGGCCCATAACGCGACGCATCCGAAGATTCTCACGGCGGCGCTGACCGAGATTCACGAAGAGTTCAAGGCGATCAAGGCGCGCATCGAAGGGCTGCAGGAGGTGAAGGCGCACGCGGCAGCGGCCGAAGATTCAGCGGCGGCCGCAACGCGCGCGGCGCAGAGCGCGAGCGTAGCGGCCAATCAGGCGGCGCTCGACGCCAAGGCGGCAGTGGGCGACGTGTTGAACACGCCGGCCGCGCCGATCGTCCCGGAAACCGTCGGCGCGCCCGTCGTTCCGCCCGTAACCGCATAACGGAGGCGGCCATGGCGTATCTCGGGAAAGCGGACTGCGGGACGTGTGCGAACGAGGTCGACGTCCGCTCGAACGTGAGCGGCAAGGCCTACTACAAGTGCGGGCGGTGCGGCGTCGCCGTGCAGCACAAAGAGGAGCGCGGACACCGGCTTTTCATGGCGACGGTACGGGCCGAAGCGGACCCGGATGAACCGCCGGCCGTGGTCCCCGATTCGCCGCGAATCGCGGAGCCGAAACCGGTCGCGAAACCCGGCGAATCACAGAAAAAAACCGATGCACCGAAGCCGCGCGGCGGCATCTTCGGCGGCATTCTCTCAGGAGCTTAAATGGCAAAGGTCACAGATGCGACGCCGGTAGAGCCGGCCGTCGTGGATACGCGCGCCGACTCGACCGTGGACGTGCTGCAGGAAATCGCCCAGGAAGAAATGTCCGAACACGCGGGCATCGCCGCGAAGGCAGAAGCGGCCGAAGCGGCAACAATCGAATCGGAAGCGGCCGATGTGGCGGCAGGCTGGCGCAAGGCGCTCGGCGTCGCACGCGAAATGCTGATCGCGGTCATTCCGCCGCTCGATCCGGTGTGGAGCAATCCGCGTCTGGATGCGCTGTCGGTGGCGCTCGGGCGCTGCGATCAGGCGTACGGCTGGGGCGGGGCGGGCAAGCTGATCGGCCATCCGCTATTCGGCCTTGTGGCGGCCGGCGCGCCGATCGGCTACGGCACCTATCAGGTGGTCAAGCCGATGATGGACAAGGCCAAGGCAGAACAGGCGGCCAAGGCGGCGGCGGCGCTCAAGCCGGGCTCAATGACGCCGGAACAGCTTGCGGTCGCGCCGGGCGCGCCTTCTTTCGGGGCCTAGCATGGTAGCCGGCACGCAGAATGATGCCGACATAACGGCGGTAATCGGCGCAACCGGAAACGGCAAGGGCGTCTACATCAAGGGGCTGCTCAAGAGACTGCCGAAGTCGCGGCCGATCCTCGTCTGGTCGCCGCTCGAAGTAGAGAGCGACGATTACGCGGCGTTCATCGGCGGTGTCCGAGTGTTTTCCATCACCGAACTGGTCGCGGCGATCAAGGCAGGCAAAAAGCGGATAGTGCTTGTGCCGGATAACCCGGAGAACCGGCCGTTGTTCGATCGGTTTTGCCGCATCGCGTGGGAAATGGACGGCTGGTGCATCGTGGTTGAGGAGCTTTCCGACTGCACGATGGCGTCTTGGGCTCCCCCAGCGTGGAAGAAAATCACGAAGGCCGGTCGGCATAAAGGCCTGAAGGTGATCGCGGCATGCCAGCGGCCGGCGGACTCCGACAAGTCGTTTCTCGGCAACGCCAGCGAGATTCGGTGCTACGCGGTCAACTGGCCCAGCGACCAGAAAGTGATGGCGGGGATCATGGCGGTGAAGCCTGACGAAATCGCAACGCTGCCGAAATTCCACTACTTCCACCGCGTCATGGAAACCAAAACGACCCAGCGAGGCGTGGCGCAATTGTCGAAACCCTGAAAAAAACCGTGATTCGCGAGGTCCGCGAATCGCCGCGAAACGCCGTGAATCACGAACAGTGACCACGGCGTTTTTCTTTGTGATCCTGCGATCTCTTTCATCGTAGAGGGCAGGACGTGTCAACTGGCGACAACTGGTTCCCAAGCCGTAACCGCATGGTTATGGAGATTCTGGCAACGACCATCGGCGTCATCGGCGCATCGATCCTCATTTCGCGCATCCCGTTTATCAAACAACTGGTCGATGGCAATTCCATCTGGTCACTGACGAACGGCGCGAGTTCGACTACCACAACCACCTCCTGAAGGAGACCACCTTGAATCGTCAAGACCTGAAAACCGCAGCCGTGATTCTCGGCGTCGTCGCACTGTGCGCATTCGTGCAGCGAAACATCGTCGCTATCCCGGTGATTGGTCCGTACATGCCCGGCGGCACGATGTCCTAACGGACACCAGGCACCGAAGCGGACAGTACCCACACCATCACCATAAGAGGATCGCATGCGCATCCAGCAACAAACCAACATCACGCCGTACCAGCCGGGCGGCACCGTCATTGTCAATTTTCCGCTTGGCGTGACCTACGAACAGATCAAGGTCCAGCTAACCGGCGGCCTCACCTGCGAAATGATTCCGCAGGCGCGCCTCAAGGTGAACGGCAAAGCGGTCTGGACCGTGGCCGGCGCGGACCTGAAAAACGAAAACCTGTACGACGGCAAGACCAACGACGATTTCACGTTCTGGCTTGACTTCACGCAGCAGAACGCAAAAAGCTCCAGCGCGAATGGCAAGCCGACTTCGCAGGCCGCCGAAATGCTGGTTGCGTGCTATCCGTCGAACCTGTTCCAGAGCTTCACGCTGGAAATCGATATCGCGTCGGCCGCAGCAGGTGCGCCGGCAGCGGGCACGGGCGGCGTCGTGGTCTACACGACCGAAAACGACCCGTCGGGCAATCAGTACGTGCTGAAACAGCTTTTCGCCAACTACAGCTTCCAGACCGCGCAGAACAACGATATTGCGCTCCCGGTCGGCGGCTCGGGCGGCATCATCAAGCAGATTTTCTATCACCAGACCAACTATGCACCGGCATGGGTGAAATCGACCGCGTACGCAGTCGGCGCGCTGGTGTCGGCCGGTGGCAACACGTACCAGTGCGCGACGGCTGGCACGTCGGCATCGAGCGGCAGCGGCCCCACCGGAACGGGCGCAGGCATCGCGGACAACACGGCGGTGTGGAACTACCTCTACGGCACCGGCTCGGTGTCGAACATTCAGGTGTTCAACCAGGGCGTGATCATCCTGCAGGCGACGCCGGCACAGCTCGCAGCAGTGCAAACGCAGTACGGCAAGGTTCAGGAAGCTGGCCTGCTGGTGCTGGATTTCTACCTGCAAGGGCTGCGCGAAAAGCTGCTCAACACCACCAAGTCCAACAACGTGTTCGTGCGTCTCACGACCGTTGGCGGCCCTGTGAATCTGACTGGTTACACGCGCCTGCTCGATCCGGCCGGCCGTTAATCGCGGTCTAACCGGAGGTAACAGACATGGGACTTTTCACCATGCCGGGCGGCTCGGACCCTAGCACGGACGATTCGGGCAGCACGGACGCAACCAGCGGCGACGGCGCGCTGTCGTCGCTGTTCGGTCTGAACGACGTGGGCAGCGGTTACGGCGTCACGACGTACACCGATCCGCCGCCCACCACGTCCGTGGCGGGCGACCTCGGGTCGTTGCAGTCGGGTTCGACCGCAACGCCAACGATTGACCTGACGACCGCGTTTGCGGACACGCTCGGCACCATCGTTGCGATTGATTCGATCAACTCGCAGGCATCGACCACGGGCATCGGCTACTACAAGGCCGCCAACGGGCAGGTGTACGCGGTAGGCACCGGGCCGGGACCGGGCAGCGCAGTGGTTAGCGCCATGCCGGGCAACCTGCTGTTCTGGCTGCTGATCATCGGCGGTGCGGTGCTGTTCGCGAAGGAGGAAAAGCTGTGAGTACGCCTTTCTCGATGAGCGGGCCGACGACCTCGAACTACGCGGGGCCGTCCGATGCCGCAACCGACAACATCGTCACGTTTAACGACGGGTCATTCACCACGGCCGCCACGCCGACACCGGGCCTCACGGCCGGGCTGTCGAACGTGACGGGCGGCATTGCGTCGCTCGGCTCGGCTGTGTCGAACCTGACCAGTTCGGCCAGCGGCATTTTTATGCTGGTCGCGGTCGGCGGTGCGATATGGCTGTATCTGCGCAAAAAGCTGTGACCGCGCGCCGCGCGTCGGCGGATGAGATCCGGCCTTTCGTGCGGCGTGCGGAGCGCTTTTGTACCACCAGCGAGACGATCGAATCGCTGATCGCGGACGGCGAATGCTGGGTTGTGGAGGAGGGCGGAACGGTTGTCGCGGGCTGGTCGCAGCAGTGGCAGGGAACGAACCTGCATGTGCTGGTGTACGGCGGTCAGGCGGATATCGATCTGTCGCTGGTACTCAATGCATGCCTCGAAGCGCAGCGGCCAGCAAGCGCCAGTTTCCAGACGCGTCGGCCGGGGCTGATTCGCAAGGGCATCGAACAGGGATACCGCGTCGTGAGGCATCTGCCGCGCGGCGTGGTCATGAAAAAGGAGTTTTGAATGGCTGGCGGCAGCAGTTCTTCAAGCAGCAGCAAAACCAGCACGACCAGCCAGGACAACCGGCAGAGCGTGTCGGGCGGCACCGGCGTATCCACGTCGGGCAGCGGCAATAACATCACGGTCAACACGCTGGACGATGGCGCAATTACTGCGGCCTTCGGCACGGCGAATAGCGCCATCAATGCAGTGGTGACCGAGGGCACAAGCGCGCTCGACGCCAACACGCAGGTGTCGCAGGCCGCAATGACCAACTCGAACAGTATCGCGCAAACGGCAATCGGCGCGGTGCAGACCAGTTCAGCGAATTTCGCAAACCTGCTCGATCAGGCCATGAGTGCGGATTCGAGCAATCTCGCGAGCGCATACGCGAACAACGCACAGACGCTTGCGACCGCCTATCAGGACGCCAAAACGGGCGACCAGCGAACCATCGTTCTCGGCGGAATCATCATCGCGCTCGCGGCGCTGTACTTCGTCAGCCAGCGGAAGGCCTAAGCATGCAGAACATTGGAGCGACGCTCACGCCTAACCAGCCATGGCCGTTTCAGGTGCGCGGCACGGTGCTGCAGATCATTTCGTCTGGAAACAGCGCGGGTCTGACGGTGCAATTCCTGCTGGGATCGCAGGTGCAGCACACCATTGAGGACGTGCTGACCGGCTGGAAAATCAAGCCTGCGGGCGGGTTCGACAGCATCACGATCGAGTCGGCGACGGGCGATACCGTCAGCGCGATAGTGACGGCCGGCGACGTGGATATTCAGATTCTTGAGTCCAATTCGCAGGTCACCAACACCAGCGCGAATCCCGTGCCGGTGTCGCTGGTGAGCGAGCCGGGCGCGCCGGTCGCGGTGAACGTGGTGAGCGGCACCATCAACATGACCGCCACCAACGTCGGCATCGTGCCATCGGGCAGCGCGTCGGCAGACGTGGCACCGGTAGCCGTCGGCACCTCGGGCGCGCTGCTGATCGCGGCAGCGGCAGGGCGCAAGCGCCTGATGATCCGCAACGCAGGCGCAGGCCAACTGGCGCTCACGACGGCCGCCGGCACGACGTTCGCGAATGCGGCCGTGGTGCTGCAACCGGGCGACGTATGGCAGGAACGCGACGCGCCGCAAATCGCCTGGTATGCCGTGTCCGACGTGGGCACCACCGCTAATCTTCAAACGGTCTCGTAATGAACAAGAAACGGTTTCTCGGCGCGGCGCTCGCGCTGTGCATGGCGGGTTCGGCCTTCGCGCAATCCGATCTGGTATCGGGACTCGCCGGGCGGCTGAATAACGCGGCGACCTATGGCGCGCGCTCGGTCGCGTACCAGAACACGGCAACCGGCGCGACGGCGCGTACGGTACAGCAGCGGCTGGACGACTCGATCAACCTGCTGGACTTCGGGGCAGACCCCACCGACACGACCGACAGCACGGCGGCGGTGAATGCGTTCCTGACGGCGGTCAAGACGAGCGGCAAATGTGGGCGCATCAATTCGGGCAAATACAAGGTCACGTCAGCGCTCACGCTCGATCTTTCGACCATCTCTCCAAAGGGCATGTGCCTGTACGGCGAAGGCCAGTACACCAGCATGCTCGATCTGTCCACGGTTACAGCGTCGCCCGCCGTGCAGATCATCGACACCGGCAACGCGGGCGGCGGTGGCTTCTATAGCTCGTTCCATGACTTCGGCATCAAGGGCAATGTCGCGGGCACGCTGCTGCAACTCGGCAAGACCGACGCGAGCGATGCGCTCAACGAATTCGAGTTTCGCAATCTGTGGGTCGGCAATTCCAGCACGTCGGCTTCGGCCATCGCGATTCAGGTCAACTATGTGCTGAATACGCATTTCTTCGCAGTGATCGCGGCGAACAACGGGCACGGCGACGCGTGGCAACTGACGGCCGCCGCATTCGATGACTGGGTGGGCGGATCCGGAACATACGCGGACAACGGTTTCCACTGGACGGCGAGCGGTATCGGCTGTAGCTGCGGGCAGATCGCGGGCAATACGTTCGTGGGTCTGGACATGGAGGTCAACACCGTCAACCACGTGAAAATCGATACGTCGAACGCGCACGACAATACGTGGATGGGCGGCACGATGGTGTACACGTCGGGCACGTCATACGGCATTCAGGCGACGGCGGGGAACCAGAACCTGTTCACCGGCATTTTCATGAATGTGAGCGGCGGGGCGAGCTATTCGAATTTCTTCAACAGCAGCAACGCACAAGGCGTCGCACTGCTGAACATGTTCGGCATGAGTGCAGGCCTGCAGATCAATGATCCATCGTTCAACGCGTATCTGTCGGCCGCACAGACACTCACTGCGGCAACGTGGACGAAGCTCACATTCAACACGACCGATTACCAGAACGGCACGGGTTTCAGCACGTCCACCGGCCGCTTTACCGCAGTCGTGCCGGGGCGCTATGAGTTCCGATGCCACATCAACGAGAACGCGACCAACGCGAGCGCGGTGACTGATTACGTCGGCCTGTACCGCAACGGATCGAACCTGCGCGCGACCGGTTTCGGCATTCCGGCCGGCACCAATTTTGAGGGCGGCGAAGTCACGGCGCAGATCGTCATGAGCGCGGGCGACTACGTGGAATGCTGGGCCAATCTGGCCGCAAGCAGCGGTTCGCCGCAGGTGCAGGGCACCAGCACCAACAGCTATTTCGACGGCAAGTATTTGGGGCAGTGATGAAAAACCACGTGATTTCGCTGCTTATGGTCGGAGCAATCGGCGTTGTAGCGCTGCTATGCACGCAGGCGGGGCCGGGCACGCATGGGCCGGTCTGCGGCGATCGCGCGGTGGTGTGGAGGTACTGGTGATGGAAAACAACCAGGCGGGTTTGGTGCTGCTGCTGGTCGCAATCGCGGCGGCGGTACTGTTTTTGGGCGATAGCGGGTCGTCGGATAGCGGCGGCGATCAGGACGTTTCAGGCGGCGCACTCGGCGGCGCAACGGGGGATTTGATGGACCTATTTGGCAGCAGCACGGGCGCGAACGGTGGCAACCGGTCGGCCTTTCTCGCGATGATCGGACAGAGCGAAGTTGGCGCGGCACTGATCGGTGAAACCGACGGCGGCTATAACGTGCTGGTCGGCTCGACGCCGGGCAACCCGATGACGTTCAGCGATTACAGCACGCATCCAGACATTCTCAACCAGCAATACGATTCGACGGCGGCCGGGCTGTACCAGATCAATTTCCCGACGTTCAAGACGCTGCGGAGCCAGACCGGACTCACGGATTTCAGCCCGGCCACGCAGGACGCCATGGCTATCCAGTTGATCACGAACAAGGGCGCGCTCGCGGACGTGGACGCAGGGAATTTCGCGTCGGCCGTGCAGAAGTGCGGGCCGGTGTGGGCGAGCCTCGGATACAACAACTACGGACAGCCGACGAACCAGCTTGAGACTTTGCAGGCGTGGTATCAGGCTGCAGGAGGGGCCGTCGCATGAGCAAGCAGAGCAACACGGTCGGCAACGTCGCCATCGGGCTGGCGGTGGTGGTGCTGGGGTTCGTGGTCTACAAGACGATGTTCAGCGGCAACGTGACCTACACGGGCGCGGCACCGACGCCCAAGCAGACGAGCACCGCGGCGAATCCGGCGGCGCTCGCGGCGTCGCTTGTGCCCACGGTCAATTCGCTCAGTTCGCTGTTCGGGAGCCTGAACAGCTACGTACCGGCGGCCGGAACATCGACGCTCGGCGGGCTGGACCAGACCTATACGTCGGCGGCCTACAACCCGGATGCGATCAGTAGCGCCATCTCGTCGGACACAACGGCATCCATGGCGAGCGCGGGAGAAAGTGACCTCAATTCGTGGGGCTTCTCGCTGTGAGCGTGAAAGACGACGCCATTGAGATCACCGTTGCGGTGGTCGCGCTCGCGCTCGCCGTCTGGTACATCGAATCGCGGTTCAAGGCGGCCGGCGGCGTCACGGGACTGTCGTCGTCGCTATTCAGCTACGCGACGGGTTCCCTGTTCAGCGGCGGCGATCCAACGCCGAGCATGGGCGCGATCCCGGACCAGACCACGCTCAACACCACTAACGCCACGTCGTCTGATACGGTGAATTCGCTGCTGAATTCCAGCCTGACGATGCAGTCAATCGGGATGTAGCCATGAGCATCATTACTGACCTCATCGCGCCGGGCGGCGGCGTCGCGGACCTGATCAGCACGGTAATCAAGCGCGTGTGGCCAGACAAGGAAGCGCAGCAGCAGGCCCAGCAGCAATTTGAACTGCAGTTGCTGCAGATGCAGCAGCGCGGTGAGCTGGACCAGTTCGACGGACAGATCAAGCTCGCGCTCGCGCAGGTGCAGACCAACAACACCGAAGCGGCGAATAGCAATTTCTTCGTGTCGGGCGCGCGGCCAGCGGTGATGTGGGTGTGTACGGTCGGGCTTGCGTACCAGATTCTGGCGCGGCCGATGCTCATGTGGGCGTCGATCGGCTGGTGGCACATTCCGATTCCGCCGGCCATCGACAACAACACACTGATGACGCTGCTCATTGGGCTGCTCGGCCTCGGCACGCACATGATGGTGGAAAACGTGCAGCAGGCCCGCCAAGGGGCTGGCAATGGCTGACAGCGTATCGAAATGGGCTGGCTTGGCTGGCATCGCGGTCACGGCGGGAACGCTGATCTGGCAAATGTCCGGGATCGCGCACGACGTGGGCGAGGTGCGCGTGGCCGTGACGGACCTGCGCACCACGGAAAAGGGAACCGACGAACGGCTTTACGCGCTGGAAAGCCGTGTTGTCAAACTTGAGACCAGCGTGTCACTGATGGAGAAAAGCGAATGACCAAGCATCGACGCCGCCGCGAACGGGACAGCAAAGGCCGCTTCAAGCGTAGCCGGTAGAAAAAAGCCCCTATTTCAGGGGCTTTTTTCATTGTGCGGCGGGAAGGTAGACGGCGCGCTCGGCGTCGGGGCCGTGTGCCAGCGTAGTGAAGGCTTCGCGCGTCATCATGTAAAGCTTGCCATCGAGTCGAACGCGAAAAAACGCCGCGTCGCGAACGTCGTCAAAATAGCCGCATGCATCGTCAAACTTGGAGGCGAGGAGCCAGCTGTCTGCAGGAGGGTCGCGGAGATCAAGGTCTGTCATTCGAGATTCTCAGGATCAATTTTCCGGCCGCCAAACAGCCAGAAAAGGGAGGCGCCAACGGCGGCGATGACGGTGATGATAGCGCGTTTCATTTGAGGCCTAGACGGCGATTGAGGAACGCCCGCCGTGCGCGGGCGTTTTCTATGGTGGTGTCGAACGTGCCGGCGAGCTTCGCGCGGGCGACCTTCCCGGCCACGTCCCAATGTCGTATGTAGTACGCCATGCGTTGCTCGCTGATTGCGAAGCCAGGCGCAAGGGCGGACACCCAAAGCTCCAAATCTTCATACGTAACAACGACTTGGCCGAACAGATCAAGCATTGCAAACCCCGGAAAAGCGAAGCGGGGAAAAGAAGCGTTTTGCATACCTTGATCGAAGCTTAGGCGGCCAGTGCGTTATCCCATACTGTGGTTTTCCTGAACCGACGACGATTTGACATAAGATAAATTATCACCCATTTGTATGTAAGAGCAAAGCTGTAATGTCGTACCTGGGCAAAGCTGAAACGTCGCATGTCATGCTGGCTGACCTGTGACGGGAGGCTCGCATGACGACATCTGGGACGATCACCATGACGATGCGCGAGGTTGACCGGCTCAGGACGATCCAGTCGGTGGTCGACGGTATGCTGATGATGTGAATTTCCGGCATATAGGCGCCATTTCGTTTTCGGCGTAATGGCGCCACCGGATTTCCGGCGTAATGGAGCCACGGCGTTTTCGGCGTAAAGGCGCCAGTAGTTTTGCGGCGTAATGGCGCCACCCAGATGACGAGCAGCGAGGGTTCGAACTTCATTGATCGGCTAGACTCCCGGCCTTTTGCCGGGAGAGGCCGTGGCCAATCGGAGGTTCGTTAGGCACGGGCGGAAATTAGGTTCAGAGGCGACACGGTGAGTGCCCTTGTACGCGGACTGTATCGTAGAGAGCCGCGATGCGACCTTTGTTGAAGCGCACCTAATTTCGGTGTACTCCTACCGATGCATACGTTGGTTCATGGAGGACATCATGACTGTCAGCAAATTGGCGGCGGACTCATCGCGCTGTGGCATAGCTATCGGGAGCCCCGTAGACGCCATCGTCTCCAAATACGTTGATCACTTGCTTGCCCTGCGATATGCGGACGATACGATTCAACACTATCTGGCCTCCTTGCGTCACTTTACGCATCGGCTGAACAAGAACAAGCGGTTGACCCTTGCCGATATCGATGATGCTCTCGTGACGGAGTTTGTCGATGTTCATTTGCCGCATTGCAGATGTCCGCGACCGTGTATGCGCCATGTCAACACGGTACGCGCGGCTCTCCGCCATCTTCTGGCCGTTCTCAAGGAGGAAGGGTTGTGCAGCACCGTACGACCTCAGTTGCATACGCCGGTCGACATCGAACTAGAACTGTACAGGCATTATCTGGTGGATAGTTGCGGTTACGCGCAGACCACTTGCCGTAACCGCCTTTGGCGGATTCGCCGCTTCCTCGACTCTGTCTTCGGTCAGGGTCAGGGGTCCGTGTCTGCCGGTCACCTGACTTCAATGGATATTGAGGACTTCACCGCACGCTGTTTCAAAGGCCGGAGTCACGGGACACGTCGTAGCTACTGCGTTGATCTCGCAAGTTATCTGCGCTTTCGTGGCTTGAACGGAGATGACACTCGTGCTCTCTTCGCTGCGATCCCGAAGATGGCGCCACCAATGCCGGCGCCTCTGCCGATTGCGATGACCGAGAGGGAACTGGATCTCTTTTTCGCAGCGTTCGATTTGACCAAACCGATTGGCATGCGCGATTTCGCAATTGCACGGTTTTTGACCGATTTGGCGCTACGTCGCATGGAAGTCGTGCGACTGCAGTTGGAATCATTCGATTGGCAGAATGGAACGGTGACGCTGACTCATAACAAGGGCGGACGAGAACGCAAGCTACCGCTGCCGGTACAAACGGCCCACGCACTTGTCCGCTATTTACAATACGGACGGCCCGATACGAGTAATCGTGCCGTCTTTGTCCGGCAAATCGCGCCGTACGACATGCCGATTGACGCCGTTGCCATCAATCACCTCATCAGAGGCGCCTTTGTACGTGCAGGCCTCGACGAGCGATTTCATGGCGTCCACGTGTTGCGACGCACGGCAGCAACCCGCCTCATTCAAGGTGGGGCATCGCTAAAAGAAGTTGCCGATGTACTGGGGCACAGACATCTCAACACGACGACGCTTTACACCAGGGTTGATCTTGATCGTCTGCGCAAGGTAGCGCAACCATGGCCGGAGCATCGATCATGAATGCGCCCCGACTTTGGACCGAGCGCATCGAAGACTACCTTGCGTATCGGCGCAACGCTGGATTTAATGTCGTGGGCGACGCGCCCAGACTGCGGCAATTCGGGCGGTTCGCTGATCGGCAGACGCCCCCGCAGTCACACCTTGTCGTCGAACTCGCCGTGGCATGGGCTCAATCGACGAAACGAAGTCAATACTTTACTTGGGCTCGGCGTCTTGAGCTGCTGCGGGGTTTTGCGCGGTACTGGCAGCGTTTCGATCCAGTGACCGAGGTGCCGCCAGGAAGGTTGCTCGGCAGAGCCTATCGCCGATTGACGCCACATATTTTCACTCAACAGGAAGTATCGATGCTGATGGCAGCTACCGCCGGCCTGCAGCCTCGGGATGGCCTGCGTCCTGCGACCTGCAAGACCATGATCGGGCTGCTCGCAGCAAGTGGACTACGCCCGATAGAGGCCACACGCCTGACACGTAATGACGTCGATCTTGATCAGGGACTGCTGTTGGTCCAGGAAGCAAAAGGGCATCGAAGCCGCTTGATTCCATTGCATCCGAGCACCACAGAGGCACTACGCACGTATGCTCAACAGCGTGATCGCCTCGTGCGCCAGCCAGGCAGCGACCGTTTTTTTCTGCTCGACAAAGGTAAGGCAGCCGGCGTACCAACGCTCCAGTGCGCGTTGGAAACCCTATGCCGTCGACTCGGGTGGTTGCCACGAGGCGATTATGCGCATCATCGCTGTTATGACTTCAGACATAGTTTTGTCGCCAACAGTCTGTTGCGCGCCGACCGCCACGGGATCGATGCTGACCACGCAATCCTCGCGCTCTCGACTTATCTCGGCCACGCTTCAGTTGCCCACACTTACTGGTACTGTACGGCGGTGCCGGAACTGATGGCAATCGTTGGAGAGCGCTTTCATCAGTATGCCAAAGGAGAATCGACATGAGCCTTGTCACCAGCCAGCCACAGGAGTTTGCCTCGCTCCTCCAGCGGTTCTTCGTCGAGCGGCTAATGCAGCAGCAGAATGCGAGTGCAAGAACGGTCGAATCATACCGTGACACCTTCCGTATGCTATTGACCTACGCTCAGCAAGTGTTGCATAAGCCGCCCGAGAAGTTAACTCTCGACGAGCTCGACGTCACATTGATCACTGCCTTTCTGGACCACCTCGAAACTGCACGATCCAATAGCATTCGCAGTCGCAATGCCCGGCTTTCCGCAATACGGACCTTCTACCACTATGTCACGATGCGATGTCCGCAAGCACTGCACCTGGCTCAACAAATTCTCTCGATCCCAACGAAACGTTTCGAGAGACCGCTTCTCGGATTTCTCTCACGTGAGGAAGTTCACGCCTTGTTGGGTGCGCCCGATCCGGATACGTGGTTCGGGCAGCGCGACCGTCTATTGCTCGCACTGCTGTACAACACTGGAGCCCGAGTGTCGGAGCTGACAGGAATGCGGGTAGCCGATGTAACGCTCGCTGCGACGCCGTGGGTACGCCTGCATGGCAAGGGGCGGAAGCAGCGTGCCGTACCCCTATGGCGTGAAACTGCGGCAGCGATACGCACCTGGATACGTAACCAGCGTTTACAACCGGAACAGCCGCTGCTGCCAAGTCGCCATGGCGGACCAATGACGCGCGCAAACGTGGCTGAACGATTTTCGCTGGCACTGACGGCAGCAGCGAAGACCTGTCCATCGCTTCTGAAGCGCCATATTACCCCGCATTCCATGAGGCACACGGTTGCCACGCATCTCTTGCAGGCCGGTGTAGGTATCACCGAGGTTGCGCTCTGGCTCGGACATGAAAGCCCCCTGACGACGCACGGCTATGTCGAGGCAGATCAGGCAATGAAGCGCCGAGCACTTGCGGCGGTGAAAGCGCCCAGAGTCAAGGTGCCTTTTTATCGCCCACCCGATTCACTGCTCAAATTTCTGGAAAGCCTTTGAGTTTATTAGGTGAAGCATTCGAGCGAGTGACCTCGCTCCCAAGTTCCCTTCCCGGGCCAGACGATAGCCTCACAACCCCGGGAAGGGCCTCCCCAATCCGCTGCCTCATATTCAACCGAACCTAATTTTCTGACTTACCTAACGAACCTTAGGTGAAGCTTCACCTAAGGTTCGAGATGTACCAATACCGACAGATCCTGGTGCGCATGCGCCGAGGCGACTCTGACCGGGATATCGCACGATCGAAGACCATGGGGCGCAAGAAGATTGCGCAGGTGCGGGAGATTGCCGCCAGGAACGGATGGTTGGCGCGTGAAGCGGTTTTGCCCGACGAACACGTAATGGCCGCTTTCCTGGATCGCAAAGAGGCGCCGCTACCATCGAGCTGCGTCTCAACGTTGGAACCGTGGCGGGAGCAGATCGCCAAGTGGCGGGCAACCGGAGTTCAATGCACGACGATCCACTCCACGCTCGTTCGCAACCACGGATACGGCGGCAGCTATTCGTCGGTCTATCGTTTCCTTCTGCATATAGATGCATCGCACACGCCCGACGTGCCGCTGCGCCTGGAATTCAAGCCGGCCGAAGCGGCCCAGGTTGATTTCGGCGCTGGTCCGATGATGACCGACGCGCTCACCGGCGAGATCCACAAGACATGGTTCTTCGTCATGACCCTGGCCTGGTCGCGCCACCAATATGTTGAGTTTGTCCGAGACCAGACGGTAGCAACCTGGCTGGGATGTCACCGGCGCGCGTTCGAGGCATTTGGTGGTGTGCCGGCTCGGGTCATCATCGACAATTGCAAGTGTGCGATCACGCGCGCGTGCTATTACGAGCCCGAGGTGCAACGCGCGTACGGCGAGTGCGCAGAAGGATACGGTTTCAAGATTGATGCTTGTCCGCCAAGGGATCCGCAAAAAAAGGGAATCGTGGAATCGGGCGTCAAATTTGTGAAGCGAGGCTTCTTGCCCTTACGCGAGTTTCGTGGCGTGGCTGACGCCAATCGCCAGGTACACGCGTGGGTGATGAACGAAGCCGGCAACCGCATTCACGGTACGACTCGCGACATGCCGCTCAAGCGCTTCGCGGAAGTTGAACGAAGCCTGCTGATCAGCTTGCCGGACGTGCTGCCGGAGCTTGCCGTGTGGGCGAAGGCCAAGGTGCACCGCGACGCTCATGTCCAGTTCGAGCAGAGTTTTTACTCGGTCCCGTATAGGCTGGTCGGCCAGGAACTGTGGCTCAAGGCGACCGACACCATGGTGACGCTGTATCGCGGGCAGGAATCGGTCGCAGCCCACGCCCGCCTTACTCGCGCAGGCGGCCGTCGCACGGTAGACGATCATCTGCCATCCGCTGCCCAGGCGTGGCAACTGCAGGACACCCAGTGGTGTTTGGCAGCTGCTGAGCAGATCGGGCCTGCCTGCTATGCCCTGGTTCAGGCGCTCTTCGGCGACAAAGTCTTAATCAAGATGCGCTCGGTGCAAGGCGTTTTGCGGCTCAAACAGAAATACGGAGCAGTCCGCCTTGAAGCTGCCTGCTCGCGCGCCAACCACTACGGCACGCCGCACTACACGGCCGTTAAAACCATTCTGCAAAAGGGATTGGATCAGCTGACGCTGTTAAACGCCTTTGATGCGCTGGCGAGCACCTACACCGAAGGCGGCCGTTTCTGCCGCAACACACAAACCATTCTCCAATAAGGCCGGCCATGCATCCCATTCCTGAATTGACTCCACTGCTTAAGCAGTTGCGCTTGTCCGGCATCCTCGATTCGCTGGAAGCGCGAAACCGCGAGGCCATCGATCGCAAGCTTGCCTTCACCGAATTCCTTTCGCTGCTCATTCACGACGAAGTAGCCCGGCGCGATAACAAGAAGCTCAGCCTGCGCATGCGACGCGCCAACTTCCGTAGCCAGAAGACGCTCGAAGGATTCGACTTCGACCGGCTACCAGGGCTGAATCGATCCGCTATCCATGATCTCGCCACGTGCCGATTTATTGACGAGAAGGTGGCGGTCCTGATTGCCGGGCCTTGCGGAACGGGGAAAAGCCATCTTGCGCAAGCCCTCGGACACGCTGCAGCTCGGCAAGGACACGATGTGCTGTTCTCAACACAAAGCCAATTATTAGCAAGCCTGCGCAGCGCGGCAGCCGTGGGCACTTACGACCGTCGTTTCCAGTATCTCGCCAAGCTTCCACTTCTGATCATTGACGACTTTGGTCTTAAGCCACTGCGTTCGCCAGACGATGAAGACTTCCACGACCTGATCGCCGAGCGTTATGAGCGCGCAGCAACGATTTTAACGTCGAATTTGGACTTCCCAGAATGGGGGGAAGCATTCCCAGGTAACAAGATGATCGGCGCTGCAACCCTCGACCGCTTGCGTCATGGCGCTCACAAAATCGTCCTCGACGGCGAGAGCTATCGCGGACTCAAACCGGGCGTCGAAACACTCAGAACCGAGCTTGCAAAAGGAGGCAAAATCAAGCAACCTTGATCCCCGTTCGAGCCCTCGAATTGCCCGTTTCCAGTGGCGTCATTACGGCGAAAATGCCCGGCGCCATTACGCCGAAAGGTGACAGATGACGTGGCAGGCTGCAGAACGGCTTCATCTGAGCCGGCGTCAGGTTGAGCGGCTGACGGTACGTTACCGCCGCCAGGGTGCCTCAGGGCTGCTGTCACGGCATCGGGGGCACCCGAGCAACTACCAACTGGCGGATGGCACGGCGGAACGCGCGTTGAATCTGATCCGGGGCAGTTATGTGGATTTCGGGCCGACGCTGGCGTGCGAGAAGCTGCGCGAATGTCATGGGCTGGTGCTGTCGAAGGAAACGGTGCGTCACCTGATGACGGAGGCCGGGCTGTGGATTCCGCGCCGGCAGCGACCACCGAAGATCTACCAGCCACGGGCGCGGCGATCGTGTCTGGGCGAACTGATTCAGATCGATGGCAGCGATCATCGCTGGTTCGAGGATCGCGCGCCGGCGTGCACGCTGCTGGTCTATGTGGACGACGCAACCAGCCGGATCATGGCGCTGCACTTCACGGCGACCGAATCGACCTTCAGCTACTTCGAGGCGACGCGGGCGTATCTGGAACTGCACGGCAAGCCGGTCGCGTTCTACAGCGACAAGGCGAGCGTATTCCGCTCGACACAGACGGCGACCACGGGCGGCAAAGGTGTGACGCACTTCGGCCGGGCGATGTTCGAGTTGAACATTGAGGGGTTGTGCGCAAATTCAAGCCAGGCCAAGGGGCGTGTTGAACGCGCGAACCTGACATTGCAGGACCGCCTGGTGAAGGAACTACGGCTACGCCAGATCGACACGCGGGAAGCGGCCAACGCTTACGCGCCTCACTTCATCGCCGACTACAACACGCGCTTTGGCAAGGTACCACGCAGCGCTTTCAATGCTCACCGGCCGCTGCGAACAGATGAGAATCTCGACACCATCCTGACGTGGCGTGAACCGCGGCGCGTCACGCGCTCGCTGACGCTGCAGTACGACCGGGTGATCTACCTGCTCGATGACACGGACGCGAACCGCAGACTGGTCGGACGCTACGTCGATGTGTACGAGTATCCGGACGGTCGCATTGAGGTTCGCGCGGATGGTGTCGCCCTTCCCTGCACGCCTTATGACCGGCTCTCGGAGATCGATCAGGGCGCGGTGGTCGACCACAAGCGGCTGGGTCACGTGCTGCAGGTCGCGCAACTGGTTCAGGCCGATCGCGATAACCGTCGCGCGTCAGGTTCACCGTCACGGACCAATCAGGGGCAGGCTCCGAAGCTGAAGGAGCGCAAGGCACGGACAAAGAAGCAGCGGGAGATCACTGTCGATGATCTGAACACCGCGATTGGCAGAACGACGGTCAGCCTTCGTGACCCTGTAATCAAAACCTCGTCAAGGAGATAGCAAAGGTACAACTACGACACTTCTACTTTGCTGCCACTACGACATTTCAGAATGGCCTCGACATTGTGTGTGGAGGCTTTATGTAAATGTCGTGTTCTAGCCATTTAGATGGAATGGTCGCCTCCCGCCTTAACGGTCTGTCCGGCGCCGCGGTCTCGCTTCCAGAACGTGCGACATTGCAGGTTCGGCAGTCCTGCCGTCAAGGAGAATCTGATGGAACCCACGATCATTGCCATCGATCTGGCGACGCGCGTCTTCCAGATCCATTTCGTTGATTCTGACACCGGCGCAATCCACAACAAGGCTCTCAAACGCGCGCAGCTACTACCGTTCTTTGCCAACCGGCCTGTATCCCGTGTCGTGATGGAAGCCTGTGGCAGCGCTCATCATTGGGCAAGGCAACTGGCTCGGCTTGGCCACGATGTGCGGCTCATTGCAGCGCAGTTCGTGCGGCCATTCGTCAAGTCGAACAAGAACGATGCCGCGGACGCGGCGGCAATCTGGGAAGCTGCGCAGCGTCAGGGCATGCGGTTCGTGGCCGTCAAGACCGAAGATCAGCAGGCGATGCTCGCGCTTCACCGGATGCGGCAGCAACTGGTACGGTTCCGCGTCATGCAGGTCAACCAGATGCGCGGTCTGCTCTACGAGTTCGGCGTGATCCTGCCGCAGGGTCGCCGTGCCTCGATCGAGGCCGCCAAAGCCGCACTCGCAACGCTCGCAGACCAGTTGCCGGCGATGCTCACGGAAAGCCTCCAGGACCAGCTCTCACGAATGCTCGTGCTCGATGAACAGATCGGGCGCATCGAGCAACGCATTATCGAATGGAGGCGCAGTGATGAAGCGTGTCTACGTATCTCGGAGATTCCTGGTGTCGGTCTGCTGACAGCCACTGCAGCAGTCTCGGTCATCGGTCAGGCGAAAAACTTCCGGTCTGGGCGTGAATTTGCGGCTTACCTTGGTCTGGTGCCACGTCAGAACAGCTCAGGCGGCAAGATCAGGCTTGGCGGCATCAGCAAACGTGGCGACGTGTATTTACGGACGCTACTCATACACGGTGCCCGGGCTGTCATCTCAAGTTCGAAGCATCTGCCCGAGAGATTGCGCCTCCTGTTGACGCGACGTCCGACGAACGTAGTCGCTGTCGCACTGGCCAACAAGATGGCGCGAACAATCTGGGCGCTGCTGGCTTATGGGCGAACGTATCAGGCGACGCCAGCGCAGTAACCATTTGTCACCGCATTTGATCTCATCCACGGTTGCACAGGTGTATTGAACGATGGCAAGACAGGTTGGACCGCGCAAAGGCAAACCTGAGACATTTCTCGGACCTTGAGTCCGCTCATTTAGATTAGGACCTTTGCGGCGAAATCCATTGGGGCCGGCGGGCATGCCCGCGATCGAGTCCGGATATAAGTCCGCAACCACCCTCCTCGCCATGAACAATTACCTTGCAAATGGGAGGCGACCATATAAGAAATGTCGTGTTTCTAAACGCTGGCATGCCGGTCGGTCCGTTGCGAGATTTCGGAGTCGGCCATGTGTCCAGCCACACTGGTGACATTGAACATGCGAGAACTCGACCGTTTGAAGGTCATCCAGGCCATTGTCGACATGGGCCTCAGCCTGGTCGCGCGGCCGAACGTCTGGGCTTGACCGTGCGTCAGGTTGAGCGCCTGGTGATCCGCTATCAGGAATCCGGTGCGGCTGGACTGGCCTCGCGCAGACGTGGCCGGTCCGGCAACCGGAAGCTGGACGAAGGACTGGCTCAGCGGGCGCTGGCGATCATTCGCGAGCGCTATGCCGATTTAGGCCCGACGCTGGCGTGCGAGAAGCTTTGGGAGTATCACGGCATCCGGATGGCCAAGGAAACCGTGCGGCAGTTGATGACCGATGCCGGACTGTGGATTCCACGCCGGCAGCGCCCGCCGAAGATCTACCAGCCGCGGGCGCGGCGCTCGTGTGTTGGCGAACTGGTGCAGATCGACGGCAGCGAACATCCGTGGTTCGAGGAACGGGCGCCCGCTTGCACGCTGCTGGGTGTTCATCGACGATGCGACTGGCAGGCCGATGACGCTGCATTTTACGGCAACGGAATCGACCTTCAGCTATCTCGAGGCCCAGTCGAAGTATCTGATGGCACACGGCAAACCTGTCGCGTTCTATAGCGGCAGGTTTCGTCCGGTTTATCCACGACTGCCGGGCGTTTGCCGTTTGCCGTTTGCCAGCGGGCGGCAGGCGGCCGTAAACGCATAAACCCCACCTTTTCGGGGTGGGGTTTCTGATGCTGCTGGGGAGCCTGACGATTACCTACTTTCACACGGGAATCCGCACTATCATCGGCGTGGAGTCGTTTCACGGTCCTGTTCGGGATGGGAAGGGGTGGGACCGACTCGCTATGGTCATCAGGCATGACTTGTTGCTGCGCTGTCTCTGGGGACAGCCCAACCAATCTGGAAGAAGTAGTTTCTGGTGATGCTCACCAGGCAAGCTTGGGGGGTTGTGTTGTTTCTGGCACAACACTGATCACTCAACCGTGTGTGGCGTCCCTGCCCCCTTCGGGGGTGGGATGCTCGTAAGTGCTGAAGCACTAACGATCATCGCAAGACACACCTGTTATAGGATCAAGCCTTACGGGCAATTAGTATCAGTTAGCTTAACGCATTACTGCGCTTCCACACCTGACCTATCAACGTCCTGGTCTTGAACGACCCTTCAAGGGGCTCGAAGCCCCGGGGATATCTCATCTTAAGGCGAGTTTCCCGCTTAGATGCTTTCAGCGGTTATCTCTTCCGAACATAGCTACCCGGCGATGCCACTGGCGTGACAACCGGTACACCAGAGGTTCGTCCACTCCGGTCCTCTCGTACTAGGAGCAGCCCCCTTCAAATATCCAGCGCCCACGGCAGATAGGGACCAAACTGTCTCACGACGTTTTAAACCCAGCTCACGTACCTCTTTAAATGGCGAACAGCCATACCCTTGGGACCGGCTACAGCCCCAGGATGAGATGAGCCGACATCGAGGTGCCAAACACCGCCGTCGATATGAACTCTTGGGCGGTATCAGCCTGTTATCCCCAGAGTACCTTTTATCCGTTGAGCGATGGCCCTTCCATACAGAACCACCGGATCACTATGACCTGCTTTCGCACCTGCTCGACTTGTCGGTCTCGCAGTTAAGCACGCTTATGCCATTGCACTATCAGCACGATTTCCGACCGTACCTAGCGTACCTTCGTACTCCTCCGTTACACTTTGGGAGGAGACCGCCCCAGTCAAACTGCCTACCATGCACTGTCCCCAGTCCGGATAACGGACCAAGGTTAGAACCTCAAACAAACCAGGGTGGTATTTCAAGGTCGGCTCCACGCAGACTGGCGTCCACGCTTCAAAGCCTCCCACCTATCCTACACAGACCGGTTCAAAGTCCAATGCAAAGCTACAGTAAAGGTTCATGGGGTCTTTCCGTCTAGCCGCGGGGAGATTGCATCATCACAAACACTTCAACTTCGCTGAGTCTCGGGAGGAGACAGTGTGGCCATCGTTACGCCATTCGTGCAGGTCGGAACTTACCCGACAAGGAATTTCGCTACCTTAGGACCGTTATAGTTACGGCCGCCGTTTACCGGGACTTCAATCAAGAGCTTGCACCCCATCATTTAATCTTCCGGCACCGGGCAGGCGTCACACCCTATACGTCCACTTTCGTGTTTGCAGAGTGCTGTGTTTTTATTAAACAGTCGCAGCCACCAGTTTATTGCAACCCCTTCACCCTTCTGGCGCAGGCCAGTCAAGCTACAGGGGCGTACCTTATCCCGAAGTTACGGTACCAATTTGCCGAGTTCCTTCTCCCGAGTTCTCTCAAGCGCCTTAGAATACTCATCTCGCCCACCTGTGTCGGTTTGCGGTACGGTCTTGTTAAACTGAAGCTTAGAGGCTTTTCTTGGAACCACTTCCAGTTGCTTCTTCACCGAAGTGAATGGCCTCACACCCTTGAATTCCGCGCCCGGATTTGCCTAAGCGCCTTCTCCAATGCAAGGACCGGGACTTCCAACACCCGGACAACCTTCCGCGATCCGTCCCCCCATCGCATTTAACAATGGTGCAGGAATATTAACCTGCTTCCCATCAGCTACGCATTTCTGCCTCGCCTTAGGGGCCGACTCACCCTACGCCGATGAACGTTGCGTAGGAAACCTTGGGCTTACGGCGAGGGGGCCTTTCACCCCCTTTATCGCTACTCATGTCAGCATTCGCACTTCCGATACCTCCAGCGCACTTTTCAATGCACCTTCGCAGGCTTACGGAACGCTCTCCTACCATGCATATAAATATGCATCCGCAGCTTCGGTATATTGCTTAGCCCCGTTACATCTTCCGCGCAGGACGACTCGATCAGTGAGCTATTACGCTTTCTTTAAAGGATGGCTGCTTCTAAGCCAACCTCCTGACTGTTTTAGCCTTCCCACTTCGTTTCCCACTTAGCAATATTTGGGGACCTTAGCTGGCGGTCTGGGTTGTTTCCCTCTTGACACCGGACGTTAGCACCCGATGTCTGTCTCCCGTGATTGCACTCTTCGGTATTCGGAGTTTGCTATGGCGTAGTAATCCGCAATGGACCCCACAACCATGACAGTGCTCTACCCCCGAAGGTGATACACGAGGCACTACCTAAATAGTTTTCGGAGAGAACCAGCTATTTCCAGGTTTGTTTAGCCTTTCACCCCTATCCACAGCTCATCCCCTAACTTTTCAACGTTAGTGGGTTCGGACCTCCAGTACGTGTTACCGCACCTTCATCCTGGCCATGGATAGATCACCTGGTTTCGGGTCTACACCCAGCGACTGAACGCCCTGTTCGGACTCGCTTTCGCTACGCCTGCCCTAATCGGTTAAGCTTGCCACTGAATGTAAGTCGCTGACCCATTATACAAAAGGTACGCCGTCACCCCTTGCGAGGCTCCGACTGTTTGTATGCATGCGGTTTCAGGATCTATTTCACTCCCCTCCCGGGGTTCTTTTCGCCTTTCCCTCACGGTACTGGTTCACTATCGGTCGATCACGAGTATTTAGCCTTGGAGGATGGTCCCCCCATCTTCAGACAGGATTTCACGTGTCCCGCCCTACTTGTCGTACACCCAGTTCTTCCTCGCTGTTTTCGTCTACAGGGCTATCACCTGCTATGGCGGCACTTTCCAGAGCCTTCGACTAACAATGAAGATAAAGAGTACAGGCTGGTCCCATTTCGCTCGCCACTACTCTGGGAATCTCGGTTGATTTCTTTTCCTGCGGTTACTTAGATGTTTCAGTTCACCGCGTTCGCTTCACGTAGCCTATGTATTCAGCTACGGATGACCCATACGGGCCGGGTTTCCCCATTCGGATATCGGTGGATCAAAGCTCGTTTGCCAGCTCCCCACCGCTTTTCGCAGGCTACCGCGTCCTTCATCGCCTGTGATCGCCAAGGCATCCACCACATGCACTTGTTCGCTTGACCCTATAACGGGTGTGTCTCATGTGTGATCCACTGGGAATCACACGCTCGCCACAATCGCTACAGGTTGAGTATTCGTGTTGCGCCGTATTCCAAGGCAATCTTTCGATCACCTTTTCATACATTGATACAATCACAACCCTGATTCACCTACTCAACCACCCATCTCTAAGTGATCTTTCGTGAATCTCTTTACTACTTCTTCCTGATTGTTAAAGAACGACAGCCGATATCGCAGTTGCTATAACCGCGTATCACTCTGACTGGCTCAATCGCCAATGCACAACGCTCTGCTTCTCACAGAACGCTACGCATTGAGGATTGGTGGAGGATGACGGGATCGAACCGACGACCCCCTGCTTGCAAAGCAGGTGCTCTCCCAGCTGAGCTAATCCCCCAGTCATGCACAGATAATCTCTACCTGTTGATACCCAGAGGTTATCGATCAGCACACCAGACAAGACTTTGGTGGGTCTGGATGGATTCGAACCATCGACCCCCGCCTTATCAAGACGGTGCTCTAACCGACTGAGCTACAGACCCCTGAGTCTGTCTAAATTTCACAGCCGATAAGCGTGAGCGCTCAACACATTGACGCGTTAGCTCGAGAAAGGAGGTGATCCAGCCGCACCTTCCGATACGGCTACCTTGTTACGACTTCACCCCAGTCATGAATCCTACCGTGGTGACCGTCCTCCTTGCGGTTAGACTAGCCACTTCTGGTAAAACCCACTCCCATGGTGTGACGGGCGGTGTGTACAAGACCCGGGAACGTATTCACCGCGGCATGCTGATCCGCGATTACTAGCGATTCCAGCTTCACGCACTCGAGTTGCAGAGTGCGATCCGGACTACGATCGGTTTTCTGGGATTGGCTCCCCCTCGCGGGTTGGCGACCCTCTGTTCCGACCATTGTATGACGTGTGAAGCCCTACCCATAAGGGCCATGAGGACTTGACGTCATCCCCACCTTCCTCCGGTTTGTCACCGGCAGTCTCCCTAGAGTGCTCTTGCGTAGCAACTAGGGACAAGGGTTGCGCTCGTTGCGGGACTTAACCCAACATCTCACGACACGAGCTGACGACAGCCATGCAGCACCTGTGTTATGGCTCCCTTTCGGGCACCCTGACCTCTCAGCCAGGTTCCATACATGTCAAGGGTAGGTAAGGTTTTTCGCGTTGCATCGAATTAATCCACATCATCCACCGCTTGTGCGGGTCCCCGTCAATTCCTTTGAGTTTTAATCTTGCGACCGTACTCCCCAGGCGGTCAACTTCACGCGTTAGCTACGTTACTAAGGAAATGAATCCCCAACAACTAGTTGACATCGTTTAGGGCGTGGACTACCAGGGTATCTAATCCTGTTTGCTCCCCACGCTTTCGTGCATGAGCGTCAGTATTGGCCCAGGGGGCTGCCTTCGCCATCGGTATTCCTCCACATCTCTACGCATTTCACTGCTACACGTGGAATTCTACCCCCCTCTGCCATACTCTAGCCCGCCAGTCACAAATGCAGTTCCCAGGTTAAGCCCGGGGATTTCACATCTGTCTTAGCGGACCGCCTGCGCACGCTTTACGCCCAGTAATTCCGATTAACGCTTGCACCCTACGTATTACCGCGGCTGCTGGCACGTAGTTAGCCGGTGCTTATTCTTCCGGTACCGTCATCCCCCACGGGTATTAACCACGAGGTTTTCTTTCCGGACAAAAGTGCTTTACAACCCGAAGGCCTTCTTCACACACGCGGCATTGCTGGATCAGGCTTTCGCCCATTGTCCAAAATTCCCCACTGCTGCCTCCCGTAGGAGTCTGGGCCGTGTCTCAGTCCCAGTGTGGCTGGTCGTCCTCTCAGACCAGCTACAGATCGTCGCCTTGGTAGGCCTTTACCCCACCAACTAGCTAATCTGCCATCGGCCGCCCCTGTAGCGCGAGGTCCCGAAGGATCCCCCGCTTTCATCCACAGATCGTATGCGGTATTAATCCGGCTTTCGCCGGGCTATCCCCCACTACAGGACACGTTCCGATGTATTACTCACCCGTTCGCCACTCGCCACCAGGGTTGCCCCCGTGCTGCCGTTCGACTTGCATGTGTAAGGCATGCCGCCAGCGTTCAATCTGAGCCAGGATCAAACTCTTCAGTTCAAACCTGTTACTGTTTTTCGGTTCCGTTAAGAACCGGTCGCTCACTCAACGTACTGACGAATGATCCAACCATCTTGCGACAGTCAAACCTTCCTTTCATTACTGTGTGAGACTTGATACTTTTGCTTGCCGGCAGATCCCGAAAGATCCACCTCGCATCGCGCATCAAGCGCCCACACTTATCGGCTGTTAATTTTTAAAGATCATTCGCTTGGAGAGCTCTGCTTTCTTCGCGTCCGTCATCTAACGGGAGGCGAATTATGAAGATCAGCCACCACCCCGTCAAGTACATTTGAAAATTTCTTTTTGGGGGCTGCTGAATTGGATTTCGTCACTGAGAAGTCAGGCATTGTCAACATCAAGTCACGCACGAGCGTCATGCGTAGTTCCAAGCAATTCAGGAACGCCGCGATCACGCTGGCGGGTGTTGAATTGATGCATCGCCTTCGCAAAGGACAATTTAGCCTCACCCAACTTCGCCTCGAGGACATCACTGTGCCTGTGGTTTGGAATGTGCTCCTCTCGGATCAATGA
The DNA here is from genome assembly GCF_900104795.1 of Burkholderia sp. WP9. Taxonomy (NCBI): domain Bacteria; kingdom Pseudomonadati; phylum Pseudomonadota; class Betaproteobacteria; order Burkholderiales; family Burkholderiaceae; genus Burkholderia; species Burkholderia sp. WP9. The sequence continues at coordinate 1,377,497 of NZ_FNTG01000001.1, forward strand.
GGCATCCTATCAAAACAGATTTCCTCGACAAGCTCCGCCATTTGCACCAGAGCCGATCAATCTGCAAATGATTCCGCGCTTCAACTACGGTTCGAATCTCGCCGCGCATTGGGGCCATCTGTTCACTGACTTCGAGAAGGAACGCGTCACTATCTACGAACTCGATCAGGCATCGAACACGGCTCCCGCGCTGTATGCGTATGACTATCCCGGCAAATATCTCGTGCCGGGCAAACGCTCGGAGATCCGCGACTGCTGCCGCGAACTTGCGCTTGAAGGCATTCGCGTACCGGTGCGCCGTCATCTGGGCACGGCAGGCGTCGCGCCTGACGTGGCAGGTCGCGTGAGCACCGTGCCGCCGGGCGCGCACGGCGGCAATATTGATAACTGGCGCATCGGCGCGGGCTCCGCCATGTACTACCCTGTCGCCGTGGACGGCGGATTGTTCTCGATCGGCGACCCGCATGTATCGCAAGGCGATGGCGAAATCAGCCGCACCGCGATCGAGGCGTCCCTCAATGTGATGTTCCAGATCGTGCTGCGGCGCGACTTCAGGTTTCCCTCGCCGTTGCTGGAAACGCCGGACTACGGATCGTCCACGGCTTCGACGAAGACCTCGACGTCGCGACCAAAAACGCTTCACGCGACATGTTGCTGCTGCTTACGGAACAGCAAGGCCTCTCACGCGACGACGCCTATTCGCTAATGAGCGTCGCCGCGGACTTCTCCGTCACGCAGGTGGTCGATGCCCGCCAGGGAATTCACTGCAAGATCCCCCGCAGCATCTTTCCTCCGAAATGGAAAACAGCACCCCCCGGCATTTCTCTCAGGCAAAGCCGGGGCGTCGCGGGGGCGTTGAAACGACTACCTCCTGGCACGCGCGGCGAGTCGCTTGACTTTACCGGTCATCGTTGTCGACAGCGGTCACGTTCTGGTTTGATGGACGGGACGTTCCCGGATACGCGCTAGTGCCGGCGCCGCACCGTTCCCCGACGCTGCCCGGCCAACAGCAATCCTGCCGAAACAGGTGTTCGTTCGGAGTTCTGACAAGGACAGCGCCTATCCGTCGATCGGTTTGGATCCGAGTAATAGTATGCCCACCAGTCGCCTAGCACTTTGTTGCCAGTCTGGAGCCGAAGCTACGTTCGATACTCCAACCAGTGCGCGCAGAAGGTCCAGTGGCTCGAGATCTGCACGGACATCTCCACTCTCAACCGCTCGGTCAACCAGCGTCCGGATTGCAGCCTTGATTTGTTTTCCCGAGCACTCGAACAGTTCGGACGACGCCCCGCCCACTATCGAATTCAGCGCAGGCGCAATGATCTTCTTTGTCGCAATGTAATCGACGAACAGCAGCATCCATTCTCTGAGAGCGTCGAGTGCAGGCAACTCGTCTGTCAGGCGGAGCTGCTCTTGCGCGAGCCGCTCGACCTCCGCGCGATAAACGCTCTCCAGCAAAGCTTCGCGCGTGGGGAAATGGCGATACAGCGTTCCTGGACCAACGCCGGCCTGGCGGGCGACATCATCCAGGCTGATATCGCTGCCTTCGTGTGAGAAAGCCTCCTTTGCAACCTCAAGGATGCGCTCGCGATTGCGCTGAGCGTCCGCTCTCGGTTTCCGTTCTTTCGGTATGGAATCAGTCATGGGCGAATCGGCACTTGCAAACGGAGAGATGCTCCGTTTATTATGTATGAAACGGAGGATGTCTCCGCTTTATCGGATGGCAGGGTGGCGTCAATCTTACAGTGACGGAGAGATGGCATGAGCGAACATTTTGGTGCGACATCAACAACCGACGACGTACTGTCTGGCATCAAGCTTCACGGAAAACGAATTCTGGTGACAGGCGTATCTGCCGGGCTCGGCGTGGAGACGGCAAGAGCCCTCGCTGCCCGCGGCGCGACCGTCGTCGGAGCAGCACGCGATTTGAGTAAAGCGGAACGCGCAATCAGCGGCGTGCAGAGAGAAGCGGCAGCAGGTGGCGGGAGTATCGAGCTCATCGAGCTTGACCTGGCGAGTCTGGCCAGCGTTCGGGCTTGTGCCGACAAGTTACTCGCCGAGGGCAAGCTGTTCGACGTGGTCATCGCCAACGCAGGCGTCATGGCGACTCCCAAGGGCACGACAGCCGATGGTTTCGAGACCCAGTTCGGGACCAATCACCTTGGGCATTTCGTGCTTGTGAACCGGCTCGCAACTCTGCTTTCGGCGGGGAGCCGTGTCGTGATGCTCGCGTCATCAGGTCATCGGTTTGCAAACGTCAACCTCGACGACCCGGACTTTGAGCGTACGCCATATGAGCCGTTCGTGGCGTATGGACGGTCGAAGACAGCAAACATCCTGTTCGCGGTTGAGTTCGACCGGCGGCATCGAGCTCGAGGCGTGCGAGCTGCCGCGGTCCATCCAGGTGGCATTCACACCGAACTGGGACGTCACATGGGCGAAGAACAGCTGACCGCGCTCGTTGAGGCGATTAACAAACAGCTGGCGTCCGAAGGTAAAGATCCTTTCCGGTTCAAGACCGTTCCACAAGGTGCAGCCACCTCCGTATGGGCTGCCGTGGTCGCGTCTGCCGAAGACGTCGGCGGCCGATACTGCGAGAACTGTCACGTAAGCAATGTCGTTCCTGACGAGGCCGTGATTACACCTGTCAGCGAGGGCGTTCGAGGCTATGCGCTCGACCCGGTCAACGCAGAAGCGCTGTGGCGTAAGAGCGAACAGATGGTCGGCGAATCGTTCGCAGTTCCTGACCGTTAGCATTACCCGGTGAGCCACCTCGCTCGATGCATGAAAGAGGCGGTCGTGTTTACTTTGCGATAGCAGCTTAATCCTGGCTCGATGCGGGTTTGCGGGCAGGCTCCGCTATAAATAACTCACCAAACCAGGCGCATCCTGTCTGTCGTCTTCCGGCTGCCCTCTTCCCGTTTTGCTCGCCCCGACGAATCTTTCGCACGCCGCAGTGACGCCAGCTCTTCGCTCAACGGGTGAAACGAAAACGCCGACAGTCTGCTACGCCAGTGCCGCCCTAAAGGCACAGGGATCTACTGGCGAGGCCGAGCGTGAGGCTGTCGCGCGCCACCTCCTGACGCAGGGGCTGCCTGTCGAAGCCGAACAGATCCTGATTGTCAGCGAGGTCCAACATGGTCTGACGGCAATCGCTATGGGCCTGCTTCGTCCGGGCGATGTCATCGGCGGAGCCTTGCATTCTTGTTGACCATCGAATTACGCTTTTTTAGTCAATCTACTGTTTATTCAGGTGTCGAATCTCGCCGCATATACTGACATACATCGATAATCGATCCTTTCACGTGAAGCTCCGCAAATTCACTGTTTATGGCGAACCACAACAATCAACAACAGGAATCGAACGCGACCCCGTCGAATCGATCGCTCGAACGCGGGCTCGAGTTGCTGCGCGCGTTCGGTCCCGGTGCGACACTTCTAGGCAACGGAGAACTTGCGGAACGCACCGGTCTGCCGAAGGCAACGGTGAGCCGCCTAACGCGAACGCTCGTGCAGGCGGGTTATCTCGAGCACGATGCCGCACGCAGGGCATACAGACTCGGCTTACCCGTGCTCAGTCTGGCGCAGGCGTTGCGCAGCGGATCCACAGTGTTGAATGCCGCAGGACCGCTAATCCGCGACACTGCCCAAGCAAGGCGTATCAATGTCGGAATCGCGGGCGCCGACCGGGAAGAGATGGTCTATCTTGAGTCCATTCGTTATAACCAGCGGGCCTCGTTGCGTACGATCGTCTCGGGACAACGCGTACCGATGGAACTGACTTCGCTCGGTCGCGCGTATCTCGCAGCGCTGCCGCAGGAGGAATTCACCGCCCTGATGAACGCGTTCAAGCGGCGAAAGCGCAGCGGCTGGGAGCGCCTCGCGCGCGAAATCACTGATGCGGTAGATGAGGTGCGCCGAAGCGGCTTCTGCGCTACAAGCTGGCAGCCGGAAGTGATCGCACTCGCGACGCCGCTCGCCATTCCCGGTCATCGTTTGCTGGTGCTCAACTTTAGCGTCCGCACGGCGGCGTCAAAAGACAGCGTTGTCAGCGAGCTCGGGGCTCCCCTGCTGCGTCTACGCGACGACATTACAGCCGCATGCGCGCGCCAGGAAGGCTGAAGACAGCAAGCGTCTCCTTCATTCCCGGCGTTCACTGATCGCGCGCGCTGGAATACCCAGTACCACTGCAAGACCGCCAAGAATAGAGACAACTGCAACGGCATAGAGGCCCACGGCGCTGCTACCAAAGTGCGTCGATGCGTAACCGATCACCGAGGGCGCAGAAATCCCGCCAAACTGCCCGAGGCTGCTGATGAGGCCAATGCCGCTTGCTGCGACCGAGCTCGACAGATACGCGGGTGGCATCGTCCAGAACAGCGACAGCATGCCCAGATAACCGGCCGTCGCAACGCAAAGCAGTGCCACCAGAATCGCTGCGTGATTCGCCGCCGCCGGCAGAAGCACGACGCCCAGCGCAGCCATCAATGCGCTTGCCATGAAGTGCCACCGCCTCTCCAGCATACGATCCGAGTTCCGGCCGAGCAGATACATCACCACTGCGCCGACCACATAAGGAATCGCGGAAAGAAGCCCAATGTGCCAGTAGTTCGACACACCGCTTTTCTGGATTACGCTTGGCGCCCAGATATGGACGACGATGCTCGCCCACGGCACGCTGAAATAGGCGAACGTCAGGAAATAAAACTTCGGCTCCTTCAACGCAACCCAGATCGAACCATGAGCGCGTGCAGCCTTCGTTTGCGCGTCGCGGTTGAGCTCTGCCAGAAGGAGGGTCTTCTCGTCGTCCATGAGCCAGGTTGCCTGCTCGGGCCGGTCCGTCAGATAGACATAGGCAAAGACACCGGCGATCACTGACGGAAGTCCTTCGAGAAGGAACAGCCATTGCCAGCCGTTGTAGCCAAGCAAGCCCGACATGCTGTTGAGAATCCATCCGGACACCGGCCCACTGATAATGCCGGATACACAGATCGCTGTCGTGAAGATGGACGTGACCCGCGCCCGGCGCGCGGCCGGAAACCAGTAGGTGAAGTAGAGAATCACGCCGGGAAAAAATCCTGCTTCCGCTGCGCCCAGCAACACCCGCGCGATGTAAAACTGCGCCGGCGTCTGCACGAACGCGGTGCCCGCCGAAACGATGCCCCATAGCGCCATGATCCGCATGAGCGTTTTTCTCACGCCGACTCGCGCGAGCCACAAGTTGCTCGGTACTTCAAAGAGCATGTAACCGACGTAGAAGAGGCCTACGCCCAAACCGAATGCGGCGTCGGAAAGACCGATGTCGCGTGAGAACTGCAGATGCGCAAAGCCGATATTGGCGCGATCCAGATAAGCGAAGACGTAACAGATAAAGAGGAACGGCAGCAGCCGCCAGGTGACTTTCCGGTAGACGGCCTCTGCCTGTGGTTGCGCGACGGCGCTGACGTCGATTGGATTGGAACGGGCTGCGTGCATCATGTCTCCAGACTTGTATTGGGCCGCAGGTTAGTCATGGCCAGTGTCCTGCGTTGGAATCCATTATCGGCGCCGAACGCGCGATGACAATCTTCCAATTCCATGCAGTGGAATTGCTCGATCCCTCGGATGAAATACGCTCCGTTCCACAGAGTGGAATTGACGGGGTGTCCTGGGATGGCAGGTGGGGCTAAGCTGCATCAGCAGATCGACCTTCTCGGTCGACTCCAATTCAACCATCGAGACACGCATGACCACATCCACTATTCAACTCACTATCGACTCGCAGATCGCCACGATCGCGCTGAATCGTCCTGAAAAGCGTAACGCCATCACCAACGAAATGCGCGCCGAACTGATCGCGGCGCTGGAGACTGTGTCGCGCGACCGGGAGGTACGCGCCGTGGTGTTGACCGGCAACGGTAAGGGGTTTTGCGCTGGCGGTGACGTCAGCGGTATGGCGCAGCGCATGGAAGCCCCAGCGGGCGAGGTTGCGTTCAATGGCTGGTCACGTCAGCAGATCGTTCATCACACGGTCAATCTGCTTTACTCGATGCCCAAACCGACCATCGCGGCAGTCAACGGCGCAGCGGCGGGCCTGGGTGCCGATATGGCGCTCTCCTGTGACTTTATCCTCGCGTCGCACGAGGCGAGCTTCACGTGGAGCTACATCAAACGCGGGCTGATTCCCGATGGTGGCGGCATGTACTTCTTGCCGCGACGGGTCGGCCTCGCGCGGGCGAAGGAACTGATCTTCAGCGGGCGCAAGGTGGATGCGAAGGAAGCGCTGGAAATCGGGATCGCGGATCGCCTGAGCGAGCCTGATTCGCTCATTGCCGACGCCCACGCCTGGGCCGCCGAATTGAGCCAGGGTTCGGCCACGGCACTCGCGCTCGGCAAGAGCATCCTCAATCAGAGCTACGAGCTGTCCGCGCATCAGGTGTTTGCACAAGGCAGCCAGGCACAGGCTGTCTGCTACACAAGCAGTGAACATCGCGACTCGGTGCTCGCATTCCTGAACAAAGCCCGGTGAGCACGAAGGAGATCGACATGAACGCAATTTTAAAGTTGATGCGCCCGACGAGCGTAGCAGTGATCGGCGCATCGGCGGACGCAGCCAAGACTTCAGGCCGCCCGGTGGCTTACCTCAGGAAGCACGGATTCGACGGCGACATCTACCCTGTCAACCCGCGCTACGACTCGATCGACGGCTTGCCCTGCTATCCCGACGTAGCGTCGTTGCCGCATGCGCCCGATGTCGGTATCGTCCTGCTCGGCGCTGAGCGCGCCCACATTGCGGTGCGGGATCTGGCAAGCCGCGGGACGAGCGCTGCAATCGTGCTGGCGAGCGGCTATGCGGAAATTGGCGAGGAAGGTGCGAGGCGTCAGGCGCAATTGATCGAGGCAGCAGGATCCATGCGCTTGCTCGGCCCCAATACGATCGGACTCGTCAATCTCACCGATCGCATCACGCTGTCGGCAAGCGGGGCGCTGGAGACCGACGCTTTCACGGTCGGCGGGATCGGCGTGATTTCACAAAGCGGCGGGATTCTTGGCTCGCTGTTGTCGCGCGCGGCGGCACGCGGTATTGGCCTGTCAAAGCTGGTGTCGACGAGCAATGAAGCAGATCTCGACATGGCGGACTTTGTCGATTATCTGGTTGACGATGATTCGACTTCCGTTATCGCGCTCTACATGGAAGGGCTGCGTCATCCGGACCGGTTCCGGCGCGCGGCGCTAAGGGCGGCGGCAGCAGGCAAGCCGGTCGTGGTCTTCAAGATCGGGCGCTCGGAATCAGGCGCGCGCTCGGCGGTCTCGCATACGGGCGCGCTGGCAGGTTCCGACCGCATGTACGACGCGCTTTTCAGCATGGTCGGCGTGATTCGCGCCCAGACGTTCTCCGACTTGCTCGATATTCCTCATGCACTCGCGACGCGCCGCAAGCTCTCCGGGCGACGGGTGGCGATTCTGACCTCGACCGGCGGTGCCGGCACGCTCGTCACCGATAGCCTGGGCATGGCGAACTTTGAGACTCCGCCTCCTGACGAGGTGACGGCTGCGAAGCTGCGCGCGCTCCAGACCGGCGACCATGCGGTGCTCGACCGCAATCCGATCGACGTGACACTTGCTGGACTGCAGCCGGCTCTCCTGCGCGGCGCGATCGGCACGCTACTCGACAGTCCGGCTTACGACGCGGTCGTGGTTATCATTGGATCGTCGGGCCTCGCGATGCCTGACCTGATGGCCGGCGCAATCCGCGATTCGTTGCCCGGGAGTGACAAACCCGTGATGGCATTTGTGAGCCCTCACGCCCCGGAGATCATGCGGTTGCTTAACGAGCAGGGAGTGCCGGCCTTCCCTTCGCCCGAAAGCGTGACGAGCGCACTTGCAGCGATGTGGCAGCACAGCGAGTCCATGCAATGCCCCGTCAGTGTGGCCGAACAACACGCTGAATCGGAAGTCAACGTAAACGATCTGCCCGCCGGATCACTCAACGAAGCGCAGGCGAAAGAGCTTTTTGCCCGCTTTGGTGTGGCAGCGGTACGCGAGCGTGTCGTCACTAACGCGCATGAAGCCGAGAGCGCCGCTCGCGAGTTGGGTGACAAGGTCGTGCTCAAACTGCTGTCGAACACGATCACCCACAAGAGCGATGTCGGCGGCGTAGCGGTTGGCGTCACGGCTGACAGCATCGGCGCGCGCCTGAACCGCATGCGGGACGACGTTGAAACCGCAACTGGCTTATCCGCGAATGCGTTTCTCGTTCAGGAAATGGTGGCCGGTGGAACGGAACTGATTCTCGGCCTTCATCGAGACCCGTTGGGCACAGCGTTGCTGCTGGGCATGGGCGGCGTCACCGCAGAATTGTTCAAGGACACGACGATGCGACTCCTGTCTGCCGACGCACCGCTGTCGCGCGATGACGCACTCGGGATGATTCACGAACTGAAAACCTGGCCTTTACTCGACGGGTATCGTGGACGGCCGCGCGCTGATATTGATGCCCTTGTGACCGCCATCGTCGCGTTTGCGCGAATGGCGGTGCAGCTTGATGGACGCATTGTCGAAGCAGAGATCAATCCGCTCTTCGTGTTGCCCGCGGGCCAAGGGGTGCGGGCCGCTGACGGCGTTGCTGTACTCGCATCGGAGGCTCACGAAGGGTGAGGGTCTTCGGGTCGCCTTCGACTGGCTCGCCGAGGTAAGCGGCCCCGGGTTCAAGCCGGCCGCCTCGACCTGGTGTCGGGGATGGCCCTCACCTCGTGGCAATACCGTCGCCCCCAACTGAAGCGCTAGCACGACATCTATGATCGGCGCAGAACGCTCTCCCGCGGACAGGAGTTTTTTTGCACTCGCGACCGCCCCCGTGCATACTTTCTTTCCGCCACGAGAAAGTACGGCGCGACGAGAAGACCGCGCCTCGGGAGACTCAATGCGTTTTGATTTCCAGTCGCTGAAACTATTCGTTGCCGTCTGCGAGCACGGCAGTATTGCCCGCGCGGCAGAAGCCGAAAACATCGCGCCTTCTGCGCTCAGCAAGCGTATGTCTCAACTTGAGGACACCCTCAAGACCCCCCTCTTTGTGCGGAGCAACAAAGGGCTCGAGTTGACGATCGCGGCTACCGCCCTCTTGCAGCACGCCCGCGTGCTGCTGCGCGATGTCAAACAAATGGAAAGTGAACTGCTCGACCATGCCGAGGGCGTGCGTGGACAGATCCGGCTACATGCGAGCCTCTCGACCATCGTCCAGTACATTGCCAACGACATTCGCGACTTCCTGGCACTGCACCCGGGACTGCGCATCGACCTGCAGGAAAGTTTAAGCCCAGCCGTGGTCCGCGCAGTCGCGGAGAACACAGCCGACATTGGCGTGTTCGGCGGCACGACGGTGACCGCCGGCCTGCAGGTATTTCCCTATCACAGTGACCGGCTGGTGGTGATCATGCCGCCCGATCATCCACTCAGCCATGCAGACAAGGTGAAATTTCGCGAGATGGCCCAGTACCCACTGGTGGGACCACAAGCTGGTAGTTATCTGAATTCGCTCGTCTTGCGCGCGGCAGCAGACCTGGACCACCCGCTCAAGCTGTCGATCCGGGTAAATGGTTTTGAACCCGTGCGCAGCATGGTCGAAGCGCGGCTTGGCATAGGGCTGGTGCCTGAACATCATGCCCGCCGCTATGTGAGCTCGGGGCCCCTCGTCGCCGTGCAGCTCGACGAGGTCTGGGCCGAACGACACTGGAAGATCTGCGTGCGCGAGGCCGAAACGCTCCCCGCACCGGTCCAACTGTTCCTCAAGCACTTGCTTGCACGTAGCCATCAGGAATGAGCCAGTCTCAACCCCGCTTGCGGCCAGTTCAAGGTCCCCAGGCGCCCCGTGCCCGACAGCGTGACGTAAGCGGTCTTCATGTCGGCGCCACCAAAGCAGATGTTGGTCACCATGCCATCGGGCACCGTCACTTGCCGCAGTACCTCACCGGAGGGCGCCACCACCGTGATGCAACCCGTGACCAGCGTTGCCACGCAGATATTTCCTTCTGCGTCCACGGCCAGGCTGTCAAAGCGTTGGTAGCCCGGTAGCCCGCAAATCAGGCGTCCGCCGTGCGGAGACGGATAGGGATGCTTGCGGGCCCTGCCGGGCGCCTCGAGATCGAATGCCCATAAGCGCGCGGTTTCGGTTTCCGCCACGTACACGACACGATCGTCAGGCGACAGGCCAACTCCGTTCGCCGTCGTGAGCGGGTAGGCTACTTCGACGATCATTGATCCGTCGGCTCGCCCGTAATAGAGGCCGGCATGATCGCGCTCGCGCAGCCGGTTCTTGCCGAAGTCGGTGAAGTAAAAGCCGCCGTTGTGGTCAAACACGATGTCGTTGGGACCGCATAGCGGGTATTCACCGCAGCGGTCGTACACAGTCTTCAGATCCCCCGTGTGTGGGTCGAAACGCTCGATGCGCCCGCTGGTATAACGCGGATGTACGCCTGGTTTGGTGCGATTCAGACCGGCAATGGTACGAAACAGGAAACCACCGTTATTGCAGATGTAGAAGGCTCCATCCGGGCCCAAGGCCAACCCGTTGGGCCCGCCACCCACCTCCTTCAATACGCTGACCGTGCCGTCGGGCGTCACGCGGCTGATGGTCTCGCGCTCGATTTCGACCAGCACGATTGAGCCATCGGCCATCGCCACGGGTCCTTCGGGAAACTTGAGCCCTTCAGCCACGATATGGATGCCGTTCTCCATCATTGACCTCCGTGCAAGTCACCGCTTGCTGGCATTTTCGACGAAATGATTGTCATACGTAGCTTTCAGGTCAATCGAGGCCTTGCCGATGTCGCGATCGAATGCGGCAAGCACATCGCGTACGGTGTGCGCCGCGGCGTCCGTCATCAGTCCATCGCGCGAAATGCAGTTCTGCATGTTGCCGTAGGCTCGAGCGAAGACATTCTTGTCGGCGAGAGCATATTGGGCGGGTACTGCTTCGACCACCTGCTCAGGCGTGGCGTGCGCCATCCAGCGCTCGGCCTCGAGGACAGCGTTCGTCACGGCCTGCACCGTATTAGGATACCTGGCCGCGAATTCCCTCGTGGTGTAGACAGAGGCTTCCGGGTAGTCGCCGCCCAGCGTCGCACGGGTTGCGGCGGGGTCGCGCATCACGGCCAGAGGGAAAAGATCGCCGCTGCCCTGCAGTACGGTCGCGACCGGGTCGTTGCTCATCAATGCATCGATCTGCCCGCTGCGTGCCGCTGCAATCGCACCGGCAGACGAACCCACGCCTATGATCGAGACATCCCCCGTTTTGAGGCCGGCCCTGTTAAGCAGATAATTGACGCCCATGTGGAAGCTCGAACCGGGCGAACTCACGCCGATGCGCATCCCCTTAAGATCCGCATAGGTCTTGACCTTGTCACGGCTGGCACGCGTCACGCCGAACACCCAGCCAGGGCAAGAAGCCAGGGTCACGAACGAGACCAACTTCTGCCCCTTGACCGCCATCGTGATCGTGTTGGAATAAGCACCCGCGACCATGTCGGCGCTGCCGCCCAACATTGCCTGCAGCGCCTTCGCGCCGCCGCTAAATACACCAATGTCGACGTCCAGCCCCGCCTGCTTGAAATAGCCCCGGCTTTGCGCAATGACGAAGGGTAAGTAGGGAAAGCCAACGCCGGCGGCGGCCAGGTGAAGTGTTGGTTTCTCCGGCGCTGGCGCCGGGGCAGCGCTCGCGCCCGAGTGGCTCGTCAGCGCGAGGCAGGCAGCTAATATCGGCGACAGCTGGCGCCTGATCGTTAGCACGATGTTGTCTCCTTGTTGTCCAGATCGGTTCGACGGCGACTCTTTAGCCCTGTACGACGTTCTGGCGTTGCTGCCCCAAGCCCTCGATGCCGAGTGTCACCACGTCACCGGGTTTCAGATACACGGGCGGCTTTTGCCCCAACCCAACGCCCGGCGGCGTGCCGGTGGATATGATATCGCCCGGTTGCAGCGACATGAACTGCGACAGGTAGGCTACAAGGTAACGCACGCCGTAAATCATGGTGGCCGTATTACCGTTCTGGTAGCGGTGGCCATTCACCTCCAGCCACATGGGCAGTGCTTGCGGATCGCGCACTTCGTCTGAAGTCACCAGCCACGGGCCTGTTGGACCGAAAGTGTCGGCCGACTTACCCTTGGTCCACTGCCCCTGGCGCTCCGCCTGAAACGCGCGCTCGGACACGTCATTGATCACGCAGTAGCCGGCCACGTGATCCATCGCATTGATCTCGCTCACGTACTTCGCGGGCTTGCCGATCACGACACCCAGTTCCACCTCCCAATCCGTCTTGAGAGAGTTGCGCGGGATCTCGATGGCATCGCCCGGACCCACGATCGCGCTGACAGCCTTCATAAAGACGATGGGCTCCGGCGGTATCGCAGCGCCCGTTTCGGCGGCATGGTCGGAGTAGTTCAGCCCGATGCAGATGAATTTTCGCGTACCGCCCACGCATGGACCCAGGCGCGGATTGCCTTCCACGCGTGGCAGCGAAGTGACGTCGAGCGCTTTCAGGCGGGCCAGACTCGCGGGCAGCAGCGTGTCGCCGGAGATGTCGGCCACATGGCCCGACAAGTCTCGCAAGTTTCCATCGGCGTCGAGCAGTCCCGGCTTCTCTTCGCCGAGCGGACCGTAGCGCAATAGCTTCATTTTCTATGTTCCCTTCAATAGGTCGCGCGGCCACCCGACAGATCAAAAACCGAGGCCGTGGTAAATGAATTCTCTTCACTGACAAGCCAGGCAATCATCGCGGCTGCTTCGTCTAGTTCGAGAAAACGGCCACGCGGAATCTTGCCCAGCATGTAGCGGATATGCTCGGGCGACTGCTCCATCGCGCCTGGCGTACGCGCCACTGCGGGCGTCACGCAGTTGACCGCGATGTCGTGGCTCGCCAGTTCCTTTCCAAGCGACTTGGTCATGGCAATCACGGCAGCCTTCGCCGAGCTGTACGCCGCGGCGTTGGGGTTGCCTTCCTTGCCAGCGACAGAAGCCAGATTCACGATGCGGCCGTAGTTCTGTCGGATCATCACGGGTACCACGGCGCGGCAACAGTGGAAGGTGCCATTGACGTCGATGTCGATCACCTGCTTCCAGACGTCGACGGGATACTCGGCCAAGGTCGCATTAGGGCCAACGATCGCCGCGTTATTGATCAGGATATCGATGCGTCCCGCCACATTCAGCGTACCCGAGACGGCAGCTTCGACGCTCGCATAGTCGGCGATATCAACACGCTCGACGTGAACATCGGGGTGTCCCAGTTCTGTACGGGCCCGCTCCAGGCCCGCGGCATTGATATCCCAGATTACGAGGCGCGCGCCAGAGGCCAGCAGCCGGCGGCCGACCTCCAGGCCGATGCCTTGTGCGCCGCCGGTCACAACAGCGATGCGATCCTTCAGGTTGATTGCGTTGGTCTGCAAGATAGATTCCTTAATGTTGGATTGTCGAGCGCGGCCGGCACGCTCATGCGCTCACGGCAACCGTCTGCCCGGCGACAGGGCGCCAGCGCAGCAGATAGTCCTCGACGACGGATACCGCTGTATCGAGCACCAGTGCAAACAAGGTCAGCACCAGAATGCCAGCGATCACCGAGTTGATGTCGAACACGCCCTCAGCCAGCAGAATCAGATACCCTACGCCCTTCTCCGAGCCCAGATACTCACCGACCACGCTTCCGACAAACGCGATACCAATCGCGTTGTGCAGGCTTGAGAACACCCAGCTCGTCGCCGAAGGCAGATAGACGTGCCGCATCAGCTGACGTGCATTGGCGCCCAGCATGCGGGTGTTGGACAACACCGCAGGGCTGACCTCGCACACGCCCTGGAAGACGTTGAAGAACACCACGAAGAAGACGAGCGTCACGCCCAGCGCCACCTTCGACCAGATGCCGAGGCCAAACCAGAGCGCGAAGATCGGCGCAAAGATCAGGCGTGGCATGGAATTCATGGCCTTTATAAATGGATCGAACACGACCGCGAGGAACGGATTGAGCGCAAGCCATAGTCCGCACGCGAGACCGGACACCGTACCGATGGCGAACGCCAGCATGGTTTCGAGCAAAGTCGTGTACAGGTGGCGAAACACCGAGCCGGTCACGGTCCATTCGACGATGCGACGCGCAACGCCCAACGGATCGCCGAAGAAGAAAGGCGACAACCATTTCTGACTGGTGCCGATCCACCACAGAAACAGAACGCCGAACAGAAGTGCGAGCCGCGTGACGAGAACGACAACGCGATTGTTTGGGTCAAACACGATTGCGCGCATAGCTTTTCAGAACCTCCCCTCGAAGCACGTCCCAGATCTGGGTGTGCAGTTGCAGGAACCGCTGCGTCATACGGATTTCTGACATTTCGCGTGGACGCACGAGGTCGATTTCAAACTCGGCGATAGGCCGCGTACCCGGGCCCGCCGACAGCACGATGACGCGGTCCGATAAGGAAATAGCCTCCTCCAGATCGTGGGTCACGAACATCACGGACTTACGGTCGCGCGACCACAGCCTCAGCAGCTCGTTTTCCATCAGGTGCCGGGTCTGGATGTCCAGTGCACTGAACGGTTCGTCCATCAGAATGATGCGAGGATTCAGCGCCAGTGCCTGCGCCAGGCCGGCGCGCTTGCGCATGCCGCCCGACATCTGGTGCGGATACTTTTTGCCATGGCCTTGCAGCCCCACCCGCTCAATCCACTCGTGCGCCACCTCAAGCGCCTCATCGCGAGGCGTGCCACGGAAGATGAGGCCCATCGCGATGTTCTCTTCGGCCGTCTTCCAGGGCATGAGTGCATCGACCTGGAACAGGTAGGCAGCTTGCGTGTTCAGGCCATGGCTCAGTTTCTCGCCGAACACGCTCAAGCTGCCCGACGAAGGCCGGGTGAGCCCGGCCGCCACGTTCAGCAACGTGGACTTGCCACAGCCCGTAGGGCCGACGATCGAGACGAACTCGCCGTCGCCGATCGTCAGATTCCCGCAGGAAACGGCGGTGTAGGTCTGAGCGTTCTTGCCATTGCCGGCAAAGGTGCAGGTCACGTTGTCAAAGCGCAAAGCCTCACGCATCGCTGTCTGGCCATGCTCGAGAGTGATAGTGCACGGCGCGGTACTCATGGCTGGATCTCCGCCGCTTTCACGACAAACCGGTTGTCATAGGTCGAGGCGAGATCGATTTTGGCCGACGCCACGGTGGGGTCGAACGCCGACAGCACATCACGCACGGTCTGTGCGCCTTTTACGGTGATCTCTCCGTTCTGTGCGATGCAACGGCGGCTGTTCGTGAAGGCATCCGCATACAGTGCCTTGTTCTCGCCCAGGTACTCAGGCGGCACATTGTCAGCGACTTGCTGAGGCGTGGCTTTGGCGATCCACTTCTCCGCGCGCACGATCGCATTGGCGACTGCCTGTACCGTCTTCGGATTCTTATTGATGAAATCCTGAGTCGCGAACAGGCTCGACTCGGGATAATCCGAGCCGAACACCTTGACGTTACCCTCCGCGGTACGCATGTTCTCCAAAGGTTTGAGGCTGCCGTCTTTGGTCAGGATCGTGGCGCTCGGATCATTGACGATCAGCGCATCGATCTGACCCGCCCTCACTGCCGCTACCGCTCCCGCAGCCTGGCCAACACCGATGATGGAGACGTCCGAGGGCTGAAGGCCCGCCTTGTGCAGGATGTAGTTCAGTGCCATGTGAGTGCTGGAGCCGGGCGCACTCACGCCGATACGCATACCCTTCAGATCCTTCGTCGACTTGACTTCGGCCTGACGCTTCTGGGACACGCCAAAGATCCAGCCGGGACAAATGACCTGCGCCGCGATCACCACGAGGTGCTGCCCCTTGGTAGCCATCGTGATGGTGTTCGAATAGGCGCCCGCTACCATGTCGGAGCTCCCACCCAACAACGCCTCCAATGTCTTGGACCCACCGGAGAAGGCAGCGATGTGCACATCCAGCCCCTCGTCCTTGAAGTAGCCGCGTTGCATCGCGACGAGCATGGGCAGATAGGTGATGCCGACGGAGGCGGCCGCAATGTGAAGTTCGGGTTTTTCAGGCACGTCCTTGGCCACGGCCGCGACAGAACCGCAGCCAAGCTCGAACGCGACGCAAAGCGCGATGGCAAATTTCAGCTTCATGGTTGTCTCCTCCCTTTCCGGGGATATTTGGGTGCGACCTACCACCGAGGACGGACCGGGTCTTCACGACCCCGATTCCTGTGATGCTGAGAACGGCCGAGGATCATCGGCTCCTCATGCTCCCGATCCTCGTGCTTCTGACTTTTGTCCTGCTGCTCAATGCGCGCTTACGCTGCCTGCTTGCGCAGTGCCTCGACTACCGCATCGCCCATGTCTCGGGTACCCACGGATTGCGTGCCCTCCTGATGGATGTCCGCAGTTCGATAGCCGGCGGCTAGCACTGCACGCACGGCCCGCTCGACGCGGATCGCGGCATCTTCCATGCCGAAGCTCTCACGCAGCATCATCGCAAGCGACAGGATCGCGGCGAGCGGATTGGCGATATCCTTGCCTGCAATGTCCGGCGCCGAGCCGTGCACAGGTTCGTACAAACCCTTCCGGTTATAGCCCAGCGATGCTGAAGGCAGCATGCCGATTGAACCGGTCAACATGGCCGCAGCATCCGAGAGAATGTCTCCAAACAGGTTGCCCGTGACGATTACGTCGAACTGCTTGGGTCGACGCATGAGCATCATCGAGGCGGCATCCACGAAGAGATGACTCAGTTCGACATCCGGGTACTCATCGCGCCCGACGCGCGTAACCACTTCGCGCCACAACTGACTCGCCTCCAGCACATTCGCCTTGTCCACCGAGCACAACTTGCGGCTGCGGCGTCGCGCGCTTTCGAAGGCAGCACGCGCAACCCGCTCGACCTCTGATTCCGAATAGCGCATTGTGTTGAAACCCACGCGCTCTCCGGCCTGGTTGGTTTCGAACCCGCGCGGTTGGCCGAAATAAGCGTCGCCATTCAATTCACGCACGATGACGATATCCAGCCCATCGACGACCTCGGGCCGCAAGGTCGAAGCGCCGATCAGTTCCGGGAACATGTAGGCCGGCCGGAAGTTGGCATATAGCGTCAGCGCCTCGCGCAATTGCAGCAATCCTGTACCGGGACGACGTTCACGCGGGATATCGGCCTCGTCGGCCACCCCCACCGAACCGAACAGGATCGCATCGGCCTTGCGCGCCAACGCCAGGGTGGGTTCGGGAAGCGGCACACCATGGGCCTGAATGCCCGCCTCGCCGATGGGCGCCTCCTGAGTCTCGGCATGAGGAGCCAGGATCCGCAGTACCTTGACAGCCTGCGCCACCACCTCTGTGCCGATACCGTCACCCGGCATGACTGCAATCTTCATCTGAACTTCTCCTTGGTTGTTATCCGTGAGAGTGCGTCTTCATTAAGCTTGGGCACGGTTGCGCTCGAACGCGTCAATGCGGTCCTGATGCGACAGTGTGTAGTCGATCTCGTCCATGCCGCGCAGCAGACACTGTTTCGCAAAGGGCTCCAACTCGAAGACATGGACAGAGCCGTCGGGCAACGTCGCCGTCTGTGCGGGCACGTCGATGGCAATGCGGCTACCCGGACTGGCCACCAGGGTGTCCAGCAGTGGCAAAACCACGGCCTCGGGCAGCACGATCGGTAACAGCCCGTTTTTCAGGCAGTTGATGAAAAAGATGTCGCCGAAGCGTGGCGAGATCGCCGCACGGATACCGTAGTCATACAGCGCCCAGACGGCGTGCTCCCGCGACGAACCGCATCCGAAATTGTGGTTCGCTACGACGATGCGAGACTCCCGGTAAGGCATCTGGTTGAGCACGAAGTCCGGTCGCTCCGCACCGTCGTGGTCGAAGCGCAGCGCACGGAACAGAAACTGGCCGAAATCGTCGGAACGAGGTTTCTGGAGGAAGCGTGCCGGCAGTATCTGGTCGGTATCGCAGTTGATGGCTGCAATCGGCACCGCGGCTGAGTCAAGGTAGTTCAGGCTGTCCATCTTCAGACTCCCATGAGGCGGCGCACGTCCGTCAGGCGACCTGTCACCGCGGCGGCGGCTGCCATGGACGGGCTCATCAGGTGCGTGCGCACACCCGGCCCCTGGCGTCCCACGAAATTACGGTTTGAGGTCGAGGCACAGCGCTGGCCAGGGGCAGCGATATCGCCGTTGGTCGCGAGGCACATCGAACAGCCGGGGAAGCGCCACTCGAAACCGGCTTCCCTGAACACGTGGTCCAGCCCTTCGGCTTCGGCCTGCGCGCGTACCTGGTGCGATCCGGGCACCACCCATGCCTCGACGCCGGGTGCAACGCGGCGACCGCGCGCGACCTCGGCCGCGCTGCGCAGGTCCTCAATCCGCCCGTTGGTGCATGAGCCGATAAAAACTCTATCGATCGCCACGCCTTCGAGCGCCTCGTGCGGGTTCAGTCCCATGTATTCGAGTGCCCGCAACATTGACGCCCGGAGATCGGGGTCAGCCTCATCGGCAGGATCGGGCACGCGGCGATCGATCGCGCATGCGTATTCAGGCGTGGTTCCCCATGTCACCATGGGCGCAATATCAGCCACGTCGATATGCACCTCGCGATCGAACACCGCGCCTGCGTCGGTGAACAACTCGCGCCAGTGCGCCATCGCCCGCTCCCACTGTGCGCCGCTGGGGGCGTAAGGACGGCCGGACAGATAAGCGAACGTGCTGTCGTCGGGAGCGATCATTCCGGCACGGCCGCCCGCCTCGATGGTCATGTTGCACAGCGTCAACCGCCCTTCCATCGATAAACCCGCGATAGCCGAGCCGGTGTACTCAATCACGTGGCCTGCCGCGCCGGCCACGCCAATCCGCGCGATCACGGCAAGAACCAGGTCTTTGGCGGTAACGCCCTGCCCCGGCCTTCCGTCGAGGACGACGCGCATATTGCTCGATTTGCGCTGCCACAGGCATTGTGTGGCGAGCACGTGCGCCACTTCGGTTGCGCCGATGCCGAATGCCAGCGCACCGAGCGCGCCGTGGGTCGATGTGTGGCTGTCGGCGCAGACGACGGTCATGCCAGGCAGACTTAATCCCTGCTCGGGTCCGACGACGTGGACGATTCCGCGCCGCGCGTCATCCATGTCGAAGAGCGTGATGCGCGACTCCGCTGAATCACGTTGCAAAGCCGTGATCATGCCTCGCCGCTCGGGGTCCGCCACGGACGCCAGATCGTTCGCCGTGCTGGAAACGTAGTGATCAACCGTGCCGAAGATACGCTCGGGTGAGCGGGGTTTGAGTCCACGCTCACGCAACATGTCGAACGATTGAGCCGTGACGTCGTGGACGAAATGCCGGTCTATGAACAGCAGGTCCTGCCCGTCGTCACGGGTCATGACCCGGTGAGCTTCCCAGATCTTGTCGTAAAGGGTTCGCGGACCACTCATCGCTTGGTCGAATTGCATTGCTTCGTCTCACTCCATCAATTTATCGACCGTGATCAACACGGCCATGCGGTTTCGCAATTGATTCTGGTGTGGAAGCATCATGCATCAGGCACGCCGGCTCGTTCGTGGTCTTTGGGAAAGGCACCATCGCCGATCGCGATGACGAGATTCATCACTTTCGACGTTCTCGACGACGCGACAAAATTTCGTGGCCTGTCGGGATCAAGGACGCAATGGCCGGCAAGACGCGTCAACGGCTCGTGGCAAAAGCGCCGTGCGGGCAACCGCTCGATCCGCAAACGCTTCGCGATTGGGGTGTGAGCCCTTAGCAGACCACCCGTCCGGTCAACGCCGGATCGTTGCAACGCCTGTTCAAAGGTGCCTATTTGTTAGCGGGCGACACGCCCACCCGCGATGGAAACATGAGTTCCCGGCGCAGCGAAATCGCTGTCAACTTGAGTGGCATCGCGTCGAGCGTTTTCGGATCGTCGATGACGCCAAGCTAGCGCCCCGGATGTTTTCCAATCACGGCACCGCTCGCGTCATTCCGTTGCCCGCGCAATCGCCTGACAATCCGGTCAAACGCGTGCCATTGCTGTGCGAGCAATCCGCCACGAGCGATGACACGCAACGCGAGGCCGAATGCGGAAATTGCCGGGTAACGGCGCAATCGACAACGGCTCGCCGTCGATCGCCCCTTAGCCACTGTTGAATCCGCCCTGTGAAGCGGACGCCGGTCAAAGCAACCCACCTTGGGACTGCTTATGTTGATTACGAATGGAGGTCGAAGAGCGGCAACCCCCAGGCGCTTACATCCCGTCTGCCCGCTCAGCGAGTCGTGAAGGCGCGAATCCTTCGTCGCCCACGATCTTTCTTTGCCGCGCACAATACTTCGCAAATAGTGCGGTCAACAACGGCGCCAGCAGCGACGTGACAATCGTCGACGCGGCAATCTGCGGTGTGGCGACCGCGACGAGCGACGCGAGGTGCGGATCGACGGCTGCAATGGCGATTGGCGTCGCGACCGCGTTGCCGGCGGTCGTCGACACGGCGACACCGGCCACGCCTGAACCACCGGCGAGACGGGACGCCGCGATGTTGACCACGCCGCCAATGATGAGCGTTACGAGCCCGAGCAGGATGCCCGACGCGCCCGCGCCAAGGATCGAGTGCAGGTTGATCTGCGCGCCGAGGCCGAAAGCAAAGAAAGGAATCAGGAGATCACTGCCTGATTTCAGAAACGCGCGCATGTTGCGATCGAGGTTGCCAAGCAGCATGCCGATCAGAATCGGCAGGATTGTCGCGATCAGGTCGATAAAGGGAATCCTGGCGAGACCGGACATGCCGAGCGCGAGCATGGTCACGAATGGGCCTTCAAGAATCGACAGTACCGCGAGCGCGCCACGATCGACCTCGTCACCAAACTGTTTGGTCAGCGCCGCGTAGAGCCCCATGTTCGCGTTGGTCATCGCCGCGATGATCGCCATGCTGGACAGCCCGAACACCGGGCGCCCCTTGAACAGATAACTGACCAGCAAGCCGATCGCCACCCCGCTCGCGAGCTTGGCGAGCGTGATCGCCGCGCCGTTCTTCAGCGCGCGCGGCGCGGTTTTCAACTGTATTTCGGCACCCATGCAGACGAAGAACGCCGCGAGAATCGGCAGCGCTCCGTGCGCGAGCGAGGTTGAGAAACTGCCGATGGTCAGTACATGCGGGAAGAACGTGTTAAGCAGGCTGCCCCACAGCAGCGGAATCACCATCATGCCACCGGGAAATCTCTCGATGGTTTCCTTGATCTTCATTTCGATTCGTCTCCGTCGGAGGACGCGCCCGCTCGGGTGAGCGTGGCGCCCCACCGTTGTCCATATTCAATAAGGCAACTTCACGGACAGCGCAGGCTGCCAGGGCTCTGCCGCAGTCCGCTTCAAGGATGCGTCACATCTGCGCGCCGATCATCCAGGGCACGAACTCTTCGTTGCCGACCCCGAGCGCTTCACTCTTGCTCTGCGCGCCAGATGCGACTTCGATGATCATCTCGAAGATCTCGCGGCCCTTCTGCTCGACCGTCGTCTTGCCATCCATGATGTCGCCGCAGTTGATGTCCATGTCGTCGACCATGCGTGTGTACATCTTCGTGTTCGTCGCGAGCTTGATTGACGGCGCCGGCTTTGCCCCAAAGCATGAGCCGCGGCCGGTTGTGAACAGAACGAGGTTCGCGCCGCTCGCAATCTGGCCAGTCGCGCCCATCGGGTCGTAGCCTGGCGCATCCATGAACACGAGTCCCTTCGTGTCGACTGGCTCGGCATAGCGGTACACCCCCATCAGCGGCGTCGAGCCGCTCTTGGCGACCGCGCCGAGCGACTTCTCGAGAATCGTGGTGAGCCCGCCCGCCTTGTTGCCCGGCGTCGGGTTATTGTCGATGCTGCCCTTTTCCCGCTCCGCGTAGCTTTCCCACCAGTGGATCCGCTCGACGATTTTCTCGCCCACCTCTGCGGTAATCGCGCGGCGCGTCAGCAGGTGCTCAGCACCATAGATCTCCGGCGTCTCACTGAGGATGGCGGTGCCCCCGTGTTGAACGAGCAGATCGACCGCGGCGCCAAGCGCCGGGTTCGCCGTAATGCCCGAGTAGCCGTCCGAGCCGCCGCATTGCAGTGCGATGTTGAGGTTGGAGATCGGCAAGGGCTCGCGCTTGACCTCATTCGCAGCCGGCAGCATCGCCTCGATCGCCGAGATTGCCGCATCGACGGTCTTCTGGGTACCGCCCTGCTCCTGGATCACGAGCGGCACCATGGTTGCACCCGGCTCGACACCTTCCGCGATAAACAGCGCACCCATCTGGTTCGCTTCACAGCCAAGCCCGATCACCAGTACGCCCGCGAAATTCGGGTGGCGGATATAGCCACCAATCGTACGACGCAATTGCTGCACGCCCTCGCCATTGTGATCAATGCAGCAACCGAAACTGTGCGTGACCGGCACGATGCCATCGACGTTCGGATACGCATCCAGCCTGCCGGGCGCGGAGAAGTGCTGCGCGACGAGCTTGGTCACGGTTGCCGAACAGTTGACCGTGCTGACCACGCCAATGTAGTTTCGCGTAGCCACCCGGCCATCGGTACGACGAAAGCCCATGAACGTCCGCGATTCTCCGGCAGGCGCAACCGCCTTGACGTCCTTGCCGAACGCGTAATCGCGCGCGAAATCGCCCATCGACACGTTCTGGGTATGCACGTGCGCACCCGGTTGGATATCCTGCGTGACGAAACCGATGATCTGCCCATAGCGCCGCACCGGATCGCCGGCTTTCAGCGCGCGCAGCGCAACCTTGTGCGCACCGGGGATATCGTCGCGCGTAACGATGCCGCCGGCCTCGGCGAGCGTCGTGTCCGCAGGTATCGGACCGCGCGCGATTGCGACGTCGTCGTCCGCATGCAGCCTGATGACCAGTGAAGTAGAATCCGTCATGTTTTTCTCCTGAATCGTGGGGGACGGACGCACCCGAGATTGATGCATCTCTTCAATGTGCCCGTTCTGCCAAATGGTCGTTTCTTGCCAGGAGCGGCGCAAATTGGTCAGGCCACTTCGGCCGGAGCAGAGATGGGATTTCACAGACTTTCATCCGGCATCCTCGACAAGGTTGTGCGGCAGATCGAGGAAAACGTGCTTGACGGCACTTGGGCTTTATCTGCGCGCCTGCCGGCCGAGCGCGTGCTCGCGGAGCATTTCGGTGTGTCGCGTCCGACCGTGCGTGAGGCGATCCGTCACCTGATCAGCAAGGGGATGCTCGAAGCGAAGCGTGGCAGCGGTGTGTATGTGGTGCAGAAGCAGCTTCCCGCACTGACTTCACCGTGGCTGCAACTTGTCGCCGAGCACCCGCCGCTGCGCGAGGAGACACTCGAGTTCCGAATGGTGTTTGAGTGCGCGGCAGCACGTTTCGCCGCGCAGCGCTCCACACCCGAAGAGCTACGCCGGTTGGAGTCTCTGCTTGCGCGGATGCACGATGCGGTGATCGGGCACGATGTCGATACCGAGGCGCGAATGGACGGTGAGTTTCACACCGCGCTGACCGCAGCGGCGCATAACCGCATGCTCGGGCAGTTCTATGCCAGCGTGATCACCATGTTGCGTGACCATATCGCCGCGAACACCTTCGACGCCACCGCGAACAACGCGAATGCAGCCGTGCAATCCGCCATGCGCATGCGCCAGCACGAATTGATTTTCCTCGCAGTGCGTGAACGCAATCCGGAAGCCGCGCAGCAGGCGATGTTCGCGCACATCGATTTTGTTGGGCGGCAGTTCATGCCCGCTACGAGCGCGTAAGGCAAACAAGCGGCAAGGTTGCCGTCGCCGGCACTATCGTACTGATTGAAGACACGCCCCACGAGCGAGGCAGATCCGGCGTCGAGCACCGAGGCATGTCACGTCGGTTCGACCAATAGCCGCCACGAAGGCAATCCGCGCGAAATACCTTGTCGCTGCGACTATCGCTGCACATTCGTCATCACCTCCGCTTGAGCCGTGACCGAACCCGCGCCAGCTTCATGACGCAAACACGACACCGCAACTAAGCGCGTGGGTCGTGAAGCGCATCACGCCGCGCTGCGCTTTCGGCATGCGTTCACTGATCTCCGAGCGTCCCGCTAGTCGCTATGCCGCTCTTCCAGGCCGCACTCTCGCGAAGAGCGGATCGCCGTCCGCGAGAGCCCTGGCGTCCTGGACAGCTGCCCGGATCAGAACCCTGCGGCCAGGCCGTCGCGCCGGGTGTCGCTCGCGGCAACATAACCGCGCTCGGGGTCGTTGCGGTCGAGCTTCCAGATGTACTGCCCGGAACCGAAATCCATATACGGATCCTCAATCGACTTGATCGTATGACCGAGCTCCTGGAGCGCGCGCACGGTGTCCCGATCGAGCGTCGCCTCGACGTCGACTGTGAAGTCCCGATTGACCTTCCAGCGCGGCGCGTCACACGCGGCCTGCGGCTGCTGACCGTAGTCGAGCATCCGCACGATCGATTGCAGATGCCCTTGCGGCTGCATGTCGCCACCCATCACGCCGAAGCTCATCACCGCTTCCTGGCGGCCGTCCACCTGCTGGGTCAGAAACGCAGGGATGATCGTATGGAACGGCCGCTTGCCACCTTCCACCACGTTCGCCGATTTCGGATCCATCGAGAAACCGTAGCCACGGTTCTGCAGCGAAATGCCGGCGTCCGGCACGACGATGCCCGAGCCGAAGCCCATGTAGTTCGACTGGATGAAGCTGACCATCATGCCGCGCTCGTCGGCCACCGACATATAGATGGTGCCGCCCGCCTTCGGCATGCCGAAATCGAACTGCGTGGCGCGCTTCGGATCGATCAGTTTGGCGCGCGACTTCAGGTACGCGTCGTCAAGCATCTGCTCGGGCGTGACCTCCATCGAACGCGGATCGGCAACGTAGCGGTAGACGTCGGCGAACGCCAGCTTCATAGCTTCGATCTGTAGGTGCTGCGATTCGATGCCGTCGACCGGCAACGCACCCATGTCGAACTGTTCGAGAATACCCAGTGCGATCAACGCGGCGATGCCCTGCCCGTTCGGCGGAATCTCGTGCACCGTATGACCGCGATAGTCCTTGCTGATCGGTTCGACCCAGTCGGCGCGGTAATTGCGCAGGTCGTCTATCGTGAGCGCGCCGCCGCCTTGACGCGAGAACGCGGCAATCTGCTCGGCGATCTCGCCTTCGTAGTACGCGCGCGGACCCTGCTCGGCCAGCTTGCGCAGCGTTTTCGCGTGGCCCGGAAAGCGCACCAGTTCACTCACTTCCGGCGCGCGGCCGCGCGGCATGAAGGTGTCGGCAAAGCCCGGCTGATCTTTCAACTCGGGCACGGCCGCCGCCCACTTGTACGCGACGACGCTCGCCACCGCGTGCCCGCGCTCGGCGATCTCGATGGCCGGCTCCATCAGGTCCGCAAACGGCAGCGACCCGAACTTCTGATGCAGCGCCTCCCAGCCGGCGATCACACCCGGCACCGTCACCGCATCCCAGCCGCGTTTGGGCTGCTTCGCGAGACCGTTTTCCTCACCGTACTTACGCTTGAAGTAATCGACACTCCATGCGGCGGGCGACACGCCCGACGCGTTCAGCCCATGCAGCTTCGCGCCGTCCCACACCAGCGCGAACGCGTCGCTGCCGAGACCGCACGAGACCGGCTCGACCACCGTGATGGCGGCCGCCGCCGCGATAGCCGCATCGACGGCGTTACCGCCTTTCCACAACATCCGCAGGCCGGCTTGCGCCGCAAGCGGATGGGACGTCGAAACAATGTTGCGCGCGAAGACGGGCAAACGGGGGGTGGGATACGGGTTTTGCCAATTGAAACGTGTCATTGCGAACTCAAACGAAAGTGATGAGGGAGCCGCCGCCCAGCGAAGCGGTCATGGAATCCGGTTAAGACTCGCGCGGATCGAGCGCATCGCGCAGACCGTCGCCGAGCAGGTTGAAACCGAGCACAGCCAGAAAGATCGCGATGCCCGGGAAAATCGACATCCACGGCGCCTGACTGACGAAGTCCTTCGCGGTGTTGAGCATTGAACCCCACGACGGCGCCGGCGGCAGTTGGCCGAGCCCGAGGAACGACAGGCTCGCTTCGGCGATGATCGCGGTCGCGATCGTCAGGCTTGCCTGCACGATGATCGGCGGCAGCACGTTCGGCAGAATGTATCGCATGATGATCCGTGCATGGCCGAGACCGATTGCGCGCGCGCCTTCGACGTATTCCTCGGCTTTCACGGCGATCGCCTGGCCGCGCGTCAAGCGGACGAAGCGCGGCATCGCGGAGATGCCGATCGCGGCCATCGCGTTGGTCAGGCTTGGTCCGAGAAACGCGGCGAGCGCGATAGCGAGAATCAGGAATGGAATCGACAACAACGCATCGGCGATTCGCGAGATCACGCCGTCGACGAGCTTGCCGAAGTAACCGGCCAGCAAACCGAGTGGCACGCCGATCAAGACCGCAATGCCAACCGATACGACACCAGCGAGCAGCGACGCGCGCGCGCCCCACAGCAGACGGCTCAACACGTCGCGGCCAAGTTCGTCGGTGCCGAACCAATGCGCGGCCGAAGGCGCCTGACGCACGGTCATGAAGCTCGCCTGCACCGGGTCGTAATGTGACAGCCAGGGTGCGAAAAGCGCCATCAGGACGATGAGCAGCACGAGCGCCGCGCCAAGAACGGCAGCGCGATTGCGCATGAATTTCGCGATTCCGCGGCGCTTGCGGCGCGGCAAGACGGTCGCCTGCGATGCGGCGCGCGCGTGAGCGGGGGTTGTGGGAGTAGCCATCAGCCGCGCCTAAGTCGGGGATTGAGGAGGACGTACAGAACGTCGGCGCACAGGTTCACGACGATAAAGCACAATGCGGTGACGAGCACGACGCCCTGCACGACCGCGTAGTCGCGATTGAACACGGCATCGACGATAAGCTTGCCGAAGCCGGGGATCGTGAAAACCTGCTCGGTCAGCACCGCGCCCGCCAGCAGTTCGCCGAACAGCAGCGCGAGCACGGTGACGATCGGAATCAGCGCGTTGCGAAGAGCGTGCTTGACGACCACGGTGCCGCGCAGCAGCCCTTTGGCGCGCGCGGTCCGAATATAGTCGGTGCGCAGCACGCTCAGCATCGCGCTGCGCGTGTGGCGCATCAACTGCGCGCCGAGCGACGCGCCGAGCACCAGCGCGGGCATCAGCATCGTCTTGATGCTCAGCCAGAAGTCCTCGGTCGGCGACACGTAGCCGGACGACGGCAGCAGATGCCAGCGCACCGATACGATGAAGATCATCATGATCCCGAGCCAGAAGTTCGGGATCGACATGCCAGACAGCGCGAAAATGTTCGCGCCGTAATCGAGCGCTCCACCGCGGCTTGCAGCGGAAATGACGCCGGCCGGAATACCGATACCGATCGCGAAGATCATCGCCATCGCCGCGAGTTGCAGCGTGACCGGCAACTTCTGCGCGATCAGCGAAGTGACCGGCACGTCGGTTCGCAGCGACGCGCCGAGATCGCCGTGCACGACGTCGCGAACCCATAGAACGTATTGCGTCGGCACCGGCTCGTCGAGATGGTACTTGACGCGCAGCGACGCGATCAGCTGTGGATCCTGATCTTCCCCGGCCATCGCCGTCACCGGATCGCCGGGCAGCAGCTTCTGCAGGCCGAAGATCAGCATCGACACGAGAATCAGCGTTGGAATGGCGACCAGCATGCGATTGGCGATGATCCGCAGCATGATCGGTCAGCCTTTGATGCTAACGCCGCGCAGGCGGATCAGGCCGTCCGGATAGGGCGTGAAGCCTTGCACCTTCTTCGACAGCTCGAACGGCCAGGGCTGGCTATAGACATAGACGATCGGATCGTCCTCGGCGAGCAGCTTCGACGCCGCGTCGTAATCCGTTTTGCGGTCCGCCGCGGTCAGTTTCACGCGCGCGGCGTCGAGATACCGGTCGACGTCAGGGTTGCAGTAATGCGCGTAATTGAGGTTGCCGGCGCACGTATTGAACTGATGCAGGTTGCCGTCGGGGTCGACGCGGCCCGACCAGCCGAGGTACATCGCCTCGAAGTCGCCGCTATGGGCGGCATTGAGCTCCGTCGCGTAGTCGGTCGGCCGCAGCTTCAGGTTGAAGCCGGCTTCGCCGACCATCGCCTGCATCATCTGCACGATCTGGCTCGACACCGTGTTGTTCGGATAAGTGAACTCGATGTCGACATGCTCGTGGCCCGCCGCTTTCAGTAGCGCCTTCGCTTTCGCGACGTCGCGATGCGGCATTGGCAGCGACGCGTTGTAGTACGGGCTCGACTTCGGGATCGCCTGATTCGCCGGCGTGAAGATGCCGGCCCCGATCACCTGGTTGATCGCATCACGGTCGATCGCGAGGTCGAACGCCTGCCGCACCCGCTTGTCTTTCAACAGCGCGTTGCTGCGCTTGCCGTTACCGATATTGAACGTCACGTAGTAATAGCCGAACCCGCTGACCGGCGCGAACTTGCCGCTTGCGTCGCTCTTGACCGACGCGACATCGGACGGCGCAAGGCGTTCGAGCATGTCGAGCGAACCCGAGCGCAGATTGGCGAGCCGCACTGTGCTGTCCGGAATGGGCAGGAAGATCACGCGCTGGACCGGGTATTTATCGGCGTCCCAGTAGCCGGGGAATTTTTCGAGCACGACTCGATCGTTCTGCACGCGCTGGACGAACTTGTACGGGCCCGAACACACCGGATGCGCGGCAACGCCGGCCGGATCGGCCAGCGTCTTCGGCGCGAGCATCATGCCGGCGCGGTCGGTCAGCGTCGCGAGCAGGGCCGCGTCCGGCTGTTTCAACGCGATCGCGACCGTGTAGTCGTCGATTACATCGACGTGATCGACCGACGCCAGTTCGCTCTTCCGGTTGCTCGTCGGCAGCGTGCGGTCGCGGTCCAGGTTCGCCTTGACGGCGGCCGCGTTGAACGGCTCGTCATCCTGGAACTTGACTCCTTGACGCAGCTTGAACGTCAGCGTCTTGCCGTCGGCGCTCGTCGTCCACGACGTCGCCAGCATCGGCACGATCTTCAGGTCCGGCGTGATATCCACCAGCGAGTTGCACAGCGACGCAAACACGATCCGGTCGACGAGCTGCACACTGCGCGCGGGGTCGAGCGAACCGATGTCGTCCTGCAGGCCGATCCGGATCGTCTGGCTGGTCTGGGCCATCGCGGCAGTGGCGCCGAGCGCGAGCGCCGCGGCAATCAACATTCTTCGCATGAGGACTTCCCTTTCTCTTCTAATTCAAAAAATGGTGCGCTAAACGGCATCGGTGCGTCGGCAACTTGATGCTTCACTCGATCTTCATCTCGGCCAGTGGCTCAATCGCCGCCGGCGGCGGCCAGCGTTGCCTGACGGTCGCGGTAGATCGCGAGCCGCTCGGCCAATTTCGGGCTGACGCTCGTGAGCAGCGGCGCGCCGCCGCCGGTGTTCTGGATCTCGCGCCAGAAATGGCACGCCACCTGCCGTCCGTCTTCGAGCCGCTCGCTGACCGGCCGCACTTGCGCGCAGTGCGGCTTCGCGTGCGGACAGCGCGTATGAAAACGGCAACCGGACGGCGGCGCAGTCGGACTCGGCAGATCACCAGACAACGCTGGCTTCGCGCGCCGCTCGTGCGGGCTGCTCGCCGGAATCGCGCGCAGCAGCGCTTGCGTGTACGGATGCAGCGGCGCGTCGAACAGGGCATCGACATCGGCTAGCTCGACAATCTCGCCCAGATACATCACGGCGACCCGATCGCTCATATGGCGGATCACCGCGAGGTCATGCGCAACCATGATCAGCGTGAGGCCGAGATTCTGTTTCAGTGTTTCGAGCAGATTGATCACCTGCGCCTGCACCGAGACGTCGAGCGCCGACACCGGCTCATCGCCGACGATCAGCTTCGGCTCGCCGGCCAAAGCGCGGGCAATGCCGATCCGTTGTCGCTGGCCGCCCGAGAATTCGTGCGGGTAACGGTCCGCGTAGGCCGGTTGCAGGCCAACCGTGCGCAGCAGTTGCGCGACGCGCTCGCGGTGCTCGACGCCGTTGCGCGCGAGCCCGTGCAGCGCGATCGGCTCGCCGACGATCTGACCGATCGTCATGCCCGGATTCAGCGAGGCGAACGGATCCTGAAAGATGATCTGCATTTCGCGACGCAGCCGCCGCAGCGGCGCGCCTTGCTGGTGTGTGATGTCCACGCCTTGATAGAACACGCGGCCGTCTGTCGAGTCGATCAGACGGAGCAGGAGTCGGCCCAGCGTGGACTTGCCACAGCCGGATTCGCCGACGATCGCGAACGTCTCGCCGGCGTTGACCGCGAACGACACGTCGTTGACCGCATAGACAGTGGGCGTGCGCGTGAAGAGATGCCGCGCACCGCCAAAATGCTTCGTCAGTGCGCGCGCCTCGATGATCGGCGACGGCGAACTCGAGGCCGGGTCCGCATGCGGCGTTGCTGGAGTCAACCTCGTCATGCGAATTCCTTGCGTGATAGCGGCGCGGCGACCTGTTCGACCGGCGCTAGCCAGCAGGCGACGCCATGCACACCGTCGATCACCTTGTCGGGCGGCGCGGCGTCGATGCAGCGTTGCTCCGCGAACGGACAGCGCGGCGCGAAGCGGCAGCCATGCGGCATCATCTCGGGCGACGGCACGGAACCGCGGATCGTCGCGAGCGCGCCTTCACGCTTGCCGACCGACGGAATCGCGCCCATTAGTCCGATCGTGTAGGGATGTTGCGGGTCGTCGAACAGATCGGCGACGGTGCCGTATTCGACGATGCACCCCGCGTACATCACCGCGACATGGTCGGCGACTTCCGCGACGACGCCGAGGTCATGCGTGATCAACACCATCGCGGTGCCGGTCTCGGCTTGCAGATTCTTCACGAGTGACAGCACCTGCGCCTGGATCGTCACGTCCAGCGCGGTGGTCGGCTCGTCGGCGATCAACAGGCGCGGGCGATTCGCGAGCGCCATCGCGATCATCACGCGTTGGCGCATGCCGCCGGAAAGCTGATGCGGGTACGCGTCCAGCCTCGTTTCCGGCGCCGGGATCCGCACGAGCCGCAACATCTCGAGCGCTTGCGCGCGCGCCTGGCCGCGCTCGACATGGCGATGCCGCCGGATGCTTTCGCCGATCTGCTCGCCGACGGTGAACGCCGGGTTCAGCGACGTCATCGGCTCCTGGAAGATCATCGACAGCCGGTTGCCGCGAATATCGGCCAGTTCGCGCTCGGACAGTGAGAACAGGTCCCGGCCTTCGAAGTGCGCGGTGCCGCCGACGCGGTGCGCAGGCGGGCTTGCGAGCAGACCCATCAGCGCGAGCGACGTCACACTCTTGCCGCAGCCCGATTCACCGACGATGCAAAGCGTCTCGCCAGGGCCGACTGAAAACGACACGTCGTGCACGAGGTTCGGCACCTCGGCCGCGCGCGAGAACTTCAACGAGAAGCCGCGGACCTCCAGGACCGGTCGACGGTCGGCATCGGGCATGCTTGAAAGCTCCATATCGGACTAATGGTCCTGTTCAATGCGTCGTTCCGGGACGATTATCTGGTGCGCTTTACGTTGGAAAATATTAATATTTCTTGGTCACACTTAAATTTTTCTTGTGGATGGGCAATGCCAACGCTGCGCATGTTGAGAACCTTCCGGGCCGTCGCACGAACCGGATCATTCGCCGCCGCGGCCGAGAGCGTCGCGCTGACGCAGGCGGCGGTGAGCTTGCAGATGCGCGCGCTCGAGCAGGCACTCGGCCGCCAGCTGTTCGATCGCAGCGGGCGGCAGATCGCATTGAACCGGCACGGGCAAGAGATCTGGCCGAAAGTCGAGCAGATTTTCGATCTGCTGACCGAGCTCGAGGGAACGCCGACGGATTCGATGGTCGGACCTGTGACGATCGGCGCCGTGGTATCGGTGATCGGCGCGCTGTCGCTGGTCGTCGCGCGGCTGAAGGCCGCCCATCCGCAACTGGATGTGCGGCTGCTATCGTCGCGCTCCGACGAACTGGCCAAGATGGTGGAGGCGGGAGAGGTCGATATCGCGGCGATCGTTGCGCGTGCCGACATCACGCTGCCCGACACGCTGAAGTGGACGACGCTCTACACGGAGCCGCTGATGCTGATAGCCAGCCGCAAAATCACCGATACCGATCCGCAGCGCATCCTGCTCAGCCACCCCTTTCTGCGCTTCGACCGTCGGGTGCGCACCGGGCGCGTCGTGGAGCATGCCTTGCAGGCGGCAGGCCTCGCGGTCAACGAGTACCTCGAACTCAATTCGATCGAGACGATCGTGGCGCTGGTGCGCGAAAATATCGGCGTCACGGTGCTGCCACTTTTGCACCGGGGCAACTGGCACAACGATCCGTCGCTACGCGTGCTGTCGATTTCGAATTCACCGGTATTGCGCACGGTCGGCATGATCCATCGCGCGTCGTATGACAGACGCGCCATCACGCAGGCGATTATCGATACGCTGCACGGCAGTTAGGCGGCCCAGCTGTACGCGTGGGGTTGGCTGGCGAGAAGAGAAGAAAGGTGATCGGGAGGCCGGTTAACTGAACCGTTTACCGGTGTGCAATCTGAGCGCGCTCGTCGACCACACCGGCAGGCAGGTCCCCGACGCGCGCTCACAGCGATGACGCGACAATTCCGCGCGACTGCACGCCGCGCATGCCTTTCTCAGGCGTCACGAAACCTCACGACTTATCCGACGGCCGCGGAGTCAGCATCAGCGCCAGCACCGCGACCCCAATCACCAGCAACACGCCGCCATACACGGTGTCGTTGCGGGTGTCGAACAGAACGCCGTGAATGACCATCGCCATGCCGGCGAGCGCGACGAACACCGCGATGGCCGCGAACACGATCCGACGTTCGGCGCGAATCATGGCGCTCTCCCGCAAGATGGTTGGTGCCCTAAGACGCACAGGAACAACGGAAGACTTCCAACCTCGCACTATTTTCTTTCTATCGACGACAAATCGCGCAGGAAGTCGAGCCGAAACCTCAATCTATCGTAGGCGGCGATCGGCCAATAGTAAATACGGATACCGCCTGGCTTCCCTCATATCCAAGGCGGCGGTCTGAGCGCAGCGCAGGCTCTCTTCGGATTGAATGTGTACTCAGGGATGCAGACGATCGACTGCTAAGGTGGCTCATAATTACACGCCACGAGCCGGCGCTGATTGAACGCCTAAAACTTGGGATGACATTCGAAATTCATGGACGACCCATGCTCCGTCAGCACTTGCACGCCGCTGACGGTTTCCGTCGTCACGCTCGCTTGCATGCCGCGACGCTCGCAGTAATCGCGCGCCTGGTTCATGGCCTGTTCGTGCGCGCGCGCCCACGCCATGCGTCCACCGGTAGCGCTTGCCGCGACTGTATAGGTGTTGGGCTTGCTGGTGGCCACCACGTCGCTGGACGTGGCGCATCCCATCAGACTCGCGCACGCGGCGATGGCCACGACAAGGGCGCGCGCGCGTCCCGACAGCGGGTATCGCTCGTTGAGCGCGCCGAATGCCGCCGCCCGCCCGGGCGTGCGGTCCGAGACTGAGTTGAACATGTGTCACCTGCACTTCATTACGGATTAGTCGATATCGAATTATCCGTAATCGCGCGCAAGAGATCAGCCTCGCCATCTGAAAACACTGTTGCTTGCGCCTAAACAATCGCACACAGCGAGTCCACTCGGCTCTAACACGACATCAATTCGACCGCCCGCCACGCGTTTTATTGACGCAGGTCCGTCGCACGCGCCAACGGTTGGCCGCGTTATTTCTCGCCGTCCATCCAACGCGAACGGTGTCGGCACATTCGTTGCTGTCGGTTCCCGTGTGAGCGCGCTCGGCACCTTTCCGCAGGCCCTGACCCATCTAACGCTGATCAACGCGGCCGGTCAGCTCGATCGCAACCTCGATAAGGTCCACACTCCGTGGACCTGAGCGCGGCGCGCCGCGCAAAAAACTTCCGCAATCGCACCTCAGCGTCTAGTCTGTAACCACACCATTCCAACCAGACCGGACATGAACCGGAGGAGACAGTCGATGGATCTCGAAGCACGCACCATGAAACGCGTAACGGTTCGGCTCGTGCCGTTCCTGATGCTCTGCTATTTCATAGCCTATCTCGACCGCGTCAACGTCGGCTTTGCTGCGTTGCAAATGAACAAGGCGCTCGGCTTTTCCGCGAGCGCTTTCGGTTTCGGCGCTGGGATCTTCTTCATCGCCTACTTTTTCTTCGAGGTGCCGTCCAATCTGCTGCTGGAGAAATTCGGTGCGCGCCGCTGGATCGCGCGAATCATGTTCACATGGGGCATTCTCGCGGGCGCGATGGCGTATATCCCAGATATTGCGCGTTACACGGGGTTTTCGGCCGCGCACGTGTTTTACGGCCTGCGCATTTTGCTGGGCGTGGCGGAAGCCGGCTTCTTTCCCGGCATTATCTTCCTGCTCACCTTGTGGTTCCCCGCCGCGTATCGCGGCCGCGTGGTCGGCTACTTCATGGCGGCCATTCCGCTGTCCACGGTGATCGGCGGGCCGATTTCCGGCGCCTTGCTGTCGATGGACGGCTTCGCCGGACTGGCCGGCTGGCAATGGGTCTATCTGATCGAGGCGGCGCCCGCGCTGGTGCTCGCGTTCGCGGTGCTCTACTACCTGACCGACAAGCCCGCCGACGCGAGCTGGCTCGCCGCAGACGAACGCAACTGGCTGGTCGCGCGCCAGAAACAGGAGCGCGATCATCGCGAAGCCGTGCATGCTTTCAGCGTGAAAGAAGCGCTCTTCAATCCGCGCGTGCTCGCGGTCGCACTGATCTATTTCGGTGCGAACGCAACCAACTACGGGCTGAGTTTCTTCCTGCCGCAGATCGTCAAATCGTTCGGCCTCACCAACCTGCAGACAGGCTTCGTGACGTCGCTGCCGTACATCGTCGGCGTAATCAGCATGGTGTTCTGGGGACGGCATTCGGACCGCAAGCTCGAACGCAAACGGCACGTGGCGTTCGCACTGCTGGTGGCGGCCGGCGGCATCGCCGCGGCTGCCGGGCTCGACAATCCGGTGCAGAAGATGATCGCGCTGTCGATCGCCGGGTTCGGCATCTTCGGCTGCCTGCCGGTGATCTGGACCCTGCCGGCGGCATTCCTGTCGGGTGCGGCGGCGGCCGGCGGCATCGCCGCGGTCAACTCGCTTGGCAATCTGGCGGGCTTTTTCGGACCCTACGCGATGGGCTGGATCAAGGACAGCACCGGCGGCTTCGGCGCGGGTCTGTTGTGTCTGTCGGGCGCGGGACTCGTCGGGGTAGCGGCCGTTCTGCTGCTGCATCACGACGCTTCGCTCGAAGCGTCGTCCGGTTTTTCGAATCCTGACATCGCGGACGGCGCGAAGGCGGCGCGGTCCTAGGCGCGTTTATTTCCGCCGCGGCTGGTACGAAACGGGCCACGCCGTGAAAGGCGCGGCCCGTTCCACATCAAGGCGCGCCGCGGCCGCTCGCCGACGTTGCCGGCAGCGCGTTGGCCGGACTGCCGGCATCGGGCGGCACCACGTCGTCCGGCGTGGGTGTCGGCGCCAAGGCCGGCTCGCCACCCCCGCGCGCTTCACCATCCACCGCCCCGCTCGCGGCCACCGGCGCCGAGCCCGGCGTAGGAAGCAGCGGCGGTTGCGGCAACGCACGCGGCTGCGCGGCCGCAGCGGACGCCGACGGCTCCACAGGCGCCGTCGGCGGCGCATGACGTGTCGTACTGCGCGGCGCAACCCGCGCCTCCGGCTTGGCCGGCGACGCCGCGAACAGATTCTGGAACCACTCGCGCAATCTGCCCGAGCGCTCGGCAAACCAGCCCGGCTTCTCGTCGGTCGCGAACTTGACGCGCGTATCGACCAGCCTCGAGCGCTGCGCGCGCTGGAAGAAATCGCCGACGATCGGCAGCGCGCTGTGTGCCCCTTGCCCCCAATAATCGCTGCGCAAGGTCACGCGGCTGTCGTTGAAGCCCACCCACGCGCCCGCCACGAGTTGCGGATGAATCAGGATGAACCAGCCGTCCGCATTGCCTTGCGTCGTCCCCGTCTTGCCCGCGACATCGCCGCGCACGCCAAAGCGGCTGCGAATGCTCGACCCCGTGCCGCGGTTCACCACATCGCGCATGACGTCGATGAGCACGCGGTCGGCGTCGGCGGAGAGCTCCTGTTTGGGCGGCACCGGCGCGAATTCGGCCAGCACCTCGCCCTTGCGGTTCTCGATGCGCGTCACCATCACCGGTTCCACGTAGCCGCCGAGATTGGCGATCGTGCCGTAGGCCGAGACCATCTCCTTCAGCGTGACGGGGCTCGTGCCGAGCGCGAGCGACGGCACCGGGTCCAGTTCGCTGTCGCGCACGCCCATGGCGCGGGCGAGACGCGCAACCTTGTTCGGCCCGACCGTCTCCATCAACTGCGCGGTAATCCGGTTGCGCGAATACGCGAGGCCGTCGCGCACGCTGATCTTGCGCTCGCTCGGCTCGTCCTCGTCGCTCGGACGCCAGACTTCGCCGCCCGCCAGCGGGATTTCCACCGGCTGGTCGACGAACGTGTCGGTGGGCTTGGCACCCGCCTCGAAGGCCGCCGCGTAGACGAACGGCTTGAAGGTCGAACCGGGCTGGCGCCGCGCCTGCTGGACGTGATCGAACGGATCCTGGCTGAAGTCGCGGCTGCCCACCCACGCTCTGATCTGGCCGTTGCGCGGGTCCATCGCCAGAAAGTCCGCTTGCACGCGCGTCTTGGTCTCGCAGAGCGACTTGACCAGTTCGCGGTCGGACGAGACGCGCTTGAGCGCGTCGTCGTCGCTCAGTCCCGCGTCTTTGGCGGCGCGGTAGTCGGGTGTTTCGCGCAGGAAGGTCTGCAGCAGATCGCGGCCATTCGAGCAGCCCGAACGCGTGCCCCACGCCGCGTTGGCGATCCCCTGCAACTGGTTGCCCTGCAAGGTGACGGCTTGAGTGGCCATGGTCTGCAGACGCGAGTCGATGGTGGTGCGCACCACCAGCCCGTCGGCGTACATGTTGTAGTCGTTGCGATCCGCCCATGAGGCGAGCCACTTGCGCAACTGCTGCGCGAAGTGCGGCGCGGGTCCGGGCGGCTCGGTCTGGCGCTCGAAATCGATGTGCAACGGCCGGCGGCTGAGCGTGGCATAGGCCGCCGGCGTCAGCTTGCCGTACTTGACCATCTGCCCGAGCACCGTATTGCGGCGCTGCAACGCGCGTTCCGGGTTGATCACCGGGTTGTAGTAGCTATTGCCCTTGAGCATGCCGGTGAGCGTGGCGCTTTCCAGCACGGTCAGATCGGAGGCCGATTTGTCGAAATAGGTGCGGGCCGCCATCTCGATGCCGTAGGCGTTGTAGAGGAACGGCACCGTGTTCAGGTAGGTCTCGAGAATCTCGTCCTTGGTGTAGAGCGCCTCGATCTTGAACGCCGTGATCGCTTCCTTGAGCTTGCGTGTGAGCGTCGGCGCGCGGCCGATTTCGTCGGGATAGAGATTGCGGGCCAACTGTTGCGTAATGGTCGAGCCGCCTTGGCGGTCGCCGGAAAAGGTGTGCAGCGCGGCCGAGGCCGTGCGCCGCCAGTCGAGGCCCCAATGCTGGTAGAAGCGGTGATCTTCAGTGGCGATCAGCGCATTCACCACGTTGGGCGAGATGTCCTTGAGCTTGACCCACTCGCGGTTGGAGGGCTTGAATTCCGCCAGCAGCTTGCCGTCCGCCGACAGAATCTGCGCGGGCTGCTCGACCTTGGCCTTGCGGATGTCGCCGATGCCCGGCGTGAACGGGATCAGGATCAGCACATACAGCACGAACAGCAGCGGCAGCGCCGCGCAAGCCTTCAGCACGCCGCGCCGGGTAGGATGGCGCACTTGCCACAGGGCTTGGGCGATCAGGGGGTTCGCCAGAGTCAGACCTTTTTCAAGGGTCTCCAGAAATGAGGGGATCAGGCGCTTCACGCTAGCTTCGAGTCGGCTTGGAAAGGCGCAATCCTACCAAGATGCGCGGCGGCGGCCGATTTTTGTAGCGCTAGCGCGTCGCAAGGGGCCAACCCCGCGCGGTGCGCCCGCATCAATCGAGGCCCACTATAATGTCGCCAATTCCGACAAGAGGTGCTTCATGATCATCAAACCGCGCGTGCGTGGCTTCATCTGCGTTTCCACCCATCCGACCGGCTGCGAGGCCAACGTCAAGGAACAGATCGAGTACGTCAAGGCACGCGGCCCCATCGCCAACGGCCCGAAGAAGGTGCTCGTGATCGGCGCATCCACGGGCTACGGCCTCGCCGCCCGCATCAGCGCGGCGTTCGGCTCTAACGCCGACACGCTCGGCGTGTTCTTCGAGCGCGCCGGCAGCGAGACCAAGGCAGGCACGGCCGGCTGGTACAACACCGCCGCCTTCGAGAAATTCGCCACGGAGAAAGGCCTGTACGCCACGAGCATCAACGGCGACGCCTTCTCCGACGAAGTCAAGCAGCGCACCATCGAAGTCATCAAGCGCGATCTCGGCCAGGTCGATCTGGTCGTCTACAGCCTCGCCGCGCCCAAACGCACGCATCCGAAAAGCGGCCAAGTGTTCAGCTCGACGCTCAAGCCGGTCGGCCGTGCCGTGAATCTGCGCGGCATCGACACGGACAAGGAAGTCATCAAGGAAACCGTGCTCGAACCCGCCACGCAGGACGAAATCGACCACACCGTCGCGGTAATGGGCGGCGAAGACTGGCAGATGTGGATCGACGCCCTGCTCGAAGCCGGCGTGCTCGCGGACGGCGCGAAGACCACCGCGTTCACCTACCTCGGCGAAAAGATCACCCACGACATCTACTGGAACGGCTCGATTGGCGCGGCCAAGAAAGACCTCGACCAGAAGGTGCTCGGCATTCGCGAGAAGCTGGCGGCCAAAGGCGGCGATGCGCGCGTCTCCGTGCTCAAGGCGGTCGTCACCCAGGCGAGCTCCGCGATCCCGATGATGCCGCTGTATCTGTCGCTGCTCTTCAAGGTCATGAAGGAAAAAGGCACGCATGAAGGCTGCATCGAACAGGTCTACGGCCTGTACAAGGACAGCCTGTACGGCGCGGCGCCGCATCTCGACGACGAAGGACGTCTGCGCGCGGACTACAAGGAACTCGATCCTGAAGTGCAAGACCGCGTGCAGGCGCTCTGGACTCAGGTGACCAACGACAATATCTACGAACTCACCGATTTCACCGGCTACAAGACGGATTTCCTGCGTCTGTTCGGCTTCGAAATCGCGGGCGTGGATTATGAAGCGGACGTCAATCCGGACGTGCAGATTCCGAAGCTCGTTCAGGTTTGACAGACGGCGGGGCCGACGGTGGCCCCGCTTGGTTCACGCCTGCTGGCTGGGCACGTTCCAGAGCCGTTGCTTCGAGATCGTGGAGATTCTGCCGGGCGTGGAGAACGCTTACGCGAAAAGCTGCGCGCGCGAAGCGCCGGCCGCAGCCTGCGCCGCGCGTGCCACGCAGTCCCGCTTGGCCTCAGCAGGGAAACGCGCCCTGCAGCGAACGGAGAATCGCGAGACCGATCGGAAAGTCGTCCGAAATGCTCGGGTGATTGTTGAAAAACTCGTCGAGCAGCGGATAGACGTTCTGGTTGCCGATCGCGAGATTTTGCGGCGGACAGAAGAGCGCCGGACGCTTCTTCGCCACCAGATCTCCATTCGCCCAGCCGAACGCATTGATCGTGCCGGTGATGTACGCCGCGTAGATCGAGTTGTTATCGGCGTGCGCCCATTTTTTGTACTGGGCGGCCGTCATCTCGGCACTCGCATTCAGAGTGAAACACGCTGTCAGTAACGCCAGCGCAACTTTCGATACCCGCATCGTGGAACCTTCAATCGGTGTCGCAAAAGCGGCCATTGTAGGCGACTCGGGGCGTGCCACGCAGAAGCGCTTGCACAGGCAGGAATCCGCAAGCACCGTGCATGGTTTTTGTAAGCGGCGCAGGTGTCCGCAAGCGCGTGTGCAAAACCCGCCGCGGTCACTCGCGGACGTTACGGTGTGCCGTTGCGGCAATACGTTCGGTAAGCTTCGCGCGGGGCAAGACGCGCCATATAGGCCGCGACCGCGGGCAAATCGCTGTGCTGCAACGGCGTCTCAAGCCAGCGGTTGATAGACAGCGCGATCGGAATGTCCGCGAGCGAAAACGTCTCTCCCGCGATGAACGCGCCAGTCTGTTCCAGTTGACCTTCGATCACGGCCATATGCCTCGCCCAGTTCTCGCAAGACAGCTCGATCTGCCGCGGGTCCTGGTGGGCCGGAGAATGCCTGACCAGCGCCAGAAAAGCATCGCTCCACGAGCGGTTCAATTCGCTCGCCTGCCAGTCGATCCACTGATCGCAGCGGGCGCGCTCGCGAGGGTCGACGGGATACAACGACTCGCCCTGATAGCGGCCGGCGAGGTAACGGATGATCGAGTTCGACTCCGACAACACGAACTCGCCGTCCTTGATCACGGGGACCATCGCGTTGGGATTCAGCGCGAGGAACTCCGGCACGCTAGTCGCGCGAAATCCGGAGCCCCAGTCTTCCTGCTCGAATGGAAGCGCGAGTTCCGCGCAGGTCCACAGGACTTTGCGGACGTTGATGGACGAGGTCTTGCCGAGGATCTGTAGCATGGGTTCAAACTGTATCGGCGGCGTGCTGAAGCCGACAGGCACGATTTGCGTCGTGCGCACCGGGCCAGCTGTGCTCAGTGCGAAGCGACAAAGATCGAGCCCGGCGCGGGCGGCGGCATGGCGAAGGTCTTGCGCAACCGGTCGGCCTCCTCGACCGGACTGCGGCCGAATAGGCGCTTGAATTCGCGGCTGAACTGCGAAGCGCTTTCATAACCCACCTGCGCGCACGCCAGCGCTGCCGTCATCTCGTTTCTCACCATGAGAAGGCGCGCCTGATGAAGCCGCGTCGACTTCAGATATTGCATGGGCGACGAGCGCGTGACTGCCTTGAAGTGAAAGTGGAAGGTGGGCACGCTCATGTTCGCTTCCAGCGCCAGTTGCTCGACGCCCAGGGGCTCGCCATAACACGCGTGAATCTTGCGGATGGCCTTGGCGATCCTCGCGAATTGTCCTTGCGCGGTCAGGGCGGCGCGCAGCGCCCCGCCCTGCTCACCCGTCAGCACGTGGAAATAGATTTCGCGCACCAGCGCCGGCCCGAGCAGCTCGGCCTCCAGCGGCACGCTCATCGCTTCCAGGAAACGCAGCACTGAAGCGCTCAACTTCGCATCGAGCGGGGTCGACATCATGCCGAGCGGCTCGGCTCGCACGCCCGCGTTCCGCTCGTCGAGTTGCAGCATCAGATCGGCCGCCACCTTGAAGTCGAGGCGCAAATAGATCGCGAGCAAAGGCTCCGCCTCGCTCGCTTCGGTTTCCATCGAGAACGGCACCGGCACCGAGACGGCCAGATAGTGCTGCGCGTCGTACACGTAGACCGTATTGCCGAGAAAGCCCCGTTTGCGGCCCTGGCACACGATCACCACGCCGGGGTCGTACAGCACGGGCGTGCGACTGAGCGGCCGGTTCGAACGCAAAAAGCGCACGTCGGGCAACACGGTGAGGTTGTAGCCTTCCACCGGCGCGAGATTTTCGAGCAAGGCCACCATGCGTTGCCGCGCGCCTGGATTACGGTGTTTGGCCGTCACTTTTGAGCCCCTTCCAAAACATGCATAACCAGACGGCAATGTGCCACCGCCGCGCTGGAAAATCCATCGACTCATAGGATTAGGCAATCACCGCAGACGAACCGGCATTCGCACCGGACCTGGCCGCCCCTACCATGCAGTCCTGGGCTGGCTTCCGTCGAGGCCGTGCGCTTTCGCCCGAAGGCGCCGCGTGACGGCGGATAAACAAAGGAGTGGATCATCATGAGCAAAACGTTTCTGATCACCGGCGTGAGTTCCGGTTTTGGCCGCGCGTTCGCGCAGGCTGCGCTCGACGCGGGTCATATCGTCGTCGGCACGGTGCGCAATCAGGCCGCGCGCGACGCCTTCATGGCGCTAGCGGCTGGACGGGCCCACGCCATCGTGCTCGACGTAACGGAGTTCGACGCCATCGCGCCCGCCGTCGCGACGATCACGCAAACGGTCGGCCCGATCGACGTCCTCGTCAACAACGCGGGTTACGGGCACGAGGGTACGCTGGAAGAGTCGCCGCTCGACGATATACGCCGGCAATTCGACGTCAACGTGTTCGGCGCGGTGGCGATGATCAAGGCCGTCTTGCCGGCCATGCGTGAGCGTCGCTCGGGTCACATCATCAATATCACCTCGATGGGCGGCTTCATCACGTTGCCCGGCATTGCGTACTACTGCGGTAGCAAATTCGCGCTCGAAGGCATCACCGAGACGCTGGCGAAAGAAGTGGCAGGCTTTGGCATCAAGGTGACGGCCGTCGCGCCCGGG
Source organism: Burkholderia sp. WP9 (assembly GCF_900104795.1). Classification (NCBI taxonomy): domain Bacteria; kingdom Pseudomonadati; phylum Pseudomonadota; class Betaproteobacteria; order Burkholderiales; family Burkholderiaceae; genus Burkholderia; species Burkholderia sp. WP9. The sequence goes on from NZ_FNTG01000001.1 coordinate 1,419,873, forward strand.
TCGTTCCGCACTGACTGGGCCGGCCGCTCGATGATCCGCGCTGGCCGCAGCATTGCCGACTACGACGCCCTGTTCGACCCGATCCGCGAGGCGCGCGAGGCGAAGAGTGGCAAGCAGGCCGGCGATCCGCGCAAAGCGGCTCAAGCACTGTTGACGATCGTCGCAGCGGAGAATCCGCCGGTGCACCTGCTGCTCGGCAACGACGCGTTCGATCTGGTGAAAGCGAAGCTCGCCGCACTGAACGCGGAGATTGAAACGTGGGAGGCGTTGTCGCGTTCGACCGACTTCGCGTGAAAACAACGATGCACGTGCGCGGCCGTGGGCGTATCGAAAGCCCATAAAAACGGAGCGCGCGCAATCAATCTGCCGATCGCGCGCGCCGGTACACCGTCTTGACTGCCTCTACCGCTTACTGATTCCGAATCCGGATCGGCCCGCCGATGCTGTTGAACAGCAAATCGCCGTTCGGGAACAGTTGCGGTTGAGCGTAGCCGCCGTTACCCCAATTGGACCTGCCGAAAATCGCGCGATACACGACCTTGCCGGTATTCCAGTCGAGGCCGTCCATCTCCCAGCCGTCTTTCTCGTAGTAGCCATTGGTCATCACAATGCCGGAAGGGCCGCTCATGGTCGGCGCCATGCTGATCGACACCACCGAAGCGTTGGTCCACGCCGACTTCCACTGATGCTTCACCGGATCCCAGTCGATCCGCTCGGCCCCATGCGCCGGCTTGTTGATCGGACCGAGCGACAGGACGTCGACCAGTTTGTCCTTTTCGCCGTGCTCGGCAATGTTGTTGACCACGAATGCGCCATATCCGTTGACAACCACCGACTGCTCGGACTGGATGTATTTCGTGCTCGACGGCAAGCCGGCAGTCACGAGAATCTGACCCGCGATCCGGTTCGATTTCGTGCCCGACTGTTTCTTGAAGCCCTCGGGAATCTGGTCGCGCCAGAACGCCACGAGCTTCATGCGATCCGCGCCGTCCGTTATCACGACGAGCCGGTCGTCATCTTTGCCGAAGCCCATCAAGGTCGGCGTCGAGCCGGTTCCGGTGCCGAACTTGACGGTCGGCAACCAGTCGCCCGTGTCGTATGGCGAACTCCACGCGCCGTCAGACGCGTCGTTGGAGAGTTTGGTCCCCGTCCAGACGACCTTGTGCATCTTCTTGTCGGAGGCGAAATAGAGGCCGTTCCTGTCGTCGACCGCAACCGAATTGCTGACGAACTCGTTCTCGTCGAGGTGGATGGTGTGGGCCTGGCCGGTCAGATCGCGGTTGATCACGGAGACCGAGTTGTTGCCCAGCACGACGAGCCTGCCGTCATAAGTCAGATTCAGACCCATGATGCCTTCCTTGCCGGAGAAGCCGTGCTGGCCCGTCAGCACATCTTTGCTCAGATCGCGCGACGCGACCACCTCGATACCCGCTGCGGGATTGCGCGGATCCTTCAGGCCATAGACGAAGATCCGGCCGTCCGCGGTGTTGTAGTAGACGCGGTTGTCCTTGTCGACCAGACCGTAGATGCCATTGCCCACGCGCGTCTGATCGAGGCCCAACCGGTTGAAAACGGCGTCCTTCACCTGATCGACGTTAGCGAAATGCTGATCCAGCACCTTGCCGAGCACTGCAGGCTCGATCACCTTGACGCCCGGCGGCGTGATGCGCGCGACTTCCCTGAATCCGCCGTTCGAGACGTCGATGTACGTCGCACCTTCGCTCGACACTCCCCACATAAAGTCTTTCGATGTGGACTCGAGCGTCATGATGTTGACGGGGCCGCGAATCACGCGTGGCTCTTTGGCCGGGTCGATGTGGAACGTGCCGCGCGTTAGAGGATAGGGTGCGACGTCGGTAGCTGCCGGATCGACGTGAGTCAACGCATAGGTCTTCGACGAAAAAAACGGATTCGGCGCGGGCTCGCTGACAACAGCAAACGCGGATGACACACTCAGAGATACCACAGCCGCAATCGCGCCAAGCCGCAGCGCCATTTTCTTGTTACTTTGCATTCAGTTCTATCCTCACAATGTGGGTGGTGACGCGGGCGCTATGTTCAACTGATCGTCTTCACAACACAATGCTGCGCCGGTTAAAACTCAATTTGCGCTTATGAAATTGAAAGACGATTGGCTTTCCGAAACAAAGCAATCTGAATAAGAAAGTCATTGAGCGGGCGCCCAACTGCCCGTCACTAACGCCGACCGGCATGATCACTGAGATCGGGATAATCAGGATCGCGAAAATATCCGCGAAGCCGGTCGAGCGGCAACGGATTGTTCCGCATACCTTGGCTCCGTGAGAGTGACATCGCGTCGCATAGGCGAGTGAGTGGCGCTTTCGTCGAGCGACCAACGGGTTACGCTCAAGTGAAGTGGAGACGCGCAGGCGGAACGCGGCCTGACGACCTTGCTTCCTGGCCGTCGCCGCTTTCACGGCTTCACGGCTTCACGGCTTCACGGCTTCACGCTTTCACGCTTTGAGCGTCGCCTGCTCGAGAATCATGTCGTAGAGCGCCTGCGCCGCCGGCGACAACTGCGCGGTCTTGCGCACCACGAGGACGAGTGTGCGCGACACAACGGGTTGCGTGAGTTCGACGGTGCGCACCGTCGCATACGCGCCCTTCTGGAGCGCGAGCGCCGGCACCACGGCCGCGCCCACACCTTGCGCGACCAGGCCGACAGCGGTCGAACTGCGCTGGACCTCGTAAAAGGAGCGCAAGGCCAGCTCGCTCGACTCCAGCGCGACATCCAGTAACGCGCGGTTGCCGCTCACCTCGCCCGCGAGAATCAGCGGATAGGATTGCAGTTGCCGCCAGGCAATGCGGCGCCGCTTCGCGAGCGGATGATCTTCATGGCAGATCAAGACGTAGCGGTCCTCCGTGAGCGGCACGCTGACCAGATCCGGCTGCGCCTCGCGCGCGATATTGATGCCGAATTCCACCTCCCGGCGCAGCACGGCCTCCTCCACCGCGGCCGAAGCGTGATCGAGAATCCTGATCCGGTTATGCGGGTAGCGCGCGGAATAGGCCTGCAGAATGCGCGGCAAATACTGCACGCCCACCGTCGGCACACAGGCGATCGAGACATCGCCACGCCGCGCCTCGCCCGTCTCGCGGATTTCCACCAGCGCGTCGGCGAGTTCGCCGAGCAGGCGGCGCGCCTGCGGCAAAAAACTGCGCCCGATTTCGGTGAGCGCCATGGACCGCGTGGTCCGCTCGATCAGCGTGACGCCGAGGTAGGTTTCGAGCTTGCGCAGACGCTGCGTAATCGCCGTTTGCGTGACGTGCAATGAATCGGCGGCGCTCTGGAAGCTGCCGCGATCCGCAATGGCGACGAATGCCTGGACACCGAGCGTGTCGATTTTCATTAGAAAAATGAAGGAATCGGAATGATAAATTCATTTTACTCCGCGCTCGGCGCCACTGAAAATGAACGGATTGGATCGGTTCGGGGCACGGTCCAGACGGAGTCCCCGACAACCGGTCCGGCCATCATGCACACGAGGAGCAACAGATGACGTCGAAGCAGGATTGGCAAGCAAAGCAATACGTGTTGTTCGAAAACGAGCGCACGCGTCCGGTCAGGGATCTGCTGGCGGCCGTGCCGGCAACGGACGTACGGAGCGCGGTGGACATTGGCTGCGGCCCGGGCAACTCGACCGAAGCGCTCGCCGCGCGTCTGCCGGGCGCCGTCGTCAGCGGCATGGACAGCTCGCCGGACATGATCGAGGCGGCCCGCAAGCGCCTGCCGCAATTCCAGTTCGAGGTGAGCGACATTGCCACGTGGGACGCGCATGGGCCCTATGACCTGATTCTTGCCAATGCGGTGCTGCAATGGGTGCCTGATCATGAGCGGCTGTTTCCGTCGCTCGTGGCGAAGCTCGCGCCGGGCGGCAGTCTCGCCGTGCAGATGCCGGACAACCTGGACGAGCCCGCACACCGTCTGCTGCGCGAAATCGCTGCGGACGGCCCGTGGGCTGCCAGACTGAGTGGCCTCGAGCGCACCCTGCGCTACGACGCCGGCTGGTACTACGCGTTGCTCGAGCCGCTGTGCGCGCGGGTCGACGTGTGGCGCACCGTCTACCACCACCCGCTTGCGGGCGGCACGGACGCGGTGGTCGAATGGTTCAAGGGCAGCGCGCTACGGCCCTTCCTCGCCGAACTCGACGCCGCCGGGCAAGCCGCCTTCCTGCGGCGATACCGCGACGCTATCGCCGAGGCTTATCCGGCACTCGCCGACGGCACGGTGCTGTTGCCGTTTCCGCGGCTGTTCATCGTCGCCACCCGCTAGCGCAGCAGGCCCGCGAGTCGGCTGGCGTGCCTGCTGTGGCGCCGGCACGCCAGGGAACGTCAGGAATTGCCGCGCTTGAATTCTGCGTGATATTGTTCAATCAAAGCGGAGGATGGCGGCTCGCCGTCCTCACCGGAACGCAATTTACAGCAGCGAGCGTCGCCATGAGTGATGTACGCCATCATCTGAGTCCACGAGACCGTTTGGAGCTGTTGTGCTGGCTCACATGCGGCAGTCTTGGCGCTTATTACCTGAATGAGGACTGGCCCGACGCGGCGTTTCACGTGCAGGCGGCCCACAAATGGCTCGACCGGCGCGCGCGCGAGGCCGACTGGCTGAGTATCGCGAAACTGTCGGCCACCGCGGTGGAGATTGCGCGGCGGCACGCACAGTTTGTCGAAACCGATTGGGCTAGAGACGCGGTCGAGGAGATTCTTGATACGGACGAGCTGGACCCTCAGGCCAGGCTCGTCAGGCAGGTGATCGCCGATTGTCAGAATGCTTTGGCTGATAAAAGGCTGGCGGATTAGCTTAGGTTTTTGCCTTGGCCGGGGTGCATCAAAAGTTATGCCGCAGCCCCAAAATCACCGAAACCTGCCGATCCGTATCCGAATTGACGATATTGGGAATCTGCGCCAGATTCTCCGTCCCTCCGGTCGCCGGATCCACTCCCAACCCGGCCCCTGAAGACTTTTGCCCGATCGCCACGGCATAGACAGCGGTGCGCTTCGACAGGCTGTACACCGCGCCAAGATTGACTTGGTGCACCCGGGTAGAAGCCCCGCCGCTCGGTTTGGCATCATTGAAGATATACGCCAGCCCAAGCTGCAAATCCGGCGCAACCATATAAGTCGTATTCAACTCGGCAATATCGAACGAAACATCGGCTCCCGCGGGTCGCGCGGCACTCGCGAAGTACTGGCTTTGCGACAGCCGTGTGTGCGTATAAGTCACCGCCACACTCGCCTTGCCGAACGCGTACGAGCCCCCTGCCCCAAGAATGCGCACCTTGCTCGCATCCTGCAACAGACAATACGACGCGTTCGCGTTAGCGCAACTCAGATCGCCGATATAGCTGCTGGTGCCGCCCAACGCCGCCTGCAACGGCTGATTCAACTCCAGATAACCCGCGCTCAGCGACAACGGTCCCTGCGCGTAATTCGCCGCCAGCGCCCACCCCTTGTTCTGCGAAAAATGACCCGCCACGCCGCCCAGACTGAACAGGCCACCCACCGTGAAGCCACCGAAACTCGGACTGATGTACTTGATCGAATTATTGAAGTTGAATGCTTCGTTCAGATTGTCGATGTCGCCGAAATGCGAACCGTATAGCGTCGCCCAATTGTTGCTCGACGCGTACGCACCCATATAGTCCGAGAACGGATCGTATTGACGCCCGAACGTCAACGCCCCATACGTACCGTTGTTCAACCCGACCCACGCATTGCGGTTGAACAGCGTATTCGATTGCAGCATCGCGCCGTTGCCGATCAGAAAGCTGTTCTCCAGCGCGAAGTTGACGCTCGTCCCGCCGCCAATGTCCTCCGTGCCCATCAAGCCCCAGCGCGACGGCACCAGATTGCCGCCCGCCAGCTGGTAGTTCGCGTGCCCGTTGGTGCTGCCGTCGGCGAGCGTCGTTTGCTGGTTGTTCGTGTAGACGACACCGGCGTCGACGGTGCCGTAAAGCGTCACCGAAGATTGCGCGTGCGCGCCCATCGCAAGGCCGAGCGCGGCCAGCGCAAGCGCCGGGCGCTTGACGAAATTGTCTGCCATGATTTTCCTGCCGGGAAGTAAGGAGAGTGGTAGTCGAGCGACGCGATTACTGGCCGAAGCGCGCGTAGATATCCGGGCGCTTCCTGCGCAGAATGAGACCGATCACCACGCCGACGCACGCCACCGTGAACACGATCCACGGAAAGGATTTGACGATCGGACTATCGGAGCCGCTGAGCGCGTCGAGATTGCGCACCAGAATCACGCCGATATAGAGCAGACCCAAACCACCCACCAGCGGTGCGACTAACGAGTGCCATACGCGCGTGTCCTTACGCGTCTTGCGGAAGAACGCGATCACCGAAAAACTCGTCACCGCCTGCAACATCACAATGCCGATCGTGCCGAGCGCAGAGCTCCAGCTGAACACGATGTTGAACGCATCGCTGCCCGCCGCGATGAAAAGCCCGAGCAGCACGCAAACGGACAGCGTTTGCAGATAGCTCGCCCTATACGGCGAACGGTACTTTTCGTGCACGCGGGTAAGCACTTGCGGCAGGATGCCCTCGAGACTCAGCGCGTGGATATAACGCACCAGCGTGTTATGAAACGACAACAGACTCGCGAAGATACTGCTGAGCAGCAGAAAGCTCATCACCGTCGTCACCGCTCCGCCCAGATATTTGCCGGACTGGATGAACCAGAAATCGCCGGGCTGTTTGGTGGCGACCGTGACCACATCGGCAAGACCGTACGCGCAGACAATCGTCCACGTAACAAAGGCGAAGAACACGAGAATCAGCATGACCGATACGTACGTCGCGCGAGGCACCGTCACTTTCGGATCGCGGCATTCCTTACCGTAAATCGCGGTGGCCTCGAAGCCGATGAACGACGCAAACGCGAACATCACCGCAATGCCGAGGTGGCCGCTGAACACATGTTGCGGCGTGAACGGCGCCAGCGTTAGGCCGTTGGGTCCGCCACCATGCACGACGATCGCAATTGCGAGCAGCAGCAGAATGCCCAGTTCAAGACACATCAGCACGCCGAGCAGGCGGCTATTCAGATCGATACCGCGTATTCCGGTGAATTGCACCACGGCTACGCAGATCAACGAATAGCCGTACCAGGGTAAGCCGGTATGCAGCAGCGGCGAGAGAATCACAGTGCAGAAGAATCCGAACAGCCCGTATAGCGCGATCTGGATGAACGTGTACGACATTAGTGCGACGAGCGCGCCGGCCATGCCCAACGGCCGTCCAAGTCCGGCGGTGATGTATGCATAGAACGCACCGGCACGCACCACGTGCCGGCTCATCGAAGCAAAGCCGACGCTGAAGATCAGTAGCACCACGCCCGCAACCACGAACGCGCCCGGAATGCCCGCGCCGTTGCCCAGACTGATCGCGGGCGGCACCGCGCCGAGCATGCCGGTCAGCGGCGCGGCCGCCGAAATCACGAGGAAAACGATCTGCCACAGGCCCAGCGTATTGCCTTTCAATTCCACGGCGTTCTCCGCGTCGACCGCACGGGTCGGAGAATAAGGTTCACTCATCGCTGCCTCTGTTGTGTTGGCTAGTCTGGAACACGTCCTGAACCCCAGCACGGCTGATCCAGGCACCCGGTTGACCGACGTCCGAAGCTTCGGTGTGAGCGCATGGTAGGTAGCTAAAAAATAAAGCGACTTCGCGAACCGCGCCAAATTTTCGATAATGTGCGCCAATGCGCCGGGAAGCCAGAATTCAGCGGCTTGCCGTGAATATTTAGGAACCTGAACTATTTTCGCGCGGCAACATCTGGCCTGCACGATACTTTCACAATGAAAGAAAATGCCATGAGGTCCGGCGCTATTGTTTTTTCCAGTTGCGCGTGGCGCGCCACAAGACGGTCGCATCGGCATAACCGACTGCGCGGGCGATCGCCGCATTGGTGAGTTCTTCCCGTTCGAGCAGCCCCTCCACACTGCGCTGCCGCTCCTCGCGCAGGATCTGCCGCACGGACGTGCCCTGCTCCGCAAGGTGCCGCTGCAACGAGCGGTGCGAGAGACCGAGATCTTTCGCAATGTCGGCAACGATCAGCTTTTCGTGCGCGAGACGCCGCGTAACCAGATCGCGAACCTGCTCGACGATGCTGTGGGGCATCGCATCGCGTGCAATCAGGTCGGTCGCGTGGCGCTCCATCATGCGCGCCATTTGCGAATCGGCGCTCTTGAGCGGTGCGTCGAGATCCTGCGGACGCAGAATCATCCCGTTGAAAGGCTGCTGAAAGCGCACCGGCACACGAAAGATCCGCGCATACGGTTTGAGATCCGCGGGCGCTGCGTGCTCAAAATGGACTTCGACCGGATTCCACGCTGCTCCCCTCACCAGCCGGACCATATGGCACATGGTCGAGAGGCTGTATTCCGCATCCTGCCGGCGCGGCCAGATTTGCGGACTGGCGATCTGATAAGTCCACATCGGCCATTCGTCGTCGCGTAGCAATTCGCAGGTCGTGGTGTTCTGCCACGACGCGAGCGCGAGCGAAAACTTGCGCAACGCCGCGTTCAAGGTGGGGGACGAAAAGAACACCAGACCCGCCGGCCCGAGTTCCGTCACTTGTAATTCGCTGCCGAGGCGCAAGCCGAGTGCGGACTCGCCGAGCACTTCGGCGGCACGTTCGAACGCGGCCACATAACGCGTGAGCGGCAGAATTTCATACGGATTGGACAAGAGCCGCCGACTCATGCCGAACTCCTCCAGCAGCGCGTCGCATTGCGCGCCCGATGCGTCGAGAGCGCGCACAACCGGTCCCATGACCGCGGCGCGAATCATCGGGAAACTGCCGTTGAGCGTGACTTTTTTCATGTTGAGCGTCTCCTCCTCAGTCTTCGCTGATGTGTTGCCCGAGTCATTCCTCTTGGCGCACTTTATCGTTCATTTGGCGCGATAAGCAAGCGCGAAAATAATATTGGGTTCCTACGATTTGCCATCGACTCAGCGATTGCCGCGCGCCATTTGCCTCGCGAGCACGCTGTCCGGTCCAGCAACTCCTTACGGGAATCTTATGAACACGAATGCCACGAAAGCCGCTCACGTCCCCGTTCATCCGCTCGATCCGCTGAGCGGCGCAGAAATGCAGCTAGCGTGCGATCTCGTGAAAGCCGCGGAAAAACTCGATTCGCACGCGCGTTTTCCGATGGTGGAACTGCGCGAGCCGCCGAAAGCCGAAGTCGTGGCGTTCAAGACCGGCGAGTATTTTTCGCGGACAGCCTTCGTGCTTGCAATCGATCGGACGAATGGCGCGACGATCGAATTCGAGGTGGACCTGAGAGAAAAGAAGATCGCCGCGCGCCGCGTCATGCCATTCGGCGAGGCGCCTTACGGCCAGCCGCCGATCATGATCGACGACTTCATGAACGCGGAACAGATCGTCAAGAGCGACGAAGCATGGCGCGTGGCCGTGATGAAACGCGGCCTCAGCGAAAAAGATCTGGAACGCGTTCAGGTCGATCCGTTCTCGGCGGGCTGTTTCGATCGCGAGAACGAGAACGGCCGGCGTCTCGTGCGCTGCGTGAGCTACTACCGCGAAACGCTGACCGATAACGGCTATGCGCATCCTATTGAAGGCGTGCTCGCCGTGGTCGATCTGCTCGAAAAGAAGGTGATCGAACTCGTGGACGACGGCCGCATCATTCCGATTCCGCGCGCCAAACACAACTACGACACGCCGAGCCTCGGCGAGCCGCGCAGCACGCTCAAACCGCTCTCGATCAACCAGCCCGACGGCCCGAGCTTTACGATCGACGGCTGGCACGTGAACTGGCAGAACTGGAACTTTCGCGTCGGCTTTACGCCGCGTGAAGGACTCGTCCTGCATCAACTTTCGTGGGACGACGGCAAGAGCGCGCGACCGATCATCTACCGTGCGAGCGTCACGGAAATGTGCGTGCCCTACTCCGACCCGAGCACCAACCATTACTGGAAAAGCGCCTTCGACGCCGGCGAATACGGTCTCGGCAAACTCGCGAACCAGCTCGAACTGGGTTGCGATTGCCTCGGCACGATTCGCTATTTCGACATTCCGTCCGCGGACGACTTCGGCAATGCATTCGTGATGAGGAACGCCGTCTGCATGCACGAAGAAGACTACGGCACGCTGTGGAAGCACTATGAATTCCGCACCGGCGTGTTCGAAATGCGCCGCTCGCGTCGTCTCGTGATTTCCTTCTTCGCCACGGTCGGCAACTACGACTACGGCTTCTACTGGTATCTCTACCAGGACGGCACGATCCAGCTCGAATGCAAGCTGACCGGCATCGTGCAGACTTCGGCGGTCGCCGACGGCGATACCTATCCTTGGGGCGGCATGATCACGGAGAACCTCGGCGGCCCGACGCACCAGCACTTCTTCAATGCCCGCATGCATATGATGGTGGACGGCGAGCACAACACCGTGACCGAACATGAATTCGTGCCTCGTCCAATGGGCGACACCAACCCGTACGGCAATGTGTTCGACACGACGAAGCGCGTGTTGAAAACCGAAAGCGAAGCGGCCCGTGTCGCGAGCGGCAACACCGGCCGTTACTGGAAGGTCTTCAACCCGAACGTGAAGAATGCCGTCGGCGCGAATCCAGGCTACAAGCTGGTCGTGAACGACTCGCCGCTGATGCTCGCCGATGAACGTTCCAAGGTGCGCCAGCGCGGCGGCTTTGCCACGCGTCACGTATGGGTCACGCCGTTCGATCCGGCCGAGCGCTATGCCAGCGGCGATTACCCGAATCAGCATTCAGGCGGTGGCGGACTGCCGCGCTATATCGAAGCGAACCGCAACATCGAGAACGAAGACATCGTGCTGTGGCACAGCTTCGGCCACACACACGTGTGCAAGCCGGAGGACTTCCCGGTGATGCCGGTGGAATACGCGGGCTTCATGCTCAAGCCGAACAACTTCTTCCCGGCGAACCCGACCATGGACCTGCCCGCCGAGCGTGATCTGAACAGCGTTGAAGACGGAAAGTCCCCGGATCATGGTTGCTGCAAGCACTGATCCGACCGTGTCTCGTGCGCGGCACACCGCCCTCGCGCGCGTGCTGTGCGCGAGTTCGGCGTGCGTGGGCCTCGCGAGCGGCGGCGCTACGCTGCTGATGCAGGCCGGTATCGGTCCGCGCGCTACTTCGCTGTGGATGAGCGCGCTGATGCTGCTGGTCATGATGAGCGTGCCACTGCTGATGTCACGCTCGTGCGCCCGCCACACCCTGCTGGCGAGCGCCACGACGTTGATCGCGACGCTTACCGCGATGAACCATGTGCCGGCGTATCTGAACAGTTCGGCGCACGGCACTGTCATTGCAGTGCTGATGATGGCAATGGCCATCGGAATGTCGTTCTATAGACTGTGCGTGCTCGGCCCCTCCGTCAAACAGCGTCACGACCTGCATCGCCGCACGCACGAATCGGTCAACACGGCGCCACCTTCAGCCGCAACGGCTTTGCTCGCCCTGCTGGCGGGACTGTCGAGCGGCAGCCTTGCCCGCTTCCAGCTCTTTGCGATTTGCGGCGTAAGCGGCGCGCAGCCGCTCTGGCAAATCGCGCTATTGCTTGCCGCAGTCTGCGCGCTCGCATTCATCGCCGACCGTTCACACGGCAATCGCATGCTGATCGCGTTGTACGTCGCGCGGGCGGCGCTGATCGGCACGCTTGCGGCGAACGACAATCCCGCGCTCGCCCCGCTCGCGACGACTCTCTTTCTGGCTCTCGACTGCCTGACGATTCCAGCGCTCGTCAACTTGCGCGCACGCTCGAACAGCTTATCGAGCGCAAGCTGTCCCGGCCTCGCGCATCACGTCGGCATGGTGTTGGGCGCGGCGTTGTCGACCACTCCCTACTTTTTCGGCGATGGCTTTGTCGTGCTGTATGCGTTGGGCGCGGCAGCAAACCTGATCTGCGCTGCGTCTTTAGCAGTGCGTTGGCGTGCAACGCACCTCTTCCATCCGCATTCGAACCCATACCGGCGTCAAACGAACCCTTCCGGCTAGCGCAACGGCCACTACCCCAACGGAGACAAAACATCATGACTGAACACAAGCCAGCGGTGACGCTGCCACATACCATGTTCATCAACGGCGAAAAGACCGGCAGCGCTGCGGGCAAAACCTTCCCGATCTTCAATCCGGCCACCGCGGAAGCAATCGCGCAGATCCCCGACGCGTCGGAAGCGGATATCGATCACGCCGCTAGAACCTCGAAAGCCGCCTTCGAATCCGACGCGTGGCGCAGAATGCCGCCGGCCATGCGCGAAGGATTGCTGCTCAAGCTCGCCGACCTCATGGAGCGGCATAGCGACGAACTCGCCACGCTGGAAACGCTGAATCAAGGCAAGCTCATCGGCTTCTCGAAGATGCTGGAAGTCGCGGGCAGCGTGCAATGGTTGCGCTATATGGCCGGCTGGGCGACCAAGATCGAAGGCACGACGTTCGATCTGTCGATCCCCTTCCCGCCGGGCACGCGCTACAACGCGTCGACGAGGCGCGTGCCGGCCGGCGTGGTCGCAGCAATCGTTCCGTGGAATTTCCCGCTGCTGATGGCGGTATGGAAAATCGCCCCGGCGCTGGCCTGCGGTTGCACGGTAGTGCTCAAACCGGCAGAAGAAACGCCGTTGACCGCCATCCGGCTCGCTGAACTGGCGTATGAAGCGGGCTTCCCTGCCGGCGTATTCAACGTGGTCACCGGCCGAGGCGAAACCACCGGCGCGGCGCTCGTCCGGCATCCGCTGGTGAACAAGGTCACGTTCACCGGATCGACCGAGGTCGGGCGCATCATCGGCCGGCAATGCGCCGACGATCTGAAGCGCGCGTCGCTCGAATTGGGCGGCAAGAGCCCGGTAATCGTGCTCGACGACTGCGACCCGCGCAAGGCTATCGAAGGCGCGGCCAGCGCGATCTTTTTCAACCATGGGCAGGTTTGCACGGCAGGCTCGCGCCTGTACGTCGCACGTTCGATTTATGACGAAGTCGTGCAAGGCATCGCAGCCGTTGCCGACGGCATCACACTCGGCTCCGGTTTCGATGCCGCGACGCAGATGGGCCCAATGGTTTCCGCGCGGCACCGCGACAAGGTTGCCGGCATGATCGCGCAAGGCAAGGACGAAGGCGGAGAGATCGTGTCGCGCGATGCGCGCGTGGAGAGCGACGGCTACTTCGTGCGGCCGACGGTGATCGCCAATCGCACCCGCAAGCCGCTTTCCGTCGTCAAGGAAGAGGTGTTCGGACCGGTGCTGGTGGCCATGCCCTACGACGACATCGATGAAGTGCTGATTGAGGCGAACGCCTCCGAGTACGGACTCGGCGCGAGCGTCTGGACCAACCAGCTCGACAAGGCGTTGCGGCTGGTGGATGGCATCGAGGCCGGAACCGTCTGGGTCAACACGCACAACATGGTCGATCCGGCCATGCCGTTCGGCGGCTTCAAGGCGTCCGGCATCGGCCGCGAACACGGCAAGGCGATCATCGACACCTATACGGAGAGCAAGTCGGTCTGTATTGCTTATTGATGACGGGCCGCCTGCGCGCCGCTTGTCAGGCAGGCGCCGCGCAGGCAAACCAGTAAAATACCGGGACATCGCGCTACCGCGCCTCACCTCCCGGTCGAACATCTTGAAACGCAAAATGCCCGCGCTGAATGCGCTCAAAGCCTTCGAAGTGGCCGGCCGCACGGGCAGCTTTACCCGCGCCGCGGAACTGCTCAACGTCACGCAAAGCGCGGTCAGCCGCCAGGTCCGGCAACTCGAGGCACAACTGGGCGAGACGCTGTTGCAGCGTCATCACCATCATCTGGAACTCTCCGCCGCCGGCCGGATTCTTCTGCAGGCGTTGCAGCAATCGTTCGACCGGATCGAACTCACGGTTCGCGGGCTGCAGGAGAAAACTCACCGCAACCGTCTGCGTATCAATGCGCCGCCCACCTTCACGAGCCGCTGGCTGATGCCGCGTCTCGGCCGCTTGCGTGACGCGCATCCGCAGCTCGAACTGAGTCTGTCGACGCGCGTCGACGATAACCTCGCGGAATCCGGCGTGCTCGACTGCGCGATCCGCTTTGGCAATGGCGAGTGGGAAGGCGTGGATAGCCGGCTATTGATGAACGAGCGGCATATCGCCGTCTGCTCGCCCGCCTTGCTCGCGCGAGCGGCGGGCCGTGCGGCGATCGACCTGAATCAGTTCACGCTGCTGCACGTGCTGGCGAGCGCCGATCAGCGCTACCTCACCTGGCAGCATTGGTTGAAAGCGGCGGGAATTGAAAACGTCGATACGCGCGGCGGTTACGAATTCGATCTGCTCGACCACGCGATTCGCGCCGCGATCGACGGACTCGGCGTGACGATCGCCGACCGTCACATGATCGCGCGCGAACTCGCGGAAGGCCAACTCGTGCAGGTGCTGAACGTGCATGTGGACGGGCATCAGTCGTACTGGTTCGTCACCCGTAGCGAGCAGGACGATCTGCCACACGTCGCGCTGTTTCGCGACTGGCTGCAGCAGGAGATCTGGTTGAGCGGACGCGCGCTCGATGCGTCGGAATCGGCGCCTATGAGCGACGAGGATTGAGGCGTGCGTTGCAGCACCGAGCGGCATTGCGACGCGTCACACACGCCACATCGTATGAAATAAAAACCGCGCCGATGGCATCGCATCGGCGCGGTTTCTTACTGTGCGGTGGCCTGCCCGACAACCGCCGGGCCCATCACGCCGTCAAGCCGCGGCAGCCAGCTCGGCCACGTCGGGACGGTACGCGGCCTGACTCGCCGCGTCCGCGAGAATCATGTCGGCGCCCTTTTCCGCGACCATCATGGTGGGCGCATTGATATTGCCCGACGTGATATTCGGAAAGATCGATGCATCGACCACGCGCAGGCCGGCAAGGCCATGCACGCGCAACCGCGCATCGACCACCGAGGTGCGCGGATCGTCGCCCATCGCGCACGAACCGCACAGGTGGTAGATCGACCCCGATTGCTCGCGGAAGTACTGCAGAAAACCTTCCCGCGTGTTCACCTGCGGTCCCGGCGAAATCTCCTCGACCGTAATCGCCTTCAGTGCCGGCGAAGCCATCACCTTGCGCACCAGTTCGCAACCCTGGATCACTTCGCTGATGTCTTTCTCCGTGCTCAGCGCATTGATACGGATCTTCGCGGCGTCCTCGGCGCGATTCGATGCGATCTCGATCGAACCACGGCTTGTCGGCCGGCACGGATTGAATGCCAGCAGAAAGCCCGAATACGGTTCAGGTTCGAGATTCGCCTTATTGCTCTTCGGAATCCGGTACGACAGCGGATTGAAGTACAACTGCAGGTTCGGCTGCGCCTCGCGTTCGCTGCCCTTGAAGAAGCCGCCCGACTGGTTCACGCTCATCGCGAGCGGTCCCTTGCGCGTCAGCAGATACTGCAGACCGAGCTTGAGCTTGCCGAGCAACGGCCGCATCTCGTCGTTCAGCGTCTTCATGTTCGAGCGGTAGTAGAAGCTCACGCACAGATGATCTTGCAGGTTCTGGCCCACGGCGGGCAGATCCTTGACCATTGCGATGCGATGCTTCGCCAGTAACGCGCTGTCACCCACGCCGGAGAGTTGCAGCAGCTTCGGCGAATCGACCGCGCCCGCGGACAGGATCACTTCGCGCGTCGCCATGAATTGCCGTGCGACACCGTTCTGCGTGACGCTCACGCCGATCGCGCGTTGGTTGCCGTCGAATAGAACGCGGCTTACCAGCACGTCGCGCTCGACCCGCAGGTTCTTGCGTGAGAGCACCGGATGCAGATACTCGAAACTGCTCGACGAACGCTGCCCGTTGCGCGTATTCACGTCGTAAATACCAGCGCCTTCGAATTGCGCGCCGTTGAAGTCGTCGCTGCGCTGGTAGCCCGCCTGATCACAGCCCTTGAGGAACACATGGCAGATCGGATGCACCGCGTCTTTCATCGGCGAGATGCGGATCGGGCCGTCGGCACCGTGATATTCCGTGTTGCCGAGCGGATGCGATTCGAGCTTGCGGAAATACGGCAGCACGTCGCGAAACGCCCAGCCCCTGTTGCCGGCAGCGGCCCAATCGTCGAAATCGTGCGGCTGGCCGCGCACGAAGATCATCGCGTTGATCGAGCCCGAGCCGCCTTGCACCTTGCCGCGAGGACAATAAATCGGCCGGTTGTCGAGTTCCTTTTCCGGCTCGCTGTAGTACATCCAGTTGTAGGTTTCGTTGTAGTACGTCTTGGTGAAACCCACTGGAATCTTGAACCAGAACGAGCTGTCCTTGCCGCCTGCTTCGAGCAGCAGCACCGAGTATTGGCCCGACGCCGACAGGCGATTGGCGAGAATGCAGCCCGCCGAACCCGCGCCGACGATAATGTAATCGTAGTTCATGCTCTATATCGCCAGACGGCGCTCAATCCATTGAAAGCGTATTGGTGAAACTCGCCAGATCAAACCACGCTCAACCCTTTGCCGGCGCGAGATCCTTCACGTCGGCCGGCTGCGCCGCCATCTGCAGATGCAGGCGCTCGCCGGTGTAAGGCGTGTGCTGCCTGACGACCTCCATATTCAGCTCGACGCCGAGACCCGGCTCCTGCGAAGGAATGATGTAGCCGTCTTCCCATTGAATCGGCTTCTTCAGCACGGCCGCATGAAAACCGTCCCACGTGCCGATGCTTTCCTGAATCAGGAAGTTCGGTGTGCAGGTGGCGAGCTGGATGCTGGCCGCCGCGCCAATCGGCCCGTTGTACAGATGTGGGGCGATCTGCGCGTAGTACACCTCGGCCAGCGTCGCGACTTTCTTCGCTTCGAGCAGGCCGCCCACACGAGCCACATTCAACTGCAGAATCGACGCGGCGCCCGCTTCCAGCAACTTGAAGAATTCGTACTTGGTGGTAAGGCGTTCACCGGCGGCAATCGGAATGCTGGTGTGTTGCGCGACCTGCGCCATGGCGCCTTCCTGGCCCGGCGGCACCGGCTCCTCGAACCACAGCGGATCGTATTTTTCGAGGCGTTTCGCGAGCCGGATCGCCGACGAAGGCACCATCTGCCCGTGCGTGCCGAACAGCAGGTCGGCCTTGCTGCCCACCGCTTCGCGCACGCGCCGGCAGAAGGTTTCGCAACGATCCAGCACTTCCATCGACAACTGATGACCCGAGTACGCCGTGTACGGCCCGGCCGGATCGAACTTCACCGCTGTGAACCCGCGTTTGACGTTTTCAGCCGCGCATTCGGCCGCCAGATCCGGATCGTCGTAGTCGTATTCGCCGCGGCTGTTCTTCGGATACAGGTACGTGTATGAACGCAGCCGCTGATTCACCATGCCGCCGAGCAACTCGTACACCGGCTTGCCGGCCGCCTTGCCGATAATGTCCCAGCACGCCATTTCCAGGCCGCTGACCACGCCCATCATCGTCAGATCGGGGCGTTGCGTGAAACCGCTCGAATACGCCTCGCGCCAGAGCCGCTCGATATGGTGCGGGTCCTTGTCGAGCAGATAGCGGCCGAAAACGTCGTCGATGATATGAGTCATCGCTTTCGGGTGGAACGTCGCCGAATAGATTTCGCCGACGCCTTCAATCCCGCAATCGGTCTTGAGCTTGACAAAGATCCAGTACATGCCGCCCACGTGCGGCGGCGGTACGGCGACGATATGCGTTTCGAGCGAGACAACTTTCATTTACGCAACCTCTTTTCTATTGAGCATGTTTCTCAGCGCGAGCCCGGCAAAGCCGCCGAGCGCCGCCATGGCGGCGACATAGCCGAAGTAGAGCTGGTAGCCGAAGACGCCCGGGAACGTCTGCGTCAGATAACCGTTGATGAGCGGCAGGAACACGTCCGGCGAATAACCGAGCACGGAGATCAGGCCGATCGCAAGACCCATCGTGGCGACCGGAATATTGCAGCGGTCCAGCAGCGACCAGTACAGGCCGCGAATCGCGTAAGTCAGAATACCGATGAACAACACCAGGAAAACCAGCAGCACGTGGCTCGAAATACGCGGCGCCGCCATCAGTCCCACGAGCGACAGCGCGGCGAGAAAGAGCGCGATCACGAGCACCGACACCTTCGAATAGCGGTCGCCCAGAAAGCCGCCACCAATGCCGCCGATCGGCCGCATCCACAGCTTGAGCGTGGTGATCGTGCCGGCCATCACGACCGTCAGGCCGATCTCACCTTCATGCAGATACGCAGAGAAACTGTAAGTGGCCCAGAACACCTGATAGCCGCAGAACACAATGGCGGCAACCAGCCACAGTTCGGGAATCTTCGCGAGCGTCTTCAGGTCGACCAGCACGTTGTTGCGTTGACGCGCGGCGCGATTGGCGGCTGCGTCTTCGGTGCCTTGCGGGTCTTTGACAAGCGCGAGCACGACGCCGAGCGCAATGCACAGAAACGCGTACATGTACACCACCAGCTTAAAACCGGCCGCGACCGGTGCACCTTTGGTTTGCGTCATCCATGCGAACAGCGTGATCGCGATTGTCGCGAGCATGGCTTCGATCAGGCCGCGTCCGCCGTCGAGCAAGCCGAAGAAACGACCCTGCTCATGCGTGCCGGCGATCATCGTCACGCGTTTGATGACGGCGGCCCAGAACGTCAGGCCGGTCGACAAACCCCAGCCGCCGAAGATCATCATCAGCATGGGAAACGACGGCGCGGTCGAATACCACAGCCCGAGCGCGCCGGTGGCGATCAGCGAAAAACAGATCAGCAGACGCGTCGCGATGCGGTCCGCGAGCCAGCCGCTCGGCAGATAACTCACCAGAAAAATCGTGCCCAGCGACGAATACAGATATCCGAGTTGGCTATCGGTGATGTGGAACACTTCGAGCATGGTCGGCTGATACACCTGCCGCAGATACAGAATCGGGTAGATCGCGCCGGCTGCGATCACCAGCAACATCAGCTGGATATAGCGCTGCGTCTTGCTGTCTTGCAGTGCGGCCTGCTCGTCGCCTAAAGCGAGCGATGCGTTGGTTCGAACGGGTTGGGATGACACGTGAGCGCTCCTCAGAGACACAGCACCGGCCCACCGGCCCGCCGGGTCTCCAATATGTTTTGTTATGGACTGGCAGCGGTTTGCTGCGCTTCTTTGGGTTGCAAGGCAGACACGCGCCGTGGGTTCGACGTGCGGTGCGTGCCGGTTCAGCTTCAGTACTTCATGACCACGAGACGGGTTTGGGTGAATTCGAGCATGCCGTGCTTGCCGTCGTCGCCGCCGAGGCCCGAACGTTTCCAGCCGGCGTGAAAGCCCTGATACGGATCGGCCGGCGTACGGTTCACATACAGCTCGCCTGCCTCGATGCCGTTGGCGATCTTCATCGCACCGCGATAGTTCTCCGTATACAGCACCGACGACAAACCGAATTGATGGTCGTTGGCCATCTCAAGCGCTTCGTCCAGCGTGCGGTATTTGACGACCGGCATGATCGGACCGAACGTTTCTTCCTGGATGATTTCCATGTCCTGGCGGCAGTTCGACAGTAACGTGGCCGGGTAGAAGAAGCCTTTTCCTTGCGGCAGCTTGCCGCCGGTTTCGAGCTTCGCGCCTGCCGCGACCGCACGTTCCACCATCGCGTGAATCGACTGGCGTGACGCTTCGTTGACGAGCGGCCCCATCAGCGAGGGCTGTTCGCTGCGATCGCCGCTTTCCACCGCGCTCATATGCTTTTTCAGCAGCGCGACGAACCGGTCATGCACGCTTTCCTGCACGTAGACCCGTTCGATCGCCGTGCACAACTGACCGCAGTGCGTGGTCTTGGAAGCGACCAGGTCGCGCGCGGCTTTCTCCAGATCGGCATCGGCCTCGATAATCGCGGGCGTCTTGCCGCCCAGTTCCAGCGATGGCTTGGCGATATTCGCCTTGCAGTAGTCGAGTACCTTGCGGCCCGCGCCGACGCTGCCCGTCAGCGTGATCATGCCGACCTTGGGATGCGTGCAGAGCGCTTCTGCGGTCGCATGATTCATCGCGAGAATGTTCACCACGCCCGCGGGCATACCGGCCTTCTCGACCGCTTTGGCGATTTCGAATGCGGAAGTCGGCGTGTTGTTGCTCGGGCGCACTACGACCGTGTTGCCGGCGATCAGCGCCGGCGCCACTTTGCGCATGAACGTGTAGACGGGATAGTTGAACGGAATCAGACACGCCACCACGCCGATCGGCTCGCGATGCAGCACGAGGTTTTCGTCGGGCGCATCGCTCGGAATCACTTCTCCTTCGATGCGGCGCGCCCACTCCGCGTGATAGCGGGTGATCTGGCCGGCGTAGATCGCCTCGTTGGTGGCGTCGGCCACGCTCTTGCCCGACTCCAGCGCGAGCGCCGCGCCGATGGCCGGCGCGCATTCGGTCAGCGCATCGGCGAGTTTGTGCAGGTAAGCCGCGCGCTCGGTCGAAGGCAGCTTGCGCCAGCCTTTTTGCGCGACCGCGGCGGCCTCGACAGCGGCGATGGCTTCAGCTTCGGTGGCGCCCGTCACGTGGGCAATGACGGCCTCCGTGGCCGGATTGTAGACGGCGATGAGCTCGCTGCCAGCGGTTCCTGTCGCGGGTTCGTTGAACCGGCCGTTAGCAAAATTCCGATCGAGTCGCATGGTCGTCTCCTGAAAAGCATTGGTGCGAAAAACGCATCGCCCTCGGCTATGGCTTGTCTGCCAAAGGTGCATGGACGGAATTTTTCTCTGCGTCACCGCTGGCCACAAGCGAATAATTTGCGGGACAAACATTCTAAAAAATCACGTTTATCCAGGGATGTGCCTCATTCGCGATCGGCCTCCCAACTTGCAGAATCCGGGCTTTGCCAAAAAGCAGCGGGCGTCGAAGGCATTCGGCCCGCTCACTACCAACGTCTGGAGCTCAAGATGAAAAAGAACCGCATCGCGACCGCCGCATTCATGGCGCTCACGTCACTCACCTCACTGGCCGCGTCCTCGGCCTTCGCCCAAAGCAGCGTGACGCTGTACGGCGTACTCGACGAAGGCATCGACTACACCAACAACGCCGGACACGGCGCGGTTTGGGAAATGGCGAGCGGCTACGCGCAAGGCAGCCGCTGGGGCATGAAGGGTGCGGAAGATCTGGGCGGCGGCATGAAGGCCGTGTTTCAACTGGAAAATGGCTTCGACGTAAGCTCCGGGCGGCTCGGCCAGGGTGGCCGCATGTTTGGCCGGCAGGCCTACGTGGGGTTGAGCGACAGCCGCTTCGGCACGGTCACGCTGGGGCGCCAGTACGATTCCGTGGTCGATTACCTCGCTCAGACCACCGCCAACGGCAACTGGGCCGGCTACCTCTTCGCGCATCCCTACGACAACGACAACACGGACAACTCGTTCCGTCTCGGCAATAGCGTGAAGTATGCGAGCCCGGAGATCGCGGGCTTCCAGTTCGGCGGCGTGTACAGCTTCAGCAATGACACCAGCTTTGCGAACAACCGCGCGTACAGCTTCGGCGGCCAGTACGCGAACGGCGGCCTGCTGGTGGCCGCTGCCTACATGCAGGCGGACAATCCGGGCGTGGGCTCCACCGGCGCGATCACCGCCAACGACGCGAGCTTTATCGCCGGACGCATGCGGGTGTTCGGCGGCGGCATCAACTACACGTTCGGCTCGGCGACGGCAGGTTTTGCGTACACCAACTCGAACTACAAGAATCCGACCGGCAACGGCTATATCGGCATTCCGCTGGCCGCGCCGGGCGTGACGTTGAATACGCTGAAGTATCAGAACTTCGAGGTGAACGGCAAATACCAGTTCA
This sequence comes from Burkholderia sp. WP9, assembly GCF_900104795.1. Taxonomy (NCBI): domain Bacteria; kingdom Pseudomonadati; phylum Pseudomonadota; class Betaproteobacteria; order Burkholderiales; family Burkholderiaceae; genus Burkholderia; species Burkholderia sp. WP9. The sequence goes on from NZ_FNTG01000001.1 coordinate 1,441,632, forward strand.
CGCCGGCGTTCTTTGTCGGCGCCCAGTATGTGTACACGATGGAGAACTACGACGCGTCGTCAGGCAGTGTGAAGCCGAAGATCCACTCGGTGGGGTTGATGGCGGATTACAACCTGTCGACGCGCACCGACGTTTATGTGCAGGGCGAGTACCAGAAGGTGGCGGGCGATTCGACTCACTCGATTCTCGACAACGCGTTCATTCCTGGCGTGCAGGCGCCTTCGTCGACGAGTACGCAGGTCGCTGTTCGGGTCGCGCTGCGGCATAAGTTTTAAAGCAGTGGGGGCTTCGCGTCCGCATCGTCGTAGGATCGCCCCCCCCTCTCAGATCTACTTCTCCTCCTGCTCGCGGCCCTTGAACAGCCGCGCACTCGACAGAATGGCGAGCGCGATGGCCACGCTGAGAATCGCCGTGGCTTCGCGCCCGAGCCCAGACGCCACGCCAACACCCGCGCTCAGCCACAGGCTCGCCGCCGTCGTCAGGCCGCGCACTTCGCGCTCGGCGCTGAGCTTGATGATGGCGCCCGCGCCCAGAAAGCCGATACCCGACACGAGTCCTTGCAACACCCGGCTCATGTTGTCCTGCGAAAATCCGGCCTGCAACGGCACGACCACGAACAAGGCCGCGCCCACCGCCACCATCATATGCGTACGCATGCCGGCATCGCGCCGCGACAACTCACGCTCGAAACCCAATATGCCGCCGAGTATCAATGCGAGCCCGAGGCGCATCAGCACCTGGGTGACGTCGGCCACGCTGCCGAGATCGGAAAATTCTGCCTGGGCGGTCGCCCACACCACGTGCCACCCGTTACTCATTACATTTACCTGACGCAAAGAAAACGCCAAGCATACGGCAATACCGCCGCTTTGCGTACCTCACCCCGTCGACGTCTTCTTCACGAATGCGTTCACCACGGCTTCCAGCTCTTTTGTGATCGTCGTCATTACGCCGGCCACCACGGCGAACTCGCGGCCGGTCACTTGTGCACGGCTCGCCACGATCTGTCCGTTGAACGACACGATGTGCGCTTCTTTCGCGATCCCCTTGATCCGCTCGATCAGTTGCTGCTGCTCCTTCTTCTGCAAGCGCGCTATGCGCCGGCTTTCCTGCTCGTAGACGGCGGTGACACCGTGCAGTTGTGTCAGCAACGGATCCACGGAGTCGACCAACGCCTTCAGCGCATCGTCAGCGCGCGGTGACGCGCGCCCGATCGCCTCTAACGCAGCCGAAGCCAGCGCGATAAAGTCCGCGATCTTCGCGGCCACTTTCCCGCTGCCGTGAAACGCTTCGCGCAGCGCCGGAGAAAACAGGCCGGGCAAGCCATCGCGGCCTTGCGTCAGCACCGTATGACTGTCGGCAAAGGTGTTTAACGTGTCGCGCGCGATCGCCAGCGCGCCGTCGAACTGCTGGAACGCCAGCATCGCTTTCAACACGATGCGCTGCGAGAGCATCCGTTGACGTCCCGCAAGATTGATCAACGAGCTCAACACCTCGCTGGAGACGTCCGTGTCGGACGTGTGTGCGTGAACCCGTTCTGTCGTGATGCTCATGTCAACTTCTTATGATTGTGATCGGCCCCGTCGCGCGACACGGTCCCCGGCCCCCGGCCTGTGCGTCGATGCGCAGGCCGGGTTGAGCGCATGACCCGGTTACTCCGTTGCGTGCGCGTGCATCACACCGGAGTGCATCGACCACGCCATCCACGGACGGCGCAGCGCGACGATCGCAAGGAACGCGCATGCCGCCAGCGCGCCGAACGTCGCAAAGCCCATCTGATAGCTGCCCGTGCTTTCCTTGGCGATACCCATGACGACCGGCAGATAGAATCCGCCGATGCCGCCTGCCGCGCCGACAATGCCCGACATCAGACCCGTACGGCCGGCCCAGCGATGCGGCACCAGCTGGAAGGTCGCACCGTTGCCGAGGCCAAAGGCCACATACAGGCACAACAGCAGTGTGATGCCGCCCGCCATCGAAGGCATGGCAGCGGCGAACACGAAGTCGCACAACGAGATGATAGCGAGCAGGAAGGTCAGCGCGCGCACGCCGGACACCTTGTCGGCGATCAGGCCGCCGAGCGGTCGCACCATTGCGCCGGTCGCGGCGAGCAATGCCATGAAGAGACCCGCGTCGATCTTCGAGAGCTGATAGAGGTTGGTCAACAGCAGCGAAACATATGAGGACATGCCGACGAAACCGCCGAACGTAATGCTGTACACCAGCATGATCGCCCACGTGTCACGCTCGGCCAGCACCGCGCGATAGCGCTTGGGCAGCACCGCGATGGCCAGCAATGCGCCGATCACCGGCAACAGCAGCACACCGGTCTTGCCGGAGCCGAACATGCCGGCTTCGACCAGCAGCACCAGCACGATCAATCCGGCGAGCGTCACCGCGAAGCTGCCGAATGCGCGCAGCACGCTACCCGATTTCACGCCCGAATCATTGGCCCAGAAATAGAGCGTGATCGCCGCGATCGCGAGCAACGGAAGTGCGCCGCCGGCGGCCATCTGCCAGCCGTAATGCGTGGCCAGCTGCGGGAACAGGAAGCCGTCGAGCACCGCGCCGATATTGCCGGCCGCGGCGAGGCCGAGCACGAGACCTTGCACCTTCGGCGGATAGTTGCTGCCGGCCATCGGCAGCGCCACAGCGAAACTTGCGCCGCCGACGCCGAGGAACACGCCGAGCACCAGCAGGACCGTGTATGACGGCACGGAAGGCATCAACGGCAATACGATGGTCGGCACCGCCGACAACAGCACGCCCATCAATGCAATGCGCTTGCCGTGAGCGGATTGATACAGATTACCCAGCGTAACCCGTAGAATCGCGGCCGACAGCACCGGCACCGCGACCAGCAGTCCCTGTTGCGCGGGCGTCATCGCTATGCTCTTGCTGATGAACGGCGCGAGCGGTCCATACAGGACCCAGACGGTAAAGCCGGTGTCGAAATAGAGGAAACACGCCACCAGCGCGCGCCAGTCCCCACTCTTTAGGGAGCTCATCACGTTTTTCATCAGACATCCTCACAAAACTGATTTTTCGACTATCCGGCAGATTGCGCCACGCGCTACGCACCGGAATGATCACGATGTTGAAAACCGGCATGAACATGCAACCTCCATGCCATCCGGCTCCGTCTTTTGAAGCTTCACTGCGTACTCGTTGAAACCTTGAAACGGTGAACGCACTCGTCGCTCTGAAAAGCGTGCGGCTATCAATAAACGTCGCGTGCGTAGCGTTTTTCCTGCGCGAGGCGGCTCACGTAGTCGAGCGCTTTCTCATCGCTCATGCCGCCGTGCCGGGCGACCACTTCCTTGAGCGCCGCATCGACGTCTTTCGCCATCCGGTTCGCGTCGCCGCACACGTAGAAATGCGCACCGTCTTCGAGCCATGCCCACAATTGCGCACCCTGCTCGCGCATGCGGTCCTGCACGTAGACCTTGTCCGCCTGATCGCGCGAGAACGCGACGTCGAGACGGGTCAGCACGCCGCTGTCGCGCATCGATTCAAGTTCGTCGCGGTAGTAGAAATCGGAGGCGGCATGCTGCTCGCCAAAGAACAGCCAGTTGCGTCCCGTGTCGCCACGTGCACGCCGCTCGTGCAAGAAGCCGCGAAACGGTGCAACGCCAGTACCGGGCCCGACCATGATCATCGGAGTTTCCGAACCATGAGGAGGACGAAAGTGTGCGGACTTCTGCACGAACACGGGAACGTTGACATCGCCCGCGCGATCCGCGAGAAAAGTAGACGACACGCCTTTGCGATGACGGCGCCCGTTGCTGTAGCGCACGGCGGCAACCGTCAGATGAACTTCGCCGGCATGGGCCTTCGGGCTCGAGGCGATCGAGTAAAGACGCGGTTGCAGACGCTTGAGCATGCCGGTCAATTCGGTTGCCGTGAGGCGCACCGGAAATTCGTGCAGCACGTCGGCGATCTGCTGGCCCCACAACCACTGTTTGAGGTCGGCCTTGCGCTCGGGCGCCAGCAGATCGCGTAGCGCGCCGTTATTGCTGCGTGCGGCGACAAACGCGAGCAGATCCGAATTCGGTCGCGCGATCTCGTAGTGCCTGGCGAGTGCATCGGCGAGACGCATTTCGCCCGCGCCCGCCACATTCACGGCGGCATCCGCGCTCAAACCGCTCAGCCCGATCAATTCGTCGACCAGTTCGGGACAGTTGCTTGGCCACACGCCAAGCGCATCTCCTGCTTCGTATTCGAGTCCCGAGTCGCCCGTGTGCAGCGAGAAGTAACGCGTGTCTTTCGCCGCGCCCTGCTTGTTCAGGCGCAGATTGCTCACGAGCCGCGATGCGGCGGGCCGCGTCTTGCTCGGCACCGTGCCCGGCACCACCGCGTTGACCATGCCGCCGGGCGGCACCGCGTACAGCGCGGCGTCCTCTTCCTTGATGCGCACGATGATGCGATCGAGCCACGCATCCGCGCTCTCCTGATACTCGCTGTCGCAATCGACGCGGTCCATCAGCCGCAGCGCGCCTTGCTCGGCGAGCCGCTGGTCGAGCCGACGGCCATGTCCGCAAAACTGGTCGTAGTTGCGGTCACCGAGCGCGAGCACCGCGAAGCGCACGCCGTCGAGCCGAGGCGCGCCCTCGCCGTTCAATTGCGTCCAGAAACTTTGCGCGTTGTCGGGCGGATCGCCGTCGCCGAAAGTGCTTGTCATCAGCAGCACGTATTGCGCCTTGGCAAGCATTGAGGCCGGATAGTCCGCCATACACGACGTGCGGATTTCGAAGCCCGACTCCATCAAACGAGTCGCATAGCCTTCGGTCAGCGACTCGGTGTTGCCGGTTTGCGAGGCCCACAGCAAGGTGACCTTGGGACGCGCGCGCACAATGCGCACGCCCGATACTTGCGATGCTTGCGATGCCTGCGCATGCGAGGCCGCAAGCGGAGCGGCGGCAATCGTCGCACTGCGGCTATAAAGACCGGCTAGCAAGCCGTCCACATACAGGCGGCTAGTGGTATCGAACGGAGCGTTGCCGGGCAGAACCGGCACGCTGTCGACGCCCTGCGCTTCCGCTGAACGCAGGCCGCCAACGAAGCCGGCCAGATAGACCCGCTGCTGATCGTTGAACGAAGGTGCGAGCGTCGGCGGCAACTGCAACAGGCCGGTGAGTGCATTGATACGGGGCATATCCAGATCCTCGGCGCTTGCCGATACGGTGTTCTCCTGCGCCGCGCTCACGGCTACGGCAACGGATGCCTCGGCGAGCACCGTATCGTCGTCATTCAGAAGCGGCTCCGTGCTGTCGGCCACAACGGGACTCAACGCGACCGCACAAAACTTGAGTTCGGGCTGCTGCGAGACCGGGTCGATCGCATCGCTCGTTACGGCGTTGATGCACAGGTCGTCGCCGAATACATCGTTCCAGTGCATCGGCGCAAAGCAGTTGCCCGCGCTCACGCGCTCGGTCACGACAGCCGGCAACACCGCGCGGCCGCGGCGCGAGCGAATCTCCACCGGGTCTTTTGCCTTGATGCCGAGCGTGGCGGCATCTTCCGGATGAATCTCGACAAACGGACCGGGGTTCAGCTTGTTGAGCATCGCGACCTTGCCGGTCTTGGTCATCGTGTGCCATTGATGCTGCAAGCGGCCGGTATTCAGCACGATCGGAAACTCACGATCCGGCAATTCGGCCGGCGCCGCGTAAGCACGCGCGAAAAACATTGCCTTGCCGCTCGCGGTCGGAAAGACGAGCCGCGGACGGCTGCCGTCCGGCAGTTCCTTGAGTGTCTGGCTCACTCCGTTGTTGAGGTAGCGAACCGGATTGCGCTCGGCGCAATCGTCCGATGCAAGCGGCCATTGCAACGGCGTTTCTTTCAGACGACGATGGCTCGCGCCGCGCAGGTCATAGCCGGTTTTGGGATTCGACGCGCGGGTGATTTCCGCGAAAACTTCCTCGGCGCTCGCGTAAGTGAAAGCCTCCGCGTAACCCATTTCGCAGGCAATGCGCGCGATGATCTGCCAGTCCGGCAGCGCAGCGCCCGGCGGCTCAATCCCTTTTTGCATCAGCGTGACGTTGCGCTCGGAGTTGATCATCACGCCTTCGGCTTCGGCCCACAGCGCCCCGGGCAATAGCACGTCGGCGTATCGGTTGGTCTCCGTGTCGAGGAAAGCGTCTTGCGCGATCACGAGTTGCGCCGCGCGCAAGCCGTCGATCGCGTTCTGACGATTCGCCACGCTCGCCACCGGGTTCGTGCAGATGATCCAGCACGCCTTGATCTCGCCCGCCGCCATGCGTGTGAACATGTCGATCGTGCCGTTGCCCACTTCCGGTTTGAGCGTGCCCTTCCGAATGCGCCACAGGTCTTCGATAAACGCGCGGTCTTCTTCGACTAGCACCGAACGCTGGCCCGGCAATCCCGGTCCCATGTAGCCCATTTCGCGGCCGCCCATCGCATTGGGCTGGCCAGTCAACGAAAACGGTCCGCTGCCGCGGCGGCAAATCTTGCCCGTTGCCAGATGCAGATTGCAGATCGCGTTGGTGTGCCACGTGCCGTGCGTACTCTGATTCAGGCCCATGGTCCAGCAGCTGATCCACTCGCTCGCGGTGCCGATCATCTGCGCGGCCGCACGCAGATCGTCGAGTGCGATGCCGGTGATCTGCGCGACCTTCTCCGGCGTGTAGTCGGCGAGAAACGCAGGCATCGCGTCCCACCCCTCGGTAGCGTCGGCGATGAAAGCGGCATCCGTATGGCCGTTTTCGTGCAGCAGATGCAGCAAGCCGTTGAGCAACGCCAGATCGGTGCCCGGCTTGATCTGCATAAAAAGATCGGCCTTCTCCGCCGTCGTGTTGCGGCGCGGATCGACGACGATCAGTTTGGCGCCGGCCTTCACGCGATCCAGCATGCGCAGGAACAGAATCGGGTGACAGTCGGCCATATTCGCGCCGATCACGAAGAACAGGTCGGCATGATCGATGTCTTCGTACGATCCCGGCGGGCCGTCCGCACCGAGCGACAGTTTGTAGCCGCTGCCCGCGCTCGCCATGCACAGGCGCGAATTCGATTCGATGTTGTTGGTGCCGACGAAGCCTTTGGCGAGCTTGTTGACGAGGTACTGCGCCTCGATCGACATCTGACCGGACACGTAAAACGACAGCGCATCCGGTCCATGTTCGTCGAGCAGGCCGCGCAAACGCCCCGCTGTGGTGCTGATCGCCTGCGCCATGGGCAGCGGCGCCGGGTCCTGGCCACGCGCATGGCGCACGAACGCATCTTCAAGACGCCCGGACTTGCGCAACGCAACGTGCGCCGATTGCCCCTTCGTGCACAGCCGGCCGAAGTTGGCCGGATGCTCCTTGTCGCCGGAGATCTTCACGACCTGCCCGTCCTCGACATGCAGCACCATGCCGCAGCCAACGCCACAGTAAGGGCACACGGTTTTCACGTTAGTGGAGGACATGGCGGGCAAGATCACTCGAAAAGGTTGCAGACAATCCGTGGCTCAAACGGCGACCCACACCTGGCCGTTTTCGACTCGCGCGGCGAACGCGCCGACGGAATACGCCGGTGTTTCCAGGCACTCGCCGGTCCGCAGGTCGAAGTGATGCTTGTAGATCGGCGAAGCGACCACGATGCGCTCGCCGAGGCTGCCGATCAGCCCGCGCGACAGCACCGCCGCCTGCGAGCCGGGGTCGAAGTTGTCGATGGCGAACACGGTGGCGTCGGCGTCACCGTTGTCAACGTGAAAAACCGCGACCTGCTCGCCGTTGACAAGCGCGCAAACGCCCGTGTTGGGCACGATGTCGTCGAGCGGGCAAACCGGTGTCCAGGCGCGTGGCAGGCGATCGTTGTTCATGACGGAAGTCCTCGGTGAAGGGTGCAAATCAATCGGACGGTTTCGACGACGACGGGAATCGCGGCGAGCTTCGCGTGGCGCTCCGCGGGCGTGGCCGGCCGGATCTGGCCGCGTTCCTCGACGAAAGCGACGTTGCTGTCGGATTCGCCGCTGTTGACGAAATGACGGAAGCGCTTGCGCGTTTCGGGATCGGTGACAGCCTTCTTCCATTCGCACTCGTAGGTGTCGACCACGTGCTGCATCTCCGACTCGAGTTCGTCCGCCACGCCGAGGCGATCGTTGACAACTACGTCGATCAGATACTCAAGGCCGCCTTCGAGGTTGTCGCGCCACACGCTGGTGCGTTGCAGACGATCGGCGGTGCGCACGTAAAACATCAGGAAGCGGTCGATGTAGCGCACCAGCGTTTCTTTATCGAGGTCCGAAGCGAGCAGCTCGGCATGGCGCGGTTTCATGCCGCCGTTGCCGCACACGTAGAGATTCCAGCCCTTCTCGGTCGCGATGATGCCGACATCCTTGCCCTGTGCTTCCGCGCACTCGCGCGTGCAGCCCGACACGCCGAACTTGATCTTGTGCGGCGTGCGCAGGCCCTTGTAGCGGTTCTCGATCTCGACCGCGAGGCCCACCGAATCGCCTACGCCATAACGGCACCACGTCGAGCCGACGCACGACTTCACGGTGCGCAGCGACTTGCCGTAGGCGTGGCCCGATTCGAAACCGGCGGCGATCAGCTCTTCCCAGATGAGCGGCAATTGTTCGACGCGCGCGCCGAACAGATCGACGCGCTGACCGCCGGTGATCTTCGTATAGAGGCCGTATTTCTTCGCCACCTGCCCGACCGCGATCAAACCGTCGGGGGTCACTTCACCGCCGGCCATGCGCGGCACGACCGAATAGGTGCCGTCGCGTTGAATGTTGGCGAGGTAGTAGTCGTTGGTGTCCTGCAACGACGCGTGCTCCTTCTTCAGCACGAACTCGTTCCAGCACGACGCGAGAACGCTCGCCACCACTGGCTTGCAGATATCGCAGCCTAGACCATGACCGTGCTTCGCGAGCAGTTCGCCGAAGCTGCGCACGCCTTCCACCCGCACGATGTGATACAGCTCCTGGCGCGAATACGGAAAGTGTTCGCAGACGTGATTGTTGACCGCGAGACCCTGCTTCTTCATCTCGGCTTTCATCACCTGCGTGACGAGCGGCACGCAGCCACCGCACGAAGTGCCGGCGCTGGTGGCGCATTTGAGTGCGCCGATGTCCGTCGCGCCCGCGCAGACCGCGGCGCATAGCTCGCCCTTCGAGACGTTGTTGCACGAGCAGATCTGCGCGCCCGCGGGCAACGCCTCCACGCCGAGCGCGGGCTTCGCGTTGCCGTCCGCCTGCGGCAGGATCAGGAATTCGGGCGACGCCGGCAGCTCGATGCGGTTCAACATCATCTGCAGCAGCGTGCCGTATTCGCCGGCGTCGCCCACCATCACGCCGCCCAGCAGGTATTTGCCGCACTCCGACACCACCAGCTTCTTGTAGACCTGCTTGCGTTCGTCGCTGAACTGGTAGGCGCGGCTGCCCGGCGTATTGCCGTGCGCGTCGCCGATGCTCGCTACGTCCACGCCCATCAGCTTGAGCTTGGTGCTCATGTCGGCGCCGACGAATTCGGCCGTGCCACCGTGCAATTGCTTCGCCACCGCGCGGGCCATTTCATAACCCGGCGCCACGAGGCCGAACAACTGGCCGTTCCATAGCGCGCATTCGCCGATCGCATAGATGTGCGGATCGCTCGTGCGGCAGGCGTCATCGATCACGATACCGCCGCGCGGGCCGAGTGTCAGACCGCTCTCGCGCGCCAGATCGTCACGCGGACGAATGCCCGCCGAGAACACGATCATGTCGGTGTCGAGGTGGCTGCCGTCCGCGAATTGCATGCGGTGCGTGCCGGCCTCGCCGTCCACGATCGCCGTGGTGTTCTTTTGCGTGTGCACCGTCACGCCCAGTTCCTCGATCTTGGTGCGCAGCACGCGGCCGCCGCCGTCGTCCACCTGCACGGCCATCAGACGCGGCGCGAATTCGACCACGTGCGTTTGCAGGCCCATGTCGCGCAGCGCCTTTGCGCATTCGAGACCGAGCAGTCCGCCGCCGACCACCGTGCCCGTCTTCGAGCGCGCACCGCATTCGCGCATCGCTTCGAGGTCGTCGATAGTTCGGTACACGAAGCAATCCGCGCGTTCACGGCCCTGCACGGGCGGCACGAACGGATAGGAACCGGTGGCGAACACGAGCTTGTCATAAGGCAGCGTTTCGCCCGTCGATACCTTCACGGTGCGCGCGTCACGATCGATCGCCACGGCCTTTGCGTTTAACTTGAGCAACACGTTTTGCCGCTCGAAGAAACCCGGCTCGACCAGCGACAGGTCGTCCGCCGACTTGCCCGAGAAGAACTCGGACATGTGCACGCGGTCGTAGGCCGGCCGCGATTCTTCGCTCAGCACCGTGATGTCGAGGCCATGCGCGGCGTCTTGTGCAAGGCACTCGACCAGTTTGTGGCCGACCATCCCGTGACCGATAACGATGATTTTCATGACCGCGGTTTCCTCAATGTGCTGGTTGCGAGCGCCGTCGGGCGGCAGGTGGCGAAAGCGATTCCGGAAATAAAAACGGCGTCCCGCGAACCCAGTCGATGACTGAGTTCGGGGGACGCCGTTGTCCTGACCTGTGCTGCGGCGAGTACTTTGTGTTGCACTCGCAACGGATCCACGTTGATCCGATGGCAAGCCTTGATGCAAGGCCTGTGCCAATTGCACCGAACCGCCTGAAAGACGCCGTGGCTCGGGGCTTCGAGGCAAATGGCACGCGCGTGCGGCGAACCCGGCGCGCGACACGTTTCGATGCAGCGAAGCACACGCATGGTGCGACGCAGCACTGTCTACGTGCGCAATCGGGGCACGCATGCGGTGCGTCACCGTCGGTTTTTTTGGGGGGAAGGCGAGACACGGCAAGGCATTGAACGCACCGTCGCGACGTATGGCGTGATCTTTGCGTAAGAGTGAACAGGTCGACGTGGCAACGCAGCCACCATGACCTGCAGTACGAACGAATACCGGACGGGCACAACGCTGTGATTCGTCCCACTCGAAGTCGAATACCGATACACCAGGCAGCAAACGGACAACGGCGTCCCCTCGTGACCAACACGAGCGGACGCCGTTTTTTATTTGGCTCCGGCAATTCAACTGCCGTTAGCCGACCCACAAGCGAAGGACACCGCGATGAACACGAACACCGGCAAGGTCACCTTATTGAGCGCAGGCCCGGGCGACCTCGATCTGCTCACGCTGAAAGCCGCAAAAGCGTTGGCGGCGGCCGACGTCGTGTTGCTGGACGACCTCGCGAATCCGGAGATCGTGACGCTGGCGCCGCAGGCGCGGGTGATTCGCGTCGGCAAGCGCGGCGGCTGCCGCTCCACGCCGCAAGCGTTTATCGAACGCCTGATGCGGCGCTACGCGCTCAAGGGCTTGCATGTGGTGCGGGTCAAGGGCGGCGAAGCGCTGCTATTCGGCCGGGCCGGTGAAGAACTCGCGGCACTGCGCGACGCCGACATTTCGGTCGAGATCGTCAACGGCATTTCGTCGGGATTCGCGGCCGCCGCGGGACTGGGCATTTCGCTCACGCATCGCCGCCACTGCCACGGCGTTACTTTTGTCACCGCACATACGGAGGATCACGGCGAGCCCGACTGGGCCGCATTGGCGGCGACCCACACCACGTTGGCAATCTATATGGGGATGCGGCGCATCGAGAGCATCGCGACCGCGTTGCTCGCGAGCCTGCCGGCCGACACCCCGGCAGCCGTCGTTCAGTGGGCGGGGGGCAGCAACGAGCGGCGCCTCTTGAGCCGTCTCGATCGCATCTCCGTCGATGCGACGAGCGCGAGTTTCGGTAGTCCGGCGGTGATTCTGGTGGGCAGCGCGATCGGCGAGAGCGTCGAGTGCGCGCGGGCTGCGGACCAGGCACGGCGCGATGAAACAGTGGCCATGCAGATCGACAAGCTGATCGGGCGAGAGTTCGTTGCACAGGCGGCGTAAAAGCGCTCAGGCGCAGACATTACCGAAATAACTGCGGTCGGAAAGAATGCTCAGTACGGCAATATGGCTGCGCAGGTTGTAGATTCGCGCCGGGCGACCTTCGCTATAAAACGCGGTTCTGTGAAAACTGTCTCTATGCGGCCTGAAAACAGACTCTCCTGAAGATGAATTCTCTCAGGACTTCAAATTGCTCACTAACAAGAATGGACGGAAAGGAATAGACGGACACACAGAACACACACTGGGGAAAATCGGATGGGCCATCAACGAGCCACACGCCTTCTGATCGCAGACGACGACGCAAATCTGCTGGCCGCTTACGTACTCTTTTTCAGCGCACATGGTTTCGAGATCAGGACCGCGCGCAACGGCCTCGACGCGCTGGCGCAATACTGCGCCTGGCATCCGGAGGCCGCGTTGCTGGACGTCGAAATGCCGCGCCTGGACGGGCGCGCGGTCGCGCGGCGAATCCGCTACGTGGGCGACGTGCCCGCGCCCATGCTGGTGGCGGTTACCGGGCTCGAGCGCGACGAGGAAAAGAGCGAGTCGCTGCGTTCGGGCTTCAATCATCACTTCGTCAAACCGGTGCCCATGCCGGTCATTCTTGCCGCGTTGAACGGGCGGATCCGCCATTAAGACCGAGACCGGCGGCTTGCGCCTCGTTGCGCCGGCAACGTTGCGCTGGACATTTTGACCGGCCTCTTCCCGCGTTTGCCGATGTTGCCGACCTGGCCGACGTACTGGCCGCCCACCGCCGTCAGTCGCCGAAACCCAGTTCCGCCTCCACCGACTGCCCCACGCGCAGCCACTGCCCAGCCCCGCGTGCGACAAGCGCGTTGTTGCCGAACGTGATCGCCCCGTTTCGCTGCGGATTCGCGCGATAGACACTCATCGTGTCGGTCGGCTCGTTCGGCCAGTCCGGATCGGGCGCGCCTTTGGCCTGGTCGATGGTGGGCATCGGACAGCGCGAGCACGGCTTCACCAGTTGCAATTGCACGTTCTCACCCGCCTCCCCGTCGATGCTCAGCGTCTCCACGTAATCCTCTTCGTACGCGTCGAGCCCCGTCAGCACGACATTGGGGCGGAACCGGTTGATCGGAATCGCTGGTGCGCCCTTGCCGCTCAGGCGCGTGTTCAGATCGTCGAGCGACGCCTGACCGATCACCAGCAGCGGAAAACCATCGGCGAAATGCGTGGTCGCGCCGCCCACGCTATCCGTATAGTCCGGATCGACAATGCGCTCCCGCTCGGGATCGAAGCGCAGCAGGCGCGCGGGCACGCCGAGAACCGCCGAGAACCATGCCGCGCTTGCCGCGCCGGTGTCGAGTCCATAAGCTGCATCGCGCCAGACCTGCGTTTGCACCGCGCTCGGCGCTTCGAGCCGCGCGCTGTCCAGCGGCGTGCGCAATTCGCTCATGCCCGGCGCGCGAATCACGAGATCTTCGGCGCCGATTTCGACCTGAATCAGCGCCATGCGCGGATACGCGCGCTGCGTGAGCATGGCGCCGGCCGGGTCGGTGACCATCCAGCAGCGGTCGTATTCGAGGCCGGTGGCGAACAGACGCGCCTCATGCAACGCAATGCCCGCGCAGGATTTGATCGGATAGACAAAAAGCTCGCTGATGGTCGCCATGGAGTGGGGGGCACGTGGGGAGCGTGCGAATTGTTGTGTTTAAGTCGCGATTGTAAAGCCCTCTACTCCCATCCTTCCAGCCGTAATGTCGCCCGCACGAGCCGCTGCTCTTCCTGTTCGATCTATCAACTGCTCGGCAACGAACTCGACGGCCCGCGCGGGCGCATCTATCTGATCGAGCAGATGCTGGAGGAAGATCCTGTCACGCAGAAAACCCAATTGCACCTCGACCGGTGCCTGAGCTGCCGCAATTGTGAAACCACCTGCCCGTCCGGCGTCACCTATCACGCGCTGCTCGATATCGGCCGTGCCGAGTTGGAGCGGCGCATCGAGCGGCCCTTGTCGGAACGCTTGCTGCGCGAGGGTTTGCGCCGCGCGATCCCGCATTCGGCGGTATTCGGCGCGCTGCTGAAGACCGGCCGCGCGATGCGGCCGTTTCTTCCGGCCGCGCTTGGACGTAAAATCGCGAGGCAAAGCGTTCGGCCAAATGCTGGGACAAACCCAAGGCCGGCGCCGCCGCATCCGCGCACAATGCTGATGCTGGAGGGCTGCGTGCAACCCGCGCTGTCACCGAACACCAACGCGGCCGCTCGGTCAGCTGCAAGCAAGCTTGCCAGGGCAGACTCAGCAAAGAAACGCGTTTCACTGCCCCTGCACGTTGCAGCATGCGCAGAAGCCGGGCGGCGCGGTCGAGTCGATCCTGCAACAACTCGGCTTCGATCTCACCGCCGTGCCCGACGCCTATCTGTGTTGCGGCTCGACAGGCACATATTCGATTACCCAGCCCGAGCTTGCGCAAAGGTTAGGCAAAAACCGGCTCGACGCGCTGGAAAGCGGCAAGCCGGAGATGATCGTCACGGCCAATATAGGCTGCCAGATGCATCTGGACGGCGCCGGGCGCACTCCGGTGCGCCACTGGATAGAACTTGTAGAAGCATCCTTACCATAAACGAACCAGGAAATTCATTATGCTGAGCAAACCTGTGCTGACCCTTGCCGAAACGACCCGCATTCTCGAAGCCGCCCGCGCGGAAGCCGAGCAGAACAAGTGGGCCGTCGCCATCGTGGTGGTCGACGACGGCGGCCATCCGCTCGGAATGCTGCGCCTCGACGGCAGCGCGCCGGCCAGCTCGTATATCGCGACCGAAAAGGCCCGCACTTCGGCGATCGGACGGCGTGAAACCAAGGTATATGAAGACATGATCAACAACGGCCGCACCGCATTCCTGAGCGCGCCGCTGCAAGGCACGCTGGAAGGCGGCGTGCCGGTGATCGTCGACGGCCAGGTGGTCGGCGCGGTCGGCGTGTCCGGCGTCAAGTCGGATCAGGACGCGCAGATCGCCAAGGCCGGGATTCAGGCTATCGCCGCTTAAATTCGCGTGCCGCTCGAAGCGGCGGCGATCATCAAAAGAAGCTAAACCGTTGCACAACGCGGGCCGATGCCCCCTCATCGGCCCCATTCAGATAGATGGAGCAGTCGATGACTCAGATGAACCCGCGCGGCGGACTGCAAGTCGCCGCCAACCTCGACCAGTTCGTCGAAACCGAAGCCCTGCCCGGCACCGGAATCGACAGCGCTGAATTCTGGTCGGGCTTCGACGCCCTCGTGCATGAGCTGGCGCCCAAGAACC
The DNA here is from genome assembly GCF_900104795.1 of Burkholderia sp. WP9. Classification (NCBI taxonomy): domain Bacteria; kingdom Pseudomonadati; phylum Pseudomonadota; class Betaproteobacteria; order Burkholderiales; family Burkholderiaceae; genus Burkholderia; species Burkholderia sp. WP9. The sequence goes on from NZ_FNTG01000001.1 coordinate 1,456,794, forward strand.
GTGCGTTGCTCGCCGAGCGCGACCGCCTGCAAATCGAGCTGGACAACTGGCATCGCGCCAATCCGGGTCCGGTGCGCGATCTGCGTGCGTACCGCGCGTTTCTGGAGGGCATTGGCTATATCGTGCCCGTGCCTGCCAGCGTCAAAGCCACGACCGACCACGTGGACACCGAAATCGCCGAACAGGCCGGCCCGCAACTGGTGGTGCCGCTGTCGAACCAGCGCTATGCGCTGAACGCGGCGAACGCGCGCTGGGGCAGCCTGTACGACGCGCTGTACGGCACCGACGCGATCCCCGAGAGCAACGGCGCCGACAAGCAGAAGGCCTTCAACCCGGTGCGCGGCGCCGCGGTGATCGCCTATGCGCGCAAGTTTCTCGATCAGGCCGCACCGCTCGCGAACGGCTCGCATGCCGACGCGACCCACTATGGCGTGGAAGGCGGCAAGCTGATCGTCACGCTGAAGAACGGCAAGAGTGAGCTGAAGACGCCGGCGCAATTCATCGGCTATCAAGGTGAAGAAAGCGCGCCGTCCGCGGTGCTGCTCAAGCACAACGGCCTGCACTTCGAAATCCAGATCGATGCGAACGACTCGATCGGCAAGACCGATTCGGCGCATGTGAAAGACGTGGTGGTCGAAGCGGCGGTGAGCACGATCATCGACTGTGAAGACTCGGTCGCGGCCGTGGATGCGGACGACAAGGTCCAGCTCTACCGCAACTGGCTCGGCCTGATGAACGGCGATCTCGCCGAAGAGGTCACGAAAAACGGCAAGACCTTCACGCGCCGGCTGAACGCCGACCGCGTCTACACCGCCGCGAATGGCACGGCGCCGGTCGTGCTGCATGGCCGCTCGCTGCTGTTCATCCGCAACGTCGGTCATTTGATGACCAATCTGGCGGTGCTGACGAAAGACGGCCACGAGATTCCGGAAGGCATTCTCGACGCCGTGATCACCTCACTGTGCGCGTTGCACGACCGCAAGCACAAGCTGAATTCGCGCACCGGCTCGATCTATATCGTCAAGCCGAAGATGCACGGCCCGGCCGAAGTCGCCTTCGCGAGCGAGTTGTTCGCGCGCGTGGAAGACCTGCTGAAGCTGCCGCGCAATACGATCAAGATGGGCATCATGGACGAGGAGCGCCGCACCAGCGTGAACCTGCTCGCCTGTATCGCCGAAGCGTCGGAGCGTGTCGCGTTCATCAACACGGGTTTCCTCGACCGTACCGGCGACGAGATGCACACGGCCATGGAAGCCGGTCCGATGCTGCGCAAGGGCGACATGAAGTCGAGCGCCTGGATTGCCGCTTACGAGCGCAGCAACGTGCTAGTCGGTTTGAGCGCGGGCCTGCGCGGCCGCTCGCAGATCGGCAAGGGCATGTGGGCGATGCCTGATCTGATGCACGCCATGCTCGAACAGAAAATTGCGCATCCGAAGGCCGGCGCGAACACCGCATGGGTGCCCTCGCCGACCGCCGCGACACTGCACGCGTTGCATTACCACCAGATCGACGTGCAGGCGGTGCAGCAGGAACTGGAACGCACGGATTACGCGAAGGTGCGCGACGAACTGCTCGACGGCTTGCTGACGATTCCAGTCGTGGCCGAGGCAAAGTGGAGCGACGAGGAAATCCGCAGCGAGATCGACAACAACGCACAGGGCATTCTCGGCTACGTGGTGCGCTGGATCGATCAGGGCGTGGGCTGCTCGAAGGTGCCGGACATTCACAACGTCGGCCTGATGGAAGACCGTGCCACGCTGCGTATTTCCAGCCAGCATATCGCCAACTGGCTGTATCACGGCGTGGTGAAACGCGAGCTGGTTGAGGAGACGTTCAAGCGCATGGCGAAAGTGGTCGACGAGCAGAACGCGGGCGACCCGCACTACAAGCCGATGGCGCCGGGCTTCGACACGATCGCTTTCAAGGCCGCGCAAGCGCTGGTGTTCGAAGGACGCCAGCAGCCGAGCGGCTACACGGAACCGTTGCTGCACAAGTTCCGGCTGGAAGTGAAGAAAGAAGCCTGAGGACTGGCTTGCCGGGCCGCGCGTGAAGCGTGGGCCGGCTGAAAGAAAGACGGGCGCCGCGTGGTTAGCGGCGCCCGTTTTAATGTGCGCGATACTGCTGCGCGTTGCTTCTGCGTGATGAGTTTCGCGGGAGTTTCGCGAGCACATGGCGCTCTCGAACGAGCGCGGCGCGCATCAGCCGCCTGCGCTAGCCACGGCGGCCTTCAAAGTGGATCAAGCCGCTTCCGCCGTATATTGCGCCGGCACGCCGTCCTGCATATTGGTCTGCATATACGCCTGCAAATAAGCCTCGAATTCCGCCTTCACTTCCGGATGACGCAGCGCGAATTCCACCGTCGCTTTCAGATACCCAAGCTTGCTGCCGCAATCAAAACGCGTGCCGAAATAGCGATAAGCCAGCACCTGCTCTTCGGTCAGCAGCGATTGCACTGCATCGGTCAATTGCAGCTCACCGCCCGCACCCGGCTTCAACGCGCGAATATGTTTGAAGATGGTGGGCATCAGCACATAACGGCCCACCACGCCGAGATTCGACGGCGCCTTGTCCGGCGCCGGCTTCTCGACGATGCCCGACAGCTTGATCACGTTGTCTTCCCACTCGCGGCCATCCACCACGCCGTACGAGCGGCTGTCTTCACGCGCGATGGTTTCGACGCCGATCACCGAGCTGTGGTAGTGATTGAAGGTATCGACCAGCTGGCTCATCACCGGCTTCGAGCTGTGCAGCAGGTCGTCGGCCAGAATCACCGCGAACGGGCTGTCGCCCACCAGTTTTTCGGCGCACAGCACCGCGTGGCCAAGACCGAGCGCTTCGGCCTGACGCACATAGAAACAGTCGACATTAGCCGGCTTGATGCTGCGCACCAGGTCGAGCAGTTTCTGCTTGTTACGCGCCTCGAGTTCTGCCTCGATCTCGTAGGACTTGTCGAAATGATCTTCGATAGCGCGCTTGCTGCGGCCCGTCACGAAGATCATCTCGGTGATGCCGGCGGCAATCGCTTCTTCGACCGCGTATTGAATCAGCGGCTTGTCGACGATCGGCAGCATTTCCTTAGGACTTGCCTTGGTAGCCGGCAGGAATCGTGTCCCGAGGCCCGCTACGGGAAACACGGCTTTGGTGACTTTCAGCATGGTAGGCATTCCCACATCGGTTAGAAATTAGTGTGTTCGCGGGCCAGGCGGCCAATCGATTTCGCCGGAAAGGCTAGCAAAAAATGACGTCAGTGCCCACGTGAAATTTCCTCAATCAGAATAAATAAAACCATTCAATTTCGATATGCAACATGGCGATAAGCAACAATTACATATCGAAAATGGATTTATTTTTCGCAGATTCAGAAATTTCTACATATCCTGACAACTGGCCTACGGATGCACGAGGCGCGCCGGCATACGGGCCGATCGCGCCCGCCAGACGTCTCGCGAGCCGCGTTATTCGTTGTCGTCGAGCTGGGGCAGCTTGCCCGGATTCATGCGAAAACGGCGGATCGGTTCGTTGCGCAGCGCCTCCCGATAGGCGGAGGCGGCGACAAGGATCAGCAGCACGGCAATGCCGGCGAGTAAATGCAGGTTCATGACTTCACCTCGGGTCAAGAGAATCCGTCACTCAAATTAGCACGACAAAAGCGGTAAATAATTCGCCGCTACATCCGGATATATGCAATTACAATTCGTCACAAAATTGCCGTCTAATTCAATTCAGCGCGCAATTTTTTTATCGATTTTTTGCCTGCGCCGTGCACTAGCATGTCATGCACCGTGGACGCGTACGGCGTCCGCGCGAACCCGCTTTTTCCTCCGTCAGAATAAGGACCGCGCATGAGCGACTCTGCACTGGATGCCGCCGGCTCATCCCTGCCCCTCTCCCCGCCCCGCACGACCGCCGCGTCGCGCGCCCACAGCGAAGCACGCGCGAACAGCGCGGGCAAGGAGCATGTCATCGACGCCATGCGGGGCTTCGCCGCCTTGCTGGTGGCCTATTTTCATTGCCGCCAGGTCGAATGGGTGGGCATGCAGGCGTTTCACCAGAGCGTGGGCCACGCCTTCAGCCTGAATGCGATCGCCGCGTATCTGACCTTCCCGATCGCGTGGGGCTCGGCGGGGGTGCCGATTTTCTTCGTGATCAGCGGCTATTGCATTCACCGCGGCGGCGCGCTGCGGCTCGCCGGCAATCCCGACTACCGGCTCGATACGGGCAATTTCTGGGTGCGCCGCTTTGCGCGCATTTATCCCGTGCTGCTCGCGGCGCTCGTGCTGACCTTCGCGCTCGACTGGTTCAGCCTGCAATTGCCGCCCGTCAATCACAAGATCCGCGAGATCGGCCTGCAGGCCTTCCTCGTCAACCTGTTCTCGCTGCAGGGCGTGGCCGGTCACACATTCGGCTCGAACGGCGCGCTCTGGACGCTATCGCTCGAAGTGCAGTTCTACGCGATCTATCCGCTGCTGTTCGCGCTGCGCCGGCGCATCGGCATGACCTCCGTGCTGGCGATCGTCGCGGTGATCAACGTGGTGTCCGCCTACATGCTGGAGCGTCACGACATTCAGTTCTTCACGTCCTATTGGTTTTCATGGACGCTCGGCGCGTGGATCGCCGACACCCGCGCGTGCAGCGCGCCGCACGCCCGCTCGCCGGTGTGGCTCTACGCGCTCGCCGCCGGTTTCGTCGCGCTCGGTTGCGCGGCGTTCCATTTCGGTCAGTACGGTGCATTCCAGTTGTGGGCGATCGGCTTCGCGTTCTACCTGTACAAGGCGCTCGACCGCGGCAACGCGGACCGCAGCCCCGGAGCCGGCGTGCGCCTGCTATCGCGGTTCGGCGATTTCAGCTTCTCGCTGTATCTGATCCATCTGCCGATCTTCGTACTGCTGTCGTCGCTGCTGTTCCGCTCGTCGCTGCAAATGTCGATCTGGCCGTCGTTCGCCTACATGCTGGTGGCTGTGCCCGCCGCATACATGTTCTACCGGCTGGTCGAGCTGCCGGCCATGAAGTGGTCGGCCAGTTTCAAGCCGAAAGCGGCGCGAAAACAGGGCTGAACGAGAGCAACCAGCCCGCGCGATAAAAAAACGGAGCGAACGTCCTTGGACTTTCGCTCCGCTGCGCAAACGGCAGGGACTGGCCGAGCCCCTGCCTACCCCGCGTTGAACTTGCTTAAGCCGTTCTGGAGGCCGCCACGCGCTTCAGGATCTGCTCGACGCCTTCCACATAGGTTGCGGTGCCGAACCGGCCCAGCGCCGTCTGATATCCGTTCCGAACCAGCCTGTTACGCAGTTCGTCGTTCGAGCGCAATTCGGCGAGCGTGTCGGCGAGGCCGTGCGCATCCCCCGGCGTGCACAGCACGCCGTTCTCGTAGTCGTCGATGATCTCCAGCACGCCGCCCGCGCGCGCGGCCACCACCGGCCGCTGCGCCAGCATCCCTTCGACGATCACGCGGCCGAACGGCTCCGGCGTGATCGACGTGTGGACCACCGCGTCGACCGCGCACATGCAAGCCGCGATGTCGTGCTGGAAGCCGAGAAAATGCACGCGCTCGCCGAGGTTGTGCGCGGCGACGAATGCGTGCAATTCAATCTCGTACTGATCCTCGCCGAACAACGGCGCCCCCACCAGCACCGCATGCATCTGCGGATTGAGGACCATCGCTTCGAGCAGCACGTGCTGTCCTTTCCAGCGCGCGAGACGGCTGAACGAGCCGACCAGAAACGCGTCCTGCGGCAGGCCGAGGCGCTGGCGCAGCGCCGCTTGCGGCACCGTGCGCAACGCGTCGAACGGCGCGGCGGAAATGCCGTTGAACACCACGTCGATGCGTTTTTCGTCGAACTGCGTGAGCTCGGCGAACGCGCGCGCCGAGGCGGCCGAATTGGCGATCACATGGGTGAGGCCAAGACGCGCGCACCATTTGATGATCGCCAGTTGCTTGCCGCCGAAATGCTCGGGGCTCACGATATCGCGCAGATGCCAGACTACCGGGCGCCGCGCCAGTTTGCCGGCGAGCGCGCCGATCACCATGGCGCGCTGGGTGTTCGCGTAGATCACGTCGGACTTGCGCGCGCGTTTGGCCGTGGCGCGCACGAGCGACATCAGGCCCTTGAGCGCTTGCCCCTTCGGCAATGAACCGCCCTGCTTGCGCACATGGCGCAGCGCGCCCGCATCGAGCACCTCGACCGCTACGCCGGCTTTGGCCAGCGCGGTGCGGAACGGGCCGTCGTCGAACAGCACGACTTCGATGCGCGAGCGCAATGCCTTGACGATCTCCAGCAACGACAACTCGGCGCCGCCGAGCACGCCGCTTTGATCGACGGCCAGAATGCGCGGCCCGTTGGCTGCGGTATCAGCCTTATACGGCACGTAGGACGGGAGTGTCGCCGTGCGCAGCGCCGGCACCGACGCGCGCACATGCGCGAAGAAACGCTCGCGGAAATGCGCGGCCGAAAACTGCTCGGCGTTCGCGCGGCAATCCAGTGGCGAAAAACGCTTCACGTGGTCGTCGAAACGTTCGACCGCGGCGATGATCGACTCGGCATTCTGTTCGTCGAAAAACATGCCGGTGGGCCGTGACTCGGACAGATCGCGCACGGTTTCGAGCGCACCGCCCTTGCCGTAAGCGATCACCGGCGTGCCGCAAGCTTGCGCCTCGACCACCGAAATGCCGAAGTCTTCTTCCGCGGCGAACACGAAAGCCTTCGCGCGGCTCATCCGGTCCTTGAGGACCTTGAACGGCTGGTAGCCCATGATCTCGACGTTGGGCCCCGCTTTCGCGCGGATCTTCTGCATGTCGGGACCGTCGCCGATCACGACGAGCTTGCGCTGCGGCATGCGCGCGAACGCTTCGACGATCAGATCGATCTTCTTGTACGGCACCATCCGCGAAGCGGTCAGATAAAAGTCGTCCTTGTCCGCGCACAGCGTGAATGCTTCGACATCGACCGGCGGAAAAATCACTCGCGCGTCACGCTGATAGACCTTCTTGATACGCCGCGCGATGAAGTCGGAATTGGCCACGAAGCCATCCACCGAATTCGAAGTGCGGATATCCCAGTTGCGGATGTAATGCAGAATCAGCCGCGCCATGGCCGACTTCAGGCCGGCGGTGAGCCTCGACTGCTTGAGGTACTGATGCTGCAAATCCCACGCGTAGCGGATCGGCGAATGCACGTAGCTGATATGCACCTGATCGGGTCCGGTCAGAATGCCCTTGGCGACCGCGTGGCTGCTCGAAATCACCACGTCGTAGGCGGACACGTCGAGTTGCTCGATCGCGAGCGGCATCAGCGGCAGATACGAGCGGTACTTGGTGCGCGCGAGCGGCAGCTTCTGGATGAACGACGTGGTGACGGTTTTGCCGCGCAGAAAGCTGCGGTCGTCGAGAAAATCGACGAGGCTGAACAGGTCCGCGTCCGGAAAGCACGCAACGATCTGTTCGAGCACCTTCTCGGCCCCCGCATACGTGACGAGCCAGTCATGCACGATCGCAACGCGCACCGTTTTATCGCCACGGAATGCGGCGCGGCGCGGCGGCGCCTGAACACCGGGAACGGTGGTGAGTTCGGCCAGTGCGCTGCGCGTCGCGGGTTGCAGCACGGCTTCTTCAAGGACTTCGTGGTTCATGCGCTTTTCCTCGGATTCAGTCGCAACAGCAGTGAACGCGCAAGATCGCGCAAGGCAGGGGTCATCGTGATCGACCAGGCGACATTCGCGCCGACCATCAATACGCCGGCGACAATCGCCGCCGCGAGACCCGGCAGGAAGCTGGCAAGCCACAGGCTCGCCAGCAGGAAAGCAAGGTGGGCGAGCATGTCGAGCGCGATCTGCCGCGCGTGAATCGCCGACAGGCGCAGCAGCACCGCGTAGTCGAACAGCGCCCGGCCGGCCACGGCCACTGCCGCGCCCGTCAGACCGAAATGGGTGATGCCGAACCACAACGCGCCTGCAAACAGGGGCAATTCGAACAGACCGACGCGCGCGGCGGTGGCCGGATTGACCTGTGACTGGATCAGAATCCGCGTCACATTGGCCTGCCCGACGAGCCACACGGCAACGATCATGATGCGGCCCACGGGCGCCGCCACGGTGGCGATTTCATTGCCCACCCACAGATGCAGGAAAGGTTCGAGCACCAGCATCGCGACCAGCGCGACGGGCGTGAACACACCGTTGAGAAACTCCAGCGACTGCCGGGTGATGGTGTCGGCGTCGGCGCGGCCGACTGCGGAGAGCCGCGGAAACAGCGTGCGCACCAGCGCCGTCGGCACGATGTTCAGACGCGTGACGAGGTTTTGCGGCACCGTGTAATACGTAACGAAACGCGCGCCGAGGCTCGTGCCGAGCATCACCCGGTCGAGCGAGTCGGCGATCATGGTGGTGACGCTCGCAATCAGCATCCAGCCGCCGAAATTGAACAGCCCTTTCGCCACGCCGAATTGCGGCGGCAGAACGCGGCGAATCTCCAGCACTTTCAGCGCGGAACGGCCCAGCAGAAGCGCGGCCAGGATCCGCGCGAACACCGCGGCGGCGAGCACGTTCTGCAAGGTCGCGCCCATCCACAGTGCGGCGCCGAGCGGCAGCAACTGGAACAGGAACGTGCCGATGGTCTGATTGGTGTTGTAGACGCCGAAGCGTTCCGCGCCGTTGATCGCACCCGCGAACACCCACGACACGTTGGCAATCGGAATCGCCACCGCGAGCCACGGCAGCGCCATATACACCTCGTGCTGCAACTCGGGCGATACCTTGGTGAAATACGCGGTGTAGAGAAACGCGCCGAAGTAGATGATCAATCCACCTATCACGCCGGTCGCGAGATTGAGCCATGTCGCGCTCCAGAACACGCGTGCGCTCTCTTCCTTGTCGCCGGATGCGCGTGCCTTCGAGATGTGATTCTGCGCGGCCATGCTCATGCCGAGATCGAGAATCCCGAAGTAGCCGATCAGCGTCCACACGAGACTGATCACGCCGTAGCGCTCGACGCCGAGCAGCTTGATATACGACGGCACGGTCACGAGCGAGACGAAAGTCGGCAGCACCAATCCGAAGAAATTGATCGCTACGTTCTTGAGAATGCCTTTGTCCATCGGATGCCTTGGGGTTGACTACGTTTGCCTGCGTGCTGCCTGGGTCTTTCCTGGGTGTTGCCTCGCTATGCGAATGAAGCGTTCACGCCTCGCTCATCAAGGTTTCCAGCGGTACATCATCACTTTGCCGCGCGCGTCTTCCTCGACGAACACGAGGTATTCGCCATTGGCGCGCCTGGAAGCGCTGATGCCGTTCGGCACATCGACCCAGCCCGACGCGCGGCCCACTTCCGGGCCCGGCCGGATCACGCCGAGCTCCTTGCCGCTGTCCTTGTCCCACACGTGCACCGCGCCGACCGGCTCGACGCCGAAGATGTATTGCCCCTCGACCGTCAGGCCGATGATGGTGGCGATGGGTTTGCTCTGCGTCTGCCACGGCAGCGTGATTGCATAGCGCTGCACCGGATTGCCGCTCGACCATTTGTCGTAGCGCACCAGCACGCGGCCCACTTCTTTCCAGAAGCCGCGATCGATCGGCGTGTCGGCCGTGTAGCCCGTCACATACATGGCGTCGGTGTCCGGGTCGTAGATCGCGCGATGCAGTTCCGTGAACGGTTGCGGCACCGGGTACTGCGTCATGTTCGAGTACGCGTAGACCGGATTACCCTTTGCATCCAGCCCGCCGAAACGGAAGCGATAAATGCCCTTGGTATCGCGCGTGCGCCAGATGTCGCCGGCGGTATCGACCCACCAGCCCCAGCCGCCCGCGAGCTTCATACCGGACGTATTGAGCGTGAATTCGTCGGTGTTGAACTTGCCGTCGCCATTCGCATCGCGCCAGATCCAGTCGCCGCCGGGCGGCGCATTCGGCACCTTGGCCACGGCGCGCTCACGTCCCGCGATGAAGCCCGAGGGAATCGCCGTTTCGCCGTCATGCTGCGGATCGAAGCGATAGATCTTCAGATGGTCGGCATACATGTCCGTGAGATACAGAAACGTGCGGCCCTTCAATTTGCGGGCGATCGGCAGGCCCGGGTACTGATCGGTGTGAAACACCGGGTCGTCCGGATACTTGAAGCGGTTCGACAGAAAACCCGCGTATTTCCAGTCCTGTCCGGCCGGCTTCGACAGATCGAGTTCGAAGCGTTTGTTGCCGGTATAGACGCTGTCCGGACGCGACGGATCGATCCATGCGCCGTCGACGAACAGCAGCCCCTGCACCTGCCAGTTCTGCTTTCCGTCCGGCGCATAGCTTTCGAGCGTGGCGCCGAGTCCCGCGCCGATCGGGGCATAGCGCGGACCAATGCCGTTGGTCGACACATACACGTTGCCGCGCGCATCCACGCCCACGCCGGTCAGTCCGTTGAAACGCTGCGAGCCCGGCTTGCCGGCAACGCCGCTAAAAATGCCGCCGTGCTCGCCGAGCGAGCCCGACTCCGCATAGCGGCCGTTATTCCTGCTGAAATACAGCACCTGTTGACGCGGACCGTTGTCCGCGATCAGGATGCGGCCTTGCGCATCGACCGCGATATCCACCGCAATCGTGCCGGCAGGCAGCGTGAAATTTTCGTCGATGCGTTTGCCCGCCGCCGTGTAGTGCTCGACGTGCGGCGCAGCGTCGTTACGCGTGCCGCTCAAGAGCCACAGCGTGCCGTCCGGCGCCAGCGCGAGTCGACCCGGCTCGTGCACGCTCCAGGTGGTTTTCTGCTGCATCGATTCCGCGTCGTACACCTCGATACGATCGCGCGCCGTGTTGGCCGCGTACAGCGTGGTTTCGTTCGCCGCGAGGCCGCCGATTTCGGCGCTCGTGTCGGTCGGCACTTCGTTCATCATCAGGAAACCGGCCGCCAGTTGCGCATGCGGGTCGGCGCTTTTCGCTGCGGGCTGGAACGGGGCGGCGCGTTTCGGATCGGCGATCTGCCGGCGCGAAATGCCGAACCATTGCTTGCCCTTCTCCGGCCACACGCCCTGCTCGACCAGCCGGCCCTTCTCGTTGCCGACCGCGATCGCGACGAACGCATATTTGCGATTCACCGCAACCGCACTGCCGCCGCTGTTGCCCCAGCCATGCGTGCCCCCTGCGAAGCCGAGCATCTTGCCGTTCTGATAGACGCTCGCCTCAGCGCCGCTTTCGTCCCAGGGCGCGTTCGTATAGACCTTGCCGTCCGGCGTCACCGCGATGGCGGTGATGTTGATCTGCGCCCAGGTGCCATCGCCGAAACCAAATGTGTTGCCAATCCATGACGTCTTCGCGTTCAACGCGGTTTCCGCATGAACCGCGAAACTGACCGATTGCGCAGTCAGTCCGGCGGCGCATGCGAACACGGCGAGCCAGCTTTTGAACGTGAAACGGGGCAAGGTATTTCCTCCAATCAACGCTGCGCCGCGCGCGCCGCAACTTGGCTCGCGCGCAGATCGCGGGTGCACAACCCAGTGAAATGACGGTACGAATCGCGGTCGATCTCGTGATGCAAGTCGCCAGAAGCCATGCAAGGACATGAGACAGATTCGTGCGCGGACAGGACTCAGGCAGGGCATCGACAAGACCAGTTGCCGCGTGCCTGATGCGCCGGCAAAGAGGCAAAGCGCGAAGCCCACGCGCCGTCCTTGGCCGCCCAATCCGCACGGCTCACATTACGCGGAAAAAACACCGCGACGAAAATCGAAAATAATTCAAAAATATTCGGCGCTTTAAGCGTTGTGAAAGAATTCAATTTAAAAATCGATTAAAAACAGATCGACTGCGGCGCGTATCGCCGTACGCGCCTTTGCGCCATCCTTACCGATCTTCCGCGCGGCGATCCGCATTTATTACACGGCTGCTCATCCATTCGATACAAGCATAAAAATCCATTGCGAATGGACAACGAAACACCCTGTTGCAATCTGATTCATTTATCCAATTCATTCCCGTTTTTTCACGATTTTCTTTTCCCTAGAATCAATTGCACTTCCGTTGCGACGCGAAGCGAGCGCGCCTGTTCTCCGCAACCCTCGCGCGATCCTTCGCCCGGCCCATCTGCTTCACACCATGGACGGTTCATGACTGCCAGCGCACTGCCCTTAGCGCCTTCCCACTCCCGCCGCATCGTGCAGCTCGACGGCTTGCGCGCCATCGCCGTGCTCGCCGTGTTCGCGCAGCACGCATTGAAGGCGCCGCTGTGGATGGGTGTCGATCTGTTCTTTGTTCTGAGCGGGTTTCTGATTACCGGCATCCTGCTCGAACGCAAGGCGCGTGGGCAGTCGTATTTCGGCTATTTCTACGCGCGCCGGGCGCGCCGCATCCTGCCTCCCTACGTGCTGCTGATGGTGGTGTCGTCGATTCTGTTCGGCTTCGGCTGGGCGCAGCACTGGCAGTGGTACGCATTCTTCGCGACCAATATCGGCGACGCGCTCAACCAGAGCGGTCACGACAGCCTGAATGTGCTGTGGTCGCTCGCTGTCGAAGAGCAGTTCTATATTTTCTGGCCATTCGTGATCCTGCTCGTGCCCGAGCGCGTGCTCGGCTACGTGGCGGCCGCGTTGATCCTGCTCGTGCCCGTGCTGCGCGCGGTGGCCACGCCCTGGTTCGATTCGTTCTGGCCGATCTACTACCTCACGCCGTTCCGGATGGATCTGCTCGCGGCCGGCGCGTTGCTGGCGGTCGCCGTACGGCGTGACCGCAATGCGCTCGAGCCGTTCAAGGGGCTCGCAGTGCTGGGAATGATCGCGGCGCTCGCGGTGCTGGCGTGGCTGCACCTGCACTTTCCGCGTTTTCGCGCGGCTAACACGCCGCTCTCGAATGCAGGGCTCTATAGCGTTTCGTTGGTGCTTTGTACTTCCGTCGTGGTCATCGCCCTGCAAAGCAAGGGCATCGTCAAACGGCTGCTGTGCAATCCCGTGCTCGTCTATATCGGCACCATCAGCTACACGATCTATCTGATTCACCTGAGCGTGCTGTACGCGCTGTGGCCGCTGCATCTGAACCGCTATGTGACCGCCGCGCTCGCGCTAGCGATCACGCTCGTCTACGCCACCTTCACCTGGTTCGCATTCGAGAAGCGCCTGATTTTCGGCTCGGCGGGCAACGCGCATGCCCCGCTAAAAACGCAGACGCATCCCCAACCGCAAACGCAGCCCGCAGCGGGCGGCGGCGTCAGCACGGCGCCGCAAGCGCCGCAAAGCCGCGCATGAAGCGCCGCGCATGGCTCGTTGCAAGCGTATGGGCGAGCGCGGCGATGCTCGGGTCGACCGCGCTCGCCGCGACGCCGGGCCCGCGAACGCAAGTGCTGATCGAGGCCTACGGCGATTCGACCACGCTCGGCATTACCTGCAGCGACGGCCATTGCGGCCCGCAAGCGCAAAACGCGGTGACGTATCTACAGGACGAATTGCAGGCGCATCACGGCGGCCAGGTGCGCGTCACGAACTACGGTGTGGGCAACACGATGGCAATGCAACTGCGCGACGGCACGGGCAATCGCCGTGCCGGGCCGACGGCCGGCCTGCCGTGGCAGGAGCGGCTCGCCGCTTCGCCCGCGCAGATCGTACTGATCAACTACGGCATCAACGAAGTCATGCAGAACCAGACGCCCGAGCAGTTCTACACGGCCGAGACGGCGCTGGTAACGACCGCTCGCGCGCTCGGCAAACAGCCGGTTCTGCAGACCGCGAACCCGATGCCGGACAACCGGCTCAACGCGCGGCTCGCCACGATGGTCGCGATGACGCGCCGGGTGGCCACCGAGCAGCAGGTGCCGCTCGTCGATCAGTTCGCCTACATCAGCAGTTTGCCGGACTGGAAGACGTTGATGTCCGACGGCGCGCATCCCAGGCCGGGGTTGTACCGGCTGAAGGCCGAACAGGATTTTCAGGTCGTCGAACCGTTGGTGCGGCGGCTGCTGGACGGCACGCCGTGAAGCGCTTTTTCAAGTGCGTTTCGCCTCTTCGGCATCTTTGCCGCGGGCGAAAACGTGCTTCTGAGATGTGCTTTCCGAGTGCCGATGAAATGCGCCTTAACCGGCGCGACTGCTTTTTCTTTTTCTTTTAACAATTCCGAAGGCAAGCTATGAGCCAACCACGCAAAGCGATCATCACCGGCGTATCCGGACAGGACGGCGCCTATCTGACCAAACTGCTGCTCGACAAGGGCTACCACGTGACCGGCACCTACCGGCGCACGAGCTCCGTCAATTTCTGGCGCATGCGTGAGCTTGGCGTGCTCGATCATCCGAATTTGCGCCTCGTCGAACACGACCTCACCGATCTCGGTTCGACGCTGCGTCTGCTCGAAGGCGCGCAGGCCGACGAGTTATACAACCTCGCCGCGCAGAGCTTCGTGGGCGTTTCGTTCGACCAGCCGGTGACGACCGCTGAAGTGACCGGCATCGGCGCACTGAATCTGCTCGAAGGCATCCGCATGCTCAACCCGAAGACCCGCTACTACCAGGCGTCGACGTCGGAAATGTTCGGCCTCGTGCAGGCCGTCCCGCAACGCGAGGACACGCCCTTCTATCCGCGCAGCCCTTATGGCGTGGCCAAGCTGTTCGCGCACTGGTCGACGATCAACTATCGCGAGTCGTACGGTCTTTTCGCGAGCAGCGGGATTCTGTTCAATCACGAATCGCCGCTGCGTGGCCGCGAATTCGTCACCCGCAAGATCACCGACACCGTCGCCAAGATCAAGCTCGGCAAGCAGGACGTGCTCGAACTTGGCAACATGAGCGCACGACGCGACTGGGGCTTCGCGCTCGAATACGTGGAAGGCATGTGGCGCATGCTGCAAGCCGATGAACCGGACACCTTCGTGCTCGCCACCGGCCGCACCGAAACGGTCCGCGATTTCGTGCGCATGGCGTTCGCTGCCGCGGGCTACCAGCTTGAATGGTCGGGCAAGGAAGAACGCGAAACCGGTATCGATGTCGCCACCGGCAAGACTCTGGTACGCGTCAATCCAAAGTTCTATCGCCCCGCCGAAGTGGACCTGCTGATCGGCTGCGCCGACAAGGCTCACGAAAAACTCGGCTGGAAGCCGGAAACCACGCTGGAACAGCTGTGCCACATGATGGTTCATGCGGATCTCGGACGTAACCAGCATCACGAGACGTTCTGATTCGCGGTGACGAGGCGCCGCCGTGCCGGCGGTCGCGCATCTTCAATGCAAAAAAAGACGCGGCGCCCGATCGCAATGATCGAGGCCCCGCGTCTTTTTCATTTCACCGCGCCGCAGGCTTGATTCAGTGCACCCCACCCGCCGCAATCGCCTCGCTATACACCGAGGCCACCCGTTTCGCGATCACCGCGTTATCGAAGTTCTCGCGCGCATAACGGCGGCATGCCTGGGCATCCGGCAATTTCAGCGTACCGTTGAGCGCGCCCGCCAGTCCGTCCGCGATTGCCTTCGCACCTGTTTCCGGCAGCACCAGATCCGGCGACAAACCCGCCACCGCTTCCGGCAAGCCGCCCACCGGCGTGACCAGCACCGGCGTGCCCGAGGCCAGCGATTCGACCGTGATCAGGCCGAACCCTTCCAGCGCGACCGTCGGCACGACACTGATATTCGCCGCGCGATAGAGCGCCGCCAGATGCTGATCGGGCACGAAACCCAGCAGCTTGACGTTATCTTCCAGACCCGCTTCATTGATGCGCGCCTGCAGTTCGCCCTCCAGCCGCCCCTTGCCAGCGATCAGCAGCAGCACGTCCGGCGCACTGCGCTTGAGCAGCTTGATCGCATCGATCAGATCTTCGAGGCCCATGCGGCGCACCAGACGCCGCACCGCCAGCACGATCGGCCGGTCTTGCGGCATTTGCAGTTTGAGTCGCGCCTCGGCCGGAGATATCGGCAGATTGAACTGCTCGACATCGACGCAACCGGGCACGACGCGCACGCGGTCCGGCGCGATGCGATAGCGCGACGTCAGAATCTTGCCGAACGCTTCGGACAACACGATCAGCCGCGACGAGCGCGCATAGACCGATTGCTCCAGATAGCGCTTGGCGCGCTGGCCAAGCGAATCGGCGCCTTCCACGTGACTCTCGTCGGCCCATGGTCCCTGAAAATGCGAGACCTGCGGAATGCCGCGCGTCACGTCGAGGCCCGGAAACGTGTAGAGCGCGAAGTGCGACGAAATCACGTCCGGGCGTGACGTGCTGAGTTCCTGGCGCAGCGCGCGGCGCGCGGCCATCAGCCGCAACGGCAGCGATTGCGCGGCGGAGCCGAAGCCGTTGATCGCGCCACCGGTGTCGGCGGCTACCTTCGGCGAGCCGGCCACCACGCCGCGCACCGCGACGCCCGCGCCCGGCAGCGCGCCGACCAGCGAGTAGTACATGCGGTCGAGGCCGCCCGCGCGCTCGGGGAACCAATGCATCCCGATCTGCAGCGATTTGATAGAGCTCGTCGTCATGGTTGTGACCCCTGTGCGTTTTGAGAGTTGTGATGGTTAAGCGATGAAACCGCCGGCGGGCCGATACGAACCCGCCACGTCATTCCGCGCTCTTCTGGCCGGCCAGCGTGTTCAGCGTCAGCGCGTCGGTCTTGGCGACCGCCGCCGCTTCCACCTCGCTGCGCCGGCGATCCTTCTGCTGCCCCGCCAACTGGCGATACAGCGCGATGTATTGCGCGGCCATGCGCGCCCAGCCGAAGCCGGTTGCGAGTTCGTTGGCGGCCACGCCCATCGCACGGCGCGCCACGTGGTTCTCGGCGAGGCGTGCGACCGCGTGGGCCAGCGCCTTGGGATCGTCCGGATCGTCGAGCACGATGCCGCATTCCGGCGTGATGATTTCAGCGCCGCCTGCCGTGCGCGCCGTGACCACGGGCAAGCCCGCCGCCATCGCTTCGAGCAGCGACAGGCTCATCGCCTCATAGCGCGACGGGAACACGAAGGCGTCGACCGAATGCATCAGCACCGGCATCTCTTTCACGAGACCGAGAAAATGCACGCGATGCGCGATGCCGAGCGTCTTCGCCTCTTCCGGGTAAGGACTGCCCGGCAGGAAGCCGGCCACCGCGATCTGCACGTGCTCGGGCAAAAACTTGAGCGCGGCGAGTACGGTGCCGAGATTCTTGCGCGGCGTGCGCAGGTCGCCGACGAACAACAGCAGGAACGCGTCCTTCGGCAAACCGAATTTCTCGCGGTCGCCGGAGGCCGCGGCAAAGCCTTGCGTATCGACGCCGTTGTAGATCACATCGACACGGTTGCCGGGCGTGAGGCCGATCGCGCGGATCTCATCGGCGACCTTTTGCGACACTGCGGTGATGACCTTCGAGCGCCGGTAAGCCCAGCGCTCCAGCAGCGCATTGCAGCGCGTATAGACCGACTGATACGCGGACCACACGCCCTTGGTGAGCCCGAATGGGTAGTACTTGCTGCCGAACCAGCCGCTATGCACGAAGTGCGAGGTGTTGACGTCGGCGGGCATCCACGTAATGAAGCCGTTCACGTGCAGCACGTCGTACTCGCGGCGATGCGCGCGCAGCCACATCGCGCTCTTGAATGCGAACACCTGCTGGCGCAGCAGATTGGTCGGCCACCAGCGGCCGATTTTTACCGGCACCCAGCGGACGTTCGGATGCGCGAGCAGATCCGGCGCGACGTGCGAGGCGACCAGCGTGACGCCGATGTTCTCGTCGAGCGCCGCGCGGGCGATCTCGTGGTTGACGCGCCCCTGGCCGTCGTTATGGCGCACAACGTGCGTGACAATGGCGACTCTCAATCAGTGCCTCCGTGGATAGATAGCGTGCGGTATGACGCATTGGCGCGGTTGATTTTTTCGTAATGCACCGCGGAAAGAATCGAGAAAACACCCATGAAAAGCAGCAGGCCGCCGGTGCCGACCAGCGAATTGGTGAACACCAGCATCGCGAAGGTGGCGAGACTCAGGCTCATGCAGGCAGACACGAATTTATCGTTGCGCAGCTTGAACGACGCGAGCACCGCGCGCGTCACCAGCCAGATGATTCCGGACATGTAGAGCAGCGTGCCGGGCCAGCCGAGCACGAACGGAATGTTCATCACGCCGCTGTCGAAGTTGCCGTACTGGCCGAGCTGGCCGCCGTCGTTCGAGAGCTTGGTGGAGGTGCCGGTGGCGCCCATGCCTTCGCCCGATACATCGGTAAAGGCCGTTTTGGCGAAGGTCGCGTAGAACTCGTTACGCGCGGCGTAGCTCTGGTCGTCGTTCAGGTTGACGATGGTGGTCAGGCGCGCCTGCATCCGCTCGGCCACCGGGCCGACCGCCAGCAGCGGCACGCATAGCCCCGCCAGCAACACCGCGCTGGCCACGATACGCACGCGCACCTTGTTGTTCGACTTGACGAGCTGGATCAGCAACGCGATGACCCACCCGCCCCACGTCGAGCGCACGAGGCTCAGCGCGAACGAGAAAAAGCCCAGCGCCGCGGCAACCCAGCGCACCCGGTGCGTGGCCGCCATCACGAAGACCATCGCGCCCATCATCGCGAACGCGAACGGTCCCGACGAATTCATCGTGCTGAACACGCGCACGCCCATCGGCACCGGATCGCCTTGCGAGTTCATCTGCGAGCCGAGCATCCACAGCGCGTCCCACTGCGGCATGATGAAAAACTGCACGAGGCCGTAGCCGCCCATCACCAGCATGCCCCAGATGAACGTATTGACGATGGTGTCGCGGTACTGCGGATACTGGCGCGTGTTCGCCATGATGTGAAAGCCGATCAGGATCGGATAGAGCCAGTTCGCGAGGTCGTAGGTGGCCGCGAGCGGCCCGCTCGACATCACGCCCACGAGGAACGCATAGATCAGCCCGAGCAGGACCAGCAGCACCGGCAGGCCGCGCCGTTGCGCGAGCAGCTTGTAGTAGCGCAGCAGCGACAGCGCGCTGATCATCGTCACCGCGAGCGGTGCGACCTGAATCAGGCTGGTCGGTGTGAACGATCCCTTGGACCAGTCGGCCAGACGCCGCACCTCCGGACTCAGGAACCACAGCCACCACATGAAGCCGATATAGCGCGCCGGGCTCTTGAAGTAGAGCCACAGGCCAGTCAGGATCGCGAGCACCGGAAACGCGAGCGTGAGCACCGTGCCCTGATGCGCGCCGATCAGCAGCGTCGTGACGAACCACAGCAAAGCCTCCGGCAGCCATTCCTTGCGGGCGCGGGACTTGGCCCGTCCCGTGCCGTTCGCGCCTGCGGCGCTTCGCGCAATCGTCGACATCGTTCAGAGACCCCCGCGCGACTGCCGCGCCGGCCGCTCGGACTCGGACACGCCTGCAGCCGCTGTCGTCATGCCGGCCGCCGAGCGCGCGCGCGTCGCGGCGCGCGAGCGCAGCATCTCCTGCGTGATCCGCACATGCTGCATGGCGTAGTGCTGCGTGGTTAGATCGCGGGCGAGCAGGCCGGCCGCGGCCGCCTGCGCCTGGCGCAATGCGTGCATGGGCTCGGCGGCGAGCTGGTCCACGGCCTCGCGCAACGCCTGCGGGTTGAACGGCGGGATATAAGACGCCTCGCCGGCCGGAAAATAATCCTGCAACGCGCCGACATTCGTGACCACCATCGGCTTGCCGACCGCGGCGGCTTCGAGCATGACCGTAATGCCGGAGGCGTGTGAATTCGGCCGCAACGGCACGACGATCACATCGGCCCAGTCGTACAGTTCGTGTTGTTTCTTGATGCCGGAGAACAGCGCGATCTCGACGTTGGGCACCCGCAGCGAAGCGGGAATGCGCCGCCGCGTCGCGAGCTTCACTGTGTAGCGCCCGTCGTTGCCGAATGCCTTGATGAGCGTTTCCCAATCGCGGTCACGGTCGTTGCCAATCGCGGCGATGCGGATCGGTGTGTGCGGCGTCCATTCGGTGGGCGTCTTGACCGGGAAATCGCGCGTGTTCAGACCGTACAGCAGCGCCTTGGCGTCGCGATCGAAGTAACGCTGGCACAGCCCGGCGTTTTCGCTCGCGAGCGTGGTGAGCTGATCGGCGCGCGTCATCAGCTTGCGATACAGCCAACTGCGCAGCATGCCGTAAGAAGGCCATTTATCGAGCAGCCACACGCTTTGCGCGAGCAGCAAGGGGCCGTGATCGGCGCCGGCCTTGCGGCCGCTCAGCAGCAGCATGAGCGCCGCGGAGAGCCATTCCTGTTCGGTGTGCGTCCAGATCACGTCCGAGCGCAGCATCTCGGCGCGGTTGCGCCACGTATGAATGAAGTCGAAGCCGAGCGCTGCCTTCAGCGCACGGCGCAACAGGCGCACCGGTTTGCCTTCGCGGGCGTCCTGCGAATAGGTGAGTTTGAACGTGTCGGATTCCGCGTGGTGATAGCCGTACAGACAACCAATGTCGTCGCCCTGTCGGTAAAAGCGCGGGTCGGCGCCGTAAAACAGATGAACGTGAACTTTCGTACTCATGCAGACACTCCGCTCTGCCGGTGGAAAGGGGCATCGGCGGCCCTGATGCGGGCCGTGCGCCGATGCGCGAACGTGCGGGACGTGCGGCGCGGTGTCGTGCTCACGCGGC
This sequence comes from Burkholderia sp. WP9, assembly GCF_900104795.1. Lineage (NCBI taxonomy): Bacteria > Pseudomonadati > Pseudomonadota > Betaproteobacteria > Burkholderiales > Burkholderiaceae > Burkholderia > Burkholderia sp. WP9. The sequence goes on from NZ_FNTG01000001.1 coordinate 1,477,283, forward strand.
GCGGGACAGCGCGCGGCGCGCTTCGTGCGCGCCGGTGCGCACGGCGCGCCAGCGCGTGAGCTTCAGGCCCGCCTGCTTCGAGAGCAGCGCGAGCGCCGCGTGCGTGAGCCCCGGATAAACTCGCGTGCCGACCAGCGTCCACCACCACCACGCGGTCTCGCGGTGCAGCGGCGGCAACTGGTCGCGCAGGATCAGATGGAAGTTGAACGCGGCGTTGCGCAAGGCCGCCATGGTTTGCGCGTCGCGCCGGTCGTCGTCGAAACGCTCGGCGGGAAAGTGATCGACCGCCACGCGCGGGTCGTACATCAGCTTCCAGCCGGCGTTCCTCACCGCCAGGCTGAACGCCATGTCGTTGTGAACCTGTGCGCCCGCGCCGCGCAGGCGCGCGTCGAAGCGGATGGTGCGCACCGCCTCGCGGCGGTAGCTCATGTTCGCGCCCTTCAGAATGTCCACTTCGCGCGCACCGCCCACGCCGAGATGATGATTGCCGATAATCTTGCCGTGCGCCGTGACCTTGCCCACCAGCGGCCGCTCGCCGTCGAGCACGCGACCTTTCTCGTGCACCCAGTCGCGCCCGCCGAGTGCGCCGAGGCGCGCATCGCTCGCGAACGCGGCCGCAATGCGTTCGACCCAGTCGGCGTGCGGCGCGGCGTCGTCGTCGGTGATCGCGATCACGTCGCCTTTGGCCGCGTCCAGCCCGCGATTCAGCGCCGCGACCTGGCCGGGCACCTCGACCAGCGCCACCGAGAGCGGCAACGCGCCCGGCACGGCCGGATCGCGCAGGCAGGCGTGGGTCGCTTCGTCGTCGGCGCGCGCCACCACCACTACTTCGTCCGGCAGACGCGACTGCCGTTGCAGCGCGGCGAGGCAGCGCGCCAGATCGGCCGGGCGTCGATAAGTCGGAACCAGTACCGTCACTTTCATCGTGATGTCCTTTTTTAACGTCGTTGCGCGAGGTTCGAGTTGCATCCCTAAACGCATCCGGCTCAAGTGCTCAGGTATTCCTGAACCGCCGCGTAGCCCCGGTCGTAGCCGCCGCGCGAGCGGGCCGGCATGCCGTTGAAAATGCCGCCCTGCACGTGCACGCCGGCCGCGCGCAGACGCTTCAACGCGTCCGCGATCTCGCCTTCGCTGTGTACGCCCGAGCGCATCACGAAGAAGGTCGAACCGGCATACGCGCCGATAATCGACGCATCGGTCACGGCCAGCACCGGCGGCGTGTCGATGATGATCACGTCGTAGCGTTTGGCGAGACCGTCGAGGTATTGCGGCAGGCGCGGCGACATCAGCAGTTCCGACGGATTGGGCGGACGGCGGCCGCACGAGATGAAGCTCAGGCCGTCGACGTTCGAGCTGCGGATCGCTTCTTCCAGCGAGATCTGCCCGCTCAGCAATTCGGACAGACCGTTATCCGGCACGCCGCCCAGATAGCGCTCGAGCACGCCGCGGCGCATGTCGCCATCGATCATCAGCACGCGCTTGCCCGAATTCGCGAGCAGCACGGCGAGGTTGACCGTCAGGAAGCTCTTGCCGACTCCGGCCATCGGACCCGTCAGCATGACGATGCGGTTCTTCGCGTCCATCATGGTGAACTGCATGGAGGTGCGCAGGCTGCGCAAGCTTTCCACCGTGACGTCCTTGGGCCGCGCATTCGCGAGCACAGAGCGCAGGCGTTCGCCGCCGCGCTGGAAGCTGGTCTCGAGCACGGCCTGTTCGGCGCTCTGCGGCACGAGGCCGAACACCGGCAGATGGAATGCGCGCTCGATGTGATCCGGGTCGTCGATGCCCTTGAACATATTGCGGCGCAGGAACACGAAACCCGTGCCCGCGATCAGCCCGAGAATCACCGCCGCCGACAGGATCAGCGCCTTTTTCGGCTTGACCGGCACACCCGGACGCAGCGCGACGTCGACGATATGCACGTTGCCGCCGGTGCCGGCCTTCTGCACCGACAGTTCCTGCACGCGGTTGAGCAGCAGCACGTAGATGTCTTCGGCCACCTTCGCGTCGCGCTGCAATTGCACGGCCTTCACTTCGGTGGCCGGCAGATCGCGGAAGCGGTCGGCGTATTTGGTGCGTTGCGCCTGCAATTCGGCCATCTGCGCACGCGCGGCGACGAGCATCGGGTGATCGTCCCCGTAACGCTCGGTGAGCTGCGCCATCTGCAGGCGCAAGCCGGCGATCTGCTGCTCGTACTGCACGCTGCCTTCGAGGTAGACCTTGGCCTCGTCGCTCGCGTTGATCGAGCCGGACTGACGTTGATACGCGGTCAAGGCGGCCTCAGCGCGTTCGAGATCGGACTTCAGGCGCGGCTCTTCACTCTTCAGGAAGTCGAGCATCTTGCTCGCGTCGGCCTGCTTGTTCAGCACGTGCTGGCGCACATACGACTCGGCCAGCGCATTGGCGACGAGCGCGGCATGTTCGGGGCTCTTGTCTTCCAGCGAGATCTGGATCACGCCTGTCTGCTTGCCCTGCTCCTGCACCGTGATGGCCGACTGGAACGCGGAGATCGCGTCGAGGTCGTTGGCGCGCATCACCGTGAATTCCTCGCCCGGGCGCGCCACCAGTTTGTTGACCATCATGGTCACGCCGCCGCCCTGCTCCTGCTGGCCGACGAGGCCGCGCAGCAACAGCGCGCCGTTTTCCGCATACAGTTCGTAGTGCTGGTCGTCGATCACCTTCATGGTGAGCTTCTGGCCTTCCAGCGCGGGCACCACGTCGATCGAATCGACGTCGGCCTCTTCACCGCCCCATGCGTACGACGACAGACCCAGCCACGGACGCGCCGGCTGACCCGGCGTCGCCATGCGCGCGGCGATGCTGCCGAGGAGCGGCAGCGTCTTCGGCGTGACGCTGAAGTTCAGCTTCAGTTGCTGCACGACCGGGCCGACCACGCCGCGGCTCTTGATGATTTCGATTTCCGCGTCGGTGGGCAGCGAGGTCGAGCCGGTGGTGATCGCGGCGCCCGTTTGCGTCTGCGTGAGCGCCTGCGACGTGTTGTCGGACTGCTCGACCCGCACATGCGCATCGGCGGAATAGATCGGCTTGGCGAGAAAACAGTACGCGCCCGCGATCGCGACGATCACGGCGGCAATGGCGATGAGCCACCAGATGTCGTCGAGGATCACCTGGACCAGTTGTCCGAGGACGACGTCCTCTTCTTCGGTCTTGATCGGACCGGCCATGTGTGGAGAGATTTGGTTGCTCACAGTTCGCTTCCCGTATCGGTTACATCGGCATTTGCTTCGGTCCCGCGCCGCGTCCCTGAAGGACGGCGCGGCGCGGGCCTGACGACGGCTCAGACGATTAGCGCGTCAGCTGTTTCAGGTAGAACAACGTCTGCACACTCGGCAACACCTGCTGCAACACACGGTTGAAGGTGGTCGACGCAGCGGTGCCCACGTACACGACATCCAGCGGCTGCAACTGGAACTGCGAGGACAGCATGATGGCGTCCGGTTGCGTCATGTCGAGGCGGTAGACATCCGGCGTGGTCGGATGGTCTTTCATGCCGCGCATCACGAAGATCTGGCGCGGATTGGCGTCCGTGTCGAGAATGCCGCCGCCTTGCGTGAGCGCATCGGCGATCGTCATGCGACCTTTGATGATCGGCAACTGGATCGGCGTCTTCACCTCACCCATCACGAACACGCGGCTGTCGGTGCGGTCAGGCACGTTGATCACGTCGCCGTTCTGCAGCATCACGTTCTGCGTGGTGTCGCCGCGATCGAGCATGCGGTCGGCGTCGAGCACATACAGTTTGTTATTGCGCGTAAGACGTACGCGCTGAATGTCGGCGTCCGCATTCGTGCCGCCCGAACGCGTGATCGCGTCGACCAGCGTGAGCGGCACGTCGCTCATGGCGAGCGGGCCCGGCGTCTTCACTTCGCCGGTCACCTGCACCTTCTGGCCGCGGTACGACAGCACGCGCACGTCGACTTGCGGATTGCGGATATAGCGCACGAGGCCGGCGCTCAACTGATCGCGCACCTCGCCGACGGTTTTGCCGGCGGCCCGAATGCGGCCGACGAACGGGAAGAAGATCGTGCCGTCGGCGGCGATGGTCTGGCCGTACGGGTCGGCCTGGCCCGGCAGCGCGGCCGTATACGGCTGCTGCAAGGCGCCCCCGACCGACTGCGTGGTGTTGCCGCCCGCCGACAGCGTGCTGCCCTGCGGCGTGGTCAGTTCAGGGTGGTCCCACACGGTGATGCCGAGAATGTCCTGCGGCGACAGGCGGTACACGTACTGCGACGGGTCGCTCAGCGTCGAGGGCGGCAGCACCTGCGTCTTCGCGGCGGCGGCTTGCGCCTGCGCGGTCACGACGGCGGCGTCGATCACATGGACCGGATAGGTCTCGGCGGGTTGACTGTCGTGCTGGCCATCGTCTTTCAGACGGGAGGTGTCGAGGTAATTGCCAGGTGCGGTGGCGCAGGCCGACAGAAAGGACGTCAGCAAAAGCGTGGCGGCAAGGTTCGACTTGAAATTCGTATACTTGCCGTTCGCGAACGAGTGTGCAGCGAGTTTTTTCATCAGCATATTTTTTTCAGCCATCCCATGACCAGATGTTCGATGAGCACGAGACTCTCCCTATAAGCGGTTTCCGCACCGCCATGCGGATCGGCGACGTCGGAATCCGCTTCCCACTTGCCGAGCGGATAGACCTTGCCGCGCGAGGCCGGATCGAGCGCTTCGACGTCGCTCACCTGCGCGCGCTCGGTGACCAGCACCAGATCGGCGTTGCGCACGAGTTGCCGGTTCAGACGCCGTGAGTAGTGGATGCCCGAGGCGACGCCCTGCTCGTCGAGCAGGCGCCGCATCACAGGGTCCATGCCGTGGCCGTTCACCGCGCGCAGGCCCGCCGAATGAAACGCGATCGGCGCCGAATGCGAACGCGACGCCGCGCGTTGCCGGGCCTTGAACAGCATTTCCGCGGCAGGCGAACGGCACACGTTGGCGTGGCAAACGATCAGAACGTTGGCAAACATGGCAGGCTCCGTGATGAGGCGCGTGGTGACGGCGTATCCGTGCGTCGGAACCGGATCAGCGGCCGGCTTCGGCCGTATCCGGCGTTTCCGCCGCTTCCGATCGCGCGAGCGGCAAGCCGTTTGCGCCGACCTTCGCCGGTGCGTTGCGCAGCGCGTGCTGACGGCCGATCGCCTGATACTCGATGCCGAGTTCGAGCAGCGCGTCCGGTTCGTACAGGTTGCGGCCGTCGAAAATCAGCGGCGTCTTGAGAATCCGTTTGAGCGAATCGAAATCCGGGCTCTTGAACACCTTCCACTCGGTGAGGATCACCAGCGCGTCGGCGCCAACGGCCGCATCCATCTCTTCCTTCACGAATTCGAGGCGCGCGTGCTGCTGCGGCACGTCCTTCAGATCGAGCGCGAACACACGCTTCGATTCGTCGATCGCGACCGGGTCATACGCCTTCACGCGAGCGCCGCGGCGCAGCAGTTCGGCGATCAGCGGACGGCTCGGCGCTTCGCGCATGTCGTCGGTATTCGGCTTGAAGGCGAGGCCCCATACGCCGAAGGTGCGGTCCGACAGATCTTCGCCCAGACGCGAGACGATCTTGTGCGCGAGCACTTTCTTCTGCGTGTCGTTGACCGCTTCGACCGCTTCGAGAATGCGCAGATTCGCCTTGTGGTCCGCGGCCGTGCGGATCAGCGCCTGCACGTCTTTCGGAAAGCACGAACCGCCGTAGCCGCAACCGGCATACAGGAAGTCGTAGCCGATGCGCGGATCGGAGCCGATGCCGCGGCGCACCGCCTCGATATCCGCGCCGACGCGGTCGGCCAGATTCGCCAGCTCGTTCATGTACGAAATACGCGTGGCCAGCATGGCGTTGGCCGCGTATTTGGTGAATTCGGCCGAGCGCACGTCCATGTACAGCGTGCGTTCACGATTGCGGTTGAACGGCGCGTAGAGGCGCTTCATCAGTTCGCGCGCTTTCTCGCCGGGCACGTCTTCGTCGCAACCCAGCACGATGCGATCGGGCCGCGTGAAGTCTTCCACCGCCGCGCCCTCTTTCAGGAACTCGGGATTCGACACCACCGAGAACATATGCGCGGCATTGCGTTCGGCCAGCTCGGCGGCGATCACCTCGCGCACGCGCGAGGCCGTGCCGACCGGCACCGTCGATTTGTCGACGATCACCTTGAAGCCCGTCATATATCGGCCGATATTGCGCGCGGCGGCCAGCACGTATTGCAGGTCGGCGGAACCGTCCTCGTCGGAGGGCGTGCCGACCGCGATGAACTGGATATCGCCGTGCGCGACGGCCGCTTCGACGTCGGTCGAGAACTTCAGACGGCCGGCCTTGCGATTGCGCGCGATGATCTCCTGCAGACCCGGTTCATGGATCGGCACACCGCCGTTGTTGAGCACGTCGATCTTGCGCTGATCGACGTCGAGACAGAACACATCGTGGCCGATGTCGGCCAGACACGCGCCCGTCACGAGGCCCACGTAGCCACTACCGATGATCGTCAGGTTCATGTATTACACCTCGAAAATGGAGTTGATTCAGGAATGCGCTCGCGCGATGCATTGCGCGGCTAAGGCTCAATAAGCGTGCAATAAGCGGGTAATCAGCGGGTCAATATGCGTTGCTGCCCACGAAGCCCTTCCACAGCGTCAGCACGACGATCTTGATGTCGAGCCAGAAGGTCCAGTGCTGCATGTAGTACAGATCGAGCTTGACGCGGCCCATCATCTTTTCGATGCGATCGGTTTCGCCGCGATAGCCGTTGATCTGTGCCCAACCGGTAATGCCCGGCTTGATCCGGTAGCGGTGCATGTAGCCCTTCACCAGATCCTTGTAGATGTCGTCGTGTTCGAGCGCATGCGGACGCGGGCCGACCACCGACATCTCGCCGCGCAGCACGTTGATGAACTGCGGCAGCTCGTCGAGGCTCGTGCGCCGCAAGAACGCGCCGACCGCGGTGATGCGCGGATCGCGCCGCGTAGCCTGGGTGATCTTGCCAACCTCTTCCTTGTGCACGCGCATCGAGCGGAACTTGTAGATCTCGAACTGATTGCCGTCGATACCTTTGCGCTTCTGCCGGAAGAACACGGGACCGGGCGAGTTCAGCTTCACCGCGGCGGCGATCACCAGCATGACCGGCGCGAGCGCGGTCAACGCGGCGAGCGCGAACAGACGGTCGAACACGCGCTTGGGCAGCACGCGCAGATCGGTGATCGGCGAGGCGGCCAGGTTGATCGCCGGCACGCCGAGCAGATCGACCATCGGCTGATTGAAGAGCGTGAGGCTGCGCACGTCCGGAATGAAGCGGATGTTCACGAAGTCGTTGCGCAGGTCCATCACGAAGCGATGGATCGCTTTCTCCTTCGAGATCGGCAGCGCGAGCCACAGTTCGCGGATCGCGCGCTGGCGCACGAGGTGCAGCATGCGTTGATAGTCGCGCTCGACCGGCACGCCTTCGATCGCCTCGCCCGCATCCGGGTCCTCATACGGATTGATCGTGCCGTCCTCGTCGAACACCACGACTGGGCTGAACCCAGCCTCCGGACGGCTGCGCATCTGCTGGATCAGAAAGCGCCCATACGGCGCGCCACCGACAATCGCCACCGCGCGCTGATTGAAGCCCTCGCGGCGCAGTCCGCGCAGAATCGAATAGACGATCACCTTGGTGACGATCAGGAGCACGATGGTCGCCACGGCCCAATAAACGAGCCACAGCCGCGACAGGCTGTCCGAGCGGTGCAGGCTGAAGCTGATCAGCACGCCGGTGATTTCCACCAGCAGCCAGCCGCCCGCCACGCGGCTCAGCATGTCATACAGCGGCTTGCCGCGCCATGACTGATAGATCCCGAGCGCGGGGAAAAACACCACCACCAGCAGACAGTCGAACGCGAGCGAGACGCTTTGCATATCGTCCAGCCACACCACTTTCCCGCTGTGCACGGCCGCCGCGATGGCGGCGCCGAGCGCGACCATGGCGATGTCGATGATTCTCGATAGAACGCTCAGCATGCGCTGCCCCTCAGTTCGTCAGTCAAGTGCCATCCGTTGGTTGATTGAAATCCGGTCCGGCGACGGGACGCACAACGCCGGTATGCGCGTCATGCAAATTCATGCGCGACGCGAAACTATTTGAAGCCGTGCTAATTGCCCTTCTGTTTCCCGTTCGAAAAACCGTCTACACGGCCGGATTGGGAAACGCGTGTCGGAATGAGTGAATACCCTTGTACAGGTATAGATAAAGCGATATTAAAATTCCCGCCGCAAGACCGCAAAATATCTCAAATTGTATCGGTCAAAATTCCAGCATTTTTTCTCAATTTTGTTCGGCAATTCTTACCGGATTTGGCGTTTGACTGATGCCCGGCAAGCGTTCATACGAGCCAATTTCGTGCTTTCTGAGCGTTTTCCTACGAAGCTTACGCAGCGCCTTCTGTCGTCATTCTGCGGCATGAATGACGATAAAAAAATGGTGCGGGATTTTTTTCGGGTAATTTTTCTTTTTAAAAAATTATCCGGACATTTTTTCTTCACGAAATGGATAAATTTATTGGGCGCTTTATATAGTTTCTATTTAACGCGCTTTTATTGATTCCTGAGTTCGTGATAAAACTCGACGCATTCACCCAGCCTCGAGGAGTCCATCATGACAGCTCCGGTTACGGCCACGCCCGCCGACACCCGGTCTACGCAAGTCAAGTCCCTGAACGTCAAGCTCAAGGTTCATCCCGTGATTCTGGCAGGCGGCTCCGGCACGCGGTTGTGGCCGATGTCGCGCGAACAGCACCCAAAGCAGCTCATCGGCCTGCTCGGCGAAGATTCGCTGCTGCAATCCACCACGCGCCGTCTCGACGGACTTGAAGCCGGCTATCCGCTTACCGAGCAACTCGTCGTGGTGGCTAATGAAGACCAGCGCTTCACGACCGCCGAGCAACTGCGCACGAGCGGCAAGCCGACCCGGCTGATTCTCGAGCCCGCCGGACGCGATACGGCGCCGGCGCTCACGGTGGCCGCCCTCTCCGTCGCCGCGCAGGACGAAGACGGCATCATGGTGGTCATGCCCGCCGATCACGCGGTCACGGATATTGACGGATTTCATGCGGCAGTGGCGACCGGCGTGCAGCACGCGGCAGCCGGTCATATCGTCACGATGGGTATCGTGCCGACGCGCGCGGAAACGGGCTATGGCTACATTCGTATCGGCGCGGCGCTTGGCACGACTAATGATGCACAGGAAGCCGGTGTCGAAACCATCGGTAAGATCGGTGCACACAAGCTCGATCGCTTCGTCGAGAAGCCGCATCTGGAGTTGGCGCAGCGTTATATCGAATCGCAGGAGTACTGGTGGAATAGCGGCATCTTCATCATGCGCGCGTCCACCTGGCTGAAGGCGATCCGCCATTTCCAGCCGGCCATTTACGAAGCCTGCGACGCGGCCTTCGCGGGCGGCAAAGCGGACGGCGACTTCTTCCGTCTGCAACGCGACGCGTTCAGCGCGTCACCGTCGAATTCGATCGACTACGCGGTGATGGAACAGCTCGGCAACGATCAGAGCGCGGCCTCGGGCATCGTCGTGCCTTTGCAGGCGGGCTGGTCCGACGTGGGTTCGTGGGACGCGATCTGGGACATCTCGGACAAGGACGCCGATCAGAACGTAGGGCGTGGACGCGTGATGTTCGAAGGCGCCGCCTCGACCTTCGCGCATTCGGAAGGACGCCTGATTGCCTGCGTGGGCACGCAGGATCTCGTGGTGGTTGAAACGGCCGACGCCATTCTGGTAGCCGACAAGTCGCGCGTGCAGGACGTCAAGAAGATCGTGGGACGGATTCGCAACGACGGCGGACTGGAGGCGGCCAATCATCGCAAGGTGCACCGCCCGTGGGGCAACTACGATTCGGTCGACACCGGCGAGCGCTTCCAGGTCAAACGGATCGTGGTGAAACCGGGCGCGCGGCTCTCGCTGCAAATGCATCATCACCGCGCCGAACATTGGATCGTCGTGCGCGGCACGGCGCTCGTCACGCGCGGTGAAGAGCGCTTTATCGTCTCCGAAAACGAATCGGCCTATATTCCGCTGGGCGTCACCCACCGCCTGGAAAACCCCGGCAAGATGCCGCTCGAAATGATCGAGGTCCAGTCCGGTTCATATCTCGGCGAAGACGATATCGTGCGCTTCGACGACACCTACGGACGCCAGTAACGCACGTCAACCCAGGGCGTCAGGAATGGCGTCCTGCTGACATCACCAGTGAATCACAACGAATGAAGCGGGAACCTGCGGCGGTTGCTCCTACCGGCCGCGGGGAAATGCCGTGCTAGCCGCCGCGCTCATCCCGCGTGGGAGATGAGTTCTGTGTACGACGGAAAACGGTCTGATGCACTGCTCTCGGTTGCTGCGTTGACAGCCGCCGGTTCGCCGGGATAACGGCGCAACGGGCCACGGAACGCGTTCAGCGGTCCATGCAAAGGCGCGCCGTGATTGACCGCGACCGGCTCCGGCACATGGCGCAAGGCTGGCAACGGACGAGCCGCGGCGTGCGCCGGGTTCGCTGACGCATGCGCCGATGCTGCTGATTCAGCTGCCGCTGCCAGCGTGAGACATTCACGGTCGATCCACTGGCGCGCCCAGTCCAGCGCGTAGTGCTCTGCCGCTTCCGCATCCTCAAAGCGCGGGCCGACGAGGCCGGAACGCTCGACGCGTTTGCCGTCCTTCATAATTTCCGCCCATGCGCGATACATGGCGTTCGGCACCCGCTCAGCCGAGACATAGATCACATAGCCGCGGTCGGCGATTTCCGTGCCGCGAGGCGCGAGACTCATCGACAGCGGACTGCGCCGATCATCGGGCGCGGGCGTGCCGCGCGCCGACGCGATGGCGGAGTTCAAACCGTGCATGGCCGCATTCACCGCGCCCGCTTCGTCCGAGCGAGGCAGTTCTGCGCGCGCGACATACCGCGCAGGCGCTGCACCGTGCGACGCCGGTGCGCGCGACACTGGCGAGACGTTCGTCATGCCGTTCGCCACACCGCTTGAAAGTCCGCTTGAAACCGCGCCTGAAACTCCGTTTGAAGTTCCATTAGCAACCCCGGACAACTGCCGCGTGATGTCGGCAATCGGATCGGCCGAACGCCAGTTGGCGAGGCTGCTCGACATACCGGGCGCCTGCCACGACTCGGGACTTCTCCACGACACGCCACGCAGATTCTCGTCGCGCGTGCGGGGGCTTTCCGCTACCGGTGCGGCGGGTTTGGCCGCGACGGGCGGCGCCGGTTGAGGGACGTACGCAAAAGTGCGACCGGTTTGCGACAACAGCCGAACCATCTCCAGCAGCGTGCCGTTCAATTGCCACTCTTCAAAGCGGCGCCGGCAAGTGGGACCCGACGGGTAACGGCCGGGCAGTTTCGACCAGGGTTCACCGGTTGTGAGAATCCACAGGACGGCGTTCGCCACGATGCGCGGTTCGGCGCGAGGCCGGCCACGCCGGTTTAAACGGACGGCCGGCTCGTCTGAGACAAGCGCTGCCAGCAGCGCCCATTCGTCATTGCTTAGCTCATCGAAAAACATTGGGTTTTCTCCACGCAGCCTGGCCGGGCCGCGGCTTTGGGACGCCACGAATTCAACTTTCACGATTCGTGTGCAGCCCGCGGTTGCACAAATATGTTTTGTACGTTCTGTCAGCTGGTCAAACCCGCCCTTTCTTAGTGCGGCTTATCCCTATTGCGAAGCACAAAACGTGGTCTCACTCGTGCATGGGAGAATTTGTGCACGAAGCATACCATCCCCAGGGTTTCCGTGAATATGAGTGAGACAAGTGTTACGGATAGAAACAATCTTGTCCTTTTTGCTGCGTCTTTTCTCGCATTACCGTCACAGAACTCCTGTTGCTTCCGGGCACAAAACGACGCTATTGCAGCGCACAACATTTAGGCATCACGCGTGAATAGGCTTTAATGAATCGGCGATCTCTTCGACTCGATATTTCGATGCATTTCGCTTGCGGCTTTGTGAGGAACAGGCGTGGGGAAGCCGCGCCCGGAAAGACTATGCGCGGTACATGAGCGCGTGGACATCGGCCTGTGCGACGCGGCGAACGCAGCGCGCCACCCGCCGACTGACTGCGCGGCTCAGCGCTTCTCCGATACGACCCGCTCGATTAGGTTTCAACGTACCGGCTTTGCCGCGCCCTCGCCGACCACCGTCGTCCATTCACGCACGCGCCAGCGCGTCACGAGACCGGAGAGCACATAGGGATCGGCTTGGGCAAAGGCTTCGGCGACTGCGGGAGAGTCACTTTGAAAAAGCAGAACGGCGGTGTCGGTGGGCTCGCTTAACGCCCCGCCCAGCAACAGCTCGCCGCGCTCCGCGGCGGCCCACGCGAGCTTCAGATGCTCGTCGCGGTATGCGGCGCGTCGTTCGAGGTAGTCGGACACCAGGTCATACATCAACAGATAGTGCATGGAGAGCCTCCTTGGGACGGTGCGGGGAATTGGACCAGCGACGCAACCGCGGCATGCATCGCGGTCAATATTACCCATATATCGGGATACAGAATTTCATGCCGATTTACTATTCAATTGCACCTGCAGCAATGCACAAAGCATGTTTGAATTTCCAGATTCATTCTGTCGAATGATGCCGTGCTGATTCGTTTGAATTCGCCTTATGCAATTAATCTGGAATGCATAACATAATTCGACATGGCCGCCATTGCCCTTTCATTCTCCAATCCGGCGCGAATCCCTGCTACGTAGGGGAAAACCAGCGTGAGCGCGTGTCAACCGGATTGCTGTTTTGGCCGTTCTGGCAGACAGCATTTGCCATAATGGACGTGCCGAGGGTCCTGGATACCGTTGACGCCCGCGCGCATGAACGACCAAAAACGTTTTCACCACCGATGGAGTGTCACATGAAAATCCAATCCGCTATCGCTACGCTGGTGCTGGGCGCTGTCCTCGTTTCGCCGGTGTTCGCGGAGAACAGCCAGCAAACGAAAATGGCCGACTGTAACAAGCAGGCCGGCGACAAGAAGGGCGACGACCGCAAGGCATTCATGAAGACCTGTCTGTCCGCCAAGCCGACCGCCGCCGCGCCGATGAGCCAGCAGGACAAGATGAAGGCGTGCAACACGCAAGCCACCGACAAGAAGGGTGATGACCGCAAGGCGTTCATGAAGAGCTGCCTGTCGTCCGCGCCGTCCAAGTGATCACAGCAAGTCAAACATAGCCAATCGGCGCCGCGCGACGAGCGCGGGGCACGAGCGCTTTCCGTTCGAACACAGCGACGCCGTATCCGGCGCGCTGTTTGCCTGCCTCCCGCCCCGCCCTTCACTGTCCACCCGCCCGAACGCGCCATTTTTCTTCTATGATGGCTGCGGAGACGGCCCACCCCCATATACAACATTAGACGGGCCGCCATCTTGTCGTTGGTGCTGCAGAGCATCCATCGGAGGCAAGGATGGTATCGAAGCATAAAAACCGCTGGCTGAGGCGGTGGCTGGTCGTCATCATATTCTGGGCGGTGCCCGTGGCGATCGTGGCGGTGAGCGAGATTCGCGAGGAAATGGCGTACAACGCCGTCGACCTCGACCGCGCGCTCACCAGCTGGAATTTCACCGACGCACAACGCGCCGCCGGCGCCCCTGCGCGCTGCCACGGCAAGCCGGATGAGGCGCAAGCCGCAGGCTGCCCAAGCGAGGTGCTAGCCGCGAACGCGGCGCGTCAACAGGACGCCCGCAATGAATACAGCGTGCGCCGCGCTACACTGCTGGCTTACCTCTGGCATGCATTCGTCGGCTACTGGATCGTGCCGGCCGTGACGCTGTTCCTGCTCGGCATGTTGATCGGCATGGTGCGTCGCGTATTGCGGCGTCCGCCTGCGGTCAAAAGTCCGGCGAATCACGGATGAAAGTGCTCATCCGATCCGGCATCAGATCTGCGGCGTCGAAGCAACACTTTCAGTTTGATTGCAACGCTTATACGCCCGGCGAAAAATCGGTAAAAATGATCCGTCGATGCGCTCACGCGTACCCTTCCATTGAGCCCAATCAAATCCGGCACGATTTCCCCGGAACCATTCCAACGCGCGGCGCGCGCGGCTACGCCGCAGGCTCCCGCAGCAGTCAAAATTACAGCACGACGTCTTACGATTTGCCCGAAACCCCCGTCACACAAGGCTCTTGGCCTGCCAAGGAAGCGCGCCATTTGTGCTTGCGTGTGATATAACTCAAAGGCAACCCGGCAATATCAAATGAGGTTGCGCCCCGGAACCATGACGGAGAAAAACGATGCAAAGACGAAACTTCATGTTGAAGACTACCGCTGCGCTCGCTTTCGGAGGCCTTGCACTCGCTGGTTGTACGACGAACAAAGGCAACCCTGACACACCCGCCACCGACGCATCCAAACGCCAGTCGATCGACGCTAGCGTCGAAGGCACCATGTCGCGGCTCTTCACGACTGTGAAGGGCTCACGCGAACTGGTCTCTAAGGCGCGCGGCGTTCTCGTTTTCCCGTCGGTGCTTCAGGTGGGCTTTATCGTCGGCGGTCAGTACGGCGAAGGCTCACTGCGGGTCGGCGGCGGCACGGTCGGGTACTACAGCACGATTTCCGGTTCGTTCGGCTTTCAGGCAGGTGCGCAATCCAAGGCGATCATCTTCCTGTTCATGACCCAGGATGCACTGGATAAATTCCGCAATGCCGACGGCTGGTCGGCGGGCGGCGACGCCTCTGTCGCGCTGGTGAAGATGGGCGCCAACGGCGCGATCGACACCAACACCGCGACGGCGCCGGTCGAGGTGTTCGTGCTCACCAATGCCGGCCTGATGGCCGATGTATCACTGCAAGGCACCAAGGTCTCGCGTCTGAAGATCTAACGCGCGCGGTCCGATTGCCGGTCTGCGGGGTGTGCGTCTGATCCGCCGGGTTCCGTGAGCAGCGGTGGCCGGATCAGACGCAATCCCACGCGGACCGCCTGTGCATTGCAAACAACGCGGCACGCGCCGCGCCGGTGAGCTTTTGTGGGCCGAGGTTCAGCGCGGGCGTACCGCATGGCCTGACGCAGAAGTCCCGACCGTCCGCAGCGCCTCGCTGTTCCGAGTGATGCGGCAATAAAAAGCGGCGGTGCGCACCACGCATCGCCGCTCTTTTTTATCCCGCCGCGTTGGCTGAATCCCTTCGGATCAGCTTCCCGACGTATCGATCACCTTGAAGCGCGAACGCTTCTGCGCGCGAATCACCGACTGATACGCGTTCACATACTGTTGAGCCATGCGGTGCGAGGTGAAACGCTCCTCGAAGCGCTGCCGCACACCCGCACGCGGCATCTTGTGCAGACGATTGACCGCCGCCACGGCGCCGATCTCGTCCTCCACGATATAGCCCGTCACGCCGTCTTCCAGCACTTCCGGCACCGAGCCGCGGTTGAACGCGATCACCGGCGTGCCGCATGCCATTGCTTCGATCATCACGAGACCGAACGGCTCGGGCCAGTCGATCGGAAACAGCAACGCGTGCGCACCGGACAGGAACTCGGCCTTCTGATGATCCGCAATCTCGCCGATGAACTCCACATAGGGCAAATCCAGCAACGGACGGATGTCGCGTTCGAAATATTCGCGGTCGGCCGCGTCCACCTTCGCCGCAATGCGAATCGGCATACCGCAGCGGCCGGCAATCCGGATCGCCGTGTCGACCCGCTTTTCCGGCGAAATCCGGCCGAGAAACGCCAGGTACTTCTGCTCGACCGGCTGCGGCGTATAGAGCTGCTCAGGCAAGCCGTGATACACGGTGGTCAGCCACTTGGCCTGCGGCAGCGGATGGCGCTGCGCGTTCGAAATCGAGATCACGGGCGCCGTGTTGAAGGTGTCGAATACCGGCTGTTGCTCCGGCAAGTCGAGCCGGCCGTGCATGGTCGTCACGAACGGCGTTTCCTGACGCTTGAAAACCGAGAACGAGTAATAGTCGAGGTGAAAATGCAGAACGTCGAAGTCTTCGGCCTGGCGGCGCACCAGTTCCATCAGCAGCATATGGGGCGCGACGCGATCGCGAATGCCCGGGTCGAGCCGCAGCGCGCGCGGCCAGACGGCTTCGAGCTTCGCGCTGGTCACGGAATCGCCGCTTGCGAACAGCGTCACGTCATGGCCGAGTTCGACCAGCGCCTCGGTGATGTACGACACGACGCGCTCCGTGCCGCCGTAAAGCTTCGGCGGCACCGATTCGGTCAGAGGGGCGATCTGCGCAATCTTCATATTGTGTCTCCGTAAGCTGACGGCTTGCGCCTTGGGCGGTGCACGTCAGCGGCGCTGCGTATGTCAGCGCCGATACCTCCGATCAATGCAATGGTCGCGCTCGGGCGCGATGCAGGACCGGCATCGATGCATTATTCACTACGGGACAACAAAAAACCGCCAATCTTGCATTTTCTCGGCGCTGTTACATCCAGCTTACATGCGGCGCGCCGCCGAAACGATTGTGCGGTTATCTCGCCGGCCATTTCCACGGCGGCAGATCGCGATCGTCCGGGTCGGCGATACGGGTCGCGCCGAAGTGTTTCTCCAGCACGATCGACTGGCTCGCCTCCTCGCGCTCGAGCGACGCGATCAGCCGCGCCGCGTGCGACACCACCAGCACCTGCGAATGCGCGGCGGCTTGCGCGATCAGGCGGGCGAGCGCCGGCAGCAAATCCGGATGTAGGCTCGTTTCGGGCTCGTTCAGCACGAGGAGTTCGGGCGGACGAGGCGTCAACAGCGCCGCGACCAGCAGCAGGTAGCGCAAGGTGCCGTCGGACAGCTCCGCGCCTTTCAGCGCTCGCAGCAAGCCATGCTGCTGCATCACCACTTCGAAGCGGCCGTCCTGCGTCGCGACGTCGAGGCGCGAGCCCGGAAAAGCGTCGTCGATGGCGGCGTCGAGCGCGGCCGGGTCGCCGATCTCGCGGATAGTTTGCAAGGCCGCGGCGAGGTCCGCGCCGTCGTTCGCGAGCACCGGCGTGTGCGTGCCGATCTGCGGCAGACGCGCGGGCGCTTCGGCGTCGGTGCGGAAATGGTCGTAGAAGCGCCACGAGCGGATCTGCTCGCGCACCGTGACCATCTCGGGCGCGGTGCGTGGATCGGAGAACTCCGTCATCATGCTGTCGAAGCTGGCGACGGGTTGCGGAATGGTTTGCCAGTCGCCACGCTCATCGCGCGTGCGCAACGCCGGGCCGTGCCGATCCACCAGCAAGGCTGAAGGCCGCAGCACCGGGCCGCTCCAGATGCATTCACGCTTGATGACTGGATCAAGCGTGAACTTGCTGGGAATGGGAGGTGACGGCCGCTCTGGCGCCGGCAGACCGAGATCGATCGCATAGCCGAACTGGTCGCCGGCAAAGCCTAGCCGCAGACTCACAGGCTCGTTGCGCCGCGTGCCCTCGACCGGAAACTCGCCGGCCAGCACCGCCCGCGAAAAGCGCTCAGGACCAGCCCACAACGTGGATGGCAGGCCGCCCTCGCGCGCCAGCGAAGTAATCACCCCGCCGCGCGCCGTCTCCGCCAGCAACCGCAGCGACCGATACACGCTCGACTTGCCACTACCGTTGGCGCCTGTGATCACATTCAGGCGGCCGAGCGGCACGATCAACTCGCGCAGCGACCGGTAACCCGCGACAGCCAATGTGGTCAACATGCGTCCGCCTGACGTTCAGCCGCGTATGCGTGCGCGCTCCGTGGCGCCGCTACGCGCTCACACGCGGCGAAACGTCCGCTCGACGAGCGGGCCACGCACTGGTCGATACATGCCGTCATTTATGCCCGCCGCCCTTGCCCGGCTTCTGCACCGGCACGCTGCGCAGATCGCGCAGGAAGGTATCGCGCCAGACACCCAGATCGTTCTTGCGCAGCGCCGCCATGTTGATCTCATGGCGCCGCTGACGCGCGTCGAGCGGCATCTGCAACGCGCGCTGCAACGCTTCGCACATGCCAATCGCGTCGTGTGGATTGACGAGCAGCGCGCCCGTTAGCTCCGCCGCCGCGCCCGCGAAAATCGACAGCACCAGTACGCCGGGATCGTCGGGATTCTGTGCGGCGACGTATTCCTTCGCGACCAGGTTCATGCCGTCGTGCAGCGGCGTCACGAAACCGATCTGCGATTCACGAAATAGCGACATCAGCTTCCAGCGGTCGTACTGCTGGTTCAGATAGCGAATGGGCGTGTAATCGAGACCCGAGTAGCGGCCGTTGATGCGCCCTGCTTCGTACTCCAGATCCTGGCGAATCTTCTGGTAGGTGGCGACGTCCGAGCGCGTGGGCGGCGCGATCTGCACCAGCGTGACGTTGCCGCGCCATTCCGGCGAGCGCTCCAGCAGATGCTCGAAGGCGCGGAACCGCTCGACAAGTCCCTTCGAATAATCCAGCCGGTCGACGCTCATGATCAGCTTGCGGCCTTCCAGGCTCTGCTTGAGGTCGAGCACGTGCTGACGGCTTTCGTAGCGCTTCGCCTGCTCGGCGATTTCGTCGGGGAACACGCCGATCCGGTACACGCCGGTGCGCAGCTTGCGGCCGAATGCTTCGACCACGCCGTCCGCGCCCACCGTACCGCGGGCGTGGCGCGTGACGTAATCCTTGAACGCAAGTTCGTCGGTGGCGGTCTGGAAGCCCAGCAGGTCGTAGCACGACAGCGACTTCACCAGTTCTTCATGCGGCGGAATGTTGAGCAGGATCTGCGGCGCGGGAAACGGAATATGCAGGAAGAAGCCGATGCGGTTCGTCACGCCCTCGTTGCGTAGCGCCTCGGCGAACGGGATCAAATGGTAGTCGTGAATCCAGATCACGTCGTCGGGTTCGAGCAGCTTGATCAGCTTCTGCGCGAGCCACGCATTGACGCGCCGGTAGCCCGCGTACTCCTCGCGCTCGTAACGTGCGAGGTCGTTGCGGTAGTGGAACACCGGCCACAGCGTCGCGTTCGAAAAGCCGCGATAGTACTGGTCGTAATCCTTGCGCGTGAGACCCACGGTCGCGAAGGTCACCGCGCCGTCCTGCTCCAGCGTCGGACCCGCATTGGCGACGGTCTCGCTGACCACGTCGCCGCTCCAGCCGAACCACACGCCTCCGGCATCTTTCAGCGCACCGAATACGCCGACCGCGAGGCCGCCGGCCGATCCTTTGGTTTCCGTCGGCGTTGCGACGCGATTCGACACGACGATGAGTCGGCCCATGTTGCATGTCCTCCTTGGTTCGCGCGGCGCGCTCGCGTATCGATCATCGGGTCTTTGGCGATGTCTCGTCTCGTGCGCCATCGCGCGAGGAGAACCCAAAACACGATGAGACACGCGAAGCCGCGCCGGCTTCGTGAGTGAGTGGACGGTTCGACCGCTTTGGTGCCCGATCAGTTGCATTCATCGGCGTCGGCGTGCCACAGTCTGGCGGTTTCGTGGTCAAAGCCGTGGTTAAAGCCGCGATCGAACCTGCCGCCGGACTGCTGTCAAGCCTCCGTCAAAACGCCCTCAAGCCGCATGTTTGACCGCCCGTTTGACCGCTTGTCTGGCCGCATGCCTGATTCGCTGTCTGATCGCTGTCTGATCGCTGTCTGATCGCTGTCTGATCGCTGTCTGATCGCTGTCAAGCCCGCCGTCAGACCGCCGTCAGACCGCCGTCAAACTTTTTCCTTCACATGCTGCGGCAGTTCGCCCGCCGGCGGCCTCGCGGCGCGGCTCGCCACCGGATCGGCCTCGGTGTGCGCGGCCGTGCTGCCGGCCGGCGTCTGCGTGCTGCGCGGCACCCAGTCGAGCGCTTCGCCTTTGCCGGCTTCGAGTTCCGCCGACACTTCCGCGCGCGCCCGCGGCAGGTACTGTGGGTAATGCTTCTGAATGTAGTCGAGCAATCCCTCGCGCACCCGGCAGCGCAAATCCCAGTTCAGGCCGGAATCGAGCGAACTGACGAGGGCGCGCAATTGCATCGAGCGCTCGGTGCCGTCCGTCACCTGCAACACCTGCACGCGGCGATCCCACTCGGGCGCGTCCTCGACAATGCGCGCGAGTTCTTCGCGCAACGGCGCGAGCGGCATGCGGTAGTCGACGTAGAGAAACACCGTGCCGATGATCTGCGAACTGCTGCGGGTCCAGTTCGAAAACGGGTTTTCGATAAACCATTGCAGCGGAACGATCAACCGACGTTGATCCCACAGACGCACCGATACATACGTGCCGGTGATTTCCTCGATACGCCCCCACTCGCCCTGAATCACGACGACGTCATCGAGACGGATCGGCTGCGACAGCGCAATCTGCAAGCCGGCGATCAGATTGCCGAGCACCGGCCGCGCGGCGATACCGGCGACCAGTCCCGCCACACCCGCGGACGCCAGCAGGCTCGCGCCGATCTGCCGGACATTGGGGAACGTCATCAACGCGCCGCCCACGCCGACGATCACGATCACGAACATCACCGAACGCGCGAGCACGCGCGCCTGGGTATGGATGCGGCGCGCCTGGAGGTTGTCGGCGGTATCGAGCGGATGGGCCTGAATGATCGCCTCGCCGATCGCCGCCGCCGAACGCACCGAGAGCCAGGTGATCGCGCCGATCAGCGCGATTGCGGCGGCGTCGCGCAACGGCGTGATGAAGGTCAGCGTGTCGGGCGCTTCCCAGCCCACTGCCTCCAGCGCGAGGATCACGAGCATGAATAGCGCCGGCTTGTCGATATAGCGCAGCACCACGCTGGTGAGCGGATAAGGCCGCGCGAGCCGCGTCACGATACGCGCGCCGACCCGATGGATGCCCACGGCCAGCACCACCGCGATCACCGAGACGATCAACGCGCCGAGCCACGTGTGCAGCGGCGCTTCGGCGATGCGGCTGAGGTCGTCGAGAGTAGGCATGAAGGGGAATGTCCTCCTGGCATGAGTGCTGAGCTGAGCCGAGCCGGCGCGGAACCGGCCACCGACATGGCCGCGGGGTAGCCGCGGAGTGGCGAAAGGCGCCCGGCTGCCGGGCGGCGCCGGTCGCCAGGCGCCGCTGAAGCGGACGCGAGGCCGCACGACTGCACGACCTGCCTACTGACATCTTAGATTGTTCTTCCGCGCGATCCGCGAAAGGTGGCGAGGCCCGCCGCCTCTACAAGCGGACAGCCGGCGTTGAGACCGGGTCTCAGGTAGAGCTATGAGAAATGCCCCGAAGTGCCCACGGCTGAAAAGCCGGAAAACCCTCATGGGCCGAAACGCCCAACACGCCGGATGCCGACGCGCAGGGCATCAGCCGTGCTTCATTTCAACTGCCGCTCTTGCAGGGAAACGCTTTACCGAGCCCGAGCGAGATCGCCGTGCTGGCGTTATAGCCGGCGACGATCGGATTCTCAGCGATATATTTGCGCACCGCGTCGGTCAGCTGCGCCGAGCGCGCGTCCTGCGGCAGGCAGAAGTACTGGCCGACGCGCGGGCCGGTCGTGCCGCCGATCGCGTCGATGGTGTTGAAGATGCCGTCGGCGGCGCCTTCGATATAAGCGGCGCACGCGCTACGCGATGCCACGTCCGTCTTGGTGCACAGCTTGTTGAGGTCGCCTCCCGTAAACGCGGCTGCCGATAGCGGTACGGCGAGCGCGCTGGCGAAAATCAAAGCCCGCAGCATGGTGTTCCTTTCCAGGGTCGTTTATCAGGCGGTCTTTCGCCGCATCCAAAGGGCGCGCACATGTGGCGCGCCAAAGTCGACATTCTGCACTGTTTTGCGAAGCGCAAGCGTGCGCGCCACCGCTATCTTCAGGCACTTTTTTTGAGCCGGGTGAGTTGGCGGCGCCAAGTGCTCCGGCACTCGTGTGCTTCAGCGATGCCACGGCAGCGTTTCGCGGGCGGCGCCCGTCGCGGCAGGCAGACCGCGCGGGCTTTTGACAGCAGCTCAGATGGCTGTCAGTGCGGGTGGGCCTTCGATTGGCGCTTCAGGCGGCAGGCAGAGCGCGTGGACCTTCGACTCGCGCTCCGGGCCGCCGACAGAGCGCGTAGATCTTCGACTCGCGCTCCAATTCGCCCGCCAGAGCGCATACACCTTCGGCTCACGCTCCAGACTGCCGACGGAGCGCAGACACATTCGACTCGCGCTCCAGCCGCCGGCAGAGCGCATAGACCCTCTACCCGCCCCAAGCCGCCGGCAAACCGGCCGCCGTGAGCCGCGCACACTATTTCTGTTGCATCTGCTGCAGGCGCGCGGTCAACCCTTCGACCACGTCCGGCTCCTTGTAAGTCTTCGCGAAATCGAGCGCCGTCATGCCGATCTGGTTCTTCACCGTCAGGTCCGCGCCGTTGTCGAGCAACAGCTTCACGGTCGACACGTGGCCACCGCGCGCGGCCATCATCAGCGGCGTGGTGCCGTTCGGCGAGCCGGCGTCGACGTAGGCCGAATGGTCGAGCAGCACCTTGACGATGTCGTCGTTGCCGTTCGCCGCCGCGTAGTGCAACGGCGCCCAACCCTTCTTGTTGACCTCGGCGTCTTTCGCGATCAACTGGTTGACGAAGGCGAGATCGCCGTTCAGCGCGGCCATCATCATCGCGTTCTCGCCGGCCTTGTCCTGAATCTCGATGTTGGTCTTCGGATTGGCGAGCAGCGCGGCGCCGACTTTATCCGATTTCTCACGCGCGGCCAGCACCAGCAGCGGAATGCCCTGGTTATCCACGCTGTTCGGGTCCATACCCTTGGCGAGCAACTTGTTGACGCCGTCCACGTCGTCGAACTTGACCGATTTGATCAGCGAATCGATCGGCGCCGCCTGGGCCGGCGACACCGCCAGCGAAGTCAGCGCGGCACAAACGAGCGCAGCGGCGAACGTGAAGCGCGAGACGCCGCGCCGTGCCGAAGCCAGCGCGCCACGCGTTGTCACGCCTGCGAAAGTGTCCTGCTGTGCAGTCAACGACATCGAAATTTCTCTCATATTTAACTTTAGGAAACTTCCCTATCCTCTTGATATTTATCGACTTTACGCCTCACGCACCAGCCGGCGCGGGAATCTTGAAAAGGCGGAAGAAGTTTTGCGTGGTCGCCTCGGCCAGCGCCGCTTCCGGCATGTCGCGTTGTTGCGCGATGAACCGTCCGACATAACTTACGTACGCAGGTTCATTAGGCTTGCCGCGATACGGCACGGGCGCGAGATACGGCGAGTCGGTTTCGATCAGCAAACGCTCGAGCGGCACGCGGCGCGCGACGTCCTGCACGTCGGTCGCACTCTTGAACGTGACGATGCCCGACAACGAGATGTAAAAATTCTGCGCAAGCGCCTGTTCGGCGACATGCCACGGCTCGGTGAAACAATGCATCACGCCGCCCGGCTCGCCTGCGCGCTCCTCGGCCATGATGCGCAGCGTGTCTTCCGACGACGATCGCGTATGGATGATCAGCGGCTTGTTCGCGGCGTGCGCCGCCCGGATATGGGTGCGAAAGCGCTCGCGCTGCCATTCCATGTCGGCGATGGTGCGGCCTTCCAGCCGGTAGTAGTCGAGGCCGGTCTCGCCGATCGCGACCACTTTGGGATGCGCGGCCAGTTCGACCAGTTCGGCGACGCTCGGCTCGCGCATGTGCTCGTGATCCGGATGCACGCCGACCGACGCGTACACGTTCTCATGGCGGCTGGCGATATCCAGCACGGAAGGCAGCGTTTCGAGATCGACGGACACGCACAGCGCATGCGTGACCGAATGGCTGCGCATGTTCTCGAGCACCTGCGGCAGGCGGTCGGCGAGTCCTTCGAAATTGATATGGCAATGTGAGTCGACAAACATGGGGGTGTCCTGCGTAGGGCTGGCTCGAAGGGAATCAGGCGGCGGCCGGAGCTGTCGCGGCGGCGTCGAGGCGTTTGCCGAGAATCACCAGATCGCGCTCCACGCCGTCCAGCACGGCCACGCGCGGCAACGATCCCCACGTGTCGAAACCGAAGCCGCGGAACAGGCGCAAGCTCGCGTCATTGTGGCCGAAGATGAAGCCGAGCACGGTATCGATGCCGAGCGCCGGCGCCGCCGCTAGCGAAGCCGCCAGCAATTGCTTGCCGAGACCCTTGCCACGCGCGCTTTCGTCGAGATAGATGCTGACTTCGGCGGTGCGCAGATAGGCCGGGCGGCCGTAAAAGTCCGAAAAGCTCAGCCATGCGATCACGCGGCCGGGCTGTTGCGAGTCTTCCACCACCCACAACGGACGCTTGTGCGGGCCATGCGCGTGAAACCAGGTCAGCCGGCTTTCGACGCTGACCGGCTCGAGATCGGCGGTGACTTGCCGCGACGGCACCGTCGAGTTGTAGATGGCGACGATAGCGGGCAGATCGTCGAGCGTGGCATCGCGGTAGGAAAGGCTCATGGTGCGTTGAACGTGAGATGGAAGCGGATAATGGACGAACGGCGGACGAACGGCGCAGGACGAATGGCGGGCCGGCGCCGGCTGTGAGGCGCGGCGCAGCGCGCCAGCGGCCGAGAACGCGCCCCGCACGCAGCGGCGGCTTACGCGAACAACTCGCGATAGCCGATAAACAGCTCTTCGAACACCAGCCGCGCATTCAGCGGATGGTTCTCGACGGCGCGTTGGCGCGTCACAGTGCGCATGAAGCGCGCGAACGCGCTGGCATCGGCCTGCGACGCGCAGCGCGTCAATGCCGCCGAGGCTTGCGGGAAGTAACGGGGCGCGCCCGCCGTGCGCTGCGCCAGCAAATCGTACATCCAGCGTTGCAGCCAGCCTAGCACCAGCGGCACAGGCAGCTTCTGCAATGCCTCGCCGCAGGCGAAGGCGTCGCACTGCGGGCCGGCGGCCAGTTGCTTGAGCGTCCAGTCGCGCAGCGTGCGGTTCTCGTCGCTGGCGAGCGCGAGCGCCGTGAGCGGCGCGCCGCCGGCTTCGGCGAGCAGCGCGGGCGCCTCGGCCACGCCTTGCGCGGCAAGCCACTTCGTCGCCACGTCCGGCGCGGGCATGGTCATCGGCCACTGGCGGCAGCGGCTGATGATAGTGGGCAACAGGCGATCGATACGCGCCGACACCATCAGGAACACGACACCCACCGGCGGTTCTTCAAGCGTCTTCAGCAGGGCATTGGCCGCGGCGATATTCAGCCCTTCCGCCGGATACAGCACGACCACGCGCGCGCCGCCGCGGTGCGAGCCCACGCCGACGAAATCGAGCAAACCGCGAATCTGCTCGATCTTGATTTCCTTGCTGGGCGTGCGCGTCTTCTTGCCTTCGTCTGCATCGGCCTTGTCGGCTTTTTCGTCCGCCGCGTTGTTCAGGCCCGCTTCGGCGGCCAGCGCCTCGGGTACGACGATCCGGTAGTCCGGATGATTGCCCTGCGCGAACCAGTTGCAGGCCACGCACGCGCCGCACGGCTCCCCGTTGGCCTGCTGGGCCTCGCACAGCAAGCCCTGCGCGAGATGCTGCGCGAAGCGCAGCTTGCCGATGCCCGCCTGCCCATGCAGCAACAGGGCGTGCGGCCAGTGGCCGCGCAATTGCTGCAGGCGGTTCCAGTCATCGGCTTGCCACGGATAAATCATTGTTTCTCTTTTCGATCAAACGGTTGCAGACGTTACATGCAGTACCGCATGAACTCTGAAAACCGATATAAACCAAGGTTATATTCTTTTTAAATCAAAGAACTGCGATCAATTCTTCAAGTTTTCTCTGAATCTGCGTAATGCTCTGCGCGGAGTCAATGATAGCGAACCGGTACGGCGCTTCTTCGGCGCGGCGCAGATATTCGGCGCGGGTGCGATTGAAAAATGCCGCCGATTCGCTCTCGAAGCGATCCGGATCGCGTGCCGCACTGCGCCGCTCGCTGGCGATTTCGGGCGCGAGGTCGAACAGCACCGTCAGGTCCGGCTGGAAACCGCCCTGCACCCAGCGCTCCAGCGTTTCCAGCTTGTCGCGCGGCAGTCCGCGGCCACCGCCCTGATAGGCGAAGGTCGCATCCGTGAAACGGTCCGACAGCACCCAGTCGCCGCGTGCGAGCGCAGGCTCGATCACTTCGGCCAGGTGCTGGCGGCGCAGCGCGAACATTAGCAGCGCCTCGGTTTCGAGGTCCATTTTCTGATGCAGCACGATTTCGCGGATCTGCTCGCCGAGCGGCGTGCCGCCCGGTTCACGCGTCATGACGACCGCGCGGCCGGTGCTTGCGACTTTCCGTTCGAGGCGCTCCCGAAACCAGCTGAGGTGGGTGGTCTTGCCCGCCCCGTCGATGCCCTCAAACGTAATGAATTTGCCCCGCGCCATCATTGCCCTCGAATGTATTTGTCCACGGCCTTGTTGTGATCGCCGAGGGTGTCGGAAAAGATACTGCTGCCGTCGCCGCGCGAGACGAAATACAGCGCGGTGCTGGGTGCCGGGTTCAGCGCCGCCTGCAGCGACGCCACGCCGGGCAGCGCGATGGGCGTTGGCGGCAGCCCCATGCGGGTGTAGGTATTGTAGGGAGTGTCGGTCTGCAGGTCTTTCTTTCTGATGCGTCCGCTGTAGCTCTCGCCCATGCCGTAGATCACGGTCGGGTCGGTTTGCAGCGGCATACCCACGCGCAGCCGGTTCGCGAACACCGCGGCCACCATGGGCCGGTCAGACGGCTTGCCGGTTTCCTTTTCGATGATGGACGCCATGGTCAGCGCGTCGTACGGCGTCTTGTACGGCAGATTCGCCGCGCGCGCGGTCCACGCCTCGTCCAGACGCAGGCGCATCAGACGGTAGGCGCGGCGGTACACGTCGAGGTCGCTGGTGTTTTTGTCGAACAGGTAGGTGTCCGGGAAAAACAGTCCCTCGCCATTGCCGATCGACGCCTCCGGTGCGTTGATCGCGTTCATCAGGTCGGCGTCGCTCATCCCGGCCGTGTCGTGCTTGAGCGCCGGATTGGCATCCAGCTCGGCGCGCATGCGCTTGAAGGTCCAGCCTTCGATAATGGTCGCCACGTATTCGTTGACGTCGCCGCGGGCGATTTTCTGCAGCACCTCATACGGCGTCACGCCCGTCTTGAACTCGTAGTTGCCCGATTTCAGCTCGCTTTGCAGTCCGAGCAGCCGCGTCATGATGACGAACAGCTCCGCTTCGACCGGCACGCCGCCTCGATTGAGTTGCAGCGTGACGCTGCGCAAGCTGCTATGCGGCTTGACCGTGACATCGAGTTGCGCAGGGGTCAGATCGAGCGGACTGGTGGCCCAATGGTATCCGCCAGCAATTGCGGCTGCGGCCAGCACAACGACGAGTGAGCCGGCAATGAAACATTTCTTGAACAGGGACATGCGAAACGTGGCAGGGTTGGACTGCATATAATACTTGTTTGCCTTAGCCAAAGTCAGAATTGACTGTTCCCGGAATCCATGAACACACCGCTCGCTACCGCTTCAGGCACGCCTCCAAACACAGCTCCTACGGCAGCCGCCGCCACGCCGGCAAGTCTTCCCGCGCTGCCGCGCCCCTCCGCCGATGAATTCGACGCGCTCGTTCAGCAAGGCGCGTATATGCCGCTCACGCAGTTCGGCGTGATCGACGCCACCGGCGACGACGCGGCAAGCTTCCTGCACGGCCAGTTGACCAACGACACCCAGCACCTCGACGCCGCCAATGCGCGTCTGGCCGGTTACTGCTCGGCCAAAGGGCGTCTGCTGGCGTCGTTCCTGACCTGGCGCAGCGGCGATACGATCCGCCTGCTGGTGTCGAAAGACGTGCAGGCCGCCGTGCAGAAGCGGCTCTCCATGTTCGTGCTGCGCGCCAAGGCCAAACTCACTGACGCGAGCGGCGAACTGGCGGTGATCGGTCTCGCCGGCGACGTGCGCAAGGCGCTCTCAAATGTGTTCGACGCGCTGCCGGACGGCGTGCACGTGAAAGTGGACGGCGCGGCGGGCTCGCTGATTCGCGTACCGGACGCGCTCGGGCGCCTGCGTTATCTGTGGATCGGCCCGAAGGCGCAGATCGAGTCGCACCTGCCCTTGCTGGACGAGAAGCTCAAACGCGTCTCGCCGGCCGTGTGGGACTGGCTCGACATTCGCGCGGGCGAGCCGCGCATCACCCAGCCGGTGGTCGAGCAGTTCGTGCCGCAAATGGTCAATTTCGACGTGCTGGGCGCGGTGAATTTCCGCAAAGGCTGCTATCCCGGCCAGGAAGTGGTGGCGCGCAGCCAGTATCGCGGCACGATCAAGCGGCGCACTTCGCTCGCCAACGTGGCTGGCGAACTCGACACGGTGCGCGCGGGCGCGGAACTGTTCCATTCGGACGATCCGGGCCAGCCGTGCGGCATGGTGGTGAACGCGGCGTCGGCGCCGGAAGGCGGCGTCGATCTGCTGGTCGAGATCAAGCTCGCGGCGCTGGAAAACGGCTCGGTACATCTGGGCGCGGCGGACGGCCCGGCGCTGCGGTTCCTTACGCTGCCCTACGGGCTGCCCACCGAAGTCTGACATTCTCGCGGGGAACGAAGCGGCGCAGTCAGGCGCCGCTTTTTACTGGCCTTTTCAACTGCAACGCCTCCACCGGGAGACGCCCCCGATGTGCCTGATCGTGTTCGACTGGCGACCCCACGCGGTCGACGGCCCGCTCTTCACGCTTGCCGCCAATCGCGACGAGTTCTTTCGCCGCACGGCCGAACCGGTCGGCTGGTGGCACGATGCGCCGACGGTGCTGGCCGGGCGCGATCTGCAAGGCGGTGGCACGTGGCTCGGCTCGTCGCGCGACGGCCGCTTCGCCGCGCTGACCAATTACCGCGCGCCGCACGAAATGCGCGCCGACGCGCCGACCCGCGGCACGCTCGTCAGCGACTGGCTGAGCGGCGCCACGCGCGACTCGAATGGCAACCCGCACGGCACGCCGCTCGCGTACCTGCGGCACGTCGCGCAAACCGGCGACATCTATAACGGGTTCAATCTGCTGGTGGGCGACTGGACGCGCCGCGAACTCGCCTGGTACTGCAACCGTTCCGAGCGCGCGCCGACGCTGCTCGAACCCGGCACGCACGGCATCTCGAACGCGGTGCTCGATACCGCGTGGCCGAAGCTCGTCAAAAAGCGCGCCGAACTGGGCACGCTGCTCGCGCGCAACGCGATGCCGCCGCTCGAACGCCTGATCGACCTGATGCGCGATCCGCGCCTCGCCCGCGACGACGAACTGCCGTCCACCGGCATTCCGCTCGAACGCGAACGGGCGCTGTCGGCTGCATTCATCGAAACGCCGGAGTACGGCACGCGCGGGACGACCGCACTGCGCGTGACCCTGCACGGCGAAGTGATCAGCGTGGCCGTCGCCGAGCGCAGCGACGACAACGGCTCGCATCGCATTGCGCGGCCAGGCGACTTCGAGCGCAGTTTCGCCTTCAATATCGAACGCGAGATCGCGTGACCAGGGTCCGGTGGCTCGTCAGCCGCCGACAACCCGATGAACGCCCTCAGTCGGAATCGAAAGCCGCGCGCAAGGCCGCGGCGGCATCCGCGTGCGCCTGTGCGACGTCCGGCACGAAGCCGCCCATCTTGAAGAACTCGTGGATCATGCCCGGATAGCGCTTGAGCGTGACCCGGTTACCCAGCGCGTGCAATTTCTCCGCGTAGGCGTCGCCCTCGTCGCTCAAGGGATCGTATTCGGCGGTGGCGATCCACGCAGGCGCGACGCCGCTGAATTCGGGCGCGCCAAGCTGGCCGTCCAGCGGCGCGAAACGCCAGTCGTCACGGTCGCTGCGCGCGCGCACGTAGTGGTCGAAGAACCATTGAATCGTGTCGCCCGACAGCAGAAAGCCGTTGGCGAAGCGCGAGTGCGAATCGGTTTGCTGATGGCCTGTCGTGCCCGGATAGATCAGCAATTGCAGCGCGAGTTCGATGCCGGCGTCGCGTGCGAGCACCGCGCAGACCGTGGCCAGCGTACCGCCCGCGCTATCGCCGCCCACTGCCAGCCGGCCGGCGTCCAGCCCGTATTCGGCTGCGTGCGCGTGCAGCCAGGCCAAGGCGTCGAAAGCGTCCTCGACGGCAGTGGGAAATTTGTATTCCGGTGCGAGGCGATAGTCCACGGACAACACCGCGCAATTGCCGTCGCGCGCGAACATCCGGCACAGCGCATCGTGCGTATCGACGCTGCCCACCGTGAAGCCGCCGCCGTGGTAATACACGAACGCCGGCGCGGGCTCGGCCCAACTCGGCTCGACCGGGTGGTAGAGACGCGCACGAATCGTCGCGCCGTCGCGTGTCGCGATTTGCAGATCGTCGATCGCGAACATCGGCGCGCTCGCGATCTCCAGAATCGGCGCGCTTTTTTCGTACGAGGCCCGCGCGTCCTGCGCGGTCATTTCATGGAGCTTCGGGCGCCTGGCCCGCTCGATCATATCGAGCACCTGCTCGATCTTCGGATTCAGCGGCATGGTGCGTCTTATGGCGCATAAGCGCCGAAGGTTTGAAACAAACCGGCGCGGTTCAAAAAGAAACCGGCGCCCTGGATCTCAGCGGGCGCCGGCGATACGGCAAGCGTCCCGGCTAGCCGGCGTTGTTCACTTCCGGCTTCAGCGACATTGGATCAGTGGGATTGCGCAACTGCTCGATATCCTCGTGGCGCAGCTTCACCGTCGCCATGATGCCCGGATGCGTGACGACGTAAAAACGCCGCGCCGCGATCGCTTCGAAGGTGATGTCTGCGACGTCGTCGGCACTCAGCTTGCCTGACTGCACCGCGCGCTGCAGCTGCTTGCCCGCGGCGATCTGCGAGCGGGTCGGGCCGCTGTCGTTGCGCAGATCAGCAGGCCGCGCGCGTTCCGCATTGGCGATGCCGGTCGGCACGAAGGCCGGGCACAACAGCGAACAGCCGACCTGGCCGCCTGCCGGTCCCGCCTGGCTAGCCTGCGCCAACTGCAGGTCGTGATACAGCGTTTCGGTGAGCGACACCACCGCGTGTTTCGACGCGTTGTAGATGCCCATGGCGGGCGGCGACAGCAAGCCCGCGACGGACGCCGTGTTGACGATATGCGCGGGCTCGTTCTGCGCCAGCATGATCGGCGTGAACACCCGCACGCCGTGCGCGACGCCCATCACGTTCACGCCGAACACCCACGACCAGTCGTTCGCCGAGCTTTCCCACAGAAAGCCGCCCGCGCCTACGCCTGCGTTGTTGAACAGCAGATGCACCTTGCCGTAGGCGGTCAGTGCGGCTTGCGCGAGCGCTTCGACCTGCGCCGCGCTCGCGACGTCGGTCGGCACGCCGATCGCTTCGGCGCCGCCGGCGCGCAATGCGTCGACGGTTTGCGCGAGCGCGTCGGGATTCACGTCGGCCAGCACGAGCTTCATGCGGAGCGAGGCGCCCTTCTGCGCGAATGCGCGGCCGAAGCCGCTGGCCGCACCGGTGATCACCGCCACCTTGCCTGCGAAATCGAACATCGTGTCACTCCATTGGATTGAGCGGCGCCTTGCGTGGGCTGCCCGACTGCCGCCGCGCTCAGATCAGCTTGACGAGTTGCTTGCCGAAGTTCCTGCCTTTGAGCAGGCCAATGAACGCCTCAGGCGCCGCATCGAGTCCTTGCGCGATGGTCTCGCGATAGTGCAGCTTCTTCTGCGCAACCAGCGTGCCGAGTTGCGTGAGCGCTTCGGGCCATACGTCCATATGCTCGCTCACGATGAAACCCTGCACCAGCAGACGCTGCGTGAGCATCAGCGACGGATGCTTGAGCGGCAACGGCTGGCCGTCATAGCCCGCGATAAACCCGCACAGCGCGATCCGGCCGAATGCGTTCATACGCGCGAGCGTCGCGTCGAGCACCTCACCGCCGACGTTCTCGAAGTAGCCGTCCACGCCGTCCGGCGTCACCGCCTTGAGGTCCTGATAGAGATTGCCGGCCTTGTAGTCGACGCACGCGTCGAAGCCGAGCGTCTCGGTGACATAGCGGCACTTGTCCGCGCCGCCGGCAATGCCGACTGCGCGCGCGCCGGCCAGCTTCGCCAGTTGGCCGACCACGCTGCCCACCGCGCCGCTCGCCGCGCTGACCACCACCGTCTCACCCGCTTTCGGCGCGATGATGCGGTTCAGGCCGTACCACGCCGTGACGCCGGGCATGCCGACCGGGCCGAGATAGGCCGATAGCGGCACATGCGTGTCGTCGACCTTCTGCAGGCCCGTTCCGTTCGACGTGCCGTACTCCTGCCAGCCGAACATCGCGACGACTTTGTCGCCGACTGCGAACTTCGGATTTTTCGACTCGACCACTTCACCCACCGTGCCGCCGATCATCACTTCGTTCAGCGGCTGCGGCGGCGCATACGACTTGCTGTCGTTCATGCGGCCGCGCATGTAGGGGTCGAGGGACAGGTAGTGATTACGCACGCGCAATTCGCCTTCGGCCAGCGGCGCGACCGGCGTTTCGACGAGGCGGAAATTGTCGGGGGTCACGGCCCCCTGCGGGCGCGACGCCAACACGAGTTGGCGGTTGATCTGGGTCATGGCGATCGTCTCCATAAGTTGCCGATGGGATCGGCGGATGATTCGAACGGCTTACACGAAGGCGGAACCGGAGGCGCGAGCGCCTCCCTGACACGCGCGGTTCAAGGCGGCGCTCAGCCGTCGCTCGGACCGGGTTTCGCCGACGGGTCGCTGCGCAAACGCTGTTGCCTCACTTCGCGGCCGACGGCGAGACGCCGCATGTATTTGAACGTGCCGAGCGCCTTGGCGACGAAGTGGCCTTCGCTGTCGCGAATCTCGCCTTCGCAATAAGCCATGGTGGTCGAGCGGTGCAGCACGCGGGCGGTGGCACGTAATTCGCCGCGGCCAGGCTGCATGAAGTTGACCTTCATTTCGACCGTGACCACGCCCACGCCGTCGCCCGCGAGACTGCGCGCGGCCATGGCGAGCGCGATGTCGGCGAGCGTCATGGTGACGCCGCCGTGGGCGACGTCCCACGTGTTCATATGATCCGGCTGCAACGGCAGCGCGACTTCGCTAGCGCCGTCCGCGGCCGACACTAACTGCGCGCCTAACCGGTCGACGAACGGGCTCTCGAGCAGGGTTTCGGTGCTCGCTTT
This sequence comes from Burkholderia sp. WP9, assembly GCF_900104795.1. Lineage (NCBI taxonomy): Bacteria > Pseudomonadati > Pseudomonadota > Betaproteobacteria > Burkholderiales > Burkholderiaceae > Burkholderia > Burkholderia sp. WP9. The sequence continues at coordinate 1,510,193 of NZ_FNTG01000001.1, forward strand.
GGATGAAGGCGAATCGGTCATGGCTGTTTTCGAATTTCGTGGTCAGTGCGTTCATGCGGTTGATGCAGGACGCGAGAAAGCCTTCGGCCGAGGCAAACACTAAGCCTATCAAACTTACACTTTCGATGGAGCTTTATCAGGAGGTCGGGCCGGCAGGTAACGGCACAGGCGATGCCGGTAATGGCTCGCTCGCGAGCATTGCGCTTCGCTGTGAATTGCGCCGGCAGGATCGAAACGAAGGACGATTGGAGGGGTGGTGACCCGATTGGGCTCCGCGAGTTGCGCCAATCGGGTACGGAGTTTATCGACGATAAATCAGAAAGTGGCTGCCAGACGCGCAGACACACCATCGAAGCGGGCGCGCGAATGCGACGCCCACCGGTTCAGCGATCTAGTGGCTGAAGTCAGCCCCCAACCAACCCGCTGCAGTGGTTTTAGCATGAGTGACGGCGCCTTGTGCGTCGGGGAAAATGCCAAGCTCGTCCCACCGTTCTTCCGCCGCGAAAGGCCCCTTGATTCCAAGCGCCTTCTGAATGCTCAACTGCGCCGCATACCTGCCGTCCTCGAGAGGCCGGGCCGTTGCCACCACTTTGTGCGGGAGTCCTTGCCGCACGGGTTGAATCAGTTCCAGAGGACCACCTGCCGCGCCCACATCGATCAGCTCGTTGCGCGTGTTGCAGTCGGGGCAATAGAAGAAAAACGCGTTGTTATCCCGATTCGGTTTGACCTGTTTGCGGGCCAGCACAGCTCGACACTCGACGTTTTCGCAAATGAATGGCATATCGGTCTCCGTGATGATTTTCGAATCGTGGCGCGGTGCAGATCGCCATTGGCCTCCGGGAAACGATCTGCCAGAAGCCGCCGGGGAGCAATCAGCAGATGACCGGATTGCTAATGGCGGGGAGATGCCACTAGCCGGGCAATATGCTTTTTCAGGTACTTGTCAATTGTACGTCGGCGCCACGTCCGTGCCGCGCCGGCTCAGCCCGCGTGCGTCGCCAGACGCGCAGCCAGGCGCCCTAGCCTGCGCACGGCATCGTCGGCGCGATCGAGATCCGTGCTTGGTGAACTGAGCCGGATGAAATGATCGAAACGCCCCGCGTTCGAAAACACCGTCCCCGGCATCACGCGAATGCCGTCGTTCAACGCCGCCTCGAAGAGCGCCGCCGACGACGTCTCTCGCGGCAATTCGATCCAGAAAAACATCCCGCCGGCCGGCGGGGTGAAGCGCGTGCCATCCGGAAACGAAGTGGCGATCGCCGCCGCCATCCGTTCGCGCTGAAGCCGCAGCCGCTCGCGCAGACGCCGCAAATGCCGCTCATACGCGTTCGTCTCCAGAAACTCGGCGAGCACGACTTGCGACAGCTGTTCGTTGTGACGCGACTGCGCGAACTTCAGCATGCCGATACGTGGATGCCAGCGGCCGCCATTGATCCAGCCGACCCGCATGCCGGGTGCCAGCACCTTGTTGAACGACGTGCAGTGGATCACGGTGCCGTCCGTATCCCAGGCCTTCAACGATCTGGGCGGCTGTGCCGCGTCGGCCAGCTCGCGATATGGATCGTCCTCGATCAGCGCAATACCGGCTCGCGCGCACAGTTCGACGAGCCGCGCCTTGTGGGCGTCGGGCATTACGCTGCCGAGCGGGTTCTGCAGGTTCGGCACCACGACTACGGCCTTGATGTCGGGATGCGTGTGCAGCGCGAACGCCAGCGCTTCGATGGCGAGGCCGGTGGTCGGACTGGCGGGAATTTCGAGCGCGCGCAAGCCGAGGCTTTCCAGCGCCTGCAGCAGACCGAAAAAGCACGGCGATTCGACCGCGACGGTGTCGCCGGGTTGAGTCACCGCTCGCAATGCAAGATTCACGGCTTCGATACCGCCGTGCGTCATGATGATGTCGTCCGCGCCGATCTGGATGCCGGCGTCGAGCGCGCGGCGCGCAATGATCGCGCGCAAGGCCGGATCGCCCTGGTCGTGCCCGGCGGCGGTCAGCAAGGTGGGCCGCTTGCGCAGTGCACGCAGCGCGGCTTTCTGCAATGCATCGGTGGGATAGAGATCGGGCGAGGCGGTCGCGCCGCCGAGATTCAGCGCGTCCGGATGTCGCTGCAATCTCGACACGATCGCGGAAATCGCCGAATGGATGCCGACGAACTGCGCGGCGCCCGGCAGCACCGCCAGATCGGGCTCGGACGCGGCCGGCAACGCAGCCGTGGGCGGCACACGCACGAAGTAACCGGCGCGCGGACGGGCGTCAATCAGCGCGGCGCGTTCCAGTACGCGGTAGCTCTCGGTCGCGGTCGCGAGACTGACGCCGTGCCGGCGCATGAATGCGCGCATCGACGGCATACGGTCGCCCGGGCGCAGCACGCCGTTGCCGATCGCGCGGCGATATTGATCGGCCAGCTGCCGGTACAGCGGCTGGTTATCGGGCAGCGGGTCCGCAGCCTGCCGGGTCAGAATGGATTGAATCATCCGCCGATGGTGCGGACAGTTCGCGCGTCGCAACAGATACACATCCGCACGATTCCAGCCGATACAGCGCACTAAAACGCGTTGCTGTACCGGTTCACATTGCTGATGGCTGCGGCTGTTTTCATGTGAGCGGACTCAATAAGCTGAGTGGCATGAAAACGCTTTGAAGGAAACGGCCATGTCTCTTCGTCAATGTCGCTCCGATCCGGCGCGCCGCACTGCTTCTCGTCTCGCCGCAGGTCAAATGGCCGTGCATGAGTTGCGCGCCGGCACTTCGATTGTCGCCGTCGAAGGCGATCTTCAGCTCGCGTTCCGCGATCACGCTCTCGCGTGGCTGGGCGACGCCGTGCCTGTCACGTCGATCACCTTGCACGAGGGCGAGTGCTTCGTTACGCCGCAACGCGGCGTCGTGTCGATCAGCGGCGTGCGCGCGAACGCTGCCGCGTTCGTCGTGCAGCCCTCGCGCGCTCTTCACGACGGCCGCAGTCTGATCCGTCAAACCGCGCGCCATCTGGCCAGTCTCGTCAAAACACGCCTGCGGCGCGCAGCCTGAAACGCCGCTCGGCGGCCAACACGGCCCGGTACAATGCATGATCCAAGCCGCTTGTTTCGAGGTGCAGGTCATGTCCTTCTTCCGCGCGCTGCTGTTAGGCCGTTCCATTCGTCTGGCCACGGTCCTCGCCATCGTCACGCTAACGCTCAACGGCTGCGCGGGCCTGTTCGGCGGCGATCCATTGCGCGTGAACGTGGCCGGTATCGAACCGATCGACGGCCAGGGTCTGGAGATGCGCTTCAACGTAAAACTGCGCGTGCAGAATCCCAACGATTCCACGGTCAGCTTCAACGGCGTGTCGCTCGATCTCGAACTGAACGGCAAGCCGTTCGCAAGCGGCGTGAGCGATCAGGCCGGCAGCGTGCCGCGCTTCGGCGAAACGGTCGTCAATGTGCCGTTGACCGTGCCGGCATTCGCCGCGGTTCGCCAGGCGTTCGCCTTCGCAGGCGCGGCGCAGTCGGGGCAAATTCCGTACATTCTGCGCGGCAAGCTCGCGGGTGGACTCACCGGCACGACGCGATTCGTCGATCAAGGCACGTTGAGCCTGCCGTCGACCGGCATGGCGTTGCCGTGATACGGGTAATCGGGGTCTACACCGCGCGCGGATAAAAAAACGAGTGCCGCGGGTTCGTCGCCGTCGCGCCGAACCACACGGCACCCGCCGTTCTTTACCGCTCGAACGGGATCACACCACTTCGAACAAACCCGCCGCGCCCTGCCCGCCGCCAATACACATCGTCACGACAACGAGCTTCGCGCCGCGCCGCTTGCCTTCAATCAACGCATGGCCGGTCAAACGCGCGCCCGATACGCCATACGGATGGCCCACCGCAATCGCGCCGCCGTTCACGTTCAGGCGATCGTGCGGAATACCGAGCTTGTCGGCGCAATACAGCACCTGCACCGCGAACGCTTCGTTCAGCTCCCACAGGTCGATGTCCTCGACCTTCAAACCCGCCTGCCTGAGCAGCTTCGGCACCGCGAACACCGGGCCGATGCCCATCTCGTCCGGCTCGCAACCGGCCACCGCGAAGCCGCGAAAAATCCCGAGCGGCTGCAAGCCTTCGCGCTCCGCCACCTTCGCGTTCATCACCACGCAAGCCGACGCGCCATCCGAGAACTGGCTTGCGTTACCCGCGGTGATCACGCCGCCCGGCATCGCGGTACGAATCTTCGACACACCTTCGAGCGTCGTGTCGGCGCGAATGCCTTCGTCGCCGCTGACGGTCACTTCTTTCGTGAAGAGACGGCCGGTCGCCTTGTCGGCAACACCCGCGAGCACCGTCAACGGCACGATCTCGTCCTTGAACTTGCCGGCGTCGAGCGCGGCGGCCGCGCGCTGTTGCGAACGCACGCCATATTCGTCCTGGCGTTCCTTCGAGATCGAGTAGCGTTTCGCCACATTCTCCGCGGTCTGCAACATCGACCAGTAGATTTCGGGCTTGTTCTGGCTGAGCCAGCCTTCGGTCATCATGTGCCGGTTCATCTCGTTCTGCACGCACGAGATCGACTCCACGCCGCCCGCCACATACACGTCGCCTTCACCGGCGATCACGCGTTGCGCGGCAAGCGCGATAGTTTGCAATCCAGACGAACAGAAACGGTTCACCGTCATACCCGGCACGCTGACCGGCAAACCCGCGCGCAGCGCGATCTGCCGCGCGATGTTCATGCCCGTCGCGCCTTCCGGATTGGCGCAGCCCATGATCACGTCCTCCACGCGCGCCGGGTCGAGCTTCGCGCGCTCGACGGCAGCGTGAGTGACATGGCCGCCGAGCGTCGCGCCGTGCGTCATGTTGAAACCGCCGCGCCATGATTTGGCGAGGCCCGTGCGGGCGGTCGATACGATTACGGCGTCAGTCATGCGTGTCTCCTGTGTCGACCAGAGTTAGCGCTTTAGCTGCCGCCGGAGTCGCGCTTTGACTGTCGGCTGGAGTTCGCGCTTTAGCGCGTTACTCCAGCCCCGATGCAAAGCTCGTTACTCCGGTCTCGCGCAGCGCGCTTTGGTCCCATACGAGTTGGTGGATACTTGCAAATTGCGAATGTCGTTAGTGGCGCTGACCGGCGCATCGCCGGTCAGCGCCGCGGCAGTCATTTCACTCGCGCAGTGATTCAGCCGTTGAATCCGCGTCCCTCGGCCGCCAGTGCCGCGATGCGCGGCGCCAGTTGCCAGGCATCGCCGTTCGGCTGCGCGGTATAGCGGCGAATCGCGCGCTCGACGTTGTAGAGGCCGACCGTGTCCGCGTACAGCATCGGGCCGCCGCGATAAAGCGGAAAACCGTAGCCGGTCAGATAGACCATGTCGATGTCCGACGCCTTCGACGCGATACCCTCTTCGAGAATCTTCGCGCCTTCGTTCACGAGCGCGAACACGAGGCGCTCGACGATTTCCTCGTCGCTGATCTTGCGGCGCTCGGCATTGGCTTCCTTCGAAAACGCAACGATCATCTCGTCGACCACTTGCGATGGATACGCGGTGCGATCACCCGCCTTGTAGTCGTACCACCCGCCGCCCGTCTTCTGACCGAAGCGCCCCGTCTCGCAGAGCCGGTCGGCGATCTTCGAGTAGTGCATCTCAGGCTGTTCCTGATAGCGGCGTTTGCGGATCGCCCAGCCGATGTCGTTACCCGCCAGATCGCTCATGCGGAACGGACCCATCGCGAAGCCGAACTTCTCGATCGCGCGATCCACCTGCGCGGGCAGCGCGCCTTCTTCGAGCATGAAGAGCGCCTGGCGGATGTACTGCTCGATCATCCGGTTGCCGATAAAGCCGTCGCACACGCCCGACACAACCGCGGTCTTCCTGATCTTCTTGGCGAGTTTCATGACGGTGGCAAGCACGTCCTTCGCCGTCTCCTTGCCGCGCACCACTTCGAGCAGCTTCATCACGTTGGCCGGGCTGAAGAAGTGCATGCCGACGACGTCCTGCGGACGCTTCGTAAAAGCGGCGATCTTGTCGACGTCGAGCGTCGAGGTGTTCGAGGCGAGGATCGCGCCTTCTTTCGCCACTTCGTCGAGACGCTTGAATACCTGCTCTTTCACGCCGAGTTCTTCGAACACGGCTTCGACGATCAGGTCGGCGTTTTTCAGGTCGTCATAGGAAAGCGTGGGCGTGATCAGCGCCATGCGCTGGTCGAGCGCTTCGGGCTTGAGCTTGCCCTTCTTGACGGTCGCTTCGTAGTTCTTGCGAATGGTCGCGAGACCGCGGTCGAGCGCTTCCTGTTTTGTTTCCAGCAGGGTGACCGGAATGCCCGCATTGATAAAGTTCATGGCGATGCCGCCACCCATCGTGCCCGCGCCGATCACGGCCACCTGCTTGATATCGCGCACCGGCGTATCGGAAGGCACATCGGGAATCTTGCTCGCCGCGCGTTCACCGAAGAACGCGTGACGCAACGCGCGGCTTTCCGGCGTCTGCACGAGTGCGATGAAGCAGTCGCGTTCGAAAGCGAGGCCCTTATCGAAGCCGTTTTGCACGCCCGCTTCCACGGCGTCGATACATCTCTGCGGCGCGGGGAAATTCTTCGCGACCGCCGCGACGCTGTTGCGCGCGAACTGAATGAAGCCGGCGGCGTTCGGATGCTCGATCTTGCGCTCGCGCACCTTCGGATGCGGGCCGGCTTTGGCACCCACCTTGCGGGCGAACGCGAGCGCGGCTTCGGCCAGATCGCCTTGCGCGAGTTCATCGAACAGACCGGAATCGGCGAGTTTCTCCGACATGACGGGCGCGCCGGAGACGATCATGTTGAGCGCGGCTTCGAGACCGATGGCGCGCGGCAAACGCTGCGTGCCGCCCGCGCCCGGCAGAATGCCGAGCTTCACTTCCGGCAGCGCGATCTGCGCACCGGGTGCGGCGACGCGGTAATGCGCGCCGAGCGCCAGTTCCAGCCCGCCGCCCATCGCGACGCTGTGAATTGCCGCGACCACCGGCTTCGCGCTGCCTTCCACGGTCTTGATGACGGTGGCGAGCGTCGGCTCCTGCATCGCTCTCGGCGTGTTGAATTCGGTGATGTCGGCGCCGCCCGAGAAAGCTTTGCCCGCGCCAGTCAGCACGATCGCCTTGATGGCCGGATCGTTCTGCGCGCGCTCGATCCCGTCGACGATACCCGCTCGCGTCGACAGGCCGAGGCCGTTGACGGGAGGATTGTTCAGCGTGATGACGGCCACGCCGTCATGGGTTGTGTAGTCCACTGCCATCTGCCTGCCTCCATGCGATTCATGCAATAAGGCGTCGCTCAGGCGCGCCGCCCTTCCGGTTCATCGAGTCGGAGTATCGATCCGACTCATTGTCTGATTTTCCGGGGTCAGCAGGCAGGATACACAAAAAAGCACGCTCGTTCAATTTGTCAGGAGACGGGGTTTCCCCTGGCAAGCGGCGTGAGCGGGCAGTCCTTTTCGTCTTCGAGCGCGGACGGCAGAACATGGTCGCGGAAGATGTCGCGCAGCTTGAGTTTCTGCAGCTTGCCGGTCGCCGTGTGCGGCAGTTCGTCGACGAAGGCGACGTCGTCGGGAATCCACCATTTCGCGACCTTGCCGTCGTAGAAGGCGATCAGCTCCTCGCGCGTCACGTCGAAGCCACGCCGCTTGACGACCACCAGCAGCGGCCGCTCGGTCCATTTCGGATGCGCGCACGCAATGCAGGCAGCTTCGGCCACGGCCGGATGCGCGATCGCCACGTTTTCGATGTCGATCGAACTGATCCATTCACCGCCGGACTTGATTACGTCTTTCGAGCGGTCCGTGATGTGCAGAAAGCTGTCGCGGTCGATGGTGGCGACGTCGCCGGTGGGAAACCAGCCGTCGATGAGCGGCGAGTCGTCCTTGCGGAAATACCGGTCGATCACCCACGGCCCGCGCACATGCAGATCGCCGAACGCCACGCCGTCCCACGGCAGATCGCGGCCGTCTTCGCCGACGATTTTCATATCGACGCCATAGAGCACGTGTCCCTGCTTCTCCAGCAACTTGCGCTGCTCTTCCAGCGGACGCTGGCTTTGTTCCCACGTCAGCTTCGCGAGCGTGCCGAGCGGCGACATTTCGGTCATGCCCCACGCGTGGATCACCTGCACGCCGTAGTCGTCTTCGAACGTGCGCAGCATGGCCGGCGGACACGCCGAGCCGCCGATCACCGTGCGATTGAGCGACGAAAAGCGCACCTTCGCTTCACGCAGATAATTGAGCAGGCCGAGCCACACGGTCGGCACGCCGGCTGAATACGTGACGCGTTCGCTTTCCATCAACTCGTACAACGACTTGCCGTCGAGATCCTTGCCGGGGAACACGAGCTTCGCGCCGGTCAGCGGCGCCGAGTGCGGAATGCCCCACGCGTTCACATGGAACATCGGCACGACGGGCAGCACGCAGTCGCGCGCGGACAGACTCATGGCGTCGGGCAAGGAGGCGCCGAACGCATGCAGCACCGTCGAGCGATGCGAATACAGCGCGCCCTTCGGATTGCCGGTGGTGCCGGACGTATAGCACAGGTACGACGCTTGCCGTTCGTCGAGCGGCGGCCATTCGTAATCGCCGTCCTGCGCGGTGACGAGCGTCTCGTAACTGAGCGCCGGGGTCTGCATGGCGGGCCGATGCGCTTCGTCCGCGAGCGCGATCCAGCCGCGCACTCTCGGGCATTGCGGCGCGAGGACATCGACGAGCGGCGCGAACGTGGTGTCGAACAGCACGTAGGCGTCGTCCGCATGATTGATGATGTACGCGATCTGATCGGGAAAGAGACGCGGATTGATCGTGTGACAGACCGCGCCGAAGCCGGTCGTACCGTAATACGCTTCCAGATGCCGGTAGCCGTTCCATGCGAGCGTGGCGACCCGTTCGCCGGGTTCGACGCCGAGCGCAATCAAAGCCTGTGCGAGCTGCTTCGCGCGCTTTTCGCAATCACGATAGGTATAACGATGCAGGTCGCCTTCGATCCGCCGCGATACGATTTCAGTGCTGCCGAAATGCCGCGCGGCGTGCGCGAGCAACGAAGGCACGGTGAGCGGCACGTCCATCATCTGGCCAAGCAGCGGCGTCGTCATAAAGGGTGGTCTCCTCGGCTTGATTGTTTCAATCGGTTTGCAGCTCGGGGGGCGCGCCTCAGCCTCGACGCGCCGTCAGCAAAATGCAGAGGAAATGCGGCAAACGGCTCCTGCAGGCTCGATGCGGCAGGGATACAGGGCCGGCCAGCAGCTCCGCGGGCGCGGACTTACAATATCGGTTAATCCAGAGGCGCTCAACATGTCGTTTTCCCCAAGCATTGCAGGGTTATCCGGGCCTTTGTCGGCTCTTTCCGACTCGCTCACCAATGTGCCCGAGAGCGCGTTCGCACGGCTCGGCAGCGTCTTTATGACGCGTCTGCCCGCGGCGCCGCTCAGCGCGCCGTACGTGGTCGGGTTCTCCGCTGAAACCGCCGCGCTGCTCGGATTAGAGCCCGGTCTCGAGAACGATCCGGGCTTCGCCGAGCTGTTCTCCGGCAACGCCACGCGTGAATGGCCGGAGCAGGCGCTGCCTTACGCGTCGGTGTATTCAGGCCACCAGTTCGGTGTGTGGGCGGGCCAACTCGGCGACGGCCGCGCGCTTGGCCTCGGCGAGGTCGAACATAACGGCCGGCGCTTCGAGCTGCAGCTCAAAGGCGCGGGGCGTACGCCCTATTCGCGCATGGGCGACGGCCGCGCGGTGTTGCGTTCGTCGATCCGCGAGTATCTATGTTCGGAAGCGATGCACCACCTCGGCATTCCGACCACGCGCGCGCTGTGCGTGATCGGCTCCGATCAGCCGGTGCGGCGCGAGACGGTCGAAACGGCCGCCGTGGTCACGCGCGTGGCGCCGAGCTTCGTGCGCTTCGGCCACTTCGAGCATTTCTATTCGAACGATCGCACCGATGCACTGCGTGCGCTCGCCGATCATGTGATCGAACGCTTCTATCCGCATTGCCGCGAAGCCGACGATCCGTATCTCGCGCTGCTGAACGAAGCGGTGATGTCGAGCGCCGACCTGATGGTCGAGTGGCAGGCGGTCGGCTTCTGCCACGGCGTGATGAACACCGACAACATGTCGATCCTCGGTCTCACGATCGACTACGGCCCATTCGGTTTCATGGACGGTTTCGACGCCGGCTACATCTGCAACCACTCCGATTCACAAGGCCGTTACGCGTACAGAATGCAGCCGCAGATCGCTTACTGGAACCTCTTCTGCCTCGCGCAAGGCCTGTTGCCGCTGCTGGGCGAAAAGCATGAGGAAAGCGTGCGCGGCGACAAGGCGATCGAAGACGCGCAGCGCGTGCTCGGCGGCTTCAAGGACCGTTTCGCGCCGGCACTGGAGCGGCGCATGCGCGCGAAACTCGGCCTCGAAACCGAACGTCCCGGCGACGACGCCCTCGCCAATCGCCTGTTCGAAGTGATGCACGCCAATCGCGCGGATTTCACGCTGACCTTCCGCAATCTGGCGCGCGTATCGAAGCACGACGCGAGCGGCGACGCCTCGGTGCGCGACCTGTTCCTCGACCGCGCCGGCTTCGACGCGTGGGTGAACGACTATCGCGCGCGGCTGTCCGAGGAAACACGCGACGACGCCGCCCGCGCCATTGCAATGAACCGTGTGAACCCCAAATTCGTACTTCGCAATCATCTGGCGGAAACGGCAATCCGCCGCGCGAAAGAGAAGGATTTTTCCGAAGTGGAACGACTGGCGGCCGTGCTGCGCCGTCCGTTCAACGAACAGCCCGAGCATGAAGCGTATGCCGGGTTGCCGCCGGACTGGGCGAGTTCGCTGGAAGTGAGCTGCTCGTCGTGACGCGCTGCATGCTGGATGATTTCGCCCGATTGCTGCCGATCGTGTGAAGACACACAGCGAGCCGAATCCGCCGGAGCATCTAGCCGTCCCCAAAAACAAGCCCGAGACAGGAACCCGACCATGAACAAGCCCGACGAACTCAACACCGACGCCCCCGCCGTGCAGAAAGACGACGCCGAATGGCGCAAGCAGCTCTCCGACATCGAATATCAGGTGACGCGCCACGCGGCCACCGAGCGCCCGTTCACAGGCCGCTATCACGACCACTGGGACCGCGGCATCTATGACTGCGTCTGTTGCGGCACGCCGCTGTTCGAATCGGACACCAAGTTCGACGCCGGTTGCGGCTGGCCGAGCTACTTCAAGCCGATCGACGGCGAAGTGATCGCCGAGAAAACCGACCGCTCGCACGGCATGCTGCGCATCGAGGTGCAATGCAAGAACTGCGGCGCGCATCTGGGCCACGTATTCGAAGACGGACCCGCGCCGACCGGCCTGCGCTACTGCATCAATTCGGCTGCGTTACAATTCGAGCCCAAGTAACGCAGCGCGGAGTCCGGCGCGTTGCCGGCCGGCGTCTGCTCAATCGCGCGCACGCCGGCCGCGACACCCTTCATCCAGCTTGCGAGCCGGTCGATCCGGTCGACCCGTTCCGCACCGCGTCCCTATTCTCCGACTCGCTCTCCGATTCCCCGACCAGATAATGAAATTCCTGTTCGATCTGTTCCCGATCATCCTGTTTTTCGTCGCCTTCAAGATCTGGGGCATTTTCACGGCGACGGCAGTGGCGATCGTCGCCACGCTGGTGCAGATCGCATGGGTGGCTTTCCGCCACCGTAAGGTCGACCCGATGCTGTGGGTGAGCCTCGGCGTCGTCACCGTGTTCGGCGGCGCCACGCTCGTGCTGCACAACGACACGTTCATCAAATGGAAGCCGACCGTGCTGTACTGGGCTTTCTCGGTCGCGCTGATCGTCTCGCAACTGGCCTTCAACAAGAACCTGATCGAGGCGATGATGGGCAAGCAGATCACGCTGCCGCATGCGATCTGGGGCAAGCTGAATGTGGTGTGGGCGATCTTTTTCGTGCTGCTCGGACTCGTCAATCTCTTCGTCGCGTACAACTACACGACCGACCAGTGGGTCAATTTCAAGCTGTTCGGCGCAACCGGCTGCCTCGTCGTGTTCATCGTCGGACAGAGTTTGTGGCTGTCGAAGTATATGAAGGAAGAATGACATGTCGAGCAACGCCGATGTATTCATGCACGCTACCACCGCCGAGCGCGCCGCGCTGATCGAGGCCCGCCTCGTCGCCGCTCTCGCGCCGGTCACTTCCATCCAGATCACCGACGACAGCGCGCAGCACGCAGGCCATGCCGGCGCGTCGGCCGGCGGTCATTTCAGTGTCACGATCGTGGCTGCCGCATTTGCCGGCAAGGCCCGCGTGGCGCGGCATCGCATGGTGTATGATGCGCTGGCCGATGCCATGCAGCGCGGCATTCACGCCCTTGCAATCACGGCGTACACGCCCGAAGAATTCGCTTTGTTGCCCCGCTAGGAAAATTTTCGATGACCTTGAAGAAAACCCGCCTCTGGGTATTGCTGGCTGCATTTGCGGCCGCACCTGCATTCGCACAGAACATCGCCGTCGTGAACGGCACGCCGATTCCGAAAGCGCGTGCCGATGCGCTGATCGATCAACTGGTCCATCAAGGCCAGCAAAATACGCCGCAATTGCAAACGGCTGTCCGCGAAGAGCTGGTGAACCGCGAGATCCTGATGCAGGAAGCGCTGCGCCGTGGCTTGCCGAACCGTCCGGACATCAAGGCCCAAATCGCCGTCGCCCAGCAAACCGTCGTGCTGCGCGCGCTGATCGAAGATTTCGTGAAGAACAACCAGCCGACCGACGCCGAAGTCACCGCACGCTACAACGCGCTGATCAAGGACGCAGGCGGCAAGGAATATCACCTGCACCACATTCTCGTGGACAACGAACAGCAGGCCAAAGACCTGATCGCGAAGATCAAGGCCGGCGCGAGCTTCGAAGACCTGGCCAAGCAATACTCGAAGGATCCGGGATCGGGCAAGAACGGCGGCGATCTGGACTGGTCGGACCCGAAGGCCTACGTACCTGAATTCGCGGACGCGGCCACGCATCTGCAGAAAGGCCAGATGACCGACACGCCGGTGCATACGCAATTCGGCTGGCACATCATCCGTGTCGACGACGTGCGCAGCATTACGCCTCCGCCGCTCGAACAGGTGCGCCCGCAGATCGTGCAACAGATCCAGCAGGAAAAACTGCAAGCGTTCGAAGAAGGTCTGCGTAAGAACGCGAAGATTCAGTAAGCGGAGTTGGCCGCTGGATCAACGTGGCGCGTCGCATTAGCGCTTATGCTGATCAGCGGCATTCGAGTCTGCGCAAGGCGCTGTTCGGTCAATGACTGAACAGCGCTTTTTCATTTGGGATTGGGATTGACCGTCCCGGCGTAACCGCCGCACTTACTTGCGCAAGGCTGCGCTCATCTCCGCAAGCGGCATCGCCACGATCGAGTCGAGCAGCCGGACTTCGCCGGCATTCGGCCGCGCGATCTCGTCGACGGCGCGCCGCGTGTCGGCCACACGTGCGTCGAGCGTGACGAGCATGTCATCCAGCAACTTTTCCGAGCCCTTTGGCGCGAGACGAAGCGCCTCGCCGAATGCAAGCATGTTCTTTCTGGACATGTCTGCGAACTGCGTGGCGTCTCCCACCGGCATGGTCAGGTCGCAGCGCGGCCAACGGTCCCGCTGTTGCGGCTGGTAGGTCGGCGTATGGTAGACGACCGTGCTCACCAGATCGTAAAACGGAGCCAGCATGTAGCCGCGAGGGCTGACAAAGAACGAGAGGTTCTTCAGATGCGAGTCGGCGTTGCCAATCAGTACGTTGAAAACCGCCCATCGGAAAACGTCGAGACGCGCCATTGCCCGAGTGCTCGTTTTTTCGATGGCATCACTGAGTACCTGCGCCGTTGCGTTCTGATATTTGAAGCTGCGGTCGTAGTTCAACAACTGCATGGCGTCGACGGTATGCAGTCGCCGAGCCGGCTCGCTGGTCGTGTCACGGTCAAAGCGATCGATCACGTAACAGGCCGAAGGCACGCGCAAGAAATGCGTAGGCGGTACGCGCACACCCATTGCGCGGGCAAGACGCATGCAGAAAAATTCGTTGATCGCCGAGTGGGGATAGCCCGTGCTTCGCATGTCGGGCTTGAGCAGATGCATGGACGGCTCACTCCCCACAGGCTCGAAGAGCGCGTAATCCGGCGCGTCGCCTCGCAAGGTCAGAAGCAGCTTCTGTTGGGCGCCCGCCGCGGACATGCGTTTAGGTGCCGTGGCGGTAAGCGCATGCTGCGGCATGACCTGGATGCGCGCCTCCAGATTCGCGTATGACAAAGGCTGCAGACCGCTCGATGCCTCCTGTTCACCCTCTGCAAGCAGCGTCAAGGCACCCGCCGATTCACGGCCGTAATAGGCAAGCAGCCCCCACGCATCGCTCGCATCGACTTTGGCTTCGCGAGCGAGCGCAATGCGCATTTCCTCTTCCGGCAACAGGTTGTCGAAGAACCATTGCACAGGCCGCTGGCTCGAGGCGTCTATGAAAGGCTGGGCATTCAGCGGGAATGCGGGTGAAAGCGCAAACGCGTCCTCACGACCCAGCCAGTCCTTGTCGTAGGTAAATGACCAGATACCGTTGTCATCGCTGACGGTGCCCACGCGCAGGCCGTTCGCATAGGCGACGAGCGTTCTAGCGGCCATGCGTAGTCCGCCTGCGATGAAGCGCCTTGGTGGCCGAGCCTGGGGGAATGTCCACGGAAACTTGCGCGCGCAGCCTGATGCCCAGTTCGCTGAGGAGATGCAGCACCTTGCCGATCTGCGCTGTGGGCTTACCGGCCTCGATATGCGTGATGAACTTGGGAGACAGACCCGTCGCAATGGCGACGTCGTCGCGTGTCAGCCCTTGGGCGAGCCTCGATGCCCGGACAAGATCGCCGAGCGCCGTCATGTCGTCAATGAAAACGTCGGATTGCGGCACTGTCACCCCTTTGTACGTTCGTACCCGCTCGGGAACATTATGCCACGGTACAAGGGTGTCGACCTGATTTCGTACCCGAGCGGGTACGAAATGGCGTATTAGCGGCTTATGCGTCGATTTCGTACCCGATCGGGTACGAACAGCAGAAGATTGTGGAGCGCACGCCTTTCACGTACCAGAGCGGATACGCGGCGGGTGTCGCTCGTCTTTCTCATTAATGCGGCAAGGCGGGCGGCGCGGGCCCGCACCGGCTTGCTCGCGCCACGGCGGCGCAGCCGCCGCGGCGCGTCACATCATCAACCCAGCCAGCGGCGCGCGTTCTGGAATACGCGCATCCACGGGCTCGCGTCAGTGCCGCCCTCGCCCCAGCCTTCCGGATGCCAGCTCATCTGCACCGCGCGATGGACGCGCTCGGTGTGCGGCATCAGCACCGTGAAGCGACCGTCCGGCGTCGTCACCGACGTGATGCCGTTCGGCGAACCGTTCGGGTTGAACGGATACTGCTCGGTCGCCTGACCACGGTGATCGACATAGCGCATCGCCACCGCGACCTTCGACGCATCGCCTTGCTGCGAGAAGTCCGCGTAGCCTTCGCCGTGCGCGATCGCCACCGGAATGCGCGAGCCTTCCATGCCGTTGAAGAAGATCGACGGGGATGCCTGCACTTCGACCAGCGAGAAGCGCGCTTCGAATTTCTCCGACTTGTTGCGCGTGAACTTCGGCCACGCTTCAGCACCCGGAATCATCGAGGCGAGGCTGCTCATCATCTGGCAGCCGTTGCAGATGCCGAGCGCGAACGTGTCTTCGCGGCCGAAGAACGCGGCGAACATGTCGGCCAGTTGCGCGTTGAAGCGGATCGCCTTCGCCCAGCCTTCACCGGCGCCCAGCGTGTCGCCGTACGAGAAGCCGCCGCACGCCACCGCGCCGGCGAAATCCGCCAGATTGGCGCGGCCGGTCAGCAGGTCGCTCATGTGCACGTCGTGCGCGTCGAAGCCGGCACGGTCGAATGCGTAAGCCGTTTCGAGGTGCGAGTTGACGCCCTGCTCGCGCAGAATCGCCACACGCGGACGCGCGCTTCTGCCGATGAACGGCGCGGCGACGTCTTCCGTCGGATCGAAGCTCAGCACCGGCGTGATGCCAGGATCGGCCGCGTCGGCGAGCGCCTCGTATTCGGCGTCGGCGCAAGCCGGGTTGTCGCGCAGCCGCGAAATCCGCCAGCTCACTTCGCTCCACGTGCGATGCAGTTCGGTACGCGGCGCTTCGTAAATCTTCTTGGCGTCGCGATAGATTTCGATCGTGTCGCGCTCGTTGATCTTGCCGATCACATGCGAGCACGCCGACAGGCCATGTTCGCGCAGTGCGCCCAACACCGCGTCACGTTCGGACGCGCGCACCTGAACGACCGCGCCGAGTTCCTCGTTGAACAACGCGCGGATCGTGCGGTCTTCGCGGCGGCCGCTGGTCTGCTTCGCCCAGTCCTTGGCGTCGCCGTAATCGGATTCATGGGTCGGATCGAGCACCAGCATGTCGACGTTCAGCGACACGCCGACATGGCCCGCGAACGCCATTTCGCACACCGTCGCCCACAGGCCGCCGTCCGAACGGTCGTGATAGGCGAGCAGCTTGCCGTCCTGGTTCAGCGCCTGGATCGCGGCGAAGAAACGCTTCAGGTCTTCCGGATCGTCCACGTCCGGCACCGTGTCACCGACCTGCTGCGTGACCTGGGCGAGAATACTGCCGCCCAGGCGATGCTTGCCGCGGCCGAGGTCGATCGCGATCAGCACCGATTCGCCCACGTCGCTCGCGCGGCGCAGTTGCGGCGTGAGATGGCGGCGCACGTCTTCGACCGGCGCGAACGCCGAGATGATCAGCGAGACCGGCGCGACCACTTCCTTCGCGACGCCGCGGTCTTCCCACTTGGTGCGCATGGACAGCGAATCCTTGCCGACCGGAATGCTGATGCCGAGCGCCGGGCACAATTCCATGCCGATCGCCTTGACCGTGTCGTAAAGCGCGGCGTCTTCGCCCGCTGCGCCGCACGCGGCCATCCAGTTTGCCGACAGCTTGAGCTTGTCGAGCGACGCGATCGGCGCCGCCGCGATGTTGGTCACCGCCTCGCCGACCGCCATGCGGCCCGACGCCGGCGCGTCGATCACGGCGAGCGGCGTGCGCTCGGCCATGGTCATGGCTTCTCCACGGAAGCCCGCATAGTCCATGGTGGTGATTGCGACGTCGGCCACCGGGACTTGCCACGGGCCGACCATCTGGTCACGCGCGGTCGTGCCGCCCACCGAGCGGTCGCCGATCGTGATCAGGAACGACTTGCTCGCCACCGTGGGGTGACGCAGCACGCTAGTCGCCACATCCGACAGCGCGAGGCCGGTGACGTCGACCGGTTCGAGCTTCTGCTCGACGCGTTTGACGTCGCGATGCATGCGCGGCGCCTTGCCGAGCAGCACTTCCATCGGCATGTCCACCGGCTGGTGCGCCGCGTCGTCGTTCAGTTCGGAGTCGATCAGCTTGAGTTGACGCTCGGCGGTGGCCGTGCCGATCACGGCAAACGGGCAGCGCTCGCGCTGGCACATGGCTTCGAAGGCCGGCAGATCGGCCGGCGCGATGGCCAGCACGTAGCGTTCTTGCGCCTCGTTCGACCAGATTTCGCGCGGCGATAAACCGCTCTCTTCCAGTTGAATCTTGCGCAGGTCGAAGCGCGCGCCCTTGCCGGCGCCGTCCACCACTTCCGGGAAGGCGTTGGAGAGACCGCCCGCGCCGACGTCGTGAATGCTCAGGATCGGGTTCTTCTCGCCGAGCTGCCAGCACGCATTGATGACTTCCTGCGCGCGGCGTTCGATTTCCGGGTTGCCGCGTTGGACCGAATCGAAGTCGAGTTCAGCGGTGTTCGTGCCGGTCGCCATCGAACTCGCCGCGCCGCCGCCCATGCCGATGCGCATGCCCGGACCGCCGATCTGGATCAGCAGCGAGCCTTCCGGCAGATCGTGCTTGTGCGTGTGCTGGTCCGAAATATTGCCGATGCCGCCGGCGATCATGATCGGCTTGTGATAGCCGCGCACCAGACCCGCGACATTCTGCTCGTAAGCGCGGAAATAGCCGCCCAGGTTGGGCCGGCCGAATTCGTTGTTGAACGCGGCGCCGCCGAGCGGGCCGTCGATCATGATCTGCAGCGGCGAAGCAATGCGGTCGGGCCGGCCATAGGCTTCGTGCTTGTCGTCCGGATTGCGGTGCGCGAGCGGCTGTGCGGCGTCGCGCGCGTTTTCCCACGTCTCGACGCCGTCCGGCAGTTCCAGATTCGACACCGTGAAGCCCGCCAGACCCGCCTTCGGACGCGCGCCGCGGCCCGTCGCGCCTTCGTCGCGGATTTCGCCGCCCGCGCCGGTCGCGGCGCCCGGGAACGGCGAGATCGCGGTCGGGTGGTTGTGCGTCTCCACCTTCATCAAGGTGTGCGTGAGTTCGGTGCTGCGGCGATAGTGCTCCGGCAATTCGCTCGCGCCGAGGTCGGCCGGCGTGCGCGGGAACCAGCGCTCGGCCATGCCGCCCGCCATGATCGCCGAGTTGTCCGAGTAGGCGACGATCGTGCCTTGCGGATTGAGCTTCTCGGTGTTGCGGATCATGTTGAACAGCGAGATGTCCTGCTTTTCGCCGTCGATGGTCCAGTCCGCGTTGAAGATCTTGTGGCGGCAGTGTTCGCTGTTGGCCTGCGCGAACATCATCAGTTCCACGTCGGTCGGGTTTCGGCCGAGCTTCGTGAACGCGTCCACCAGATAGTCGATTTCGTCCTCGGCGAGCGCGAGGCCCAGTTCCGTGTTCGCCGCCACCAGCGCGCCGCGGCCCTGGCCGAGCACGTCGACGGTTTGCAGCGGCTTGGCCGGCAGTTCGTCGAACAGGTGCAGCGCGTGGTCGCGCGACGGCGACACGCTCTCGGTCATGCGGTCGTGCAAGGCTGCCGCGACGGCCGCGCGGGCTTCGTCGGAAAGCGCCTTCTTGCCGCCCAGCAGGCCGCTTTTCAGCGTGACCGTGTACTCGACGCCGCGCTCGATGCGGCGCACCTGCGTGAGGCCGCACAGATGCGCGATATCCGTTGCCTTGCTCGCCCACGGCGACACCGTGCCGAAACGCGGCACCACGAGGAAGGTCTCGGCCGTGCCGCGCTCTTTGGTTTCTTCGAGCGGATCGCCGTAGTGCATCAGCGCTTCGATCTTCGCGTTGTCTTCAGCGGAGAGCGGCGTCTGGGCGTTGACGAAGTGCAGATATTGCCCGCGCACGCCGGTGATGTTCGGATCGATGCGCGTAAGCGTTTCGAGCAGGCGGGTTTGACGGAAATCGGAAAGGGCCGAAGCGCCGGGGAAACACGAGAAGTGGGCCATGGACTTGACGTTGCGTCGCTAATGATGCCGATGAGTGATGCCGATGAATCGCGCGTGAAGGCGACGTGAGGCGGAACGGAAGTCCGAGATTATACCCCGGGAACGGGCTTCCGGCGGCCACGCGGCGTGTCCGGGCGGCCGGCGGCCGCGTGCTTGCGAATGTGTTCTTCCGATACGACATCCCGTCGACGTGCCGATGCTTTAATCGACGCGCAAGTGGGGCAATTCATTCGCCCGGACGCGTCGGCGGGGCTGCGTGATGCGCGAACCCGCCCGCGGCGCGAACCGCAAACTCATCTGAACAGGCATGTCATGAACGTGAACCGCTATGGCAGTACCCATCAGACTTCGCATCCGCTGGCCTTGATGCAGCCGCCGCGGGGCATGGCCGCAGCACCCGCGCGGCAGGCGCCTCGCATCCATGCGCCGGACGAGACGCTGCGTGCGCCGGTTGGCAATGCGCCGGACTGGGCTCCACACGGCAAGACGGACGACCGGGCACCGAGGGTTGGAGGCGGGGCTGAGCCGCTTGAGCGCATCGCCGGTACGGCGGTGCCGTATACGCTGGACGGTTCGGGTGAGCGGGCCCGGGACACCAAGGACGCAAAAGGCAATCCGGTTCGCGACACGTGGGACGCGGACGGCAAGCACACCCGCGACAGCGTGGACGCCAAAGGTGCCCCTATTCACGACACGTGGGACTCGGACGGCAAGCACACCCGCGACAGCGTGGACGCCAACGGCGAACACATCCGCGAGAGTTGGGACGCAGACGGCGAACACATCCGCGAGAGTTCGAACGAAAGCGGAAAACATGTTCGCGACAAATGGGATTCGAGCGGCAACCATATACGCGACACTTGGGACGCGAACGGAAACCACATCCGTGACGTCTGGGACCTAAACGGCAAGCACAAACGCATCGCCTGGCACGAAAAGCCCGACAACATACCTCCTTCGATGGACGCCGAGGGTCTCACGCCCGAACCTGCGGGCCACACGATGCCTCCACCCGTGGCCGGCGGCGCTCCGGCGTCATCGCCACTCCCGGGTAATGGCGACGGCGGCAGCGAGCTGCCGGCAACTGGCGGCGGCCAGCCCTCAGCGCCAATCGGCAACGGTGGTGGTCAACCCTCCGCGCCTATCGGCAACGGTGGTGGTCAACCCTCCGCGCCTATCGGCAACGGCGGCGCCCAACTCCCCACGCCCACAGGCGATAGTGGCGGCCAGCCCTTCATGCCCACAGGCGGCGATAGTGGCGACATCCAGGCGCCCGACAACAACAACGACCACACCGACTACGATCAACCGGCCCCCGGCTCCGCGCAGACCCCGGCGCTGATCGGATTCACGCCGGCGCAAGGCGGCATAGTGAACCGCGCCTATCAACACGTGAAGCGCATGATCGACAGCGCGCTCGACAAGCTCGAATCCGGTCATCCGGACAGCAACTTTGCGCGCTGGTTCGGCAGCCCGACTCAGCGGAACGTGCAGAAAGTCGAACAGGTCTTCACCCGCATGCAGCACGCCATGTCGCACGACCGGTTCACCTTCGTCCTCGGCGCGGCGCACGACAACTCGGAGCTGGCGCACGTGCAATCCAGTTCGCCGCATCAGATCAACCTCAAACCGCATTTCTTCGATCACGCGTTCGGCACCAACACGCCGGAAGCGACGATCGCCCATGAGTTGAGCCATTTCCCGTACATCGGCAACACCAAGGATCACCTGTATGGTCCGGCCGCCGTCGCCGGCCTCGCGGCGCGGAACAGCGACATAGCCACCGACAACGCCGAAAACTACGGCATGTTCATTCGCGCGCAGGCAACGGCATGAGCCTCTGAGCAGCACCGGCACTCGCCGCGGCCGCGACGGATCACGAAGGACGACGACGCATCCCGTGCGCTCCCGTGCCCTCGCCGTTGCGCCCGCCGCGGCCGGAGCCCGCGCCGCGCGCGTGGCAGGCGGGCCGGTTTGACTGCTATCATTCGCCCTTTCACCAGATCGGCGCGGACGGCCCGAGCAGGCCGGGCAGCGCGCCGCATGTCACGCTCAACGGGAATACGCCGCTTCGGCGCCCCGTCGGCAAATCGAATCAGAACATGGATGTCATCGTCATTGGCGGCGGGATTGCGGGCGTCGCCACCGCTTATCAACTGCGCGCGGCCGGCCACCGGGTATGCGTCGTCGAGCGCCACGCCACTGTCGCGCAGGGCGCGACCTACGGACACGGCGGCACCGTCCTGCCCACCCCGCTGGACGTCTGGTTCGGCCCGACCTTCATGGCGAGCCGTCAAAACGCCAAGAACGGCGTAGTCAATAAAACCGGTTTCAACGGACCGGCGCGCCAGCTGGTCAAACAACTCGCCGAACTGCAAGACCCCGACGCCTTCGGCCATCAATTCGGACTGCTGCGACCGCTGATCGAGCTGTCGCGCGACACCATGGCCGACATGGAAGCGCGCTTCGGGCTCGAGTTCGAACAGGCAAGCGGCGTGCTCTATCTGGTGCGCTCTGAACAGGAGTGGCAACAGACGCGGCCGGCCCTCGGCCTGCTCCGGCTCTTCGAAGTGCCGCACCACGAGTTGACACCCGAGCAATGCGCCGCGTTCGAGCATTCCGTACGCACGGAGCCGGAATTCGCGGGCGGCGTGCTGTTCGACCAGGAGCGCACGGCCAACTGCCCGCTGTTCACGAAACTGATCAAGCAGACGCTGGATACCCAGGGCGACGTCCAGTTCATGCTGGGCTGCGAAGTCTCCTCGATCCGCCTCGAAGGCCAGCGCGCCGCGGTCGAGTTGGCGCCGCGGCCGGGCGCGGCATCCCGCTCGCGCGAAGTGGATGTGATCCACGCCGACGCCGTGGTCGTGGCCGCGGGCCACGGCAGCCTGCCTCTTCTCGAGCGCCTTGGCTTGCGGCTGCCGCTGCATCCGCTGCGCCTGCACACGCTGGTCGCACCGATCGCGCATGAGGAATGCGCGCCGCACGTCGCCATCGTGGACGCGGTGAAGCGGATCGCGATCAGCCGGATGAACCATCGCCTGCGAATCGCGGGCGGCGCGGTTTTGCAAAGCGCCGGCCAGATCGACAAGCCGCTGGGCGAAGCCGTGACGAAAGAAGCGCTCGCCCTGCTCGGCCAGGCCACGCACGACTGGATTCCGGGCGCGGCGCGCATTTCCGCGGCCTTGCCGTGGGAAGGCGCCAAACTGCTGTCGCCGGACGGCTTGCCGGTGATCGGCAATGCGCTGCATCCGCGCCTTTTCGTCAATGTCGGTCACGGCCCTGCGGGCTGGGGCCTCGCCTGCGGGGCCGGCAAACTGGTTGCCGACCTGATTTCAGGCGGCACGCCGGACGTTCCCGCGGACACGCTGGCCGCATTGCGCGCGGACCGCTTCCATTGAACGAGGTGGGCGCGCGCATGAGCGGGCCGCTTCCACTGACTGTGAGGCGGGCGCGCGCATGAGCACGCCGCAAGAGGCGCCCGCCGGGCGCCTATCGGCACTACCATAGCGATTCCCAAGCTTTCTCACCTGGCTCCAGGTGAACCGCCGAGCCCCGCCATGACAGATGCCGATCACACGCCGCCAACGCTCATCAGCCCGCACAACCGCGCATTGCCGCTACTGACGCTGACTGATCTGCGAATCGCGGAATCCCAGGCGGCGACAGCGTTGCCGCAGCACACGCTGATGTCGCGCGCCGGGAAATCCGCCGCGAGCTTCCTGCAGGAGCAGATCACCCGCGACACCTCGATCGGCAAATCCAGACAGAAGGTGTGGCTCATCGCGGGGCCGGGCAATAACGGCGGTGATGCGCTGATTCTCGCGACGGAACTGCACGAAGCCGGCATTGCCGTCGAACTGTGCATGCCGGTCGAAGTAAAACCGGACGACGCCCGCTGGGCTCTCGATACGGCGCGCGCGGCGGGCGTCGCGATCACCGCAACAGTGCCCGCCTCGCTCGACGGCTATACGTGGCTCGTGGACGGCATGTTCGGCATAGGTCTGACACGTCCGCTCGAAGGTGTCTTCGCGGACGTCGCGCGCCGCCTCTCGCAACGAACAAAAACACGCCCCCGCAAAGGCGGCGTGCTGGCGCTCGACGTGCCGAGCGGACTGGACAGCGACACCGGCACGGTCGTAGCCAATGGCGACGGCGCCGCCGTCCATGCCACGCATACGATCACCTTCATCGGCGCCAAGCCGGGACTCTTCACCGCGCAAGGCCGCGACCTCGCGGGCGCGGTCACTGTCGCGCCGATCGGCGTGGACACCAGCGGCCGTACGGCCGTCCAACTGAACGCGCCCGAACTCTTCGCCGCCTATTTGCCGCCACGTGATTTCGCGACCAACAAGGGCAGCTTCGGCAGCCTTGCCGTGGTCGGCGGCGACACCGGCATGTGCGGCGCGCCGATTCTCGCTTCGCGCGCGGCGCTTTACAGCGGCGCGGGCAAGGTACACGTCGCGCTTCTGGGCGAAGGCGCCCCGCCCTACGACCCGCCGCACCCCGAACTCATGCTGCATGCGATCGACGCTCTACCGCTCGATCAGATGGACGCGCTCGCAGTCGGCTGCGGCATGGGTCATCGCGACCGCGCCACCCAGGTCATGCACGACGTGCTGCGCCTCGACGTGCCCAAGCTGTTCGACGCGGACGCGTTGAACCTGATCGCGAAAGATCCCGCGCTCGCCGCCGAAGTCACCGCGCGCGGCGTACAGGGCGACCCGTGCATCCTCACGCCGCACCCGCTCGAAGCCGCGCGCCTGCTCGGCACCGACGCGCCGGGCGTGCAGCGCGACCGCCTCACCGCGGCACGCGCGCTTGCCGCACGCTTTGCCAGCGTCGTGGTCCTGAAAGGCACCGGCACGGTCGTCGCGGCACCGGACGGCCGTCTCGCGATCAATCCGACCGGCAACGCCGCGCTCGCGACGGGCGGCACCGGCGACGTGCTCGGCGGCATCATCGGCGCGCTGCTCGCGCAACATCTGCCGCGCTACGAAGCGGCGCTTGCGGGCGTCTATCTGCACGGCCTCGCCGCCGACACGCTGAGCGCACAAGGCCACGGTCCCGCGGGCCTGACCGCGGGCGAACTGGCGCCGATGGTGCGCACCTTGCTGAACCGTCTGTTCTATCCGGCAGCGGAGTCCTGAAAGCGTTCGTCCCAACCTATGGGCGCACCGTCCAAAGCGCTGCCGCCCGTCACGCAACGCCGTTATACTGACTGACTGCGCCGCGCGTCGGAGCAAGCACGGGTGACGACTAAGTTTCCCCGAAATTTCGGCCGAAGCTTCGCCGCCACCCGCGGCGAACCCGGCCGCGCGGCATCGCTCTAACAGCATCGTTGCATCATCCTCGGCAGCGCTTCACGCGCGCGCCTTTCTTCGTGCCCCTTGGTTAGACGGACGCTATGACCCAGAACTCGCTCCCCTCCTGGTCCTCGCTGCAAACGCATTACGAGAAGATTCGCGATGCGCACCTGCGCGACTGGTTCGCCCCCGAGAACGATCCCGCTCCTACCCGTGCCGAGCGCTTTGCGTTCGCGGGCGGCGGTCTCGCGGCCGATTTCTCGAAGAACCGCATCACCGACGAGACGCTGAAACTGCTCGTGCAACTCGCGCGCGAAGCCGGCGTCGAAAAACGCCGCGACGCCATGTTCGCGGGTGAAGTCGTCAACCCGACGGAAGGCCGCGCCGCGCTGCACACGGCACTGCGCGCCACGGATCCGAAAGCGCCGTTCTACGACCAGATTCAGGCCGAGCGCGCCAAGATGGCCGCGTTCGCCGATCAGGTGCGCAGCGGCGAGTGGAAAGGCTATACCGGCAAGCGGATTCGCTACGTGGTGAACATCGGCATCGGCGGCTCGGACCTCGGGCCGAAGATGGTCGTGCACGCGCTGCATCATCTGGCCACGCCGGAGATCACCACGCACTTCGTGTCGAACGTCGACGGCGCCGATCTGTACAACGTGATGCAGCAGATCGATCCGGAAGAAACGCTCGCGATCATCGTCTCCAAGACCTTCACCACGCTCGAAACCATGACCAACGCGCGCTCGCTGCGCGACTGGTTCGTCGAGAAAGGCTGCCCGGAAAGCGCGCTGGCGAAACACTTCGTCGGCGTGTCGGCCAATCCCACGGAGGTGGTCAAGTTCGGCATCGCGAAAGAGAACGTGTTCGAGATGTGGGACTGGGTCGGCGGGCGCTATTCGTTGTGGTCGGCGGTGGGGCTGTCGATCATGATCGCGATCGGACCGCAGCAGTTCGGCGAACTGCTCGCGGGCGCCAACGAGATGGACCAGCATTTCCGCGACGCGCCGCTCGAAAAAAATCTGCCGGTGCTGCTCGGCATGATCGGCATCTGGTATCGCAACTTCTTCGGCTCGCAAAGCTACCTGGTCGCGCCGTATTCGGAAGCACTGCATTTCCTGCCCTCGTATCTGCAACAGCTCGAAATGGAGAGCAACGGCAAGTCCGCGCGCCTCGACGGCGCGATGGTCGACTATCCGACCGCCGCGGTGACGTGGGGCGAACCGGGCACGAACGGTCAGCATGCTTTCTTCCAGATGCTGCACCAGGGTCCGACGATCGTGCCGATCGATTTCATCGCCGTGTTGACGCCGGAGCATCCGCTCGTCAGCCATCATCCGAAGCTGCTCGCCAATTGCTTTGCGCAGAGTGAAGCGTTGATGCTCGGCCGCACGCTCGAGGAAGCGAAGAAAGTGGCCGGCGCGGACAAGCCGGAGCTGGCGCCGCACCTTGTGTTTCCGGGTAACCGCCCGACCAGCACGCTGCTGGTCGATGCGCTCACCGCACGTTCGCTCGGCGCATTGATTGCGTTGTACGAGCACAAGGTGCTGGTGCAAGCCTCCGTGTGGGATATCAACCCGTTCGATCAATGGGGCGTCGAGTTGGGCAAGATCCTCGGCAAGGTGGTCGAGGCTGATCTGACCGCGCCGAGCGTCGATGAAAAGAAGCATGACTCGTCGACGTCCGCGTTGATCGCGCGGGCACGCGCGGCGTTGAAGAAGTGACGGTGAGCGGCACGGCGCATCGCGCCGTCTAGTCGGTGAAGAGCCGGTGATGAATTTGCGCTGAATGTGTTTCGACTCTGCGCTGAAGCTGTTCAGTGCGCTCACCTGCCGACACAGTAGCTTCCGCAATGAAAAAGCGGGCCCCTGTGGCCCGCTTTTGCTTTGGCAGCGACGCCCGTTGCGCCCACGGCTCGCTCACACGAGACGCCCCGCCTCGATCGTTACCGTCGTATCGCAGCGGCGCGCCAGTTCGATGTCATGCGTGACGAGAATCAACGTCGCGCCGTTCGCGCGGTTCATTTCGAACATCAGATCGATCACCGCGTGACCAGTGGCCGCGTCGAGACTGCCGGTCGGTTCGTCGGCGAACAGGATCGCCGGATGCGTGACGAACGCACGCGCGAGCGCCACACGTTGTTGCTCGCCACCCGACAGCAGCTTGGGGTAGTGACCGGTCCGCTTGCCGAGGCCCACCTGCTCCAGCAAGCCACGCGCACGCGTCGCAGCTTCGCGGGTGCTGATGCCGCCCTGCAGTTCCAGCGGCAAGGTGACGTTTTCGAGCGCCGTTAAATGCGGCATGAGTTGAAACGACTGGAACACGAAACCGACGGAGCCGCTACGCAATGCGGCCTGCTCGTCTTCGTTCAGCTCGCCGAGTTCTCGGCCGAGCAGCCGAACCGAGCCCGAACTCGCGCTGTCCAATCCTGCGAGCAAGCCGAGCAGCGTAGACTTGCCCGACCCGGATGCACCGACAATCGCCACACTGCTGCCGGCAGCGATAGCAAGATCGATGTCGTCGAGAATCGTCAGTTCGCCCGTTGCATCCTTAACCTTCTTGCACAAACCCCGCACTTCAATGACTGGATCAGTTTTGTTTAGCATGGTGAAGCGTAGGTTGAAAGTGCGTGCCATGACGTCTCGCGCCACGGCGCTGACGAAGGCTTGCGGCTGCACCGTGATGGCCGCCACCCTGTTTTCAGCGAGCTTCGCGGCCCGGGCCGCCAATGCGCCCGAACCGGTCAAGCCGGTGATCGTCGTGCTCGGCGACAGCATCTCCGCCGAATACGGCCTGCCCCGCGACACTGGCTGGGTTGCGTTGATGCGCCAGCGCCTCACCGACGAGCGAATCGATTATAGCGTCGCCAATGCGAGCATCAGCGGCGACACCACGAGCGGCGGACGCGCCCGCTTACCCGCGCTCATGCAGCGCCTGAAGCCGAGCATCGTGATCGTCGAACTCGGCGCCAACGACGCATTGCGTGGCGTGCCGCTTTCCACCACCGAAGACAACCTGCGCACGATCATCGAGCAGGCTCAGCAAGGTCACGCGAAAGTCGTACTGATCGGCATGTATGTGCCACCCAATTACGGCCCCGACTACACGCAAAAGTTCCACGGCCTGTACGGCGAGTTGTCGAAGCAACTGCGCGTGCCTCTTGTGCCGTTTCTGCTTGCCGGCATCGCCGACAAACCGGAGATGTTCCAGGCCGATCAGATTCATCCCACCCAGCAGGCACAGCCAGTGCTACTTAACAACGTGTGGCCCGCAGTCAAGCCACTCCTTCGCACAAGTTCGCCGCGCTGAAAAGCCTGCTAACAACTTGTTTCCAGAACTTCGGGAACGCGGATCGGTAAGTTCTCTCTGACACTTTCGTAATCCCGTGTAGCCCGGCTCGATTTTGAGCGACTTTTGAGGAGATAACGTGAAATATTTACCGTTAATCGCTTTGACCGTGGCAATTTCCGCCTGTGCCGCTCAACCGCCTGCTGGCGTTCAGTCCGTTGGGCAAAGCCAGCAGCCGCCTAAGGCTGTTGCCACCTGCATCGCGCAAAAATGGGCAGACAGCTCGCAGCAACAAGTCGTGTCGCAAGACACGCTGGCTAACGACCAAGCCATGGATGTGTATGTTCCGGGTCAGCAGCCGCCTAACGGCGCCGCCGCTGTCGTACGTCCTTCGTACACCGGCAAGGGCACGTGGGTCGGCTTCCGCGCCAATGGCGCCGCAGGCAGCGACGCCACGAGTGCAATCAGCGGCTGCCTGTAACGCGCTGCTGCCAACCGTTTGACGAGCTTGCACTCGTCAAATGAAAAAGCCCCGCCATAGCGGGGCTTTTTTGCGTGTGCGCGTAGGTTTACGCGTGGGCGTTACTCGCCGCTTGCTTGCGCATTGCTGCTGTCGAGCGAACCGTAGAACTTCACCTTGGAACGCGCGCGCACTGCTGCGACATACGCCTCTGCTTCAGATTGCGCATCGACCTGCGCGATCTGTTGCTGTGCTGCGGCCAAACGCTGCGGATCGACCGTCGTGCCGGCTACCACCGCGTTCACACGATAGATCGCATAGCCGTCGTCACCCAGATCCACACCGACATAAGCGGGCAATTTTTGCGCGTCCGCCTTGTAGATTGCACTCAATGCCGCCGGCGGCACGCCCTGTGCGTCGTTGCGCGATACCTTAAGAGACGACGAGAAGCCCGTGGTTGCCTTCGACTTCTCGAACTCGGCGAGTTTGGCCACGCCGTCTTTGTGAGCCGCGTCGTTCGATTGAACCGCGATCACCTTTTGACGCACGGCGTCCTTGACGGCCTCGAGCGACGGCACCGCTGCCGCCTTGTAGTCAGTCACGCGCGCCGCGATCAACGTATTGCCGCCGACGTCGATGGCCTGCGTGTTGTTGCGCGCCGTCACCGCGTCGTTCGCGAACACCGCGGCGAGGAATTTCGCGTTGTTCAGCGGGCTGTCAGGTGCAAGCTTCGGGTCCGGCTGCGGCGTGACCGTAGCTGTTTGCAATTGCAGCTTGTACTTGTCGGCAGCCGGCTGGAGGCTCTTCGCCTTTTCGTAGACGATCGACGTGAAGCCTTCTGAATCGTCGCTGAAAGCCTTGCTTGCCAACTGCGTCTTCAGGTCTTTCGAGATCTGATCTTTCACTTCGTCGAACGGCTTTGTAACGGCCGGCTTCACGTCCGTCACCTTGACGATGTGATAGCCGAAATCGGTCTGCACGATGCCGCTGACTTCGTCTTTCTTCAGCGCGAATACAGCGTCGTCGA
Source organism: Burkholderia sp. WP9 (assembly GCF_900104795.1). Lineage (NCBI taxonomy): Bacteria > Pseudomonadati > Pseudomonadota > Betaproteobacteria > Burkholderiales > Burkholderiaceae > Burkholderia > Burkholderia sp. WP9. Next base: position 1,539,542 of record NZ_FNTG01000001.1, read on the forward strand.
ACGCCTGGCCGCCTGCGATCATGCCGCGGCCGAAGTAGCCCAGATCGCCGCCCTTCGACGCCGAACCCGGATCCTGCGAATTCTGCTGCGCGATCTGCGCGAACTGGTCCGGATGCGCCTTGATCTGCGCGAGCAACTCCTCGGCCTTCTGCTTCGCCTTGGCCTTGTCGGCCGCGCTCGCGTCTTTCGGCGCTGCGATCAGGATGTGGCTCGCACGCACCTGACCGTCGGTACGGTAGTGCGCGATGTTGTCGTCGTAGAACTTTTTCAGGTCGGCGTCGCTCGGCTGCACGGAAGCGGCGAGCGTTGCCGGCGACATCACGAGATACTGGATCGTGGCGGTGGCCGGCGTGGCGAATTCATTGGGATGCGCGTCGTAATACGCTTGCAGTTGCGCGTCGGTAGGCTGCACCTTCGCCGCGTAATCGCGCGGATGGAACGCGATGCCCTGCACTTCGCGCTGCTGTTCCGCGAGTTCGGTCAGATGCTGCGCGAGCGTCTTCGACGTGAACGCACTGCCTTGAATGCTGGCCGGCAACTGCTGCGTGGCGATGCTGTAGCGCACGCGTTCGTCGTACTGGTCGGGCGTCATGCCTTGCATGGCGAGCAGCTGCTTGTAGCGGTCGACGTCGATCGTGCCGTCAGGATTCTTCAGCGACGAGATCACCGGATCGTTGAGCAGCACGCGACGCACGGCGTCGTCGGATGCGGTCAGGTGCAGGCGCTGCGTTTCATCGGCCAGCACACGCTGTTCGATCAGGCCGTCGAGCATCTCGCTGCGACGCTCCGGCGTGTCGAACGACTTCATGTCGAACTGAGCGCCGAGCATCTGACGGGCACGGTCGAGTTGCTGACGCATCGCGTTATCGTATTCAGCGCGCGTGATCTTGTGACCGTTGACGCTCGCGACGTTTGCACTTTCGTCAAAGAAGCCGCGAAAGCCCTGAATACCCACAAAACCCAACCCCGGCACAATGACGAGGATGAGCATAAACATCATCAGGCGTTTGTGATTGCGGAAAAAATCGAGCATGCGTGAGGAGTGCCAAAAACAGAACGCCCGATCTTACAACAGCGGGCAATAAAAAAGGCGAACCGGAGTTCGCCTTTCGAGGATACTGGCGGAGTGGACGGGACTCGAACCCGCGACCCCCGGCGTGACAGGCCGGTATTCTAACCGACTGAACTACCACTCCTTATGCAGCAACTGCGCTGCGCTGAAACATTCAGCCGAATCTGAAACTGGTGGGTGCTGAGAGGCTCGAACTCCCGACCTACGCCTTGTAAGGGCGCCGCTCTACCAACTGAGCTAAGCACCCGTTTCACGATTCAGTGCTGCCGCTGCGTGACTTCTGCCTACTGACTTCCATCTACCGACGTCCCTCAAGCAGCGAGCCCATTAGTTTAGCGCATCCTTCAGAGCTTTGCCAGGCCTAAATTTAGGAACCTTTGCTGCCTTGATTTTGATGGCGGCGCCGGTGCGCGGATTGCGCCCGGTGCGCGCGGTACGCTTGCCGACCGCGAACGTGCCGAAACCGACCAGCGTGACCGAACCGCCCTTCTTCAACGTACCTTTGACACCACCGATCACCGCGTCGAGTGCACGGCCTGCCGCTGCCTTCGAAATGTCGGCTTCCTGTGCAATGTGATCGATCAATTCCGTCTTATTCATCCCAACCCCCGAGAATGTTATGGCGATCGTGACGGCGCTCTATAGCGCCTGATATCACGCGGCCGGCGGCCAACGCCGGGCGCAATCATTAGAATTGGCCGAAACCCTTGTGTCAAGCGGGGTTGAGCCTGATTCGAGTGGTTTTCAAGCGGGCTTTTTATAACCGGATGTTGCCGCAATTCGATGCGCACACAACCAATCGGCCGACGCATCAAAGCTTTGCTCAATAGATGGGAAAACGTGTCTCACGAAACTACTGGCCGACATTGAGCGAACAATAAAAAACCCGCGGCCGTGACCGCGGGTTTTGTTCCAGCAAGCAGCTTCGTTGCAGAGTGCGTTAGTGCTTCACGACTTCAGTTGCTGCGGCGTCTTTGCCAGGCTCCGCTGCAACCGGCGCAGCAGGTTTCGGCTCTTCATCCGGCAACGCCGACGGCACACGTTCGAGCGCAAGTTCGAGCACCTTGTCGATCCACCGGACCGGCACGATTTCGATTGCGTTCTTCACGTTGTCCGGAATCTCCGTCAGATCCTTGACGTTTTCTTCCGGAATCAGCACCAGCTTGATACCACCGCGATGCGCCGCCAGCAGTTTTTCCTTCAGGCCACCGATCGGCAGAACTTCGCCACGCAGCGTGATTTCGCCCGTCATTGCGACATCGGCACGCACCGGAATACCGGTCAACACCGACACCAGCGCGGTCGTCATCGCGATACCGGCAGACGGACCGTCTTTCGGCGTCGCGCCTTCCGGCACGTGGATGTGAATGTCCTGCTTCTCGAACGCTTCGTCCTTGATACCGAGACGACGCGAGCGCGAACGGACCACCGAGCGTGCCGCTTCGACGGATTCCTTCATCACGTCGCCGAGCGAACCCGTACGGATCACATTGCCCTTACCCGGCATCACCGCGGCTTCAATGGTCAGCAGATCGCCGCCCACTTCCGTCCACGCAAGACCCGTGACCTGGCCAACCTGATTTTCCTTCGCAGCCAGACCGAAGTCGTACTTGCGCACGCCAAGGAACGTGTCGAGGTTGCTACCGTCCACCTTCACCGCGCCTTCCGCCTTCTTCAGCAGAAGCATCTTCACGACCTTGCGGCAGATCTTCGAAATTTCACGCTCGAGCGAACGTACGCCCGCTTCACGCGTGTAGTAACGAATGATGTCGCGGATCGCGGTTTCCGTCACATCGACCTCGCCGTCCTTGAGGCCGTTGTTCTTCTTCTGCTTGGGCAAAAGATAACGTTGCGCGATGCTGACCTTCTCGTCTTCCGTATAACCCGACAGACGGATCACTTCCATCCGGTCGAGCAACGGCGGCGGAATGTTCAGCGAGTTCGACGTCGCCACGAACATCACGTCCGACAGATCGAAATCCACTTCAACGTAGTGATCGGCGAACGTATGGTTCTGTTCCGGATCGAGCACTTCCAGCAGAGCCGACGACGGATCGCCGCGGAAATCCTGACCCATCTTGTCGACTTCGTCGAGCAGGAAGAGCGGATTGCGCACGCCGACCTTCGTCAGGCTTTGCAGAATCTTGCCGGGCATCGAACCAATGTACGTACGACGGTGGCCGCGAATCTCGGCTTCGTCGCGCACGCCGCCGAGCGCCATACGCACGAACTTGCGGTTCGTGGCGCGAGCGATCGACTGACCCAGCGACGTCTTACCAACACCCGGAGGCCCAACGAGGCACAGGATCGGCGCTTTAACCTTGTCGACACGTTGCTGGACCGCGAGATACTCGAGAATGCGTTCCTTCACTTTCTCGAGACCGAAGTGGTCTTCGTCGAGCACGCGCTCCGCATTCGAGAGGTCGTTGTTGACCTTGCTCTTCTTGCGCCACGGCAGGCCGATCAGCGTGTCGATGTAGTTACGCACGACGGTCGCTTCAGCCGACATCGGCGACATCAGCTTGAGCTTCTTCAGCTCGGCGTCGGCCTTCTTCTTGGCTTCCTTCGGCATGCGGGCAGCCGTGATGCGCTTCTCGAGTTCTTCGAGGTCCGCACCTTCTTCGCCTTCGCCGAGTTCCTTCTGGATCGCCTTGACCTGTTCGTTCAGGTAGTACTCGCGCTGGCTCTTCTCCATCTGGCGTTTGACACGCCCGCGGATGCGCTTTTCAACCTGCAGGATGTCGATCTCGGCTTCGAGTTGCGCGAGCAGATGCTCGAGTCGCTCGATGACCGGGAACATTTCGAGGATGTGCTGCTTCTGGTCGAGCTTGAGCGGCAGATGCGCCGCGATCGTGTCGGCCAGACGACCGGCTTCGTCGATACCCGACAGCGACGTCAGGATCTCCGGCGGGATCTTCTTGTTCAGCTTCACATACTGGTCGAACTGCGACACGATCGCGCGGCGCAGCGCTTCGGTTTCAGCGCTGTCGGCGTGGTCGGGTTCGAGCGGCATGACTTCGCACGAGAACTGCGTTTCCTGTTCTTCGATGGAAAGCGTTTTCGCGCGCTGCAAGCCTTCGACCAGCACCTTGACGGTGCCATCGGGCAGCTTGAGCATTTGCAGGATGTTAGCAACGCACCCTACTTCGTACATGTCCTTTTCGGTCGGCTCATCTTTCGCAGCCGTTTTTTGGGCGACGAGCATGATGTGCTTGCCGCCTTCCATCGCTGCTTCGAGAGCCTTGATCGACTTCGGGCGGCCTACGAAGAGCGGAATCACCATGTGCGGGAAGACGACTACGTCACGCAGCGGGAGCAGCGGGAGCGTAATGCGTTCCGGCGGAAGGAGTTGGGTTCCTGACATTTCATTTCCCCATGAGTGGAATCAGTTCGTTCGATAGGTGAGGCCAGCAGAAAAGATTGCAAGCCTCCGCGTGTGGGAAAAGTTCAGTGACTCCGAAGGTTCAGTGACTCCATAGTGAAAACAACCATCCTGACCACACGATAAACGAAAAAAGCCGTTCACGTTGCCATGAACGGCTTTTTTTGCAAGAACCCGAAAGCCGATCAGTTCGAACCCGCGACCTTGGGCGCGTCTTCGTAGATCAGTAGCGGTTTGCCGTCGCCGTCAATAACGTTGTCGTCGATGATGACCTTGCTAACGCCTTTCATCTGCGGCAGGTCGTACATCACATCAAGCAACGCCTGTTCCAGGATGGAGCGCAGACCACGAGCACCCGTCTTGCGACGAATTGCCTTACGCGCCACAGCCTGCAACGCGGCCGGGCGAATTTCGAGCTCGACGCGTTCCATATTGAACAGCTTGTGGTATTGCTTCACCAGAGCGTTCTTCGGTTCGACGAGGATTTTCATCAACGCGACTTCGTCGAGCTTGCCGAGCGTGGCCACCACCGGCAGACGGCCGATCAGTTCGGGAATCAGGCCGAACTTGATCAGATCTTCCGGTTCCACTTCGCGCAGCACTTCGCCGGCGTCGCGGTCCTGCTTGCTCTTCACGCTTGCACCGAAGCCAATGCCGGTCTTCTCGGTACGATCGACGATAACCTTTTCGAGGCCGTCAAAAGCGCCACCGCAAATGAACAGAATATTGGTGGTGTCGACCTGGATGAAGTCCTGATTCGGATGCTTACGCCCGCCCTGCGGCGGCACCGACGCCATCGTGCCTTCGACCAGCTTCAGCAGCGCCTGTTGCACGCCCTCGCCCGAAACGTCGCGGGTAATCGACGGGTTGTCGGACTTGCGGCTGATCTTGTCGATTTCGTCGATGTAGACAATACCGCGTTGGGCCTTGTCGACTTCGTAATTGCAGTTTTGCAGCAGCTTCTGAATGATGTTCTCGACGTCTTCACCGACGTAGCCGGCTTCCGTCAGCGTGGTTGCGTCGGCAATCACAAACGGAACGTTCAGAAGGCGCGCGAGCGTCTGTGCGAGCAATGTCTTGCCGGAGCCGGTCGGGCCGATCAGCAGAATGTTGCTCTTGGACAGCTCGATCTCATCCTTCTTGTCGAGATGCTTCAGGCGCTTGTAGTGGTTGTACACCGCCACGGCGAGAATTTTCTTCGCGCGCTCCTGACCAATCACATACTGGTCGAGGATTTCACGGATTTCCTGCGGACTCGGCAGATCGGACTTGGACAAGCCCGCCTCGATGCCCGCACCTGCAGCCTCATCGCGGATGATTTCGTTGCACAGGTCGATACATTCATCGCAGATGAACACCGACGGGCCGGCAATCAGCTTTTTGACTTCATGCTGGCTCTTGCCGCAAAACGAGCAATACAACAGCTTTTCGCTGTTAGAACCTTTCTTGTCCGCCATAGATGTGTGAGCCTCCGGACACTCGATTACATAATACGCCGTTTGCCCCCGCCTCGCAGTTTGGGCGCGGCAGGGACTGAGCCAAGGTGACGGCGTTTGCCGCAGGCGCTCGGACGAGTCTTGATTGTTTCACAATCGATCGGCTAACGGTTTTGCCCCAATTCGGGGCAAAACCGCACCAGATCAAGGACGCTTGTGCGCCACCTGGTCAACCAGACCGTAAGCTTGCGCGTCGTCGCCGGACATGAAGTTGTCGCGGTCGGTGTCGCGTGCAATACGTTCGACCGGTTGGCCGGTGTGATGCGCCAGCAGATGATTCAGCCGTTCCTTCAAATACAGGATTTCGCGCGCCTGAATTTCAATATCCGACGCCTGACCGCGAGCACCGCCGAGGGGCTGGTGAATCATCACCCGCGAATTAGGCAGAGCAAAACGCTTGCCCTTCGCGCCCGCTGCCAGCAGGAACGCGCCCATACTGGCCGCGAGACCCATGCACAGCGTAGAGACGTCCGGCTTGATGAACTGCATCGTATCGTAAATCGCCATACCGGCGGACACCGAACCACCCGGGCTGTTGATGTAGAAACTGATGTCCTTGTCCGGGTTCTCGCTTTCCAGGAACAGCATCTGCGCAACCACGAGATTAGCCGTCTGATCGTTCACTTCGCCGACCAGGAACACAATGCGTTCCTTCAGCAGACGCGAATAAATGTCATACGAGCGCTCGCCCCGGCCGCTCGTCTCCACGACGATCGGCACCAGACCGAGCGCCTGCGCTTCGAGATCCCGCGACGACTGGGAGGTCAACGTGTCCAGCATTTGAGCGCGAAAGGTCATGCAGTGGATCCTTGTCTGAAATATTCTGAATATTACATGCTAGACAGGTGTGGTCGACGACCCCGTATTCAAGTGCGCGATCCGTGCGAGCGGGATGCCTGTGCCTCACACAACGCTCCACACTTTTGCAGCACAAAAAAACGGCGTGCGGGCCGTCGCTCCGACAGCCGGCACGCCGTTGCAGCGACGCTTACGCTTGCGCCGTTGCGCTTGCCAGTTCTTCGAAGCTCACTTCCTTGTCCGTCACCTTAGCCTTGCCAAGGACGAAATCGACGACGTTGGCTTCAACGACGTACGCTTCCATTTCGGCAAGGCGTTGCTGGTTGGAATAATACCAGCGGACGACTTCCTTCGGGTCTTCATAGCTTTTCGCGAATTCGTCCACTTCGGCACGAATCTGCTCCGGCTTGGCTTGCAGTTCATTGGCCTTGACCAGCTCGGCCAGCACAAGGCCCAGCTTGACACGGCGCTCAGCCTGTTCTTTGAACATGGCAGCCGGAATCGGTGCGTCTTTGGCGTTCGGCACGCCACGTTGCTCCAGATCCTGACGCGCCATCGCGACGAGGCGTTCCTGATCCTGCTCGATCAGCGCGTTCGGTACGTCGAGTTCCGAAATCTTCAGCAGCGCGTCCATCACCTGGTTCTTGACGATGGCTTGCGTGCGGCGCTTCGCTTCACGTTCGAGATTGTCTTTGATCTCAGCGCGCATCTTGGTCAGGTCGCCGTCTTCGATACCGAGCGACTTGGCGAATTCACCGTCGATTTCCGGCAGATGCGGCCACTCGATCTTCTTCATCGTGATCGTGAATTGCGCGGTCTTACCGGCGACTTCCTTGCCGTGGTAGTCCTCGGGGAAAGCCAGGTCGAATTCCTTCGCTTCGCCGACCTTCAGGCCAGTGGCTGCCTTTTCGAATTCCGGCAGCATGCGGCCTTCGCCCAGCACGAACGCGAAGTCTTCAGCGCTGCCGCCCTGGAACACTTCACCGTCGATCTTGCCGACGAAGTCGACCGTCACGCGATCGCCTTCTTTGGCCGCCGTGTCCGCGCCGCCGTCACCGTGCTCGCCGGATTCGCCGCGAGCGTGGAAGTGCACGCGCTGCTTGCGCAGGATCTCCAGCGTGCGGTCGATTTCCGCTTCGCTGATGGTGGTCGTGGTGCGCTCGATTTCCGCCGTGGCGACGTCGCCCAGCTTCACTTCCGGATACACCTCGAATGTCGCGTCGAACGCGTAGTCGCCTTCAGTGGCGTCGGTCTTCGGCGCGAAGCTCGGCTGACCAGCGACGCGCAGGTTTTCGGCGCGGCTGATGTCGAAGAATTCCTTGCCGACCTTGTCGCTCAGCACTTCGGCTTCCACCTGGCCCGAATACTGTTGCGTCACCATCTTGAGCGGCACCTTGCCCGGGCGGAAACCCGGCATGCGCACGTTCTTCGCGAGTTGACGGATACGCGAGTCCACTTCCTTCTGCACGGCGTCCTTCGGCAGGGAAATCGTGACGCGGCGTTCGAGCTTGCCGAGGTTTTCAACAACGTTAGCCATGGCTTCAATCGTCCTAAAATTATTCGAGCGAATCAGTTATCTTCTCCGTGCCGCTTTTCGATGCTGCGCGGTGTCGCGCAGTGTGGCGATCACGTCTTTAGCATCGATTGCGCGCCTGCGCCGCGGGCTTGCAGGCCACCGGCAGCACGGTTGGGTCCAAAGAGCCGAATATTTTAGCAAACTATTTGCGCGACTAGCCGGGATTCGATGAATGCGCGCTTTTTTATCGGGATTTTGATCGGTTTCCGGCCGCTTTCCGACCTGTTTGATGCCAGTTTCTGCCCCGTTCCGGTGCGCCCCGGCGGCGTGCCGCCGCCCCTGCGCCACCGGCTCTCACGCGCAAGTCGGGCGCTTTGCGCCACTTCACATCGATCATTCAGCGTCGCCGGACTGATGCGCCGCGCGGTTGCGCGCGCCGCCGCCGACAATGCCCGCTATGCCGTTCGACATATTCAGTCAGCGCGCCCATGCTGATAAGCTAATGGACGCGCTCGGGGCTGCGCCCGCATCGTCATTTCACCCGCCCTCGCAACGACTCCAACCATTCAGAGACACCATGCCGAATTCGCCGTCCTCGCCCGTCGTCGTCATTGCTCCCGATTCCTTCAAAGGCTCGCTTAGCGCGGAACAGGTCGCGCAAGCAATCGCGTCGGGCATCCAGCGCGCCCGCCCCGACGCGAGCGTGCGCATCTGCCCGATGGCCGACGGCGGCGAAGGTACGCTCGACGCCATGCTCACGAGCGGCGGCGAGCGCCGCAAGCTGAGCGTGCGCGGCGCGGCAGGGCCGGTGCGCGAAGCGCTCACGGGCCTCCTTGCGGATGGCAGCGCGATTATCGAAACGGCGGAGATCGTCGGCATTACGGATCCGGTGGGAATGGGCGTGCCCGTCGAGGCGCGTAGCACACGCGGCATGGGCGAAGCGATTCGCGCGCTGATGGACGCCGGCGTGCGGCGCTTTTTCGTCGCGCTTGGCGGCAGCAGCACGAACGACGGCGGCGCGGGCCTGCTGGCGGGCCTCGGCCTCAAGCTGTTCGACGCGCAGGACAAGGAACTCGACGCCACGCCTGAACAACTCGCGCGGCTTGCGCGAGTGGACGTGTCGCAACTCGACGCGCGCCTTGCGGACACGCTGTTCGTCGGCATGTCGGACGTCGACAATCCGCTCACTGGCGACCACGGCGCAACCGCGGTGTTCGGTCCGCAAAAGGGCGTGAAACCCGAGCAGATTGCTTCAATCGACGCAGCGCTTGCCCGCTTCGCCGATCTGCTCGAACCGGCGCTCGGCCGCACGGCGCGCGACCAGCCCGGCGCGGGCGCGGCCGGCGGCCTCGGCTTCGCGCTGCATATGCTCGGCGCGCAGTTCGAACCGGGCGCGGAAACCGTCGCGCGGCAAATCGGTCTGGACGCCGCGCTCGAAGGCGCGAACTGGCTGATCACCGGCGAGGGCCGCTCGGACGTGCAAACGCTGCACGGCAAAGCGCCCTTCATCGCGTGCCGTCATGCGCAGGCAGCGGGCGTGCCCGCCACGCTGCTCTCGGGCGGGGTCGACTCCGCGGCCTTGCCGCGCCTTGCCGAATATTTCAGCGGGTGCTTCTCGCCCGCACCCGGGCCGATCACGCTCGAGGTCGCGATTCGCGACGCGGCACGCCTTCTGGCGGACGAAGCCGAACAGTTGACGCGCCTGAAGTACGGCACGCGTTGACCGGCAGGACGGTTGCGGCAACAATCACAGCGCCGCGACCGCTCACTCACTACGGGAAGACCATGAAGGCACCCAAAGCCGGGCTCGAACAATTCCTCACGTACCGTCTGCATGTTCTCAACAAACTCGCCGAGCGCGGCATCAGCGAACGCTATCAGGACAAGCTCGGCGTCACCTTGCCCGAGGCGCGGGTGATTGCGTCGGTGGGATCGTTCGGGCCGTTCTCGATCATGGAACTGGCAAGGCATGCCAATCTCGACAAAAGCCAGGCAAGCCGCGCCGCTGAAGCATTGATCAAACAAGGACTCGTGAAGCGCGAAGCGAGCGCCGAAGACGGCCGTGTCGTGCTGGTCTCCCTCACGCCCGAGGGCCGCGCGTTGTATCGCAAGGTGATGCCGATCGCGCGCAAGTGGAACGGTGACATGTTCGGCTGCCTCGACGAGCAGGAACAACTCGCGTTCGGCCACGCGCTCGACAAGATCATCGGCACGATGACCGCGCGGGAGGAAGAGTGACCGGCGCGGCATAGGCGCGCGCCGAGTTCAACCGTTGCCGCCTTGCCCGTTTGTGTCACCCGTGGCGGCATCGTGAGTCGTCGCGCTCGCCACACCGGACCCTGCGGACCCACCAGACACACCACCAGACGCCACGCCCGCTCGAACCTGAGCGCGTCGCGCGAGTCGCCAGGCGATCGCCCCGAGCGAACCGACGGCCAGCAGCAGCGCCGCCCATAGCAAATAGCGGCGCGTCCCATCCGGATCGTGGCTCGCGGCCTGCGCGCTCGCCGCCTGCTCGGCAGACAGCGCGTCACCCAGACGGGCCGTCGCGGGCACCGCTGGGGCACCCATCAACAACTCGCTCCGGCTCACCGCCGCCGACGCCGTCGCCGCGCTCCCGACCGCCAGCGTGAACGGCGCCGCGCCACGCGCGGCGAAAGTCAGCGTAGCCGGACGCCAGCCCGCGGCAATGGTTAGCGCTCCGCTGCCGAGCCCACCGTTGCGCGTGTCGACCACCACACGCCATTGCCGATCCGCGTCGGGCGTCAATTCGAGTGAAGGATTGCTCTGCTCCACCGCGCCGTTGTGCAAGCGGAACAGCATCGCACCGGCGACTTCGCGCCACGGCGCCTCCAGCCCCGAGCGGGAATAGACGACGGCAGGCGCGACGGTATTTGGCTGAGGCAGATTCAGCCGCAGCCGGTCGACGGGATACGGGCCACCGGTGTTGAAGAAGTACTCGCCGGGCTTCACGCCCGCGTGGGCGACGATGCCTTCGCGCCACGCCCGCTCCGCGCGTTGCACGGGCTCGACGGCAACCGCCTGCACCTCCATCTCCATCGAGTCGACGTACGGCGCGCCGTCGAGCCAGCGCAAACGCAGGTACCGCGCAGGTGTGCCGCCCAGCTCGATCCGGTCCTGACTCAGCGTGCTGCCGTTGTAGCTGACCTTGAGGAGTTGTGCGTCGCCCGCGGGTTGCCAGTGACGCAAATCATCACTGGCTTCCACGCCCACGCGCCCCTGGTAATTGTCGTCGCGCAGATGCACGAGCAACGCGCTCACGCGACTCGTGCGCGACAAGCGCCCGGTATCGATTACGTCCGTGTCGTGCTGCGCGCGGGACGGCGGCGCCGACGTTGCACGCAACGAACCATCGCCGGCAATCGTCACCCCGAGCGGCGCGCCAGCGCTTTTGGCGGCCGTGGACGGCAACGGAAACCAGCGCGCCGGACGCAGCGTGGGCGGCGTGCGAGCGGGTTCGCGAGGCGCGTCGAGCGAGTACGGCACCGGCTCGCCCGCACCGTTGAAGATGCGCACGTCACCCAGATCGCTGCGCTGGCTTGCCGCGTAGACGGCTGCCGGCAACGTCATGCTGTAATGCGCGGCGCCCTCGTCGAGTTGGAGCGCAAAGCGTTGTGCGAAATCATCCGCCGCAAATGCGGGCGCGCACGTCCACGCCGCGACGATCGCAACACCCCAGCCAGTCAATGCGAAGACATGTTTCATTGTTCAGTTTCCAGGACCATAGCCTTGGGCGGCAACGGCGAGAAGAAGCCGATGAAGCCGATGAATCCGATCAACAGCACCATTGACCCGATGCCGATAAACGATGCGGTTCTCTCGATTTCCGTCACGTGGGACAGGTCGAACAGAACCCGCTTGAGCAAAGTCGCCGCGAGCAGCACGGCGCCAATGAGCCAGAACAGCCGGCTCAACCGGCTCAACCGGCGCTTCGCCCAGATCGTCACGGCGAAGCGCGCACACCGTCCAGAATACCGATATTGACGCCTGCACGAGCATGAAGTGACATTGCATCGAGCGCATACGGCAGGCGGCCACGATAAGCCGCCAACCATGTCAAAATTCGGCACCGGCCCTCGAGCCTTCAATCTCCCACATTTCATCCAAGGAAGTTGCAGTGGACATCAACAAACAGGTCGCGGCCCTCACCGCTTCGGAACTCCAGACGGCCGGCGCAAGCCAGGCTACGGCGATCGCGGTCAGTGTGCTGCTGCGTCATCTTCGCTCGCCTGAGCTCGCGAAGCTATTGTCGTCGGCCTTCGAAAATCACCAGGCGGTCATGCTGCAAACGCCGTGGCCCGATCAGATGTTGCAGGCATTCGAATCGACCCGTCGCTTTCTCGAAGGCGCCGCACAAGCGGATCTGCCAGGCACGCAAGCGCCTGCGCAAACGCCGGACGCCTGAGCGCGGCCGAATCGCGCCGGCGGCATCGCCGAAAAGCAAAAAACCCCGTCAGCCCAAAGACTTGACGGGGTTTTTCACTACGAATAAATGGTGCGAGGGAGGGGACTCGAACCCCTACACCCTTGCGGGCGTCAGGACCTAAACCTGGTGCGTCTACCAATTTCGCCACCCTCGCAGCCGGGCAATGCGCGATGCGTTTGCCCGTTGTCCTGCATACTGTCGGCCGCGTCTGAAACACGCGCCCGAAAGCGTAAGCGAGAGATTCTAACCGATTGATTCGCGCTTGTCTGCATTTGCCCGGCATCTGTCGAAGCGGCGCCGATGCTACAATTTTTGGCTTGATGCACGCACGACGTGCCCCCTCTTCGCCTGCCCTTCCCCACATTCCCAATCCAGTGAATTTCGAAGAATATTGCCAGCAGAAAGCGGCGCCGCCCGGATCGAGCACTTACTATGCGCTTCGGCAGGCGCCCGCGGCCAGCCAGCCGCTGTTGACCGCGCTGTTCGCGCTGCGCCGCGAGTTCGAGGAAACGGTCAAGGAGACGAGCGATCCGGCCATTGGCCGCACGAAACTCGCGTGGTGGCAAAACGAAATCGCCGCGCTGGCTTCGGGTTCGCCGTCGCATCCGGTGTCCAAGGCGCTGGCCGCGCATCTGCCCGACGTGAAAGCCGAGTATCCGGCACTGCAAACGTTGCTCGCCGGGTTCGAAATGGACCTCGACCAGGCCCGTTACCTCGATTACCCGAATTTGCGGCGCTATGTGCAAGGCGTGGGCGGCACGTTCGCCTCGCTGGTCGCGCGCGCCACGGCGAAAGACGCCGCTCAGGCGTCGAACTGGTCCGCACCGCTCGGCGAGGCGCTAATGCTTGCGCAATTCGTCGTGGAAACGGGCCATGACGCGCGCCACGGCCGCATCTATATTCCGATCGACGAAATGCAGCGCTTCAATGTCACCGCCGCGGATCTGATCAATCGGAAATACACCGAGGCATTCACGGAGTTGATGCGCTTCGAGACGAAGCGCGCCCGCGATGCACTGCAAAACGCCCTCGGCGCCGTGCCCGCCAACGAGCGCCGCACGCAGCGCACGCTCGTCGCGCAAGCCGCCTTGGCGTCGGCTCTGCTGGATGAAATCAAACGTGACGGCTATCACGTGCTGCATCAACGCATCGCATTGACGCCGATTCGCAAGCTTTGGATCGCGTGGCGCGCAAAGTGACCGGGCGGTGCGTCGGTCTGGCGTCGGAAGCGGTCGGCGCGTCACTCACTGCGTCGCTAGAAAAAGACGTCGGTAGATGGGCTCCCAAAAACCGTTGCCAAGGTGTCGACAAAAGCTGCCGTCAAACCCGTAGCAACGGCAGCGGCTCGAACCGCTGCTGCAGAATCGCCGGCGCGTCGAGCCCCCACCACGGCCCGAGCACCGTGGCATAAAGCTGCCGGAAATCGACACCGACCGGCAAGTTGCCATTGCCGTCGAGCCGCGCCAGCGCCGGCGGCACGCCGTACAGACCACCTCGCACGCGTCCGCCCATGACAAAATGCGGCGCCACGGTGCCGTGGTCCGTGCCGTTGCTCTGGTTCTCACGCGGACGCCGGCCGAACTCGGCATAAGTCATCACCAGGGTATCGTCCCAGCGACCGAGTTCAACGAGCGCCGATTTCATCGACGCGACTCCTTCCGCCAGTTGCTTGAGCAGCACCGCCTGCTGACCCGGCTGATTCTGGTGTGTATCGAAACCATTCAGCGTCAGGCGGATCACCGCAACGCCGTGGTCGTTTTTTGGTGCGTCGCCGGCCGCGAGCACTTGCATCGCTGCCTTGATCGAACTGCCAAAAGCTCCACCCGGAAACACGGTTTTCAACTGAGGCTGCCCTTGCGTTGGACGCAGCCGGTCGGCGGCTCTCACAATGTCGTTTTCGACGTCGAGAATATGCGCCAGCTCGGGATTGCGCTCGTGCAGCGATACGGGCGTGGCGAGCCGCGAAGCCGCCACGAACTGCGCCGGATTGACCAGCGCGATGGCGCGCGCGCCGTTCGCGAGCGGCCCCATCTCGGCGCTGCCGATCACCACGCCGTCGGCGGCGAACCCGGCGGGCACCGGCATTTGTGCAAACGCGCGGGTGAGCCATCCTTCGCGCAGATACTGGTCGGAACGCGACGCGGTGTCCCAGATCTCGATCGAACGGAAATGCGACAGGTTGGGCTGGGCATAGCTCACGCCCTGCACGATCGCCAGTTGCCGGTCGCGCCACAGCGGCATGAGGGGTTGCAAAGACGGATGCAATCCGGTGCGCTCGTCGAGTTGAATCGCCTGGTCGCGTTTGATGCCGATGTTCTTGCGCAACTGATAGTAAGCAGGATCGGCAAACGGAATCACGGTATTCAAACCGTCGTTGCCGCCTTTCAATTCGATGAGGATCAACAGGTTCTCGTAGCCGCGCGCCGACGATGCGTACGGTTCGGCCGACTGCGCGCCGTATGCGCGTGGCAGCCAGAACGTGACGCTCGAAGCCGCGCACATCGAGAGAAAGCTGCGTCGTTTCATCCTGCACCTCGTTCGATTGTCACGGCGCGGGTCATGTCCGCTTCGACAGTCCCGTCTTTTTCACCGTTTGGCGCGTGCCTGTTTCAATGGCTCACTTCAATTGATACGCCGGGTCCATCAGCAATGCTTGCAGATAGGCGCCCGCGGTCGAACCGGTCTCGATCGCGTCCACCGGCGTGAGCGGCAAGACCGCGTGCTGCAACTGCAACTCGGCCGACAATCCGGGCCGCGCCGTCGGCGCGGTGTTGTAACGCGCGAGCCATGTTCCAATGTCGAAGCGTACGCCACCTTTGCCACCCTGAGCGGCATGCGCCGTTGCGCGCTGCAGCGGCGCTGTGGTCTGCATGCCGGACATCGCGTCGCTTGCCGCGATCCTCGCGCCCGCCAGATTCGCCGTACGCAGTGGACCCGCGGCCTCGGTGGCGCGGAACAACTGCTCGACGAACTGCTTGCGGGCAAGCAGTGTGGAACTGTTGATCCATGTCGTGCCGCCCGGCCATCCTTTGACGTTCGGCGGATAGAACAGGTTTTCGCCGAGCGTGCGGATTTGCGCGGCAAACGGCGCGGTATTCTCATAGCCGATGTCGAATGCGCGCAGCGTGCCGACCACGAACTCCGCCGGCGACTTTACGAGGACGCCGCGATGATCGTCCTCCCAGAACGCGTCGCTCAGGAAAATGCCGCGCAACGCCACCTTGATATCGTAGCGGCTCGCGCGGAAGCGCGCCGCGATCGGCGCGATACTCTGCGGGTCCGGCGTATCCGAGACGAACTCGCGCCACAATTTCGTGGTCACGAAGGTGGAGGTCTCTGGCTGCGCCAGCAGAATATCGAGCACCTGATCGCCATCGAACGGCCCGGTCTTGCCAAGCACGGTCTTCTCACCGTCGTCATGCTGGTTGGAGCGCCACACGTAGGCCTGCGTGTCGGGATCGAGACTCCACCCGGTGTACGCGCGCGCCGCCTCGGACACGTCACGTTGCGAGTAATGCCCCTCGCCAAGCGTGAACAACTCCATCACCTCACGTGCGAAATTTTCGTTAGGCTTGCCCTTGCGATTACTCGCGCCATCGAGGTACTGCAGCATCGCAGGATCTTTCGCGACGTCGTGCAGAAGCTCGCCGAAGTTGCCGAGCGCGTTTCGGCGCAACAGCATGTTCTGCAGCGCCATTTGCTGCGGATACTGCACCTTGTCTTGCCCCGACGTGAAGTGGTTATGCCAGAACAGCGTCATGCGCTCGGTAAGCGGCGACGGTGTGGCCAGCATCTCGCGCACCCACCATGCGCGTAATAGTTCGTAACGCTGCCCGCGCAATCGCTGCGCTTCGCGACGCTGATCATCGGTCCATGCCTTGCGCGTTTCGCGTGTCGGTATCGGTTCGAGGACCCAGTCGGGCCGCGGCGTGACCGCCTCGGTTCTGGCGCTCGCGAGCACTGTGTCGACGGCCTGCACTCGCGTGAGTCCGACGTATTGCGCGAGCTCGGCGGCATCTGGTGCGAAGCCGACGCGCGTCAGAAAGAAGCGCGCGTCGTCGGCATCGAGAATGCTCTGCTCGCGTTCGGAAGCCGCACTGTCGCCTGCAGTGGGCGCATGATGAGTGCGATGTCCGACATGCGACGCTGCCGACGGCACGGCGGCGGGCGGCAAACCCACGGCCGCAGCCGGTAAACCGATTGCCAGGACCGTCATGGCAGTGGCCCATGCTGCCAACCTGCGGCGGCAATTACCACCTGTGAGCAATCTCATCATCGATCATCCGGATTGACGGGACACCTTGAACAAGCGGCGGCGCACGCAATGCATGCACGGCGCGCTTCGCATTGACGATTCAACGGCAGACGAGGCGGGAAGTTGACGAGGGAAGTGCAACGAATTTTTTCACGCACGGCGGAACGCGAAAGATGTTGCGGGAGGAAGAGTGAAGCGCGTGCCAACGCAGGCACGAAAATAGCTACCGCTTATAGAGTTCGCGGACAGCGTCTTCGATATGCTGCCGTAACAGACGCCGTTCGTCGGGCGTCATATGACCATCACGACGGCGTTGATCGAGATCGGGGGGAACAGCGGTGCGCATAATCACATCCGACGCGGGGCGTTCGGTCGCGGGATCGTGGCGATTGGATCTGCCTGGCTTAGGCGAGCGCTCGCTCGCAGCTCTGTCGGCCGAAGGCTGGGCATGGGCGAGCGTTGGTACCAGTGAGCCTGCAAGCGTACCGGCTACCGCCAGTGCAATCACGCTGAGGCGCACATTCGGCCAAACCCCTCCCTTCATGTTGTTCCCTTCGTGGCGCGGCAACCGGCTACCTCAAATGCGTATACAGACCCCGGTAACGGGCCGGGTACGAGAGTTTTATTCGAGTGAAGTATCCACCGAACAGCCGCATTCAGTAAAGGAGTCTACCTGCCCCCGCTTTACGTCGTGCCACACTGCGGGTAAATTTTGTAACTGACTGTAACCCCGAAAACGATGCAAACGCGCACCACTTTCTAATCGCGCTAAGATGCCGACCATGGAAACCAAAAACCCTTCGAAAATTCTCGTCGTCGACGACGATCCGCGCCTGCGCGATCTGCTGCGCCGCTACCTCGGTGAACAGGGCTTCAATGTCTATGTCGCCGAGAACGCTCCTTCCATGAACAAGCTCTGGGTGCGTGAGCGCTTCGACCTGCTGGTGCTCGATCTGATGCTGCCCGGCGAAGACGGTCTGTCGATCTGCCGCCGTCTGCGCGGCAGCAACGACCGTACGCCGATCATCATGCTCACGGCCAAGGGTGAAGACGTCGATCGTATCGTCGGGCTCGAGATGGGCGCCGACGACTATCTGCCCAAGCCGTTCAATCCGCGCGAACTGGTTGCGCGGATCCACGCGGTGTTGCGCCGCCAGTCGCCTTCGGAGTTGCCGGGCGCGCCGTCCGAAACCACCGAGGTGTTCGAGTTCGGCGAGTTCGCCTTGAATCTCGCTACCCGCACGCTCACCAAGGCCGGCCAGGAAATTCCGCTGACCACGGGCGAGTTCTCGGTGCTCAAGGTGTTCGCGCGTCATCCGCGCCAGCCGCTGTCGCGTGAAAAGCTTATGGAACTCGCACGCGGCCGTGAGTACGAAGTCTTCGACCGCAGTCTCGACGTGCAGATTTCGCGTTTGCGCAAGCTGATCGAACCTGATCCGGGCAGCCCGCGTTTCATCCAGACGGTTTGGGGTCTGGGTTACGTGTTCATCCCCGACGGTGCAGCCTAAGTTTGCTCTCACCTCCAGTGTCGACCAGAGTGGGCGCTTCAGCGCTAACTCTGGTCCCATGCAAGGCCATTGCCTGCTTTGATTTCAGATAAGAAGGGCCCATGCGGATCGACCGGCGCCTCCTGACGCTCGCGTTCGGTGGCCTTTTCTGGCGGACCTTCCTGTTGATCGCGCTGTTGATCGCAGTCAGTCTCGCCGCGTGGTTCCAGAGCTTCCGGGTGATCGAACGCGAGCCGCGCGCGCAGCGCGTGGCGTTGCAGCTCGTCGCCATCGTCAAGCTCACGCGCACCGCACTCCTCTATTCCGATCCCGACCTGCGGCGCGCCCTGCTGCAGGATCTGGAAAGCAATGAGGGTGTGCGCGTGTACCCGCGCGAAACCACCGACAAGTACAAGCTTCAGCCCGACGAGTCGCTGAACCGGCTGATCGAACACGACATTCGCGGCCGCCTCGGCGACGACACCGTGATCGCGCAAAGCGTGAACGACATTCCCGGCGTGTGGATCAGCTTCAAGATCGACGACGACGATTACTGGGTCGCGCTCGACCGCGATCAGCTCGACAATGCCACCGGTTTGCAGTGGGCGGGCTGGGGCGTGTTCGCGCTGGCGTTGTCGCTGTTCGGCGCGGCATTCATCACGAGTCTCGTGAATCGTCCGTTCGCGCGCCTCGCCATGGCCGCTCGCAAAGTCGGCTCGGGGCAATCGCCAGAGCCGCTGCCCGAACGCGGCATGGGCGTGGCCGCGGAAACCAATCGCAGTTTCAACCAGATGGTGCAGGACCTCGAACAGCTCGAGGCCGACCGCGCGCTGATGCTCGCGGGTATCTCGCACGATCTGCGCACGCCGCTCGCGCGGCTGCGTCTCGAAACCGAAATGAGTCCGTCGGATCAGGCCACCAAAGACGCAATGGTCGACGACATCGAACAGATGGACATGATCATCGGCCGGTTCCTCGATTACGCGCGGCCGGTGCAGCGCGTGCCGGAACCTGTCGACCTTTCCGTGATCGCAGGAGAACTGGCCGCGCGCATGCAGAGCGAAGACAGCATGCGGCTGATTACGCGGCTCGCGCCGTCGGCGGTGATCGAGGCCGATGAAACCGACATGCGGCGCGTGGTCGGCAACCTGCTGGAAAACGCGCGCAAATACGGCCTGAGCGACGGCGACGGCATTCCGCACGTGATTCTCGAAACGCGGGTGTCGCACTCACGGGTTGAACTGTCCGTGGTCGATGAAGGGCCGGGCATTCCAGAAGACCAACTGGCGCTTGTCACACGGCCGTTCTATCGTGTGAATTCGGCACGCACCCAGGCGAACGGCACCGGCCTTGGCATGGCCATCGTTCAGCGCCTCGTGGGCCGTTACCGCGGCGCGCTGCGCTTGCGTAACCGCACGCCAGGACCGGGGCTCGAAGTGACTATCGAGTTTCCGCTGGCCAAGGGTGTCTGAGCGCAATAGTCTCATCCGCCCTTTTCCGCCATCTGCCGCACTGGATAACAACCATCTCGATAATTAGTTAAAAACTATTGGATTAATAGGTCAATAGAGTTATAGTGAATCACGTGTAACGCGCTCGTCTGCACGAGCTGGTAGCCTCAACATGCTGTTTTTCCAACACACGAAGGAGCACTCGCATGAAAACCGTTGGCGATAAACTCGAAGCGTTCACCGTCACTGCTGCAAAGCCGGGCTTCAACCATCCTGAGGAAAACGGCGTCTCGGCGTTCGAAGACATCACGGAGCAGTCGTTCCCGGGCAAGTGGAAGATCATTTATTTCTACCCGAAGGACTTCACGTTCGTGTGCCCGACGGAAATCGTCGAGTTCGGCAAGCTGGCCAAAGATTTTGAGGAACGCGACGCGGTGCTGCTTGGCGGCAGCGTCGATAACGAATTCGTGAAGCTGGCCTGGCGCCGCGAGCACAAGGATCTGGACAAGCTGAACCATTACGCGTTCGGCGACGTGAAAGGCGAGTTGATCGACCAGCTCGGCGTGCGTGACAAGGAAGCAGGCGTCGCGCTGCGCGCCACCTTCATTGTCGATCCGGACAATACGATCCAGCACGTTTCGGTAAATAACCTGAACGTCGGCCGCAACCCGGAAGAAGTGCTGCGTATTCTGGACGGCCTGCAAACGGACGAGCTGTGTCCTTGCAACCGCGCAGTCGGCGGCGCAACGCTCTAAACCGTGCGACCTGTCAAAAGCCCGCTAAGCTTGAACGAGCCGCGGGCTTTTTTATCGACGAACTGATAGGAGATCTCAATGGAATTCCTGGCTTCGATTAAGGCGCGTGTGCCTGACTATGCGAAAGACATCCGGCTGAATCTGGATGGGACGATCGCGCGCTCATCGCTCGAAGGCAATGACGCCGTCGGGGTCGCGCTAGCGGCCGCATTCGCGGCGAAGAGCACGGTGATCGTCGACGCGATTCGCAATGCCGGCGTGTTGTCGCCGGAAGAGACCCAAGGCGCGCTGACGGCCGCTGCGCTGATGGGCATGAATAACGTCTGGTATCCGTACGTCGAGATGACGGAAAGCGCTGACCTGAAGTCGCAGCCGGCGCAGTTGCGCATGAACGCTTATGCGTCGCACGGCGGAGTGGATAAGCGGCGCTTCGAGATGTATGCGTTGGCGGCGTCGATCATCGGCAAGTGCCATTTTTGCGTGAAGTCGCACTTCGACACGCTGGTCGCCGAAGGCATGAGTTCCACGCAATTGCGTGACGTTGGGCGGATCGCCGCGGTGATCAACGCGACCGCGCAGTGCATTGCCGCCGAAGACAAGTAAGCCTCGATATGCGCGCAGTGCGATGCCGTTCCCGCTGCTGCGCGCGTTCTCAAACCAATCAGTTCTTGACCAGCAGAACCGCGGCCTGAGCCTCAATGCCCTCGCCTCGGCCCAGGTAGCCGAGCTTCTCGTTGGTCTTGGCCTTGACGTTGACGCGCTCGACCGGCAAATCCAGGTCGGCGGCGATATTGGCGCGCATGCCCTCGATATGCGGCGCCAGCTTCGGCGCCTGCGCCACCACGCTGCTATCGACGTTGGCGATGGAGAAGCCCGCCGCCTTCACGCGCGCGACGCATTCGCGCAGCAAAA
This sequence comes from Burkholderia sp. WP9, assembly GCF_900104795.1. Lineage (NCBI taxonomy): Bacteria > Pseudomonadati > Pseudomonadota > Betaproteobacteria > Burkholderiales > Burkholderiaceae > Burkholderia > Burkholderia sp. WP9. The sequence goes on from NZ_FNTG01000001.1 coordinate 1,561,113, forward strand.
CCCGGCTGTCCGCGCCTGCGAACTTCGCATCGGTATCGGAGAAATGGCGGCCGATATCGCCCATCGCGGCCGCACCGAACAGGGCATCGGTAATGGCGTGCAGCAACACGTCCGCGTCCGAATGACCGAGCAGGCCACGCTCATAGGGAATCGTCACGCCGCCGATAATCAACGGGCGTCCCGGCACCAGCGCGTGCACGTCATAGCCTTGCCCAATTCTGAAATCCATATGCGTCAAATCCTCAAGTCCGCTCGTTAAATTTGAAATCGCCCGTCATGAAGCCGCGGGTCGGCTGAGAATCGCCTCGGCCAGATCGAAGTCTTCCGGATAAGTCACCTTGAAGTTGCGCAAGCTGCCCTGCACCAGTTTCGGCGCATGGCCCAGCCACTCGATCGCGCTTGCTTCGTCGGTCAGGTCGTGACCGTCGGCCTGCGCGCGCAGGATCGCCTCGCGCAACATGCCGATGCGGAACATCTGCGGCGTCTGCGCCTGCCACAAGCCGTCGCGCGCCTCGGTGCGCGCGATCCGGCCGTCGGTCGAGTTCGCGTCGATCCGTTTGAGCGTGTCCGCGACCGGCAAGGCCATGATGCCGCCCACCGCGTCGTCCTTCAGCGCGCCGATCAGCGTGCGGATCAGCGCGGGGGTAATGCCGGGGCGCGCCGCGTCGTGCACCAGCACCCAGTCGTCGTCGTGGGCGCCGAACTCGGCGAGCGCGTGCAGGCCGTTGAGCACCGAGGCCTGGCGCGACGCTCCACCGCTGCGGCGCACGGCGAAACGCAAGCCGCCGAAGCGGCGGGCGTCGAAATGGGCGTCATCAGGGGCGATCACGACGAGGGTTTGCGCAAACTCGCTGCAGGCGTCGAACGCCGCCAGCGAGTAATGCAACATGTCGCGGCCAGCGACAGTGCGATATTGTTTGGGCATCGCGGCGCCGGAACGGCTGCCGGTGCCTGCGCACGGAATCAGGGCAAATAGACGGGAAGTCACGAGTGCGGATGCCGCGAAGTCAAAGTAATGGACGGATTTTATAATAGGTCCTTCGCATCCACGCCCCGACACGCGTAAACTTGCCGGTCACGTGTGAGCCTGAGGCCGTTTTTTCTCATCTATGCCAGACATCGCCGCATCATCGCAGTACTCCCCGCCCGTCGCGCTCGTCAAGGCTGGCCAGCGTTTCGCCTTCGACGGCACGCACGGCTCGTCCGACGCGCTGCTGATCGCCCGCTACCATCTCGCCTATCGCGAGAAGGTGCCGCTGCTCGCGGTCGTGTGCGAAAGCGCCGTCGATGCGCAGCGACTGGCGCAGGAAATCGGCTTCTTCGCGCCCGAGGCGCGCGTGCGCCTGCTGCCGGACTGGGAAACGCTGCCTTACGATACCTTTTCACCGCACCAGGACCTGGTCTCGGAGCGTCTCGCCACGCTGCACGATCTCGGTGAAGGCCGTTGCGACATCCTGCTGGTGCCCGCCACCACGGCGTTGTACCGCATGCCGCCCGCGTCGTTCCTCGCGGCTTATACGTTCTCCTTCTCGCAGGGCCAGCGCCTCGACGAAGCCAAACTCAAGGCCCAGTTGACGCTGGCCGGCTACGAGCACGTGAGCCAGGTGGTGCGCCCGGGCGAGTACTGCGTACGCGGCTCGCTGCTCGATCTCTATCCGATGGGCTCGCCCTTGCCCTACCGGATCGACCTGTTCGACGACCAGGTCGACTCGATTCGCGCGTTCGACCCGGACACCCAGCGCAGCCTGTACCCGGTGAAAGACGTGCGCCTGCTGCCGGGCCGCGAATTTCCATTCGATGAAGCGGCCCGCACCGCTTTTCGCAGCCGCTGGCGCGAGACCTTCGAGGGCGACCCGAGCCGCGCGTCGATTTACAAGGACATCGGCAATGGCGTGCCGTCCGCGGGCATCGAATACTATCTGCCGCTCTTCTTCGACGAAACCGCCACGCTGTTCCACTATCTGCCAGAAGGCGCGCAACTGGCATTCGTCGGCGATCTGGACGCGGCGATCAGGCGCTTTACCAACGACACGAAGCAGCGCTACAACTTCCTTTCGCATGACCGCGACCGGCCGATTCTGGAACCGCAGCGGCTGTTCCTGTCGGACGAAGATTTCTTCACGTTCGCCAAGCCCTTCGCGCGGCTCGCGCTGCCTGCCAACGCCGGCGGCGGCTGGTCCACTCCGTTGCCGAACCTCGCTATCGACCGTCACGCGGAAGATCCGGTAGCGGCCTTGCGCACGTATCTCGACACCACGCCGAATCGCGTGCTGTTCGCCACCGAATCGGCAGGCCGGCGCGAAACGCTGCTGCAGTTGCTCGCCGACAATCATCTGCGACCGGTATCGAGCGACAGCTTCCAGGACTGGCTCACGAGCGACGAGCGCTTTTCATTGGGCGTCGCGCCGCTCGCCAACGGTTTTGCCGTGCCGGTCGACGGCATCGCGATCATCACCGAGACCGAGCTCTATGGTCCGCTTGCGCGTCGTGCGGGGCGCCGCCGCCAGGAACAGGCGAGCAACGTCGATTCGATGGTGCGCGATCTGTCCGAGCTCAAGGTCGGCGATCCGGTCGTGCATTCGCAGCACGGCATCGGCCGCTATATGGGCCTCATCACCATGGATCTCGGCGAAGGCGAGACCGAGTTTCTGCACCTCGAATACGCCGGCGACAGCAAGCTGTATGTGCCGGTCGCGCAGTTGCACGTGATCTCGCGCTATAGCGGTGCCGATCCGGAAAGCGCGCCGTTGCACTCGCTCGGCTCGGGCCAGTGGGAAAAAGCCAAGCGCAAGGCGGCGCAGCAGATTCGCGATACCGCCGCCGAATTGCTGAACCTGTACGCCCGTCGCGCGCTGCGCGAAGGCCATGCATTCGCACTCGAACCGAAAGACTACGTGAAGTTCGCGGAGAGCTTCGGCTTCGAGGAAACGCCGGACCAGGCCGCCGCGATCGCGGCCGTGATCGGCGACATGACGAGCGGCAAACCGATGGATCGGCTCGTATGCGGCGACGTCGGCTTCGGCAAGACGGAGGTCGCGTTGCGGGCCGCGTTCATCGCGGTGATGGGCGGCAAGCAGGTGGCACTGCTCTCGCCCACCACGCTGCTCGCCGAACAGCACACGCAAACTTTCAGCGACCGTTTCTCCGACTGGCCGGTGCGGATCGCCGAACTCTCGCGTTTCAAGTCGACCAAGGAAGTCAACGCGGCGATCCAGCAGATCAACGAAGGCACGGTCGATATCGTGATCGGCACGCACAAGCTGCTCTCGTCCGACGTGCAGTTCAAGCGGCTGGGTCTCGTGATCATCGACGAGGAACACCGTTTCGGCGTGCGCCAGAAAGAAGCCCTGAAGGCGTTGCGCGCCGAAGTGGACGTGCTTACGCTCACGGCCACGCCGATCCCGCGTACGCTCGGCATGGCACTCGAAGGCCTGCGCGATTTCTCCGTGATCGCCACCGCGCCGCAAAAGCGCCTTGCGATCAAAACCTTCGTGCGCCGCGAAGAAGACAGCGTGATTCGCGAAGCCATGTTGCGCGAGTTGAAGCGTGGCGGCCAGGTGTACTTCCTGCACAACGAAGTCGAGACGATCGAGAATCGCCGGCAAATGCTCGAAGCGTTGGTGCCCGAAGCGCGTATCGCGGTCGCGCATGGTCAGATGCATGAACGCGAACTCGAACGCGTGATGCGTGACTTCGTTGCGCAACGCGCCAACGTATTGCTGTGCACGACGATTATCGAAACCGGCATCGACGTGCCAAGCGCCAACACGATCCTGATTCACCGCGCCGACAAGTTCGGTCTCGCGCAGCTGCATCAGTTGCGTGGCCGTGTGGGCCGCTCGCACCACCAGGCGTATTCGTATCTGCTGGTCCACGATCCGCAAGGGCTCACCAAGCAGGCGCAGCGCCGCCTCGAAGCGATCCAGCAGATGGAGGAACTCGGCTCGGGCTTCTATCTGGCCATGCACGACCTGGAAATTCGCGGCACGGGCGAAGTGCTTGGCGACAAGCAATCGGGCGAGATTCACGAGATCGGCTTCCAGCTTTATACCGACATGCTGAACGACGCCGTGAAGGCGCTCAAGGAAGGCAAGGAGCCCGACCTCACCGCGCCGCTCGCCGCGACTACGGAGATCAATCTGCATGCGCCGGCAATTTTGCCTGCGGACTATTGCGGCGATGTGCAGGAGCGTCTGTCGCTGTACAAGCGGCTGGCTAATTGCGAACACAACGATTCGATCGACAGCATTCAGGAAGAGTTGATCGACCGTTTCGGCAAGCTGCCGCCGCAAGCGCACGCGCTCGTGGAGACGCATCGTTTGCGGCTTGCCGCAAAGCCGCTGGGCATTTCGAAGATCGATGCCGGCGAAGCCGTGATCGGCTTGCAGTTCATTCCCAATCCGCCAATCGACGCGATGCGGATCATCGAGATGGTGCAGAAACACAAGCACATCAAGCTCGCGGGCCAGGACAAGCTGCGTATCGAAACGCGCAGCCCCGATCTTGCGGTACGTGTTGCCACGGTCAAGGAAACCTTGCGCGCGCTCGGCACTCCGAGCCGCGGCACGGCCGCCAGTGTCGCCGCACGCTGAGGCTGCGGACCGCGACGGCCTGGCGCCGCGTTGAAAAACCGCGGTACGTGTAGCATTTTTCGTTCATGCTGCGGTGCGCAAACGCGCACCGCAGCGTACGGACGGGCTTTTTTTTGGGTATGATCGAAAGACTCAAATGCCGGAGTCTTGTCATGTCGCACGTCGCTGAATCAGCGCAGTCCTCCCCGTCTCCCGACTCTGTTTCGAATCCCGCTTCCTCTGCGTCACTACCCGCTTCACTGCCTTGGGTCACCCGTCTCGTGTCGATGGACACGGTCAGCCGCAATCCGAATCTCGGCCTGATCGAAATCGTGCGCGACGAACTGCGCGCCGTCGGTATCGAGGCCACGCTCACGCACGACGAAAGCGGCAAATGGGCCAACCTGTTCGCGACGATTCCCGCACACGACGGCGAAACGAACGGCGGCGTGGTGCTGTCGGGTCACACGGACGTCGTACCCGTGGACGGCCAGAAATGGGACAGCGATCCGTTCAAGCCGGAAATTCGCGGCGACAAACTCTACGGCCGCGGCACCTGCGATATGAAAGGCTTTATCGGCGCGGCGCTCGCGCTGGTGCCGGACATGCAGCGCACCAAACTCGCCAAGCCGATTCACTTCGCCCTGTCGTTCGACGAGGAAGTGGGCTGTGCGGGCGCGCCCCTCCTGATTGCCGACCTGATGAAGCGCGGTGTGAAGCCGGACGGCTGCATTGTCGGCGAGCCGACCAGCATGCGGCCCATCGTGGCGCACAAAGGCATCAACGCCTACCAGTGCTGCGTGCGCGGTCAGGCCGCGCACTCGTCGCTCACGCCGAAGGGTTTGAACGCGATCGAATACGCCGCGCGTCTGATCTGCTACATCCGCGACATGGCCGATCAGTTCCGCGAGCAAGGCCCGTTCGACGAACTGTACGACGTGCCCTTCACCACCGCGCAAACCAGCACGATCGTGGGCGGCAATGCGATCAACACGGTGCCGGCCGAATGCAAGTTCCAGTTCGAATTCCGCAACCTGCCCACGCTCGATCCCGAGCCGATTTTTGCGCGCATCGATCAATACGCGCGCGAAACGCTGCTGCCGAAAATGTTGCGCGAGCATCCATCGGCGGCGATTGAGATTACGAAGATCGCCGCGGCGCCCGGCCTCGATTCGTCTGAACAAGCCGCCATCACGCAACTGGTGCGCGCGTTGACCGCGGATCAGGACAAGCGCAAGGTCGCTTACGGCACGGAAGCCGGCCTCTTCTCGCTGGCGGGGATTCCGAGCATCGTATGCGGTCCGGGCAACATCGAACAGGCGCACAAGGCCAACGAATTCGTCGCGCTGGATCAGCTGGTGGCGTGCGAGCGCTTTCTGCAGAAATTCATTCACAGCATGTCGGTCGACGCGCACGCGCACTGAAACCGAGCCGCCTGAAAACAGTCTTACTCATACCGACCCTCGCACGCCCACGCCATGTCAACTGCCGCGCCGCAACACACCGACCATACGATCGACGGCGAGCCGATCCCCACGCTCGACGACATCGCCGCGCAGCATTTTGCGTTGACGCCGTGGGTGACGCGAACGCCGGTATTCGACAGGGTGGACTTTCCGTCGCTGGAAGGCACGCTGGTGAATTTCAAGTTCGAACTGCTGCAGGCGGGCGGCAGCTTCAAGGCGCGCGGCGCGTTCACCAATCTGCTCGCACTCGACGAAGCCCAACGCAGCGCGGGCGTCACGTGCGTGTCGGGCGGCAATCATGCGGTGGCGGTCGCGTATGCGGCCATGCGCCTTGGCATCAGCGCCAAGGTCGTGCTGTTTCGCGCGGCCAATCCGGCGCGCGTGGCGCTGTGCCGGCAGTATCGCGCCGAGATCGTATTCGCGGAGAACATTGCCGAGGCATTCGAACTGGTCCGCCGCATCGAGGCGGAAGAAGGCCGCTATTTCGTGCATCCGTTCAACGGCTATCGCACGGTGCTGGGTTCGGCCACGCTCGGCTACGAGTGGGTCACGCAAACGCCCGATCTCGAAGCGGTGATCGTGCCGATCGGCGGCGGCGGCCTCGCCGCCGGTGTCGCGACGGCCATGCGGCTCGCGAATCCGAACGTGCATATCTATGGCGTGGAGCCGGAAGGCGCGGACGTGATGGGCAAGAGTTTCGCCGCCAATCACACGGTCAAGATGGGCCAGATGCACGGCATTGCCGATTCGCTCATGTCGCCTCACACCGAGGAATACAGCTACGAATTGTGCCGCCGTCATATCGATCAGCTCGTCACGGTATCCGACGACCAGTTGCGCGCGGCGATGCTCACCTTGTTCGGACAACTGAAGCTTGCCGTCGAACCGGCCTGCGCGGCAGCCACCGCCGGCTTGCTCGGCCCGCTGCGCGAACAGTTGCAAGGCAAGCGCGTGGGCGTTCTGTTGTGCGGCACCAATACCGACCCGGTCACATTTGCAGCGCATATCGAGCGCGCGCGGCATAGCGAGTCACTGTTTCCTCAATAAAGAAACAAACGTCGCGTTCCTGGCCAAAAGACTAGCCTATCCTTCTCAGGTTGGTATCATTCGAACATCGACTTCTGGGAGGAACCTCTATGAGCATGGTCAAGGAATTCAAGGAATTTGCCCTCAAGGGCAACGTGATGGATCTCGCGGTCGGTGTGATTATCGGCGGCGCGTTCTCCACCATCGTCAATTCAATTGTCAAAGACCTGATCATGCCGGTTGTCGGGGTTGCCACCGGCGGCCTCGATTTCTCCAATAAGTTTGTTCGCCTCGGCGACATTCCTCCCAGCTTCAAAGGCAGCCCCGAGTCGTATAAAGACTTGCAAACGGCGGGCGTCGCCGTATTCGGTTATGGCTCGTTCATTACCGTACTGATCAACTTCCTGATTCTCGCGTTCATCATTTTCCTGATGGTCAAGTTCATCAACAATCTGCGCAAGCCGGCTGAAGCCGCACCGGCAGCACCGCCGCCGACACCGGAAGACGTGCTGCTGCTGCGCGAAATCCGCGATTCGTTGAAGAACTCACCGCGTTAAACGTTCCGGCACGTCAGCCGCCGGCAAAGCAAAAGGCCTGTTGCGAGTCAATCGCAACAGGCCTTTTTCATATCGTGAGCCGATGCGCGCGGCGCGCACCCTCAAATCTCTTTCTGCTCCTTCCGACTGACCGCGCCTTCGATCATCGTCTCGAGCTGGCTGAAATTGACAGGCTTGGTTAAATGCGAAGTAAAGCCGGCACTGAGGCAACGACGCACGTCTTCGTCGGTGCCGAAGCCGGTCAACGCCACCGCGGGCGCGTCCGAGTGTTCGCGGAACGCCTTGATGAAGTCGAGGCCCGTGCCGTCGGGCAAACCCACGTCGCTGACAACCAGATCGAAATTCTGCACTTGAGTAGCGGCCAGCGCGTCGTCCACCCGGCCCACCGTCGTCACCTCGTGGCCGAGGCTGCGAATCAGTTGCGCCATGACCTCGGCGGTGTCCACGTGATCTTCGATCAGCAGGATGTTCAGCAAACCGGCTGGATGCACCGCGTCCGGCACCACGACGGGTGAAGTCACCTCCGGCGGCATGGCCGTCGGCAAGGTGATCGTGAAGGTTGCGCCGCAATGTGCGCCGGGGCTTTGCGCGGTCACCGTGCCGCCGTGCACGTCGGTCAGCGCCTTCGTGATCGCGAGCCCGAGGCCGAGACCGCCGAATTGCCGCGTCATGTTCTGGTTGCCCTGCTCGAAAGCATTGAACAGTTTGCCGATCTGCTCCGGCTCGATGCCGATCCCCGTATCTTCGACCGAGATCTGCACATGCATGCGTTCGTCGCGGGTGCGCACGTAAATATGGCCGCCGTCCGGCGTGAACTTGGCGGCATTGCGAATCAGGTTCCACAGCATCTGTTGCAGCCGGGCGCGATCGGCCAGCACGTAATGATGCCGGGCGTTCTTGTGAACATGCACGTCCTGCTGCTTGACCTGGATCTCGCTGCGAAACAGTTCGAGCACGCTGTCCATCACGTCGTGCACGTCGACGGTTTCCAGCGTGAGGCGCAATTTGCCGTTCGCCACTCGCGTCAGGTCGAGCAGGTCGTCAATCAGCCGCGCTTCGAGTTCGACGTTGCGGCGGATCATGCGCACGCTCGCGCGCGCCTGATCGGGCAGCCCCGGAATCATCTCCAGCACGCTGGCGCCCGCGAGCACCGGCGTGAGCGGCGTGCGCAATTCATGCGACAGCATGGCCAGAAAGCGGTCCTTGGCGCGGTTCGCTTCTTCGGCAATCTGGCGCGCGGCCTGCTCCGACGCGAGCAGCCGCTCGCGCTCCTCGATCGCCTCGCGCTGCGAATGAATGTCCGTGCAACTGCCGAACCATTTGCTGATGTTGCCTTCGGCGTCGCGCATCGCCACCACACGGGCGTCGAACCAGCGGTATTCGCCGTCGTGGCGGCGAATCCGCAGCTCGTGCCGGTAGTCGCCGGCGTTGCCCGACACCGCCTTGAGCCAGCTGCGGCGAATTGCTTCGCGGTCGTCCGGATGCACCGCGTCGAGCCAGGCGAGACCATGCGAGCTGCCTTCGGCAAGGCCCGTGTAGTCGTACCACTGCTTCGACAGAAAATCGCAGTCGCCCGCGGCGTTGCAGGTCATGACAAGGTGCGGCAGCGCCTCCGACAAGGTGCGGTAATGCTGCTCGCGATCGCGCAACAGCAAGGCTTCGTCCGACGCTCGCTGCAGACGCACTTGCGAGAGCACCCGTTCGACGGCTTCGGGAAGGTAATCGAGGTAATCGCCGGATTTCGGCACCACGTCCGACACGCCCGCGCGCAGCGCTTCAATGACGCGCGATTCGTCGGTAAAGCCGGTCACGAGAATGGCGGGAATCCGCACGCCTTCCGCGCGCAACCGGCGAAAGAAGTCGAGGCCGGTCTCCGGCCCGCTGAGTTGATAGTCGAGCACCAGCAAATCGGGGCCGCCGCCCGCGAGCCGCTCACGGGCCGCGTCGACGCCGGCGCAGATGGCGACCCGGCAGCCGGCACGCTCGAGCGACTTGCGCGCGAGCCGCAGGATGCCTTCGTCGTCATCGACGACGAGCACGTAGGCGGCATGCTGCGTGGACACGTCTTCGGTCATGCGGAGTCTTCTCTGGCTAGGGTCTTCAAGTGGTCTCCATCTTGTCACGAGCGGCTTCGGCCAGCTTCATGCGAGTCTTGCATTACGGCGCCGTGAGGCGCTGCCCGGAAGGCAGTTTGACCACCTGCAGGAAAAACCCGAGGCGGCGCACAGCTTCGATGAACGCATCGTATTCGACCGGCTTGGTAATGTAGACGTTGCAGCCGAGTTCGTAGCAGCGCGCGATTTCCCGCGGATCGTCGGTGGTGGTCAATACGATCACCGGCACGGCGGCCGTCTGCGGCGATTCTTTGAGACGCCGCAAGACTTCGAAGCCGTCTACCCGCGGCATTTTCAGATCGAGCAGCACGACGAAATTCATCAGATCTTCGCGCGCGGGGCAAGATTTGCCCGCCTGGTCGACGCCGGCACTCGCGGCGGCGTCCGCCGGCGCCGGGCCGAAGAAATAATCGAGAGCCTGCTGGCCGTCGTGAAAGCGCACGAAACCGTTCGAAATGCCAGCACGGCGCAAATTGCGCTCCACGAGCGTGGCGTGGCCGTCGTCATCTTCGATCAGAACGATGCTGACCGTTTCCCCGTCACTCATATGCTCTCCGTGCTGAACGATGCGTGGATGCCTGCCCGCCCGTGATTATCTTCGCTGCCGCCGCGTCTGCGCGCTCATGTCATGTTCAAAGGCGTGCGGGCTGTTCCGGCAATACGACGAAAAAGGTCGAACCCGCGCCTTCCGCCGATTCGACCCACACCCGCCCGCCGTGCCGCTCAACCATGCGCCGCACCACCGCGAGGCCGATGCCGTCGCCTTCGGCGACGTCGCCGTGCAGGCGCTGAAATGCCCTGAACACTTTCGACATATACGCAGCCGGAATGCCGAGGCCGTTGTCGCGCACATAATACGTGCGCATGCGCACCGCGCGCGGCTCCGTGTCCTCGACCGGCTCGGGTTCCAGCGCGCCGACTTCGATGCGTCCGTTGCGCGCCGGATCCAGATAATTCAGTGCATTGCCGATCAGGTTGCTGAAAATCTGCTCGATCGCGCCCGGGTCGCCCCATGCGGGCGGCAACTCGCGCACGGTCACCACGGCCGAGCGTTGGCCAATCACGCCTTGCAGCGCGTCGACCACCCGGCCCACCACGCGCCCGACGCTCACGCGCTGCCACTGATATTCGAGCCGGCCGGCGCGCGAGATCCGCAACAGCGCGTCGATGATGGCGGCGGCTTGCGTCACCGCGGTGCGCAAATAGTGCAACGACTCGCGCACGTCGCCATCGAGAATATGCACCATGCGTTTATGCTCGGCTTCCGGCAACCTGGCCGCCTCGACGACGCTATCCAGTTCGTTACAGGAGACCTGCAATTCCTTCGAGAAACCTTGCAGATTCACCAACGGCGAGCGCAGATCGTGCGACACGCTGTAGATGAACATTTCATTGTCTTGCGTCTCCTGACGCAACTCCTCGTTGACGCCGGCCAGTTCGCTCGCGCGCGCTTCGAGCCGCGTTTTCAACATGGCCTGCTCGGCCTCGGCCTCGCGCAGACGCGTGCCGGTCTGATGCAGCACCCTGTCGAGCGCGGCGATTTCATCGCTGCCCGACAAAGGCGCGGCGAGCGTGCGCCCACTGCCCAGACGCTCCGCGTTACCGGTCAACACTTCCAGCCGGCGGCCGATGCTACGCGCAAACACCACAGCGGTGGCCGCCCAGATCAGCATCGAGCCCAGCACGGCGCCGATCAGCGCGTATTGCTGACGCGCCCGCCGTCGCGCGAGCGCCGCCGAGCGGTCCGCGTCGAGCCGCGACGCTTCGTCGCCGAACGCCGCGAGTTCCTCGCGAAATAGCGCGATCTGCTGCGGCAACGCGCCGGTCTCCAGCGCGGCGAACGAATTCGGCGCGCGCCCCGCATGCAGCGCCTGCGAGATCGCGACAGTCTGCGCGCGATAGGCGTCGATCGCCCGCTGCATCTTGTGCACGCGCTCGACCTGTTGCGGCGCATCGGCAACCAGCACTTCGAGCTTCGACAGACGATCGCCGAGATCGACCCAGACGGTGTGACGGTCGATCAGCGATGCGTCGCCGATCACCATGGCGGTGCGAACCCGCGCCGCCTGACGCAACAACGGATCGACAATGGCCGACGACTGATAAAGGATCTGCTTGCTGTTGGTAACCCACTGCGCGGCCTGCGCTGTCTGCTCCTGGGTATCGAAGACGACGCCGAGAAGCGCCAGCTCGACCGCGCTTGGCACGGCGATCAGCAGCAGACCCTTCGTGAATAGTTTCATGTTCGCCCGAAGGGTCGCAAAGGGTCGCTCCGGCCGCGGCGCTCGCAAAGCCGGCCATGCCGCGCCGCGCTGGCGGCCTTGGCGGTGACGGGATCGGCGAGCATGGCGCAGTGCAGCCGGACGGGCCATTATCGACGTGAATTGGAGATATTTCAACGTAGCGGCAAGATGCGCTCGCCCACACAAAAATGACTTTTTTATTGGTATGAGATGTTTTTTCCGCGCCTCGTGCGTCTATGATGGAAACAGATGTGCTGGGAAGCGAAAGCGCGCGGCGAGGCGGTTCGGCATGATTCGTGCGGGAGGCGGTGGGGCGGCGCAGTCGTCGAATCACCGTGAATCCGGCCTTGTCGTATGCTATAAAAGATCGACGTGCGGCGCGCGAAGCCGGGAGTGGTCGCATGAGGACGCTGCGTTTCTTGCAATTCTTTTTCAGGCGAATTTTTATGTCCTTCCCGAAAAAGCGTAGACGCGCGAAGGTGGACGGCGATGAGTCGTTCCTCGCGGTACTACGGCATTTCAAGCCGTTCGGTCAGCTCGACACCAAAATTGCGCGTGCTCGCGCGCAAGACGAGCCGGTCCTTTATGCGCACGTGCTGCCTGGGCTCGACGTACTCTTGTGCAGTGTCCGTGGCGCACAACCGCCCTATCCGGCTCCCGCCGAATTGCGGCGCCGCTGCATCGAATCCATTACCAATGCACTGGAGCAACCGCTCGACGGGCTCGAGAACGGCGGTTACTGGTATGAGGCGGATGGCTTCGGTTTCCTGGTGTTTGCCAGCCGGGCTCGCGGCAAGATTCTCACGGAATTCGGCGCGACCCGCATCGGCGGCGCCCGTCGTGGGGTTCGCCGTCAGGACGCGGCCGGGGATGCGGCTCCGCGATCGCTGCGATAGACGGCTGCGCCCGACCTCAACGGTAGACAATCAAGTTCGCAACGCCAGCGCCTGATCGCGGAGTCGATCAGGCGCTGGCGTTGTGTCGTTCTCCGCTGTGTGCCGGCTGCGTCGTTCCGTCACGTGGTCGCGTTACGACACACCGTGACGTCATGACGTGACGCTTAAGTCGCCTCATTGCCGCTTCTCATTCGACCCGCGCAACGAGCCGGCCCAATCGCGTCCACGCATGCCGCACTCGCCGTTCTCATTTCGTCGCGATGTCATCCATGCCGCCGCGCACTGGCGGCACGCTGATCAGCCACAGAAAAATCAACGACAGGCCGCCGCCCAGGCTCCAGCTCAACCACTCCGCAGGCAGAACGAAAGGCATCAGCTCCCCTTGTATGCAGCCGCGCTAGCCGGCGACATCACCGCCGGCTTCTTATCCGCGGCAGCGGGCGACGATGCGCTACCCGAAGACTTGTTGACCGGCGCGCCATCCAGAGAAATAGCGGCCTTCGGCTGCTGCTTCACGCCCGGCGGCGGCGCCGTCGGCGCCTGCCGGACCTGCGCCAGCAACTGGTTGCATGGCAACGGCTTGTTGTTGCTCGGCGCGAGCAACGGAATCAGCGCCGCGAACGGATTGATCAAGCCGAGACCGACGGCCGCACCGCCGCGCAAAGCGAGCGCGGCAGCGTTCACGCCAACATGCGGATCCTTGAAGGTGCCTTTCACATAGAGCGGCGAGCGCAGCGAGAATACCCGGAAGCCCTTGGTATGCGGATGCACGCCCAGGTCCATCGACTCGTCGCGCAGATTCACATTGCCGTCGATGTCGATCACCGCGTCGTCCGTATCGAGCGCGAAGACACGCGAATCGAGCACGCCATTGGTGGCGACAAAATCGGCGGCCGCGCAGTTGATCTTCACGTCGCGATTGCCGAACAGCTTTTCATACACGACGTTGGCCACGTTCAAGCCGGCCGCTTCCATCAGCAGGCGGCTTACCGTGCCGTCCGTCACCAGCGCCTTCACCTCGCCGTTCGAGGTGGCCGCGAGCGCGGCCGGCGAATTGCCCGTCGCCGTCAGCGCGGCGTCGCCGTTGATTTCGCCGAGCGCGTTCTGCATCGTCTTGAAGTTCGGGAACAACTGCTTGAGCTTGAGATGCCGCGCCGATGTGGCGAAACGGCCCTTCAGCGGCGTCGCACTGCCGTCCAGATGGATGTCCGAAGCGAGCGTGCCGCCCGCCACGCCGAACTTCAACGGCTCCAGCGAGAGCACGCCGTCGGTCATCACAATATGCGTGTACAGATCCGTGATCGGCAGATTGACGTCCTTGACGATGCGCCGGCCGGTGAACTTCACGTCGGCGTCGATCGCCTTCCAGCGGTCGGTGCGGAATTCCTCGACCGGCAGCGCCTTGTTGGAAGGTTGCGCCGTCGCATCGCCCCGCTTGGCCTTGCTCGCGTTCGAATCCGCGCCGATCACCGGCGCCAGATCCGAGAATTGCAGCAGATGCGAGACCAGTTCGCCCTGCAACAACGGACGCGGTTCACGCGCCGTATAAGTCAACGAGCCGTTCAGATCGCTGCCGCCGACCCGGCCTGTAAAATTTTCATACTTGAAGACGCTGCCGCTGGACTTGAACTGGCCGACGAAGCGTCCTTCGGTCGCATACGGCGGCGTGTCGGGAAGGGTCACGCCCGTCAGCGAATAGAGACGCGCCATGCTGTTGCCTTGCAGCCAGAGGCGCAGATCGACCGCAGCAAGATGCGCCGGGTCGGTGATCGTACCGACGAGACCGACATGCAGATCGCCCGCCTTGACATCGGCCTGCACCGGGAACGGCCGGTTTGCGTCCTGCAACGCCAGCACGCCGCCGACCTTACCGCTGCCCGACACCGGCGTCTTGTTGTAAGTCCCTTTGACGGTCCAGCCGATGGCGTACGGTGGAATCTCCCGTTTCGCTGCTGCCTGAGCCTCGGCACTGCTTGCACCGCTTGTACCGCTTGCTCCGCTCACACCCGTAGCCGGTGCCGACGCCACGACCGCGCTGCTCGCGCCCGCGCCAACGGCAGCGCTGGCGCCTTTCGAGCCGCCCGCGACCATCGCACCCGAGGCGCCCGTGGCCGCCGTCGTACCCGACGCCGTGATATCCGTGGCCGATGCGCCCGAGGCCGCCGCTGCGGAAGCCGCTGCGGCTTCGGATGCCGCTTGCGCATTCGCCTGCGCGGTCAGCTTGTTCGCGCCCGACTTGCCGATCGCTTCCGCCGACGCGCTGCGCGACGCCGCTTCCTGCTGCTTCATCGCCTCACCGATCGGAATCGGCTGGCCGAGCGTATCGACGACCATCTGCAAGTCGACTTTTTTCTGCTGATCGGACAACGCGATGTTGCCCTTGGCGAACGCGATATCGTGCAGATCGAGTTTCCATTCGGAAGGCCCGCTGGACGAAGCCAGTTTGAAGGTCCAGTTGTTGCGCCCGTCGAGCAGGCGCTCCAGGTCCACCGAGGGATTCACAAGGTTGATCGCGGGAATCACGATATCGTGCGCGAGCAGCGGCAATACCTTGACCTGGAAGTCGATCTCGTCGAGCGTGGCGAATTGCGGCTGCCTGGTCCAGTCCGGATTGCCGACGGTAATGTTGGCCGCCGAAAAACGCGGCCAGGGCACCCAGCCGCGCCAGCCGGTCTCACCCACCGGATGCCGCCAGCCCACTTTCAGGTCGCCGTTAATGGCGAACGGCCTGCCGATCGCCTGCGTGACTTTGTCGTTGATATAGGGCCTTGCCCGGTTCCAGTCGAAAGTCAGTATGAAAATGGTCAACGCCACAATCAGAATGACGATGATCGCCAGCAACCATGCGATGATTTTCCCGATCCGTCTTCCGATCGTGCTCGACACTGCCATTGATAGGCTCCGCGGTTGATTCCAGGTTGAGCACCGAGCAGCACGTTGCGTGCCCGCCTGGTGGCCGTCAAGTGCTAGTGCATTGCCGTTTTATCATGCTGCACCGCCGGCCGCGCATTCACTGCGCTGCGGGAACGGTTCCTAACGAGTCATTACTCCATCACCGCGAGCTTCGACCTCATGCATTGCCTATTACGGTCCCACTTATGACCGACGTCCCCTTGGTTTTCGCTGACGGCATCGCGCGGCGCGATGCCGTGCGCGGCCAGACGCTGCTGCAACCAACCACCTTCGCGTTGCATGCGGGCGACCGCGTCGCGGTCACCGGGCCGTCGGGTTCGGGCAAGAGTGTGTTCCTGCGCGCCCTCGCCCTGCTCGATCCGCTCGATGCGGGACGCATCATGTGGCATGGCGCGGCGGTGGAGCGCGCCGCCATACCGCGCTACCGGCGCAACGTCGCGTATATCCGGCAGCGGCCCGCGCTGCTCGACGGCAGCGTGGAAGACAATCTGCGCTATCCGTTCGAACTGCGCGCCTATCGCGACATGCGTTTCGATCGCGCGCGCGCCGCGAGCCTCGCCGCTCAGGCCGGCCGTGGCAACGACTTTCTCGACAAGAGCGCCAGCGAATTGTCCGGCGGCGAGGCGCAGATCACCGCGCTGATTCGCGTGTTGCAACTGGCGCCAGAGGTCCTGCTGCTCGACGAACCCACCGCCTCGCTCGACCCGGAGTCGTCGCGCGCGATCGAAGGTCTGGTGCATGCCTGGTTCGACGCCGATCCTCTGCGTCATGCATCGATCTGGGTATCCCACGATCCGGCGCAAGCCATCCGCATGAGCGAGCAGCACCTGGTCATGCGCGCGGGCGTCCTCGGTGAAACGGCGCGGCAGGAAGAGCCGACCGAGCGTCACGATCATCCGGAGTTCGGCCAATGACATTGCAAAACCTGAGTCTCTGGGATGTCGCGATTGCAGCGTTGCTGATCGTCGTGAACGGAGTCGTCTCGGTCGCGTTGAAGCTCGATCTCGAACGCAAGCTGGCATGGGCCGCCGTGCGCACCGTCGTACAGTTGCTGGCGATCGGCTACGTGCTCGGCTGGGTGTTCCGTTACGACCGTTGGTACGTGGTGCTGCCGCTCATGATCCTGATGACGCTGATCGCCGGCTTCGCGGGCGCGCAGCGCGGCAGCCGCACCTATCGCGGCCAACGCGCGGACAGTGTGCTGTCGATCTGGATCAGTTCGTGGCTGGTGGCCGCGGTCGGGCTGTTCGTCGTGATCCGCATTCACCCGTGGTACGAGCCGCAGTATGCGATTCCGATTCTCGGCATGATCCTCGGCAATACGCTGACCGGCGTGTCGCTCGGTATCGAACGGATGACCGAGGAGTTGACCGCGCGGCGCGACCGCGTCGACATGGCGCTCGCGCTCGGCGCGACGCGTTGGGAAGCCGCACAGGCGCCGGCGCGGCAAGCGGTGCGCGCGGGCATGATGCCGACGCTCAATCAGATGGCCGTGGTCGGCGTGGTGAGCCTGCCCGGCATGATGACCGGCCAGGTACTGGCCGGCCAGTCGCCGCTACAGGCCGTGCGTTATCAGATCGTGATCATGTTTCTGATCGCCGCGTCGTCGGCCCTCGGAACGGTGGGCGCGGTACTGCTCACGTACCGCCGGCTCTTTTCGGCGGAGCACCGGTTTCTGTCCGCGCGGCTCGTGGAGCGGACCACGGCGCGGCGTTAAGCGCGTCCGCCCGCTCTTGCGCGCGCCCGACTCAACGCTTCGCGCTGATCGCGATTTCCGTGCCGTCGCTGAGCGTGAGCGTTTTCGTGCTGCCATTGACAGGCATCGTGAATCGCACGATCTGACTGACGCTGACGTCGTTCGGACACTTGAGCGTTTTGCCGCCGCTCGTCACTGATTTCACGCCGTGCGGTGTCTGTGCCTGGAAGCTCAATTGCACGGTTGCCGTGCCGTCAGCGGCGACGACCGGCGCAAAGCGGATCTGGGTCTGGCGAATCATCGCGCCGTTGGTATCGAGTGGCAGCGACGCGTAGTTCGGGCATGCGTCCGTGGCGGGAACCGGGCCGCCAGGCGGCACAGTCTTCCACGTGAAGTCATCCGATTCGCCGGAGCGGATCGTGCGGGTTTCCTGCGAATTGCCGAACTGCTTTGACGTGACTCGAACCGTGTAGCGGATCGGGCCGTCGAGGGCGGACTGAGACGTAACCGTGATCGGCGTGGCCGCGTGGGCCGCCGGCACCAGCATGCCTGGCGCGAGCACGCAAGCGAGAGAAGCGACAACTGAAACGGCGGAGAGTCTGAAGCTCATACTGTCACCTCGTTGTTGTGCCGCTGCGCGCTCGCTTCAGCACGACTGCCCACGCACCGCGTGACTGGATGAAGCCGGTCGATGCCTGGCCAGCCGGGGCTGCGAGACACGCAGCTGTTTTAGCATGATGCCCCGTCAGTCTAACGCCAAGCGAACCCGCGCGCGCTGCCCGCGAATCGGGTGTTAACCCGCTTGCGGCAACGCGTTTTCTGCGCGTGTGGCCGCACAGGCACGCGCGAGCGCACGCCGCGCCGTTCTGCTACAAATCGTCACGCACGTTGCGAGAACGCGCCGCTTGACCTACCTCAAATGAAAACGGCCGGCGCGCATGGCTGCGACGCCGGCCGTATGAGCCAGGCTTGCTGGTTCAGGCGCAGTGCGGCTTAGTCTGCAAAGCCCGTCAGCACCAGCTTGCCGATGGCCCGCCCTTCTTCGAGCAGTTGATGCGCGCGGCGCAGATTCGCCGCGTTAATGGCGCCGAGGTCCTGACCGACCGTGGTGCGCAACGTGCCCGCGTCGACGAGACGCGCCACTTCAGTCAGCAGTTTGTGCTGCTCGATCATGTCGGGCGTGCCGAACATCGAACGGGTGAACATGAATTCCCAGTGGAACGCGGCGCTCTTCGCCTTCAACAGTTCGACCGGCACCGGTTTGCTGTTTTCCACAATCGTGCAGATGCCGCCTTGCGGCTTGATGACTTCGGCCGCCGCGGGGAAGTTCTTGTCGGTGTCGTTGAACATGAGCACGTAATCGACCTCGTCGATCCCCAGCTTTTTCAATTGCGCGGGCATATCGCCGAAGTGATCGACGATGTGATCCGCGCCCAGTTCCGTCGCCCATTTGGCCGATTCGGGCCGCGATGCGGTCGCGATCACCGTGAGCTTCGCGAGTTGCTTCGCCAGTTGAATACCGATCGAACCGACCCCGCCCGCTCCGCCGATGATCAACACGGTCTGCCCCTCATCCGCGCCTTGCGGCGACACGCCTAGGCGGTCGAACAGGGCTTCCCAGGCGGTGATCGCGGTCAACGGCAGCGCGGCCGCATGCGTGAAATCGAGCGACGCGGGCTTGCGCCCGACGATCCGCTCGTCGACCAGGTGGAATTCGCTGTTGGCGCCCGGCCGCGTAATGCTGCCCGCATAGAACACAGGATCACCTACTTTGAACAGCGTCACGTCCGGACCGACCGCGACGACCGTGCCGGCGGCATCCCAGCCAAGTACGCGCGGGGCTTTTTCGACGGTGTCTTTTGGGGCGCGCACCTTGGTGTCGACCGGATTGACGGAAATGGCCTCGACCTTGACCAGCAGATCACGACCGGTGGCTTCGGGCTTGGGGATATCCACATCGACCAAGGCTTCGGCTTGATCAATCGGCAAATAACGATAGAGACCGACAGCTTTCATACATGCTCCTGTTCGTTCAGACGAAATGGGAGGATCGCGATCCTTGCGCAGAGCCTGTCGCGCCGCTGATCAAGGACTTCAATCCCAATGGCGTGATCCTAAGCCGGTTCTAACTTCTTTAAAACCGCGATAATGACTTAAACATCTTTTGGAAATTCAGAAGAATGAATCTGACTGCTCATCCCATGCGTGGCGCTTCAGGCGATCGGGAGCGGCTCGATCTGCTCGATGTCGCCCTGTTCGTGCGTGCGGCTCTGCTGGCCAACGTATCGGCGGCTGGGCGCGAATTCGGTTTGTCGGCCGCGGTGGCCAGCTCACGCATCGCGCAGCTGGAAAAACTGCTCGGCGCGCGCCTGCTGCACCGGACCACCCGCCGCATCAGCCTCACGCAGGATGGTGAAGTCTTCATGTCGCGCGCCGAAGCCCTGCTCGACGCGGCCGCCGCCGCGCGCGCCTCGGTTGGCCGCGCGCAGGCCGAGCCGCAAGGCCGCTTGCGGGTTTCGATGCCGTCGTCGTTCGGGCGGCAACACGTTTCGCCCGTGATCAGCGAATTTCTGCGCCGCTTTCCCGGCGTGAGCGTCGATCTGCGATTGACGGATCAGGTAATCGATCTCGTCGATGCGGGGATCGACGTGGCGATCCGCGTCGGCGTGCTGAAGGATTCGTCACTGGTGGCGCGGCGCCTGGCAGTGAATCGCCGGGTGCTGTGCGCGGCGCCCGCTTACCTTGCCGCGCGCGGTACGCCGCACCATCCTTCGGAGCTTGCGGAACACGAGTGCATGATTCTGTCGGACCAGCGCGACTGGGCCTTCGAAACGCCCGCAGGAGCGCTCGAGGTTCGCGTGAGCGGACGGCTTGTCACGGACAACGGCGAAGTGATCCGCGACGCGCTGCTGTCCGGTTTCGGCATCGCGCTCAAATCGACCTGGGACGTGGCGCCGTTTCTGCGCAGCGGCGAACTGGTCAGTGTGCTGGATAGCTATCCGCTCGCCGAGCGCGTGGCCATCTGGGCGGTGTATCCGAGCCGCTCCTTCGTGCCGCCGAAGACGCTCGCCTTTATCGAATTCCTCGCCGCCCATTTCGGCGATCCGCCTTATTGGGACCGGGAACCGGGCTGAGCGGATGGGCTATGCGGGAAGGTAATGGCGCGGCTCAACTGAGCGAACGGCCGTGGATGTGGCGGGTGGCGGGTGGCGGGTGGCACGATGGCATGAGGCACGATGGCATGTGGCACGGCGACGTTTTGCCGTTTTGCCGTTGTCCCGTTGTGCCGTGGTCCCGTTGCGCCGTAGTTCCGTTGCGCCGTAGTCCGGTCAATGCTTGCCGCGCCCGCCCCCGGCTTCTTTGCCATCGGAATTGACGTCGGCGTGCGCGTCGTTCTGCGTCTTTTCCTGATACTCGTCGCCGCCGCGCCGGTCCGTATCTTTCAGCCCGCGTTCGAGGTCGCGATGTGCCTGCTTACCAACAAGGCGCGGGCCGTCCTCGTGCTGGGATTCCGGAACCTGGTCGGTTTCATGCGGCAGCGGCGCGGCAGCCTCCTGCATCGAGCGAGGTTGCTTTTTAGCATGCGGATCGGCCTGCTTGTCGCCGTCCGAGGATTGCGGTGAGGTCTTCATGATGTGCTCCTTTTCGCGGTGAATCAGGTTTGCTGAAGCGCCCTTACTGCGCGCCGTCCAGTCGCTTCTTCATGGCTGCGGTAATGCGCTGGCGTGTTTTCGAGTAGTCCGCCCACGGGTCGCTTTTCAGATCGGCGAGGCGCTCGTGCAGATTCTCGATGGTCCACTGATCGCCGCCTGTGGAAGTGGCGACTTCGTCCCACGTCAGCGGCACCGATACGCCCAGCCCCGGACGCGCACGCGCCGAAAATGCGGCGACCGTACTCGAGCCGCGGTTGTTGCGCAGGTAGTCGACGAAGATCTTCTGCTTGCGATTCTGCGCGCCCATCTTCGCGCTGAAGTACTTGGGCAGCGTCGCCGCCATGTGCTGCGCGACGGCTTGCGAAAAATCCTTCACTTCGTCCCAGCCGGCCTGCTTCGCGAGCGGCACGACCACGTGCAAGCCTTTACCGCCGCTTGTCTTGCAGAAAGACGTGAGGCCGAGTTCTTCGAGCAGCGAACGCGTCAATTGCGCGGCTTCGATCATGCGCTCCCAACCCAGCGAGGCGTCGGGGTCGAGGTCGAACACCATGCGGTCCGGTTTTTCGATATTCGAGGCGACGGCATTCCAGGTGTGAAATTCGACGGTGCCCATCTGCGCGGCGCCGATCAGCGCCTTGAGCGTGTCGACGGTAATCAGCGGTGGATGCCCCGGATCGAGGCCCGGGTGCTGGGTGACATTCGGAATCGACAGCTTCTGGCTGTGCTTCTGGAAGAACAGTTCACCGCCGATGTCCTCGGGCGCGCGCACCAGCGACACCGGACGGTCCTGCAAATGCGGCAGCATCCAGTTGGCCACAGATTCGTAGTACTGCACGAGATCGATCTTGCGCGTGCCGGTGCTTTTGTCGATAACACGCTCGGGATGCGAGATGCGGACGCCGCCGACTTCGGAGGGGATCGAAGGGGTGTTTGGTTTTGCTGCTGCGTTTGTCCTGGTGGCCGTGTCTTTGGCGGCGGCGGCTTTGGTGCTCGGGGCTTTGGTGCTCGTGGCTTTGCTGCTCGTGGCTTTGCTGCTCGTGGCTTTGGTGCCCGTGGCTTCGGTGCCTGTGGCTTTGGTGCTCGCGGCTTTGGTGCTCGCGGCTTTGGTGCTCGCGGCTTTCGTGCTCGCGGCTTTCGTGCTCGCGGCTTTCGTACCCGCGGCTTTCGTACCCTTGCCTTTCGTACTCGTGGCATTCATACCCACTGCCTTAGCACCTACGGCCTTGGTGGCCGTCGTTCTCCCCTCGTTCGCACCACTCGCTTCGGACGCCACCGAAGTGCCCGCGGCAGTCTTGCGCGCCGCGCGCTTCTTCGGCACGCCGTCAGAACCAGATTCGGTTTGCTGTTCCACGTCGGCTCCCCTGCGAGGTGATTCCTTGACGATCTGACGCGCCGGCTTGTCGTTGCGCAGACTCACGAACGAAGCCTGACGCACGATGCCATCGCTCGTCCACTCCGCGAAATTGCATTCGGCGACCAGCACCGGCTCCACCCAATGGACCGGCGTGCGGCTGCGCTCGCGCGGTGCGGCTGCAAACGGCATGCGCTGGGTCTCGTGCGCATCCAGTTCTTTCTTCACCGAGCGCAGCAGCGCCGCGTCGAAACCGGTGCCTACGCGCCCCGCGTACTGCAATTTGCCGTTGCCGTCGTAGATACCGAGCAGCAGCGCACCGAACGCCGCGCGGCTGCCGGACGGTTCCGAATAGCCGCCGATCACGAACTCCTGGCGTCGGCGGCACTTCAGTTTGATCCACGCCGATGAACGCCCCGACATGTAGCCACTATCGCGCCGCTTGCCGATGATGCCTTCCAACGCCATGTCGCACGCGCTCCTGAGCAGGTCGTCGGCGCTGAAGTCGAAATCATTCGAGAAGCGCAGCACGCTGTCGTCGACCTCCTCCAGCAGGGCGCGCAAAATTGCACGACGCTGTTCGAGCGGCACGCCGCGCAAGTCGTAGCCGTTCAGAAACGGTATGTCGAACAGGTAGATGACAATGTCTTGTGGACGGTTCGAATCGAAGGCATTCTGCAGCGCCTGAAAATTCGGCACGCCGTTGGGGTCCAGCACGACGGCTTCGCCATCGAGCCACGCGCTGTCGATGTCGAGTTGTTCGAACGTCTCGACCTGTTTGCCGAACTTCACGGTCCAGTCGTTGCCTGCGCGAGTGAACACCTTGACCGCATTTCCCTTGGTCATCCTGTCGATTCTGACCAGCACACGATAGCCGTCGAACTTGATCTCATACGACCAATCATCGCCGGCGGGCGCCGCGTCGACGAGCGTTGCGAGTTGGGGTTTGAAGCTCGCCGGCAGGCGGGCCGGCACCGCACCCTCGATCGACGGCGAGGCGGCGAGTTCGCGCAGCGATCGCGCGCTGCGCGTCGCTACGATGTCGGGTCGCTTGGGGTCGGCGCGTTCCGGTGAAGCGGACTTCGCGCCATTCTTGCCGCCCCGTTTCGCGGTGGATGCCGCATCCGGTTTCGCGGTGGCGTTCGCGGCCGCAGCGCGTTTGCCTGCAGCCTTGTCTGTTGTGCGCTTCGCTGTCACTGCTCTCGACGTTCTCGCACCTGTGCCCGCGGCGGCGACGCCGTCGAGCACGCTGCCTGGGCGCTTTTTCAATATGTCGTAGTCGCTTTCAGCGCGCGCTTCGTTATCGCGTTCCTTGATCAGAAGCCATTGCTCCTTGTCGCCGCTGCCGCGCATATGGCTGCGCACCAGCGTCCAGCCTCCGCGCAGCTTCTCACCGTGCAGCAGAAATTTGAGTTTGCCGGCCGCGTACGCACGCGTCGCCTCCGCCGGGCCACCAACCGGCTCCCATGTGCCGCGATCCCATACGATCACGCTGCCAGCTCCGTAATTGCCCGGCGGAATTTCTCCTTCAAACGACCCGTACTCGACCGGATGGTCTTCGACATGCACCGCGAGCCGCTTCACCGACGGGTCGAGGCTCGGCCCTTTCGGCACCGCCCACGACAGGAGCGTGCCGTTCAGCTCGAGCCGGAAGTCGTAATGCAAACGACGTGCGTCGTGCTCCTGAATCACGTACGAGAGCGCATCGGCGGATGACTGTCTGGTCGTCTTCCGGCTGCCTTGTTTGCGGGCCACGCGCATGCCCGACGGCTCCGGCGTTTCGTCGAAGCGACGCTTGCGGGTGTAGGTATCGAGTCTGTCGTTCATGACGATGGTGGCGTTGCTCGCAAGCGGCGTGGACGCGAGGCTGACAATCAAGCCGCCGCGCGACGCTTGCGCGTGGCCGGCGTCGAAGCAGTCTTGGCGCTCGCACGGCTGCCTGCGCTGCTGCGCGTTGTTGCCGTACTCGCGGAGCGCGCGGCGCGCGGTTTCTTGCGGGCCGGCGCCGACGTTTCGGCTTCGCTGTCGGCGTCGTCTTCATCGTCGTCCGCAGCGCGCTTGCGACTGGCCGACGCCGGCTGCTTGCTCTTGCCACGTCCCAGGCTGCGTTTGAGCAGATCCGACAGATCGAGGATATCGGCGGACTGACGCGACTCGTGCGTCGTTTCGACCTCGGTGATTTCCTCGGTCTTGCCTGCGCGAATCTTGCGATCGACGAGCGCCATGATGTCGTCGCGGAAGGTGTCGTGATACTGCGACGGATCCCATTTGTCGCTCATATCGTCGATCAGCTTCTTCGCCATGTCGAGTTCGCGCGTTGACACTCCCGCGGCTTTCATGCCCTCGGGCGGCAGCTTGAATTCGTCGAAGTCGCGCACTTCGGCAGCCCAGCGCAACGTGTTCAGCGCGAGTACCGGACCGACCGGTATCAACGCAGCAAGATGCTGCTTGTTATGCAGCACGACGCTCGCCACGCCGATCTTGCCCGACGCCTTCATGGCTTCGCGCAACAGCGCATAGACTTTTTCGCCCTTACGGTCGGGGGTGAGGAAATACGGGGTGTCGAGGTAGAGGAACGAAATGTCCGGAGCATCGACGAACGCGAGGATATCGACCGTTTGCGTCGACTCGGGGTTTGCTGAGCGAATCTCGTCGTCGGACAGCACGACGTACTTGTCTTTCTCGTACTCGAAGCCGCGCACGATGTTATCGCGCGTCACATCCTTGCCGGTGCGCTTGTTGATCTGCTTGTAGCCGATCGGATCGATGGTGCGCTTGTCGAGCAGATTGAAGCCGACCTTCTCCGATTGCGTTGCCGGATACAACTGCACCGGCACGTGAACGAGGCCGAAGCTGATTGCGCCTTTCCAGATCATGTGTGCCATCGTGCGCTCCCTTGGGCCTAGGACCTGAAGCGAAGCAGCAAGCGTGCCACGGCATTCCGGCCAAAGCCAGCAGGCGGCGACGGCTGGGCGCTCTCACACTCAGGCTGTAAGTCTTGCGTCAATCCGGCAAAAGCTACGCCGTTCCGGGCTTTGCGGTTCAAGGCTTTTGCCGGGTCAAACCTTCTGCCAGCTCAACGCGATTCAAGCCAGCTCAAACCGCCTCAAGCTCGATCGGCACCTCGGCAAAGCCTCGAAACCGCACTCGGCCGCCGCGCGTCGGCTCGCCGCTCAGTCGATACGCCGGAAAGCGCTGCACGAACCGGCCAATCGCAATGCGCGCCTCGAGCCGCGCGAGCGACAACCCGGCGCACTGATGAATGCCGAAGCCGAACGCCAGGTGCCGGTTCGGATCACGGCGAATGTCGAAGCGATCCGGATCCTCGAACTGTTCCGGATCGCGATTGGCCGCGCCGATGCACAGCGTAACCGGCGTGCCGCGCGCCACCGCGATGCCGCCGATCTCGGTGTCGACGGTCGCCATGCGGTTGCCCAGCTGATTCGAACTCTCGAAGCGCAGACATTCCTCCACCGCCGTTCCGATCAGCGACGGCTCGCGCAGCAACGCCGCACGCTCTTGCGGCCATTGCGTCAGCGTGACGAGTCCGTTGCCGATCAGATTCGTGGTCGTCTCATGTCCCGCGTTCAGAATGAAAATGCAGTTTTGCAGCAACTCCGCTTCGGACAACTGCTCGCCGCCCTCTTCGCCCTGGATCAGGCGCGTCAGTACGTCATGTTGCGGATCGCCCGGCTCGCGGCGGCGTCGCGCGACCAGATCGCGCAGATAGTCGACGAATTCGCTCACCGCGCGATTGCCCCGCTCGAGTTGCGCCTCGGTGAGCGACGGCTCGAGCGCGCCGAGTATCGCGAGCGACCAGTCACGCAACGGCTCGCGCTCCGCGTGCGGCACGTCCAGCAGATTGCCGATGATCTCGACCGGAATCGCCGACGCGAACTCGGCGATCAGATCGATCCGGCCGCGTTCGGCGGCGGCATCGAGCAAGCCGTCGACGAGGCGCACCAGACCCGGCTCCATGGCCGCGATGGCGCGCGCCGTCAGCGCACCGGCGATCAGCTTGCGCACACGCGTATGGCGTGGCGGATCGTTGAAGACAAGGCTCGTGGTGTGATGCGCGAAGAGCGGCGAATCGCCGTATTTCGGCTTGAATTCGACGGTCTTGTCGGAGCTGAAAGTTTTAGGATCCCGGTAAACCGCCTGCACGTCGCGAAACCGCGTTAGAAACAGCGAGCCGTCCGGCATGCGCTTGACGGGTTCGTGGGTGCGCAATGCGTGATAAACCGGATAGGGATCGGCATAGAAAGCGGGATTCAGGTGGCGCAGATCGAAGTCGCGCGCAAGAGTGGATGCGTCGCCGGCGGTCGCCTGGGGCATGCGTTGTCTCCGTGGTAGTGCGCCTCGTCAAGGGTGCCGGTGCATTCGCGGGCCGGCCATTGCGCCTCGCGAAGGCGCGAATGGGACGGCCGGTGCGTGTAATGGCTGCGAGGCGTCGTTCGATGCGCCAGTATGAACCGCGCGCCGGAGGATTGCACGGCGCAATGCACGGTGGCGCCTCCGGCAGTTCCAGCGGAGCGCGAGAGGCGATGCCGACCGGCGAACCGTTACAATAACGGGATTTTCCGCGCGCGCCGCGCGCCCGTCCTTTCCTGCGTCATTGCGTCGTCGTCCATGAACCTCGTCATTCAAAGCCCAGCGCCCCTTTCCGCCGACCATCAAAAAACGCTCGTCGCGCTCGCGCGCGGTTCGCACGCCAGCGTCATCGACGCAAACGCGATTCGTATTGCCGACGCAAGCGTCGCTCAACGTGGCGACCTCGACGTCTATTGCGGCACCCATCAACTGGACTACGCGTTTGTCGAAGCCGGCCGCCAACTGCGCGACTTCGGGCTGGTGGCGATGGACATGGATTCGACGCTGATTACCATTGAATGCATTGACGAAATCGCGGACTTCTGCGGATTGAAAAGCGAAGTGTCCGCGATCACCGAGGCCGCAATGCGCGGCGAAATCAAGGACTTCAACGAAAGCCTGACGCGCCGCGTGGCGCTGCTCAAAGGCCTCGACGCAAGCGCGCTCGAACGGGTGTACGAAGAGCGGCTGAAACTTTCACCGGGCGCAGAGCAGATGCTGGCGGGCGCGAAGGCGGCTGGTTTGAAAACGCTGCTGGTGTCGGGCGGATTCACGTTCTTCACCGAAAAACTGAGGGCGCGTCTCGGTCTCGATTTCACGCGCGCGAACACGCTTGAAATCGTGGACGGCAAACTGACCGGCAAGGTGATCGGCGAGATCGTCAACGCCGATGTCAAAGCCCGCACGCTGCGCGAAACATGCGCGCAATTGGGCGTTGAACCAGGCCGCTCGATTGCCATGGGCGATGGCTCGAACGATCTGAAGATGATGGCTGAAGCCGGTCTCTCCGTTGCGTTCCGTGCGAAGCCAGTGGTGCGCGAAGCGGCAAGCGTGGCGTTCAACCATGTGGGGTTGGACGGGTTACTGCGGCTGTTCTGATACCTGTTCTGATACCTGTTCTGATACCTGTTCGAAGGCTGTTTGATGCGCTGGCCGATGCAATGGTGGCCAGCGCCAGCCATGGCTCTATTTTTTCACAATGCCCGTTGAAAGCGTCAACATAAGGCTAATCGCATCGAGGCTTGCGATGATCGTGATCCACATCAAAAAGCGCGGGTAAATTTTCTCGGACACCAGCCACAACGAGAATTTCTTCATGATTGCCTCCTTGAGAGGATCAGTATAAATGCTGCACTATCTAAAAAATCTAGATCAGCTGCACATGTAGGGATGCTAATAAAGCTACGGCAATCACCGTGAACAAAACGGAGAGGACGATCTCAGTGGGCGAAAAGCTTCCATCAGCAAATAAGCTGTTTCGCCGCGGCATCGCACACCAGAACAGTTGGCCGTCTTTCACCGAGCCGGCAATCAGCGCCTTTGCCACGCGCCAACCGTGCGCGGGCGCGACAAGGGTTAGCGTAAAGATCGGGCCGATGATCGGCACGCCGAGATTCAGCAACATCCAGAAGAAAAGATTCATCGAAGCTCACCATGGTGCGGCAACCTTGAGTTGGAATGCACGCCATCGTAGCGTCGGGATATCATGCTGAACATTCAGCCGAATGGTTAGGCTTACTGGCTATCGTGACAACAAAAAGTGACAACAAAAAAGCCCGCCGGAAACATGTCCCGACGGGCCCACTGATCCTACGAAAAAACGTCGCCTGGAACGTTCAACCCAGCGCGGCCAGCGACTGCTCGATATCCGCGCGCAGATCCGCTTCGGTTTCGAGACCGATATAAAACCGCACCAAGGTGCCGCGATGCGGCCATTGCCCCGCGGTGCGCATCGACGCGACGTCATACGGCATTGCAAGGCTGTGCGCGCCGCCCCAGCTCCAGCCGAGCGAGAACAGTTCGAGCGATTCGCAGAACGTGTCGATTTGAGCCGGGCTGTAGCGGCCGTCGAACACAACTGAAAAGAGCCCGCCCGCGCCCGTGAAGTCGCGCTTGAAAAACTCGTGCCCCGGACAGTCCGGCAGCGCCGGGTGCAACACGGCGGCAATTTCCGGCCGCGTCTTCAACCATTCGGCCAATCCGAGCGCCGCGCGGTCATGCTGCTCGAAGCGCAACTGCATGGTCGGCAGGCTGCGCAGAATCAGCGAACAGTCGTCCGACGAGACCCCGATGCCCATGCGCATACGCGCCGCCTTCAGCTTCAGGTGCAGTTCGCGATCGACGGTAATGGTGGCGCCCATCAGCACATCGCCGCCGCCCGACTGATATTTGGTCAACGCCTGCACCGAAATATCGACGCCATGATCGAACGGCCGGAACCCGAGCCCCGCGGACCACGTATTGTCAATGGCGGTGACGACGTTGCGTGCGCGTGCCACGGCGGTGATAGCGGGCACGTCGGCGACTTCCATCGTCACCGAGCCTGGCGCTTCGAGCCAGATGAGGCGCGTAGTCGGCCGGATCAGATCGGCAATGCCCGCACCGATCATCGGATCGTAATAGCGCACGGTGACGCCAAAATCGCGCGCCAGCCAGTCGCCGTGATCGCGGTTCGGCGAATAGACGTTATCGGGAATCAGCACGTCGTCGCCTGACTTGACGAGGCCGAAATACACATTCGAAATCGACGACAAGCCCGACGGCTGCAACAACGCGTGATTGCCGCCCTCGATGGTCGCGAGGCGCTGCGCCAGCGCAAGCGAAGTCGGCGTGGCATGCAGGCCGTAGCGCCATTGCGCGTCGTTTTTCCAGTCGAGCGCACGCATGGTCGCGAGATCGGGGAACACGACCGTCGAAGCCCGCGTGACCGGCATCGAGAATGATTCGAAGCCCGGCGTGAGCTGGTCTTCGGCACGCACGATACGGGTTTGCAGATCGCGTTGGAGTTTGGATTGGGTCATGGTGTGTTTCGGAGAGAATCTGACGGAAACGGAGGGCACGCGAATTCGGGGCGCGCCGCACACGCAAGATTAGCCGAGCCGGTTGGATTTCGCTTATCGGACAGCGCGAGTCGGCGGGCCGAGGAAGCCCGCATGGCCGGGTTCAGTCGCCGGTTTGCAAGTTGCTGACGCCGCCGACGGCGTGGCCGCCAGCGGCAGTTGCCGGAGCCGGAGCCGTGGATCCGCCTGCGGCAGGCTGGGTCGCAGCCTTGTTCGCCGCGCTCGCCGGCGCGCCGGGCCGCGGCACCGCCTGCCCTGCCGCCAACGGCTTGAGATCGAATGGCTGCGGGTCGGAATCGTCGACGTTCATGCGGTCGCCCGCCACCGAGCCGTCTGCCGCGAACTTGCCGACCCAGTTGCCGGTAATATGGGTGCCGTCGTTCGATTCCTCGACTTCGAGCGTGTCGCCGTCGCGGTCGCCGGCGATCAGGATCACTTCGCCGGAGTCCGTGTACTGATACTCGCCGTGCACGCCGGCAGGATCGTCGGATTTCGGGCCGAGCTTCAGCACGATCTGGCGCGAGCCCAGCATGCCGGCGTAGCGCGGGAACTTCGCGAATTCAGCACTGGGCTTGAGCGGTAACTGGATCGGCGCGGGTGCCGCCAACTCTTTCACCGCGTCGCTTTCCGCCCATGCCTGGGCGGGCATCACCACCGTCGCGCCCGCACACAGCAACGCGGCAACGGACGCTATTGCCCAACCGCGCCGACGCATCGCACCCTTCATCGCTTTCAGTTCCCGCATCCGTTCGTTCCTTATTGCTCGATACTGCCGCTATGCGCAGCGCTTCAGATCCGTTCGAAGATCGCCGCAATACCCTGCCCGCCGCCAATGCACATCGTGACCAGCGCATAGCGGCCGCCGATCCGCTGCAATTCATACAGCGCCTTGACGGTGATGAGCGCACCAGTCGCGCCGATCGGGTGGCCGAGCGAAATGCCCGAGCCGTTCGGATTGACCTTGGCGGGATCGAAGCCCAGCTCCTTGCTGACCGCGCAGGCCTGCGCGGCGAACGCTTCGTTCGCCTCGATCACGTCGAGGTCGGCGACCGTCAGGCCGGCCCGCTCGAGCGCGCGGCGCGTGGCCGGCACCGGCCCGATGCCCATGTACGCCGGATCGACACCTGCATGCGCATACGACACGAGGCGCGCCAGCGGCTTGATGCCCCGCTGTTCAGCGACGCTGCGCTCCATCAGCACCACGGCCGCGGCGGCGTCGTTGATGCCCGACGCGTTGCCGGCTGTCACCGTGCCGTTCTCTTTCACGAACACGGGTTTCAGCTTGGAGAAATCTTCAGCCGATGCGTTCATGCGCGCGTGCTCGTCCGTGTCGAACACGACATCGCCTTTTTTCGACGGGATCGTGATCGGCAGGATCTGTTCCTGGAAGTAGCCTTTCGTGATCGCGTTGGCCGCGCGGCGGTGCGATTCGAGCGCGAGTGCGTCCTGCGTTTCACGCGAGATGTCGTACTTGCGCGCGACGTTCTCGGCGGTCACGCCCATGTGGATCGCCTGGAACGGATCGTTCAGCGCACCGACCATCATGTCGACGAGGCGCGCGTCGCCCATGCGCTGACCGAAGCGCGCGGCAGGCATGGAATAAGGCGCGCGGCTCATGTTTTCCGCGCCGCCGCCGATCGCGATGTCGGCGTCGCCGAGGAGCACGCTTTGCGCGGCGGAGACAATGGCCTGCAGGCCGGAGCCGCACAGGCGGTTCACGGTCAGGGCCGGCGCGTGTTGCGCGACACCGCCGTTGATCGCCGCCACGCGTGCCAGATACATGTCTTTCGCTTCGGTATGCACGACGTTGCCGAACACCACATGGCCGACTTCGTCGCCCGACACGCTGGCGCGGGCCAGCGCATCACGCACAACGCGTGCGCCGAGATCGGTTGGCGAAAAATCCTTCAGACTGCCGCCGAAAGCGCCAATTGCCGTGCGCACACCGCTAACCACCACTACGTCTCGTTGCATCGCTCGCTCCTTCTTTAGTCTCTCAGGATGATTTTGCCTCGGCGGGCCCGCGTCGCAATGCCCGTGTTCAGCCCGCCAGAAGTTGTTCGACTGTTGGGCGCGAAGGAATCGGCGCCACCGCGCCGTAACCTTGCGTGGACAGCGCCGCCGCGACGTTCGCATAACGTGCCGCCGCAAACGGATCGTCACCCGCGACGATCCGCGCGATGAACGCGCCGCCGAAGCAGTCGCCCGCGCCGGTTGCATCGACCGCGTTGACGACGTGGCCCGGCACCACACGCCGTTCGTTCGGCGTGGCGATATATGAGCCTTCCTTGCCGAGCTTGAGCGCGACCACGCGCGGACCGTGCGACAGCAGGAAATCGACGATCTCGTCACGGCCGGTCAGACCCGTGAGTTCCGTAACATCGTCCCAGCTCGGCAGACAGATGTCGGTCTGGCGAATGGCTTCGAGCATCACCGCGCGCGCCCGCGCGAGCGGCCACAGCTTCAGGCGAAGATTGGTGTCGAAGCTCACGCGCACGCCATTGGCGCGCGCATGCGCGATCGCTTCGAGCGCCGCATCGCAAGCGCTCAGGCTGATCGCGAGGCTGATGCCGGACAGATGAATCACCTTGGCCGCGGCAATCGCCTCTAGCGGCAGATCGTGTGGCGCATAACGGCTCGCGGCCGAACCGGCGCGCAGATAGTCGAACGCGTGGCCATTCGGACCGTGGGACACGAAATACACGCCGGTAGGCGCGTGCGGATCGACCCGCACCAGCGAGGTATCAACCTGTTCACGTTCCCACAGATCGACCAGCAAACGCCCGAAATGATCCGCACCGACCGCGGAGACGAAACCCGTCCGCGCGCCTTGCCGGGCGGCTGCGATACAAAAATTCGACGTATCGCCGCCGAAGCCTTGCAGGTAGTTCGGCTCGTCTTTGGCCGACTGGTTGAATTCGATCATCGCCTCGCCGAGCGCGAGGATGTCGGGGCGCTGAACTTCCGGCGTTGCAGGCATGCTTGCCGCCATTGCTTAAACCTCGCCCCACAGGTCGTGACCGTCGGCGCCGGTGATCTTCACCGACACGAAGTCGCCGACCTTGTAGCGCTTGGACGCCTTGGCGGCCGGCGCGATATACACGACGCCGTCGATCTCCGGCGCGTCCGCCGCGGTGCGGCCGATGCCGCCGTCCGCGTTGATCTCGTCGACCAACACCTTCAGCGTCTTGCCGACCTTCTTCGCGATACGTTTGGCCGACACTTCTTCGGCGACTTCCATGAAACGCGCGCGGCGCTCTTCGCGCACTTCGTCGGGCAATGCACCGTCGAGTTCGTTGGCCGTTGCGCCTTCGACCGGCGAGTACGCAAAGCAGCCGACGCGGTCGAGTTCCGCTTCGCGGATGAAATCGAGCAGCGTCTGGAACTGCTCTTCGGTCTCACCGGGGAAGCCGGCGATGAACGTGCTACGGATGGTCAGATCCGGGCACATCTCGCGCCACTTCTTCACGCGCTCCATCACCTTCTCGGCGTTGGCCGGGCGCTTCATGCGCTTCAGGACTTCCGGATGCGCGTGCTGGAACGGCACGTCGAGGTATGGCAGCACGTGGCCCTTGAACGGGCCTTCGGCCATCATGGGGATCACTTCGTCCACGCTCGGATACGGATACACGTAATGCAGACGCACCCATGCGCCGTATTGCGCGGCGAGTTCGCCGAGCGCGCCGACCAGGTCGGTCATGCGCGTCTTGATCGGCTTGCCGTTCCAGAAACCGGTGCGGTATTTGACGTCGACGCCATACGCGCTCGTGTCCTGCGAAATCACCAGCAGTTCCTTCACGCCCGACTTGAACAGATTTTCCGCTTCGAGCATCACGTCGGCGACGGGACGCGACACCAGGTCGCCGCGCATGGACGGGATGATGCAGAACGTGCAGCGGTGATTGCAGCCTTCGGAAATCTTCAGGTACGCGTAGTGGCGCGGCGTGAGCTTCACGCCGGCGGCCGGCACCAGATCGACGAACGGATCGTGCGGCTTCGGCAGATGGGTGTGCACGTGCTGCATGACTTCGCCGAGCGCGTGCGGACCGGTCACGGCCAGCACCTTGGGATGCACTTCTTCGATCAGCCCCGAGCCGCTCGCGCTCTTCTTGGCGCCGAGGCAGCCGGTCACGATCACCTTGCCATTTTCGTTGAGCGCTTCGCCGATCGCGTCGAGGCTTTCCTGCACCGCTTCGTCGATGAAGCCGCAGGTGTTGACGACCACGAGGTCCGCGCCGTCGTACGTGCCGGAAATCTCGTAACCTTCGGCGCGCAGTTGGGTGATGATCTGCTCGGAATCGACCAGGGCTTTCGGGCAGCCGAGCGAGACAAAGCCAACCTTCGGCGTGGCATTCGGGGCAATCGGGGGGGTGGCAGACATGGGGAACCGCTTGAAGACGTTAAACCCTGAATTGTAGCGGTTCGCCACGGCTGCCGCTCGTAAGTCTTTGAATTTCCGCCTTCAACCGGCCGCGGCGTGCGCCGGATCGAGCCGGCCGGCAGACTCGGACTGATGTGGCGCGATTAATTTATCGAATCCCAAAGCGCGCTCGATCATCGCCAGAATTTCGTGCGAATCCTGCACCCGGCGGATCGCCGCGTGCAGTTCGGCCGCCTGCGGCCAGGTGCGCTGCAGGTAGCTGAGCCACTTCTTGACGCGTCCATGCTCGTGACGGGAGGCGACGCGGGCCTGTAATTTCCGCAGATAGCCGGCCATGTGACGAAGCACCTGATGCCATTCCCCTTCGGATGGGGACCGATCCATCAGGCCGCGTATCCTGAGCGCCAGGAACGGGTCCGATACGGCGCCCCGCCCGAGCATCACGTCCGCACAACCGCTGACAGCGCGGCAGCGCTCCCAGTCAGCCACCGTCCAGACTTCTCCGTTCGCGATAACCGGCACGTCCACGGCCGAATCGATACGCGCGATCCACTCCCAGTGAGCCGGCGGCCGGTAGCCGTGATCGCGCGTCCTCGCATGCACGACGAGCGAGGCGGCGCCGCCTTCGGCGAGCGCGACCGCGCAATCGATCGCCAGCGACGTGTCGGAGACGCCAAGGCGCATTTTGGCCGTCACGGCGATGCCGGCAGGCACAGCGGCCCGAACCGACGACACGATCCGGTTCAGTTGTTCAGGGTCGGCCAGCAGCATGGCACCGCCGCCGTGCTGATTGACCACCTTGGCGGGACAGCCGAAGTTCAGGTCGATGCCGTGCGGTGACAAGGTGGCCGCATGCGCGGCATTCAGCGCCATCCATTCGGGATCGCTGCCGAGCAACTGGATCACCATCGGCGTACCGGCGCGGGTGTAGGCGCCGTCGAGCACTTCGGGGGCTTCCCTTTCGTAGACCCGGCCGGGAAGCAAAGAGCCCGTCACCCGGACGAACTCGGACACGCATCCGTCGAATCCGCCCATGCCGGTCAGCACGTCGCGCAATACGTAGTCAGCGAGCCCCTCCATGGGGGCGAGGAAGAGGCGGCTCATGGGGAAACGGGCGCCGGGAGGCGGTGGGTTTCCAGAGGGCGACTGGGGCAGTGATGAAACATGAGATCGACCGTGGGAATGGGGGGAGTCGGCGGCCAGAGCGCCCTCTCCGAAGAAAATGCCCCACACACGCAGCCGCCGATTGTACCGCGCCGGCGCCTTACGGTCGCAGCCGTGCCCTCCGCATCGGCGCGCAGGCTGCGCCGTTACTCACCTGTTAAGGGCGGTGGCCCCGGGTGGCCCCGTATGGCGCCCCGACGCGTGGAAACACCACTAGCTTGAGCCCCCGCCCTTACTTCTTCTCCGGCTCCGGATTACCCTGCGGAGTAGCCGGTACATTGCCGGCACCGGCCACGTTGACCGGACCACCTGGCGTAAACGGGAAAGTAGCGAACATCGACTTCGCCTGATTCTGCATCTGCTCCTGCATCTGCACGAACATGTTCTTCGACTGTTCGATGTAGCTGGTCATCATGCCCTGCATCATCGGCGCCTGCATGTTCATGAACTGCGACCAGACCTCGGGATTCATGGCCTTGCCTTCGTACAGATTCTTCGACTGGTCGGCGAGCTTCGCCTGAATGTCGATGAATGCCTGGATGTTCTTTTCCAGATACGTGCCCATCATGCCCTGCATCGCATGACCGTAGAAACGGATGATCTGCGAGAGCATCGACGACGAGAACATCGGCAAGCCGCCGCTTTCCTCTTCGAGAATGATCTGCAACAGGATGGCGCGCGTCAGATCCTCGTTGCTCTTCGCATCGATGACCTTGAAATCCTCTTGATCCAACACGAGCTGTTTGACGTCCGTCAGCGTGATGTACGTGCTTGTCTCGGTATCGTAGAGCCGACGATTCGGATATTTCTTGATCAGTCGTTCGGCTGTTTTCTTTGTAGTAGTGGTCATGTAACGCCTTTGAGCGCAAGTCGAGCGCGGAAACGGCGTCATACCGGCTGCGCAATCTGGTCATCGCGCAATCGAGACGCCGCCGAACCATCTGAGCCGAAGCACGCCGCCTCGTGAGCGGCGCGCCCGTGACTCAGCCCATATGCAATCCGCCGTTCAGCGAAAAATCAGCACCCGTGGAGAAACCCGATTCTTCCGATGCCAGCCATGCCACGATCGAGCCGATTTCCTGCGGCTGACCCAGACGGCGCACCGGAATCGTCGCGATGATCTTTTCCAGCACGTCGGGGCGGATCGACTTGACCATATCGGTGCCGATGTAGCCCGGCGACACGGTGTTGACCGTCACGCCCTTGGTGGCCACTTCCTGCGCCAGCGACATCGTGAAACCGTGAATGCCGGCCTTCGCGGTCGAGTAGTTGGTCTGGCCGAACTGGCCCTTCTGGCCGTTCACCGACGAAATGTTGATGATGCGGCCAAAGCCACGCTCGACCATGCCGTCGATCACCTGCTTGGTGACGTTGAAGAGGCTGGTCAGGTTGGTGTCGATCACCGCCGTCCAGTCTTCGTGGGTCATCTTGCGGAACACGACGTCGCGCGTAATGCCCGCGTTGTTCACCAGCACGTCGATCTCGCCGACTTCGGCCTTGACCTTGTCGAACGCGTTCTTGGTCGACTCCCAATCGCCGACGTTGCCTTCGGACGCGATGAAATCGAAGCCCAGCGCCTTCTGCTCTTCGAGCCACTTCACCCGGCGCGGCGAATTCGGGCCGCAGCCCGCGACGACCTTGAAGCCCTCTTTGTGCAGCCGCTGGCAAATGCTCGTGCCGATGCCACCCATCCCGCCCGTTACGTACGCAATTCGCTGTGTCATAAACTACACTCCGTTATCGTTTTCGAGGCACCGACCGGCCGCCTCTTCCCTCGTCTGTGCTTCATCTCCGCAGCCGCCGGGCGACCGGCCGACGAGGCCACCGCTGACCGCGCGCGTGACGCGCGCGGCAACGCTCCGTTTGCCACGTGACCGACGCCTGTGGTGTCGGTCACGCGGCGATACTCAAGCGCGCTCAAGCGCCAGCGCCACACCCATGCCGCCGCCGATACACAGCGACGCCAAACCCTTCTTCGCATCGCGCTTCTGCATTTCGTGCAGCAGCGTGACGAGAATCCGGCAGCCGGACGCGCCGATCGGATGGCCGATCGCAATCGCGCCGCCGTTCACGTTGATCTTCGACGTGTCCCAGCCCATCTGCTGATTCACTGCACATGCCTGCGCGGCGAACGCTTCGTTGATTTCCATCAGGTCCAGATCGGCCGGCGTCCAGCCCGCGCGTTCGAGACAACGGCGCGAAGCCGGCACCGGGCCCATGCCCATCACTTTCGGATCCAGACCCGAGGTGGCGTACGCCTTGATGCGCGCGAGCGGCTTGAGGCCGAGCGCCTCCGCCTTCTTCGCCGACATCACCAGCACCGCCGCCGCGCCGTCGTTCAGACCCGACGCATTGGCCGCCGTGACCGAACCTTCCTTCGAGAAAGCCGGCTTCAGGCTCGAGAGCGATTCAGCCGTCACGCCATGGCGCACGAACTCGTCGGTGGCGAAACGCAGCGGCTCGCCCTTGCGTTGCGGAATCTCGACCGGCACGATTTCGTCGTCGAAACGGCCCGCTTTCTGCGCGGCTTCCGCCTTGTTCTGCGACAGCGCCGCGAACGCGTCCTGCTGCTCGCGCGTGATGCCGTATTCCTTGGCGACGTTTTCCGCCGTCACGCCCATGTGGTACTGGTTGTAGACGTCCCACAGGCCGTCGACGATCATCGAGTCGACCAGCTTCGCGTCACCCATGCGGAAACCGTCGCGCGAGCCCGGCAGCACGTGCGGCGCCGCGCTCATGTTTTCCTGACCGCCGGCCACCACGATATCGGCGTCGCCCGCGATGATCGCGTTGGCCGCGAGCATCACGGCCTTCAGGCCCGAGCCGCACACCACGTTGATCGTCATGGCGGGCACGGCGTTCGGCAAGCCCGCCTTGATCAGCGACTGACGCGCCGGATTCTGGCCCGAGCCTGCCGTCAGCACCTGACCCAGGATCACTTCGCTCACCTGCTCGGGCTTCAGCCCTGCTCGCTCGAGTACCGCGCGAATCACCGTGGCGCCGAGATCGGGCGCGGCGATCTTCGCCAGCGACCCACCAAATTTGCCAACTGCCGTACGGGCGGCCGATACGATCACAACATCAGTCATTTCCATATCCTCCGGGCGAGTCGGCCAAATGCGCCGCAGCCCGTCAAGTTAAAAATCTCGTTGCTTCTGCTTATGCGCCAGGATCACGCGTCAACTCAGCGCGCCAACTCAGCGCGCCAGCTCAGCCGGACGCTCGTTCACAGCGCAAAGGACCGCGCTGTGAAGCAAGCTCGAACCTACTCCCGTTGCCGTACATAGCGTCCGGGCGCCGGCTCGATCACCGGGAATTCCGCCGAGCCTGCAGAGGCCCGCGGCTTCACCTTCTTGCCGCCGTGCTGATCGAGCCACGTGGTCCATTCGGGCCACCAGCTGCCAGGCACTTCGGTCGCCTGATCGAGCCATTCCTCGGCATTCTCCGGCAGCGTTTTGACGTCGCCTTCCAGCATCCAGAAATTGCGCTTTTTCTTCGCGGGCGGATTGATCACGCCGGCAATGTGGCCCGATGCGCCGAGCACGAACTTCAACGGCCCGCTGAGCAGCGGCACCGACGCGTACGCCGTTTGCCACGGCACGATATGGTCCTCGCGTGACCCGTAAATGAAGGTGGGCACGTCGATCTTCGACAGGTCGACCGGCTCGCCGCAGGTGGTCAACGCACCCGGCTCGCGCAGACGATTTTCGAGGTACGTATTGCGCAAATACCAGACGTACATCGGGCCCGGCAGGCTGGTCGAGTCGCTGTTCCAGTAGAGCAGATCGAACGGAACCGGCGTGCGCCCTTTGAGGTAATTGTCGACGACGTAGTTCCACACCAGATCATTCGGCCGCAGGAACGAGAACGTGTTGGCGAACTCGATGCCGCGCATCAGCCCTGGCGCCGTACCGTTCTTGCCGCCGATGGTCTGCTCGCGCATCTGCACATGCGCCTCGTCGACGAACACGTCGAGCACGCCCGTGTCCGAGAAATCGAGCATGGCGGTGAGCAGCGTCATGGACGCAGCCGGATGTTCGCCGCGCGCCGCGGCCACCGCCAGCGCCGTGGCGAGCATCGTGCCGCCCACACAGAAGCCGAGCGTATTGATCTGCTCGCGACCGCTGATTTTGCTCACCGTCTCAATGGCGGTGAGCACGCCTTCGCCGATATAGTCGTCCCACGTCTTATGCGCGATGGATTGATCCGCGTTGCGCCACGAAATCAGGAACACCTGATGCCCCGAATCGAGTCCGTGGGCAACCAGCGAATTCTCCGGTTGCAGATCGAGAATGTAGAACTTGTTGATGCAAGGCGGCACGATGAGCAGCGGCCGTTCGCGCACGGTCGCCGTGCGCGGCTTGTACTGGATCACCTGCATCAGATCGTTTTCGAACACCACCGAGCCTTCGGTGTTCGCGAGATTGTCGCCGACCACGAAACCCGATTCGTCGGTCTGCGAAATCTTGCCGCGCTGCAAGTCGGTGAGCAGGTTCATCACGCCCTGGCGCAAGCTCTCGCCCTTGCTGTCCAGCAAGGTCTTCTGCGCTTCCGGATTCAGGGCGAAGAAGTTGCTCGGCGACGCCGCCGCGGTCCACTGCTGGACAGCGAAACGGATACGCTCACGCACCTTGGGTTCCGTGTCGAGCGCGTCGACCATTTCCTGCAGATAGCGCGCGTTCAACAGATACCAGGCGGCAGTGAATGCGTAGGCCGGCGCCGCACTCCATGCGTCGGAACTGAAGCGGCGATCCTTGAGTTCGGGCGCTTTGGTTGCGGACGTGGTGGCTTGCTGGATCAACTCCATTGCCTCGCGCGAATAGTCAGCCTGCAGCTTCTGCAGTCGCTCGGAGGGAATGGCTGCACTCGGTATGTTCAGACCGGCGAAAGACGGCATGGCCGGCATTGCTCCGGCCGCCAGTTTGCTGAAGTCCGGCATGCCGGGAAACGACGGCATTTGCGGCAGACCCGCTTGCGGTATCTGGAACGGCATGGGCAGCGGCATTTGAGGCATTGGGAAAGGCATGCCGTTGCCGCCGGGTGGCGTGCCAAGCGAGCGCCAGGCGCCCATCCAGGCGTCGAACAGCTGCTGCATCCCTGGGGCCGGCGCTGCACCGCTCGTACCGGCCTGCTGCGTGTTCTCCGTCGAGGAGTCCGTCTTGGGGGAAGCTGAGGTATGTGATGCTGCCATGCCTGCTTTTGACCGGTAAGTCCTTGCGGACGGGTTGAGAGGCAGGTTCGTGCGCACGTGAGCAATTGCTCGCGACCTCGTCACGCCCTGTCCCTTGTACGAGGATCCGTGAGGAACATTCTTGCTCCCCATCGCAAGGCATGTCAATGCTTGTTCCCGATTTTGCCGCAGTGCGATAGTTTTTTAATTATCGTTTTCCCTGTGTAGCAGATCGCGCTTTTGGGCCATGGGAGATTCAACGCAGCCGCGAACGAAAAAAGCTCCCATATTGCATAGGTTTATGCGCACTTATCCGTTCGTCTGCGAACAGTTTCTGCGGCAGATTCACGCATCGCAGGCAATTCCGGCAGCGCAGCAAAAACACATGCGGCGTCTCCCAATAAACCCTCATACGCGTGCTCGTAAGAATGCCGCGGCAATGCTCTGACGTAGCCTGCCGGCACGATGACGTCGACCTCGCCGAACGTCATTCGCGTGTGCCGGTGTGTGTCTTCTGCATTGACAGCAAGAGCGCCGCGCGGGGCGGCGTCGCGAGCAGGACTAGTCCGCGATCGACTGCGCCTGATCGTCCAGCCAGATGAGTGCGGCCATGCGGCCGGTCTCGCGGTCGCGGCGATAGGAGTAGAAACGCTCGCGCAGCGTGACCGTGCAGAGGTCGCCGCCGACAATCTTTGTCACGCCGAGCCGCTGCAGCCGCAAACGCGCCAGCGCCGGGAGATCGGCGAGATATTTGCCCGGATTCTGCGGATGCTCGACGAATGCGTTTGCCGTGGCATCGCGTTGCGCGCCGCCCACGCCGTTCATGAACGCGTCACGCACATCTGGGCCGACTTCGAAGGCGTCGGGTCCGATCGAGGGACCGAGATAGGCATGCAATGCACTCGCCTGCACCTGCGCGAGTTCGGCGACGCGCTGCGCAGTCTGTTCTACGATGCCCGCCGCCAGTCCGCGCCACCCCGCGTGCGCCGCGCCGACCGCGCGGCCCGCCTCGTCGCACAACAGCACCGGCATGCAATCGGCCACCATCACGACGCACACGCTGCCAGGACGATCGGTGACGCTCGCATCGGCGCGCGTCGGCCCACCGCTCACGCGTGCCGATGCGATCACCTCTTCCGCGCGCACGATGCCGGCGCCGTGAATCTGTTCGAGCCACGCCGCCTCGCTCACGCCGGCCAGCTTCAGCAGACGTTCACGATTGGTGGCGACCGCGGCCGGATCGTCGCCGGACTTCATGCCCAGGTTCAGGCCGCCGGGCAAATCCGCGCCGTTGTGCCAGCGGCCGAACGGCGGTTCGCTCACGCCGCCGTTACGCGTGGTGACGAGCGCGCGCACGCGCGGCGACACATTCCATGCGGGTTGCACGACATCGGCAAAGCTCAGCTCGGGCGCACTCATGCGTGATCGTCCTCGTCGTGTTCGTGGTCGTGGTCATCTGCACTGTCGTGTTCGTCGTGGTCGAGTGCGCCTTCATCGCCGTCCTCGTCGAACGACGCGTCGTAGTCGTCTTCTTCGTAGTACGTCTCGTCGAACTCGCCTGCGTCGTCGCGGCCGAGACCGAGCGCCGCCGACAGCGCCTGCATGTCTTCCGGCACGTCGGCACGCCACTGCATCGTGCGGCCGGTCTGCGGATGAATCAGGCCGAGCCGCCATGCATGCAGCGCCTGGCGCGCGAAACCGCCAGGCAGCGGCGTGACCGAACGCTTGCCGCGCGCGCGCCCGTAAATCGGATCGCCGAGCAGCGGATGGCCGATGTGCGCGCAATGCACGCGAATCTGATGAGTGCGGCCGGTCTCGAGATCGCAATGAATCGCGGTCACCGGCTGGCGCTCCCAGATCGCCGAATCGACACGCCGGAAATGCGTGCGCGCGGGCTTGCCCGACGCGCTCGTCACCACCGCCATGCGGGTGCGCTCGCGCGGATCGCGGCCGATCGGCGCGTCGATCGTGCCTTCTTCGGGCATGTTGCCCCACACCAGCGCGAGATAACGGCGCTTCACCGTGCGCGCTTGCAACTGGCGCACGAGGTCGGTCTGCGCCTCGAGCGTGCGCGCCACCACCATCAGGCCGGAGGTTTCCTTGTC
Organism: Burkholderia sp. WP9; assembly: GCF_900104795.1. NCBI lineage: Bacteria > Pseudomonadati > Pseudomonadota > Betaproteobacteria > Burkholderiales > Burkholderiaceae > Burkholderia > Burkholderia sp. WP9. The sequence continues at coordinate 1,603,849 of NZ_FNTG01000001.1, forward strand.
GAGACGGTGCACGATGCCGGCGCGCGGCAGGCCCGCGGCAGCGTCTCCATAGCGATACAGCAGTCCGTTGAGCAGCGTGCCGCTCCAGTTGCCGGCGGCCGGATGCACGACCATACCGGCCGGCTTGTTGATGACCACCAGCGTGTCGTCTTCATAAACGATCTCGAGCGGCACCGGCTCCGGCGTGAACGCGAGCTGCTCGGGCAGCAGATCGGGCACGAGTTCGATGGTCGCGCCGAGCGGCACCGGCTGGCGGATTTTCGCGGGCTTGCCGTCGATCCGCACGCGCTCGGCTTCGATCCAGCTCTGCAGACGGTTGCGCGAGAACTCGGGGAAGACCCGCGCGAGCACCTTGTCGAGGCGCTCGCCGGCCAGTTCGTCGGGCACGACGACGCTGCGCGGCGTCTCGTCCGTCACGCGGTTCGCGACCGTCGGCACAAGGCTGGACACGGCCGCGGCGCCGAGCGCGTCGCTGCCGAGATCGTCGTCGAGGGAATCGACGCCCAACGCGTCGGAGGGGTCAGCGCTTACGCTATAATCTTTGTTGCTATTCCCGGCGCCGGTTGCGGCACCTGGAGTATTTGAGCGGGTCATTGAGTCTGGGTCACCTGGACGTAAAGCTAGACTGGAAAATGCGAGCCTTGAACACCATCACTAAAGCGGCGATCAATTTGGCGGCCATCAAGAAGGCGGCCCGGAAAGTGGCCGGATACATTGCGTGTGCCGCAGCCGTCGCGGTTGTCGCGGCTTGCCACGGCCTGCCGGAGAAGACCGACGAAACGGCAACGTGGAACAACAACAAATTATATACGGAGGCGAACGACGCCTTGTCCGGTGGTGATTACGGCAAGTGCGCCAAGTACTTCGAAATGCTCGAGGGGCGCGATCCGTTCGGCCACTTCGCCCAGCAGGCACAGATCAATGTCGCTTACTGCAACTGGAAAGACAATGAAAACGCCGCCGCCGACCAGGCGATCGACCGCTTCATCCAGCTGCACCCGGATCATCCGGACATCGCTTACGCGTACTACCTGAAGGGCATGATCCACTTCAACGACGACCTCGGTCTGTTCGGCCGCTTCTCCGGCCAGGACATGAGCGAGCGCGATCCGAAGTCGCTGCGCGAATCGTACGACGCCTTCAAGATCGTCGTGGACAAGTACCCGAACAGCAAGTATGCGCCGGACGCAGCACAACGCATGCGCTATATCGTGAACGCGCTGGCGTCGCACGAAGTCCACGCGGCGGATTATTACTACCGCCGCGGCGCTTATGTCGCCGCGATCAATCGCGCGCAACTGGCACTCACGCAATACAAGAACGCGCCGGCGATTGAAGACGCACTGCATATCATGATGCTGTCGTATCAGAAGCTGAATCAGCCGCAACTGGCCGACGACACGAAGCGCGTGCTGGCCGGCACCTTCCCTGACAGCCCGTACATCACGGGTCATGCAAGGCCGGGTACGGAAAAGTCGTGGTGGCAGTTCTAAGCCGCGCCGCGTACTGAAAAGCAGCAGGAATAAAAAAACGCCACGACTTCGGTCGTGGCGTTTTTGTTTGTGCGCTGCCTTTTGCCTCTGCCTTACGCTGCCTTAGGCCGTCGCGCTGCCGCGCAGCGCCGACGCAACCAGGCGCGCTCGTCAGTCCCGCTCGAACAACGCGATCGACTCCACATGCGACGTATGCGGGAACATGTTCACCACGCCCGCGCCCACCAGCCGGTAGCCCGCTTCGTGCACGAGCAGACCGGCGTCGCGCGCGAGCGTCGCCGGCGCGCACGACACGTAGACGATGCGCTTCGGCAGCGGCCCGTTGCCGCTCTGCGCGATCTCAGCCAGCGCCTTGGCGACGGCCAGCGCGCCTTCGCGCGGCGGGTCGATGAGGAACTTGTCGAAGTGGCCGAGCGCGCGCAGGTCGTCGGCGGTGACTTCGAACAGGTTGCGGCACGCAAACGACGTATGCCCCGCCACGCCATTCAGTTCGGCATTGGCGAGCGCACGCGAAGTCAGCACCTCGCTGCCTTCGATGCCCATCACTTCCTTCGAGATCCGCGCGAGCGGCAGCGTGAAGTTGCCGATCCCGCAAAACAGATCGAGCACGCGATCGGTGCGCGCCGGCGCCAGCAGACGCAGCGCGCGGCTCACCAGCACGCGGTTGATGGCGTGATTCACCTGGGTGAAGTCGGTCGGCTTGAACGGCATGCGAATGCCGTACTCCGGCAGCGTGTAGTCGAGCTCCACGTCGAGCGGATAGAACGGCGTGACCGTGTCCGGGCCGCCCGGCTGCAGCCAGAACTGCACCTTGTGCTCGTCGGCGAAATCGCGCAGCACCTGCTCGTCCGCTGCTGTGATGGGTTCGAGATTGCGCACCACCAACGCCGTCACCGACGAACCGACCGCCAGTTCGAGCTGCGGCATGCGGTCGTAGATCGACAGCTTGCGAACCATGAAGCGCAGCGGCATCAGCATGGCCGACACGTGCGGCGGCAGCACTTCGCAGGTTTTCATGTCGGCAATGTAGCTGCTCTTCTTCTCGTGGAAGCCGATCCGCATGCCGCCTTTTTCCGGCAGGAAGCGCACTGCCAGACGCGCACGGTAGCGATAACCCCAGGACGGACCGTGAATCGGCCGGAACACCGTTTCCGGGCGCAGTTTGGCGAGATGCTGGAGATTGTCTTCGAGCACGCGCTGCTTGACGGCCACCTGCGCGCGAATGTCCAGATGCTGCATCGAACAGCCGCCGCAGATATCGAAGTACGTGCATTTCGGCTTGGTGCGGATCACGCTCTCGCGGAATACCTGAACCACTTCGGCCTGCTCGAATTTCGGCTTGCTGCGATGCGTCGAGTAGCTTACGCGTTCGCCCGGCAGCGCACCTTCGACGAAAATCACCTTGCCGGGCGAGCCGTCTTCGGTCTCGGTGCGGCCAACGCCGCGCGCTTCCATATCGAGCGAAACGATTTCAATGACCGGCTCGTTGCCGGTAACGACGTGTGCCGGCGCGGGCGGAGGCGTCTTGTGGCGCTTCGGCGCGCGGCGTTGGGGGGCAGTTCGGGACACCTGCTACTTCCTGACAAACTTGGGGGAAAGGCGAGATTGTAGACGAAGCGCCGCGCGTGGCCATCATCCGGCGCGGCGGGAATGGCCGCCAGACACATTAGCCACGATAACGGCGGTGGCGGCGGGAGACGGAGACGAACGCGCCTCACGCCGTCTCGTACCTTGCAAGCCTTTCGTGCCTTTGGAGCGAACGGCTGCGGCGGCCTCACTGCTCTCTTCGCCCGCGGAACTCCATCATGGCTCGTCCGCGAGCGGCTTACTGATCGAATGCCGCTAGATATTCGGCCCATTGCGGCGCCGTTTCCAGCGCCAGCGCGTTCTTGACGAGGTTGATCTCGTCAGCATACTCCGCGGGTGAAAACGCGCCGCGGATCAACTGGAAGCGGCAATAGAGCAAGTACGTATTGACGACGTCGGTCTCGCAGTAATTGCGGATTTCCTCGATACGCCCTTCCTGGTACGCGTGCCACACCTGGCTGCCGTCCATGCCCATCTTGCCGGGGAAGCCGCACATCTTGGCGAGCGCGTCGAGCGGCGCGTTGGCGCGCGCCTGGTACATGGCGAGCACGTCCATCAGATCCGTGTGACGCGCGTGATAGCGGCTGATGTAGTTGTTCCACTTGAACTCGCGGTCGTCCTCGCCGAGATCCCAGAACTTGTAGGCGGGAATGCCGTTGACCAAGGCTCGGTAGTTCAACACCGGCAGGTCGAAGCCGCCGCCGTTCCACGACACGAGCTGCGGCGTGTACTTCTCGATCACGCGATAAAACGACTGCACGAGCGCCGCCTCGCCGTCTTCCAGCCTGCCGAGCGAGCGCACGCGGAAGCCGTTGTTGTCGCGGAACACGCAGGAAATTGCCGCAATCCGTTGCAGATGGTGCGGCAGGAAATCGCCGCCGGTTTTTTCGCGGCGCGCGGCGAACGCATGCTCGGCGACTTCGGCGTCGCTCAGGTCGGCGGGCAAATCTTCGAGGCGGCGAATGCCGGCGACATCGGGAATGGTCTCGATGTCGAAAACAAGAATCGGTGTCATCAGGTTATAGAACGGCGTCCTTCCGAACACCGTTGGAGGCAAAGAAGCGCTTCAAGCGCACGAGCGCTTCCTGTTGGATCTGGCGCACACGCTCGCGCGTGAGGCCCATTTCGTCGGCCAGCTCTTCGAGCGTGGCGGGTTCGATGTGATTCAGGCCAAAGCGGCGCTCGATCACATGCCGATGCTTGTCGGACAGCCGTGCCAGCCACGCGCGCGTGAGCGTTTCCAGTTCGCGGTGCTGCACTTCGGCATCCGGCGACTGGCTCTGATCGTCTGACAGCAGATCGAGCAGGCTGCTCGCGGGATCGAGATCGAGCGGCGCGTCCAGCGAAGCGGTGTGCTCGTTCAACGCGAGAATGTCCGTCACTTCGTCGGTGGTCTTGCCGGTCAGATAGGCAATGTCGTCGATGCTGGCGTCGCGGCGCTCGGCGGCTTCGCCCGAGTTCATCGAATTCTTTTCCAGATGGCGCTTGGCGCGCAGCACCTGATTGAGTTCACGGATTACGTGCACCGGCAAACGGACGGTGCGCGCCTGGTTCATGATCGCGCGCTCGATACTCTGGCGAATCCACCAGGTCGCATAGGTAGAAAACCGGAAGCCGCGCGTCGGATCGAATTTCTCGATCGCGTGCATCAGTCCGAGATTGCCTTCCTCGATCAGATCGAGCAACGGCACGCCGCGGTTCAGGTAACCCTTCGCAATGCTGACAACGAGCCTTAAATTGCGCTCGATCATGACCTGCCGCGCCTCGAACTCGCCCGCCTTGGCAAGACGCGAATACTTCTGCTCTTCCTCGACAGTCAGAAGCGGCTTGACGCTGATACGGTTCAGGTAGTGCTGGATCGTGTCGGCCGTCAGCTCGGCTTGCAACAGCGCGCGGAAATCGTCCGCGTCCGGGGCCGCCTCGCTCGCGCTTTCGCGGGCGTCACCGCCTTCATCCGCGCCGCCCTGGCGTTCGTCGAGATCGCGCTCTTCCGCGATCTCCTCTTCCACTTCCGAAGCGCCGCTTTCATCCACCGAAGCGGACATAGCGTGGCTGATCGTCTCAGACTCGGCTTGCTGCGGCGGGCGCTTCGATTTCGGCATGGTCGTATCGCTTATTGCGGCGGCAAATACTTCAGTGGGTCGACAGGTTTACCCTGCCGGCGAACTTCGAAATGCAACATCACGCGGTCGGAATCGCTATTGCCCATCTCAGCGATCTTCTGCCCCTTCGTCACCGCATCCCCCTCTTTTACCATCAAAGAGCGGTTGTGTGCATACGCGGTGAGATAAGTTGCATCATGCTTGATGATAATGAGATTACCGTAACCACGCAGCCCATTTCCGGCATAAACCACGCGACCATCCGCCGACGCCTTCACCGCATCACCCGCGGCGCCGCCGATATTCACGCCCTTGTTGGTCGAGTCGTTGAAGGTGCCGAGCAGCGGCCCACGCACCGGCCAGGCGAACGCCACGTTGCCGGATGCACCGGTGTTCGAGTCGCTCGCCGCGCCCGGGTTGGCCGGCGGCGCCGACGACGCGTTGTTGGCGGCCGACCCGTAGAGCGGCGGTGCCGCGACACCCGCGGTCGCACCCGTGGCCGGCGCCGTGCTGCCGAGCGGCGCGCTCTGCACCGAAGCGCTGCCGCCGATCGGCGCGGTCGAGACACCCGGCGTGAGCGCCGCGGTGTTCGCACCCGGCGGTACGACACGCAACAACTGGTCGACTTCGATCTGATTCGGGTTGGTCAGATTGTTCCAGGCCGAAATGTCGCGGTAGTTCTGGCCGTTCTCCAGCGCGATCCGATACAGCGTGTCGCCCGGCTTCACGCGATAGTAGCCCGGCGGCGGCGGACCGAGCGGCACGGCCGGCTGCGCTGCTTGCGTGCTGAGCGTGCCGCCGCCGGAGCGGTCGACGACCGGCGCCTGGTCGAGCCGGGATGCACAGGCCGTCATCAACAGGGACAAGGCGAGCACGCACACGCTGCGCTGGGTTACGGTCATGGGGGCATTCAGTCTGGTTCTTTGCATCGCGCGCAACATACTCATCGGTGTCAAATCACTCCGGATTTTAAGGGTACAAAGAAAACGCGATCAAGCCGCGACTCGCGCCACTGCGCGGGTCCGAGGCGCTCGACCAGAGTCAGCACCTGGTTCTGGCCGTCCTGCGAGCCGACCGGCGCGACCAGACGGCCGCCGATCGCGAGTTGTTCAAGTAAGGCTTGCGGTACGTCGAGCCCCGCCGCGGCGATCACAATCGCGTCGAACGGTCCCGCCGACGGCAAACCGAGCCGCCCATCGCCGTAGTGCAGGCGGATGTTCGGAATGCGCAGCGGGCGCAAGTTTGTCTTCGCGCGCTCCGACAGCGGCTTGATACGTTCGATCGAGTACACCTCGCGCGCGACCTGGCTCAGCACGGCCGCCTGATAACCGCAGCCGGTGCCGATTTCCAGCACGTTATTCAGCGTGCGGCCGGCGGCGGCCAGTTCGATCATGCGGGCGACGACCGAGGGCTTGGAAATCGTCTGGTGATGGCCGATCGGCAATGCGGCATCTTCATAGGCCTGAGCCGCCAGACCCGGATCGACGAACATGTGGCGCGGCACCACCGACATCGCGTTCAACACGCGCTGATCGGTCACGCCGTTCGCACGCAGGCGTTCGACCATCCGTTCGCGAACCCGTTCCGAAGTCAGCGCCAATGCGCCGCTCATCGCGCCGCTCAACGCGACGTTCGGCGCGGCACTGCGCTCGGTTGAGCGGGTGGCAGGCTTGGCCGGCGCCGGCTGCGACGCGGGGCGCGCAGTCGAATTCGGCACGGCGACCTTGGCCGGCGCTTTCATTGGCGCTTTCACTGGTGCGCTCGCCGGCGCTTTGGCGGAAGACGCGGCCAGCGGCTTTGGCGGCGTTGCCGCCGAGGGCTTGGCTTGCGGCTTCGCGTGCGCCGCGGTGTGCGACCTCGCCTGTTGCTTCGATTGGGATTGACCCGTGGAACCAAGCGACGCGTTCTTCGCGGCTTGCGGACGTGCGTTCAGCGCCGCGCTCGCAGCCAGCGTCGCCGCGCGTATTTCGCCCGGGCGCCCTTCGGCCCGGCGCGGTTCCCGCACCAGGTCCTCGAGGCCGAGCGGAAAGCGCTTGGCGCGCTCGTTCGTCATGAAGCGCCGCTGCCGGCGCGCACCCAGTCGCGCGCTGCGGGCAGCATTTGCGTGTGGGTCAAGTCGAGCTGCAGCGGCGTGATCGACACATGGCCGTTGGCGACGGCGTGAAAGTCGGTGCCTTCGCTCGCGTCGCGCGCGCTGCCCGCCGGCCCGATCCAGTAGATCGGTTCGCCGCGCGGATTGGTTTGCCGGATCACCGGCTGCGACGGATGCCGCTTGCCGAGACGCGTAATCTGCCAGTCGCCGAGCTGCTCGTAGGGCAAATTCGGAATGTTGACGTTTAGAAGCGGATGTCCCGGCAACGGCTGCTCGAGATAATGGGCGACGATTTCGGTGGCGACGCGCACGGCGTCTTCGAGATGCACCCAGTCTTTATCGACCAGCGAGAACGCGATGGCCGGCACACCGAACATGATCCCCTCGGTGGCGGCGGCGACGGTGCCGGAATAGAGCGTGTCTTCGCCCATGTTCTGACCGTTGTTGATGCCCGAGACCACCAGGTCCGGCGTATGGTCGAGCATGCCCGTGAGCGCGATGTGCACCGAGTCGGTGGGCGTGCCGTTCACGTAGTAGAAACCATTGGCCGAACGCAGTACCGAGAGCGGCCGCGAGAGCGTCAAGGAATTCGACGCGCCGCTGCAATTCTGTTCGGGTGCCATCACGGTGACGTCCGCGATCGGCTTGAGCGCTTCGTAAAGCGCGGCAAGGCCGGGCGCCAGATAACCGTCGTCATTGCTGAGTAGGATTCGCATGCGGCGATTGTAACCGAGGAAAGAAGACGCGCGAACGACACGGCGGCCCATGCGCATGCGGTATGCAATGCGCACGCGCGGGAATCGCGCTTACCCCGCGCGAGTCGTTTGCCGCACGCGCATCGATCACCCGACAACCGTCCCGATGAGCGCAGGCAAGACAGTAAAAACGCACGATCGTGCTGATTGCTTTAGACTCAGAATACTTGCGAACCCCTGATCGACATGGAGACACGATGCGCGCGATTCGCTGTAATCAATATGGGCCGCCGGAGAGCCTGGTCGTCGAAAACCTGCCCGACCTCGAAGCACCGCCGGGCCACGTCGTAATCGACGTCAAAGCCGCAGCCGTCAACTTTCCCGACGTGCTGATCATCGAGAACAAGTACCAGTTCAAACCGCCCCTGCCCTTTACGCCCGGCTCGGAAGTCGCGGGCGTGGTGCGCGCGGTGGGCGCGGACGTCACGCAGTTCAAGCCAGGCTCGCGCGTGGTCGCCTTCACCGGTCAGGGCGGTTTCGCGGAACAGGCGCTGGCGCCGGTCAGCGCCTGCGTGCCGTTGGCGGACGGTGTTCCGTTCGAACTGGCGGCGGCCTTCACGTTGGCGTACGGCACCTCGCATCACGCCGTGGTCGATCGCGGTGCATTGCAGCCCGGCGAGACGATGCTGGTGCTGGGTGCGGCCGGCGGCGTTGGACTCGCGGCCGTGGAGATCGGCAAGGCGCTCGGCGCGCGCGTGATCGCAGCGGCATCGAGCGACGAGAAACTTGCGACCTGCGTCAAGCACGGCGCGGACGCCACCATCAACTACAGCACCGAGGATCTGCGCGAGCGCATCAAGGCGCTCACCGACGGGAAAGGCCCGGATGTGATCTACGACCCCGTCGGCGGCGTGTATGCGGAGCCGGCGTTCCGCAGCATCGGCTGGCGTGGGCGTTATCTCGTGGTTGGCTTTGCGAACGGCGAGATTCCGAAGCTGCCGCTCAACCTGACGCTGCTCAAAGGCGCGAGCCTGGTCGGCGTGTTCTGGGGTGACTTTGCGAAGCGCGAGCCGCAGCATAATCATGCGGCGTTCCAGCAGATGACCCGCTGGATCGCTGAAGGCAAGCTTAAACCGTATGTGTCGGCGCGTTATTCACTCGAAGAAACCGGGCGCGCGCTGCGTGACATGGCTGAACGTCGCGTGATCGGGAAGGTGGTGGTGACGCCTTAGTCGAAGCGAAGACTGCGCTTGAGCGAAGCTTGATCGGGCGGCTCGTTCAAGCGGTTCCTTCGAGCGCCCAGAAAAAACGGCGCGCGGGCATCCATCCCGCGCGCCGTTTTCGCTCATGCATTGCGCCACATAACTTGGCGCTCGCGGAGCTACAGCTTTTCCGTATCGCCCGTCTTGGGCTGCCACTTCATCAAGCGCCGCTCGCCCATACCGACGATGGCATCCAGAACCAGCGCGAACGCGGTCAGCACGAGGATCCCGGCAAACACGGTATTGATATCGAAGGTGCCTTCGGCCTGCAGAATCAGATAGCCGACGCCGCGCGCCGAGCCGAGATACTCCCCCACCACCGAGCCGACGAACGCCAGCCCCACTGAAGTATGCAAGCTGGAAAACACCCAGCTCATCGCACTCGGCAAGTAGACGAAGCGCAGCAACTGCTTGCGGTTCGCGCCGAGCATGCGCGCGTTGGCGAGCACGACCGGACTGACTTCCTTCACGCCCTGATAGACGTTGAAGAACACGATAAAGAACACCAGCGTGACGCCGAGCGCCACCTTGGACCAGATACCGAGGCCAAACCACACACCGAAGATCGGCGCAAGAATCACGCGCGGCATCGAGTTGGCGGCTTTGATATACGGATCGAATAGCGCGCTCGCGAGCGGCGACAACGCGAGCCACAGGCCTACGCCGAGTCCGAGCGCGGTGCCGAGCGTAAACGCGAGCACGGTTTCGACCAGCGTGATCCACAGGTGCAGATAGATCTCGCCGCCCGTGAACCACTCCCAGATCCGCTGCAACACCTTCTGCGGCTCGCCGAAGAAGAACGCCGCTTTGTTCGGGTCGTCGAAATAGAACGCCGGCAACAGCGTCGGACTGGTCAGCACGTACCAGAGCACGAAGCACAGCACGAGCAGCAGCCATTGCCAGATCACCAGATTCGCCCGGTTCGGGCGCAACGTCTTCCACATGACTCGGTTTGCCTTCGACGATTAATGGACACTACCAGGGACGCCAACCCATGACGCCATACGTGACGCAATGACGTGACGCGCCTAAACAGCCGTGAGCTGCTGTTGATAGCCTTTGAGCACCTCATCGCGCAGCACGCTCCAGATCTGCGCATGCAATTCGACGAAGCGCGGATGCGCGCGGATTTCCGCCACATCACGCGGACGCGGCAGATCGATCGTGAATTCGCCGATCGGATGCGTGCCCGGCCCGGCGGACAGCACCACCACGCGGTCGGACATGGAGATCGCTTCGTCGAGATCGTGCGTGATGAACAACACCGCTTTGCGTTTGGCCGCCCACAGGTCGAGCAACTCGTTTTCCATCAACTGACGCGTCTGGATATCGAGCGCGGAAAACGGCTCGTCCATGAGGATGATGTCGGGATCGAGAATCAGCGTCTGCGCCATCGCGACGCGCTTGCGCATGCCGCCCGATAGTTGATGCGGATAACGATCGCCGAAACCGCCGAGGCCGACGCGTTTCAACCACTCGTCGGCTTTCACGCGTGCTTCAGCGGGCGGCACGCCATGAAAAGCGAGGCCGGCCATGACGTTGTCGATGGCCGAGCGCCACGGCATCAGCGCATCGGCCTGGAACATATAACCGGCGCGCCGGTTGATGCCCTGAAGCGGCTCGCCGAACACGCTGACCGTGCCCGACGACGGACCCAGCAGGCCCGCGCCGACATTGAGCAGCGTGGATTTACCGCAGCCGGTCGGGCCGACCACCGAGACGAATTCGCCCGGCGCGATGCGCAAGGTGGTGTCCTTCACCGCGGTGTAGCGCTGCGCGCGATTGTCGCGCGCAGCGAACGTGCAGGTGATGTTGTCGAGCGCCAGTGCGGCAACTGTCATCGTTCAGCTCGCTTCGAAGATCGGATTCGGTGTGTGATCGCGTCATGGCAAACGGGCCCGCGGCGAGCGCGGCGAAGGTGGTGGCCGCCGCCTCGCGGCCCGCTCGCCCTCACCCGGCTCACGCCTTGACGGTGCTCAGCGCTTTCTTGACGAAGTCGTTGGTCCACGTCTTCGACAGATCGATCGGCTTGCCCTGGACGTTCGGGTCGAACGCCTGCAATGTCTTCAGCGAGGTCGCGGGGCCGTCCGCCGGCATCAGGCCGTCGGGCGACATGGCTTCCTTCACGTGCTGCCACGCGTCCAGATACACCGCGCGATCGCCGAGCAGATAGCCTTCCGGCACCGTGTTGATCAATTCGCTGCCGGTCGCCGTTTGCAGCCACTTGAGCGCGCGCACCATCGCGTTGGTCAGCGCCTGCGTGGTATTGGGATTCTTCGTGATGAAACTTTGCGACGCATACAGGCAACCCGCCGGCATATCGCCGCCGAACACGCTGCGCGTATCGGCGAGCGTACGCGTATCCGACACGACGCGAATCTCGCCGGTGCGTTCGAGCTTGGTCATCACCGGGTCGAGATTGGCGAGAGCGTCGATCTGCCCCGACTGCAACGCGGCGATCGCGCCGGCGCCCGCGCCCACGCCGATGAAGGCGACGTCTTTCGCGGTCAGCCCGGCTTTCGCCAACACAAAGCTCGCCATGATCGAGGTCGACGAACCCGGCGCGGTCACGCCGATTTTCTTGCCCTTCAGATCGGCAATCGATTTGTAGTTCGGCATGGTCTTCTTCGAGACCGCCAGCACGATCTGCGGCGCGCGTCCCTGCAGGACGAATTCGCGGAACATCTGTTTTTGCGCCTGCAGCAGCAAGGTGTGCTCGAACGCGCCGGACACCACATCCGCGCTGCCGCCAACCGCCGCCTTCAACGCCTGCGAGCCGCCGGCGAAGTCGGAAATCTCGACCTCGAGCCCTTCGTCCTTGAAGTAGTTGCGACGCTCGGCGATGGTGAGCGGCAAGTAGTAAAACAGGTTCTTGCCGCCGACCGCGATCGCCACCTTGGTGGTTTCAGGTTTGCCCTGCGCGAAAGCGAGCGGTGTGGCGGCGAGCGAGGCGCCCGCGAGTGCGGCCGTACCGGCGAGAAAGCTTCTCCGTTGCATGGTCTCGAGTCTCCAAACTTTTGTTGTCCGTTGTTTCGGCTTTATTGTTTGCCGCGGCGTGCACACTCAAACTATTTGTTGCGCATGCAACCTTGCAATATGGTCAGAATCATAACCTAGCGACTGCAGGACTTCATCGGTATGTTCACCCAGTTCCGGGCCCAGCCAGCGCGTCTCGCCGGGCGTTGCCGAGAGCTTGGGCGTGACCGACGGCAGCGTGATTTCCTGGCCGTCCTGCCACTTGAAGCGCTGGATCATCTGGCGCGCCATGAACTGCGGATCGGTGAACATGTCCGCCACGCTGTAGATGCGGCCCACCGGTACGTCGGCCGCATTCAGCACGGCGAGGGCTTCGTCGATGGTGCGCGTGGCAAGCCACGCGGCGATCGCACCGTCGATTTCCTGGGTGCGCGGCACGCGGCCGTCGTTGTGCGCGAGCGCCGGGTCGTTGGCGAGATCCTCGCGGTCGATTGCGATCATCAGGCGCTTGAAGATCGGATCGCTATTGCCGCCGATCACGATGCTGCCGTCGCGGCACGGATACGTATTGGACGGCACGATACCCGGCAGCGACGCGCCGGTGCGCTCGCGCACCATGCCGTACACGCCGTATTCGGGCACCACGCTCTCCATCATGTTGAAGACGGCCTCGTAGAGCGCGACATCGACGACCTGCCCCTTGCCGCCGTTCACCTGCTTGTGATGCAGCGCCATCAGCGCGCCGATCACGCCGTGCAGCGCGGCAATCGAATCGCCGATCGAAATACCGATACGCGGCGGCGGCAAATCCGGATAGCCGGTGATATGACGCAAGCCGCCCATCGATTCCGCGATTGCGCCGAAGCCAGGCCGGTCGCGATACGGACCGGTCTGCCCGTAGCCGGACAGGCGCACCATGACGAGTCCGGGGTTTTCCGCGGACAGCACGTCGTAGCCGAGACCGAGTTTCTCCAGCAAGCCCGGCCGGAAATTTTCGACGACGATATCCGCTTCCTTCGCGAGGCGCCGCACGATCTCCTTGCCCTCTTCGGCCTTCAGATTGATCGTGACGGATTTCTTGTTGCGCGCCTGCACGGCCCACCAGAGCGACGTGCCGCCAACTTCCGGATAGAGCTTGCGCCATTTGCGCAGCGGGTCGCCGCCCTTGGGATCTTCGATCTTGATGACGTCGGCGCCGAATTCGCCGAGAAAGCGCGCGGCGAACGGACCGGCGATCAGCGTGCCCAGTTCCAGCACCTTGACGCCGGCGAGCGGGCCGGTTTTGTTCTGAGGCGCGGCGCTCGCGTTTGATTCAGGGGTGACGCTCATGTGTCTCCTTGGTTCTGGTCCTGGCGCGCGCCGCGTTGCGTTCCCGCCGATGCCTCGGGCTACATCGAGCGGCGGTCGAGCATTGCGCGGGCAATCGTGCCGGCGTCGACATACTCGAGTTCGCCGCCCACCGGCACGCCGCGTGCGAGACGCGTGACGGAGAGTCCGCGCGCCTTGAGCGTCTGCCCGAGGTAATGCGCGGTCGCCTCGCCTTCGTTAGTGAAATTGGTTGCGAGCACGACTTCCTTGACGACGCCATCGGAGGCGCGTCTGACGAGCCGGTCGAAATGAATCTCCTTCGGACCGATGCCGTCGAGCGGACTCAGGCGTCCCATCAGCACGAAATAGAGCCCGCGATAGGTCATGGTCTGCTCGAGCATGATCTGATCGGCGGGTGTCTCGACGACGCACAGCAACGTGGGATCGCGCTCCTCGTCGAGACAGACCTCGCAGATCTGCGCTTCGGTGAAGGTGTTGCACTTCTCGCAGTGCTGCAGATGCTCGGTGGCGAACAGCAGCGAGCGGCCGAGTTTTTCGGCGCCCTCGCGGTCGTGCTGCATCAGATGGTACGCCATGCGTTGCGCGGACTTCGGCCCGACACCGGGCAGCGCGCGCAGCGCTTCGACGAGCGCCGACAAGGCGGAGGGTTGTTTCATGCGGATCGGCGTCGAAGTGAGTAGTGCCCGGCTATACGGGTGGCGATACGGGTAATTCGATCGGTTTCAATCATTCCGACGACGGCCCGAACCGGTGCGCGCGAGGTGCATCTCGGCCAGGCCACGGCCAGTTGGATCAAACCGGCACACGCGCACAGCGCGAGCGGCGCTGGCAGCCGCTACGGCACCGACAGCACGCACCGCTCGCGCTTTGTGGCGCGATTCACGCCGCGGCAACAGCAGTCGCGGCGCGGACACCGCCTTGCGGCGGCGTCGTTCAGAACGGCAGCTTGAAGCCCGGCGGCAGCGGCAGGCCCGAGGTCATGCCGCCCATCTTTTCCTGGGCGGTGGCTTCGGCCTTGCGCACAGCGTCGTTGAATGCAGCGGCGACGAGGTCTTCCAGCATGTCCTTGTCGTCGGCGAGCAGGCTCGGGTCGATCGACACGCGGCGCACGTCGTTCTTGCAGGTCATCGTCACCTTCACGAGACCGGCGCCCGACTGCCCCTCGACTTCGATCAGCGCGAGTTGCTCCTGCATCTTCTTCATGTTTTCCTGCATCTGCTGGGCTTGCTTCATCAGCCCGGCGAGTTGGCCTTTCATCATGGACATGCTCCTTCTTGATAGCGTGAAATTCGGAAATCGGGCGCGTAATGGCGTATCGCGCGGCGAATCAGTGGACCGACGGCGCGCCGTTCGAGCCGGCGTCCGGAGTAATCGGGCGGATCGAGCCGGGCACGATGCTCGCGCCGAACTCGCGGATCAGTGACTGCACGAACGGATCGGCACCGATCTCGCGCTCCGCTTCCTGCTGACGCTGCGCGCGCTGGGCGGCGTCATGCGCGGCGGCCGTGCGGCGCGCCGGACCGACTTCGACCAGCACGTCGACAGTCTGGCCGAGCCTGTCGGCGAGCGCGGTTTTCAGTTTGGCGACCTGCGAGGCTTCGGCATACTGCGGCACAGGCACGTTCAGTTTGAGCGTGTTGCCTTCGAGCGCCATCAGTTCGCTGTTGAACGCAAGCTGATACGAAATGCCCTTGAGCGGCAGGTCGACGGCGAGCGCCGGCCAGTCACCCTTGAAGCCCAGCGCATCGAGCGGCACGGCGGGCGGCAGCGGACGTTGATCGACAACTGGCGCCGGCGTGGGCGCGGCACTCACGCGGACGTCGTCCGGGCCGCTGTCGAACACCGGCATGTAACCGTCGTCCGGCAGGCCGTAATAGCCTTCGTCCGCGGCCGTGAGCGGCATGTATTCGTCAGGCGGCATATCGTCCCACGGCGGCACCGACGAGCCGTTCTGCTCGGCGCCACTA
The DNA here is from genome assembly GCF_900104795.1 of Burkholderia sp. WP9. Taxonomy (NCBI): domain Bacteria; kingdom Pseudomonadati; phylum Pseudomonadota; class Betaproteobacteria; order Burkholderiales; family Burkholderiaceae; genus Burkholderia; species Burkholderia sp. WP9. The sequence continues at coordinate 1,619,352 of NZ_FNTG01000001.1, forward strand.
CGCTGGGCCGGTGACGCGGACGCTGACGGCCGAGCCGCAGGCGCTGCAGGCGCGGCGTCCTGCTGCGGCGCACGGCGCGGCGTGCCCGGCGTCGGCACGGGAACGACCACGCGCGGTGCGGCCGGTTTCGGCGTGGCCGGCGCGGCGGGCTTCGCGGCAGTGGCGGCAGAAGCTCGGCCACGGTCCGAGGACACCTTCAAACCGGCGCTGCGCAAGACGTCGAGAGCGGCGCTCGCGCCACCTGCGCGACGTGGCGCGGAGTCGGCTGCGGGCGGCGGCTCTTGCGACGGCGCCGCCGCGGCAGCTTGCTCCGTGCGCGCGAGCGCGGCGGCTGCCGGTGCGCTTAGTGAAGACGCGGGTGCTGCGTCATCGAGCGCTGCGGCCGCGGAGACTTCATTCGAAGCCGGTTCGTTAAGGCCCGCAGCTGCGGAAAAATCGTTCGAAGCCGCACCGTTGAATCCCGCAATTCCCGATACTTGATTCGAAGCCGGATCGCTGAGATCAGTGCCCGCGGAAACGCCATTCGCTACCGGATTGGCGGGCGCGTCGTCCCACGGCGCCAACGCGGGTGCTCGGGCAGTCACTGACGTCGGCGCCGAATTCGATTCGTCAACACCCGCCGCCGACTCGGCGACGACAGCCGGTTGCGCGGCAGGAGATCGCTCCGCTGACGGGCCCTGAGCGGAATTGACCGGCGCAGTTTGAATGCCACCAACTGCCGCCCGCGCTTCAACCGGATTATTGGCGTGCTCCGCAGCACGCGTTTCGGATTCGACCGATGCGTGAACCGCAGCGCCCTTGTCAGCCGGTGCAGCGTCGCGAGACTGTGTTTCACGAACGGGCGCGGCAACGTTCAATTGCGCCTCCCGCGGAGCTCCCGGCACGGCGCTCGAAGCCGTGACCGCCGGCGAACCCGACGCGCCACGTTCAGCGGCCACTGCCGGCGCACCGGTGCGCCTCGCGCCACCCGACCCTGCCTGGCCAGCCGCACGCGAGCCACCCACCGCCCCACCGCCGCCGCCCGTAGGCGCCGGTTCGAACGCCAGCATGCGCAGCAGCGTCATGGTGAAGCCGGCGTATTCGTCGGGCGCGAGACCCAGTTCGCTCCTGCCGATCGTCGCGATCTGATAGAACAACTGCACCTGTTCGGCGCTGAGCGCTTCTGCGAAGCGGCGCAAATCGCTCGCCTCGGGCCACTCGTCCAGCACCGACGACGGCGCGAACTGCGCCCACGCGACCCGATGCAGCAGACTCGCCAGATCCTGCAACGCCGTTGAAAACGACAGGCTGCGCAACGCCATCTCGTCGGCCACCGTGAGGACCGCGGCGCCATCGCCATCGGCAAGCGCGTCGAGCAGACGAATCAGGTAACTCTGATCGAGCGCGCCGAGCATGCCGCGCACCGCTTCTTCATTCACCTGATTGGCCGAATAGGCAATCGCCTGATCGGTCAGCGAGAGCGCGTCGCGCATCGAGCCGTCGGCCGCGCGCGCGAGCAGGCGCAGCGCCTGGGCGTCGTACGGCACCTTCTCTTCGCCGAGAATGTGCTCGAGATGCGAGACGATATGGCCGGCGGGCATCTGCTTCAGATTGAATTGCAGACAGCGCGACAGCACCGTGACCGGAATCTTTTGCGGGTCCGTGGTGGCGAGGATGAACTTGACGTGCGCAGGCGGCTCTTCCAGCGTCTTCAGCATCGCGTTGAAGGCGTGATTGGTGAGCATGTGCACTTCGTCGATCATGTAGACCTTGAAGCGCGCATCCACCGGCGCATACACGGCGCGCTCCAGCAGCGCCGCCATTTCGTCGACGCCGCGATTACTCGCCGCGTCCATCTCCACATAATCGACAAAGCGGCCCTCGTCGATCTCGCGGCACGCACGGCACACGCCGCACGGCGTGGAGGTCACGCCGGTTTCGCAATTCAGCGCCTTGGCGAAGATGCGCGACAGCGTGGTTTTGCCGACGCCGCGCGTGCCGGTAAACAGATAGGCATGGTGCAGACGGCCGCCGTCGAGCGCGTGCGTGAGCGCGCGCACCACGTGTTCCTGTCCGACGAGCGAAGCGAAATCCTTCGGCCGCCATTTGCGTGCGAGAACTTGATAGGTCATCCGGAAATTGTATCAGTAACAATGCCGCGCAAAACCGATTCGCGACAGCGCACGAACGCATGCTGCCACTTGATTGAAACTGCCTAATGAACCGATAGAAAAAAATAGACGAGGCGCGCGAAGAATCACCACTCAGCATGGCGGCATGCGTCGGCACTCAGGGTAAAACAGGAGATGGAAAGTTTTGCGGCAGAACCCGCACAGAACGAACAACTAGAGAACAACGAAAAACAAAAAGGAAGGGTGACGAGCCTGACCCTCGGCACTGGTGGAAAACGGCTGTGGCTGCTTCGTTCCCGACCTGACCAGGTTGACCGCACCTCCATGCGAGGAGGCCCGTCACGAAACATTCTATCACCGCTTGGCCCGTCGCGCGACTGTTAATACGACCAAAGTGCGAATGGCGCGCTGAATCGCAACCTTCGCACCATATATAGACAACGGCGGGCGCAGGTCGAGGCCGGCGCCGACAATGCCACTTGAGTTTGGCGGCCGGGCCACCACATAGGTGGCGTCATGGTTGATGAAACACGGTGGCACTTCATCGGCAGCCGTTGGCCCCGCTGCCCCTGATGAGTACTATCGCCCCCGGCAACGCATAGCGAATTAAGCTAAACTGCCATACGGATGACCCGCGAGAGCGAGCCTTCTGCATATTCCGTAACAGGTGTTCACAGTGCTCACCTTTTCCGGCGTGTGTCGGCAAGGCTTCGATTGCGGCAAAGCGAACGGAAGTTTCCTTAGGTTTAGACGTATCGTGGCGAGCAATTCAGGCGGGCCTCGAACCGATAGAGGTATTCATACAATGAGCGAACAAATCAAGCATATTAGCGACGCATCGTTCGAACAGGACGTCGTGAAATCCGATAAACCCGTGCTGCTCGATTTCTGGGCTGAATGGTGCGGCCCGTGCAAGATGATCGCGCCGATCCTCGACGAAGTCGCGAAGGATTACGCCGATCGCCTGCAAATCGCCAAGATCAACGTCGACGAGCACCAATCGACGCCGGTCAAGTTCGGCGTGCGCGGCATTCCTACGCTGATCCTCTTCAAGAACGGCGCCGTTGCCGCACAGAAAGTCGGCGCATTGTCGAAATCGCAACTCACCGCGTTCCTCGACGGCAACCTGTAAATGCGGCGCATCGGCACGCTCGGGGGCCTCTGAGGCCCGCGGGCGAGTCGCGTTGAGCGTGTTGTCAGCCGGCAACACGCTCAACAAGAAAGATGCCATGCCGTCGCACTGACGGAAATTGGCGTGTGCTATGCTAGAATCCGCAAAACGTCGAAAAGACGTGTAAGTCCTTGAGCGGTTCCGCTCACTCTCCTCCCAGATTTCATTTCGTCGCACCTTCTCCTGCGGGTTCTCCGTATGCATTTATCCGAGCTTAAGACTCTGCACGTGTCCGAATTGATCGAGATGGCCAATGGCCTCGAGATCGAAAGTGCGAACCGCCTGCGCAAGCAGGAATTGATGTTCGCCATTCTAAAAAAACGAGCCAAAACGGGCGACACGATCTTCGGCGACGGCACGCTCGAAGTGCTGCCGGACGGCTTCGGCTTCCTGCGTTCGCCGGAAACCTCGTACCTCGCCAGCACGGATGATATTTACATCAGCCCGTCGCAAATCCGCCGCTTCAACCTGCATACGGGCGACACGATCGAAGGCGAAGTACGCACGCCGAAAGACGGCGAACGCTATTTCGCGCTGGTGAAGGTGGACAAGGTCAACGGCCAGCCGCCGGAAGCCTCGAAGCACAAGATCATGTTCGAAAACCTGACGCCGCTGCACCCGAACAAGGTGCTGCTGCTCGAACGTGAAATGCGTGGCGAGGAAAACGTCACGGGCCGCATCATCGATATGATCGCGCCGATCGGCAAAGGCCAGCGCGGCCTGCTGGTGGCGTCGCCGAAGTCGGGTAAGACCGTGATGCTTCAGCACATCGCGCACGCGATCAAGCAGAACCATCCGGACGTCGTGTTGTTCGTGCTGCTGATCGACGAACGCCCGGAAGAAGTGACCGAAATGCAGCGTTCGGTGGCGGGCGAAGTGATCGCCTCCACGTTCGACGAACCGGCTGCCCGTCACGTTCAAGTCGCCGAAATGGTGATCGAAAAAGCCAAGCGCCTCGTCGAAATGAAGAACGACGTGGTGATTCTGCTGGACTCGATCACGCGTCTCGCGCGCGCTTACAACACCGTCGTGCCGGCCTCGGGCAAGGTGCTGACGGGCGGTGTCGACGCCAACGCGCTGCAACGTCCGAAGCGCTTCTTCGGCGCCGCGCGCAATATCGAAGAAGGCGGCTCGCTGACCATCATCGGCACGGCGCTGATCGAAACCGGCAGCCGCATGGACGACGTGATTTACGAAGAATTCAAGGGCACCGGCAACATGGAAGTGCACCTGGAACGTCGCCTTGCTGAAAAGCGCGTTTATCCGTCGATCAACCTGAACAAGTCCGGCACGCGCCGCGAAGAACTGTTGATCAAGCCGGAAGTGCTGCAAAAGATCTGGGTGCTGCGCAAGTTCATTCATGACATGGACGAAGTCGAGTCGATGGAATTCCTGCTCGACAAAATCCGTCAGACGAAGAGCAACTCCGAGTTCTTCGACATGATGCGCCGTGGTGGTGGCAGCTAAAGCCTTGGGCTGATTTAGCCGCACTAGCCGCATCATCTGCATCGCATCAAAAGCCGCTCGCCGCAAACGAGCGGCTTTTTTTGTCCGCCTTTCGCCGCTCCGGCGCGGCATACTCACCCAACCGGCTCTCGGCCATCAACCCCGCCGAGCCGGCCAACATGTACGTGAACGTACACGTTGAAGTACAATGCCGGCAGTCCGTCTTATTCACCGCATGCCATGTCGAAGGACTCACCCACTCTGCTGACCGTGCGCGACGCCGCCGAACGCCTCGGCGTCACACCGCGTACGCTGAAATACTACGAGGAACGCGGCCTCGTCTCGCCCACGCGCAGCGAGGGCCGCTACCGGCTCTACGACGAGGAAGACCTTAAGCGCTTCGGCCGCATTCTGCGTTTGCGCTCGCTCGGTTTCTCGCTGCACGGCATTACCGAGATGCTCAAGCAACCGCTCGAACCCGTCGACGGTCGCCACCGCTACTCGACCGAATCGCTGCAGCAGATTCACGACGCCATCGCCCAACAGGTTAAAGCGCTCGACGCGCGCATCGAAAGCATGCGGCGCGAACTGAAGGAAGCGCAGAAGCTGCGCGCCGAACTGAGCCCCGACCTCGACTATCTCCGGCGGCGCCTCGCCGGCGAGAACGCCGACGCATTGCTCGAGCAGCGCCGCAGCGCACGCGCCAAGGCAAGCGGCACGTCGCACGCAAAGCGCGGCAAGACCCCGGGCCAATCCACGGCGGGCGAATCCTCGCCAGACGACTCCACGCCGGGCGAATCCTCGCCGGGCGAATCCTCATGAGTACGACGTCGTGCCGGACACCGCTGTTCAGTGTCGAGAAACTGCGCGGCGATTTCTTCCCTTGGGTGCTGGCCGTCGTCACCGGCCTCGACTATTTCGACAACTCGATCTTCTCGTTCTTCACCAGCTATATCGCCGGCGGCGTCAATGCATCGCCCGACGAACTCGTCTGGGCGTCGAGCGCCTATGCGGTCGCGGCGGTGCTGGGCATTTTGCAGCAGCAATGGTGGGTTGAGCGCTTCGGCTACCGGCGCTACGTGACCGGCTGCATGGTGTTCTATTGCGCCGGCGCGGTGGCAGCGGCGTTGTGCGAATCGTCGATCGAACTGGCGTTCGCGCGCGGCATGCAGGGCTATTTCATCGGGCCGATGATGGGCACCTGCCGCATCCTGATCCAGATGAGTTTCAAGCCGCAGCAGCGGCCCGCGGCCACCCGCGCGTTCCTCGTGCTGATCGTCCTGAGCAGTGCGCTCGCGCCGCTGATCGGCGGCCAGTTGATCGCGCATTTCGGCTGGCGCGCGCTGTTCGCGTGCACGGCGCCCGTGGGCTTGCTGTTCGCCGTTCTGGCCTTGCTCGCGCTGCCCGACTCCGGCAACCGCCTGCCCGAAGAACGCGGCGCCGCGCATTTCTGGCCGTACCTCATCTTCGCGTTCGCACAAGGCGCCCTGCAGATCGTGATGCAGCAGGTGCGCTTCCAGTTGTTCAGCGCCTCACCCGGGCTGATCCTGCTGACCGTCGCCGGGATCGTCGCGTTGGGCTGGTTCGCCTATCATCAGTGGCACCATCCGGCGCCGCTCGTGCGCCTCCATGCCCTGCGCGAGAAGGTGTTCCAGGCCGGGCTCGTGCTCTACATGTTCTACTACTACATCTCGACCGTGTTCGGCTTTCTGATCTCGCGCTTTCTCGAAGGCGGTCTTGGCTATCCAGTCGAAAACACCGGGCAACTGGTCGGCGTGACATCGCTGATTTCGGCGAGCGCCCTGTTCGTCTATCTGCGCTATGCGAAACTGCTGCCGCGCAAGAAGTGGATCATCGTGCCGGGTTTCGCGGTGGCCGCGTTCGCCGCGGCGTGGATGACGCGCATGTCGCCCGGCGTCGGCGAAGCGGCGTTGATTGTCCCGCTTTTGTTGCGCGGCCTGCTGCTGTTGTTCATCGTGCTGCCGGTGGCTAATCTGACTTTCCGAATTTTCGCCATTGAAGAATTCACGCACGGCTACCGGTTGAAAAACATCGTGCGGCAGGTGACGATCTCGTTCGCGACCGCCTCCATGATCATCGTCGAGCAGCATCGGCAGGCGCTGCATGAAACCCGCCTCGCGGAGTTCGTGAATCCGTACAATCCGCTATTCCAGAACTCGCTAGCCGCGCTCACGAGAGGCCTGGCCGCCGCCGGCCGCTCGCCGTCCGAAGCGCACTCGCTGGCCATCGTGGAAATCAGCCGTACGGTCGCGCAACAGGCCAGCTTTCTCGCCTCGCTGGACGGCTTCTACTTCCTCGCCGGCGTGGCGATATGCGGCGGCATTTTCGCCGCGTGGCAAAAACAGATCGACTAGAGGTTGCATCAGGCCATGCTCTCGAAACTCACTCAATGGCTCGGCACACGCCGGCGCGAGCGCGCGTTGCGCGACTACGCGATCGACGACTCGCTCTGGCAAGCCACGCTCGACGGCCTGCCGTTTCTCGCGCATCTCGATGCGCCAGACCTCGTGCGTTTGCGTGAGCTGACGAGCCTGTTCCTTGCGCAAAAGGAATTTTCGACCGCGCACGAACTTGAGCTCACCGACGCAATGACCGTGGCGATCGCCGCCCAGGCGTGCCTGCCGGTGCTGAATCTGAGCCTCGATCTGTATCGCGGCTGGGTCGGCGTGATCGTCTATCCGGGCGAATTCGTGATCCGCAAGACCGTCGAGGACGAAGATGGCGTGGTGCACGAGGTCGAGCAGGACGCGAGCGGCGAAGCGTGGGAAGGCGGCCCCGTGGTGTTGTCATGGGAAGACGCGCAAATGACGGACGCCACGGACGCCTACAACGTCGTGATTCACGAATTCGCGCACAAGATCGACATGCTGAACGGCGAGGCGGACGGCCACCCGCCGCTGATGCGCCGCTGGCACGCGCCGCTCGATGCGCAGGCGTGGGCCGACGTATTCGACCATGCGTACGACCACTTCTGCGCAAAAGTCGACGCGGTGCCGGAGCGTCGCTGGGCGAGATTCGAGCGCGATTCGCTGATCGATCCGTATGCGGCGGACCATCCATCGGAATTTTTTGCCGTTTGCAGCGAGGCGCTGCTTGTCAAACCGCAGGCGTTCGAAGCCGAATATCCCGAGCTTTACCGGCTGCTGGCACGATACTACCGGCAAGATCCGGCGCGTGTCGGCGTGACGTTCCCTGCAGGCTGACGCGCAACGCCCGCCAGACAAGGCCCGGCCGCCGCAGCGCTCCACGGCCGCGATCCGGCAGGAACGCTGCGAAATCAGCGCACACGGCTCGCAAAAGGCTGGCACAAAAGTCGTCAAGCGACTGATTTTCTGGCATAATCGCCGTTTTTCGACCATAGGCAAGTGGCTCGCGCCTAGATGCGGTCCGTTCAAAGACGGTCGCACGCGGGTTGGCTACCGCCAGATTAAAGGAAAGACCATGAAAGAAGGCATTCACCCGGATTACCGCGAAGTTCTGTTCATCGACGTGTCGAACGACTTCAAGTTTGTGACGCGCTCGACCATCCAGACGCGTGAAACCGCCGAATTCGAAGGCAAGACCTACCCGCTCGCCAAGATCGAAGTGTCGTCGGAATCGCATCCGTTCTACACCGGTCAGCAAAAGATCATGGACACGGCAGGCCGCGTCGAGAAGTTCCGCAACAAGTTTGGCTCGCGCGCTACCGGCAAGGTCGCAGCGAAGTAATACCCGCCTCCTCGCCAGTTCAGCCGGCTCGGCCAATTCAGCCGGTCGGGCGAGCAGCGAAGCAGGAGCAAAAAGGGCAGCGCGAGCTGCCCTTTTTTGTCGCCTTGCCGATTCATCGTCAATGGTCGAAAGCGAGCGCGGCGCACTGCCGAACCCGTGTTACCGCCTGTCGAATCACGTTGCGAGCCGTTACCGGCCGTGACGCGCATCGCACGGCACGACTACAATGCCGGATGCTCCAAATTGGCCATTCCAGCCGGACATGCCGTCCGGTCCCGGCTGCACCGCTTATCCGATATCCACACACCGCATGAGACCTGCCGTTCGCCTCACTGCCTCAGCGACCAGTGCGTTGCCGCGCTGGCTGCTGCTGACCATCTGTATCGTCTACGCATCGTTCGGACTGTTCGGCCGCGATCCGTGGAAGAACGAGGATGCAGCCGGCTTCGGCGTCATGTGGACCATGGCGAACGGCAGCGCGCACGACTGGCTTCTGCCGAATCTGGTCGGCAAATATCTCACTGAAGACGGCCCGCTCGGCTACTGGTTCGGCGCCAGTGCGATCCGCGTGCTTGCACCGTGGGTCGACGCGAGCAACGCGTCGCGCGTATTTACCGGCCTGCTGTTTTGCGCGGGCTGCGCGTTCGTCTGGTATGCCGCGTACCTGCTCGGCCGGCGCGCCGAAGTTCAGCCATTCAAATACGCATTCGGCGGCGAGCCAGAACCGCGCGACTACGGCCGCACCCTCGCCGACGGCGCGCTGCTGATCCTGCTCGCGTGCTTCGGCCTCGCCGAGCGCGGCCACGAAACCACACCGCAGCTCGCGCAGTTCTGCGGTATCGCGATGCTCGTGTACGGGCTCGTGCGCATGATCGACAAGCCGATTCAAGGCGCGCTGATCTGGGGTCTCGCCATCGCGTTCGTGACCCTGGCCAGCAGCCCGGTGCTGGTCGGCGCGCTGCTGCTCGGCACGCTGGCGATGACCCTGATCGTGCGCGAAACGCGCTCGCGCTGGCTCTTGCTGGCGGGCCTGCCGGTGGCGCTCGTGCTGTCGGCGGCATGGCCGGTCGCCGCGCTCGCCACCTTCCCCGACGACGCCGTCTGGTATCTCAATCAGTGGGTGCACGTCAGCCTGAGTTCGTTCGCCGGACCGCCGGGCTCGGTCGCCGGCTACGCGCTGAAAAACCTGCCGCTCTTCACGTGGCCGGCGTGGCCGCTGGCACTCTGGGCGTGGTTCAGCTGGTCCGGCCTGCGCCGCGCGCCGCATGTGGCGATTCCGCTTTCGGTGATCGGGCCGCTGTTCGTGCTGGTCGTTTTGCAAAGCCACCAGTCGAACCGGCTTTACATGCTGCTGCTGCCGCCGCTCGCCGTGCTGGCCGCGTTCGCGCTGCCTACGCTCAAGCGCGGTGCGATCAACGCGATCGACTGGTTCGCCCTCCTGAGCTTCACGATTCTCGGCAGCTTCGTGTGGCTGGTTTATATCGCGGGACTGACCGGTTTTCCGCATCCGCTCGCGCGCAACCTCGCGCGTCTCGCGCCGGGCTTCGCGCCGCAGTTCAAGATTCTGTCGTTTGTGTGCGCGGTCGCCGTGACAGTCTGCTGGTTCGTGCTGGTGCAATGGCGTCTTGCCCGTCACCCGAAAGTGTTGTGGCGCAGCGTGGTGCTCTCGAGCGCCGGCACCACCTTGATGTGGGTGCTGCTCATGACGCTGTGGCTGCCGGTCGTCAACTACAGCCGGACCTATAAAGACGTTGCCGAACAGATCTCCGCCCATCTGCCGGACGACTACACCTGCATTTCGCCGGTGCGCCTCGGCAATGCGCAGATCGCGACCTTTGCCTACTTCGGCGATATGCATTTTTCCTTCGACCAGGACTGCGACGTGATCCTGCGCCAGGATACGCAGGACTACGGCGAACCGAGCGCGATGTCCGACTTCGTCTGGAAGCTGGTGTGGGAGGGCCGCCGCGTGGCCGACCGCGACGAGCGCTTCCGCCTGTACGTGCGCATCGACCGTCCGAAGCCGCCAGTCGTCAAACGCCGTAACTGGCACAAGAAGTCCAACTGAGCATGCTCGCCGATGTACGGAAAATCGCCGCATTAGCATGGCCGGTCCTGATCGGCCAACTCGCGATTATCGCGTTCGGTGTGATCGACACGGCGATGGTCGGCCGTTTCTCGGCAGTCGATCTGGCCGCGCTCGGCCTCGGTTCATCGATCTATATTTCCGTCTACATCGGCCTGACGGGTATTCTCACCGCACTGCAGCCGATTACCGCGCAACTCTACGGCGCGCGCCGCTACAGCGAAATCGGCGAGGAAGTTCGCCAGGCCCTGTGGCTTGCGCTGGCGCTGACCGTGATCGGTTTCCTGATTCTGTTTTTTCCCGGCCCGGTGCTGCAACTGGCGCGCGTGCCCGACGCGTTGCACGACCGCACGGTCGCCTATCTGCGGATTCTGGCCTTCGGCTTGCCGGCCGGTCTCGCCTTTCGTGTCTACAGTTCGGTCACCAATGCGGTCGGCAAGCCGCGGCTCGTGATGATCCTTCAAATCGGCGCGCTGTTGCTCAAGGTACCGCTCAATACGTGGTTCATCTTCGGCGGGTTGGGCGTCCCGGCGCTGGGCGGCCCCGGTTGCGCGCTCGCCAGCACCTTGATCAACTGGGCGCTTGCCGTGCTCGGAATGATCCTGCTGACGCGCGTCGATGTATTCACACCGTTCGCCATCTTCTCGCGCTTCTGCTGGCCGGTCTGGCGGCGCCAGGCGGCGCAACTGCGGCTAGGCATTCCGATGGGCCTGTCGTACCTGATCGAAGTCACCTCTTACACGTTCATGGCGCTTTTCATCGCGCGCTTCGGCACGACGACGCTCGCCGGCCACCAGATCGCCGGCAACATCGGCGCGGTGCTGTACATGACACCGCTGTCGATCGGCATTGCTTCGTCGACGCTGGTCGCGCAGGCGCTCGGCGCGCATCGCCCGGAAGCGGCGCGCACGCTGTCGCGTCACGGCATCATGATGGCCGTGGCGATCGCCTGCTGTTACGGCGCGATCGTGCTGGCGCTGCGGCCTTATATCATCGAAGGCTATACGCCGAATGCGCAAGTCGTGGCCGCGGCGTTGCCGCTGGTGTTGATCGTCGCGTGCTATCACGTATTCGATGCTTTGCAGATCACCACCGCGTTCGTGCTACGCGCCTACAAAGTGGCGGTCGTGCCGACCGTGATCTACGCCGTAGCGCTGTGGGGCGTCGGGCTCGGTGGCGGCTATGCGCTCGGCTTCAACGTGACCGGCACAATGCCGGAATGGCTGACTGGCGCGCGCGGCTTCTGGGTGGCGAATACGCTGAGCCTGGCGATTGCCGGCATTGGCCTGCTGATTTACTGGCGGGTCGTGAGCAAGCGGCATTTGCATGCCGATGCGGCGCTTCGGGTCGATTCGGCCGCGTGACAGGGCGCTCGCCGGCCGTAAGATCGCGAGGCTTCTTGCTGCTGAACCTGTAGCGCATTGGTCGACCGCAAACGCGCTGTTGAGCGGGTTATCAATAATTGACTGTTAGTTGCGTTGTCAGTACAAGAAAACGGCTGCGCAAAGCAGCCGCCTGCCCTACCCTTGGCATCGCCGCCCGCAGGCGCGACTTCAACCAGCGAGCGCGTCTGCCTCCATCGCCTGCCTCGCCCTCACAGATTGCGCGTTATTCACCGCCTGATCATGCCGCTCGAAAATCTCATGCGCGGCGAACAGCGCATTTAGCGCCGCCGGAAAGCCCGCATAAAGCGCCATCTGCATGAACACCTCGACGATCTCCTCGCGCGTGCAGCCGACGTTCAACGCCGCCTCGATATGCACCTTCAACTGCGGCTGCGCGCAGCCTAGCGTGGCGAGCGACGCAATCGTCGCGATCTCGCGCGCGCGCAGATCGAGTTGCGGGCGGCTGTAAATATCGCCGAAGCCGAATTCGATCAGCAGACGCCCGAAATCCGGCGCGATCGGCGCGAGCGCGGCGATCACCTGCTCGCCGGCCGAGCCGTCGATTTCCTTCAGTTTGTCCCAGCCTCGGGTGTAGCGGTCGTTGTGTGCGTGGTCCATGGTGAGTCCTCTTCCGAATGTGAATGCGAGTGGGTTTCGCCGGTCTGTCGTGTCGAGCGATCCACGGCGGATGCGCGCCCCGCCGCCTCGTAGTACGCAATCTTGTCGACGATCGCGCCGAGATTGACCTGCAACTCGGCGATCCGCGCCAAAACCGCATCCCGATGCGCCACCAGCATGTCACGGCGCGCGTCCACCGTCGGCTGGCCTTGCGCGCGCAGCGCCGCGAACGCCTGCATGCCGGCTATCGGCATGCCGGTCGCCTTGAGCCGCATCACGAACAGCAGCCAGTCGAGATCGGCCGGCGAATACAGGCGATGCCCCGCCTGCGTGCGCCCGACAGCGCGAATCAAGCCTGCCTGTTCGTAGTAGCGCAGCGTATGCGTCGAGACGCCGATCGTTTCAGCGACCTGCCCGATGGTGAGTGCTTTCGAGATATTCGACATGACGGAACTCAGGTTAGGACTTCGAGTGCACTCTAAGTCAAGCGCGGCATACTGTCATTTGTCTGCGCTGTCATTTTTTATGGCGTGTGGATTTGATCGATAAACTCACCAGAGCCTAATCACTAGGCAAAAGGTTTAAATCTCGTTCACATTGATTTACTTGTCATGAATCGATCGGTATAAATCGTCCGCGTTCGCAAATAAGGGCGCGCAATTTGTTCTATGCTTAAGCGCAGCGCGTGCTACACAACGCGTCGTCCCCAGTCGTTACTAGTTGTCTCGAGTTGTCCCTTAGTGGCTAACTTTTTTTGCCCTCAATGGAGTGCTTGCCATGCTGAAGAAGCTTTTAATGCTTTGCCTTGCTTTGGCTTTGTCGCTGTCGGCCGGTTTTGCGGCGGCCGTCGAAGTGAACTCCGCCGATCAGGCGGCGCTCGAATCGGTCAAGGGTATCGGCCCGGTGCATGCGAAAGCGATCATCGACGAACGCACCAAGAACGGCCCGTTCAAGGACGCCGATGATCTCGCCACGCGCGTCAAAGGCATCGGCACCAAATCGGTGACCAACCTCGAAGCGGCCGGCCTGACGATCAACGGCTCGTCCACCCCGCCGAGCGGCGCCAAACCCGCCACCAAGGCGGGAAGCACCGCCACAAGCAAGGCAGCGCCGGCCGCCACTACCGCGGCGCCAGCCACGGCCGCGACCACGACGCCCGCCGCACCAGCGGACGCTTCGGGTGCGAAGGCGTCGAAGTCGAAGAAGAAGAGCAAGGCCGAGGCGGCAGCGGCTTCCGCGCCGGCCGCCGCGAGCGCGGCGGCGCCGGCTGACGCTTCCGACGCCAAGGCCTCGAAGAAGAAAGCGAAGAAGAGCAAGGCCGCATCGGCTGCGGCGGCCTCGGGTGGTGCCTGAACAGAACAGTTCGCGGACCGGACGCGCATGAGACGGAGTACGAAACAGGATTGAGCGTCGGCGGCGTAACGGGCTGAGTGCTTCGCGTGTGATCTCGTGCGACGAACCCACCGGCCCGTCCCGCCGCCTCCCGCCTTCCTTCCACGGCGCCGCGCAAACGCGCGGCGTTTTCACCCGCCGACCCGTCAAGCGCGTGTCGGCATTCAAGAGAGACCGTCATGAGCCTACTCGACACACTCGGTTCCCTGGTTGGCAAATCCCCCGAAGGCGGTGGCCAGCAGGCCCTGGTTGCTGCCGCACTCGAATTCGTGAATAACCAGCCGGGCGGCCTGAACGGCCTGATCGACCGTTTCAAGGAAAAAGGCCTCGGCGACGTGGTGACCTCCTGGGTCAGCAACGGCGAGAACCAGCCGATCGCCCCTGATGCGCTGCACAGCGTACTCGGCTCCGAGACCGTCACCAACCTCGCGGCAAAAGCCGGTGTGCAGCCGGATCAGGTCACCGGCCTGCTCTCGCAGATTCTGCCGCACGTCGTCAACGCGGCCACGCCGGAAGGCGAAGTGCCGGCCGAGGGCAAATTGAACGCCACCACGGTGCTCGGCGCGCTCGGCGGCCTGTCGGCGCTGTTCGGCAAGGGCAACGCTTAAGCCGCTGCTTAAACACACAGGCGTGCGGCGCGGCCGCGCCGCACGCCACACGCCACGCAAGGCCGCCAGCGCAGTGCGGTCAGCGGGCAAAAAAAAACGGCAACGAAGTCACCTTCGTTGCCGTTTTTTACTTCGACGGGAGCAGCTCGACCGCTGCCGCTCCGCCGTTCACAGAGCGCGTCTCGCTTAGTGCACGACGCGTTCGAACACCAGTTTGCCGTCTTCCAGTTCGACCGGAATCACGTCTTTCGGACCGAACTTGCCAGCCAGAATCAGCTTGGCGACCGGGTTTTCGATCTCCTGCTGGATGGCACGCTTCAGCGGCCGTGCACCGAACAGCGGATCGTAGCCGACCTTGCCCACGTGCTCGAGCGCCGCATCCGACACCACCAGTTGCATGTCGAGCTTGGCAAGCCGCTCGTGCAGACGCTGCAACTGGATCCGCGCGATCGACTGGATGTTCGAACGGTCGAGCGCATGGAACACCACGACGTCGTCGATCCGGTTCAGGAACTCGGGGCGGAAGTGCAGTTTCACTTCTTCCCAGACCGCGTCCTTCACCGCTTCCTGCGGCTCGCCGACCATCGACTGGATCACCTGCGAACCGAGGTTCGACGTCATCACGATCACCGTGTTCTTGAAGTCCACGGTGCGGCCTTGGCCATCGGTCATGCGGCCGTCGTCGAGCACTTGCAGCAGCACGTTGAACACGTCCGGATGCGCCTTCTCGATTTCGTCGAGCAGGATCACGCTATACGGCTTGCGGCGCACGGCTTCGGTCAGATAGCCGCCCTCTTCGTAGCCGACGTATCCCGGCGGCGCGCCGATCAAACGTGCGACGCTGTGCTTCTCCATGAATTCGCTCATGTCGATACGGATCAGATGATCTTCCGAATCGAACAGGAACGACGCAAGCGCCTTGCACAGTTCGGTCTTGCCCACACCGGTCGGGCCGAGGAACAGGAACGAACCATACGGCCGGTTCGGATCCGACAGACCCGCGCGCGAGCGGCGGATCGCATCGGCCACCGCGCTGATCGCCTCGTCCTGGCCGACCACGCGCGCGTGCAGCTTCTCTTCGATCTGCAGCAGCTTTTCACGCTCGCCCTGCATCATGCGCGACACGGGAATGCCGGTGGAACGCGACACGACTTCAGCAATTTCTTCCGCTCCGACCTGCGTGCGCAGCAAACGCGGACGCGTCGGATTGTTCTGCTCTTTCGCCTCGGCCTGCGTCACTTCCTTCAACTGCGCTTCGAGACCCGGCAGCTTGCCGTACTGCAACTCGGCGACCTTCTCCAGCTTGCCTTCGCGTTGCAGGCGCGTGATTTCCGCGCGGGTCTTCTCGATCTCTTCCTTCAGTTGCGCGCTGCCCTGCACCGCGGCTTTTTCCGCGGTCCAGATTTCTTCGAGGTCCGAATATTCGCGATCCAGCCGCTCGATTTCCTCTTCGATCAGTTGCAGGCGCTTTTGCGACGCTTCGTCTTTTTCCTTCTTGACGGCTTCGCGCTCGATCTTCAACTGGATCAAACGACGGTCGAGCCGGTCCATCTCTTCCGGCTTCGAGTCGATTTCCATCTTGATCTTCGAAGCGGCTTCGTCGATCAGGTCGATAGCCTTGTCCGGCAGGAACCGATCCGTGATGTAACGATGCGACAGTTCAGCCGCCGCGACGATCGCCGGGTCGGTGATATCCACGCCGTGGTGCAGTTCGTACTTTTCCTGCAGACCGCGCAGGATTGCGATAGTGGCTTCCACCGTCGGCTCGTCGACCAGCACCTTCTGGAAGCGGCGTTCGAGCGCGGCATCCTTTTCGATGTACTTGCGGTATTCGTCGAGCGTGGTCGCGCCGACGCAATGCAGCTCACCGCGCGAGAGCGCTGGCTTCAGCATGTTGCCCGCGTCCATCGCGCCTTCGGCCTTGCCTGCGCCGACCATGGTGTGGATTTCGTCGATGAAGACGATGGTCTGGCCTTCGTCTTTCGCGATGTCGTTCAGCACGGCCTTCAAACGCTCTTCAAACTCACCGCGATACTTGGCGCCGGCCAGCAACGCCGCCATATCGAGTGACAGCACGCGCTTGCCCTTGAGCGTTTCCGGCACTTCGCCGTTGACGATACGCTGCGCCAGACCTTCGACGATCGCGGTCTTACCCACGCCCGGTTCGCCGATCAGCACGGGGTTGTTCTTGGTACGACGCTGCAGGATCTGGATCGAACGACGAATTTCGTCGTCGCGGCCGATCACCGGGTCGAGCTTGCCGGCCCGCGCGCGCTCGGTCAGGTCCACGGTGTATTTCTTCAGCGCTTCACGCTGGCTTTCGGCGTCCTGGCTATGCACTTGCGAGCCGCCGCGCACGGCGGCGATCGCGCTTTCCAGAGACTTGCGCGACAAGCCGTGCTGACGCGCGAGACGGCCAGCTTCGCCTTTGTCGTCCGCGACGGCGAGCAGGAACATCTCGCTCGCGATGAACGTGTCGTTGAGTTTTTGCGCTTCCTTATCGGCCTGGTTCAGCAAACCGGTCAGCTCGCGGCCGATCTGCACATTGCCGTCGGTGCCCTGCACTTGCGGCAGACGCGTGATCGCGTCGCCGAGCGCCGTTTGCAACGCCTGCACATGCACGCCGGCACGCGAGAGCAGCGAGCGTGCCGAACCATCCTGCTGCGCGACGAGCGCCGACAGGACGTGAACCGGTTCGATGTATTGATTGTCATGGCCGACGGCCAGACTCTGCGCATCCGCCAGGGCTTCCTGGAATTTAGTGGTAAGTTTGTCGATTCTCATCAAGAGACCTCCAATTTCGATTACCACCAAAATGAGGCGTTTTATCCAGGTTTCAAGCGCTTTTTTGCATCAGACAGCGAATATTTAACGTTTGGACGCAAGAGAACTGCCTCACCGTTTTCAGGCGATCGGCGCGGGATTACCACCGGCCGGCGCGACCGGCACGACCGGAATCACGCTGCTCAAGCCGAGCAGCGCGGACAGCGGGCCATGCGGCTGTGCCACCTCACCAATGGTATGTCGGTCCAGCTCGGAGAGAAAGGCATTACGCGCCGCTTCGAGCGCGCCACGCAACCGGCACTGCGGTGAAATGACGCAACTGCGGCGCTCACCTTGCTGGTCTGGAAAACAACCAACGAGCGCAAAGTCGCTTTCGGTCGCGCGCACGATTTCGCCGACCGTCAGCGCGCTGGTTTGCTCGGTCAGCCGCAATCCGCCGTTGCGCCCGCGCACCGTTTCGATCCAGCCGAGTTCGCCCAGTTGCTGCACGACCTTCATCAAGTGGTTCTTGGAAATGCCGTACGCGTCCGAAATATCCTGGATCGTCGATAGCCCTTCGCCGCGAACCGCGAGGTATAGCAAAACGCGTAGTGAGTAATCCGTATAGTCGGTCAGTCTCATAGGTGCAGGTATCACGATGAGCGCAAGCCGCGATCCGGGGATAACCGCGTCGATGCAAGGGTTGCCGTGGGCCGTCGCTTCGCCCTAAGATGCAGGCGCTACGCATATTTTCTTGTTCTGCGCAGTTAGGCGGTGCGTATGTTTCGGCAGTAATGGTAACGTTTCCTGCGTGGGGCATTCTTACGAAAAGCGGGGTATTCGCGGCCTACTTCCTTTCGTTTGGACTCCGTTTGAGGCCATTCCTGACGCAGTGCGGCGCCGTGTGGCGACGCACAATCGAGAACAGCACCTTTTGGACTTTGCATGAACCCGTCTTTTCCCGCCGCGCCGGTCGTCGAACGCGCCGCCGAGCCCACCGAGGCGAATATCCGCGAACTGGTCTACGCCTTTTACGATCGCGTGCGCGCCGATGCGCTGCTGGGTCCGGTCTTCGACGCGCCGCTCGCGGGCCGCTGGGACGATCACCTGCCCAAGATGTGCACCTTCTGGGGCAGCCTCGTGCTGGGCGCGAAGCAATATCGCGGCAACGTGCAGCAGGCGCATCAGCCGCTCGAGGGCATCGAGCCGCAGCACTTCAGCCGCTGGCTGTATCTGTTTCTGGACACGGTGCAGTCGCGTTATCAGCCCGCCGCCGCGGTCCGCTTCATGGAACCGGCGCTGCGCATCGCGCAGAGTCTGCAGTTGAGCCGTTTCGGCTGGGATTACAAGATCCCGGAGGAACAACAAGCGCTGCTGGAACGCGTTGCGCCCAAACGTCGTCCGCACGATGTTGACGAGGCAGCTCACGCGGCGCGCCCGCCAGGTGAGCCGTTTCCGACGCGCATTGTCGGCCGGTCGCGGGACGAATGACGCAGACGCGCGCGAGGCTGCCGTTCTAAACCCGTGCAGCGGGCCGGCAGGCATCGGCCAAGCCCGAACCGTCAGGAGCGCCGGCGAGCGGCGTGAGCGGCGTCAAAACGCTTGCTGTTCACAGACTCGCGGCCCCGCTGACACCCGGATTCCACCGGCGCCTAGTCCTCGGCCCGATTATCCGATTCGATACCCCAGCGGGCGAGCGCCGCGTCGTCGGTGACACGTGCATCGACCCAGCGCTCGCCAGCCTCGGTCTTTTCTTTCTTCCAGAACGGCGCCTGGGTCTTCAGATAATCCATCACGAATTCGCAGGATGCGAAGGCATCCCCGCGATGCGCGGCCGTCGTCGCCACCAGCACGATCTGGTCGAGCGGATACAGCTTGCCGACCCGATGCACGATCAGCACCTCGATGCCCGGCCAGCGCTCACGCGCGCTGACGATGATCGCCTCCAGCGATTTTTCCGTCATGCCGGGATAGTGTTCGAGCTCCATCGTCTCGATCGCGCTGCCGTCGTTCAGATCGCGCACGGTGCCGACGAAGCAGGCGACCGCGCCGATTTTCGGATTGCGCGCGCGTAATCCGGCGACCTCGGCGGTGAGGTCGAAGTCTTCCGTCTGGACGCGAACGGGCATCTGGGCCTCCTATGCAGTTGGGAGCGGCGCGGCGGATCAGCCGCCGGTAACGGGCGGAAAAAACGCGACTTCGCAGCCCTCGGTAACGCGAGTGCCCGCGCCGGTCATGACATGGTTGCAAGCCATGCGCAGCGCGCGGCCCTCGGCCAGGGTGTCGGACCAGATGCCGCCGCGCGCGCGCAGCCAGGCGCGCACGTCGCCGACGGTTGCAATGCCGTCGGGCAGATCGACGGTTTCGTCGGCCAGATCGAGCGCTTCACGCACGCTCGCAAAATATCGAAGTTGAATCTTCATCGGGATGCCACCGGCGGCCGCCGGCCTCAGTTCAGCAGTTCGGAAAAAGGAAGGAAGCGCACCGTCTCGCCGGCGCTGATCGCGTGGTTCGGCGGATTGTCGATCAGGCCATCGCCCCAAACGGTCGAGGTCAGCACGGCCGAACTCTGATTCGGGAACAGATCGAGCCCGCCAGCCGGGTTGATACGCGCGCGCAGGAATTCGTTGCGGCGGTCGGCCTTGCTCTGCGTGAAATCCGCGCGCAGCGACAGTGCGCGCGGCGTAACCGTCTGCACGCCGGCCAGACTCAGGATGAACGGGCGCACGAACAGCAGGAAGGTCGCGAAACTGGACACCGGATTGCCCGGCAGGCCGATGAAAAAGGTTTCAGCCGCATCCGCCGCCGCCGCGGTTTCGTCACGCCGCGCGGCACGGCGCACTGCGCCGAAGGCAAGCGGCTTGCCCGGCTTCATGGCGATTTGCCACATTGCAAGACGGCCTTCTGCTTCCACAGCCGGCTTCACATGATCCTCTTCGCCCACCGACACGCCGCCGCAGGTGAGGATCAGGTCGTGTGCTTCGGCGGCTTCACGCAAGGTCGCGCGGGTCGCGTCGAGCTTATCGGCGACGATGCCGTAGTCGGTGACTTCGCAGCCGAGTTTTTCCAGCAGCCCGCGCAGCGTGAACCGGTTCGAGTTGTAGATCGCGCCGGGCTTCAGCGGTTCGCCCGGCATGGTCAGCTCGTCGCCGGTGAAGAAGACGGCTACCTTGACGCGCCGCCGCACGACGAGTTCCGCGCACCCGACCGAGGCCGCAAGCCCCAACGCCTGAGGCGTGAGCCGCGTGCCCGCCGGAAGGATGACCGAGCCACTGCGGATATCCGCGCCCTGCACCGTAATCCATTCACCGGGCTGCGGGCTGTGCAGGATCGTGACTTCAGCGCCGCTGGCTTCGGTTTGCTCCTGCATCACGATCGCGTCGGCACCGGGCGGCACGGTGGCGCCGGTAAAGATACGCGCGGCCGTGCCGGGTGTCAGGGGCTCTGGCGCGTGGCCGGCCGGAATGCGTTGTGAAACCGGCAAGCGGCCGGTGGCTTGACCGGCCAGGTCCGCGCTGCGGATCGCGTAGCCGTCCATTGAACTGGTGTTCATCGGCGGGACGTCGAGCGGCGAGGTGACGTCGGCCGCGAGAATACGGTTCAGCGCATCCAGCGTGGGGATCGACTCAGTGCCGGCAATCGGGCTCGCTGCGCTGAGCAGGGTCGCCAAGGCTTCGGCGGTGGCAAGCATCGGCGCGCGGGGCGTGGGTGTGGACATCTCTGGTCTCGAAGCCGCAGGTTAAAAGAATATTGTAGCGGTCGAAGCAGGAAGTCTGGGCTAAGGGGCGTTATGAGCGGATTTCTGGTGTTTGAGCGCTTGCCGCGGGGTTTCGCGGCAAGCGCCTTTGACATGCGGCGCATGAAGCGCGCCGACAGACTGGGCGCGCCCCAGGCGGTGTGGCGCGTCACGGCAATGGCGGCTGACTTATGCGCTGAATCATGCGCCGCCTGATGTGCCAACTTACGCGCCTACCTTCGCGACGATAAAGTCCTTCACGCGCTGCGCGTCCGCCGGCAGTACTTCGAAACGCTGCGGCAGCGATTCGAGGCCCGAGAACGCCGCGGGCCGCTCCGGTTCGCGCAGCAGCGCTTCGCGAATCGTCTCGCCGAATTTGATCGGTTGCGCCGTCTCCAGCACGATCATTGGAATGCCCGGCTGCAAATGCTCGCGCGCGACCTTCAGGCCGTCGGCGGTGTGCGTGTCGATCATCGTGTCGTAACGCTCGAACACGTCGCGGATTGTCTCCACGCGCGATTCGTGGCTGCTGCGGCCCGACACGAAACCGAACTCCTGCACGCGCGCAAAGTCGCCGCTCGCGGCGAGGTCGAAGCCGCCCTTCTCTTCGACGTCACGGAACAATTGCAGCACGCGCGCCGGATCGCGGCCAAGCAGATCGAACACGAAACGCTCGAAGTTCGAAGCCTTGGAAATATCCATGCTCGGGCTGCTGGTGTGATACGTCTCGGCCGCCTTGCGCACGCGGTAAATACCGGTGCGGAAGAACTCGTCGAGCACGTCGTTTTCGTTCGTCGCCACGACCAGCTTCTCGATCGGCAAACCCATCATGCGCGCGATGTGACCCGCGCACACGTTGCCGAAGTTGCCCGACGGCACTGTGAACGACACCCGCTCGTCGTTCGACTTCGTGGCCGCGAAGTAGCCCTTGAAGTAGTACACGACCTGCGCAACCACGCGCGCCCAGTTGATCGAGTTGACCGTGCCGATCTTGTACTTCGCCTTGAACGCGTGATCGTTCGAGACGGCCTTGACGATGTCCTGAGCGTCGTCGAACACGCCTTCCACCGCGATGTTGAAGATGTTCGGGTCCTGCAGGCTGTACATCTGCGCGGTCTGGAACGCGCTCATTTTCTTGTGCGGCGACAGCATGAACACGCTGATGCCCTTCTTGCCGCGCATCGCGTATTCCGCGGCGCTGCCGGTGTCGCCCGACGTCGCGCCCAGAATGTTCAGCGTCTGGCCGTGTTTGGCGAGCGCGTATTCGAACAGGTTGCCGATCAACTGCATGGCCATGTCCTTGAACGCGAGCGTTGGCCCGTTCGACAGTTCCAGCAATGACAGCGGCGCGCCCTCTTCAACGCCCAGCACCTTCAACGGCGTGATCTGCGCGGCGCTTTCGTCGTCGCGCACGTTGCAGTACGTTGCCGCCGTGTAGGTCTTGCGCGTGAGCGCACGCAGGTCTTCGGCGGGAATGTCGTCGATGAATTTGGACAGGATCTCGAAGGCGAGATCCGCGTACGGCAGCGTGCGCCAGCGCGTCAGTTCGTCAGTGGTGACGCGCGGATATTCGGCGGGCAGATACAGGCCGCCGTCTTTGGCGAGACCGCCCAGCAGGATGTCAGCAAAGGAGTGGTGCTCGCCGGCGCCGGCGCCGCGGGTGGACAGGTAGTTCATAGTTCGGCCTAGTTCAGCGCTTCCATGCGCAGCTTCGTGACTTGCGAGACAACGGTCTTCAGCGCTTCGATCGTTTTGATCGCGGCGTTGACGTGCTTTTCGACCGTTTCGTGCGTGATCAGGATGATGTCGGTTTCGCCCTTGCCGTTCGCGTCGACCTGCTCCGATTCCTTCTGCAGCAGCGCGTCGATGGAAATGCCGGTGTCGGCCAGAATGCGCGTGATGTCGGCCAGCACGCCGGTCACGTCCGCCACCCGCAGACGCAGGTAGTAGCCGCTCGTGACTTCGTCGATCGGCAGGATCGGGGTGCTCGACAGGCTGTCCGGCTGGAACGCCAGATGCGGCACGCGATGCTCCGGGTCGGCCGTGTGCAGACGCGTCACGTCGACCAGATCGGCCACCACCGCGGAAGCCGTCGGCTCGGCGCCCGCGCCCTTGCCGTAGTAAAGCGTGGTGCCGACCGCGTCGCCATGCACGACGACCGCGTTCATCGCGCCTTCCACGTTCGCCAGCAGGCGCTTTTCCGGAATCAGCGTGGGATGCACGCGCAATTCGATGCCCTTGTCGGTGCGGCGCGTGATACCGAGCAGCTTGATGCGGTAGCCGAGTTCCTCGGCATATTTGATGTCGATCGCCGCGAGCTTGCTGATGCCTTCGACGTAAGCCTTGTCGAACTGCACCGGCACGCCGAACGCGATCGCGCTCATGATGGTCGCCTTGTGCGCGGCGTCCACGCCTTCGATGTCGAAGGTCGGGTCGGCTTCGGCGTAGCCGAGTTCCTGCGCGGCTTTCAGCGCGGTTGCGAAGTCGAGCCCGCGGTCGCGCATTTCCGAAAGAATGTAATTCGTGGTGCCGTTGATGATGCCCGCGATGTACTGGATTCGGTTGGCCGTCAGACCTTCGCGCAGCGCCTTGATGATCGGAATGCCGCCCGCCACCGCCGCCTCGAACGACACCATCACGCCGTTGGCGCGCGCCGCCTCGAAAATCTCCGTGCCGTGCACGGCCAGCAGCGCCTTGTTGGCGGTTACCACGTGCTTGCGGTTCTTGATTGCGCGCAGAACGAGGTCGCGCGCCACGCCCGTGCCGCCGATCATCTCGGCCACGATATCGATCGAGGGGTCGTCGACCACCGCGTTGAAGTCATCGGTCAGCGCCACCGTGCCGGCCTCGGTGCCGAGCGCGGCTGTCGCCTTGGCGGGATTGCGCACGGCAATGCGCGCGATCTCGATGCCGCGGCCCGCGCGGCGTTTGATTTCTTCCTGATTGCGACGCAGTACCGTGAAGGTGCCGCTGCCTACCGTGCCGAAGCCCAGCAGTCCAACTTTGATCGGTTCCATGCAGCGTGTGTTTTCGAGTAGGTGATTAAAAATAAACGGGTCGCGGGTCTGGCGCGTTCCGCACGGCGCGGCGTCAGCCCGCATTGCCTGTGAGCGCGCCGCGCGTTGCGCCCTAGCGCCCTAGCGCCGTATTGTGCGCTAGGCCGTGTGACGTTTGCGGTAACCGTCGAGGAAACGCGCGATCCGGTTGATCGAATCCGCGAGGTCGTCCACGTTCGGCAGGAACACCACGCGGAAGTGATCCGGCGTTTTCCAGTTGAAGCCGGTGCCCTGCACGAGCAGCACGCGCTCTTCCAGCAAAAGGTCGAGGATGAACTGCTGGTCGTCCTGGATCGGATAGATCTTCGGGTCCAGCCGCGGGAACATGTACAGCGCCGCTTCGGGCTTCACGCAACTCACGCCGGGGATCGCCGTCAACATGTCATACGCGAGTTCGCGCTGTTTGTACAGGCGCCCGGTCGGCACGATCAGGTCGTTGATGCTCTGGTAGCCGCCGAGAGCGGTCTGGATCGCGTACTGGCCCGGCACGTTCGGGCACAAACGCATGGAAGCCAGAATGCCGAGCCCTTCGAAGTAGTCTTTCGCGTGGCGGCGGTTCTCGCCGGCGGTCAGGCCCGAAATGAACATCCAGCCGGCGCGATAACCGCACGACCGGTAGCTCTTCGACAGGCTGTTGAACGTGACCGTGAGCACGTCTTCGGAGAGCGCCGCCATCGACGTGTGCTTCTTGCCGTCGTAGACGATCTTGTCGTAGACCTCGTCGGCGAAGATCACGAGGCCGTGCTGGCGGGCGATCTCGATCAGGCCGAGCAGCAGTTCGTCCGAATACAGCGCGCCGGTCGGGTTGTTCGGGTTGATGACCACGAGCGCGCGCGTATTCGGCGTGATTTTCGCGCGAATGTCGTCGAGGTCGGGCATCCAGCTATTCGATTCGTCGCAGATGTAGTGCACCGGCGTGCCGCCCGACAGGCTCACGCCGGCGGTCCACAGCGGATAGTCCGGCGCGGGCAGCAGCACCTCGTCGCCATCGTTCAGGAGGCCCTGAAGCGCCATCACGATCAGCTCGGACGCGCCGTTGCCGATATAGATGTCGTCCAGCTCGACCCCGTGCACGCCCTTTTGCTGCGTGTAATGCATGATCGCCTTGCGCGCGGCGAACACGCCCTTGGAATCGGAATAACCCGACGAACCCGGCAGGTTCAGGATCATGTCCTGAATGATTTCGTCCGGCGCGTCGAAACCGAACGGCGCGAGATTGCCGATGTTCAGCTTGATGATGCGGTGGCCCTCTTCTTCGAGCCGCTTCGCATGTTCGAGGACGGGCCCGCGAATGTCGTAGCAGACATTCAACAACTTGTTGGATTTGAGTATCGGTTTCACGGCGGGCACTTCATCCTGGTTGATGGCTTGGGCAAACCGGCGCGCGCAAACAGCAAAATGGGCCGGGCGGGTTCGCCGATAGGGGGAATTCGGGCGCGGCACGACCGGCGACGGCAAGCGGCGACCGGCGTCACGCGAATCGGGCCGAGTCTCAGGCCGAGTCTCAGGCCGAATCTCAGCGCCGGTTCGTCTAGCCGTCGTCGCGTGGAGCTATCGTCGAGCCCTTGCGCAGGCCGCTTCGCGAGCCCTTCTCGCGTTGACGCACGCAGACAGAACCGACGAACAGCGGCCGAAAGCGGGTAAAACCAAGGCGGGTAGCCGGTGGGCCGCACCCGCCGACTCAGCGCGGCTTGTGGCGGCATATGAGCGAGGGGCGCCGCAAGGCGGCTAAAAAGTTATAATTTAGCGGATTTTGGCCGACTTCCGCAATGCACCAACCGCATCGGCAAGCCTTTTCGGCCGCTTCTGCCCCATTCGCGTGCCCCATTCGCGTCGAATCGCCCCGCCTGGGCCCCGCCCGGTCAGGCCGTCAACACGCATGATGTCTCACGACGACTTCGGAAAACCAATTTGAAATTACATCAGGATTCGAGCGGCGCCCTCAACACCGTCACCGGCTACGGCGCCGACTATGTCGAAATCAATCTGGTGCGCCATTCGGGCAGCCTTCTCGTGCTGCCGGACGCACCGGTCATCCCTTGGCCCGTTTCCTCTTTCGAGCAGTTGAGCGCCGAGCACTTCGCCATGCTGGTCGACTCCGCGCCGGAAGTGGTCGTGTTCGGCAGCGGCGAGCGGCTGCGCTTTCCGCATCCGCGCCTGACAGCCGCGCTGACGGCGAGGCGCATCGGCGTCGAAACGATGGACTTCAAGGCCGCCTGCCGCACCTACAACATTCTGATGGCCGAGGGCCGCAAGGTCGCGGCCGCGTTGCTGATCGAAGCCTGAAACCGTGCCGCGAGGCCGCCCGGGAGCAATTCGCCGCAGCCTGCTGCGGACCTTATTCGGGGCCTCGCGGCGTCGGCGCTGACTGCACGCCCTGGCCGCGTCAGGGGCGATAACGTACACTGCGCGCCATCGAACGAAGGCAGCACCGACAGCCTGAGCGCGACCGCGCGTCGCGTCAGCGCCCCGTCGACGGAAGCTGAAGAAGCCACCGCTGTCGAAGTTTGCTGCGGTTGGAAGCAACTCGAACGCCGCGTCGGGAGTCTGATGCACGCGCCCGGAAGACGGGCGCCCGCAGAGCGCGGGTCGCTTCGCTGATGGCCGCGCCGCATGGCCGGTCGCCATTTCCGAACAACATCGCTTCGCCGCCTGTGCGGCGTCGCCATAAAGGTTGAAATCCATGAACGATACGCCGACGAGGCTACCGCTCAACCGCACCACGGTTCTGCTGCTGGTGCTGGCCCTCGCCGTGATCTGGTTCGTGCCGCTCGGCTGGCGCCACCTGCTGCCGAGCGACGAAGGCCGCTACGCCGAGATGGCGCGCGAGATGTTCGTCACCGGCGACTGGATCACGCCGCGCTACAACGGCTACAAGTATTTCGAAAAGCCGCCGCTGCAGACCTGGGCGAACGCGCTCACGTTCGCGTGGTTCGGCATCGGCGAATGGCAGGCGCGGCTCTATACCGCACTGACGGGCTTTGCCGGCGTGCTGCTGGTGGGCTTCACCGGCCAGCGCGTGTTCAACACGGCAACCGGCGTGTTCGCCGCGATCGTGCTGGCGACCTCGCCGTACTGGAACCTGATGGGCCACTTCAACACGCTCGACATGGGCCTGTCGTTCTGGATGGAATTGACGCTGTGCGCGCTGCTGCTCGCGCAGCGCCCCAACCTCCCGAGCGGCTGCGTGCGCGGCTGGATGTGGGTGTGCTGGGGCTCGATGGCGCTGGCGGTGCTGTCCAAGGGACTCGTCGGCGTGATCCTGCCGGGCGCCGTGCTGGTGCTCTATACGCTGATCGCGCGCGACTGGGCGGTGTGGAAGCGTCTGCATCTGATCGGCGGGCTGATCGTCTTTTTCGCGATCGTCACGCCGTGGTTCGTGCTGGTGCAGCAGCGCAACCCGGAATTCCTGAACTTCTTCTTCATCGTTCAGCAGTTCAAGCGCTATCTGACGCCTGAGCAGAACCGTCCGGGACCGTTCTACTACTTCGTGCCGGTGCTGCTGGTGGGTTTCCTGCCGTGGCTTTCGGTGACGCTGCAAAGCGTGCGCCACGCATGGCGCCTGCCGCGCCAGCCGAACGGCTTCGCGCCGGTCACGCTGATGCTGACGTGGACCGTCTTCATCTTCCTGTTCTTCAGCGCGTCGCATTCGAAGCTGCTCTCCTACACGCTGCCCATCGCGCCGCCGATCGCGCTTCTGATCGGCATGTATCTGCCGCTCGTCACGCGCGACCAGTTGCGCCGTCATCTGGCCGGCTATGCGCTCTTTCTCGTCGTGGCCGCGTTTGCCGCAATGTTCCTGCCGCGCTTTGGCAGCGCCCGCAATCCGGCCGAACTGTATGCCGAGTACCGCACGTGGGTGCTGGCGGCGCTCGGCGTCGCCTTTGCGCTGACGCTCGCGGCGCTGTGGCTGAACCGCCGCGGCCGGGCCGGCAGCCTCGGCGCGATCGCCACCTTCGGCGCGGCGTGGCTGCTGCTCGGCACGATTGCCGGCACGGGTCACGACGTGTTCGGCCGCCTGAGCTCCGGCGCGCCGCTCGCGCCGGCCATCAAGGCCGAGATCTCGAAGCTGCCGGCCGACACGCCGTTCTACTCGGTGGGCGTACTCGACCACACGCTGCCGTTCTACGTCGACCACACGATGATCATGGTCGAGCATGCGGACGAACTGGCGTTCGGCGTGTCCGTCGAACCGCAGAAATGGATTCCGTCGGTCGACGCCTGGGTCGAACGCTGGAAGGCCGACCGCTACGCGCTCGCGCTGATTCCGCCGCCGACCTACGACCGGCTTCTCAAGGAAGGCCTGCCGATGCGGGTGATCGCCCGCGACTCGCGCCGCGTGGTGGTGGAAAAGCCGCTCGCGTCCGACGCGCCGGCAGCTGACGCACCCGCATCCGTGCCAGTGGAAAAAGCACAACAATGACCCCATATCAGGATCTGCC
Organism: Burkholderia sp. WP9; assembly: GCF_900104795.1. NCBI lineage: Bacteria > Pseudomonadati > Pseudomonadota > Betaproteobacteria > Burkholderiales > Burkholderiaceae > Burkholderia > Burkholderia sp. WP9. The sequence continues at coordinate 1,647,895 of NZ_FNTG01000001.1, forward strand.
CGTTCGATGAACCCGATTTCCCTCTTTTGCATTCTTGCCGGCGTCACGTTGAACGCCGGTGCGCAGTTGCTGCTCAAAGCCGGTACGAATGCCGTTGGACACTTCGAATTCACCCGTGCGAACATCCTGCCCATTGCCTTTCGCATCGCAACCCAGCCGCCGATCATCGGCGGGCTGGCCTGTTATGTGATCAGCGTGGCCGTGTGGATCGTCGGGCTGTCGCGGGTGGACGTATCGATCGCCTATCCGATGCTCTCGCTCGGCTACGTCGTCAATGCGTTCGCGGCGTGGTATCTGTTCGGCGAAGTGCTGTCGGTACAGAAGCTGATTGGCATCGGCATCATCCTGATCGGCGTGCTGGTGTTGGCTCGCAGCTAGTCACCACGGCCCGCCGCGGCGTGCCGGTCACAATCTATTGTTGTTTATTGCCGGGCCGCCTGTGCGTATGAAGGCGGCAAAGATACCGTAAGCGGTCGTTCCGGCCGGCTAAGCAATATGTAAGGTTGATCCTGGTATGCTGCCCGGTTGCACCCTTTTTAGCCGCGACCCAGGTTGCGCACACTATGTGGTTTAGTTCGCGCCCTTCGGGGTTGCGCCCCCTTTCAATCGAGCGAAGCATTCATGAGCCAGTCAACACTCCCGTTTCTGCCCTTTGTCAAACCCGAGATCGATGAGGAAACGATTCAGGGCGTCGCCGAGGTGCTGCGCTCCGGCTGGATCACCACCGGCCCGCAAAACCAGAAATTCGAAGCGGCGCTCTCCGAATTCTGCGGCGGCCGGCCGGTGCGCACGTTCAATTCCGGCACGGCGACGCTGGAAATCGGCCTGCGCATCGCCGGCGTGGGCGAAGGCGACGAGGTCATCACGACGCCGGCCTCGTGGGTCTCCACCAGCAACGTGATCTATGAAGTCGGCGCGACGCCGGTGTTTGCCGACATCGACCCGGTCACCCGCAACATCGACCTCGATCTGCTCGAAAAAGCCATCACGCCGCGCACCAAGGCGCTGATTCCGGTGTACCTGTCGGGCCTGCCGGTCGACATGGACCGTCTCTATGCAATCGCCCGCGCCCACAAGCTGCGCGTGATCGAAGACGCCGCGCAGGCGTTCGGCTCGACCTGGAACGGTGAGCGCATCGGCAAGCTGGGCGACATGGTCTCGTTCAGCTTCCATGCGAACAAGAACCTGACCTCGATCGAAGGCGGCGCGCTCGTGCTGAACAACGAGGAAGAAGCCATCCTTGCTCAGAAATACCGCTTGCAAGGCATCACGCGCACCGGCTTCGACGGCATGGACTGCGACGTGCTGGGCGGCAAGTACAACCTGACGGACGTCGCCGCGCGCGTCGGCCTCGGCCAGTTGCCGCATCTGGAGCGTTTCCTTGCGCAGCGCAAGAAGCTCGTGCGCGCGTATTTCGCGGGTCTGGAGGGCGGCGCGGCGAAGAAACTCGGGCTCGGCCTGCCGTTTGCTGACTTTGAAAACAGCAACTGGCACATGTTCCAGGTCACGCTGCCGCTCGAGAAGCTCTCGATCGACCGTGCCGGTTTCATGGGGCAACTGAAAGAGCGTGGCATCGGTTCGGGAGTGCACTACCCGGCCATCCACCTGTTCTCGCTGTACCGCGCGCATGGCTTCAAGGAAGGCATGTTCCCGCATGCGGAGCGCTTCGGCGCGACCAACGTCACACTGCCGCTGTTCACGCTGATGAACGAAGGCGACGTGGAGCGCGTGTGCCGCGCGGTCAATGAAATTTGCGAACAATACGGAAAATAAGCGGAAATGATTTATTCGGAACATCGCGCCGTCGCACCGGAAGTGTCGATCATCATCCCGGTGTACAACGAGGAAGCCGGCCTGGCTGCGCTGTTCGCGCGCCTCTATCCTGCGCTCGACGCGCTCGGCACCGGTTATGAAGTGATCTTCATCAACGACGGCAGCCGCGACAAATCCGCCGCCCTGCTTGCCGAGCAGTTCCGCGCGCGTCCCGACACGACCCGCGTGATTCTGCTGAACGGCAACTACGGCCAGCACATGGCGATTCTGGCCGGCTTCGAGCAATCGCGCGGCGAGATCGTCATCACGCTCGACGCCGACCTGCAGAATCCGCCGGAAGAGATCGCCAAGCTGGTCAACAAGATGCGCGAAGGCTACGACTACGTCGGCACGATTCGCCTGCAACGTCAGGACAGCCTGTGGCGCCGCAAGGCCTCGCGCGCGATGAACCGGCTGCGCGAGCGCATCACCCGCATCAAGATGACCGACCAGGGCTGCATGCTGCGCGCCTACAGCCGGCACATCATCGACACGATCAATCGCTGCGGCGAAATCAACACCTTCATTCCGGCGCTTGCGTACACCTTCGCGCAGAATCCGGTCGAAATCGAGGTCGCGCACGAAGAGCGTTTCGCCGGCGAATCGAAGTACTCGCTGTATTCGCTGATCCGCCTGAACTTCGACCTCGTGACCGGCTTCTCGGTCGTACCGCTGCAGTGGCTGTCGTTCATCGGCGTGATCCTGTCGCTCGGGTCCGCGGCGCTGTTCGTGCTGCTGCTGATTCGCCGCTTCATCATCGGTGCGGAAGTGCAAGGTGTGTTCACGCTGTTCGCCGTGATCTTCTTCCTGCTCGGCGTGATCATCTTCGCGCTCGGCCTGCTCGGCGAATATATCGGCCGCATCTACCAGCAGGTGCGCGCACGCCCACGCTATCTCGTGCAGACCATTCTCGAACAGCGCGACGGCACGACCGTGGCCGAAGCGCCGCGCCAGGCGGTCGTGCAGGCCGTGCAGGCCGCGCCGCTCGTCGATCAGGGCCCCAATCCATGAAGCCACGCGCCGTCGTATTCGCGTATCACAACGTCGGCGTGCGCTGCCTGCAGGTGCTGCTCGCGCGCGGCGTGGAGGTGGCGCTCGTCGTCACGCACGAAGACAGCCCGACCGAAAACATCTGGTTCGGCAGCGTCGCCTCGGTCGCGGCCGAGCACGGCATTCCGGTGATCACCCCGCACGATCCGAAGAGTCCCGAGCTGCGCGCCGCGGTGAGCGCCGCGCGCCCGGACTTCATCTTCTCGTTCTACTACCGCCACATGTTGCCGGTCGACGTGTTGGCGCTCGCCGCACGGGGCGCTTACAACATGCACGGCTCGCTGCTGCCCAAGTACCGCGGCCGCGTGCCGACCAACTGGGCGGTGATTCACGGCGAAACCGAAACCGGCGCGACGCTGCACGAAATGGCCGCCAAACCGGACGCGGGCGCGATCATCGCCCAAACGCCGGTGCCGATCCTGCCCGACGACACCGCGAGCCAGGTGTTCGACAAGGTCACGGTGGCCGCCGAGCAAACGCTGTGGCGCGTGCTGCCGTCCCTGCTGGCGGGTGAAGCGCCGCATCTGCCGAACGATCTCGCGCAGGGCAGCTACTATGGCGGGCGCAAGCCGGAAGACGGCCGCATCGACTGGACGCAATCGGCGCAGCAGGTCTACAACCTGATTCGCGCGGTCGCGCCACCCTATCCCGGCGCCTTCACGGACATCGGCGAGCAACGTTTCGTCGTGACGCGCGCGCGCCTCGCCGCGCCCGGCGCGCTTCGCTCGGATTTGCCGCCGGGCCTGCACGTAAGCGATAATGGCATTTTCGCGATATGCGGCGACGGCCGCGCGATCGCCATCCACGAATTGCGGCGCCAGCACGACGGCAGCGAGACTGTCGTCACTCCGGCCGAATTTGCCCAGCTCATCCAAACTCCCCGTTACTCATGAAAAAAGTCCTGATCCTGGGTGTGAATGGCTTCATCGGCCATCACCTGTCCAAACGCATTCTCGAAACGACCGATTGGGAAGTCTTCGGCATGGACATGCAGACCGAGCGTCTGGGCGACCTGGTCAATCATGAACGGATGCACTTCTTCGAAGGCGACATCACGATCAACAAGGAGTGGGTCGAATATCACGTCAAGAAGTGCGATGTGATCCTCCCGCTGGTCGCGATCGCCACGCCCGCCACGTACGTCAAGCAGCCGCTGCGCGTGTTCGAACTCGACTTCGAAGCGAACCTGCCGATCGTGCGTTCGGCGGTCAAGTACGGCAAGCACCTCGTGTTTCCGTCGACCTCCGAGGTCTACGGCATGTGCACGGACGAGCAGTTCGATCCGGAAGAATCGCAACTGTCGTACGGCCCGATCAACAAGCCGCGCTGGATCTACGCGTGCTCCAAGCAGTTGATGGATCGCGTGATCTGGGGTTACGGCATGGAAGGCCTGAATTTCACGCTGTTCCGTCCGTTCAACTGGATCGGCCCGGGCCTCGATTCGATCTACACGCCGAAGGAAGGCAGCTCGCGCGTGGTCACGCAGTTCCTCGGCCATATCGTGCGCGGCGAGAACATCAGTCTCGTCGATGGCGGCGCGCAAAAGCGTGCGTTCACGGATATCGACGACGGCATTGGCGCGCTGATGAAGATCATCGAAAACAAGGACGGCGTGGCGACGGGCAAGATCTACAACATCGGCAACCCGACCAACAATTTCTCGGTGCGTGAACTCGCGCACAAGATGCTGACGCTCGCCGCCGAATTCCCGGAATACGCGGAAACGGCCAAGCAGGTGCAGCTGGTCGAAACGTCGTCGGGCGCTTACTACGGCACCGGCTACCAGGACGTGCAGAACCGCGTGCCGAAGATCGACAACACCATGCAGGAACTCGGCTGGGCGCCGAAGTCGACCTTCGACGAAGCGCTGCGCAAGATTTTCGAAGCGTATCGCGGCCACGTCGGCGAAGCGCGCGCGCTCGTCGAACAGCAATAAGGGCTGATCCTTGGCTCGTATCGTCCTGAAGATCGACGTCGACACGCTGCGCGGCACCCGCGAAGGCGTGCCGAATCTCGCACGTATCTTCGACCGCTTCAAGGCGCGCGCCACCTTCCTCTTCAGCCTCGGGCCCGACCACACCGGTTGGGCGATGCGCCGCGTGTTGCGACCGGGCTTTCTGCAGAAAGTGTCGCGCACCTCGGTGGTCGAACACTACGGCATCAAGCAGTTGATGTACGGCGTGCTGCTGCCCGGTCCGGACATCGGCGCCAAGGCCTCGGCGGAAATGCGCGCGATTCACGAAGCCGGCTTCGAATGCGGCATTCATACGTGGGATCACGTCTACTGGCAGGACAACGTGCGCTCGAAAGACCGCGCGTGGACCAGGGCGCAGATGCAGCAGAGTCACGACCGTTTCGTCGAGGTGTTCGGCGCGCCGCCGGTCACGCACGGCGCGGCGGGCTGGCAGATGAACGGCCACGCGTTCGAGCAGATCGACGCGTGGGGCATGCACTACGCGTCCGACGGACGCGGCCACTCGCCGTATCTGCCGGTGGTCGACGGCCGCACGCTCACGCATGTGCAAATGCCGACCACGCTGCCCACGCTCGACGAAGTGCTCGGCGTGAACGGTGTCGAGCCGCACAACGTCGCCGCATGGATGTTGAAGCACACGGAAAACAATCCGCACGATCAGGTGTACACGCTGCACGCCGAACTCGAAGGACAGAAGCTCGCACCGATTTTCGAACAGCTTCTGGAAGGCTGGCGCGCGCAGGGCCACACCTTCGCGACGATGGGCGATTATTACGCCACGCTAGACCGCAGCACGCTGCCATCGTACCCTGTTACGTGGGGCGAAATTCCAGGGCGCTCCGGCGAACTGATTGTCCAGCCCTGACTGGTCAACCGGCAGCCGGCCCTGACGACCCGACCGCCGCGCGAGAACATGCCGCGCGCCGGCCGCCCCTCCCCCAAAAGTCTCGATGCCAGGCCGCCGCCGCAATCATCCGGCGCCGGCCATAACAACCGGAGAAGCACGTGCCCATCGCAGTCGACCAACCCATCCCCGACTTCACCGCCCCCGCTACCGGTGGCGAGATCACGCTGTCCAAGCTGCGGGGCAAGAAGGTGGTGCTGTATTTTTACCCGAAGGACAACACGCCGGGCTGCACGACCGAAGGTCTGCAGTTCCGCGATCTCTATCCGAAGTTCAAGAAGGCCGGCGCGGAAATCCTCGGCGTGTCGCGCGACAGCCTGCGCTCGCATGACAACTTCAAGGCAAAGCTGGAACTGCCCTTCCCGTTGATCTCGGATCCCGAGGAAACGCTGTGCGCGCTCTTCAATGTCATCAAAATGAAGAAAATGTATGGCAAAGAAGTACGGGGAATCGAACGCTCCACGTTCCTCATCGACGCTGAAGGCGTGCTGCGCCAGGAGTGGCGCGGCGTGAAAGTGCCCGGGCATGTCGACGATATTCTGGAGGCTGTACAAGCGCTTTGAGGCGCGTTATATTGGGTTGCAATGAGTGCCTGTACACCCCAACTTTTTCGCCGCTGTGCCAGACTTGACGGCTGGTTCCCGTTTTTTCCGGGTCCCGTCGGAGTCGCGAGGTGCAACGCGAGCACTGTAGGCGAGCCGCTTGCCCCGTACGCCGGGGCGGCGGCTTTTTTAATTGCGCGAGAGCCGTCGTTCACTCGGCCACGCGCTTCCGTTAAGGAGCCGATCGAAGACCAGGCGAACCGGCATCTCTAGACCGAATGCGCGCCTCCGGGCGCAAACTGCGTGCGCATCCACTGGCACCGGCAGAATGCGACAGGCGGCGCACGATATGTGACCCGAATAATTCGAGGGAAACCATGCCTTTGCCTACCCCCCCCAGCAAGCTCGGCAATCTCCTGCCGCCTGACGAATACAAGGCCAAAGCCGCCAGCCCGGCGCGCTCCGCCGCGAAGAAACAGACGGCCGTTGGGGAATCCGCAGAGTCGGCCGACTACGGCCGCGCGAACGTCGCCACGCCAATGGCGCACGCCGCCAACGCCGCGACCACTTTGCGGCCTGTGCCGACATCGTCGGCGGCCCCGGCTGCGTCCGCCTCCGCGGAACAGGCCGCGCCCACTCGCGGCCGCAAATCGAAGCAAACGGCCGCCCTGTTGCAACCGGTTCCAGCTGCCCGTCCGCAAGCCGAGCCGGCTGCGCCCGCGCAGCCGGTCGTCGCACGCGCGCCGAGCGCGAAGCAGGCTGAGGCGAGCACACCCGCAGCCGCTGCGCGGAGCACTCGCGGCACCGGCCGCAAACGCGGCGCGGCCGCCGAGCCGGTTGAAGTCCAGAAGCTCTTCGTGCTCGACACGAATGTGCTGATGCACGATCCGAGCTGCCTGTTCCGTTTCGAGGAACACGACGTCTATCTGCCAATGATGACGTTGGAAGAACTCGACAACCACAAGAAGGGCATGTCGGAAGTCGCGCGCAACGCCCGCCAGGTGAGCCGCACGCTCGACGCACTGGTGGCGAACGCCGGCAACATGTCCGACGGCATCTCGCTGGCGCGTCTGGGCAGCCGCGAGGCTTCCGGGCGTCTGTACTTCCAGACCAAGCTCGCCGCCATCGAACCGGTGGAGGGTCTGCCGGAAGGCAAGGCCGATAACCAGATTCTCGGCGTGGTGCGCGCGTTGCAGCGCGACCGGATGGATCGCCAGGTCGTGCTGGTGTCGAAAGACATCAACATGCGCATCAAGGCGCATGCGCTCGGCCTGCCCGCCGAAGACTACTTCAATGACCAGGTGCTCGAAGACAGCGATCTGCTGTACTCCGGCATCCGCGCGCTGCCGCAGGATTTCTGGACCAAGCACGCGAAGGGCATGGAAAGCTGGCAGGACACCAAGACCGGCACCACGTACTACCGCGTGACCGGTCCCCTGTGCGCCTCGATGCTGGTCAACGAGTTCGTCTATCTGGAACCGCAAAACGGCGAGCCGGCGTTTCACGCGCTGGTGCGCGAGCTGAACGGCAAGACGGCGCTGCTGCAAACCTTGCGCGACTACGGCCACCACAAAAACAACGTGTGGGGCATCACGGCGCGCAATCGCGAGCAGAACTTCGCGCTGAACCTGCTGATGAATCCGGAAATCGACTTTGTCACGCTGCTGGGTCAGGCCGGTACCGGCAAGACGCTGGTCGCACTCGCCGCCGGTCTCGCGCAAGTGCTGGACGACAAGCGCTATAACGAGATCATCGTGACGCGCGCAACGGTGCCGGTCGGCGAAGACATCGGCTTCCTGCCGGGTACGGAAGAGGAAAAAATGCAGCCGTGGATGGGTGCATTCGACGACAACCTCGAAGTCCTGCAGAAAACCGACGACGCAGCCGGCGAATGGGGCCGCGCCGCGACTCAGGAACTGATCCGCTCGCGCCTGAAGGTCAAGAGCATGAACTTCATGCGTGGCCGCACGTTCGTGGACAAGTATCTGATCATCGACGAGGCGCAAAACCTGACGCCGAAACAGATGAAAACGCTGGTCACGCGCGCGGGTCCGGGCACGAAGATCATCTGTCTTGGCAACATCGCGCAGATCGATACGCCTTACCTCACGGAAGGCAGTTCGGGGCTCACGTACGTGGTCGATCGTTTCAAGGGCTGGGCGCACAGCGGGCATGTGACGCTGGCGCGCGGCGAGCGTTCGCGCCTTGCCGACTACGCGTCGGAAATTCTCTAAGTTTCAATTAGTTAGCTTCAAACCGAAGCCGCTTCTGGAACACTCCGGAAGCGGCTTTTTTCTTTGCCATACGTTCCTGACGGGCAACACTTAGCGCACGAACTTCATGTAATTTATGAAGAATTCTTGCCGGAGCGAGGTTCCAAGGGCTACCATCCCGAAATCGTCCGCCATTAAACGAGCGTTTACCGCTCTCCTCGTCTTCATGCGCCGACTCGCCCTATCGCTGCTGACCGTTCTGCTGCTCGCCGCCTGTGCCGGCGCGCCGCAGAAAACGTCGTCGCGTGGATCGGGCAGCCAGGTCGTGGTGGCGAACGGCGCATATCATGCTCCGCCGCCCGGCTTTCCGAACTTCGTCGATCACAGCATCGGCCGTGAAGAAATCTCGATTCAGGCGATGAGCCTCGTCGGCATTCCGTACCGGTGGGGCGGCAATACGCCGGATAGCGGCTTCGATTGCAGCGGTCTGGTTCGCTATGTGGTCTCGCGTGCGGCTTCCGTGAATCTGCCGCGCACGACGGCGGATATGAGCGGGCGCGGGGAATCGATAGAACCGGACGAGATCGCGCCCGGCGATCTGATTTTCTTCAACACGACAGGACGCGCGCATTCGCACGTTGGCATTTATGTCGGCAAGCTGCGCTTCGTCAACGCGCCGTCTACCGGTGGTACGGTGCGGCTCGACTATTTGACCAATCCTTACTGGGCCAAGCGCTTCGACGGCATTCGCCGAGTGGCCTCGCCAGCTGCGACACCCGCACCGTTCCATACGCCGAGCTATCAAGCTGCCGCGCCACAGCCTGAGCGCGTCGCGCCGGTGGCGCAGTCAGCGCCGGCCTATGCGACCGCGACCGCGACCGCGACCGTCGCACCGGCGCCGGCGAAGGCAGCGGCGCAGCCGCCGGTCTATGCCGCAGGCGCACTGCAACCCCAATCTCAGTCGCAGTCGCAGTCACAGTCGCAGTCACAGTCGCAGTCGCAGTCGCAGTCGCAGTCGCAGCAGATCGTCCGCGTTACGGCGGTGCCTCGCGCGCCGTTGAGCGTGGAGGCTCAACCGGTCAGCACCACGGCACAAGCCGATCCGTTCGAGCCGCCACCACCTGGCATGAGCGCGGCTCAGATGCAGGCTCGCGCGGCGGGCGCCGTGTCCCCGACGCCGATTCCGGCCGCTCAACAAGCCAATGCATATAACGCCAGCGGCACCGCACCGGTCCAACAACAGCTGACCGCTTCGCGGACGGCTCCGCAAACGGCAACCGCCCGCGCGCCCGATCCTATCGACGCCGCCGCCGACGCGTTCGAGCCGCCGCCGCCCGCTTCCGTCGCCGCGCGGCAGGCCCGGCAGGCGCAGCAAGCCGATGAAAACGGCAGCGTGCAGATCATGCGGGCTTCGACGGCCTCGCGCGGCATGCCCGCTCCGACGCAAACCAACGACGACCCGATCGCCCGCTTCGCCAACGGCAACTTCTGACGCCACGGCGCGGACCGTGCCGTGAGCGAGCTTCGCGCTCGGCATGCGAACGAATTCGGATATCGTAGCCGCCTTAGCGTGCACACCTCGTCGTATAGCGTGGCCATCGACGCACGCGCTGCACAGCCGCCGCCCAGCGACTCGCAATCACACGCCGCGCCACCGTCCTGCGCATCACAACCATCCCGCCAATCTGCTATCGTCGTCGGTATTCTTTCGACAGCGGGTGATGACGATGGATCTCGGACTCAAAGACAAGGTGGTGTTGATTACAGGCGGCAGCAAGGGAATCGGCCTTGCCTGCGCCCGTGCGTTTGCGATCGAGGGCGCGAAAGTCGCGATCGTATCGCGCGACCCCGCCAACCTCGCGCGCGCTTACGAACAGTTGAAACAGGAAGGCCTGCACGTACACCGGACTCGCGCCGATCTGCACGAACCGCACAGCGCCGCCGATATCGTCGAGGAAGTGAGCACCGCCGTCGGCCCGATCGACGTGCTGATCAACAGTGCCGGCGCCGCACGCCGCTACGACCCGGAGACGCTCGATGCCGACGCGTTCCGCGCCACCATGGAAGCGAAATACTTCCCCTACATCTATCCCCAGCAGGAAGTGCTGCGCCGCATGGCCGAACGGGTAAAAGCCGGCACGGGCGGCGAGCCCGGCACGATCGTCAATATCATCGGCATGGGCGGCAAGGTCGCGAGCGATATCCATATTGCCGGCGGAGCCGCAAATGCCGCGCTGATGCTTGCCACCGTCGGCCTCGCCCACTATTACGCGCGCTACGGCATCCGCATCAACGCGATCAATCCGGGAGCAACGCTGACCGAACGTGTCGAGGAAGCGGTCAAACTGGAAGCCACGCAGCAAGGCATCGGCAACGCGGAAGCGCTCGCGCGCGGCCAGGCCAAAGTGCCGCTCGGACGCTTTGCCAAACCGGAGGAAATCGCCGACGTCGCGCTCTTTCTGGCGAGCCGCCGTGCAAGCTATGTGACGGGCGCAATCGTCCCGATGGATGGAGGCAGCGCGCCGCTCATCTAGGCGGCACGCTTCTTTTCGAACCCTGACAACGTGAACGCGCGGCAGGCGGCGTCGCCGCCCGCGTTGCGCCTTTACAGGAAACGGTGGCCGAGCCACCAGGCAGCCGCGGCGAGCGCCGCGGAGGCCGGAATCGTCAGAATCCACGCCCAGACGATGTTGCCGGCCACGCCCCACCGCACCGCGCTGAGCTTTTGGGTTGCGCCGACACCGACGATCGCGCCGGTAATGGTATGCGTGGTGGACACGGGAATGCCGAGCCACGAGGCGGTAAACAGCGTGATCGCCCCGCCCGACTCCGCGCAAAAACCGCCGACCGGCTTGAGCTTGGTGATCTTCTGGCCCATCGTGCGGACGATCCGCCAGCCGCCGAACAGTGTGCCGACGCCCATGGAGAGATAACAGCCGCCGATCACCCACAGCGGCGGCGCGTCCGCCATTGACGACGCATAGCCCGTCGCGATCAGCAGCATCCAGATGATGCCGATGGTTTTCTGCGCGTCATTACCGCCGTGGCCGAGGCTATACAAACCCGCGGACACCAGTTGCAGACGCCGGAAACGCCGGTCGACCTTGCTCGGCGGCGTGCGGAAGTAAATCCACGACACCGCCAGCATGAAGAACGAGCCGAGCACGAAGCCGAGCAGCGGCGAAATGAAGATGAACGCCACCGTCTTCATCAGGCCGTCGAAATTGAGCGAACCCCACCCCGACTTGGCGAGCGCCGCGCCCACGAGGCCGCCGATCAATGCATGCGACGAGCTCGATGGAATGCCGTAGTGCCAGGTGATGATGTTCCAGCCGATCGCGCCGACCAGCGCACCGAAAATCACGTAATGGTCGACGATGTTCGGATCGATCGTGCCCTTGCCGACAGTCGCGGCAACTTTCAGATGGAACACGAAATACGCGATGACATTGAACGCCGCCGCAAAGGCGACAGCCTGTTGCGGCTTCAGCACGCCTGTCGAGACGACCGTGGCGATCGAATTCGCCGCGTCGTGAAAGCCGTTCATGAAGTCGAAAATCAGCGCGACGGCGACCAGGCCGGTGACGACCCAGATTGCGAGTTGTATCGATTGCATTATGCGTTTTCCAGCACGATGCCTTCGATGATGTTCGCTACATCTTCACACTTGTCCGTGATCGTTTCGAGCAATTCATAGATCGCTTTCAGCTTGATCAGGGTCTTGACGTTGTCTTCTTCGCGGAACAGTTTCGACATGGCTGCGCGCAGCACCCGGTCGGCTTCCGATTCCAGACGGTCGATTTCCTCGCAGGCCTTCAGAATCTGGCTTGCCTGCTTCATGTCGGACAGCAGGCTGACGGCGAATTGCACGCGCTCGGAGGTTGCCGTGCAGATATGCGCGAGCTGGCTCGCCTCGGAAGTCACGGCCTGCACGTCGTACAGCGAGATAGCGGTGGCGACGTCCTCCATCAGGTCGAGGATGTCGTCCATCGTGGTGATCAGCTTGTGGATCTCGTCACGGTCGAGCGGCGTGATGAACGTCTTGTGCAGCAGGTCGATGGTTTCGTGCGTGAGCTTGTCAGCGGCCTTCTCGGCTTTCTGCACGTTTTGCTTGTGGGTTTCGGCGTCCTGCAGGTTGTCGATCAGCAGCTCGAGTTCACGGCTTGCGGAGACGATGCACGTTGCGTGCGCATTGAAAATTTCAAAGAACTTGCCCTCGGTGGGCATGAATCGACCGAACATTGGGATCCCGAAAATTGGTCACATAATGGCTGACATAAAACCGCCACATTGTACCGTTGTGGGACCCGCGCCGCACTTCCGGAAGCGCCGTTACAACGGCGTCTCAGTTATCGCTTCCCTTCTCCGCTCAATCGCTGTAGAAATTCTGCGCGCCGGCAAAGTTGTCGAACTTCGTGAATTGACCGTGGAACGTGAGCCGAACAGGACCGATCGGACCGTTACGCTGCTTGCCGATGATGATCTCGGCCGTGCCTTTGTCCGGACTGTCCGGATTGTAGACTTCGTCGCGGTAAATGAACAGGATCACGTCGGCATCCTGTTCGATAGCGCCTGATTCCCGCAAGTCAGACATGATCGGCCGTTTGTTCGGACGCTGCTCGAGACCGCGGTTGAGCTGCGACAACGCGATCACCGGCACGTCGAGTTCCTTGGCGAGACTTTTCAGCGAACGCGAGATTTCCGAGATTTCGGTCGCGCGGTTTTCGCCTGACGACGACCCGCTCATCAGCTGCAGGTAGTCGATGATGATCAGCCCGAGCTTGCCGCACTGGCGCGACAGCCGCCGCGCTCGCGAGCGCAGTTCCATCGGGTTCAGGCCGCCGGTTTCGTCGATGAAAATCTGCGCTTCACTCATTTTCTGCACGGCATGCGTGAGCTTCGGCCAATCCTCGTCGGTCAGGCGCCCGGTCCGCATGCGGTGTTGATCCAGCCGCCCGACCGAGCCGAGCATACGCATGGTGAGTTGCGAACCCGGCATTTCCATCGAGAACACCGCGACCGGCAAGCCGTACTCTACCGCCACGTATTCGCCGATGTTCATGGAAAACGCCGTCTTACCCATCGACGGACGGCCGGCGACGATGATCAGCTCGCCGCCGTGCATACCGGAAGTCATGCGGTCCAGATCGACAAAGCCGGTCGGCGTGCCAGTCACGTCGCTCGGATTCGCGGTGTGGTACAGCGTGTCGATGCGCTCGACGACTTCGGTCAGCAGCGGCCCGATTTCGAGGAAACCCTGCGTACCGCGCGCGCCGTCTTCGGCGATCGAAAACACTTTCGATTCGGCTTCGTCCAGCAGCTGCCGGACTTCTTTGCCCTGCGGGTTGAAGGCGTCTGCCGAAATTTCGTCGGCGACCGACACCAGCCTGCGCAACACCGCGCGATCGCGCACGATTTCCGCGTAGCGCCGGATATTGGCCGCGCTCGGCGTGTTCTGCGCGAGCGCGTTCAGATACGCCAGACCGCCGACCTCTTCCGCCTTGCCCGAAGTGCCGAGCGCCTCGTACACGGTGATCACGTCGGCCGGACGCGTGGCCGCGATCAGCTTGCCGATGTGCTCGAAGATGATGCGGTGGTCGTAGCGGTAAAAATCGCTCTGCGACAGAAAATCCGCGATACGGTCCCACGCGGCGTTATCGAGCAGCAGGCCGCCCAGCACCGATTGCTCGGCCTCGATCGAATGCGGCGGGACTTTTAGCGACTCGAGTTGGGGATCTTTGGACGGTGCGTTCATGGAGAGGAATTATCGGGTAATCGAGCCGCTGCGGCGAGCAGGAAAAACAAAAAAGACGGGCACAAAAAAAACAGGGGCCGGTTACCCGGCCCCTGCCTTTCGCCAGCGACATCCTGGCAAATACAACTTGCTGCTTAGACGTGTTCGCCGATCACAGCCACCGTCACATCGACGAGAACGTCGGTGTGCAGCGAGATCTGAACCGGGTGCTCGCCAACCAGCTTCAGCGGGCCTTCCGGCAGACGCACTTGCGCCTTTTCCACTGCGAAACCTTGCTTGACCAGGGCTTCAGCGATGTCCGCGTTCGTCACCGAACCGAACAGACGGCCGTCGACGCCAGCCTTCTGATTGATCTGCACCGTCGAGCCACCCAGCTTTTCGCCTTGGGCGGTAGCAGCAGCCAGCTTTTCAGCGGCGATCTTTTCGAGTTCTGCGCGGCGCACTTCGAATTCAGCCAGGGCTTCCTTCGTTGCACGGCGAGCTTGCTTGTTCGGGATCAGGAAGTTACGTGCGTAACCGTCCTTGACCTTCACGATATCGCCCAGGTTGCCCAGATTGACGACTTTTTCCAGAAGAATAATTTGCATTCGGAGACTCCTTATCGCGTCGTCGGGTTAGGCCTTGTGCTGGTCGGTGTACGGCACCAGCGCGAGGAAACGTGCGCGCTTGATTGCCGTGTCCAGCTGGCGTTGATAGTGCGACTTCGTACCCGTGAGACGCGCCGGCGTGATCTTGCCGTTTTCGCCGATGAAGTCCTTCAGCGTTTCGAGGTCTTTGTAGTCGATGTGATCGACGCCAGCGGCCGTGAAACGGCAGAACTTCTTGCGCTTGAAGAGCGGATTTTGTTGCTGACGACGCTTGTCGAATTTCTTACCAGTCGGGCGGGGCATGTTCAGTCCTTTCCAATGTCCTGCAATGCTGTGATGTGAAATACCAGAGTTCTTGCGTTGCGGTGCTTTTTTGCCAGAAAGCCTGTGAAGAGCGTTTCCACGCCCATCTGACAGCTTTCGAGCTTACCGCTCGCCTCGCCTGCGGCTACCGCCTGCATGGTCAGTTCGACTTGCCGGGCAATGCCGGCTTCGACGACTTCCGTGCGGTGGTGCAACGTGCAGCCTGCAATCGGAACGCCGGCGGGGGTGTACCGCACCGGTTCGCGTTCGACGACGCTGGCCGTGAGTTGCAGCCGATTCATGTAACCTTGGTCGAGAGCGACGCTTGATCTGATAGCTTAAATAGTGTGTCTTAAGCCTGCGCTTCGGACGGTTGCGTAGCAGCCGACTTCTTGGCTTCTTCGCGCTGCACTTCCTTCATCATCGGCGACGGGCCGGTTTCGGCCTTCTTCATCTTGACGATCAGGTGACGCAGAACAGCGTCGTTGAACTTGAATGCGTGTTCCAGCTCGTCGAGCGTGGTCTGGTCGCATTCGATGTTCATGCAGACGTAGTGAGCCTTCGCGAGTTTCTCGATCATGTAGGCCAGTTGGCGACGGCCCCAGTCTTCGATACGGTGGATCTGGCCACCGTGCGAGGTGATCGTGCTCTTGTAACGCTCGATCATGGCGGGCACTTGCTCGCTCTGATCGGGATGCACGATAAAGACGATTTCATAATGACGCATACACACTCCTTGTGGATTAAAGCCACCCGGGCGTCGGAACCGGTGTGGCAAGTGAGAAGCCAATGAGTGTAACCCGATTAGGGCCGGGTTGCAAGATATCCCGTTGTTGCGGCGCGTGAATCGGGAGTGTTTTCAAGGGTTTAGGCTGTGACACCACAAAGCCGGACCCGACATTTCGTGCCGGGAAGCCTGAAACCGCCGGCCAGCCCTTGCACGTGACTCGATGGGCCGCCAGCGCGCGCCGCCCGGCGGTCCCCGATCGCGCGCCGATGCCGAAACAGGCGGCCAAAGCCGCCGTCCGCCTTCTACGAGCCGGTTTCCGTACGCTCGCTGCCGCTTTGCAGCCGCGCCTTCAGCGCCACTTCCAGTCCCTTGAGCGCGTCGGGCGCCGCGTCGGAGATCGCCCACCAGGTCATGCCTTCCGCGTCCCAGTGCGCGATCGAGTAGCCTTCGCGACCGAGCGTGGCCGGTGCCGCGCCATCCGCGTCCCGGCCCGCGCCGGCCTGCGGAAAGACATAGACGTCGATCACATGCTTCTGGTAACGGTACACCAGCACAGCCACCCGCTGATGCGCGAGGTAGTCCAGACGCCCGCCTTCCAGCGCGAAGCCGCTTGCCGCCAGGTCCTCGACCGGCGGCGAATAATCGAGCCGACCGTTGAACCACGGCTTGACCGTATGGCGATCCGTCGAAATCACGTCGATGTCGCGACCGGACACCTGCGCCCGCACGTGGCTTTCCACCAGTTCGTTGGCAAACGGCCCGATGTCCGCGGGCCGGCGCAGGTTCAACGCCACGCCCGCGGCCACCGCGCACAATGCGAGGACCAGCGCCGCCAGCCAGCCGCGCGCGAAGACGCCGCCTGCGCCGACTGAGCCAACCGGAGCTCCGCCACCCGCCCCCGCCGGCCAGCCGAACCCGCCTTGCGGGGCGCGCCAGCCGTCCAGCCAACGTTCAAGCCAGCCGCGCCGCGCAGGTTCGCGCGGCGGCGTCGTGGCGCTCGGCACACTTACAGCGGGCGGCTCGGTGGCCCCAGCCGGCTCGTCGACGCTCGGCAACCCCGCCACGATCCGCTCGCGCAGCGACTGCGGCGCACGATGGTAAGGCGCCGCGCGCAGCGCGCCGCTCAAGGCCCGCAGGTTTTCGCTTTCGCGCCGGCAAGCTGCGCAGCTCTCGATATGCTGCTGAATGCGCCGGGCATCCGGCGCGGGCAATTCGTGATCGGCGTTCGCGTCGAGGAGCGGCCGCGCTTCGTTACAGTCCATCTGGCGTCTCCTGAGCGTTGTTGCCGGCGGCGGTGCCGCCCGGCGTGTTGAGTGGCCGGCCATTGGCGGACGCCCGCAGTGGGGTCACGCTCGCCGAGGCGGATTTGCTTGCGCCGGGCGCCGCCGCGCACATCGATGGCCGGTGCGGCGCCGCCGCGCCCCCCTGCTTCTCCGTCAGCAGCGCGGCGAGCTTGCGGCGACCCCGCGCGAGCCGGGACATCACCGTGCCGATCGGCACGTCCGCCACCAGCGCGATCTCCCGATAGCCCATCTCCTCCAGCTCCCGCAGCATCAGCACTTCCCGATATTCGACCGGCAACTGCGCGAGCGCCTCGTGCACGAGTTTCGAATCCTCGTCGCGGATCAACAGCGCCTGAGGGTCCGTGCCGCCCACCGTCCAGCCGTCGAAGGTCGCGTCGTCCATCGTGTCGTCGAACTCCACCGTTTCGTGCGACGACGCCCGCCGCCGCCATTCCGTGTACCAGGTTCGGCGCACGATCGCCAGCAGCCACGGCCGCGCCGAGTCGCCGCGAAAGGTGTCGAAAAAGCGGAACGCGCGCATGAAGGCTTCCTGCACGACATCGTCGGCATCGTTGGCGTTGCCGCACAACCAGCGCGCAAGGTTGTACGCGGCGTCGAGGTGCGGCAGCGCCATCTGCTGAAAGCGCCGGCTCCTTGCTGCGTCGGTCTCGCCGTGCGCGCGGGCAGGATCTGAATCGGTCTGGACCACCTCGGCCCTCCAGGGCATTGCGGGCTGTGCGATGTTGCTCGTCGTGACACTCTGTACAGCACATAACCGGGCATCTCCCGAGTTTATTCCCCACGCCGCGTGCAATTCGCAAAAAATCCGGCGGTTCTGCCCGGGTGTCGGACCACAGGACCGCCGCCGTGCCGGGCCGCCGGCTGGCTCTGCTGAGTCTGCTGAGTCTGCCGCGTCTAATAAGCCGGCCGGTTCCAGTAATCCGCGCTGGCGTACACGTCTTTCAGATAATCGATGAAATACCGCACCTTGGCCGGCACATACCGCTGTTGCGGATAGACCGCGAGAATGTCGTAGTCGGGCAGCGCGAATTCGTCGAGCACGGTTTCCAGTTCGCCACGCGCCAGTTGTTGCTGGATTTCCCACGTGGAGCGCCAGCCGAGCCCAAGCCCTTCCGACACCCAGCGGTGCAGCAACTCCCCGTCGTTGCAGTCGAGCGTGCCGCCCACGCGCACCGTCGCCAGCTTGCCGTTACGGCGGAAATACCAGCCGCGGTTCTGTCCGCCTTGCAGATTGAACGCGAGACAGTTGTGCTGCGGCAGGTCTTCGAGCGTTTTCGGCCTGCCGTGCCGGCGGAAATAGTCTGGCGTGCCGCACACTACGCGCCGGTTCGACGCCAGCTTGACCGCGACGAAATTCGGATCGACCGCGCCGCCAATGCGGATCGACAGGTCATAGCCCTCGCGCACCAGATCCACCACCCGGTCGGTCAGATTGAACGACACCTGCAATTCCGGCTTGTCGGCGAGAAACGCCGGGGCGAGCGGCGCGACGTGCTTGCGTCCGAACGCAGCCGGCGCTGACACGATCAGATGGCCGTTGATCGCGCGCCGCCCGGCGCTCAGTTCGTTTTCCGCCTGATCCCACTCGGTGAGAAGCCCGCGGCAGCGCTCCAGAAACGCGGCGCCGTCTTCGCTCACCACCAGCCGGCGCGTCGAGCGGTACATCAGCTTCACGCCCAGGCGCTTTTCCAGCGCGTCGATACGACGGCCGAGAATCACCGGCGACACGCCCTCCTCCAGCGCCGCCGCCGCAAGGCTGCCGGCATCCGCGACGCGCACGAAGGTTTCGATCTGTTTGAACCGGTCCATCGTTGTCTCCTATGTCGATCGGAGTTAGCGCTTCAGCGCTTACTCCGATCCCATGCACCGCGGTCGATCGGAGTTAGCGCTTCAGCGCTTACTCCGGTCCCACGCACCGCGGTCGATCCGAGTTAGCGCTTCAGCGCTTACTCCGATCCCATGCACCGCGGTCGATCGGAGTTAGCGCTTCAGCGCTTACTCCGGTCCCACGCACCGCGGTCGATCCGAGTTGGCGCTTTAGCGCTTACTCCGATCCCACGCACCACACCGGGCGCCGGCCCACCAGCCATTCCATACTTTTTGTTTCGAAATAAGCGACCCGGACTGATCTTATCAAACCTTTAGGTCAGGCCTAAAGTGCAATCAACCCGTTTATTTCGCCCATTCCCAGACATTCAGGAGACATTCATGGCCAAGATGAGAGCCGTCGACGCAGCCGTGCTGGTGCTCGAAAAAGAAGGCATCGACACCGCATTCGGCGTTCCGGGCGCAGCGATCAACCCGTTCTACTCGGCCATGCGCAAGGCAGGCAACATCAGCCACGTACTGGCCCGCCACGTCGAAGGCGCGTCGCATATGGCCGAAGGCTATACGCGCGCTCAACCGGGCAACATCGGCGTGTGTATCGGCACGTCGGGCCCCGCCGGCACCGACATGATCACCGGTTTGTACTCGGCGCAGGCCGACTCCATTCCTATTCTCGCTATCACGGGCCAGGCGCCGCGTGCGCGTTTGTACAAGGAAGACTTCCAGGCCGTCGATATCGAATCGATCGCCAAGCCGGTGACCAAGTGGGCCGTCACTGTGCGTGAGCCGGCGCTGGTACCGCGCGTGTTCCAGCAGGCTTTCCATCTGATGCGCTCGGGCCGTCCCGGTCCGGTGCTGGTCGATCTGCCGATCGACGTGCAGCTCGCCGAAATCGAATTCGACATCGACACGTACGAACCGCTGCCGGTCTACAAGCCCAAAGCTACACGCAAGCAGATCGAAGCCGCGCTCACGCTGCTCAACAATTCGGACAAACCGCTGATCGTCTCGGGTGGCGGCGTGCTGAACGCAGCCGCTGAAGACCTGCTCGTCACGTTCGCTGAAACCGTCGGCGTGCCGGTGATCCCGACGCTGATGTCGTGGGGCGCGATTCCCGACGACCATCCGCTGATGGCCGGCATGGTCGGTCTGCAAACCTCGCACCGCTACGGCAACGCAACGATGCTCGCCTCCGACTTCGTGCTCGGCATCGGCAACCGCTGGGCGAACCGTCACACGGGCAGCGTCGAGGTGTATACGAAGGGCCGCAAGTTCGTGCACGTCGACATCGAACCGACGCAGATCGGCCGCGTGTTCGGCCCGGATCTGGGCATCGTGTCGGACGCGAAGGCCGCGCTCGAACTGTTCGTGGAAGTGGCGAAGGAATGGAAGGCCGCGGGCAAGCTGAAGGACCGCGGCGCATGGGTCGCCGACTGCCAGGAACGCAAGCGCACGATGCATCGCAAGACGCACTTCGACAACGTGCCGATGAAGCCGCAGCGCGTCTATGAAGAAATGAACCAGGTGTTCGGCCGCGATACGTGCTACGTGAGCACGATCGGTCTGTCGCAGATCGCCGGCGCGCAGTTCCTGCATGTGTACAAGGCGCGCAACTGGATCAACTGCGGCCAGGCCGGCCCGCTCGGCTGGACGATTCCGGCAGCGCTCGGCGTGCGTGCGGCTGACCCGCAACGTCCGATCGTGGCGCTCTCGGGCGACTACGACTTCCAGTTCATGATCGAAGAGCTGGCAGCGGGCGCGCAATTCAAACTGCCGTACGTGCATGTGGTGGTGAACAACTCGTACCTCGGCCTGATCCGCCAGGCACAGCGCGCGTTCGACATGGACTTCTGCGTGCAGCTCGGCTTCGAGAACATCAACGCGCCGGAAATGAACGGCTACGGCGTGGACCACGTCGCGGTCGCCGAAGGTCTGGGTTGCAAGGCGATCCGCGTGTTCAAGCCGGAAGAGCTGAAGCCCGCGTTGCAGAAAGCGCAGGCGATGCTCTCCGAGTTCAACGTGCCGGTGATCGTCGAAGTGATCCTCGAGCGTGTCACCAACATCTCGATGGGCACCGAAATCGACGCGATCAACGAGTTTGAAGAACTGGCTGCCACGCGCGAAGACGCACCGACCGCGATCAGCATGCTCGACTGAGCTGCCGTACTGCATCGCATATCGCAACGATGAGCATCACGTGAGCGCGGTTCAGCCACACCGAACCGCCTCACGAAAGCTATTCCACTGACCGACCAGAGAGACAGACGCACCATGCCGAAATTTGCAGCGAATCTCACCATGCTGTTCAACGAAGTCCCGTTCCTCGACCGCTTTGCGGCCGCGGCGGACGCGGGCTTTCACGCCGTCGAATTTCTGTTTCCGTATCCGTATCAGATCGCCGAATTGAGCGAGCGTTTGCAGCAGAATCGCCTGAAGCTGGTGCTGCACAACCTGCCCGCGGGCAACTGGGAAGCCGGCGAACGCGGCATTGCGTGCCTGCCGGATCGCGTGAGCGAATTCCAGGAAGGCGTGGGCCGCGCGATCGAATACGCGAAAGCGCTGAAGGTGCCGCAACTGAACTGCCTCGTCGGCATTCCGACGGCCGGCGTCGATGCGGACAAGGCGCGCTCGACCATTGTCGAGAACCTGCGCTTCGCCGCGGGCGAATTGAAGAAGGCCGGCATCAAGCTGCTGGTCGAACCGTGCAATTCCTACGACATTCCGGGCTTCGCACTGAATCGTTCTGCTGAAGGCCTGGATGTGATCCGCGCAGTCGGTTCGGACAATCTGTTCCTGCAATACGACATCTATCACATGCAACGGATGGAAGGCGAACTCGCGGCGACCATCAGGAAGAATCTGCCGCAGATCGCGCACATCCAGCTCGCCGACAATCCGGGCCGCAACGAACCGGGCACCGGCGAAATCAACTACCCGTTCCTGTTCGATCTGCTCGACTCGCTCGGCTACGACGGCTACGTCGGTTGCGAATACAAGCCGCGCACGACCACGACCGCCGGCCTCGGCTGGATTCAAAGCGTGGCCGGGCAAACCCGCGGCGCAGCCCACGCCGCCGCCTGAGCGCCGCATCGCTGCATTGATCGCCGGTACAGGCGCTTTAAGCCCCGAAAGACGCCCCGAAGGACGTCCTCTCGCGGGACACCCAACAACACTGGAGATTTAGACACATGGCAAAGATCGGTTTTATCGGCCTCGGCATCATGGGCGCGCACATGGCGCGCAACCTCATCAAGGGCGGCCACTCGCTGTTCGTGAATGGCGCGTATCCGGTGCCGGAAGATCTGAGCAAGACGACGAGCGTCGTCGCGAATTCGACCGCTGTTGCGCAGGCCGCCGACATCGTCATCATCATGGTGCCGGACACGCCTGACGTCGCCAACGTGCTGTTCGCCGACGACGGCGTTGCCGCCGGCCTTTCGCAAGGCAAGCTCGTGATCGACATGAGCTCGATCTCGCCGCTCGACACGCAAGCGTTCGCGAAGAAGATCAACGCGCTGGGCGTCGATTACCTGGACGCGCCGGTCTCCGGCGGCGAAGTCGGGGCGCGCGAAGCGACGCTGACGATCATGGTGGGCGGTCCGGAAAAAGCCTTCGCCACGGCCAAGCCGCTGTTCGAACTGATGGGCAAGAACATCTCGCTGATCGGCGACAACGGCGCGGGTCAAACCTGCAAGGTCGCCAACCAGATCATCGTCGCGCTGAACATCGAAGCCGTGGCCGAAGCACTGCTGTTCGCGTCGCGCTCGGGCGCCGATCCGGAACGTGTGCGCAAGGCTTTGATGGGCGGCTTCGCCTCGTCGCGGATTCTCGAAGTGCACGGCGAGCGCATGACCAAGCGCACGTTCAACCCGGGCTTTCGCATCGAACTGCACCAGAAGGATCTGAACCTCGCGCTCGACGGCGCGCGCAAGCTCGGCATCGCTCTGCCGCATACGGCGAGCGCGCAGCAACTGTTCAGCGTGTGCGCGGCGAATGGCGGCAAGGCCTGGGATCACTCGGCGATGGTGCGTGCCCTCGAAATCATGGCCAACTATGAAGTCGCGCAAGCGCCGGGCAGCGAAGCCAAGGCAGCTTGATTGCGCATCATGCAGTAACACGGACCGCCCTGATGGTTGCATTGTCAACGTCATGGCGGTCGCAGGTGGGGCGCCCGGTTCGTCGTGCGATAGGCACGGCGGAACGGGCAAATCGTGCCGCTCTGGGCTGAGAGCGGCAAGTGGGGTCCGCAGCGGCACCCGGCGACGCCGGGGAAGCCTTGGTCGGTCAGACGTCGTCGTCGGGTGTCCGGCTGTCGGATTTCATGCTTTACCGATGCTTATGCTTTTTCGGCCAAACTCTCGCAGCGGGTGCATCATGCGCGCCGCCTGCCAGCACCTCTTTTTGCCGGCCCCTCGCGCGCGCCCGCAAGTCCGCTTGCATTTGCTTGCAACTCCGCCCCTCCGGCTAGACCTTTTTTGACACATCGCTCCGCGCTTTTCTCCTACACTCGTTAAGTCTGGTTGCGGGCGGTCCAGCGTTCAAGTGCGGCTTGCCGATCATGGCAACGCGTGTCCTCTGCTTCATTCGCCCGATTCCCAACCAGTTTTCAACCCGTGAGCGGAATGTGCTTGCGCCAGTAACCTATCTGCAAAGGATTCAGAATGAGCATCTTCGGTGACATCGTACATAAGCTCTTCGGCAAAGCGAAACCGGACCAGCCTGCGCCCGCGGTTGAGCCGACACCGGATCCGGCAGCGGCGCAAGCTGCCGCACCGGCGGCTGCACCGGCGCCCGCGCCGCTCGCCGACGTCGACGTTGCTGTCGTGATGGACCAGTTCGTGAGTGAGAGCGGTCAAACGTTGAACTGGCGCACGTCGATCGTCGACACGCTGAAAGCGCTCGGCGTGGACAGCAGCCTCGAACATCGCAAGGAGCTCGCAAAAGAGCTGAAGTTCACCGGCGACACGAACGATTCCGCAAGCATGAACATCTGGCTGCATAAACAGGTCATGCTGGCGCTGGCGGCGAACGGCGGGAAGTTGCCTCCGGATCTGGCGGACTGACGGTCTGGCGGCGTCGCCTATGGTCGGCTAAAGCAAAAAACTTGAACTGAAACGACAACGCGGCGCTCGGGTCGATGACCTGGGCGCCGCGTCGTCATTCAAGCGTCATATGCGGGACACGGTTCTGACTTTGAACCCGACCGCCCGCGCACAATCAATCAATACTTATCGAAAGTCTTCTGCAGCGCCACCGGTCCCGTGCCGCCCGCGGCCAGCGCCAGCATCAGCAGCACGCGCGCCTTGTACGGATTCAGCGAACCCGCGCTGACGAAACCGAGCGCGTCGTCGGCGGCCGCGCCGTTGCGCATCACATGCCCCGAGCCGACACGCGAGGCACGCACCACCGCCACGCCTTGCGAAGCGGCATCGGCCAGCGCCTGTTGCACCGTGGTATGAATCGAGCCGTTGCCGGTGCCCGCCACGACGATACCGCGCACGCCGGCGGCAACCAGCGCGTCCACGGCAATCCGCGTCACGCCCGCATAACTCACCACGATCTCCACATGCGGCCACTTCGAACCGATCACGAATTCGGTCGCGAGCGTATGCGGACGCACCACGCCGCGCTGGAATTCGACGCGGCCGTCCTGCACCCAGCCCAGTGCGCCGATTTCAGGCGAATGAAATGCATCGACCGCGTAGGTGCTCGTCTTCACCACGTCGCGCGCGCTGTGAATCTTGTTGTTGAAGGCCACCAGCACGCCCTGCCCGCGCGACGCCGCGTGCGCCGCGACCGTCACGGCGTTCAGCAGATTCAGCGGACCGTCGGCGGACAGCGCCGAGGCCGGGCGCATGGCCGCCGTCAGCACGACCGGCTTGTCCGACTTGACGGTCAGATGCAGCAGATAAGCGGTTTCTTCGAGCGTGTCGGTGCCGTGCGTGATCACCACACCGTCGATATCGCTGTCGGCGAGCAGCGTATTGATGCGCTGCGCGAGCGTGGTCCACAGCGGCATCGCCATGTCCTTGCTATCGACGCTGGCAATCTGCTCGGGCGCGATGCGCGCCACCGTGGACAAGGCCGGCACCACGGCCAGCAATTGCTCGACGCCGACCACACCGGCCTGATAGCCGGACGTATTGGTGGCGTCCGCAGCCGCGCCGGCGATCGTGCCGCCGGTCGCGAGCACGGCGATACGCGGCAACGGCGGCGTGGCGCCTTCGTCTGAAGGCGTAGCGGAGGAAGAAGTCGAAGTGTTCATGGCGGCGATTGTAAGCGATGCGCCGCGCGCCGCCATGCATGGATAAACAAATGGCCCTTCACCGACCCGGCGCATCCATCAAACCGCTTCTCGCAATTGCGCGGCGATCTCCGCTTCGTTCAACTGCGGCGCGAACATCTCGATCAACCGGTAGGCATACGCGCGCAGGAACGCGCCCTTGCGCAAACCGACCCGCGTCGTGCTCGCTTCGAACAGATGTTGCGTGTCGAGCGCGACCAGTTCCGTGTCGCGCTTCGGATCGTAGGCCATTGCCGCGACCACGCCGATACCCATGCCGAGTTCGACATAGGTCTTGATCACGTCGGCGTCGATTGCGGTCAGCACGACGTCGGGCAGCGCCCCCGCTTTCGCGAATGCCTGGTCGATATGCGAGCGGCCCGTGAAGTCCTGGTCGTACGTGACGATCGGGAATTCGGCGATCTCGTCGAGCGTCAGATTCGGCCGGCCCACCAGCGGATGGTCCTTCGGCACGACCACGACGTGATGCCACGAATAGCACGGGAACGTGACGATATCCGGGAAGCGGTCGAGCGCTTCGGTGGAGATGCCGATGTCCGCTTCACCGTTGATGATCATCTGCGCGATCTGTTGCGGGCTGCCCTGGCGCAACGCCAGATGCACCTTCGGGAACACCTCGGTGAATTGACGGATCACCTTCGGCAACGCATAACGCGCCTGCGTGTGGGTGGTCGCCACGACCAGGTGGCCGCTATCCTGATCGGCATACTGGCGCGCGACGCGGCGCAGATTCTCGGCGTCGAGCAGCATCCGCTCGATCAGCTGATGCACCGCCTTGCCCGGCTCGGTGAGGCCCGTCAGACGCTTGCCGCGTCGAATGAAAATGTCGACGCCGAGTTCGTCTTCGAGATCCTTGATCTGTTTCGACACGCCTGACTGCGAGGTGTACAGCACGTTCGCCACCTCGGTCAGGTTCATGTTCTGACGCACGGCTTCGCGCACGAAGCGCAATTGCTGGAAATTCATCTGTATGTCTCCGGTTTGTCCAGAGTTGAGTTATTTGAGTTTGATTGAAACACCGAGTCGTGTTGCCGCGCGGCTGACTGCACCGCGCTCACTGTCCTCATTGCGCCGGGAATACGCGCAAGGCACGCGGCACCGCGGTCACGCCGTCGCCGATAGAGAGTTGCAGATCGCGCCACGCTTCCCGATCGAGCTCGGCTTCGAGCAGGTTGCCCTCGCGGCCCGCGAGTTCCACGCGCACCGAGCCGCCCAAGGTCACCACGCGCCGCACGTCGACCACGATGCCTTCGCGGTGGCCCGATGCCTGCGGATACAACTGCAAATCGTGCGGACGCACATAAGCGAAGGCCGGACCGCTGAAATCGGCCTTGATCGACACCGGAAGCGCCGCGCCGTCGACCACGAAACCGCTCGCGTCGACCTTGCCGTGCAGACGGTTCGCGGCGCCGAGAAACTCGTAGACGAACGAGGTCTGCGGATGGTCATACACGTCCTGCGGACTGCCCACCTGCTCCACGTGCCCGCGATTGAGCACGACGATACGGTCCGCCACTTCGAGCGCTTCTTCCTGATCGTGCGTGACGAAAATCGTCGAGATATGCAGATCGTCGTGCAGGCGCCGCAGCCAGCTACGCAACTCCTTGCGCACCTTCGCATCCAGCGCGCCGAACGGTTCGTCGAGCAGCAGCACTTTCGGTTCGACCGCCAACGCGCGCGCGAGCGCGATACGCTGCCGCTGGCCGCCCGACAATTCCGACGGATAGCGTTGCGCGAGCCAGTCGAGTTGCACGAGCTTCAGCAGTTCATGCACCTTCTCGCGGATCACCGCTTCCGAGGGACGTTCCTTGCGCGGCTTCACGCGCAAGCCGAACGCCACGTTCTCGAACACCGTCATATGACGGAACAGCGCGTAATGCTGGAACACGAAGCCCACTTCCCGCTCGCGCGCGCCGACCGTCGCCACGTCCTGGCCTTGCAGCACGACCTGGCCGCCGTCCGCGTATTCGAGCCCGGCAATCACGCGCAGCAAGGTGGTCTTGCCACAACCCGACGGCCCGAGCAGCGCGACCAGCTCACCCGGCGGAAAGTCGAGTGTGACGTTATCGAGCGCGACGAAATCGCCGAAGCGCTTCTGCAGGTTACGAACGGTGATACCCATTACAGCTCTCCTTGCTTGAGCGGGTGTTGCTGCGATGCATGCGTTGTGTGGGTTGCGGGTGTTGCGCCCACCGGCGTGGTAACCGGACCGGCGTACGCGGGCACATCTCGCGCGGCCGACAGTTCCGCCGACATATGGCGTTCCGCGAGCAGCTTCAGGCCGAGCGTCACGAGCGCGAGCAGCGCCAGCACCGACGCCACGGCGAACGCCGCCGAGAAGTTGTATTCGTTGTAGAGAATTTCGACGTGCAGCGGCATCGTGTCGGTCTGGCCGCGAATATGGCCCGACACCACCGACACGGCACCGAACTCGCCCATTGCCCGCGCGTTACACAGAATCACGCCATACAGCAGGCCCCATTTGACGTTCGGCAGCGTGACGCGGCGGAAAGTCTGCCAGCCCGACGCGCCGAGCACATGCGCGGCTTCTTCTTCGTCGTTGCCTTGTGCCTGCATCAACGGAATCAGCTCACGCGCGACGAACGGGAACGTCACGAAGATCGTCGCCATCACGATGCCCGGCACCGCGAAAATGATCTGGATGTTGTGGTCCTGCAGCCACGGGCCGAACCAACCCTGCGCGCCGAACATCAGCACGTAGATCAAGCCCGAGATCACCGGTGAAACCGAGAACGGCAGATCGATCAGCGTGGTCAGGAGCGCCTTGCCGCGGAATTCGAACTTGGCGATACACCATGAAGCCGCGAGACCGAACACGAGATTCAACGGCACGGCGATGGCGGCGGTGATCACGGTCAGCTTGATCGCCGAGAGCGCGTCCGGGTCGGCGAGCGATTCCAGATAGAAACCAAGACCTTTGGCGAGCGCCTGATAAAAGACGGCGACGAGCGGCACCACCAGAAACAGCGCGAGGAACAGCAGCGCGATGCCGGTCAGAATCCAGCGCACGAGCGGTGGTTCGGTGACCGGATCGGGACGGCGCGCTACATTGAGCGGCGCGCGCGGCGCCACGGCCACAGCAGCGGCGTTGTTCGCACCGCTCGCGGCGGATACGTCATTCACGGTTCGCCGGCTCATTGCACACCTCCGCCGATTGCGGCAACGCTCGCCACACTGGCGGCCGGCACAGGGCCCGCGCCGCCGCGGCCCGTGCGGCGCTGCAAATACCACTGCAAGGTGTTGATCAGCAGCAGCATCAGGAACGACACGACCAGCATCACCACCGCGATAGCCGTAGCGCCCGCGTAGTCGTATTGCTCGAGCTTCGTGATGATGAGAAGCGACGTGATTTCCGACTTCATCGGTACATTGCCGGCAATGAAAATCACCGAGCCATACTCGCCGAGCGCGCGCGCGAAAGCCAGCGCGAAGCCCGTCAACAGAGCCGGAAACACGGCCGGCAACACCACGCGGCGAAACGTCAGCCAGCGCGAAGCACCGAGGCACGCGGCCGCTTCTTCCTGTTCGCGTTCGAATTCTTCGAGCACCGGCTGCACCGTGCGCACGACGAACGGCAAACCGATGAACGTCAGCGCGACCAGCACGCCGGCCGGCGTGAACGCGATTTTCAGGCCGAGCGGTTCGAGGAACTGTCCGATCCAGCCATTGCCCGCATACACGGCCGCAAGCGAAATGCCGGCCACCGAGGTGGGCAGCGCGAACGGCAGATCGACCACGGCGTCGACGATACGCTTGAACGGAAACGTGTAGCGCACCAGCACCCACGCCACCAGAAAGCCGAACACCGCATTGATCAGCGCGCCGCCGAGCGCGGAGAAGAACGTCAGGCGATACGACGCGAGCACGCGCGGCGAACTCACCGCGCGCACGAACTGGCTCCAGTCGAGCGTCGCGGTCTTCAGAAAGGTCGCCGCAAGCGGAATCAGCACCACGAGGCTCAGATAAGCCACCGTGATGCCGAGTGTCAGGCCAAAACCGGGCAAGGCGCTCGGTTTTCGGAAGGTCAACGTCGTCATGCTCGTTACTCGTTCAGGTTGATGCTCGTGTTTCCGGCCGCCGGGCCCTGGCTGGCCAAAAGCGCGCCCCTTGGGGCGCGCTCCGGAGTGACGCGTTGCCGCATCGCTTTGCTGCCTATGCCGGTGAAGGCAACGGCTCGATAGTTATTGCGGTTGATAGATCGAATCGAACACGCCGCCGTCGGCAAAGTGCGTCTTCTGCGCGTTGGTCCAGCCGCCGAACGAATCGTCGACCGTGTACAGCTTCAGCTTCGGAAACTTGGCGGTCAGCTCGGCCGGCACCTTGTTCGATCGCGGACGGTAGAAGTTCTTTGCCGCGATTTCCTGGCCTTGCTCGCTATACAGGAAGTTCAGATACGCTTCGGCGAGCTTGCGCGTGCCGTGCTTGTCCACCACCTTGTCCACCACCGCAACCGGCGGCTCGGCCAGAATGCTGACCGACGGCACCACGATCTCGAACTTCTCCGGTCCGAACTCCTTCAGCGACAGGAAGGCTTCGTTTTCCCATGCGATCAGCACGTCACCGATACCGCGTTGCACGAAGCTGGTGGTCGCGCCGCGCGCGCCCGAATCGAGCACGCCGGCGTTCTTGTAGAGCTTGCCGACGAATTCCCTGGCCTTCTGATCGTTGCCGCCCGGCTGATGCTCGGCGTATGCCCATGCCGCGAGGTAGTTCCAGCGCGCCCCGCCCGAGGTCTTCGGATTCGGCGTGACGATCGACACACCCGGCTTGATCAGGTCGTCCCAATCCTTGATGTGCTTCGGGTTGCCCTTGCGCACCAGAAACACGATCGTCGACGTGTACGGCGACGCGTTATCCGGCAAGCGCTTCTGCCATCCCTTGTCCAGCAAGCCCTTGTTGGCCAGCGCGTCGATGTCGTAAGCGAGCGCGAGCGTCACGACGTCGGCCTGCAGACCGTCGAGCACCGAACGCGCCTGCGCGCCGGAGCCGCCGTGCGACTGCTTGAAGGTGATCGTCTCGCCGGTCTTCGCCTTCCATTCCTTGCCGAACGCCTGGTTGACGTCCTGATACAGCTCGCGCGTCGGGTCGTATGACACGTTCAGCAGTGTCGTGTCGGCAGCGTGCGCCTGCGCCATCACGCCGAGCGCGCTCGCCGCGCCCAATGCGAGCGCCGCGATGAGTTTCTTCGTTTTGCCTGCCAGCCCCGTACCTTGGTGATTCATGTCAACTTTCTCCGCGTTGTGCGCTGAAACAGCGTGTGGTGTCTTTTTGCGTCGCGGTCACGTGCACATGAACGGCAACTGGAGGCCAGTCTATCGAAGGGCTTTCATCATTAAAAATAATGTTTCTTCATTCTTTAATACGCAAAAGTGGTAATGACAGCTGGATAAGGCGTTGCGGCACGAAAACGGGCGTTGGAGCGTCGTTTGACGACGCTCCAACGCCACCCCTCGGCACGAACTTAAAGTAAAGCTTGAATTGCGCGGAATACTGTATAAAAATACAGTCACCTGTTCATACATACAGTGGCGCCATGACCAAACTCACCGCACGACAGCAGCAGGTTTTCGATCTGATCCGCAGGGCTATCGAACGCACCGGCTTTCCGCCCACCCGCGCGGAGATCGCCGCCGAACTGGGCTTCAGCTCGGCCAACTCGGCAGAAGAACATCTGCGGGCGCTCGCCCGCAAGGGCGTGATCGAACTCGCGGCCGGCGCGTCGCGCGGCATCCGCCTGCTGGCGGGCCCGGAAGATTCGCCGCACCAGTTCACGTTGCCGCACGCCAGCATCATGCAACTGTCGCTGCCGCTGATCGGGCGGGTGGCCGCGGGTAGCCCGATCCTCGCGCAGGAACATATCTCGCAGCACTACGCGTGCGACCCGGCGCTGTTTTCGAGCAAGCCCGATTACCTGCTGAAGGTGCGCGGGTTGTCCATGCGCGACGCGGGCATCTTCGACGGCGACCTGCTCGCGGTGCAAAAGAGAACGGAAGCCAAAGACGGCCAGATCATCATTGCCCGGCTTGGCGACGACGTCACGGTCAAGCGCCTGAAGCGCCGGCCGAACGGGCTCGAGTTGATCGCCGAGAACCCCGATTACGAAAACATCTTCGTTGAAACCGGCAGTGCGGAATTCGCGCTGGAAGGTATCGCCGTAGGGCTGATTCGCCCCGGCGAGTTCTGAACGGCCAGGTTCCAGGCGGCTTGTTTCCCAGCACTTCGATCCAAGCCCCTTCTTGCCCGTTCGACAGAGTAGAAAGCCGCGCCAACGCCGCATTAACGCTGCATTAACGCTGCATCGTCTGGAGAGTCTCATGGAACGTCTTGCCCGCCTGCTGCCTTTTCGCCAGTTCGGTCGTCTGCGCCATCTTCGCAAGCTGGTGCCCTGCTCATTGATCGAGGCGTCCACGGCCAGCACGCCGTCGCTGTTCGATGCGCCGGACAGCGTGTCGTGCCTGCCATCGTCGTTGCCGGCGTTTGCCCGCGTGTCGCTGAACTCGGGTCTGAATACGGCCGAACCGGCCCGTCGCGCACCAGTGCGGGTCTATCACGGCCCGTCGCGCCTCATCATGGTCGGCACGGTGGACGCTGTGTGCCGCATGATCGACCGCTGCATTGCCGACGAGGCAAACGTCCACGGGGCGGTATTCGAGTCTTGATGGAAGGTATGGCCGGCGGCGATATCGCATCGCATGGGATCGTTTTCGTGTGGCCGCGGTCCACGTTAGATCACACCTGATGGAGAGTCCCGTTCGATGGCAGTTTCGAAACGCATCAAAGGCGGCGCCACCCGGCCGCTGATCGTCACGCTGATCGTGATTGTGCTAATCGCGGCGCTCGGGTTTGCGTACGCGTCACCGTATCTCGCGCTGAACAATCTCAAACGCGCCGCCGATGCGCGCGACACGCAAACGGTCAATCAATACGTCGACTTTCCCGCGTTGCGCGAGAGCCTGAAGCAGCAGGTCGCCGGGCTGCTCACGCGGCGGCTCGACGCGCACAGCAACGGCAATCCGCTGGCCGCCATTGGCGCGATGATCGGCGTCGCGTTGATTGGCCCGCTTGTGGATGCCTATGCCACCCCAGACGGGGTGGCGGCATTGCTGAACGGCATGCCGCCGCGCGGCGATCCGGGCGAACGGCCGCCCGCACCGCCCGCCGAGAACACGCCGGCGGATGGCGCCGCGGCCTCACCCGCACCGGCAGCGCCTGCCGTTGGAACTGCGGGCAACGGCAACACCAACGCCGCGCCTGCGCAGCCGCCGCAAACCACCGCGGGCTATCGCGGCCTCAACGAGTTCGTCGTCACCTACCAGCACGGCGCCGGCGACGCGCGTTACTCGGCGATCTTCCAGCGCGAGGGTGTCTTCACATGGAAGCTGGCCGCGGTCAACCTGAACGAGTGATCGCCTGGGGTCGTCGGGCCGAGGCGGCCGGCCCGTTGAGCACGCTCGCGGCAGCGCTGTACCGAGGCGCGATATCCAGCCGCGCTATCCAGCCGCTATCAGGCCGCCGCCTGCTGCTGCTCCTGGGCCGAAGAACACGCCACCAGAATGCTGCACGAGACGCGGTCGAGCAGCGGCGTATTGCCCGCGCCCATCCACCAACGTGACAAACCGGTGCGGCAGCGGTGGCCAACCACAACCAGGTCGACGTGCAATTCATTGGCAAGGTTGGCGATCTCGTCGATCGGATGGCCGAACGCGAAATGCCCTTGTGCGCTCACGCCTCGCTCGGTGAGCCAGTCCACGCCTTCCTGAAGGATGTCGCGGGCGGTCTTTTCGAAGCTGCCGCAAGCAACGTCGGTCAGCAGGCCCGCGCTTTGCGCAATGCTCGAACGCATATCGACGACCGACAACAAGTGCGTTTCCGCTTTCAGATCCAACGCCAGATCGGCGCCGCAACGCAATGCTTTGCGGCCTTCGCGCGAGCCGTCGTAGCACAGCAGGATTTTCTGGTAGCTCGCCATGATTTTTCTCCCTTCGCGCGGGACGCGCGATCTGAATGAATCATGGTGCGCCGCAATTCAGGTTGCAAGGGATGGAAAACGCTAACTGTGCGGTAACGGCACACAAGCCACGCTCTAAAGAGGTGCGCGCGCCAACAGGGTTGCTTGCGGCTCGTTGCCGCAGTGCGGGAAACCCGTGCGGGAGCGTCGGGCGCGCACCAACGCCGAGCCGCCGATGCCCTAGAATAGGCGGCCTTCCCGGCCATTAAAATCATCCATGTCTGTTCCGGAGACTCGTTCGATCCATGCCTGAAGCCGCCATCGAATTTCACGAGGTCAAAAAAAGCTACGGCGAAAAGACGGTCGTCGACGGACTGTCGTTCCATGTCAACGCCGGGGAATGCTTCGGCCTGCTCGGCCCGAACGGCGCGGGCAAAACCACCACGTTGCGCATGCTGCTTGGCATCGCCTCGCCGGATGCGGGCACGATCCGCCTGTGCGGCGAGCCGATCCCCAGCCGCGCGCGCGTGGCGCGGGCGCGTGTCGGCGTGGTGCCGCAGTTCGACAATCTCGATCCCGACTTCACGGTGCGCGAGAACCTGCTGGTGTTCGGCCGCTACTTCGGTTTGAGCGCCGCGCAATGCCGTGCGATGGTGCCCTCGCTGCTCGAATTCGCGCGTCTGGAGAGCAAGGCGGATGCGCGCGTGAGCGAACTGTCCGGCGGCATGAAGCGGCGCCTCACGCTGGCGCGCGCGCTCGTCAACGATCCCGACGTGCTTATCATGGACGAACCGACCACCGGCCTCGATCCTCAGGCGCGGCATCTGATCTGGGAGCGGCTGCGCTCGTTGCTCGCGAGCGGCAAGACCATTTTGCTGACCACGCACTTCATGGAAGAAGCCGAACGGCTCTGCCACCGGCTTTGCGTGATCGAGGAAGGACGCAAGATCGCCGAAGGCGCGCCGAGCGAATTGATCGCCTCCGAGATCGGTTGCGATGTGATCGAGATCTTCGGACCGGATCCGGTCGCGTTGCGCGATGAACTGGCGCCGCTCGTCGAGCGCACCGAGATCAGCGGCGAAACGCTGTTCTGCTACGTCAACGACGCGCAACCGGTGCATGCGCGACTCAAGCAGCGCGCGGATCTGCGCTATCTGCACCGGCCGGCGAATCTGGAAGACGTGTTCCTGCGGCTCACCGGCCGCGAGATGCAGGACTGAAGAAGCATGTGAAGAAGCATGTGAAGAAGCGTGAATAGCGGCATCGCACGCAACGCGCTACAGCCATAACGACGAAGCACGTCCCCTCGGGGACACCGCACGAGATACGCAATGGACGCACGCACCTACGACTCCCCGGGCGAGACCCCGTCGAAACAGGAAACCTTCGCCGCTTTTCCCGCGAACGCAACCAACTGGATCGCCGTGTGGCGCCGCAATTATCTGGTGTGGAGAAAGCTCGCGCTCGCCTCGATGTTCGGCAATCTTGCCGATCCGATGATCTACCTGTTCGGCCTCGGTTTCGGGCTGGGGCTGATGGTCGGCCATGTCGAGGGCGTGTCGTATATCGTCTTTCTCGCGGCGGGCACGGTGGCGTCGAGCGTGATGATGTCGGCGAGTTTCGAGTCGATGTATTCGGGCTTCTCGCGCATGCATGTGCAGCGCACCTGGGAGGCGATCATGCACACGCCGCTGACGCTCGGCGACATCGTGCTCGGTGAAGTGATCTGGGCCGGCAGCAAGTCGATGCTGTCCGGCGCGGCGATCATGCTGGTGGCCGGCGCGCTGGGCTACGCAAATTTTCCGTCGATGCTGCTGGCCTTGCCGGTCGTCGTGCTGACGGGCCTCGCATTCGCGAGCATCGCCATGGTCGTCACAGCGCTCGCGCCTTCGTACGACTTCTTCATGTTTTACCAGACGCTGGTGTTGACGCCGATGCTGTTGCTGTCCGGCGTGTTCTTTCCGGCATCGCAATTGCCCGCCGTTGCGCGCGGCGTCACCGAAGTGTTGCCGCTGGCGCATGCCGTCGACCTGATGCGGCCGGCCATGCTGGGACGTCCAATCGAACATGCGCTGTTGCATGTGGCCGTGCTGGCGGCGTATGCGGTAGGCGGGTTTGTCGTGGCGGCGATTCTGTTTCGCCGCAGGATGATGAAGTAGGCTTCGGCTTTCGATAACCATAGGCGCCGAGGCCGGGTCGCTCAGTGTCGATCCCAACGTATCAGCGCCTGCCGCGACCCGGACCGGCTCAGTCCTCGTCGTCGGTCCATGGAATGTCCACGTCGGAAATGAACGCCACCGTGGCGAACGGCCCGCCGTCCTGACGGCCGATCTTGCCGTCGGCACGCTGCCATTCGACGCGGAACATCGTGCCCGGCTCATCGGCGATCAGTCGAACCGTGCGAACCTCGTCCGGATCGGCTTCTTCCACCGGACCGTCGAGCGAGATCTGCAATTCCTGCGGCCACAGCCCGTCGGCCGGATCATAGATCTTGTCGCCGTCGGGAATCAGGGTAAAGGCTTCCACGCCGATCGTCGCCGAGGCCTCCACGATCATCTTGCCCAACGCGCGCAGCAATGCCGTCGCTCGCGCCGAATTCGCCTGACGGATTGCAAGATCCCCGCGCGTCAGCGCCTGCTCAAGTTTTGGGTTTGTTTTTTGTTGCGCCATTCGATGTCCTGAGTTCCTATCGCTCTGTTGTGGACGGCGCGCTGCATCGAGCGCGCGCCGCTCTCCATTTTTCGGGCTGAATCCTACCACTGGTGTGCGCTGCAGCAATCCCTGCCGCGCAGTCCGGCGCTTTCAGCCGGCCCCGTCCACCACAGTTTAGGTCGTGATTCGTGATCCGGCAGGGACATTTGCCTTTCAATCGGCGCTGAATGGATCGCTATCGCACGCACGCCATACGTTCGCCCTAACGTTCGCGGCCGGCCGCAAACGTAGCCTTGCCGCCTGGAAGCCCGGCGGGCTATCCGTGCCTTTGCGCGTTCAGCGCGGGGGCGTGGTTCGCTTTCGAACGGCCTTCATGGCAGTCCCCTGCGCCGGCTTCGCACCCGCGATTTCCGTGATCAGATAGTCCCTGAAGGCTCGCACCGACGGCGGTAACTCACGCCCCGCCATGGTCTGAACCTGAATGCTGCGCTGGCGCATTTGCGGATGCGTGAGCGGCATCACGACGAAGCCGTCGTCCGCGTAACGGTCGCGCACGGACAGCAGACCCGTGAACATGATCGCGCCGGACTTCTGCGCGTAACGGTACATGGCGCCGCTATTGTTGCAGGTGAGATCGGGCTCGAGCAGGATGCC
The DNA here is from genome assembly GCF_900104795.1 of Burkholderia sp. WP9. NCBI lineage: Bacteria > Pseudomonadati > Pseudomonadota > Betaproteobacteria > Burkholderiales > Burkholderiaceae > Burkholderia > Burkholderia sp. WP9. Next base: position 1,684,476 of record NZ_FNTG01000001.1, read on the forward strand.
TTCGAGCGCACAGGTAATGTCGATCAATTGACGAATCGTCGTGCCGGGCTCGGGCAGCACCAGCGGATAGCGCTGCAAGTCGGCGAGCGACACTTTCGCGCGCGCGGCCAACGGATGATCGGCGCGCAGCAGCGCCAGCACCGGCGCGCGCTCCGTGTGCTCGACCTTGACGCCTTTTTCCGGCGCGAGGCTGAAGGTCAACGCAAGATCGGCGTCGCCGTCGCGCACCCGGCGGGTCGCCGCGTCCGGTGACATGACCGACAGCGTGAAGTCGATGCCCGGATACTGAACGCGAAAGCCCGCCATCGCGGTAGGCAGGAAATCGGCGGCGAATCCTTCCGAACCGGCCAGCTTGATCATGCTGCCGTGCAAGGTTTCGAGCCCGCCGATCTCCTTCATCACATGCTCCGCCTCGAGCAGACTGCGCTGCGCGTACGCAAGCAGGCGCTCGCCCGCTTCGGAAAGCGCCATGCCGCGCGGCCGCCGCTCGAATAGCGCGACGCCGAGGTCGCCTTCGAGTCGCGCCACCTGGCGGCTGATTGCCGACACGGCGACATGCAGACGTGCGGACGCGTCGCTGATCGAGCCGGTGCGCGCGACTTCGACGAAATAGCGCAGCGCGATGCCATGCAGCGAAAGTGCCATGAGTGATGCCTCATTCAACGGTAGGCGCTGCCAGGCCGATGGCCGCCGGCAGTTTTACTGCTTGCAATGAGCTTTGCCTTTTCGGCAACGCAAGCTTCGAAAGACGATCATTGTGACAAAAAAAACGGCCTCCTAGAATCGATTCGACGCTGCAGACCGTGGCCTGTCTCAATCGCCCCGCAATCGATCCGCAATCGCCCCGCGATCGAGCCCGAGACCACGCGCCGCCCGCCCCACATTCGCCCGCATTGGAGACACCTATGAGCCGCACCGAGGCCATCGAGCACGCCACACACCATTTCGAATCCGGCGCCTTTCTCGAAACGCTGAACCGCCGCGTTGGTTTTCGCACGGAAAGCCAGGAGAGCGATCGCGCCGCCGCGCTGCTGTCGTATCTGACCGACGAGATCACGCCCGAAGCGGCGGCCCTCGGTTTCAGCACGCGCATTGTCGCGAACCCGGTGGACGGCTTCGGGCCGTTCCTGATCGCGAGCCGCCACGAGGCCGACGACCTGCCGACCGTGCTGATCTATGGACATGGCGACGTGGTGCGCGGCTACGACAGCCAGTGGCGCGCGCCGCTGACACCGTGGGCCGTGACCGTCGAAGGCGAACGCTGGTTCGGCCGCGGCACGGCCGACAACAAAGGTCAGCACACCATCAACCTCGCCGCGCTGGCGAGCGTGCTGGCCGCGCGCGGCGGCAAGCTCGGCTTCAACGCAAAGCTGCTGATCGAGATGGGCGAGGAAACCGGCTCGCCCGGACTCGACGAAATCTGCCGCGCGCACCGTGAAGAACTCGCCGCCGACGTGCTGATCGCCTCCGACGGCCCGCGTCTCGCCGCGCGCCGCCCTACCGTGTTCCTCGGCTCGCGCGGCTCGGTGAATTTCAAGCTGTCGTTGAATCTGCGCGACGGTGCGCATCATTCCGGCAATTGGGGCGGTCTGCTGCGCAATCCGGCCACCGTGCTGGCGAATGCGTTGTCGAGCCTTGTCGATGCGCGCGGTGTGATCGCCGTCGAGGGTTTGCGTCCGCCGCCGATCCCCGAGGCGGTGCGCCGTGCGCTCGCCGATATCACGGTGGGCGGCGGCCCGGGCGATCCGGCGGTCGACGACAACTGGGGCGAGCCCGGCCTGAGTGCGCCTGAGCGCGTGTTCGGCTGGAACAGCTTCGAAATACTCGCGTTCAAGGCCGGCAACCCGGAGAACCCGGTCAATGCGATTCCTTCGGCGGCGTTCGCGCATTGCCAGCTGCGCTTCGTGGTCGGCACCGATTGGGACAATCTCGAACGGTATCTGCGCACGCATCTGGATGCGCACGGTTTCTCCGAGGTCCAGATCGAAGTCGAGCGCGGCGCGCCGGCCACCCGTCTGAACCCGGACGATCCGTGGGTCACGTGGGCGATTGCGTCGCTCGAACAGACCACCGGCAAGAAGACCGCCGTGCTGCCGAATCTGGGCGGCACGCTGCCCAACGAAGTCTTCGCCGATACGCTCGGCCTGCCGACCTTGTGGGTGCCCCACTCGTACCCGGCCTGTTCGCAGCACGCGCCGAATGAGCACCTGCTCGGACCAGTCGTGCGCGAAGGTCTGCAGATCATGGCGGGCCTCTTCTGGGATCTCGGCGAGAACTCCCCGCGCGCGACAACCCGCGGCGCGATCTGAGCGACGCCTGAGCATCTGAGCATCTGAGCATCTGAGCAGCATCTGAGCAGCACCCGAGCAGCACCTGAGCAAAGCCCGAGCGACATCCACGCGCTCGGGCCCGGCACGCCGTTATCCGTTTATCTCACGAGGCACGTCCACGATGAGCACGTCCACTTTGCAAGCCAGCGCCGCGCGGCCTTCCGCCGCGAAGGTCCATCGCATCATTCTCGCGGCGTCGATCGGCAACGCGCTCGAATGGTTCGACCTCGTCGTCTACGGTTTCTTCGCGGTGACCATCGCGAAGCTGTTCTTCCCGGCACGCACCGAAGCGATCTCGCTGATGCTCACACTCGGCACCTTCGGCATCTCGTACCTGATCCGGCCGCTCGGCGGACTCGTGCTCGGCTCGCTCGCCGACCGCGCCGGACGCAAGGCGTCGCTGCTGCTCTCTATCGCGCTGATGATGATCGGCACCCTGACGATCGCCGTGATGCCGCCGTACGCTGCGATCGGGCTATGGGCGCCTGCCGGCATCATGCTCTCGCGCCTCGTTCAAGGTTTTTCGGCAGGCGGAGAGTTTGGCGCATCCACGGCATTCCTGGTCGAACATGCTCCCGAGCGACGCGGCTTCATGGGCAGCTGGCAGTTCGCGAGCCAGGGCATGGCGACGCTGCTCGCCTCCGGCTTCGGCGCGCTGCTGACAAGCCAGCTCACCGCGGCGCAACTCGAATCGTGGGGATGGCGCGTGCCCTTCCTGTTCGGCCTCGCGATTGGTCCGGTCGGTTTCTATATTCGCCGTTACGTGGACGAAGGCGCCGAGTTCAATGCGGAGCCGAAAGCCCGCACGCCTCTGCGCGACCTGTTCGGCACGCAGAAAGTCCGCATGCTGCTCGCGGTCGGCTCGCTGGTCATTTCGACGGCGGCCAATTACATGATCCTGTACATGCCGACCTACGCGATCAAGCAATTGCACCTGCCCGCCTCCACCGGTTTCGCGGCGACGCTTGCCACCGGCGTCGTGCTCACCGTGCTGACGCCTTTCGCGGGTCACCTGTCCGACAGCCTCGGGCGCATCCGCATCATGGCGGCGGCCGCCGTGCTGATGCTGATGACGGTTTATCCGACCTTCGTCTATATGAACGCGCATCCGTCATTCGTGAAGATGCTGCTCGCGCTGATCTGGATCGGCGTATTGAAGGCGACGTATTTCGGCGCGCTGCCCGCGTTGATGTCGGAGATCTTCCCGACGCAGACGCGCGCGACTGGCCTGGCGGTGAGCTACAACATCGGCGTGACGGTGTTCGGCGGCTTCGCGCCGTTCGTGATTACCTGGCTGATCGACGCAAGCGGTAACAAACTGGCGCCCGGCTTCTATCTGATGTTCTGCGCAGTAGCGAGTTTGCTCGCGCTTTATGCCGTGCGCGCAAAGTTGAAGATTCGCTGAGCGTGCGTCGAGGTGTGACGCAATTGCAGAAGCGGATCAATTGGCAAGCGCCCCGGCCAACTAGCCGGGGCAGCCAGATAACGCAGCGATTCGGGCGGAACTGCATGTTCCATCAAACCCGACTCGAATCGCAGCGCCGGTAATCGCGCATCAAGGCGCGGGATTCGGCTGCAACTCATGCAGCGCATCGATTTGCGCGAGCACTTCCGGCGAGAGTTTCACGTCGACGCTGGCGATGTTTTCCTTCAGCTGATCGAGCGAGGTCGCGCCAATCAGATTGCTGGTCACGAACGGCCGGCTGTTGACGAACGCGAGCGCGAATTGCGCGGGCGACAACCCGTGGCGCTTCGCGAGTTCCACGTAACGCGTGGTGGCCTGCACCGCTTGCGGCTTGCTGTAGCGCTGGAAGCGCTCGAACAGCGAGATGCGGGCGCCGGCCGGACGCGCACCGCCTTCGTACTTGCCCGACAACCAGCCGAAGGCCAGCGGCGAATAAGCCAGCAAGCCGATGTTGTCGCGATGCGCGTATTCCGACAAACCGGCTTCATAAGTGCGATTGAGCAGGCTATACGGATTCTGAATGCTGACGATGCGCGGCAAGCCGAGCTTTTCGGCCGCGCGCAGAAACTGCGCGACACCCCACGGCGTTTCGTTCGACACGCCGATGTGGCGCACCTTGCCCGCCTTGACGAATTCGGCGAGCACGGACAGGGTTTCTTCGATCGGCACCGTATAAGCGTCGTCGACCCACGGATACGCGGGGCGGCCGAACGTCATCGTGCTGCGATCCGGCCAGTGCAGTTGATACAGATCGACGTACTCCGTTTGAAGGCGCTTCAGGCTGTCGTTAAGCGCTTCGGTCAGATTCTTGCGGTCGAACTGGTTGCCTTCGCCACGAATATGGCGCGGGTTATGCGGTTGACGCGCGGGGCCCGCGATCTTGGTGGCGAGCACGATTTTCTCGCGTGCGCCGCGATGCTGCGCGAGCCATGTGCCGATGAACCGCTCGGTCGAACCTTGCGTCTCGGCACGCGGCGGCACCGGGTACATTTCAGCGGTGTCGATCAGGTTGACGCCGTGATCGAGTGCGTAATCGATCTGCGTATGCGCTTCCTGCTCCGTGTTCTGCTCGCCCCATGTCATGGAGCCGAGACCGATCAGGCTGACCTGCACATCGGAGTCGCCGAGTCTGCGGTATTCCATTGAACTTGTCCTGTTATTTGGTTGAACGAAAAGCGCTGACGTTACCACGCCGGCGCGATACCTGCAGGGCACGCTAAAATGCATGCTCCAACGGGCGCTGCCCGTTTTTCCACACGCCACGTTTCTCCGCGCCCCGACCCTGTGCAATGAATCCCGAACACCTCGAACTGCTGGTCACGCGCGTCATGCCTTACGGAAAATATAAGGGCCGCCTGATTGCGGACTTGCCCGGTCATTATCTAAACTGGTTTGCCAGTCAGGGCTTTCCGCCGGGAGAAATCGGCCGGCTGCTGGCCTTGATGCAGGAGATCGATCACAACGGCCTGAAGTCGCTGCTCGATCCTCTGCGCAAGCGCTGATCGCTTCGCGGTGAAAGCCGCGTGAAGTGTCGTGAAGCGCGGTTGAAAGTTGCCGCGCAGGCATGGTGCAAGTAATGCAAGCCTGTACAAATTTATACAGAGTTTTGCTTGTACCTTGCGCACTGGATGGACTTTAATCCACGTAGGTCTTCGCGCGTTTCGCCGTGGTTCGCGCCGCGGTTCGCCCCATCATTCGCATCTCATCCTGCCTGCCCGTCCATGTCTGATTTCAGCTTGTCCGCGCTGCTTGAATTTATCGGCCACGACCTTTCGCCCGTGCGTGCCGTCATCGCATTCTTTCTGATCGGCTACATCATCGTCGGACTACCCGTTCATTTCCGCCAGGGCGCCGCATCGCGCGACATCTGGGGCACCGCGGCCGGCGTGACGATGGCCGCGATCTACGCGGCGTTCATCATCGGCGTGTACCCGGCCCTGCATCATTCGGGTAGTTTGTTGCGGTAATACGCTGGGGCGTCAGCACAAAATGCGCTAGCCGCCCAGACGCCCCGTCGCGGCCAGATACGCGAACACGTGGTCTACGCATTCGTCGACCGGCATCCGGTCGGTTTCGATCACCACGTCGGACGAAAGCGGCGCTTCGAACGGATCGGAAATTCCGGTGAAATGCGCAATTTCGCCGCGTCGCGCGCGTGCATAAAGCCCCTTGGCATCGCGCGCTTCGCAGACCTTCAGCGGGGCCTTCACGAAGACCTCGACAAACCCTTCGCCGACAATTTCGCGCGCCGAGCGCCGATGCCGATGCTCCGGCGAGATCACGGCGGCAATCACGACAAAGCCCTGCTGCATGAAGAGCGCCGCGACGTGCGCGACCCGCCGCAGGTTTTCGGTGCGGTCTTCGGGCGTGAAGCCGAGGTCGGCGTTCAGTCCACGCCGCAGCACGTCGCCGTCGAGCACGATCGCGGCATGCCCTGCCTGCTTCAGCCGCTCGAGCAAGCCGTTGGCCAACGTCGACTTGCCGGCGCCGGAAAGTCCCGTCATCCAGATCACGGCGCCGCGGGATGCGCTCATGCGCGACGCTCCGAGCCGGTTGCCGCAACCTCGTCAGCCCCATGTCCGTGCGCCGGAGCCAGCTTCGGGCCGAGACCGTCGAACAGCGGTTGAAGCAAGGCCTGCTGCGGCTGCCACCGTTGCAACGACGTCCTGTAAAGCGGACGACGCACCTGCGCGGAACTGGCCGTGTTCACCTGGCGCCTGTTCTGATGAAAGGACAGGCAGCGCTCGTCCCAGTCGAGCCCGCAATGCGCGAGCAGGCGGCGCACATTGCCTTCGAAATCGTCGACCAGTTCTTCATATTTGACCTCGATCATCACCCCTTCCGGGAGCACGCGTTGCCAGTGGGCCATCAGGGCGTCATAGGCGCGGTAGTAGCGGCCCAGTTCGCCGAGATCATAGCTGAATGGCACGTCGTGAAAAATCCGCGAGAAGATCGACAGGCACGTTGGCAAAGGCGCGCGGCTGCTATGAACGACGCGGGCGTTCGGCAGCGCCAGATGAATCAGGCCGAGGTTGATGAAGTTGAACGGATATTTGTCGGTGAAGTGCGTGTAGCGCGAGGTCGGCGTGGCGTCTTCGCTCTGTGCGGGGTCGTGAATCTCCGGCAACGCGCCGCGCATGCGACGCAAATAGTCCGCGCCGAGCGCGCGCAACGGCGCGGCGCCGACCTCCCCTAGTGCCTCGATATCGATCCGCAAAGGATCTTGCGGATCGCGGCGGATGCAGTTCACCAGCGCTTCGCCGAATTCCGTGCGCTCACCCGCGCCCAATACCTGAGGATGACTCGCGAGAATCTGTTCGATCAAGGTCGAACCCGAGCGCGGCATGCCGACGATAAAGATCGGCGCTTGTGACGGATCACCCAGGCCGCGCTTCGCGTCCAGCACCGCCGAAGTCGTCAGCTCAGGCAGATGCGCGAACAGGCCGAGCGTCTCCGCCTCGTTGTAGCGCACGCCGGCGCGGTGCAATGCGTTGCCCTTCAGGAAATGATCGAACGACGCGTCGTTGCGGCCCAAATCGGAGAGCGCCTGGCCGTACGCGAAGTGAATCTCCGCCTGATCGGCCGGCGTCAACGAAGCGGGGTTACCGGCAAGACGCTCCATCGCGATGAATACCGGATCTTCGCTGGTGAGGCGCTTGGTCTGCACGAAATTGCGGTAATACAGCGGCACCTGCGGCGCGGCCTCGATCGCCCGGCGATAGGCGGCGTGAGCTTCGTCGAAGCGGCCGAGCGCCTGCAGGCAATTGCCCATGTTGTTGTGCGAACCGTCGGCTAGCGGATTCAGGCGGGCCGCCTCGCGGTAAGCATCCACCGCCTGCTCGAGCCGATGCATCTGCTCGAGCGTCCAGCCGAGGCCGTGATGCGAATCCGTGTCGCGCGGATCGAGCGCAATTGCCGCTCGATAGGCGAGCACGGCTTCGGGAAAGCGGCTCAGCGCGGCGAGCGTCGCCGCGATGCGCTGGTGCGCGAGCACGTCGCGAGGCGCGAGCGCGCGCGCGTTTTCGAAACGTTGCAGCGCGGCGTCGAGTTCGCCGCGCGCAGCAAAGGCGTCGCCTGCGGCGCGCCATTCTGATGCAGTGGCCGGCTGGGGATCGTGCGTCATTAAAGGGTGGATCTTCGCAGGCTTCGCTTCGAGCGATCCTGACGGTAAGCGGGTGCGGTCTTTTCATCCGGCCGGCAAATTGGCATCGGCTGGATTCGAGGTAATTGTCTGAAGGGAACTTAACAGGCGCGCCCTACAGTTGCGTTGCGAAAATTTAACTAACTGTTACAGCGGGGTGAATGGGTAAGTTTTCGAAACTTGTCGCCGCGCCTTAAGCAGTGGTCGCCAATCGCAACGCGTGACCTCTGGACGCGCTATGTCGCGCGCAAACCGTAATGTGCGGACACAAATGCTGCTGAACTCCTGAGCGTGCGCGGTTTCTCACTCTTACCCGAAGGAGAAAATCGTGAGCAGGCTCATTGCATCAATGGCACTGTTGGCGGTGATGGCCAGCCTGACCGGATGCGTCGTCGCACCGGCATACGATTACGGCTACGCGCAACCTTATTACCCCGGCTACGGCTACGCTTACGGACCACCGTATGCGCCGGTTTACGGCAGCGTCGGCATCTACGGCGGCTGGGGTGGGTCCTGCTGTTACTACCATGGCGGCGGATGGCATGGCGGCCACGGGTGGCACGGCGGGGACGGAGGGCACGGCGGCGGCTGGCATGGCGGCGGTTACGGCGGCTACCACGGCGGAGGTAGCGGCAGCGGCGGCGGAAGCTCATGGGGCAGCAGCGGCGGTCACGGAGGAGGACATGGACATTGACGTGGCCCGCACCTGACTCGCGGGCCAGCCAATGGCATGGTTTCTGGACAGCACGGGTCGCGAGTGTCTCGCCCGGACGGCGATTTCACGCGTTGCGGTAAAATCGGTGTTTTGAATCAAGCCGTCTGGCCGCCCCATGTCTTCACCTCGAACTCCCAGTCCGCGCCGCGTCTCGGTTGCTCCCATGATGGACTGGACTGATCGTCACTGTCGCTCCCTGCATCGCGTGATCTCTGGCCATACCTGGCTTTACACGGAAATGGTGACGACCGGCGCGCTGCTGCATGGCGACGTGCCGCGCCATCTCGCGTTCACGCCGGCAGAAGCGCCGGTCGCTCTGCAACTCGGCGGCAGCGAACCCGACGATCTCGCGCGCGCGGCGAAACTCGGCGAACAATGGGGCTATGACGAAATCAACCTGAACTGCGGCTGCCCATCCGAGCGCGTGCAACGTGGCGCATTCGGTGCGTGCCTGATGAACGAGCCGCAACTCGTCGCCGACTGCGTCAAGGCCATGCGCGATGTAGTGTCCGTGCCGGTGACGGTCAAGCACCGCATCGGCGTGGATGCAGTCGAGGAGTACGGTTTCGTGCGCGACTTTGTCGGCACGATTGCGAACGCCGGCTGCAATGTGTTCATCGTGCACGCGCGCAACGCGATTCTGAAGGGTTTGAGCCCAAAGGAAAATCGCGAGATTCCGCCGCTGAAATACGAATACGCGTATCAGTTGAAGCGCGACTTTCCGCAGTTGGAGATCATCATCAACGGCGGCATCAAGACGCTTGATGAAGTGGAGACGCATCTTCAACACGTCGACGGTGTCATGCTCGGGCGCGAGGCGTATCACAACCCGTATGTGCTGGCCGATGTCGATGCACGCTTCTATGGTTCGACAGAAACGCCGCTCACTCGCGAGCAGGTTGAAGCGAAACTGATCGAGTATTGCGCGGCTGAAATGGCGCGCGGCACGTATCTCGGCGCGATTACGCGCCATGCGCTCGGCCTCTATCGCGGTGAGGCGGGCGCGCGTGGGTGGCGCCGTGTGCTGTCCGATAGCAAACGTCTCGCCGCGCGCGATCTGAGCATCTTCGATGAGGCAAGGCAGCATCTGCGCGAGCCTGCCGAAATTTTTGAATAAAGGACTAGGCAAACGAGATTCTTGTTCGTATAATCTCGTTTCTTCATCGACGAGCCAAGTTTTACGGCAAGTCAAGCAGATGTCAGTGGTGGCTGTAGCTCAGTTGGTAGAGTCCAGGATTGTGATTCCTGTTGTCGTGGGTTCGAGCCCCATCAGCCACCCCAAAGAATTCAAGTAGTCAAGTTTTACGAACGGCGTTGTGAGAAATCACTTCGCCGTTTTTGTTTTGGCCTTTGCGGTTTTCCTTCGCGGTTTGAATCCCGCTTCAGCGCGTTGCGTCCGACACGTTGGCTCCGCCCTCATCCCTTTCGGTCGAAAGCCGCCCCGTGTTGCGCATGGCCGATAGCACGTCCTCAATCTTCGCGTCCTCGAGCGGGCGCCGACCGGCGCGCAGGCGTCGAGCGTTTGTCAAATCAATGGCACGTTGCAAATCGGAAGTTTCGGCGGCGATATACACCGCGATCCCGTAGCCGTATCGCTCGGCGAGTTTGTAGTCAAAGAAGTATTTCATGCTTTCGTTTTCGGCAGCCGCACCGAAAACTTTACAGGAACGCCGCCAACGTTTCAGCGAGCCGCCCGCTGCGAGGCGTCATCCTCTATACGCTTGTCGGCATCGCCCTGCTGTCGTGGGAGGCGGTGCGTCCGCAAAAATCGCCGAACCGTCAGCCGTCAGTGCTGACTCGCGTTCAGCAACATCCAGATCTGCTTGTGCGGCTCGCCGGTCAGAATGCGAGCGAACACCGCGTTGCAGCGCACGCAGGTGTAGTGCTCCTCCACTCGCACGTCTTTCACCGCCCCACGATTATTCAGCGCCAACCTGTCGTGCGGGCTACTGGCGGCCGGTTGGCCATACAGGTCAGCGCAGGCAGCGCATGGTTGAATCCATAGGTCCATCAGAGTGCTCCCCCAAGCAACGGATCCGATCGAATTCGATCGAGCCAAGCTTCATTCAATGCATTTAACCTCGTTGCGCCGCGGGTCTTTATTCCTCAAAACCCATGCCGCACGGGGTCGGACCATCGCTCACGCTTATCCCGCCTGCCTTGCGCCGATTATTCCAGAATAGAGAACAGTAATTTCAAGTTATCGATACAAATTCTCGATAGTAGGGGTATACACTGCATTCCATCGACGTTGCAGACACACCTCACCGGCCCCTGCGACGCCTTCCTGAAATGAAGTCGTAACGTTATCGGAGTCACACCATGAAGACCAAGCTCATCGCCGCCCTGCTGGTTGCTGTTTCTGCCTCGATCGCCGCTCCCGCTTTTGCTAGCGGCTACGGCCCGGCACCGTTCTATCGTCCGTCGGTCGGCGCACCGGCTTCGCAACAAGGCCAGAACGCACAAACCGTCGCGGCTGAACGCGCTAACGCTGAATCGAATGCCTACGGCGGCGTGAACAACGTGTCGTCGCAATCGGGCGCCAAAGAGCCGGTTTCTGGCCCGCAATCGGTTTTCTTCGGCCACTAAGCAGTTGCCGTTGAACCGGCTGCCTCACGAGGGCGGCCGGTAAACTGGGCGCCGCGCATGCAGTATCGATGCCGGCGCCCAGTTGCGTTTACCTCGCGTCACAAGCGGTTTCACAAGCGGCTCCGCAAGCCGCTGCAAAACCCGCGTCATTTCGGAGCCATTGCGCGCAGACGAGCTGCTCATTGTCACCACCTCGCGACTTCTGGTCGGCTTACTACTCTTCTGGCGATTCGCAAAACCGGATACGGTTGCCGAACGGATCGACTGTCTCGAGCACCCTGCCCCACGGCAACGTCTCAATGCCAGGTTTCCCATATTTGTAGTCTTTGCGCTGAAGTTCGGCATGGAACGCGTCGATGTCCTGCATCGGCACGAAAATCGTCGATCCGGGTGTGGCGTCACCGTGGTGTTCGCTCAAATGCAGGATCAGGTCGGAGCGCCGCACCTGCGCATAGAGCGGGAAATGCTCTTCGAGCCGGTGTTCCCATTCGACGGCAAAACCGAGAAAGTCCACGTAAAACTCCCGCGCTTTTTCCTCGGAGAAAATACGGATGATCGGGATAGCGCGCGCAAAATGCAAAGCGGTCTCCGGAGAGTCTTGACGGGACAAGCAGATTAACCGAACCCGTGCGCGATTTTCCCGCCAGCGCGCCTCGGCGCCCCCGATCTGCGACCAAACCGCTTGGGCGCCTAACCGGGCAACCCCTCGGCAAACCCCGCGTCGATCACTTCGCGCGCCGCCCGGAAGGCCGCCTCGGCCGCGGCATGCTCGGTGGACCATAGGCTGTCGATATGCACGAGCCGCCAGTCGACCACCACCGCGCCGTTGCGCAACACCCGAAAATGCGCTTTGACGCCCGTCAGCACCTGCTCGACGGCGACCTCGATGTCGTAGTCCTGATAGCGCTCCTGGTAGTCCCCCATATCGAGGCCCTTCGGCTCCATGGTCTCCTCCGTGATACCTGCGCGAATCTGACGGCCAGACTCGTCCGGCGAGCACGCCAGCGGCTCGCGGAACGATTCGGCCCGAACGTCAGGCCGTTGCCGCTTCGACGATCAATCGCAATCGCCCGAAAGGTATTGCCGGCCGTTGCAGGTGATCTCGACTTCGCCGCCGCTCGCTTCGGCAACCAGGCCACCCGCCAGCAATTCAGCGGTCACGGACTGCTCGAGTTTCGGCGCCGGCTGTCCGACACCGACGTCGTTCAGACGCCGCAAGGCCTCGACCGATTCGGGACTCAATGACTTAGACATGGCTGTCTCCGTCTACATGCTCAATTCATCCTAGCAAGTTTCGGGGACGTATGCAGGTGCCGCGTCGAGGCACGCGGGTTGCGTCGCGCAAATGATTCCGCAAGCACGACGGCGTCGACACCGGCAACCGGAACCCGGCAGGCGGCACCGCCAAGGAGGACGATCATGGAGCGAAACAGATGGGCCGCGCTGATAGCGGGCATCGCGCTGGCAATAGCCGACGCGCGCGGAACGGTGACATTCGCGCAGACGGCGAAGCCGGGACAAGGGCAACAATCAGGACAACAACCCGCACAAAAACCCGCGCAGGCAGCGGCGCCGGACGCCAATTCGTCGATGGTCAGGCCGCCTCAGTCCGCCCCGGGCTTGAACGGCTCAAGCGGCCCAAGCGGCTCGATCAATCCTGACAATATGCCGATCAAGCGCCCCGAGAAGCCGACCAACGACAAGATGATGCACGAGCCGCCCGCGAGCGGCGCGAACGCGAAATAGCGCAAGCCTCACAGGCGCGCGATCGAGACCTCCGTCGACTTCACCAGCGCGACCACTTCCGAGCCGACCTTCAGATCGAGTTCGTCGACGGAGCGCGTGGTGATCACCGAGGTGACGATACCGAACGGCGTATCGACGTCGACTTCGGAGACCACCGGTCCGCGGATGATTTCCTTGACCTTGCCTTTGAACTGATTGCGTACGTTGATTGCGGAAATGCTCATTTCGAGTGGCTCCAGAGAAGCGATTGAGAACAGTCAGTCCAGGAATATCAGACGGCCCAGCGGACGTCTGTCGGCCGCCTCGCGCGGCCTTCGTCACGTGTGTCGTACGCACGGTCGGACAGCGCGTCGTCGTTCGGCGCCGTCTTCAGTACGCGTTGCAACACATGCTCTTCGAGCGCGGCGAAACCGGCCGACGCGCGCGCCCGCGGACGCGCCAGCGGCACCGGCTGATCGAGCGCAATGCGCCCTTCTTCGATCAGCAGAATCCGATCGCCGAGCGCCACGGCTTCATGTACGTCGTGCGTCACCAGCAGCGCGGTAAATCGATGTTCGCGCCACAGGCGTTCGATCAACGCGTGCATTTCAATGCGCGTCAATGCATCGAGCGCGCCGAGCGGTTCATCGAGCAGCAGCAGTTGCGGCCGATGCACCAGCGCCCGCGCCAGCGCCACGCGCTGACGCTGGCCGCCGGAAAGCTGCGCGGGCCAATCGTTGGCGCGCTCCAGCAAGCCGACTTCGGCGAGCACGGCGCGGGCGTCCTCACGCGCGCTGCGGCCCAAGCCGAGCATCACGTTTTGCAGCACGCTCTTCCAGGGCAACAGACGCGCGTCCTGAAACATGATGCGGGTGTCGAGCGGGCCGCCGTCTTCGGTGCGCTTTTCGAGCACGCCCGAAGTAGTCTTTTCCAGACCGGCGACGAGCCGCAGCAAGGTGGATTTGCCGCAGCCGCTGCGGCCGACGATCGCCACGAAACTGCCGCGCTCGATCGACAGATTGAAATCGGCCAGCACCTCGCGCTCGCCATAGCGCTTGCCGACGCCGCGCAACTCCACCGAATAGTCCGCCGCGCGGCGCACGTCGTCGCGCGCGAGCGCGCCGCCATGCAGCCGCGAATCGGCGCGCGCCTGTTGATGATGCGCCGCATCGGCATGCTCGAAGTCCGCGGCTTCGTTCGCGTCATGTTCGACGGTGCGGGCTTGCACCAGTTCGGCTTCGAGGTCGCTGCCGGCGATCCCGCCGAACGACGCCGACAAGGTCGTTGCGTTCATGGCTTCGCTCCTCGTTGGTAGGCCGGGTGCCAGCGCAGCGAGACGCGCTCGAGGCTCTTGGCCAGCACATCGGCGAGTTTGCCGAGCGCGGCGTAGAGCAGAATGCCGACCACCACCACATCGGTTTGCAGGAATTCGCGCGCATTCATCGTCATATAGCCGATACCGGATTGCGCGGAAATGGTCTCGGCGACGATCAGCGTGACCCACATCAGCCCGAACGCGAAGCGCACGCCGACCAGAATCGACGGCAACGCGCCCGGCAAAATCACATGCCGGTACAGCGCAAAACCCTTCACGCCATAACTGCGCGCCATTTCGATCAGATTGGCGTCGACCGAACGGATGCCGTGGAAAGTGTTCACATAGATCGGGAAAAATACGCCCAACGCAACGAGAAACACCTTCGCTTCCTCTTCGATGCCGAACCACAGAATCACGAGCGGAATCATCGCCAGTGCCGGGATGTTGCGGATCATCTGCACGGTCGAATCGAGCGCGACCTCCGCGGGCTTGAACAGACCCGTGGCGAGTCCGAGCACGAGTCCGATGCCGCCGCCGATCGCGAAACCCGACACCGCGCGCCACGTGCTGACCTTTACGTCCGCCCACATTTCACCGGACTGGATTAGCGACCACGCGGCCTTCACGACCGCGAGGGGTTCGGGTAGCACGCGCGTGGACAGCACGCCGCTGCGCGCGGCGAACTCCCACGCCAGCAGAATCGCGAGCGGCGCGAGCCACGGCGCGAGATGCGCGCCGATCCGGCGCAACGTATTGAAACCCGCGCCGCCAGTTGCGCCTTCGTCCCGATCCGTACTTACAGTGGATTGAGCCATGCTTGCCTTCCTCATTGCTTATCGATGATCGCGCGTGCCGTTTGCAGCACCTGCACTCAGCTCGAACTCGCCGCCTTCGGCAGATAGTTGTTGCCGACGATCTCGCCGAACGGACCCGACAGCGGCCCGTTCGAGACTTTGTTCAGCCGGTTCGGCAGCAGCGGAAACACGAGTTCGGCGAAGCGATACGACTCTTCGAGATGCGGATAGCCCGACAGAATGAAGGTGTCGATGCCGAGGTCCGCGTATTCCTTCATGAGCGCCGCCACCTGCTCCGGGTTGCCGACCAGCGCAGTGCCCGCGCCGCCGCGCACGAGGCCCACGCCCGCCCACAGGTGCGGATAGACCTCGAGCTCCGCGCGGCCGCCGCGCTTGCCGCCGTGCAGCGCGGCCATGCGGCGCTGCCCTTCGGAGTCCATCTTCGAAAACGAAGCCTGGGCACGCGCGACGGTGTCGTCGTCGAGCTTGCTGATCAGCTTGTCGGCGGCGGCCCACGCTTCTTCTTCGGTCTCCCGCACGATCACGTGCAGACGGATCCCGAACTTGATCTCGCGGCCGTGCGCGGCGGCGCGCGCGCGAATGTCGGCGATCTTCTTCGCCACCGCGGCGGGCGGCTCGCCCCACGTCAGATAGGTATCGATATGCTCGCCCGCCATGTCGTGCGCGGCCGGCGACGAACCGCCGAACCACAGCGGCGGATGCGGATGCTGCACCGGCGGATACAACGCCTTGCCGCCCTTCGAGCTCAGATGCTTGCCTTCGAAGTCGATCGCGTCGTTGGTATGCGCGGCGCTCAGCAGCTTGCGCCAGATGTGCAGGAATTCGTCGGTGATTTCATAGCGCGTGTCGTGGTCGACGAACACGCCGTCGCCTTCCAGTTCCGCCGCATCGCCACCGGTCACGACATTGATCAGCAGACGCCCGTTCGACAGACGGTCGAACGTCGCTGCCATACGCGCGGCCAGACCCGGCGACGAGATGCCCGGGCGGATCGCCACGAGAAACTTCAGCCGTTTGGTCGCGGCGATCAGGCTCGACGCGACGACCCACGCGTCCTCGCATGAGCGGCCCGTCGGCAGCAGCACGCCCTCGTAGCCGAGCGTATCGGCGGCGACGGCGATCTGCTGGAAGTAGTCGTAATCGGCTGCGCGTGCGCCTTGGGACGTACCGAGATAGCGGCTGTCGCCGTGAGTCGGAATGAACCAGAACACATTCATTTGCTGCTCCTGCATGATCGAAACTGGATTGAATGGAAACGGTGCGTCGAGTGCCGGCGCGCGCGGCCGCGCGCATCCATCCGGCACACAGCCGGACGGTGCAGCGCAAGAAGACGGAAAACGCGGTATCGGCGCCGGCTAGCGGCGGCAGCGGACCCGCCGGCGCGCGTGCGCCATGTGGCAGGTGAAGATCGGCATCAGGCAGAACATCGCGACGGCTTCCCTCGACCAAACGTGCGCGTCACGCGCGCGTCGATTAAACGGCGACGGCGGCAAACGCCGTCTGTATGGTGAAAGAGTCTATGGATCGGGCCGCGGCTTTTGAACGATTTTTTTTAGCTTAGGTTTTCCACTTTCGTGATTAGCCCGACGCTAAAGCATACGGATGGCGCGCTTTGTGGATGCCTGGTGGACGCGTGGTGGACGCCTTTTTGGAACCGAGTTGCGGCGAGCAAGCGCGTGTCACGCTCGCTAACGCGCCGGGCCGCGCGACGTGTACCGCCCTCCCGCCAGCCCCGGCGCGAAGCGACAGGTCTGGGGCCGCTCTATATAATGGCGCACGTTTCCAATAATCCGGTGCAGGCCACGCGACACCACGCCGCCTGTACCCTGGCGGTGCAATGCATGCAAAAACTCATCCTGCCGTTCGTCGCCGGTTTTCTGGCTTCCCTGTTCTTCCACGAATCGACACTGGCGCTGCTGCACGCAGCCGGGATGATCGACCCGACCGGTTTTTCGACCGCGCCTTTTCTACCGCTCGGGCTGCCTGAGTTCATCGCCAACGCGATCTGGAGCGCGTTCTGGGCCGTGCTGATGGCGTGGCTCCTGCGCGTCGCGCCGCATCGTCGCGCGCCCTGGGTGCCGGCCTTCGTGTTCGGCGGCATCGCATTGACGGCGGCGAGCGTATTTGTAGTCGATCCGCTGCGCGGCATCTGGCCGAGCGGCAATATGCTGCCGCGCCTCGCGGTCGGTTTCGCGGCGAATGCCATGTGGGGCTGGGGCGCGCTGGTGTTCATGCGCGCCTTCATGGCAAGCGAAGATGAGGAGTGAGTGTGGACAATGCGCGTGGGCAATGAACGGTCCCCGCAAGCTCGCCGCACGTCACGCGCCACGCTGACATGCCGCTCGCAACGACGGCATGACTTTCCGGCGTTTCAGGCTTAGGGCCTAACCGCGCAAATCCCGCAACGGGTGTTCGCTGGCCGGCCACGGGCTCTCGAACATCTTCTCGACCTCGGCGGCGCTCACGTCTTCAATGCGCGCAAAGCGCCAGCGCGGCGCGTTGTCCTTGTCGATGATGCGCGCGCGAATGCCTTCGATCGTGTCGCCCTGCAGAAAGCTCGAGCGCGTCAGATCGAGATCGCCGCGCAGCACGTCCGCCATCGAACCCTCGGCGCGCGTCACGACTTCCAGCGACACCGCCATCGACAACGGCGAACGTTCGCGCAATATCGCGATCGTCTGTTCGGCCCAATCGGCGGCCTCGCCGCTGTCGCGCTCGCTTTCGAGCGAGGCGAGAATGCGCGCGACATCCGGCAACGCGAAGTGACGGTCGATCAACGCACGCGCCTGTGCGAGCGACGAGGCCTCCGGCTGCGGCACGACCTGGTACGCAAGCGCCTCACGCTCGATGCACGCCACTACGTCCACGCCTCGCTCGAACAGTTCGCTGCGCAAGGTATCGATCAGCGCGGGCAATGCCGCGTCCTCGATATAGGCGTCGGCCAGACCGGCGTATAGCGCATCGGCCGCGTCGATCGTCTCGCCTGTCACGGCAAGATAACGCCCGATCGCGCCAGGTGTGCGGGCCAGAAACCAGCTCGCGCCGACATCGGGAAATAGCCCGATGCGGGTCTCGGGCATCGCCAACCTGGTCGAGTTGGTGACGACGCGCAGGCCGCCGGTACGATGCGCGCCCTGTGAAATACCCATGCCGCCGCCCATCACGACACCGTTCATCAACGCGATATACGGCTTGGGATAAGTGAAGATGGCGTGATTGAGCCGGTATTCCTCGCTGAAAAACGTGTCGCGCGCGTCCTGCTCGCCGCGCTGCGCCATCTCATACAGAAAGCGGATATCGCCGCCCGCGCAGAACGCGCGCGGGTGCTGGCTGCGCACCACGACGGCGAGCACATCGGGATTTTCGCGCCACTGGTCGAGCGCCGCGTGCATTGCGCGAATCATGCCGGTCGACAGCGCGTTGAGCGCCTTCGGCCTTTCCAGTTCGATGAAGCCGATGCGGTTGGCTACGTAGGTCGCGACTTCGTCGCTGATGGCGGGCGAGGCGGGAATGGACATGGAGTGCTAGGCGCAGCGGCGCGGTATGAGGTGGAATTGAAAGGTATCACGCACGCGTGGGTTTGCGCCTTGAAGCGTGCGCGGGTTCGGGCGTGGGAACC
Organism: Burkholderia sp. WP9; assembly: GCF_900104795.1. Classification (NCBI taxonomy): domain Bacteria; kingdom Pseudomonadati; phylum Pseudomonadota; class Betaproteobacteria; order Burkholderiales; family Burkholderiaceae; genus Burkholderia; species Burkholderia sp. WP9. The sequence continues at coordinate 1,703,193 of NZ_FNTG01000001.1, forward strand.
TTGGCCGTCGCCGCTTGCGCCGGCTTCCTGCCCGGCGTCTGCGTGGCAGGTTCGTTGTCTTGCTCCGCCGGCAACTCCGTGCTCGCGCCAGAGGGCTTTTTCTTGCGTGTGCCCGCAGTAGTCGCGATGCGCTGCGACGGCGCGTTGTTCGACCTCGCATGCGACGGGCCCAGCCACGTATCCAGCGCGACGCCCACGACCGTGTCGAGCGGTGCGGTCGGAAACACGGGACAGGTGAGGTTCAGTGCAACGATACCGTGCAAAGTCGCCCAGAAGGCCTCGGCCCACACCGCCACATCCGTCGATGCCGGCAACCCGCCCGCCGCTTTGAGTTCTTCCAATGCGGAGATCATGATGTGCAACGCGGCCTCGCCGGGGTCGTCCTCGGGTTCGGCCGAATCACCACCCGCCGCGTCCGCTGGCGTGACTGCCGCGTCCTCGTCCGGCACCGCCCTGCCCTTGAGCGCGCCGCCCAAAGCCGCGCCGGTGTAGCTCGGATCTTCCATGAAGATCAGCCGGTAGGTTTCCGGATGCGCGACCCCGAACGCCACATAAGCCCGCCCGAGCGCCTTGAGCCGCTCAGCCGGATCGGCGATGCCCGCGAGCGGCACGAACGTCTCCAGCAATTGCGCGTAGCCTTCCGCGCACAATGCCTGCGCGATCTCGTCGCGGCTCGCAAAGTGCAGGTAGAGCGTGGCCGGTGAATATTCGATGGCGTCGGCGATCTTGCGCATGGACAGCGCGGCAAAGCCTTCGCGCATCACGATGCGGCGGGCGGCATCGAGGATGCGTTCGCGCAATGCCTGCTTCTGGCGGTTCTTTCGTTCAGCGATTCCCATGGCGAACATTTTCCGGTTGACAAACTGAAAAGTCAAATTAAACTGAACACCGTTCACTAAACGGCGTTCATTAAATTTTCATTCGTCAATCCATTCATGCAGGCGCGATGCGGCGCCGTTTCGAGGAGTCGTCATGCAAGCCATAGGCAAGGTGGGTTTATTCGGAGCCGCGGGCGCGGCCGGTCAGATCATCGCAGCGGCGCTCAGTGCGGCGGGCCGCGACTACCGCGTGGTCGGCCGCTCCCGCGAGGCGCTCCAGGCCGCGTTCGGAAACGATCCGCATGCGGAGATCGTCACGTGGCATCCGGACGACCCCGCTTCGATTCGCGCGGCCGCGCAAGGTCTGCAGACAGTGATCTATCTTGTGGGCGTGCCCTACGACCAGTTCGCCGCTCATCCGCCGCTCATGGAGCGGACCCTTGCCGGCGTGAAGGCGGCAGGCGTCGAGCGCTTCATTCTGATCGGCACCGTGTACCCGTACGGCCGCGCGCGCGGCAATCCGATCAGCGAAAATCATCCGCGTGAGCCGCACACGTTCAAAGGACGGATGCGCCTCGCGCAGGAAAATCTGGTGCTGGCGGCGCATGGACAGAACGGCCTCTCGACCCTCGTGCTGCGCCTGCCCGACTTCTACGGCCCGGGTATCGAGCGCAGTCTGCTGAACGGCGTTTTCGAGGGCGCGGCGAACGGCAAGCGCGCCCAGGTGATCGGCCCAGTGGATGTGCCGCATGAATTCATCTATCTGCCGGATATCGGGCCGGTGGTCGAAAAGCTCACGCGCACGCCGCAAGCGTATGGCCGCTGGTGGCACCTTGCCGGCGCGGGCACCATCACGCAGCGCGACGTGGCGCGGCAGGCCTACGCGCTGGCGGGCCGCGAGCCGAAACTGCTAGTCGCCGGCAAAACGCTGCTGCGCCTGCTCGGCCTGTTCAATCCGTTGATGCGGGAACTGGTGGAGATGAACTACCTGATGACCGAACCGGTCGTGCTCGACGATTCGGCGTTGACGGAACTGATTGGCCCGATCGCCAAGACGTCTTACGAGGAAGGTATCCGACATGCGTTCGATGCGGCACGCGAGGCGGCAGCCTCTAGCGCTGGGGCAAACAGAAGCGCGGCGAACGCGGTTTGAACGAGGGCGACGAGAGCTGTGGAGGAAACCGTGAGCGGTGTTCGCGCGGCCAGTTGCCAGCCGGCTAGCGGCCGTTTATGCCAACGCATGACGGATCGCCTCGGCCCGCGCCACCGATCGGCCGCACGCTGCAGCAATCCGGAGCGCTCGGCAGCAATGCGGAGCAGTCGGCAGCACTCTATTCCAATGAGTCGCACTCACGCGGCATCAACCGCCCACACCGCTCACGTTGCCCGGCGGGAAATGGCCGCTTTTCAGCAGCACGGGCGTGCCGTTACTGATCTGCAAGTGCTCGCGCGCCACCGCTTCGATGCGCGGGCGTCCGGCGTCGAACGCGCGCATCCACCCTTCCAGGTCTTCGGAGTAGGCGCCGAAATGATCTTCGAGCGCTTCGACCGAAATCGCGCACGGCACCGGTTCGCCGTCCACCAGCGCGGGAAACACAACGGTCAGATTGGAGTCGCGGTAGGCAGGCGCGTCCGCGGGAAACCGAATTTCCATGGTCGCCTCATCAGAAAGGTCCGGCAGGAAACCAGCGCCGGCGAGAGAGGGCCGGCCCCGGACAACGTCGATATGGTACTCGCGCGGCTGGACCGCGGTCCAGCCTGCGGCGGCGCTTTCTTCAGCAGTTTCGACGTTGCTCCCGGCGATGCCTTGCTCCCTTGGAAACACCGCCATCAAGCGCCTCCCAGCAGGCGGTCGACGTAATCCCGCGCGGCCTGCTCGACAAAGACGAGCGCCTCCTCTTCGCTGCCGAAGCGCTGGCCGTCGCCGAGATCCAGCAAGGTTTCCATGCGGTGAGGATCGTCCGGACCGTGTTCGGTGAGACTCACCGAGCCGACGTAAGTCCCGCTCGCACCGCCCGCAGGCGTGGCCGGCGTATCGGCCGCGTGCACGAGACGCGCGGTGGCGCTGATGTAGTAACCACGATAGGGGCCGCTGACCCGTTCAGCCATATTCGTTCTCCTCGTTGCAATTCATGAGCGGATGCCGCGTGGGCGAGTGTCCGGGACGCCTGCTCACTTTGACCCCGTGTCTGAGCGCCGTGTCGACCCTTGCGCGCCTCGTCCGCATGGAACAGGCGTTGGCGCGCCGCGGCTAACCACTATGTAAGGCGCCTCGCGAGCCGATTAGTTCTGTAAGCCAGCCAGCGAGGCGCCCAATCGCACTTGTGCGGCCCACGCCGGTCGAACCACATAGTCGGCACGATCCGTGCTGCCGCGACGACGCCCTTTTCAAGTCAGCGAGCGCAATATGGGAAAATATTTTCTGCAGAACCACGAACTGCCCGAGCCGGATGCGGCAAACACATGGTTTGCCTATGCCGAAAGCCACGGCATCGACATTCCGAAAGCCATCAGCATCTGGGAAGACGCGGCCACGGAAACAGGCGCTGAAAGCCGTCGGCTGGTCAGCGCAGCGGGCATTACGATCGAAACGCCCTGAGCATGCCCCCAACGAACAGGCGCTTCTCGTCTGCGTGGCAAGCCCACTATCACTCTGAAAGGAAACATCACGATGCATTTCATGACGCAACTGCGCCGCGCCGGCCGCCTCAACCGCCTTCGAACCAGCGCAGCGCTTGCCCTGGTTCGCCGGACGTCGCTCGCGGCGGCTTTGCCCGCAGCCGTGCTGTTGGGCGCGGGGCTGGCCGGCTGCGCATCGTCGAACACCACATCGCTAATCAATCTGCCGAACGGCCAGACCGGCTTCGCCGTGAATTGCAGCGGCGCCGACGCCGCTTCCAGTTGGGCCTCGTGCTACGTGCAGGCCGGTAAGGCATGTGGCGCGACGGGCTACGACATCGTGTCGAAAGACAATGACGAAGGCGGCGCTGCGGGCGGCAGTGTCACCAACGTCGTCTCGGCCAACGTAAAGAACCGTTCGATGATCGTGCGCTGCAAGTGAGCGCCCGTGGCGCCTGTGGGTGCGCGATTCGGTGCGCGATTCCTCAGTGCGCCTGCATCTTCGAAAACATGTTCAGCACGGCGACGCCGGCAATGATCAGACCGAGCCCGATAATCGCCGGCACGTCGGGCACCTGCCGGTACAACACCACCGCGACCAGCGTGATCAGCACGATGCCGGCGCCGGACCACACCGCATAGACGATGCCGACCGGCACGCTCTTGAGCGTCAGCGACAGGCAATAAAACGCCACGCCATAGCCAAGCACGACCACCACCGAAGGCACCAGCCGCGAGAGGCCCTCCGACGCACGCATCGCGGAGGTCGCGATCACCTCGGCCACGATCGCGATGCCCAGCAATGCATAAGCAGGCAGCCGCATCGCCTCAAGCCTTTGCAAGCGCGAGCTTGCTGTAGTCGTGACCGAGGTGCGCGCACAGCGCTTCTACGACCAGCTCGTGATCGGCGCGCTGCGGCAAGCCCGACACCGTGATCGAACCGATCACGCCCGCGCCCGCCACCGTCAGCGGAAACGCGCCGCCGTGCGACGCATATTCCGTGGCGGGCAAGCCGTGCTTGTCGGCGAGCGTGCTGCCGGCCTGCTGCATCTTCAGACCGATTGCGTACGAACTGCGGCGGAAATGCGCGACCGTGTTGCCCTTGCGGCGTGCCCAATCGACGTTGTCCGGCGTCGCGCCGCCGAGCAGACTGAAGAAGAGCGGCTGACCGAACGTGCGCACGTCGATCGCGGCGGGGATGCCACGCGCCTTGGCGACCTCGTGCAGGTAGGCGCCGACTTGCCATGCGCGGTCGGCATCGAAGTGGGGAAACACCAGAGCGTGTTCCTGAGCGGCAATCACCTGCAGATCGTGAGCGATATCCATGGGGTTCGGATCAAAGGTAGAGATGAAGCGTGCGCCGCGTGCATGCAGGGCGGCGTCGCGAGAAGAATCTGAATTCTAGCGTAGCGCCTTACGCCGGCCTTCCGGCATGCGACGCGCGCAGTGCGTGCCGCGACCTTGGCAAGCTCACGCCAGCCGCATGATGCATTGGATTGAAGCCGGTTCTTAAATAGCTATTGCATCCGCGTCCAACTTCTTCTATAATCTTTTCTTCGACGGACGCGGGGTGGAGCAGTCTGGCAGCTCGTCGGGCTCATAACCCGAAGGTCGTAGGTTCAAATCCTACCCCCGCAACCAAGTGCATTCAGCGTGTTCAACGTGGTGCGCAAAAAGGTTCGAGACGTCGAAACAAAACATTGAAGGCTTGCCCAACCGGCAGGCCTTTTTTGTTTTCTTTCCAAATCTTTCATGACAGGTTGCGCGCTCCGCGCGGCGCACACGTCTTTCCCGCGTCCGCACTCGCATTTCATCAGCGGTTCGCGATCACCACTTGCACAGCCCACATCACGATAAGCCCTCACGGTTCAAGTCTCGGGCTCAAGATATTCTGCACCCCAAATTAAATATACCGCCTCCTGTGCCGCAGTCTTCGGCATGCCCCTTGCCAGCTAACCCAATCGTCGCCGAATACCGCGCATCGCTATTTTCCGACGTGAGTAAAATCGCGCCCCAGTGATAAACTCCTATCACCCTTTCCTGTCCCCTTCCTATGAAATTCTGTTCTGTCTGCGGCCACGGCGTCAGTCTGAGCATTCCGCCGGGCGACAACCGCGAGCGCTTCGTCTGCGTCAGTTGCGGCACGGTGCATTATCAGAATCCACGCAACGTGGTCGGCACCGTCCCGGTCTGGGACGACAAGGTGCTGCTGTGCCGTCGCGCGATCGAACCGCGCTACGGCTACTGGACGCTGCCCGCGGGCTTCATGGAAATGGGTGAGACGACCGCCGAGGCGGCATCGCGCGAAACGCTGGAAGAAGCCGGCGCGCGCGTCGAGGTGCAGAGCCTTTTTTCGCTGCTGAACGTCCCGCACGTGCATCAGGTGCATCTGTTCTATATGGCGCGCCTGCTCGATCTGGACATTGCCGCCGGCGAGGAAAGTCTCGAAGTGAAGCTCTTCGAGGAGCACGAAATCCCTTGGGACGAGATCGCCTTTCCCACCGTTGGCCAGACTTTGCGTTTCTTTTTCGCCGACCGTGCCGCCGGCAGCTTCGGCCTGCACACGGGCGACATCTTCCGCTCGCTGCGCGAAGGTTGAGCGGCGCGCATGGTTCCGTGGCTCGGCCCCGACGATCCGTTTCCGCCCGTCGAGCGCGCGCTCGGCGCGACGAGTGGCGCGCCCGGCCTGCTCGCCGCCAGCGGCGATCTGCTGCCGTCGCGACTGATCGACGCCTATCGGCGCGGCATCTTCCCATGGTATTCGGACGGCCAGCCGGTGTTGTGGTGGAGTCCCGACCCGCGCATGATCCTGCGCCCGGCCGAATTCAAAGTGTCGCCGTCGCTGCGCAAAACGCTCAGGCGCGTGCTGCGCGAGGACGCGTGGGAAATCCGCGTCGACCATGATTTCGCCGCCGTGATGCGCGCCTGCGCTCAGGCGCCGCGACGCGGACAGCGCGGCACCTGGATCACCGCGGACGTCGTCGAAGCGTATTCGTCGCTGCATCGGGCAGGCGACGCGCATAGCATCGAAACCTGGTTCGAAGGCAAGCGCGTGGGCGGTTTGTACGGCGTGTCGTTCGGCAAGATGTTCTTCGGCGAATCCATGTTCGCGGACGTCACCGACGCGTCGAAAATGGCGCTGGCCGCGCTTGTCGGACACTTGCGCCGTCACGAAATAGAAATGATAGACTGCCAGCAGAACACGTCGCATCTGGCGTCGCTGGGCGGTCGCGAGATAGCGCGCAAGGCGTTCATCGCGCATGTTCGCGCGTCGGTCGAGGCACCGCCGATTCGCTGGCGCTTCGACAAGACCGTGCTGCTCGAGATCGTCGCGCCAGCGGCGTAGGAAGAATCAGGCCGAATCCGGATCCGCCGCCCACCGAGCCGCGGGTCACGCCGCGGGTGGGCAACCGCAAGGCGCCGGGTTTGCATTACCAGAGACGCTTCGAGAGCTGCCAACGTGACTCATCCCAACGAGCTGCCTCTTTCCCCGCTTTCGGCGCTGCAATTTTATGCAACGGCGCCCTACCCCTGCAGTTACCTGGATGGGCGCATCGCGCGCTCGCAGGTCGCCACCCCCAGTCACCTGATCAACTCCGACGTCTACACCGACCTCGTCAAGGCCGGCTTCCGGCGCTCGGGCGTGTTCACCTACCGGCCGTATTGCGACGGTTGCCGCGCCTGCGTGCCGGTGCGCGTGCCGGTCGACCAGTTCGAGCCGAACCGCACGCAGCGCCGCGTCTGGAAGAAACATGGCGAGCTGATCGCCACCGTCGCACCGCTCCATTACGACGAGGAACACTACGCGCTCTACATGCGCTATCAGTCGGCGCGGCACGCGGGCGGCGGCATGGACCGCGACAGCCGCGACCAGTACGAACAGTTCCTGCTGCAGAGCCGGATCAACTCGCGGCTGGTCGAATTCCGCGAGCCGCTGCCGGACCGGCCGGATGCGCCGGGCATTCTGCGCATGATCAGCATGATCGACATTCTCGGCGACGGGCTCTCGTCGGTGTACACGTTTTTCGAGCCGGGTCTGCCCAACACGAGCTTCGGCACCTACAACATCTATTGGCAGATCGAGCAGGCGCGCAGCCTGAAGCTGCCTTACGTGTACCTCGGCTACTGGATCCGCGAGAGTCCGAAGATGGCGTACAAGGCGAATTTTCGCCCGCTCGAAGGTTTGATCGACGGCGCCTGGCGGGTGCTCGATCCCACGGGCATCGACCTGCCGCCGGTCGATCTGGCGATTCACGGCAGGCGCCCGCCGTTCAAGCCGTAAGCCCGCTTTGGCCGGTCGCGGCGCACTCGCGCAAGCCGGCCTCATTAATGCGTCAAGGTAACGCCTCAAAGCCGGTAAAATGGCGGGTTCCCATTTTTCGGCCGCCCGGCTTCGTCCCGTGTTCAGTTCCCTCTACCCGCTCGTACGCGCCCAACTCTTTCGCATGGACGCGGAAGATGCTCACCACCTGACCCTGCGCATGCTCGGCGCCGCCGGCCGCACCGGCCTCGCCGGCGTGCTCGCGCCGCATGTGCCGGATGCGCCGCGCACCGTGATGGGGCTGACGTTCCGCAATCCGGTCGGGCTCGCCGCGGGCCTCGACAAGGACGGCGCCTGCATCGACGGTCTCGCCGCGCTCGGCTTCGGCTTTATCGAAGTCGGCACGGTGACGCCGCGCGCGCAGCCGGGCAATCCGCGCCCGCGCATGTTCCGTCTGCCGCAGGCGAATGCCGTGATCAACCGGATGGGCTTTAACAACGCCGGCGTCGACCAGTTCGTGAAGAACGTGCAGGCCGCGCGCTACCGCGGCATTCTCGGCCTGAACATCGGCAAGAACGCCGACACGCCGATCGAACGCGCCGCCGAAGACTACCTGTACTGCCTCGAACGCGTGTATCCGTTCGCCAGCTACGTGACGGTCAACATCTCGTCGCCGAACACGAAGAATTTGCGCCAGTTGCAAGGCGCGGGCGAACTCGACGCGCTGCTCGCCGCGCTCAAGGACAAGCAGCAGCGTCTGGCCGACATGCACGGCAAGCTGGTGCCGCTCGCGCTGAAAATCGCGCCGGACCTCGACGACGAACAGATCAAATCGATCGCCGACACGCTGCTGCGCCACCGCTTCGAGGGCGTGATCGCCACCAACACCACGCTGTCGCGCACCGCTGTGACCGGCATGCAATACGGCGACGAAGCCGGCGGCCTGTCGGGCAAGCCGGTGTTCGATGCGTCGAACGAAGTGATCCGCAAGCTGCGCGCGGAAGTCGGCGAGACGGTGCCGATCATCGGCGTGGGCGGGATTTTCTCCGGCGACGATGCGCGCGCCAAGATCGCGGCCGGCGCGTCGCTGGTGCAGCTCTATACCGGCTTCATCTACCGCGGACCGGCACTGGTGCGCGAATGCGTGCAAGCACTGCGCTGAACGCGCACGCGTGCGCAGCATGGCAGCCGCGCCAGTAATATAGACATAAACAAACGATATTTTGGTTTCGATAGTCTGCTTTGTTATGCTTTCGTCTGCTAAAACGCCAGACGTAAAAAAGGAACTCGATGAAATTTGGCTTGTTGAAAAAGATTCTGGTCGCCGGTCTGATCGGCGCGTCGTTCACCGCCGTGACCGCCCACGCCGACGACCTGCTCGATCAGGTCAAGCAGCGCGGCACGCTGCGTATCGGTCTGGAGGGCACCTTCCCGCCGTTCAATTCGAAAGCGCCGTCGGGCGAACTGGTCGGCTACGACGTCGACATCGCCAAGGCCGTGGCCGCGAAGCTCGGCGTGAAGCCGGAATTCGTCACGACCGAATGGAGCGGCATCATCGCCGGTCTGCAGGCGGGCAAGTTCGACGTGATCGTCAACCAGGTGGGCATTACCGACGCGCGCAAGCAGGCGCTCGACTTCTCGCCGGCCTACACGTACTCGGCCGCGCAACTGATCCAGCGTAAGGACGACACGCGCCAGTTCAAGTCGCTCGACGATCTGAAGGGCAAGAAGCTCGGCGTCGGTCTGGGCACGAACTACATGGACATGGCGAAGTCGGTGCCGGGCATCGACGTGAAGACGTATCCGGGCGCGCCCGAGTACCTGCGCGATCTGGCCGCCGGGCGTCTCGACGCGGCGCTCAACGACCGCCTGATGCTCGCGTACCTGATGAAGAACTCGCAGTTGCCGCTGCGCACCGGCGCGAACGTCGGCGCGGGCAACCCGTCCGGCATCCCGTTCAGGAAGGGCAACCCGAAATTCGCCAAGGCGATCGACGACGCGATGACCCAACTCGAAGCCGACGGCACGTTCTCGAAGATCTCGGACAAGTGGTTCGGTATCGACGTCACGAAGCCGGTCAAGTAACACGCGCTGACTGAAACGAAGGGCGGCATCGTCGGCGATGCCGCCCTTCGCGCTTTGACGGCAACGTTTATGATGTGCGCTTTTGCGCGCCAACCCGACCACCGCTCATGTCCACCACTTCCCTGCTCGTTGAATCGCTGCCCGTGCTCGCGCAAGGCGCCGTCCTGACGATCAAGTTCGCGGTTCTGTCGATGTTCTTCGGCCTGCTTGCCGGCGCCGTGCTCGCCTTGATGGGCGTGAGCCACAGCCGCGTGCTGAACTGGATCGCGCGCATTTACGTGAGCGTGATGCGCGGCACGCCGCTGCTGGTGCAGATCTTCGTGATCTACTACGGCTTACCGAGTTTCGGCATTTCACTCGACCCCACGCCCGCCGGTGTGATCGCCCTGTCGGCGAATGTCGCGGCGTACCTGTCAGAGAGCATGCGCGGCGCGATTCTCGGGATTCACAAGGGTCAGTGGCTCGCCGCCTATAGTCTCGGTCTTTCGCGCCGCCAGACGCTGCGTTATGTGATCGCACCGCAGGCCTTGCGCATTGCCGTACCGAGTCTGTCGAACAGTCTGATCAGCCTCATCAAGGACACCTCGCTGGTGTCGGTGATTACCGTGACCGAACTGCTGCGCAGCGCGCAGGAAATCATCGCCTCGACGTATCAGCCGCTGCCGCTGTATCTCGCGGCGGCTGCGGTTTACTGGGTGCTCTGCCAGGTACTCGAAAGCGTGCAGCGCTGGTACGAACGTCGCCTCGCGCTGCCCTCGCGCCACTGAAGAACCGGCGCGCCACCACGGCGGCGCACCGAAGCGCCGGGATGCACAGGGCGCACCCAGAAGGCATCCGCCCGGATAAGCGCCGGATAACGCGGCGCCTGCGGGTCGCCGCATGCCCAACCCGCGCTCACTCCCCGGCGAACTTCAGCCCGAGCGCCGCGCGCGCCGCGTCGGCCATCGCGATCATCTGCAACGACTTGGCATGCGGCATCACCGGGCTTTCCACCTGCCCCGCCCGGATCAGTTCGCAGAAGTGCGCCGTCTCGTAGTTCAGGCCACCGCCTTCGAACGGCTCGTCGAGTTCGATCACGCGTCCATCGGCATAGCGGATCGTCGCGCGCGACGGGTTCCACCACGGCTCATGAATCGTGACGTGGCCATGACTCGCCATCAACAACGCATCGCCTTTGCCGTGCAGATCGAGCCCGCAGAACAGCTGGGCGATGCCGCTCTCGTGCCGGCTGTTCAGGCTTGCAAAGGTATCGACGCCGGTCTTGCCGAGCCGTCCGAGCGTCTGCACCTCATGCGGCGCGCCCAACCAGTCGACGGCGAGAAACATCTCGTAGATCCCGATATCGAGCAGCGCGCCACCCGCATGCTCGAACGACAGCGACGGGTGATCGTCCGGCACGCCCGGCACTGAGCAACCGGCCCGCACCAGCCCCACCGTGCCGATCGGGTCGGCGCTTAGATGCGCGCGCAACTTTCTGTACAGCGGATAGAACGGCGGCTTCATGGCTTCCATGAAGAGCCGTTGCGCGGCGCGCGCGGCGTCGAGCACGCGCTCGAGTTGCGGCTGATTGATGGTGGCGGGTTTTTCGCACAGTACGTGCAGACCGGCTTGCAGCGCGGCGATCGCGTAGCCGGCGTGACTGTCCTGGACAGTGGCGATATAGAGCGCGTCGATACCGCTTGCGAGCAGCGCCTCGAAACTCGCGCAAACCTCGCCGCCGAACTCCTCGGCGAAAGCCGTGGCCGGTTCCGCGCGGCGTGACCACAGCGCGGTCAGTTGCGCCTGTGGCACATGAGCGAGTCCTTGAGCGAAGCGACGGGCAATGCGGCCCGTCCCGACGATTCCCCAGCGGACCATGCCGTCCGGCGAGGCTTCCCGCGTTGCGATTGTCATCGTTCCTTCGAGTCCATGCAGTTCAGAACAGGCGCTATTGTCGCGCATGCCACACGCTCTCGCGTAGGGCTGAACTCGCGCCTTTTCGTGCTGCGCAGTCTCACAAGGAAAAAACCAGAATCCGACGTGCCGCCGCGGCGGTCGCGCTCAGCCGTGCGCCGGCGGGTCCGCAGAAAACTGGCTGCCGACTTCTTCCGCGGTGTAGTCGATCATGGCGAGCGAGGCGATTTCCGCTTCCTTCGGATCGCGCCGTTCAATCGCTTCGACCACGCGCTGATGCGAACTCACCGCCGTTTCCCACAGCCCGTCCCGGTCGGTGACGATGGGGTTCACGGTCGATAGCGCGCCGCGAATGATCGCCGCCATCTGCTTGAAGAACTGGTTCCCGCTCGCCACCACGATACGGGTATGGAACAGTTCGTCGGCTTCCTGATAGCCCGGCTCGCCTGGCCGAATACCGCGGAACGCCTCGAACGCCTCGCGAATCGCGGCGATATCCGCCGCGCTGCCGCGTGCGGCCGCCTGCGCCGACGCGCGCGGTTCGATCAGGATGCGAAACTCGATCACGTCGCGCAGAAACAGCGGATCGGGTTTCGCGCGAAAACGCCATTGCACGACGTCCTCGTCGATCATGCGCCAATCGCTCATCGGCCGGATGCGCGTGCCGATCTTTGGCCGCACGTCCAGCATGTCGCGCGCGAGCAGCATCGACAGCGCCTCGCGCATGACGGTGCGGCTGACGTCGAACTCCTTCGACAGCACATCCTGCGGTGGCAGTATGGCGCCGTACTTCTCTTCGACGATGCCCGTGACCAGTCCATCCATGACTTTGCTCACGAGCGATCGATCTTTGTTTGCGTGTTCCATCACACTCTCCCCGAAGCGGTGTTTGCCCCCGCGTAGCCTGTTGATCGAGCGGCCCTGTGTGTCGTTTTATTGGTGTGACAATGTTGTTCTACGATACGTTGCTAGCTTCAAAACGCTTGCGCCAGTTGGGACACTTCCTGAGAGGGTTATCCCTCTGAAGAATTGTTTCTTCCGTGAAACGCCGCATATCTTGACGGGCCATAAGCTTGCGTTTCAAGCGTGCCTGCGTCGTGAAATTTACATAGTGCGAAGACGCACGTTGCGAGACGAATTGTCTGATCTGCAACGATCGAGGCGGATACGGACTGGCGGAAAGCGACGGTTGGCATTCGCATCAACGCGTAGTCGCCGCGAGCGGCGGCGAGTTCAGTGCGCCATCCTGAGCCGACACGGATCCGTAGCGTCCGCCGAAAAAAATCAGGGGCGCGTGCTCATCCAGAGAGAACACCAGCACCTCGCCGACGAACAACGTATGGTCGCCGCACGGATGCCGGTCCACCACGCGCGCCGCGAAGCGCGGCGCGAGCCAGCTTTGCGGCTCACCGGCGAAGTGGCGGCTATGCGGCTCCTGCGCCTCGGACAACACGCTCACGCCGAAAAACGCGCTGTCCATCAGACGCTCGTGCATACGCGCCTGGTGTCCGACCGAGACGACGACGAGCGGCGGCTTGAGTGAACCCGACATGAAGGCATTGGCGGTCATCGCGTGCAGACTGTCGCCGCTGCCGGTCGAGATCACCACGACCCCGGTCGCGAAGCGCCCCAATGCACGGCGAAAGCGCTGCTCGTCGAAAGCGGCCTGCGCGGGCTGCGGCGTTTCAGCGTGACGTACCCTCGCCTGCATGGCAGTTCTCCTGATCGCGACCGTACTGGTCGTCGAAACGGACGATGTCGTCTTCACCGAGATACCCGCCCGATTGCACCTCGATTATTTCCAGCGGAATCTTGCCCGGGTTGTCGAGCCGTTGCGTGACGCCGTGTCTACACGTCAGCCGACAATTCAGGCGCAGGCATCACGCTTGCCCGAATAAACGAAACGCGCGCGCACGCTTGACAAGCCATTGCGTGGCCCGCGCGCGTCGCCCACCGGCGCGCCTCGCGAGCGGCTCGCGGGCGGTGACGGCGTCGGGCACGCGCCGCTCATTGAAAGTGTCGCGATAGAACGTTTCGAAATACGACATCACGTTTTCCTGCGCGCTGGCTGACAGGATCGCGTGATCGGTGTGCTCGCAAAACGCCGCGCGAATGTGCCTGAAGCGCTGCAGCCGCGCGCCACGCACGCCGAAATGGCGCTCGAGTTCTTCGACGCCTTCGTCGAGCACTCCGAAGAGGAGCCGTGTCTCGACACCGTGCGCGTCCACTGCGGCGAGGAGGCTCCGTTCTTCCTGTGCACCGAGTTCAATGCCGCAAATACGTTCGATCCGATCGGCAAGCGTCGCGCCGAACCGCGCAGCGAAGCGTCCCGCGAGTTCGCGCGCGACCGGCCATCCGCCCGTCTGTCCCTTCAGCACGCGAAGCCATTTGCGCGGCTCGCACATCGAGCGCAGATAGCTGCGTGTCGAACCAAAAGCCGCGACCGCGACGGTCGGCTTGCCATGCGCGTCGCAGATGTTCTGCCACGTGAACTTCTGCAAATTCACCAGCACCGCGCCGAGCGCCGCCGGTTCGCGTGCCGCCGCATGCAGGCCGACGTAAGCGCCTGCGCAGATGCCGAGCAGCACCGCGCCGCGATGGCCCTGCGCTGTCAGCCAGCGCGCCGCACAGGCGGCGTCGTCGACACCCGACTGCGCGTACAGCGCGTCGAGGCTCAACGCATCCAACGATGGCATGCTGTCGCCCAGACCACCGAGATCGACTCGTAGCGAAGCAATGCCTTGTCGCGCGAGACGCCTGGCAAAGCGCACGCCAAGCCGCGCATTGCCGATTCGCGAGACCGCCCCTGTATTCAGCAGCAGCGCCGCTGGCGCAGTAACGGCGCCGTGAACTTCAGGCCGGCAATAGATGCCGAACAGCCTGCCGCCGTCGAGCCATACCGGCGTTTCAACCACGCCAGACTCGACCACGTGGGTCGTCTCGCGATCAGAAGTGTGTGGCGCGCTGCCATGGGTATCGCTGACCGTGGCCGCACGCCCGGATGCGATCGCATGAGCCGCGCCATCCGCCAACCAGTTCTCTATCGACTGAAACGCGGACTGCGGAATCTCACTATCGAGCGATTCCATCATGAACCTGCTGTACTCATCGAAAGGCTGCCGTTCAACGTCGACGCCTTGCTCGCGGTAATGCGCAGCCAGCGCGTCGACTCGCGCGGGGTCCAGCGAATCGAGCATGAGCACGCGACCGGCCGGCCGCGGTGCGTCGCGTTTCAGATCGACCGCACGCAGACTCTCCAACGTATCCTGATAGAGGCGAAAGCCGTACGCCTCGACGAATGCGTCGGTATCCGGCTCGGGCACGCAGTCCATCGCAGCCGGAATCGACAGCCATTGACGATAATGCGCGCGCAGCTCGCGCTGGTAGTTCTTACCCGACAGGACCGGCGCGAGCAGCACGAGGCCGTCCACCCCGCCGAGTTCCTGAGCGGCGAGCGCCGCGAGCGTGCCGCCGAGCCGCAATCCGCACAACGTCACGCGTTCGACACCGGACGATTCGCGCAGCAATGCCACGGCTTGCTTGATGCTGTCGATCCACGCGCGCCAGCGGCCGGGTTCACTCGCCTCACCTGCCGAATCGCCCGTGCCCGGATAATCGAAACGCAGCACCGGCATGCCGCGCGCGGCGAGCCCCTCGGCCAGCCTGCGCATGCCGCGATACGTGCACAGTGCGTCGTAGCCGAACGGATAGCACAACACCAGCCCGTCCGGCCCACTCGCCGGATGCAACCAGCCGAACTGGCCATCGAAGACTACTGGCCTCACGCTATGCTCCTCACGGGGTCCTCCCTTTCAACGCATTACAACAAACGTCGCATGACTCATATGTACGTCCTGCCACATTGTCTCGGAGTCCGATTAATTGGCGAATGAGCGTGATCCCGCTTGATCCCGCTCGATCCACCCGATGCGGGTGATCGGAAACGGCCGGCGTAGTCAGTTGCCGTGCGGCGCACGCAGCGCGAACGTCGAGCGCGCGGCGAGCAGCAAGTGATAGAAGAACCGCGCGCGCAGTCTGTCGCGCATCGGGTAATGCTTCGACAGCAGCACACGCCACGCGGCAGCGGGCTCGCCGGCTCGCGCATAGGCGGAGGCCGCGCGCGGCGCCACGCGGCGCAATGCATCATTACGCGCGGCCTGTGCCGCAGCCGGAACATGGCTCTCGCGCAGTTGCGCAAACGCGTGCATCGCGGGCAACGCATGCGTTGAAATCGACAGCGCCGTTTCGCGCGATACCGAGACGCACTCGTTCACGAAGCAGATCGCCGTTGCGTCGACGCTGAGCCGCAAGCCGAAATCGAAGTCGCATGCTTCGCCGACTTCGGCGGCCGGGCGATACCCAATGCGGCGTGCCGCCAACGTATCGACCAGAAAACCGTTGTTCGGGAACATCTGGTCGATGCCGGCTAGCGCCGGTATGGGCAAACGGCCGGCACGCTCGGGCACGCGCCGGTAATCGCGATTCAGGCGTTCGCTGGCTTCGGGGCGCGGCGTGCCGTCGTCGGCGATCACGCGCTGCTTGCCGAACGCCGCTGTCAGGTCGGGGGAGGTTCGCCAGCATGCATCGAGACGATTCAACGCATGCGGTTCCAGCAGATCGTCGTCGTGCAGGAGCACGAGCCGGGCGCCGCGAGCACGCGCGAACAGGCGATTCACATTGGACGCCTGACCGAGCCGGGGCACGTTGCGTTCGTAACGAATGGGCCGGTCGCTGCGCAAGCGGCAGCGTTCCACGACATGCCGCGCGCTGTCGTCGGTCGAGTCGTCGCCGATCACGATTTCGAACTCGCCATAAGTCTGCGCATGGCAACTGTCGATGGCCTGCTCGAGCAACGCAGGCCGGTTGCAGGTGGGAATGCAGATGGAGATGAGCCGCGCATCCAGTTCACGCGCGCCGCTCCCGCCCTGTTCGTCGATGCGCTCAGCCATGGATGCCCCGCAAACCGCTCGCGCCCAGGTCCCGTTGCATTCTGGCCGACGAGCAGCGCTCGAATCCGGCACGTTTCATTGTCAAACCCCGTTCGATGATTACGCAGCAACAACCCAGCCGCGCGGCATTACCTTCTGATGATTTGCATTTAACCTCGCCGGATGGCAAGTATCTGTACGGGCACACACATAGACGCGCCAGGGGCCAGGGCAACATCGAAACCTGCGACGGGCCGACACCGCCGTGTCAAGCGCGCTGCAGAGTGCGACTGCGCACCGACAGCGGCCAGAACGGACCACACCATTGCAGGAATTCAGACGCCGGAAAAGCGCACCATGGAAAGAAGTATCGTCAGGAACATCGTCATCAATTTCGCCGGGGCGATCGCTCCAACGTTTATCTCCCTCGTCACCGTGCCCGCCTATATTCACCTGATGGGCGTCGAACGATACGGCGTGATCAATCTGGTGTGGACCCTGATCGGCTACTTCAGCGTGCTGGATCTCGGCACGAGTCTCGCAACCGAAAATCAGATATCCAAAGCGCGCGCCGCCACGGACGATTCGATCGAGCGCATCTTCTGGAGCGCGTGGTTCATGAATCTGGGCACCGGCATTGTGGGCGGCCTTCTCATTTACGTGGGCACGGTCGTCTATATCACGCACGGCGTGAAGATCGAACCCGCCTTCCAGCGCGAAGTGATGGCGAGCCTGCCGTGGATCGCGGTGGCCGTGCCGATCGCCAACGTCTCATGGGTGTTTGCCGGCGCCATCAACGGCGTGGAGCGCTTCACCAGCTTCAACATCAACCAGACACTGGGCACGGCGCTGTTCCAGTTACTGCCGCTAGCGGCGATCTTCTGCTTTTCGCCCTCGCTCGCGGTGGTGATTCCGGCGGCGGTGGTGGCGCGCCTCGTGGCCGGCCTGATGCTCGGCGCGGCCGCATTTCGCGCGCTCGGGATTCGCCGCGTGCGGATGCCGCAATGGCATGTGATGACCGAACTCTTCCGCTATGGCCGCTGGATGCTGATGTTTTCCGGCGCCAACATGATTGCGTCGACACTCGACCGGGTGCTGGTGGGCGCGCTGCTCGGCGCGCGCTACGTGACGTATTACGCAACGCCGCAGAACCTGATTACGCGCCTGAATCTGCTGCCCATCGCGATGGTGCGCACACTGTTCCCACGCCTGTCGGCCGTGTCCCGCGCGGATGCGGACGCATTGGCGCATAGCGCCCTCGCGTTTCTCAACGGCGCGTTCACGCCGTGCGTGATCGTCGCGCTATTCGCACTCAAGCCTTTCCTCCTGCTCTGGCTGGGGCCGACGGTCGCGGCCGCCGCGCCGGTTGCCAGCGTGCTCGTGCTCGGCGTATGGCTGAGCGGCCAGTGCGGCATTCTAGGAATTCTGATCCAGGCGCAGACCAGCCCGGCCGCCGTCGCCACGGTGAGCTGGCTCGAATTGCCGGTATTCGCCGGCGCGCTGTGGTGCGGGATTCACTGGTTCGGGATCATGGGCGCGGGTGTCGTCGTCACGCTGAAAGCGCTATTCGACTACGCGGTGCTGCTGGTGTTCGCGCGGCTGCACGTGTGGTCCATCGTACGCAATATGCTGGCCCACCTCGCGTTCCTGCTAGTAGCAGTCGCGCTCGCCGATTCGATCAGCGCGGTGCCGACGCTCATCGTCGCGGCACTCGTGCTGGCCCTCGCGAACCTGGGGCTATCGTTGCACGGGTCGAGCGAGCTTCGCGGCTTGGTCGGCAAGCTCTGGGCGCGCTTTACGCCGTCCACCACCAGCTAGTCCATAGGACTGAAGCGGACCGCTGCTGAGCGCGGCCCGCTCTTTCAGATCGAGCTCGAGTGCGTGACAGTGTCCGGCACTACTCGTGCAACCGCCGTCATACCGCGTGTGGCGATGCTCGCAAAGCGGCGCGGCTGGCAGCTCGCCAAAGTGCGTTCGTAGATCGACAGATAGCCGTCGCTCACCTGCTGCACGCTGAATTTGTCGAGCTTGCAGAGCGCGCGTGCGGACAGCGCCGCATGCGCATCGTGCGCGCTCAGCAGATGCCCGAGCGCCTGCGCCAACGCAGTCGGGTCCTGCACCGGCACGAGCACGCCGGCTTCGCCGCCGTCGAGCATCTCGGGAATGCCGCCCACGCGCGTCGCCACGATCGCCCTACCTAATTCACGCGCTTCACACAGCACGAGGCCGGCCGCCTCGTAGTGCGAGGCGAGCACGAACACGTCGGCCTGCGCGAGATACGCACGCGGGTCAGCGACAAAACCTTCGAAACGCACCTGAGCGGCGACACCCAGTTGCCGAGCCAGCGCTTCCATGGCACCGCGATCCGGACCGTCGCCGACGAGATACAGGACCGCGTGCGGCACGCGCTCGCGCAGCAGCGCGAAGGCATGCAGCAGATCGCCGATCCCCTTGCGCTCATACATGCCCGACACCGTGACGACGCACGGATGCGCCAGTTGCGGTTGCGCGGGCACCGGCGTGTCGGCGAGGCGCGGCGTGCCGATCGTGCCATTACGCACGACACTCAGGCGCGCCGGCGCAATGCCGCGCCGCGCCATCGCCGCGGCCACTGCATCGCTGACCGCCACCACGTGATCGCCGACGCCCATCAGCGTGGCGCTGCGCTGAAACTCGTTGTGCACCGTGGTGATCAGCACGTAGCGCCGCCGCAGCGCGCTCACGCGAGCGATCAACGCGCCGGTCATCATGTGCGCGTGCACGACGTCGGGATCGACCTGCGCGACCAGCCGTCTGAAGCCCGCCACCATGCTCGCGACACGCGACGGTCTGGGCGATTGCGGCAACAGCACGTGACGCACGCCGTGCCGCGCCAGTAGCGCTTCAAAGCCGCCGCCCGCCGAGGCCACCGTCACGTCGTGGCCGGCGCGCGCCTGCAGGCAGGCTAGGTCGACCATCACGTTGACGATGCCATTGCCGACGCATTGCGCGTGATTGGCGAGGTGAATGATTTTCATGGAGTCCGCGCAACAGTCGTTGAATGAGGGGCAGCCGCTGCAAGCGGCGCCGAGGGCGGCGTGAAGCGGTACATCAGCGCCTTGCCGTAGGCGTCTTCCTCCACCAGCACGAGGTATTCGCCCGAGGCGAGGCGATGCGCGGTCATCGGCATCGGCACGTCGACCCAGCCGCTCGTCGAGCCGACTTCCTTGCCCGGCGAGAGGCGGCCGACGTCGCGTCCGCTCGCGCGGTCGTACACACGCACCACGGCGCCGCGCGTTTCGACGGCGAACACGTAGTCGCCCGCCACGGTAAAGCCGCTGATCGACGACCAGTCCGGCGCGCCGCGATCGGGTAAGCCGATCACATAGCGCAGCACGGGCTTGCCGCTTTTCCAGTGGTCGTAACGAGCCAACTGCGAACCCGCGCCATTCCAGTTCTCCTGAACGAATGGATGCGCGGGTGTCGAGCCGGAGACGAACATGCTGTCTTCATCGGGGAAATAATTCAGGCGCGCGACCCGGTAGAACGGCGCGGGCGGCGCATACTGCCGCATCGCCGAGTAGCGGTAGATCGGATTGCCGACACGATCGAAGCCCTGCAGCGGAAAGCAGCGTATGCCCTGCGATTCGGTGCCCTGCCAGATATCGCCGCGGCTATCTACCCACCAGCCGCGCATTTGCGGCGCGTCGGCGTTGCGAATGTTCTGGTCGAATGCCTGTGGAGAGAAGTCGCCCTTGCCCGTCGTATCGCGCCAGATCCATTCGCCTTGCCGCGGCTGATTGGGCGGCCACGCGCCGTCGATATGCGACTGCGAGAAGAGCCCTGCGGGGATCGCGGTCTCGCGGTCGTCGGCGAAACGATAGATCCGCAGATACGAGGAGTACATGTCGGTCGTAAAGAGCAGACGGTGACCGCGCACGTCGCGCACCATCGGCATGCCCCGCTGGCCGCCGAGATACAGATGAAAATATGGATCGTACGGATAACGGAAACGGTCCGCGGTGTAGCCGGCATACGCCCACTCCTGCCCGAGTGGCCGCGAAAGATCGAGCGTGAAGCGCTTGCTGCCGCTGTACACCGAAGGCGGCTCGCCATCCACGAACTGCGCGCCGTCGACGAATAACAGTCCCTGCAGACTGAAGCGCTGTTTGCCATCGGGCGTATAGCTTTCGAGCAGCGCGCCGTCGTAGGTGCTCGGACCCGTGCCGAACGGGCGCGGACCCGCGCCGTTCATCGACACATAGACGTTGCCGCCGCGGTCCACGCCCACTCCCGTCAGCCCGTTGAAGCGCCGTGGCCCCGGCGCGCCGGCCCGGCCCGCGTAGATGCCGCCCTCCTGTCCGAAGCTCGCCGACAATTGCATGCCCGCTCCCTGCTGAGTCGTCGCGCCGGGGACCGCCGTGAAGATCAGGATCTGCTGGCGCACGCCGTTGTCGGCGATCAACAGGCGCCCGCGCGCGTCGACCGTCAGGTCTACGGGCACCACGCCGTCGGGCAATGCGAGTTCGCCCAGACGGGCGCCATCGCGTGCATGGTGAACGACGCGCCGCGCGCTGTCCGTGCGGCTGTTCTCAATGGCCCACAACGAGCCGTCGGAAGCGAGCGCAAGCCGGCCAGGCTCGGGCACCGGGAACGCACCGACCGCTTGCATGGTTTGCGCGTCGTACACCTGCACGCGGTTATCGAGCAGGTTCGAAACGAACAGCCGCGTGTCGTCCGCGGCGAGGCCGCGGACCGCGTAGTCGGTCTTGTCGGAATAGGTGGAGATCAGCAGATACGCGAGCCGGCTGCCGGCGGGAAACTTCACCTGGCCGGCGAACGGCACGCCGTCGCGTAGGTCGGCCCGGCTGCGGCGCGCCACGCCCGTCCACACTTCGCCCTCGCGCGGGGTCGCGCGGTGCTTCGCCTCTTCGTTGCCGAGGCTCACCATGGTCTGCGCGACGTACACGTACTCGCTGTTCACGGCGATCGCGTCGCCGCCCATCATGCCCCAGCCATGCGACTCGCCGCCGTGCCGCACCAGCTCACCGTTGCGGTACTGGCCGAGTTCGCCGCCGCCTTCGTCCCAGGGCGCGTTCGTGAATACGTCGCCATCCGGCGTGACGGCGAGCGCCTGCACGTCGATCTGCATCCAGCGATGATCGGCATAACCCCACGTATTGCCGATCCACGAGGTTCGGTAGGATAGCGAAGGATGGGCGGACGCCGCCTGTACTTCGGCGGCGGGCCGGCTGGCCGAGGCTGCGGCGACGGTCATTGCGGCTGCGGTTGCGTTGGGAGTGGTAATGGCTGCCGCCGCCTCGGTAGTCAGCGCCGGCCCGTGAATCGTCCATCCCGAACCAGCCGCGCCGATCACCACCAGCACAGGCAAGGCCACGGCGATTACGCACACCAGGCGCTCGAAGGTTTTGCGTGCGGTGCTTCGCATGATCACAGGCGTATCAGAATGCGCTGATCGCTTCGCGATAGACGCGCGCAACCTGCGCGGCGACCACCGGCCGGTCGAAATGCGCGCTCGCATACGCACGGCACGCCTCGGCATCCGGCACCACGCGGCGCCCGAGCAGGACGTCGGCAATCCCTTCTCCGAGCGAGCGGAATCCGCTCGACGGCAGTACCAGTTCGGACGACAGCGGCGCCACCGCTTCCGGCAGTCCGCCGACCGGCGTCACCAGCACCGGCGTGCCCGCGGCGAGCGATTCGATCGTGGTGAGCCCGAAGCCTTCGAGCGACACCGTCGGCACCACCGAAAGATCGGCGGCCCGATACCACAGCGGCACTTTCTCGTCGGCCACGAAACCCGCCAGCCGGACATTGCGTTCGAGCCCGCGCGAAACAATGCGCGCCTGCAACTGAGCTTCCAGCGGCCCCTTGCCGGCGATGATGAGAAGTACGTCCGGGATCATCGGCTTGACGAGCGCCATGGCGTCGATCAGGTCTTCGAGGCCCATGCGCGACACCAGACGCCGCATGCAAAAGAGCAGCGGCCTGTCCTGCGGCAAACGCAAACGCCCGCGCGCCTCGCGCCTGGTCGCCCGCGTATTGAAGTGCGCCACGTCGACACAGCCCGGCACGATACGAATGCTGTCCTCACGCACGCCGTAGTTCTCGTGAAGCAGCCGGCCAAACGCCTGCGAAAGCACGATATGCCGTGTCCCGCTGCGATAGACGAAGCGCTCCAGCGCGACGCGCATGGCGCGCGACCAGCCGCCACCACCGCCCGGAAACGATTCGGCCGCCCACGGTCCGTGAAAATGCACGACCTTCGGCACGCGCCGGAACACGCCGACAGTCGGCGCCGCGTAGAGCGCGAAATGCGAGGCGACCACATCGGGCATCTTCGCGGCGCGCAGCGCGCGCGACTGCACGCGCGAACCCCACAGCCGCGTGCCGAGTTGCGACTGCGCGCCGGCAAAAGCCAGCACGCGGCCGCCCGACGCATCGAACACGCCCGGTGTGCCCGCCACCATGCCGCGCACATTGACGCCCTGCTCGGGCAGCGTATCGATCAATGCCTTGAACATGCGGTCGAGCCCGCCCGGCCGCTCGTTGAACCAGTGCATTCCGATTTGCAGCGATTCGATCGACGTATCGCTCATAGTTCCGCCGATGCGGTCGCACGCGCCGCCGGCAACTCGCGCGCCGCGCGCCGTGCATGCACCTGTTCGTAGACGGACAGATAGCGCTCAGCCATCGCCTGCCAGCTCAACGTGCCGGCCACCGCGCGCGCGGCGAGCCCAAGGCGTCGCGCGTAATCCGGCTCTCTGGCGAGATGTTCGATCGCCACGGCAAGCGCGGCGGCGTTGTTGGGATCGTCGAGCACGATACCGCTGCCGCGCGCGATCACTTCCGCGCCGCCCGCGGTGCGCACGGTGATGACCGGCAATCCGGCGGACAACGCCTCCAGCAGCACGAGCCCCATCGGCTCGTAGCGCGAGGGAAACACGAACGCATCGACCGAGCGCATCAGCGCGGGCATGTCCATCACCATGTCCGTGAAGTGAACCCGCTGCGTCAGTCCGAGCGATTCCACCAGCGCGGGGTAAGGACTGTTGTGCAGAATCCCGGCGACCGCGAGATGCACTTCGGGGGACGTGCGTACGAGCGCATGCAGGACGGTGTCGAGATTCTTGCGCGACATGCGCAGGTCGCCGGCGAACAGCAGCATGAACGGCGCTTGCGGCAGATTGAAACGGGCCCGCTCCGGTGTACCGGGCGTGAACTCGCCGACATCGACACCGTTGTGTATCACCTGCACCTGTGCCGAGCCGATGCCCAGCGCGCGAACTTCGCCGGCCACTTTCTGCGAGACCGGCACGATCACCTCGGCATGCCGGAACGCCCACTTTTCGCACACGATATTCAGCAACGTGTAGACAACCTGATACGCGTGATACAGGTTATGCAGCAGCCTGAACGGATAGAAGCCGCAGCGATACCAGCCGTCGTGGACGAAGTGCACGGCGTTGACATCGGCACGCGCCCACGCAATGAAGCCGTTCACATGCACCACGTCGAATTCGTCGCGATGCGCGCGAATCCATGCGCCGCAACGCCACGCGAACATCTGGTACTGAAGCAGCTTGGTCGGCAAACCGCTGGTGGGAATCTGCACGAAATGCACGTGAGGGTGCTGCACCAGTTCAGGCGCGGCCTCGGCGGCGAGCAGCGTCACCGCATGACCGGCGGCGAGCGCCGCCAGCACGATCTCATAGTTGACCCGCCCCTGCCCGTCGTTTTTTCGCACGACGTGGGTGACGATCAGAATTCGCATCCTTGTGTCCTTCATCTGGATATCTTGTTGTGCCGTAGTGAAGCAACGGCGGCCGCGCCCTGACGTTCACGCGCATAACGCAGCGAGATCACGGGCAGCGTCACACCGAGAAAGAAAAACATCCCCGATACGGAGGTCAGCGTATTGATGAAAATCATCATCGAGAAAATCGCCACCGCCACGCCCACACCGGAAATCGCCAGCAGGTCGGTCGGATGCAGCCGGCTCGCCCGGTACGCGCGCCAGAGCAACACGAATACGCCGGTGGCATAGAGCAGCGTGCCCGGCCACCCCATCACGAAGGGGACTTCCATCAGGCCGCTGTCGAAATCGACCCTCGCCGCGGATGATTTGTCGTCGGAGAGCTTGGTGCCGAGGCCAATCGTGCCGAGCCCCTGTCCTGCGATGTCGGTAAACGCCGAGGAGAAAAAGCTCTTGTAGAACTCGGCGCGCGCCTGATAGCTGTTGTCCTCGCCGAGGTTCTGCATCGTGCTGAAGCGCTGGATCACCGGTTCGGCAACCTGATCGATCATCATCAGCGGCGCGGCCATCACGGCGAGCCCAAGCACGCCGGCCATCAACCGCATGCGGCTCCTGCCGTCGAGCATGAGGAACGAATACACGATCGCGATCGCAAAACCGCCCCACGTGCTGCGCGCGCTCGTGAGCAGCAGCACGGGAATGCCCACGCAGCCCAGCACGATGCGCGCCTTGCCGCGCGCCGCGAGCGACATCAGCAGAATCGTCATGAGCGTGACCGCGAACGGGCCGCACGAATTCATCGTGCTGCTCACACGCATGCCGAACGGCACCGGTTGCCCTTCGGATTGCATTTTCGAAGCGATCAGCCAGAACGCGTCCCACGGCATCGGCGAAACGAATTCGACCAGGCCGTACACGCTCATCAGGAGTCCGCCATAAACGAATGTCTTCAGCAACACGCGGTGATAGTCGGGATAGTGGCGCCATGTGACGGTGAGATAAAACGCCACCATCACGGGATACAGCCAGTTGATGAGCGTGTAGGTCGCGGCAGCGGGACCGACCTGCGCCATGCCGACCACATACGCGTACAGCAGCGCGATCACGATCAGCACGAGCGGCGCCGCGCGACGCTGCCCCAGCAGCGAGACGTGCTTGAGCAAGGTGAGGCCGGTGAGCGCGACCGCGAGCAGAGGCGCGATCATGATCGGGCTTTGATCGTTGAACGAGCCGTTGACGAAGTCGGCAAGACGGCGCACTTCCGGCGTCAGGAAAAACAGCCAGCAGACGAAGCCGAGGTAATGCGCGGGCGAGCGCCAGTAGAACAACAATGCAATGCCGAATGCGCCGAGCGGAAAGAAGTATTCGACCACCCTGCCCTGATGCAGCGCGACCAAGCCCAACGTCACCGCAAATAGCAGTAGCGGCAGGCGCAGTGGATGGCGCAGGCCCCTCGCCCGCGCACCGGCGGCCGGCGCGGCAAAAGCAGGTGCCGCGCCCGGAGAAGTGCGTGGTATGTCCGGCGTCGGTCGCGCGAGTGCAAGCTGTGCGCTGGAAGGCGTGACGAGCATTCGCCCCATCACAGCAACTCGAACGTATTCACGAGCACGGCGGCGCCGCGCTCGCGGCGGCGCACGCCGAAGAGCGGCTGGCTGACGCGCGCCTGGCGTGTGAGGCCGATGAATGGCACGCCATGTTCGAGATAAGGTCCTTCCGTCTTGCGAAAGCCGAATTGCTCGTAGAAGCCGCGCAGACCGAGCGGCGCACTGACACGCGTGGCATGTCCCGGCCAACGTTCGGCGATTGCCTGCAGCACGCGTTCGAGCAGCAGTTCGGCGGTGCCGTCGCCGCGTCGCAGCGGACTCGTCAGGACCTTGTCGATGGTGATCTCCGGGTCTTCCGCGTCGCCGGGTTGCACACGTGCGTAAGCGAGAATCGGCATGGAGCGCGCCATGTCCTCAACCGCGAACACGTGCAACGCATTTTCGTCGCGGCCGTCGGCGTCCAGACAGACATGCGACTGTTCGACTACGAACACCGCGCTGCGCGCCCGCAGGATCAGATACAACTCGCGTGCCGAAAGCTGATCGAATTCCAGCGTTTTCCAGTTCATCACGTTCCCCAGCGGTCAATAAGTTCAACGAGACCGGCTTTACGCGCCGGCTTCGACGGCCTGGCTGCCTGCGCCGGTCCGTTCTGATGGCTACACGGTACGTCCGCAAACCGCGTGTTTCCGTGCGCCATCGCACTGACGCTGGGCTTTGACAATTCTTAAATACGGGACATCGGGCACGGCGTGGCAAAGCGCCGCCTGAAACCGCACGCAATCACTGTGACCGCGCCGCAGCTGGCAAATCGACCAAGCCGGCAAGCGCCGCGCGCAATCGACACAAAAACGATCACGTGCGTTCGATCGATGTCCGCGACATTCGAGACCGTTGAACAACTGGGGGACCACACCATGAAAACCGCATTGCGACGCATCCTTTCCGAATCGGCCCGCCTCGACGTCGCGCCGGAGAGCCTCGCCGACGACGCCAACCTGTACGCCGCGGGCTTGTCCTCACTCGCGACCGTGCATCTGATGCTGGCCATCGAAGACGAATTCGGCATTGAAATTCCAGACCGTTTGTTGACGCGGCGGCTTTTCTCGAGCATCGATTCGATGGCCGCCGCGGTAACCGAACTGCAACAGGCGAAGGCGGCAGCATGAACGCCCCGCTGCTGGATGCGGCGGCTTCGCTCGCCCCTACCCAGGTGCCGGCCCTCGACGAAGGCGACCCGCCGGCCGTGCTGAGCGCGGTCGACGCCGAACCCGGCTGGCGCGCGGCGGCGCAACGCTGCGCCGCAGTGGCCGCGCAGTTCGCGGATTCGGTGGATCGTGAGGCACGCTTTCCGCGCGAAGCGTTCGACGCGCTCAAACGCGAGCGCCTGCTTTCGGCCATGGTGCCGGCCGCATTCGGCGGCGCGGGGCTGTCGCTCGCGGACGTCGGCGCGATCTGCGAAACGCTTGCGCAAGGCTGTGCGTCCACCGCGATGGTGTATGGGATGCATCAGATCCAGGTGGCCTGCATCGAGGCGCATGGCAGCGACTCGGCGTGGCACCGGCAGTTGCTCGCGCAACTGGTCGAGAACCAATGGCTGCTGGCTTCGGCCACCTCCGAAGAAACCATCGGCGGCAATATGCGCACCAGTGCATGCGCAGTCGAGCTCGACGCTGCGCGCTTTCGCATCGAAAAGCTCGCACCGACGATCTCTTACGGCGCGCACGCCGACGGCGTTCTGGTCACGGCCCGCCGCACCGCCGAGTCGGCTGCGGCGGATCAGGTGCTGATCGTCGCGTTGCGCGCCGACACGCAATTGGAAAAGCGCGGCGGCTGGGATTCGATGGGCATGCGCGGCACCTGCAGCGAGGGCTTCCGGCTCGTCGCCACGGGTCTGGCCGAACAGATCCTGCCGACGCCCTTTGCCGAGATCGCCGATCAGACCATGCTGCCGGTCTCGCACACGCTGTGGGCCTCGGTCTGGACCGGTGTGGCCAGCGACGCGGTGAATCGCGCGAAAGTGTTCTTTCGCGCGCAGGCGCGCTCGAAACCCGGTGAGATTCCGCCGGCCGGCCTGCGCCTCGCCGAAGCGGTCGGTCTGCTGCAGATGATGCAGGCGCGCCTCGCGGTCGCGCTGGAGGCGGCGCGCGCCGCCCACCAGGCACGCCACGGCGGCTCGCAAGCCGATGCGCCGCTCGCGGCCATGCTCGGCTTCGCCTCCGACATGAACACGCTGAAGACGAGCATCTCCACCACCGCGCTGCAGGTCGTGCAGGAAGTGCTGATGATCTGCGGCATGGCGGGCTACAAGAACGGCACACCGTACAGCGTGGGACGCCATTTACGCGACCTGTACTCCGCACCGCTAATGATCAACAACGACCGCATTGCGCAGAACACCGCGAGCCTGTTGCTCGCGCAACGTCCTGCCGCCCCGGGGAGAGCCTGACATGAACACGATGACCGATACCGCCGCCCTCGCCGCTGCCGCTCAGGCAGCAGAAGCGCCGGGCTTTCGCGACGAACTGCTGGCCGCGGGCCTGTTGATCGATACCGGCGAAAACGGCCTGTACGGCCGTAGTCAGATTTTCGAGGACGTGGTGGACCGTCTGAACGTGGCGATCACGCATCTGGGCGCGGACCAGCAGCCCGAAGTGCTGCGCTTTCCGCCCGCCATGCGCCGCACCGACTTCGAAGACAGCGAGTATCTGAAGAGCTTCCCGAATCTGGCCGGCACGATCCACTCGTTCTGCGGCGACGACATGGGCCACCGGCGCCTGTTGCGCGCGCTCGACGACGCCATGACCGAAAGCGACGACGACCGCAGCGACTCGTGGATGGCGCAGCAGAAACCGACCCGCGTGGTGCTCACGCCGGCCGCCTGCTATCCGATCTACCCGGTGATGGCGCGACGCGGTCCGCTGCCCGCCAGCGGCCGCACCATCGACGTGCTGTCGTATTGCTTCCGTCACGAGCCGTCGCTCGATCCCGGCCGCATGCAGATGTTCCGTCAGCGCGAATATGTGCGCCTCGGCAGCGGCGAACAGGTGATGGCATTCCGCCAGATGTGGATCGAGCGCGGCTCGCTGCTCGTGAAACTGCTGCAACTGCCGGTCGAAGTGGATCTCGCCAACGACCCGTTCTTCGGCCGCGGCGGCAAGATCGTCGCCGACAGCCAGCGCGCCCAGGCACTCAAGTTCGAACTGCTGATTCCGGTGGCCGACCCGCGCGGCAAGACCGCTTGCCTGTCGTTCAACTATCACATGGAACACTTCGGCGCGATCTGGAAGATCGAGTGCGACGACGGTACGGTTGCGCATACGGGCTGCGTCGGCTTCGGCATGGAACGCATCACGCTCGCGCTGTTCCGTCATCACGGGCTCGATGTGAACGCCTGGCCGGACGACGTGCGCGCGCTGCTGTGGGGCGATACCGAAGCACGCGTGACGCACGGCATCGCGTCCATGCAGACAGAAACAGGCGTGGCGGCGCAAGACGCCGGAGAGCGCGTATGAATCCGTCGCTGACACCCGTGCCGAACGGCGCGCACACCGCCTTCCCGCTGACCCGGCGCGTCGATCTGTCCGCCGCGGGCGGCGTTGCCGCGGCCACGCCGCCCGCGCCCGCGCCCGCCACGCGTTTGCGCGAGCATGCGCCACACGCGCTGCACCAAGGCGAGCGCGTGTGGCAAGAAACGAACTGCTACGTGGACCTGTGGATCGAACTGCTGCACGGCTTCGGGCTCGATCCGCGCGCGGCGTTCGGCTTTACCGTCACGCAGGATTTCGAAGGCGATCAGTTCACGTTCTTCAAGTTTCCGCTCGAAGACCTCGAACGGCTCTACGGCACCCAGGTGCAGGAACTGGCCATCTACGATTCGCTCGAAGCGCGCGTGCTCGCGCAGACTTCGCGCGGCCATACGGTGCTGGTGGAAGTAGACGGCTATTACCTGCCGAACACGCGCGCCACGTCGTACCGGCGCGAGCATCCGAAAACCACGGTGGGCATCGACTTCATCGATCCCGACGCGCGCCGTCTCGGCTATTTCCACAACACCGGCTATCACCTGCTCGACGGCGAGGACTACGACGGCGTGTTCCGCAAGCTGCCGCAATTCGCGCAGCAGCCCGACCTGCTGTTTCCTTACGTGGAGTTCGCCAAGCAGGCGCGGCCCGCGCTCGAAGGCACCGCATTGGCGGAAGCGTCGGCGGAATTACTGTGTGCGCACCTGGGACGCCGGCCGCTGACCAATCCGATTTCGTCATGGCGTGCCGCGTTTCCCGCGCATCTCGATACGCTGCTCGAACGCGGCGAAAAATTCTTCCACCCGTACTCGTTCAACCTGATGCGGCAGCTCGGCGCGAACTTCGAGTTCCTCTCGAAGTATCTGCTGTGGCTTTCCGCACAAGGCTTCGAGATTCCGGCATCGATTGCGGCCGCGGCGCAGAGCATCGCCTCGGAGTCGATGATCATGCAGTTCCGGCTCGTGCGGGCCATTGCGCGCGGACGCCGCGATCTGTGCGAAGACTGTTTCGACGTGCTCGAAAGCGCTTACGAAAAGACGCTGCCGCCGCTCGCCGCGCTGGTGCTGTGACGCTCCGCGCACGGCTTCGCGGACTTCTCGGGAACTCGCCGTGGACGCATTGACGATCGACCTGGTGCCTGACAATGGCGATGCGAGCGGCGTACTCGCGAACGTTCATCACGAAGCCGGCGATTCTGGCGATGCCGTTCAAACCAATGCCGCATTGGCGCGGGCATCGCAAACACTCTGGCCGCAGCGCCTCGAGATCGGCTGGGAATGTTTGAGCACGGCGGCGGGCGCATGCGCGTCGCCCGCCGATTTGCCCGCGCACGGCTGGCTCGCCGCGCAAGTGCCGGGCACCGTGGCGAGCGCGCGGCGTGCCGCAGGTCTTCTCGACCTCGCCAATCCGCCACCGCTCGCCTTCGACGATCACTGGTATCGGCTCACACTCGAAGGCACCGGCCAACGCCGCTTGCGCCTGCACGGGCTCGCCACGCTCGCCGAAGTCTGGCTCGGCGGCATCAGGCTTCTCGACTCCGATTCGATGTTCGTCGCGCACGATCTCGACATCGAACTGAACGGCAGCGCGACGCTCGCGCTGTGCTTCCGCTCTCTCGCGCCGGCATTGGCGGCAAAACGTTCGCGCGCGCGCTGGCGGCCCCGGCTCGTATCGCCGCCCACCTTGCGCAACGTGCGCACCACCCTGCTTGGCCATATGCCTGGCTGGTGTCCTTCGGTGCAGGCGGTCGGCCCATGGCGTCCCGTCGAACTCCTGAGCGACGCGCCCCACGCATTCGACACCGTGGACATAGCAAGCCGGCTCGACGGCGACGACGGCCTTGTTTCGTTGACGCTACGTTTCCTGCATCCACATCATGATGCGAACTGCCGCGCTTCACTTAAATGCGGGGATGCTGTTTCGTCTTTGCAATGGCGCGATGCATATACACTGACCGGCAGCGTGCGCGTGCCGCACGTGCAGCGCTGGTGGCCGCACACGCACGGCGAACCCACTTTATATGCGTTGTCGTTGCAACTTGATGACGGGCGCGCGATATCTCACGCGTTGGGTCTGGTCGGCTTTCGCAGCATTGAAGTGGAGCGTGGCGCGGACGGCATGGGCTTCGCA
This sequence comes from Burkholderia sp. WP9, assembly GCF_900104795.1. Lineage (NCBI taxonomy): Bacteria > Pseudomonadati > Pseudomonadota > Betaproteobacteria > Burkholderiales > Burkholderiaceae > Burkholderia > Burkholderia sp. WP9. The sequence goes on from NZ_FNTG01000001.1 coordinate 1,734,751, forward strand.
TTGCGCGTAAATGACCTGCCCGTGTTCTGCCGTGGCGCATGCTGGACCAGCGCGGACCTCGTCACCCTGAGCGGTAGCGAGGCGCAATTGCGTCGCGCTTTTACGCTCGCACGCGATGCGGGCATGAACATGTTGCGCGTGGGCGGCACGATGGTGTACGAGTCCGACGCGTTTTACGCGCTTGCCGACGAATACGGCATGCTCGTCTGGCAAGACTTCACGTTGGCGAATTTCGACTACCCGAACGATGCCGCATTCAGCGCGTCGATCGAGCGCGAGGCCACCCAGTTTCTCACGCGCACACGACGCTTCGCTTCGCTCGCGGTACTGTGCGGCGGCAGCGAGGTCGACCAGCAGGCGGCCATGTTCGGCCTGCCGCCTTCAATGCGCGCGCAACCACTCTTTACCGAACAGTTGCCCGCCATCGTCGCGCGTGAGCGCTCCGACGTGCCGTATGTGAGCAACTCGCCATCGGGAGGCGTGTGGCCGTTTTCGACTAACGAGGGTGTCACTCACTACTATGGCGTGGGCGCCTATCAGCGTCCGCTCGACGACGTGCGCCGCTCGCAAGTGCGCTTTGCCGCCGAATGCCTCGCTTTCGCCAACGTACCCGACGACGCCACCTTGCGCGACGCGCTGGGCACGACCCATCTGCACGATCCGCGCTGGAAGGCCACCGTGCCGCGCGATCCCGGCGCAGGCTGGGATTTCGACGACGTGCGCGACCACTATCTGCAAACGTTGTATGGCGTCGAGCCCGCCCGCCTGCGTTACGAAGACCCCGAGCGTTATCTGGACCTGTCGCGCGCGGTGGTCGCCGAATTGATGGCAGACGTGTTCGCCGAGTGGCGACGCGCCGGCTCGTCATGCGGCGGCGCGCTCGTCTGGCAGCTTCAGGATTTGCGACCCGGCGCAGGCTGGGGCTTGATCGATGCCACAGGACGGCCTAAAAGCGCCCTGCACGGCCTTGCCGGAACGCTGCAACCCATTCAGGTGGTGATCACCGACGAGGGCCTCAACGGCCTCGACATTCATCTGCTCAATGAGCGCGCGCAGCCTTTGCACGCGCAACTCGATCTGCTGTGTCTGCGCGACGGCAGCGTCAAGGTCGCCTCCGCAAGCTGCGCTATCGAACTGGCGCCGCATAGCGCACAGCGTCTGAGCGCGGCCGCGTGCCTCGGTCAGTTCTTCGATTTCACGCACGCGTACCGCTTCGGCCCGCGCGCGCACGACGTGACGATCGCCACGCTGCGCGACAAGGCAAGCGGCCGGATCGTCTCGGAAGCGTTTCATCTGCCGGAGCGGCGCATTGGCGAACGGCATGACCTGGGCTTGACGGTCGCCGCGGAGCGTAACGGCGACGGCTGGCAGCTCGTGATCGAAACAAGGCGTTTTGCGCGCTTCCTTCATATCGTTGATACACACTACCGTGCCGCGCACGACTGGTTCCATCTGCCACCGAACCGCCGTTGCGTCGTGCCGCTCATCCCGCTCACACCGCCGGACGGTTTGGTTGCACACGCATCGAATGCCGTGTTTAAAGCTGATGCAACATATGCGGCGCCCGCCGGAGAAGTTCGCGCGGTCAATGCGATATCCGCCACGTTCTACGGCTGAACGTCTCCCTGATCTAGCCACCCCTTCGCGAAGCGCGTAAAACCTCGCGCTGCGCGGATCCATCTGTCTGGTCTGCGGAATCACTGTTGGTTTTTCTCAGACTTTTGCGTCGCCAAAAACCTCATCGGTACGCCACCGCACGCAGCGTGTCGAACACATCTGAATCAAATCCGGCACATCCCGGACGCCGTATCAAAACGCATCCTGATGGGCTGATTCAACCGTGAGACACCCGGCACCAGGCCCCTACCAGCACCCGCCAGGCCAATCCCAGCAAGGCGTTGATCCGAATCGACAGACCCCGCGAAGCGGCCTCGGAGCGCGAGGCCGTTGTACAGATTTGAAACAAAAAGGCGCGTTTGGCTTCGCACGCCGCTAAGACTTGGTACGTTACCCCGCACCAGTCCTCGTTTCTCCTACCGCTGGCACGCTCCTCGCTAATAGAAGAGCGCAACACAGCGTCACCGCAGATGAGATCGACAACAACGGCGGCGTGCATCAGGCCAATACGGGGCCGGTCCTGTTCATCCTTCGCTGCTCGCCAGGCAGCAAGTCGTCTAACAAGGGATGCAGGCATCGGATCAAAAACAGAAAGTCACGCAGAGCGCGACTTTCACGCGAGGACCGATCATGTTGACACTTCAATCCGATTTGCACGGTAACCATTTGCTCGGCGCATTGCCGTCCCACGAATGGCAGGCCCTGGCTCCTCATCTCGAACTGGTTCACCTGCGCACCGAGCAATTGCTGTGTGACTCCGGTCAACGCATTCATCACGTCTACTTCCCGACCACTGCGATCATCTCGATGCTCTCGACGATGGAAGACGGCAGTTCGGTCGAAATCGCCGCGGTGGGCCGCGAAGGCATGACGGGCGTGCCGGTGCTCACGGGTGGCGAGACCATGCCGAATCGCGTACAGGTTCAATGCGCCGGCTTCGCGTACCGGATGAGCGCACAGGCGCTCAAGCAACAATTCGCCCGCTCCGACTTTCTGCGCCGCCTGATGCTGCTGTATATGCACGCGCTGCTCACGCAAGTCGCGCAAACGGCCGCCTGCAACCGCCACCACGCGCTGAACAAGCAACTGTGCCGCTGGTTGCTGATCGAGGTGGACCGTGTCGCGTCGAATGATCTGACCGTGACCCAGCAACTGATCGCCGACATGCTCGGCGTGCGCCGCGAAGGCATTACCGAAGCGGCCGGCAAGTTGCACGACGAAGGCCTGATTCACCATAGCCGCGGCCACATCAAGGTGCTCGACCGTAAAGGACTCGAAGCACGCGCCTGCGAATGCTATGGCCTCGTCAAGCGCGAATTCGACCGCCTTCTACCCCGTCTGCGCCAGGCTGAAACTGTCGAGTAAGCGCTGGTTCGTCCGACTAATGGGTAGAGTCAAACATGTTCAGGAATACTGCGCGATTCCTCGACGCACTCTTCGTGATTGCGGGGGGCCTGCTCGCTCACTGGATGCGGTTCTCGACGCCGAGCGCGGTGTCGGACACCGAGCGTCTTCTGATCGCCTTCAACTGCGTGCTGGTTCTGCTGCTGTTTCCCGGCTTCGGGGTTTATGAAACCTGGCGCGGCAAACCTTTGTCCTCCATGCTGGCAAGAGTTGCCGCCGCATGGATAGTGGTGGTCGCCACCGCGCTGATCCTCGCGTTCACGCTGCATCGTATGGATGCCGTGTCGCGTTTGTGGTTCGGCTACTCCACGCTGATTTCCGGCGCGCTGATCATCGCGGCCAAGTGCCTCGTGCATGTGGCATTACGCTTCGTGCGCAGCCGCGGGATGAATTACCGCACCGTCGCGATAGTCGGCGCACCCGGCTTCGCACGCACGCTGCTCGCCCATCTCGAACATGCACCGCAAGCCGGCTTCAAACCGGTCTGCCTGTTCGACACCAGCCTCGAAGCGGCCGGGAACTACGGTGCGCGTCCGCACCGTCTGCCGGTACTGACCGATCTGAACGCGTTCGCCGCCAAGGTGCGCGAAGAACACGTCAACGAAGTGTGGCTCGCGTTGCCGCTTTCCGAAGAACACACGATTTACCGGTTCACGCGCACGTTCCGGCATGACTTCGTGAATCTGCGCTTCATTCCCGATGTGCGCAGCCTCTCGCTTTTCAATCACGCGCTGGTCGATGTCGTCGGTTTACCGACGCTCAACCTGAGCGCGACGCCCTTCTCGCCGCCGCAGATGTGGCCCAAGCTGATCTTCGACCGCCTGTTCGCGGCAGCCGCGCTGTTCGCGCTCGCGCCGGTGTTCGTGGTGCTCGCGATCGGCATCAAGCTCGGCTCGCCTGGGCCGGTGTTCTTTCGCCAGATTCGCAAAGGCGTGGACGGTCAGCCGTTCGCGATCTACAAGTTCCGTTCGATGACCGTGCATCACGAAGCGCAGGGCCAACTCACCCAGGCCTCGCGCAACGACGCGCGCATCACGAAGCTCGGTGGCTTCATGCGCCGCACGAGCCTCGACGAACTGCCGCAGTTTCTCAACGTGCTGCTCGGCCAGATGTCGGTGGTCGGCCCGCGTCCGCATGCGGTCGAACACGACGATCTCTACAAGGATCAGGTGTACGGCTACATGTACCGCTACCGGATCAAGCCCGGCATTACCGGCTGGGCGCAGGTCAACGGCTATCGCGGTGCCACCAGCAAGGTGGAAAAAATGGAAGCGCGCGTCAAGTTCGATCTCTTCTACATCTATAACTGGTCGTTCTGGTTCGACATGAAGATCGTGTTCATTACGATCTTCAAGGGCTTTGTCGGCCGCAACGCATTCTGATCATGCCAATACGGGAACCGTTCGTGAAAGTCTCCGTGATCGTGCCGACCTACCGGCGCACCGCCGACCTGGCGCGCTGCCTCGCGGCACTCGACACGCAGGAGCGCCGCGCCGACGAGGTGATCGTGATCGCCCGTCACGACGATTACGCCACGCTTGACTGGCTACGCACCCGCGAGGCCAACCGGCCCGATCCGCGCCGCTCGGTCGTACTGGTGCGCAAGCCCGGCGTGGTCGCCGCATACAACCTCGGCATCGAGAGCGCGAGCGGCAACGTGCTCTGCTTCACCGACGACGACGCCGCGCCGCATTCCGACTGGGTCGCGCGGATCGCGCGCGCCTTCGAACGCGATGCGACGCTCGGCGGCCTGGGCGGGCGCGACATCGTGCATGAACGCCACGGCATCCTGCAGGGGCAGAAGCCGCGCGTGGGCCTCGTGCGCTGGTATGGGCGGACCATCGGCAATCACCATATCGGCCACGGCAAGGCGCGCGAAGTGCAGGTGCTCAAAGGCGTGAACATGTCGTTTCGCCGCGAGGCGATCGGCGCGTTGCGCTTCGACGGCCGCTTGCGCGGCACCGGCGCACAGGTTCACTGCGAGATGGCCTTCAGTCTCGACATAGAGCGGCGCGGCTGGAAACTGATCTACGACCCGGCGCTCCTGGTAGAGCACTTCCCGGCGCAGCGCAGCGACGAAGACCAGCGTTTCACCTTCAACGACGCGGCGTTCTATAACGCGTCGTTCAATCTCCGACTCATCATGTGCGAATACCTGACGCCGCCTGGCCGATGGGCGTTCGTCGCTTACTCGACGCTGATCGGCGATCGCGCGGACCCGGGGTTTCTGCGCGCATTGTCACTGGCATTCGAGCGCGGAGGCGTAGCGCTTGCGCTGCGCAAATGGCGAGTCGGCCTACGCGCAATGCGCGGGGCATGGCAGGAAGCGATGCGCTGACGCTCAACGCAACTGATCGACGCAACTGATCGACGCACCGGTTTCTCGCGGGGGGGACCACAACATGACTATCAGAACGATGGCCGTCGGGCTCTCGGCAGCATCGCTTTTCCACACACCACAGTTGTTCAGAACAATCGCTCGCAACGGGGTATCACTATGAGTACATACGACATGCTGGAACCGGGACCGGCGTCCAGCAGCGACGAAGACGCCGTGATGCGCGACCTCTTGCGCATGGTCATGGATCAGATCTGGTGGGTGATCGGCATTGCCGCGAGCGTGATTCTCGCCGCCGTGCTCTACACGAAGGTCGCCACGCCGATCTATTCCGCCGACGCGCTGCTCCAGGTCGACGCGCAAAGCAACAACAACGGCAGCACGCAGTCGCAGAATTCGCCGACGCTCACGCCGTCGGTCGGACCGATGCGCACCGACGCGGAAATCGAAATCATCAAGAGTCGCGCGGTGGTCGAGCCGGTGGTCGAACAGTTCAAGCTGAACTTCACCACGTCAGAAAAGACCATGCCGGTGCTCGGCAAGATCTCGGCGCTGTTCGCGCGGCCGGGCCATCCGCTCGGCGCGGCGTTCGGCCTGGATTCGTATGCGTGGGGCGGCGAGCAATTCGAGGTCCAGTCGATCGCCGTGCCGAAGTCGCTCGAAGGCGCGCGCCTCACGCTGCGCGTGCTCGAATACGGCCGCTATGAACTGACCGATGCGCTCGGCCAACAGATCCTCACCGGCGTCGCCGGCCAGGAAGCCGAAGGCGGCGGCGTCACGCTGTTCGTGAAGACGCTGGTGGCGCGTCCGGGCACCGAGTTCTACGTGACGCGCTACAACCAGCTCGACGCGGTCACCGGCTTGGCCGCCGGTTTGCAGGTCACGGAGAAAGGCCGCGACACCGGCGTCGTGCAACTGTCGTACACGGGCACCGACCCGCACGCGATCACCGACATCGCCAATGCGGTGGCCCACTCGTATCTGAAGCAACGCACCGAACGCGCGCAGGAAGAAGCGAGCCGCATGCTGACCTTCCTGAACGGCGAATTGCCGCGCCTGCGCGAAGAAGTGAAGCGGACGGAAACCGCGTTGTCGGAGTATCAGTCGAAAGTCGGCTCGTTTTCGTTCCAGCCCACTCAGGAAGCCGGTGTGTACCTCGCCGGTGGCCTCGACTACGACAAGCAGCTCGGCACGTTGCGCATTCAGCGCGCGCAACTGTTGCAGCGTTTCACCGAAGCGTCCCAGGAGGTGCAGCAGGTCGACGCGCAAATCGCCGCGATGACGCGCGAGAAGAAAAACTTCGAGGATCACTTCGCCTCCTTGCCGAGTTCCGAGCGCAACGCCATCGCCTTGCAGCGCGACGCGAAAGTGGCCGGAGAAATCTATGTGACGCTGCTGAACAAAACACAGGAGCTTTCGATTTCGCGCGCCGGCACGATCGGCAACGTGCATATCATCGACGAAGCTTTGCTGCCGTCCCAGCCGGTGCGGCCGAAGTCGGCGCTGATCATTTCGGCCGGCACGGTGCTCGGCGTGATCGGCGGGATTCTGTTCGCGTTCTGCCGCCGTACGTTCTTTACCGGCGTGTCCGACCCCGAGTTCGTCGAACGGCGCTTTCATCTGCCGATTTTCGGCTCGATCGCCTTCAGTCCGGAACAGGCGCGCAGCGACCGGCAATTGAGCGCGATGCGCCGCGCCGCCCTGCCCGGACCACGCTCCACGCCGACCGAAGTACGCGCGGTCGCGCACGAGCCGTCCGGCGTCATGCGCCTGCTGCGCTCGCGTTCGGCGGCCGACAGTCAAGCCCAGGTGGCGGTGGGCACGCAGACCGTCATCGGTTCGGGCAAGACGCCGATACGGCCGCTGCTGGTCAAGACGCATCCGTACGACACGACGGTGGAAGGCTTGCGCGGGCTGCGCGCCACGCTGCAATTCGGCCTGCTCGACGCGCCCAACCGGATCGTCGCGATCACGAGCCCGGCGCCCTCGGACGGCAAGAGCTTCCTGTGCGCGAACCTCGCCGCGCTGATGGCGGAATCGGGCAAGCGCGTGTTGCTGATCGACGCTGATCTGCGACGCGGCCGGCTCGCCCACTATCTTGGCCGCTCGCCTAACGGCGGCCTGACCGAACTGCTGACCGGCCAGGCGGATCTGGAAGCCGTGGCGCGCGCGACCGGCGTGGATGGCCTGCACTTCATCGGGTCGGGCGCTTATCCGCCGAATCCGTCGGAGATTCTGACCTCGCCGCGTTTCAGCGAAATTCTCGCGCGCTTCGAGCAGGAGTTCGATCTGGTCATTGTGGATACGCCGCCGCTGCTGGCGGTGGCCGACGCCGCGGTGGTCGCCCACATCGCCGGGTCCACGGTGCTGGTGATGCGCTCGGGCGCGCACACCGAGGGCCACGTGGCCGATGCGCTGAAGAAACTGCGGCGCGCGCGTGCGCGGGTGGTGGGCGGCGTGATGAATGCCGTGCCGCTCAAGAGTCACAATCGCAACGGCACGTACGACTATGCCTATGCGTACACCTACTCTGCCGGTGACCCGCCTGACATTCATGCGCCGAGCTGAAGCGCGTTGAGGGTTGGGCGCTGGACAAAGAAAGGGCTGCGCCGCATGAAGGCGCAGCCCTTTTGTATTTGCACGGGGTATTCAGACCAAGACGACGCGCGAGCTCAGAACGCGCTGCTCGCGTGTGCCTATCCTTGCGTGTGGATCGAGGATGCGGGCGCGCACGCGCTTCTTACGCGAAGGTGCTTCGCATGCTTCGCGTGATCAAAACAGGAACAGCGCCAATGCGCCGAGCACCGACACCGGCGGTTAACAATGCCGCCGGTGCGACGTGGACAGGCTGAGGTGAATGGACGAGAAAAAGCTTGCCGGCCGGCACAGCGCACAGCACGACGCCGACGCTGCGCGGCGTTTACAGGAACGCGCTGACGTCGGTATGAAAACGCACGGCCAGCGCCTTGGCCACCTTCTTGCTGATGGCGCGGCGGCCCGCGAGGATATCGCTCACCACGGTAGGCGACGCGATACCTATCAGGTCCTTCTGCCTCAAGCCATGCGTTTCCAGCAAATGACGCAACACCTCGCGCGGCTCCGCTTTGGGAATCGTCACGTTGTGCGCTTCCCAGTTTTCGATCAGATCGGTCATGATCGCGAACAGATCGGACAGCGGATCTTCCTCGTTGCCATTCAGATGATCGGCAAGCGAGTTGGCGAGCCGCACCATGGTCTGGTAGTCCTGCTCGTTACGAATGGGTGTGATCGGCAACTGGGTTCGCAGTGCCGCCCAGGTTTGAGCGATGTCGGGAAAGGCTCCCGGAAGGCGATCGGCATTCATGAGTTTAGATTCTTCCTCGTCCAATGGTCGTACTCCGCATGCGTCATGACATGACGAACGAATAACGACTGCCTGTTGTAGTGAATCGCCGCAACGATCCGGAACCGGTTGCCGCCTACATCGAAAACGGTGTATTGAGGCGGCACGTAGTCCACGCGGGCGAACGTCTGCTTCAGGTCGTTATAGCCATACGCGAGGCATGCCTGCGCCAGTGAATACCACGTCAATAGCGCACTGCGCGCGCCCGGATGTCTCTTTATGAAGTCCAGCAACGCTTTCTTTGAAATGACCCGCATCGGATTTCCTCGCACGTTTTCGCGCGCTGAACATGCGCGCTTCACCTGCAAGGCTAAACGGAGCGAATCGACACCGATAGCCGGCCGGACGGCATAGTCCGAACGGCTATTTACAGCTCACTGTGGTACCACGAACAGCATTTTATTCGCATACCGCGAAGTTCGCAATATGCGAATAAAGAGACAGCCCGGCGCTTCTCCGGGCCGTTCCCCCAACCCATACCGGCCCCAGCTGACAAGCTCACGTTCGAGCCCGTCAGCGGCCCCAACTGCTTTTCGGCGCCGGTTCGGCGGGCCACCGGATCTCCTGGGTGGCCAGATCGGGTTCGGCCCGCTCGACCATCCCGACGCGATGGCGCAGCCCCGCCGCCGCGATCGTGCGCGTCACTTCCGCCATGAACGCGCGCCGGAAAACCGCCGCCGAAAAACGCTCCGCGTTCGCGCGGCACGCCGCCGGCGTGATCTGCTCGCACTGACGCTCGAAGCGGGCGATCGCGTCGAGCATCGACACCACGGTCTGGCGCGCGAAATACACGCCGGTGGGATGCGCCTCGCCGATCGGCACCACGGTTTCGAGCGCGCCGCCTTTGCCGAATGCAATGACCGGCGTGCCGCAGGCCTGCGCTTCGAGCGCGACGATGCCGAAATCCTCTTCCGCGGCGAATACAAAGGCTCGCGCGCGTTGCAGATGATCCTTCAGGACCTCGAACGGCTGATAGCCGAGGATCGTCACATTCGAACGCGCCTTGGCGCGAATCGCCGCCATCTCCGGCCCGTCGCCGATCACGATCAGCTTGCGGTGCGGCGTGGCGTTGAACGTCTCGACAATCAGATCGATGCGCTTGTAAGGCACCATCCGTGAAGCGGTCAGATAAAAGTCTTCCTTGCGCGTGCACAGCTCGAATTCGTGTACGTCGACGGGCGGTGGAATCACGGCCGCATCGCGCCGATAAGTCTTCATCATGCGGCGCGCCACGAACTGCGAGTTGGCGATCAAACGGTCCACGCCGTTGGCCGAGTGCGAATCCCAGCCGCGCAGGTAATGGAGCAGCGCGCGCGCGGCCCACGACTTCAGTCCATGCGTCAGATTCGCTTCGCGTAGGTACTGATGCTGCAGATCCCACGCGTAGCGCATCGGTGAATGCACGTAGCTCACATGCGTCTGATCCGGGCCGACCAGCACGCCCTTGGCGACCGCATAGGAACTCGTAATGATCAGATCGTAGCCGGACAGATCGAATTGTTCGACGGCAAGCGGCATCAGCGGCAAATAGGTGCGATAGTGGCGTCGTGCGAACGGCAAATGCTGAATGAATGAAGTCGTCACGGGCTTGCCGCCCAAAGGTCTACGGTCTTTAAGGAAATCGACAAGACTGAAAAGATCCGCGTCGGGAAAGCACTCGATGATCTGCTCAAGCACCTTCTCCGCCCCGCCCGGCGCGACCAGCCAGTCGTGCACGATCGCCACTTTCATGATCACCCCGTTTTTTAATTAATGCCTCTTGGGCCTGGTAACGAGTGTATGTGGCGCATCGTTAGCTGTGCGTGCGCGTGCCCACATTCGGCGCGCGACTGTAGACGAATAATCAAGCATCGCCATTCGCCTATTGCGAACCTGCGCGTTCCATTACTTCGCCTTCCTATGCGCCCGACCATCGACGCCACGCCTCTCGCCCCTCTTGCTCCACGCTCCCCGCTTGCGCATTCCTTGCCGCGGGTTCAGCCCGCGCTGATCGATCCTGCTGGCGCGTCCGCACCTGCGTCCGCATCTGCATCTGCACCTGCCTCGCCGACGGCAATTGGCGCAACGCCCGCGATACCGCGCGTGCTGTTCGTCGATCAGAGCGGCCAGCTCGGCGGCGCTGAATTCGCGCTGCTGCAACTGGCGCACCATTGCGCTGCGCGCAGCGAAGTCGTGCTGCTTTCCGATGGTCCGTTTCGCGCGCGCCTCGAAACACTCGGCGTGCGCGTCCAGGTGATCAACGACGCGCGGGTTTCGAACGTCGAGCGGCAAGCGTCCGTGTTGAGCTGTCTGCGCGTCGTGCCCGGCATCCTGCGTCAGGTGCGTGCGATCGCAACGCGCGCACGACAGTTCGACGTGCTGTTTCTCAACACGCAAAAAGCGCTGGTGCTCGGCGCGCTCGGCAAACCGCTGCATCGCAAACCGGTGATCTGGTATCAGCACGACATTCTCACGCGCGAGCATTTCGGGCGCGTACAGTTGAGTGTCGTCAAATGGCTCGTGCGGATCGCGGTCGATCACGTGGTGGTGAATTCGCAGGCGTCGGCGCGCTCGCTCGCGGCGTTGACTGGTATCGCGGCCGGCTCGGCGCCGGTCGTCTACAACGGCATCGACGCCGCCGCGTTCAGCCGGGTGAACGGCAGCGACATGGCCGCATTGCGGCGGCGTCTCGGCCTGCCGGAAGAGGCATGGATAGCGGGCCTGTTCGGCCGCCTCGCACCGTGGAAAGGCCAGCATATCGCGCTCGACGCGCTCGCGCGCCTGCCGGACGCGCATCTCGTGCTGGTGGGCGCACCGCTGTTCGGCGAGGAAGCCTACGCGCAGCGCCTGCGCGAGCAGGCCGCGGCGCTCGGCGTGACGGATCGCGTGCACTTTGCGGGCTTTCAGGACGACGTGCCCGCGTGGATGAAAGCGATGGACGTGATCCTGCACACATCCACCGAACCCGAGCCGTTCGGGCGGGTGGTCGTCGAAGGGATGGCGGCGGGACGCCCGGTGATCGCCTCGGCGGCCGGGGGCGTGACCGAGATCGTGCGGCACGGGCGCAATGGCTGGCTGGTGAAACCGGGCGACGCCACCGCGTTGGCTGACGCGATCGGCGCGTTGCGCGCCGATCCGGCCTTGGCGCAGCGCCTTGCACAACAGGCGCTGACCGATGCACAAACGGAATTTTCAGTGGAGCAGTATTTGCAGCGGATGACGCAAGAAATCAGGCAAGCCGCACGCTAACGCTTGTGGTTGCGAACTCCATGCCCGACGCCGACGCGAGCCGCTTGACCCAGGCTCGCGCGCGGCGCTCACGCGGTGCTCAGGCAGCGTTGCTCAACCCTTGCTGTACTGAATCGTCTCGACGCCGGTATCCGTGCCGAGCATGCACAAATCCGCGCCACGGGTGGCGAACAGGCCCACCGTCACCACGCCCGGCCATGCGTTGATATGGGTTTCCAGCGTGCGCGGGTCGCTGATGCGCAAACCCTTGACGTCGATGATTTCATTGCCGTTGTCGGTAATGAACGGCACGCCTTCTTTCGTGACGCGCACCACGGGCACGCCGCCAAGCGCCGTGACGCGGCGGCCGATCGCGGTACGCGCCATCGGCACCACTTCGATCGGCAGCGGGAAATTGCCGAGCGTCTCGACCAGCTTGCTCGCGTCCGCGATGCACACGAACACGTCCGACACCGACGCGACGATCTTCTCGCGCGTCAGCGCGCCGCCGCCGCCCTTGATCATCGCGCCGCTGTGGTCGATCTCGTCGGCGCCGTCCACATACACCGGCAGCGAATCGATTTCGTTGAGGTCGAGCACCTTGAAGCCGTGCGATTGCAGCCGCGCGGTGGTGGCGAGCGAACTCGACACCGCGCCGCGATAGCGCGTCTTGTCGGCGGCCAGCGCGTCGATGAAACAGTTCGCGGTCGAGCCGGTGCCGACGCCGATCACCGAGCCTTCGGGCACGTTGGCGTTCACGTAGTCGGCGGCGGCCTGGCCGACCAGTTGCTTGAGTTCGTCTTGAGTCATGGGAGAGGCAGGCGAGCAGTAAAAAACGCTAGTTTACCGGAGTGGCGCGCGAGCGCCCGTCGGGAATACTTCTTCGGCGGGGGCTGCCGCATTGCGTCCAGCCGGTGGAACCGAGTGGATATGGCAAGTCGACCGCATGAGCAGCATGCACAAAATCATCGCGAGACAAAACACAAGAAAAAAGGTTGGGTAGCGAAAGACCCGACAACTTTGCCAGTTTCGTCGCAAAATGCCCTACGGTCGGCTATGTCGCTAGAGGGGGTGCCACTGACGGATTTTAGCGATCTCCTTTGGATCATGGCGCAGGAGTCGGACGGCGTTGTCAATGCACGCAATACTGATTCAACCGCGCGAGGCCTGCTTCAACTGCTACGCCCGCAGTACAGCTTGAATCCAAACGGTGAAAAATCGTTCGGCAACGCCATCGAAGAGCGCCAGGGCGGAATTCACTACATCTTCGGCCGATATCACACGGCGCAGATGGCCAGGAAGTTCTGGGAAAAACATCACTGGTATTGAAAATGAAAAAGCTATTTTTTGCGTTTCTTGCGTTGTTGGCTTTCTCTATCGGGCAGTCCTACGCTGATGAAGCGGCGCCCCAATTTAACGATTTTCCAGCCACAGACCTATTTAATGGCAAACCGTCGAAAGTCAGAATTATCTCTTCCCGAGATAGAAAATTCGCCGCTCGACTACGCGAGTTAAGTGGCCAGCGTCCGAATTTTGCGGGGCACTATACGCTCGCCAGTTGGGGATGCGGCGCGTCCTGCATTCAGACGGTCGCAATTGATGCGAAGACAGGAAAGGTGGTGTGGCTTCCCTTTACCGTGTGTTGCTGGGACAGCGATATAAGCGAACCGATCGAGTTCAAACGCGACAGCAGCCTGATCATCGTCCACGGAAGCCGGAATGAGGCAGGCGCCGGTGTGTACTATTACCGCCTGGACAGGGCCGGATTCACGCTGGTAAAGGCCGTTGAAAAAGTTGCGTCGTAATCGAACGGGACAGGGCGGCCGGGAAAACGAAGCACTGACGAAACCGCGCGTGTTTGCGGCACTCGAGCCAGCACACGCGCGTCGTAACCCGGCTTGCATTTGCCACTCACTCGCCGGACAGTTGCAGACCACTTCAATCGCTACTGCCCGGAAAGCGGCTGCTTGAACTTGCGCAAGCTCTTGTTTTATCGGCGTTACTTCTTCACCGACCGCTGACGCACCGCTTCGAACAGACAAACCCCGCTTGCCACCGACACATTCAGGCTTTCGACCGTGCCCGCCATCGGGATCTGCATGACCACGTCGCAGGTGTCGCGCGTGAGGCGGCGCATGCCCTCGCCTTCGGCGCCCATCACGAGGGCCACCGGACCGTCCAGTTCCGTGTCGTAGAGGCTCTTGGTGGCCTCGCCGGCCGTGCCGACGACCCACACCCCCGCGTCCTTCAACTCACGCAGCGCGCGCGCCAGATTCGTCACCGTGATGTATGGCACGGTGTCGGCCGCGCCGCTCGCCACCTTCGCGGCCGTCGCGTTCAAACCGACCGCGCGGTCGCGCGGTGCGATCACCGCGTGCGCGCCGGCGGCGTCGGCAACACGCAGACACGCGCCGAGGTTGTGCGGATCGGTCACGCCGTCGAGCACGAGAATCAGCGGCGAACCGTTGATGCCGTCGAGCAACTCAGCCAGATTCTGCGCGAGCGGCATGTCGCCCGCGCGCGCGACCACGCCCTGGTGACGCTCCGTGTGCGCGAGGCCCCACAGACGCGTTTCGTCGGCGGCGATCAGGCGCACGCCGGCTTCTTTCGCCGCGTGCAGGAATTCGGTCATGCGACGGTCTTTGCGCGTCGCGTCGTAGTAGACATCTTCGACCGTCGACGCATCGTGCCGGATACGCGCCGTCACTGCGTGGAAACCGTATAGAACCTTGAGACGTGCCATAACTGATACAACCTTTGATTGAGCGCGCGCTACGTGCGCTGCTGTGATGAATATGAACCTGTGCGAATCCGTTTACCGCGCCTGCTTGCCGCGTTCGTAAGCCGCGTTCGGACGGCAGGCTGCGATGAAATGCAGACCGCGCGCAACCGGCACGTTGCTACGTGCCCGATGCGCGCGGTTCAAGCAGTCAGGCGACTTCAGCGCTTCTTGCGTGCCTGCGGTTTCGACGCCGATTTGGTCGCGGCGCCATGCTTCTTAGCCGCGCCGCGCGCCGCGCGTGCTTCCTTCACCGCTGCGGTTTGCGCGGGCGCAGGCTTCTTGCGGCGCGCGCCCGGCGCGGCCGTGCCACCTTCCGCCGGCGGCAACGCACGCACGCGTGCACCGCCGTTTTCACCGGATGACTTGTCGGCCGCCGGCCCGCGCACCAAAGGCGGCTTGATCGGCGTGTCGCGCACGAGCCGGAAGTCGATCTTGCGTGCGTCGAGATCCACGCGGCTCACCTGCACCCGGACACGATCCGACAGACGATAACGAATGCCGGTGCGCTCGCCGCGCAACTCGTTCTTGATCTCGTCGTACTGGAAGTAGTCCGAGCCGAGTTCCGTGACGTGCACGAGGCCTTCAATAAACAGCGAGTCGAGCTGCACGAAAATGCCGAACGACGTGACGCCATTCACCATGCCGCCATACTCTTCACCGAGCTTGTCGCGCATGAAGTAGCACTTCAGCCACGCTTCGACGTCGCGCGAGGCTTCGTCGGCGCGGCGCTCGTTGGCCGAGCAATGCAGACCGAGTTCTTCCCAGATCGCCACGTTGTTGCCGCGCACGCGGCCGCGTTTTTCGTCGTCAGCCTGCTGCATGGCGCGAGCGCGCGGCGAGAGCGCCGTATTCAGCTCGACGCCTTGCGGTGGCTCCGGCTGATATTTGCGGCCCTGCAGGATCGCGTAGATCGCGCGGTGCGTGAGCAGATCGGGATAACGGCGAATCGGGCTCGTGAAGTGCGCATACGCCTCGTACGCGAGACCGAAGTGGCCGATGTTGTCCGGGCTGTAGACCGCCTGCTGCATGGAGCGCAGCAGCATGGTTTGCAGCATCTGCGCGTCGGGCCGCTCGCGGATCTGCGCCATCAGCGCGGCGTAATCGCTTGCGTGCGGCGTCTCTCCACCGTTGAGCGTGAGGCCCATGCCGCGCAGGAAGGTGCGCAGATTCTCGAGCTTTTCCGCGGTCGGTCCGGCGTGTACGCGGAACAGCCCCGGATGCTTGTTGCGCTTGAGGAAGTCGGCCGCGCAGACGTTCGCGGCCAGCATGCACTCCTCGATCAGCTTGTGCGCGTCGTTGCGGGTGCGCGGAATGATCTGTTCGATCTTGCCCTGCGCATTGCAGACGATGTACGTCTCGGTCGTATCGAAGTCGATCGCGCCGCGTTTCTGGCGCGCGGCGAACAGCGACTTGTACACGCCGTACAGATTCTGCAGTTGCGGCAGCAGCGCGGCGCGGCGCGCGGCCTCCGGACCCTTGGTGTTCTTCAGGACCGCGGCGACTTCCGTATAGGTGAGCCGCGCCGCCGAGTGCATCACGCCGGGATAGAACTGATACGCCTTCACTTCGCCGCGCGCGGTGACGATCATGTCGCACACCAGCACACAACGGTCGACGTTCGGATTCAGCGAGCACAAGCCGTTCGACAGTTTCTCCGGCAGCATGGGGATCACGCGGCGCGGGAAATACACCGAGGTGCTGCGCTCGATCGCGTCGGCGTCGAGCCCGCTCTTCGGGTGCACGTAGTGCGAGACGTCCGCGATTGCAACGATCAGCCGGAAGCCCTCGCCACGGCCCACCTGAACCGGCTCGCAGTACACGGCATCGTCGAAGTCGCGGGCGTCTTCGCCGTCGATCGTGACGAGCGGCACGTCGCGCAGATCGATGCGATGACGCGCGTCGACCGGACGCACTTCGTCGGGCAAGCGCGAGGCTTCGTCGAGCGCGGCCTGGCTGAATTCGTGCGGCACGCCGTATTTGCGCACCGCGATTTCGATTTCCATGCCGGGGTCGTCGATATCGCCGAGCACTTCCACCACGCGGCCGAGCGGCTGCGAATGACGGCTCGGGAAATCGGTCAACTCGACCACCACCACCTGGCCGACCTTGGCCTTCTTGGTGTTCTGCGTGATCAGAATGTCGTGGCCGATGCGCTTGTCTTCAGGCGCGACGATCAGCGCGCCGTTCTCGTTGAGCAGGCGGCCGATCACGCGCTTGTTGGCGCGGTCCGTGACCTCGACGATGTGCCCTTCCGGCCGGCCGCGCCGGTCATAGCCGACGATGCGCGCGAGCACGCGGTCGTTGTGCATGACCTTCTGCATTTCGCCGGTGGGCAGGAACAGATCGTCCTGACCGTCGTCGCGAATCAGAAAACCGTAGCCGTCGCGATGGCCTTGCACGCGGCCCGCAACGAAGTTCGACGGATGAGTCAGTTGATAGAGATTGCGCTGATCGAGCCGGATCTGGCCGTCGCGCTCCATCGCGCCTAAGCGCTTGAAAAATCCTTCGCGCTCCTGGCGCTTGATCGACAGCGCTTCGGCGATGTCGTTCGCGGCAAGCGGCGCTTCACTCGTGCGCAGGACGCCCAGGATTTCTTCGCGGCTTGGAATCGGATACGGAAATTTGCTCAAGGGCTTATCGATGATTTTTTCTCGTTGCATGGACGTCGGTCGGCGATGTGGCTCGGTCTAGGAAGCGATGACGGTGCGCTTCGGTTGCGCTTGAACCGCGCTTGAATTGCACCTGCAAATGCACAGAAAAGACTGCTCGGGTCCGGCTCGTTCAAGGCTGAGTCCGACGGGCGTGTGCACCGTGCCAACGAACTACTGCGAGGCATTCTAACACCCGTATTGCGCGCCAAGCGGCCCCAACAATAGTCGTTGGGCAGTTGCTGTGAAGCGCTTGCAGGCACGTCGTCGCCATGTTTAAGCAAGTTTTGAGAAACGCTTGACAGGCCCTAATCTGTCGCTATAATGGCGTTCTTTGCTGTTCATCACCTGCCCAGGTGGCGAAATTGGTAGACGCACTAGGTTCAGGTCCTAGCGGTGGCAACACTGTGGAGGTTCGAGTCCTCTCTTGGGCACCAGATTCAAAAGTAAAGCCGCTTACGAGCGGCTTTACTTTTTGTGTGAGACCTGGTGATCCGCTTCCGGTTGATCGGAGTGGATTGCGTGGTTAAGAGGTAGTTGGAGGTAGTCTGCAGGACGGTTGTTGAGCGGTGAAGTATCGCTTCGCTGCACGACTTATCCGGGCGGTTGAGTGAAGCGAAGTTAGTTTGCATGTAGGGATTGACACGCTGCATCATCACGCTAAAATAGCGGTCTAGCTTGAAGACGTGCCCAGGTGGCGGAATTGGTAGACGCACTAGGTTCAGGTCCTAGCGGTGGCAACACCGTGGAGGTTCGAGTCCTCTCCTGGGCACCACCCCTCTTCAAGTGAAACGAAACACCCCGTTGAGCCTTTGCGCTTCGCGGGGTTTTTTGTTTCTGGCGACGCTTCTTGATGCCTGCCCAACTTCGCCTGCGGCAGAGTGACATTCAACATGCCACCCGGCCAAAGGCTGAATCCTCATCGCGCTTTACCTGCCCCGCTCCAGTTCAAGCCAAAGCTCGACTGCAACGCCGGCACCCACTTCGCACACGCGCGAAACCCCAGCAGTGCGCCGCCCACGGCGAACAGAACGGGAATCAGAAAATCCTGGCTCACGCGGGTGAATTCGAACATCAGCACCACGGCCGTGATCGGCATTTGCATCGAGGCGGCGAGAAATGCCGTCGCGCCGACCACCGCGAATGCGCCCAGCGACGCCCCCGGCCACACGACGCTCCACAATCCGCCGAGCACGATCGCCAGCAACGCACCGTTCGCAAGCCCCGGCGTGAGCAAGCCACCCTCCGCGCCTGCCCGCAGACTGCTCGCGGTGATCACCACCTTCAGCACCAGCAGCATCGCGGCAAGACTCACGGTCAGGCCACCATCGAATGCCAGTCCCGCGGGGCCCTTGCCATTGCCGAGCAACTGCGGGAAATGCATTGCCAGCACGCCGATCATCGCAAAGTTCAGCAGCGACAAAACCGGCAGGCGCCAATTCTTCGGCGCGGCCGCACGCGAGCGTTGCATCAGTTCCGCGAAGCTCCACGCCGCCGCGCCGAAAATCGGACCGTACACCACGGACCACACCACGAGCGACGAACTCAGCGTCAGCGAAGGCACGAGGTATTGATGCTCGTTGCCGAGGCCCACCTGAGCGACCAGCGCGGCCACCGACGAAGCCACGATGGCCGGCACCAGAACGGGCCAGCCGAAGCTGCCCAGCAACACTTCGAGCACGAACACCGCGCCGCCAAGCGGCACGTTATAGACAGCGGCCAGCCCGGCGCCCGCGCCGCACGCCACCATGATCCGGCTCTGCGCGACCGACAGCCCCGCCCGCCGCGACAGCCAGCCGGCCAGCGCCGAGCCGATTTCACGTGGCGCCACTTCACGGCCGAGCGGCGAGCCCAGCGCGACGGTGACGATCTGGAGCACGGCATGGACCGTCGTGCTTGCTACAGGCATCTGCGGATCGTCGGACTTGACGGCCTGGCGAATGCTCACGAGCGGCCGGCCGAACCGGTACAGCGCCCACCAGCCGAGCCCGGCCACGAGTCCGCAAACCGTCAGCACGAGCATCCGGCGTTCAGGCGAGGCGCCGCTTACGCCCTGCAGAAAACTCTCCGCGCTGATCACGTGCGTCACGCTGTAGCCGTAAGCGAGATGCTGAATGCCATGCAGCAGCAACGCGAGCAGCATGCCGCCGAGACCGGCGCCGAGACCCGTGAGCAGCGTGACGGCGGCGACTACGGCAAATGGACTCCGTTCGCGGCGTACAGACTCGGAAGCGATTGATTTGAATGACATGGCGCGTGGGCTGCAGCGAAATAAGTGGAATGCCAACCATGTTATTCCGCGACGCAACATGAATCAAATTGATTTTTCAGCTCGACTGATTCACTGGATGCATATATCAGGACCAACCCGCCGCGCAAAAGCCGCGGCGCCTTAACGCTTGCCTAGCGAACCGACACAAAGAACATCGACACCACGCACGCGACACCGACGAACCAGACCAGCGACCTGAGCGACGCCAGGTTAGCCACATACAGCACGCCGTGCAGCACCCGTGTGACCACGAAGGTGATCGCCAGCCAGTTGATCCACGTGCTCGATCCGCCTGCCTGTCCGGCTACAACGATCGCGGCGGTAAACATCGCCAATGCCTCCCACGCATTCTGATGCGCCGCATGAGCTCGCGCTCGCCAGCCTTCGAGGTTCGCAAGATAAGCGCGCGGCGTGCGATTGTCGTAGCGTTTGCTGACCTTCGCCAGCATGGTCCACGGGAATGGCAGCAGCGCCACGATGAGCAGGCATATATGCGGAATCGTCATTGGTTAGTCTCCCTTGTATGCGCGGCGCGAATGCCGCGCGAGCCGCTGTTATACCCGCCGGTGCGCGCCGTCGCCAACCGTAATTCCAGGAGTGTCACCTCTACCTGCAAGCGGATTACCTTAAGTCAAACTGACCGGATTACCGCAATGACAGCCGAAAAACATTACAGATTACGCATTCTATTGCACACACCATTAATACAATAATTACATTTACCCGACGCATAAACATGTACCGCCATTCCGCGTGAAATTGGCTCCAGGGATTAATACCGATAAACGCGCGTTCATTCATGCAAGCGTTTAACAGTCGGCGTACACTCGCTCGAAGCCTATGCCACGGGGGCGTACGGGGCTGCACAGCCGCCCGTGGCCGATCACGGGATATCGGGGACTCAGGAGAACAATCAATGAGCTGGACACGGGAACAGAGAAACGTCACGATCGCCGCCTATCTGGGCTGGACACTCGACGCATTCGATTTCTTTCTAATGGTGTTCGTATTGAAAGATATCGCGGCGGAGTTCAATACAAAAATCCCCGAAGTCGCCTTCGGCATTATGTTGACCTTGATGATGCGTCCGCTCGGCGCGTTGATTTTCGGCTGGCTCGCCGACAAGTACGGCCGCCGTCCCACGCTGATGGTCAACATCGCGTGCTTCTCGCTACTGGAATTGCTCTCCGGCTTTTCGCCGAATCTGGCCACCCTGCTCGTGCTGCGCGCGCTGTTCGGTATCGCGATGGGCGGCGAATGGGGCGTCGGTGGCGCATTGACCATGGAAACCGTGCCGCCGAAATCGCGCGGCATCGTCTCGGGTCTGCTGCAAGCCGGTTATCCGAGCGGTTATCTGCTCGCCTCGGTCGTGTTCGGCGTGTTCTATCAATACATCGGCTGGCGCGGCATGTTTTTCGTCGGCGTGCTGCCGGCGTTGCTCGTGCTGTACGTACGCGCTCATGTGCCGGAATCGCCCGCCTTCAAGACGCTCGAAAAGAAAGCGCGACCGGGTCTCGTCGCCACGCTCAGGCAGAACATCAAGTTGTCGCTGTACGCGATCGTTCTGATGACCGCGTTCAACTTCTTCTCGCACGGCTCGCAAGATCTGTATCCGACCTTCCTGCGCGTGCAGCATCAGTTCGACGCGCATACGGTCTCGTGGATCACGATCACGCTGAATATCGGCGCGATTTGCGGCGGCCTGTTCTTCGGTTCGTTGTCCGAGAAGATCGGCCGCAAACGCGCGATCTTCATCGCCGCGTTGATCGCGTTGCCGGTGCTGCCGCTGTGGGCCTTCTCGAGCACGCCGGTGCTGCTCGCGCTCGGCGCGTTCCTGATGCAGATCTCGGTGCAGGGCGCTTGGGGTGTAATTCCGGTACACCTGAACGAAATCTCGCCCGACGAAATCCGCGCGACGTTCCCCGGTCTCGTGTATCAGCTCGGCAATCTGATCGCGTCGGTCAACGGCCCGTTGCAGGCGAGCGCTGCTGAAGCGCACGGCAACAACTACGCGCTCATCATGGCGGTCGTGATCGGCATCGTGGCGGTGGTGATCGCCGCGCTGATCCCGTTCAGCCGCGAGCGCCGCGGCATCGACATGACGCAGTCCGCCAAACAGGTGGCGGCACAGCTTTAAGCGTTCGAACTAAACAGCTATTTTGCTGGCGCGTTATCAGGCACAATAGCCTGCGAAGGCGGCTCGAACCGCCGCGACGCAAAGCACGCGTCAGCAAACAGAAGCAGGGCCAAACACAGGTAGCAAAGCAATACGAGGCCGTTCCGATTTTCATCGGAACGGCCTTTTTTATTTCCGCGCGGTTTGACGCACTGCGCGCAGGGAAAGCTCGACCTTCGTCAGGTCTTCTAGAGGAGTTAGTCGACACCGACCCCTTGCTCGCACGCACCATTCCTTCTTATCCTGAAAAAAACGGCTGTTTCAAATCAACATTTGAATCGCTTGTTTGCGGGCCGGATGCCCGGCAACTGGGAGACGCAACATGGCAGTTCGCACAACAGGCCGGCATGCCGGCGATACGAAGTCCCGCATCCTCGACGCCGCCGAAACGCTTTTCATCGAATGCGGCTATGAGGCCATGTCGCTGCGCCAGATCACTTCGCGCGCCGAAGTGAATCTCGCGGCAGTGAACTATCACTTCGGCAGCAAGGAGTCGCTGATCCACTCGATGCTGTCACGCCGTCTCGACCGTCTCAATCAGGAGCGGCTCAAGCTGCTCGACCGCTTCGACGCCATGCTCGGCGAGCGCCTGACCTGCGAGCATGTGCTCGGCGCGATGTTCATTCCGGCGCTGCGCCTGTCACGTGATCCGCGCGTGGGTGGCAAGGCGTTTCTGCGTTTGCTCGGCCGCGCTTATACCGACCCGTCGTCGTTCATTCGCGACTTTCTGAACGGGCATTACGCTTCCGTGGCGGTGCGCTTTTTTGATGCGTTCCAACGCGCGCTGCCGCATCTGCCGCGCGAGGAACTCGGCTGGCGCCTTCACTTTGCGATCGGCGCGCTCTCGGGCGTGCTGGCCGGCACCGACACGGACAGTCTGCTTTCCGAGTTTTCGCAAGGCAAGTCGATGAACGATCTGCAGCTCATCGCACGTCTCGCCTCGCTGATGGTGGCCGCGCTCAAGGCACCGCTGCCCGACGGCTCGCAACTGGCCGTGTTCGCCGCGGTGCTGGGCGACGCGACTGAAGGCGGCTCGGAATGCGCGACTGGAGACGGCACGGAAAGCGCGGCGAGCGCGACGAGCGCGGCACGCGAGTCGGGCGAATCGGCGTCGGCGTCGCCCTTTCCGTCCGTATCGGAAGGCGAACGGCATGGCGGCACTATGGAAGCGGGGGCGTTTCAGCAGGCGTTGCACGGCACGGCATAGCGTTGAACCGGCGCGGACGGCACTGTCGTGAGCCGTCCGCACGGAGCGCCCATGCAAGGCAATAACCGGATCGCCGCCGCACCATGCAAGCAACCCACGCAACGTTAAGCACGCCGCAGCATCGAAAGAATCCTCGACCGGCAATCCCTACACAGCCGGTCAGCATCAGAGAAGCAACACGTTCCCGATACACACTCAGCAGGAAGGCGACCGGACATCATGAACGCTGCATACCTGAGCAACGACCTGACCAGCAACCTGAGCAGAACGTCTAAGTCCCGCACCTAAGCGTCGCCGCGCTGTCGAACTACAAACGCGACACGCCAACGAAGCAGGCTCGACAGGAAAGCGAAACGCAGGCAACACCCGGACGCGCGACAAAGCATCCCGCTCGCCGGAAACAAAATCATTAGAACGCGCACCATCCGCGCCCCGTGGATGCGTTCGCACGCACCATCGAAACAGGAGGAAACGTCATGCCGTGGTTCATCCTAGTGCTCGTCATCGCCGCTTTCGCGCTCGTCTACGTTCAGGCACGCGCCGTCTGGTGGCTTGCCTTCATGATCGTCTGGGTCGCGGCCGCGCATGTGAGCGGCGCGGCGGGACCGCTGGCCACGACGCTGCTCGCCATCGTATTCGTCCTGCCTGCTCTCGTACTCGCGCTCAAGCCGCTGCGCCGCGCGTGGCTCGCGAAACCGGTGCTCGACATCTTCCGCAAGATCCTGCCGGAGATGTCGCCGACCGAGCGTGATGCGATCGAAGCCGGCACGGTCTGGTGGGACGCGGAACTGTTCTCGGGACGCCCGCACTGGGACAAGCTGCTCGGCTACGGTCCCGCCACGCTGACAGCGGAAGAGCAGTCGTTCCTCGACGTCGAATGCGAGCAGTTGTGCGATCTCGCGAACGATTGGGAAACCACCATGGTCTGGCAGGACCTGTCGCCGACCACCTGGCAGTTCATCAAGGAGCGCGGCTTTCTCGGCATGATCATTCCGAAGCAGTACGGCGGCAAGCAGTTCTCCGCCTACGCGCATTCGCAGGTCATCATGAAGCTCGCCACGCGCTGCTCGGCCGCCGCCGTTTCGGTGATGGTGCCGAACTCGCTCGGCCCGGCCGAGTTACTGATGCACTACGGCACCGACGAGCAGAAAAACCACTATTTGCCGCGCCTCGCACGCGGCGAGGAAATCCCCTGCTTCGCGTTGACGAGCCCATACGCGGGTTCCGACGCGGCGGCGATTCCGGACGTCGGCATCGTGTGCAAAGGCACGTTCGAGGGCCGCGAGACGCTCGGTTTTCGCGTGACGTGGGACAAGCGCTACATCACGCTCGGACCGATCGCCACCGTGCTCGGCCTCGCGTTTCGCGCGCTCGATCCCGACCATCTGCTCGGCACGGACAACGAACCCGGCATCACCTGCGCGCTGATTCCGACCGACCATCCGGGCGTGAACATCGGCCGCCGTCACTGGCCGCTCAACGCCGTGTTCCAGAACGGCCCGAACTCGGGCAAGGACGTCTTCATTCCGCTCGACTGGGTGATCGGCGGGCGCGCCCAGGTCGGCAACGGCTGGCGCATGCTGATGGAATGTCTGGCCGCGGGCCGGGCGATTTCGCTGCCGTCTTCGAATGTGGGGATGGCGAAAATCGCCGTGCGCGGCACCGGCGCCTACGCCGCGGTTCGTCGCCAGTTCCGCACCGCCGTCGGCAAGTTCGAGGGCGTGCAGGAAGCGCTCGGCCGCATGGGCGGCAACCTGTACGTGATGGACGCCGCGCGCCGCCTGTCGGCGCATGCGGTGGATCTCGGCGAAAAGCCCTCGGTGATTTCGGCGATCGCCAAATATCACATCACCGAGCGCGCCCGCATGGTCATCAACGACGGCATGGATATCGCCGCCGGCAAGGGCATCTGCATGGGGCCGTCGAACTTTCTCGCGCGCGCCTATCAGCAGGTGCCGATCGCGATCACCGTGGAAGGCGCGAACATTCTCACGCGCTGCCTCATCATCTTCGGCCAGGGCGCGATCCGCTGCCATCCGTATGTTCTGAAGGAAATGGCCGCCACGCGCGAAACGGATCGCGCCCGCGCGCTGCGCGATTTCGACGCGGCGTTCTTCGGCCACGTCAGCTTCACGCTGTCCAACGTGGTGCGCAGTTTCGTGTACGGCGTGACGGGTGGCGCGTTCATCGTCAAACCGCGCACGGCGTATGCACCGCTGCATGCTTACTATCGTGCGGCCACGCGCCTGTCCACCGCGTTCGCGCTGCTCGCCGATGTCTCCATGTTCGTGCTCGGCGGCGACCTGAAACGCCGTGAGCGCATCTCCGCGCGTCTGGGCGACGTGCTCTCGCAGCTCTATCTGATCTCGGCCACGCTCAAGCGTTTCGAAGACGAAGGCCGTCAGGAAGAAGACCTGCCGCTGGTTCGCTGGGGCGTGGAGGATTCGCTGTACAAGGCGCAACATGCGCTCGACGGCGTGCTCGCCAACTATCCGAACCGTCTCGCCGCCGGCCTCGTGCGCGTGCTCGCGTTCCCGTTCGGGTTGCCCCACCGCGAACCGTCCGACCGCCTCGGCAGCGAAATCGCGGAACTCATGCAGACACCTGGCGCCGCGCGCAACCGTCTGGTGTCCGATTCGTACGTGCCGCATCCGGATGTCGACGCGCTCGGTTACGGCGAGCTGGTGTTCGAGCTGAACCCGCGCTTCACGCAGATCGACCAGAAGCTGCGTGAAGCGGTCAAGCAAGGCCTGCTCGAACCAATGCCGCAGAGCCTGCCGCAACTGGCCGCATGGACCGAAGCGGCACAGAGAAAAGGCCTGCTCGACGCCGACGAGCGCCGCGTGCTGGACGATTACGCGCGTTATGGCGCGCAAGTCGTGAAGGTGGACGACTTCCCCGCCGACTTCGACATGCTCGCCAACCTGCAAAAGCGCAAGGAGACCCTGGAAAAGGCGCTGGAGCTCGCGGCCTGAGCCCTGCGCCGGCCTGAAAAAAACATCCGGGCAAGGCGCGCCGCGTGCGCCGAACTCGGTGCACACTGACACACGTTCGACGCCCCCGATTCCCCAAAGACGAACCCCTTTGAGGCGGGCGGCTTCCTTCGAGGCGTGGCCAGCGGAGCAACCAATAATATGAACGACTCTTATCTGAACTTCGTCAATTCGCCGTTCGGCGCGCGTCTTGCGCGCTCGCTCGGCCTGCCCAGGCCCGAGGTGCTGCGCCGCTTTCGCGCCGACCAGCCCGAGTTCGGCGGCCTGGTGGCGATCGGTGCGGGCCGTGAACCGCAGTTGCTCGACGCGCTCGCAAATCTCGTGGCCAGCATCGGCGTGACGAGCGTCGCGCATGAGAGCGCCGGGCTATGGGTGCCGCTCGCCAATCGCCACGGTCTCATGACGGGCCGTTTCGAACCTGCCGACTCTGCATCGCAAGGCAAGCTCGCGGCCCTGCTGTTCGACGCGAGCGGAATCGAAGACAGCACTCAGCTCGAACCGCTGCACGGCTTCTTTCACGACACGCTGCGCTCGCTCGGCAAGTGCGGGCGCATCATCGTGCTGGGACGGCCGCCGGAAAGCTGTGCGACGCCACGTCAGTGGACCGCGCAGCGCGCGCTCGAAGGCCTCACGCGTTCGCTCGGCAAGGAAGCCCGGCGTGGCATCACCGCCAATCTCGTCTATGTGGAGCAAGGCGCCGAGAACGGCGCGGAAGCGACGTTGCGATTCTTTCTGTCACCACGTTCGGCTTATGTGTCGGGTCAGGTCGTACGCATCGCCGCTGCCGGCGCGGGCCATGAGGCCATGCCGGCGTTCGACTGGCAGCAGCCGCTCGCGGGCCGGCGCGCGATCGTGACGGGCGCCGCGCGCGGCATCGGCGCCTCGATTGCGAGCGTGCTGGCGGCCGAAGGCGCGCACGTGATCGGCATCGACATTCCTTCAGCGCGCGAGGCGCTCGACGCGACCATGCGTCAGCTGAACGGCACCGCGCTCGCGTTCGACATCGCCGCCCCCGAAGCGCCCGCGCAAATCGCCGCCGCGCTCGACGAACAGGGCGTGGATATCGTCGTGCACAACGCCGGCATCACGAAGGACAAAACCATCGCGAAGATGACCGACGCCGCGTGGCAAAGCGTGATCGACATCAACCTGTCCGCGCAGGAGCGGATCGACGACGCGCTGCTCGCCGCCGGCATTCTGCGCGATGGCGGCCGGATCATCGGCGTGTCGTCGATCAGCGGCATTGCCGGCAATCTCGGCCAGACCAATTACGCCACCTCGAAGGCAGGCGTGATCGGCCGGGTGCAGAGCATGGCGCAGTCGCTGCGCGCGCGTGGCATCACGATCAATGCGGTGGCACCCGGCTTCATCGAGACGCAGATGACCGCGAAGATTCCGCTGACCATCCGCGAAGCCGGGCGTCGCATGAATTCGATGAGCCAGGGCGGCCAGCCGGTCGACGTCGCGCAGACCATCGCGTGGCTCGCGCATCCGGGATCGGCCGGCGTGAGCGGCCAGGTCGTGCGCGTGTGCGGTCAAAGCCTGATTGGAGCGTGATCATGAGCGAGCCGGGGCACCCGTTCGGCGGCGGTCATGCATCGAACACGGCGCGGCCGAAGACCGTCGTGATCGAGACCTTGCCGGCGCCCGCGAAGCTCTATGCGCGCGCGTTGTCCGGCGTCGTCAAACGCGGGCGCGAGACGCATCTGCCGCCGCTGCGCCTCGTGCGTCCCGCCGTCCCCCTCGACCCCGGCCCGATCTGGCGCTATGCGCGCGTGTGCGGCTTCATCCCCGAGCACGGCGTGCCGCTCACGTATCCGCACCTGCTCGCTTTTCCCCTGCATCTGCTGATGCTGACCGACCCGGCGTTTCCGTGGCCGGCGCTCGGGCTCGTGCATCTGGCCAACCACGTGCGCCTGCGCCGGCCGCTCGCCTACAAGGACATGCTGCGCGTCGAGGTGGAATTCGGCGCGCTGCTGCGCCACGACAAAGGCCAGGCGTTCGTGCTCCATACCCGCATGTACCGGCGCGGCGAAGCGGTGTGGGACGGCGACAGCGTTTATCTGAAGCGCGGCGTGCCGGCGAGCGGCAGTGCGCTCGATCCGCTCGAGCTCGGGCCCGAACCGCTGCAACGCATCGCGCGCTGGCAACTCGCATCGCAACTGGGCCGCGACTACGCCGGCGTATCGGGCGACTACAACCCGATCCATCTGACCGCTTTGTCGGCGAAGGCGTTCGGTTTTCCGCGCGCCATCGCGCATGGCATGTGGACGCTGGCGCGCGCCGCCTCCGCGCTGCAACCGCCCAAGCCGCTCGCGGAAGCCACGCTCAGCGCCGAATTCAAACTGCCGATGCTGCTGCCCGGCGAAGCGTCGCTGTGGAGCGCGTCGCCTTCGCTGATCGAACGCGACATCGAAGTGCGCGACATCAGCGGGCAAAAGCCGCATTTGCGCGGCCGCATGCAGTGGAGACTGCAATGAGGTGCGCGCGGCGTGCATCGAGTCATGGAATCAGAACCGGCTGAAATCGTTGTTCTATCAGGACGGTCAGAACGGTCAGCACGATCAGGACCGCCGCAGTCGATCATCGCAGCAGTCGCATCATTCGCCCATTCAATAACCAGGGAACGACCCGAAGGAGCCGAGCATGTCCAACCCGCAGCCAGCCGTACGCCGCGTCGCCATTGTCGGGGGCAACCGCATTCCGTTCGCCCGCTCGAACACCGCCTACGCAACCGCGTCGAATCAGGACATGCTGACCTTCACGCTGCAAGGCCTGATCGACCGCTACAACCTGCACGGCGAACGGCTGGGCGAAGTCGCGGCGGGCGCCGTCATCAAGCATTCGCGCGACTTCAATTTGACGCGCGAATCCGTGCTGTCCACCACGCTCGCCAGGGAAACGCCCGCCTACGACGTGCAGCAGGCCTGCGGCACCGGACTCGAAGCCGCGATTCTCGTCGCCAACAAGATCGCGTTGGGACAGATCGAGGTGGGCATTGCGGGCGGCGTCGATACGACTTCCGACGCGCCGATCGGCGTCAACGAGCGGATGCGCAAAATTCTGCTCGAGGCGAATCGCGGCAAAAGCACTGGTCAACGCGTCGGCGCGCTGACCAAGCTGCGGCCCGGCATGTTTTTCAAGCCGCTTCTGCCGCGCAACGGCGAGCCGCGCACGGGCCTCTCGATGGGCGAGCATTGCGAGCTGATGGCCAAGCGCTGGAACATTTCGCGCGAGGCGCAGGACGTGCTCGCCTACGACAGCCACCGCAAGCTCAACCAGGCGTACGCACGCGGCTTCGTCAACGACCTGATGACGCCGTACCGGGGACTCGCGCGCGACAACAATCTGCGCGCCGACCTCACGCTCGAAAAACTCGCGAGCCTGAAGCCCGTGTTCGACCGCGACGCCGGCACGCTCACCGCCGGCAATTCGACGCCGCTCACCGACGGCGCCTCCGCCGTGCTGCTCGCGAGCGAGGACTGGGCAGCGCAGCACGGATTGCCTGTGCTCGCGTATCTGAGCTGGTCCGAGACCGCGGCCGTCGACTTCTTCGACAAGAAAGAAGGCCTGCTGATGGCGCCCGCGTACGCCGTGCCGCGCATGCTCGCGCGCGCCGGACTGAGCTTGCAGGACTTCGATCTGTACGAAATCCACGAAGCGTTTGCCGCACAGGTGTTGTGTACGCTCACGGCGTGGCAGGATGACGAGTATTGCCGCACGCGACTCGGTTTGCCAGGCGCGCTCGGGGCAATCGACCGGGCAAAATTGAATGTGAACGGCAGCTCGTTGGCAACGGGTCATCCGTTTGCCGCGACAGGTGGACGCATTGTCGCCGGCCTCGCGAAAATGCTCGCGCAACTCGACAAACCGGCCGGCACCGCGCGCGGTTTGATTTCGATCTGCGCGGCGGGCGGCCAGGGTGTGGTGGCGATTCTGGAGCGGTGAACGGCCGTAGGATCAGCATACAAATAGATGAAGCCCTAGCTTCAGCGATTATTCCGCATCAAGCTTTGCATGGGAGGAGACGATCATGACGCAGCCCACTCACACCCCTTTCCCGCTCGCCACGGATTCCGCGGCGCCGAGCGCGGCAACCCACGCGCCCAACACCGACGGCATCTGGTACGCGTCCTATCCGGCGGACGTGCCGCACGACATCGACGTCAACCAGTACGAATCGGTCGTGCAGTTCTTCGACGAATGCATTGCGCAGTTCCGCGAGCGCGTGGCGTATGTGAGCGTGGGCGCGAACCTGACCTACGGCGAACTCGGCCGCAAGGCCAGCGCGTTCGCCGCGTATCTGCAAAGCGTCGGCGTGAAACCTGGCGAACGCGTGGCGATCATGTTGCCGAACACGTTCCAGTACCCGGTGTCGCTGTTCGGCGTGCTGAAAGCCGGCGGCGTGGTGGTGAACGTGAATCCGCTCTATACGGTGCGCGAACTCGCGCACCAGTTGAAAGACAGTGGCGCGCAAACCATCATCGTGTTCGAGAACTTCGCGAAGACGGTCGAAGACGCGCTGCCCGGCACCAAAGTGCAGAACGTCATCGTGACGGGTCTCGGCGATCTGCTCGCCGACGGCCTGAATCTGAAGGGACGCCTGCTCAACTTCATGCTCCGGCACGTGAAGAAGATGGTGCCCGCGTACAACCTGCCGAAGGCCGTGCCGCTCCTCGAGGCGCTGTCGATCGGCTACTCGCGGCCGCTGACACCCGTGCACCCCACGCATGCGGACATCGCGTTCCTGCAGTACACAGGCGGCACGACCGGCGTCGCCAAGGGCGCGATGCTCACGCACAAGAACATCATCGCCAATCTGCTGCAGGCGAAAGCGTGGTCCGAAGGTCAACTGACCGGCGACATCGAAACCGTGCTCACGCCGCTGCCGCTCTACCACATCTATTCATTGACCGTGAACGCGCTGATCTTCATGGGGCTGGGCGGGCGCAACATTCTGATCGCCAATCCGCGCGACATGAAACGCGTGATGATGATCATCCGTCACGAGAAATTCACCGGTATGACGGCCGTGAATACGCTCTACAACGCCTTCCTCGAAAACGAGGAGTTCTGCAAGCGCGACTTCTCGAATCTGAAGCTCGCCATGGCGGGCGGCATGGCCACGCAGAAATCGGTGGCCGAGCGCTTCAAGGCGGTTACCGGCAAGCCGATCATCGAGGGATATGGGTTGACCGAATGCTCGCCGATCGTGTCGATGAATCCGGTCGATCTGAACAACATGCGTGACTTCGAAGGCTCGATCGGTTTGCCCGCGCCGTCCACCCACGTGCGTTTCAGGAAAGACGACGGCAGTTGGGCGAACATCGGCGAGGCGGGCGAATTGTGCGTGAAGGGGCCGCAGGTGATGAAAGGCTACTGGAACCGCCCGGACGAAACCGCCAAGGTGATCGACGACGACGGCTGGCTCGCCACGGGCGACATCGGCGTGATGGATTCGCGCGGCTATATCCGCCTGATCGACCGGAAGAAGGACATGATCCTGGTGTCGGGCTTCAACGTCTATCCGAACGAAATCGAAGACGTGATCGCCGCGCATCCGGACGTGCGGGAAGTGGCGGCCATCGGCGTGCCCGACGCCGCACAGGGCGAACGGGTGAAGGTGTTCATCGTCAAGCGCAATGCTTCGCTGACGGCCGAACAGGTGATTGCCCACTGCCGCAAGAACCTGACAGGCTATAAGGTGCCGAAGCTCGTCGAGTTCCGCGACGAGCTGCCGCAAACCAACGTGGGCAAAATTCTGCGCCGCGCGCTGCGAGACGAGGAACTCGCGAAGCAAAAGCCTGCCTGACTGGGATTGCGCCTCGCGTCACCTTACGGAGAGATTCATGAAGCACCGCATGTCCGCACGCTCATGCCGCACGTCGGCCTTCATGCCTCTCCCCCGTGTTTCGACGCAGGCCGCCGGTATACGGGCGTCGCTCCATGCGCCGTTGCAAAGCGCGCCGTCGCGCAGACTGCTGCTCGCGGCGCTCGTGGCGAGCGCGGTCGCGCTGGCCTCGCCTCACGCATTCGCGCAAAACGACGATACACCGCCCGCGCTCGATACCGTCAGCACCCTCAAGGCGCCGGCCACGCCGTCCTCGCAGGTCGGCAAGCTCACGCTGGATCAGCAGGTCAAATGGCTGCGTGCCGCACAGCAAAGCGGCGCCATGGAAAAGCTCGACGACGCGCAACTGGTCGCGCTATTCCAGTCGCTCGATCCGCTCGCGTTGCCGCGTTATATCAAGGAAGGGCCGAACGGTTATCCGTCGTACGAGTTCACCATGTTGCGTTCGGAACGCATTCACGGCCAATGGCCCGATAAGCCCGATCACATGCTGGTGCGCCTCGCGCGCGACCCGCTGCGAATCTACGCAAAGTGGCTGCCTGACGGCGCGCACGCGGGCCAGGAAGTCATCTACGACGAGTCCAGGCGGACCGACGAAATGTACGGACACCTGGGCGGCATCCTGAACGTGATGCCGTTGTGGACCTCGCTGCACGGCGTCCTCGCCCGCGCGCAGTCGAACCATGACGTGCGCGATCTCGGTACCGAATACATCGCGAATCAGTACCTCGCCGAGGGCAAGAAATACGCCGAGGCCGGCTTGCCGCGCTCGACCACGATAGACGTGAAAACCATCGACGGCGTGCGCGTGGTGGCCTTCACCTTCGAAACGCCGAACGGCCAGCCGCAGTTCTACGCGAAAAAAGAAACGCTCGGCCTCGATCTGCGGCACCCGTATTTCCGCTCCGTCGAGTCTTACGACAACAACGGCAATATCTTCGAGCGGATCGTGTTCGAAACCATCACGCCGAAAACCTTCGACGATTCGACGTTCGATCCGAAGAACAAGGCGTACAGGTTCTAGCGCGGCGCGAACGCGAAGGCGACATGGACCGGTTGCGCGTGGGCGCCCGTCCCGTGCTCGTCACTCCGTTCGATCCGGTGTCCCGCACGGGTCGCGAATTCGCCAAGGACGAAGAAATCCGAGGCGCGCGTGAGGCCGATCAACCTCGGCGCCGATCGCGCGGACGTCGCGCCGAGCAGCGGTGCGAGGGTCGTGTACCAGAGCACGCCAATATCGTCGCCGGTTTCGAAAATCGGCCACTGCCTGTGCGCGGCATATTCGGCAAGCGCGACGCCGTGCGCGAGCGTCGAATCGACCACCGCCACCATGCTGTTACGCGCCGCGCCGTGCGCGAGCCACGGCCACGCGCTGCCCGCCACGCTCGGCAGGCAGGCGCCGGTCATCATGAAAGTGCGCCGATGCATGGTTCGCTCCTGTCGTCATATCGGGCGACACGCGCCCTCAGGTGTAGCCTCGCCGGTCGCGCCACGCAGCCGGCCAGATGCCCTGCTTGCCCGGCGCGAGAATGCCGTTCGGGTCGAGCGCGTCCTTGATCGTTTCCGAGAGGCGCAGCAAGGCGCCGTCGTTGAAGCTGTATTGGGCGGCGGCAAAATCCATATACGCGAGATGCGCGCGATATTCGCCGTAGCCGGCGGCGCGCGCGTCGCTCATCAGCGAACGCAAAAGCGCGCCGGCCTGCTCGACCTGGTTCGCGTCGTCGCGGTCGAAAATCGCCGCGAAGATGTGATGCAGATGGCGCGCGCCCGCCGTAAAACCGCCGTAGTAATCAAAGCCGTACTCCGCGGCGCGCGTTTTGACCATAGTGTATTGACGCAACGCGTCGCGCCCGGTCGCCGGGCACACCGGCGCGAAGTCGACATGCGCGCCCGCGCCGCCGCGCCAGTCGAGCATGCGAAACGCGCTCATCGCGGGAATGCCGGCGAGATTGCGGTCGCCGCCCGCCGTGGGCTGCGCATCGCCCGCATAGCGCGTGGCGGAGAACCGCGCCTGCGGCATGCGGGCAAACGCGCGCTGCACGATTGCATAACGCGCGTCGATCAATTCAGGCGTACCGTATAGCGCGAAATGCAGATTCCAGCGGCCCACGTTCAGCTTGTCGAGCATGGCGGCCACCGCGCGCTCGGGCATCGCGCCCGGCCCGTCATACCACTGCGCGCGTGCCGACAAGCCGGCCGCGCGGCGCAGGCCGCCTTCGATCACCGCATGATTGCGGATCGTTTCATCGAGCCGCAGCGGACGCAAAGTCTCCACGATCGCTTCGAGATCCGCTTCATGGCGAAACTGGATTTCGCCCAGCAGATATGCGGGCGGCGCGGGCATCAGCCAGACGCCCAGCTTGGTGACGATGCCGTAGTTCGACTGCATGAACATCGCGTCGAACGAGGGGCCGAAGCCCGGTTGATACAACTGCCACGCGGTGCCGATTTCGATCCCGCCCATTCCCGTGCGCAACACGTCGCCATTGGCCAGCACCACTTCCATGCCGCATTGCGCCGCCGCATGATCGCCGTAATCCGTATAGCCGAAGCCGCGCTCGAGCGTATTGCCGACCACACTGCCCCAACCGGCCGCGGGCGGATCGACCCACAGCTTGTAGCCTTTCTCGCGTAAATACGCGTACAGATCGAAATAACTCACGCCCGGCTCGACCAGCGCGTATCCCATCGTCTCGTTCACTTCGATGATGCGGTTCATCCGGTGCAGATCGAGCACCACCGAACCGGCGAGTCGCGGCGCCGCTCCGCCATAGGCGAAGTTGCGCCCGGTCGAGACGGTCCACAGCGGAATGCGAAATTGATTGGCAATCCGCAATATCGCGCGAATCTCGTCGACGGAGCCAGGCAAGAGCGCGGCACTCGCCGAAAACGCCTCGCGCTCGCCGGGCGCGAACGGATCGAGATACGCGGCGAGCCCGTCCGCCGAGGTGACCACTTGCGGCTCGCCGACAATCGAGCGCCAGGCGGCGAGCGCGCGATCGAACTGCGCGGCGGATACCTTCGGCGGCAAGCTGCGAATCAAAGCATCTCCTTGGCCGTCGCGCGCGCGAGCGGCAGCGGGTTAGCGGCGCATTCCACCGCCGCCATGCGACATGCCACCCCACGAGCGGGTGGGCGGCGCACCGCGCCAACCGCCATGGCCGCCCACGCCATACGGTCCGCGCACGCCGTGCATGTAGCGCACATGATCCATGTGATGAAAATGATGAAAGCGGTCGACGAACACGAACGACACGCCGACACCGAACACGACCGGTGGCCCCCAATACCATGGATCGTAGTAGTAGACCGGCCCATCCGCCAAGGCCTGCGCGGCGGCATCGTCTTCGACGATCTGCCACGTGCCGTCCGCTTGCAGGCACGCGCGGCCGGTGATCTGCTGCATGACGCCGTCGATTTCCGCCTGCCCCACCACGAAACGGCAGGTCGACGTATCGGCTGAAACCGCATCCGCTAGCGCTTGCGCCTCGACGGGTGCCGCGCATGCGGCGCAAAAACACAGGCCGGCTGCGGCACGAAACGGCCGGCTGCCGAAAAGATGAAATGTGAACATGATTTTGCTGCCTCGACGCACCGGCGTTGCGACCCGCAAAAAACGTGTCGGCGCCGTTAAGACACCGTCGGTTTGCCTTGCTCGAAACCGTGCCGCGCATGCGCACGCGAGGACAACACGATCCAGCACCGAGTAAACGAAGTGCCGCGCGACGCTATTCCGCTTGCGCCGCTGCAACGCCGGCGGTTTCGGTTACCGCGTATTGCAGCGCCGCGCGACGGCGTTTCGCGCCTGCGAACACCGCTACTGCCAGGACTCCGGTTTGCCGCCGAGCGCGCTGCACACGTCGATCGCGATGGTGCGCAGTTTGCCTTCCGCGATCGGCCCGGACAGCGCGTAGCCCATGCCGTCGTTGATCCAGTAGAAGGTGCGCCGGTTACCTTCGCGCAACAGCCGGAACGCGGTTTCGTCGCGCGAAGTGCCGGTGACGTAAAGCGTGAGCCGCGCGCCGCTGCCGTTCTCGTACATGAATTGCGCGGCCGGTCCCGCTTCGCCGGGCAACAGCCGCCCGCCCACCAGCGAATAGCCATATTCCTGCAACGACGGCACCGAGAGCGGCCGGTTCAGCCGCTTGGAGAGCCAGTTGATCAGATGCTCTTCTTCGCTGGCCGCGACCTCCACCGGGTGACGACGCTCCGGCGTGTACACCGCATAAGCGATGTCCGCGCGCTGGGCGAAGCTCGGCGGCTGGCCGCCCAAACCGCCCCACGCGCCACCGGTCAGACGCGGCGCGAGCGGACCCAGAGCCAGCGCGAGCCCGGCGCCTGCCGCCAGCCAGCAAGCCGCGACGCCCACTCGCTGCCACCATGGCGTGTTCCGGCGCAACACGATGAAGGCCGGTTCGTCGGCGGCATCGTCCGCACGGCGTTGATTGCGCTCGTCACGCTCGCTGCGCGGCGGCGCGCCGCACAAAGCCCGCAATGCGGATTTCTGCGCGCGCCAGGCGGCCACGCGCGCGGCGGCCTGCGGATGCTGGTGCAGTTGCGCCTCGATCGCGGCGCGCTCCGCGCCCGGCAATTCATCGTCGACAAACGCCGACAGCGCTCGCAGGTCGAGCCCTTCGGGCAAGCTGGAATCGTAGTCGTCGTTATTCATCACGGGTTTCTCACTACTTTCAACGGCGGAGTTTTACGCGCCGGGCCTTGAGCCGGCCCCTCCGTCAGCAACGCGCGCATATGTTCGCGCGCGCGCGACAACCGCGACATGACCGTGCCGATCGGCACGCCGAGTGCGCGCGACGCTTCCTGATAAGACAGATCCTCCACGCAGACCAGCAACAGCACTTCGCGCTGTTCGACCGGCAGACAATACAGCGCGCGCTGCAGATCGCGCAGCACGAGCCCGTCGACTTCACCCTGCGGCGCTTCGAGATTGCGCCACGGCGCGCTCTCTTCGTCGACAGCAATCTCGCGGCGGCCGCGCAACTGGTCGATGTAGAGATGCCGCAGGATCGTCAGCAGCCACGCGCGCAGATTGCTGTCCGGCCGGAAAGCCGCCCAGCGCGCGAGCGCGCGCTCCGCCGTATCCTGCACGAGGTCGTCGGCCCAGGCGCGGTCACCCGTCAGTGCGCGCGCGTAGCGGCGCAACTGCGGGAGCCACGAAATCACTTCAGTTTCGAAACTCACCCGGCGTGAGGCATTCAGTAGCCGCCACCGCTGCCCGTGCCACCACTCGTGCCGGAGGCGCTGCTATCGGTCGCGGACGTGCACGCGCTCGTCGCGAGCGTGCCGCCCGCGAGCGCCAGCAGTACGAAAACGGCGGAGAGAATGCGGGATAGTTTCATGGTGAGTCTCCTCGTGGGCGCCCGGACGCCTCGCGCGAACCGTGCAACCGATCGGCCGCGCGCACGATGCAGCGCCGCCATGCCTGATATAACGCCGGCAGCCGGTGGTTTATTCCGCTGAAGGCGCAGCCCTGCGCTATCTTTTTCCGCCATCCGCGCCGCGAAGGCCTGCGGGTGGCGGAAGAATGCGGCATTCGTCCGCAGATTCGTAACGCAACGTTACAGTCAATAGTTATCAGATGCTTATGTGTCCACAAGCCGTTATAGTGGACGCAGTTCGCCCGCCGACGCGTTCCGCCCCCACACAGGGTAGAATCGCGGCGAACAACCGTCTTTCTAACCTGAATTGTCCATGGCTTCCGCAGAATCGCATCCGCAAAACGACTTCATGAACGCCGCGCGCAAAGAACGAAAGCGCGTTGAGATCTACCTTGTCAACGGCATCCGCCTGACCGGGTGCATCGAGTCGTTCGATCAGTATCTGGTGATGCTGCGCACGCCTGTCGGCCTGCAAGGCATCTACAAGCGCGCGATCTCGACGATCCAGCTCGACACCGGCACGCGTCCGGCTCCGCGCGCGGGGCGTCCGTCGCACGGCGAGCACACCACGCGCGGTCCGCACGGTTCGCGCGAGCCGCGCGATCACCGTGAGCCGCGCGAACCGCGTGAACCGCGCGATTCGTATGGCGCGCCGTCTTCGGACCGGCCTGCGTCAGATCGTAGCAGCAGCACGTCGGACGGCCCCGTGGTCGTGACGCGCCGCCGTCGTTTGTTCGGCACGGGCGGCGACGGTGGTAATCATGGCGGCGGCCACCATGGTGGCGGCAGTCACGGTGGCAACGGCGGTGGTAATGGTGGTAATGGTGGTAATGGTGGTAATGGTGGTAATGGTGGTAATGGCGGCACCGAGTAAGTTGCCGCAACAGCGCTCGGCTACTCCGTTGAATGGCCGAGCCGCTGCAAGATCTTTTCCAGGCGCATCACCTGCAGTTCCGTCAGTTCGAATCCGCATTTGACCGCCAGCACGCGGCGGCGCCAATAGCAGGCGTCCAGCATGCGCTGCGCCGGTTGCCTCGTTGCCCAATCCAGATGTTCCAGTTCTGCTTCCACGACGTGTGACGCGTTGAGGCGCTGTGCGCACGCAGTTTTTTTCCGGTTCATGGTTTTCGCTGCCTTGTTGTTCACGGGTTCCTGGTTGCGCTCCTCCCGAGCTCGACACTGCCGGTTCGCGACATGCGTTGCGGTCTTCCGGCCAACACGATCGGCGATTGATTTTGTT
Source organism: Burkholderia sp. WP9 (assembly GCF_900104795.1). Lineage (NCBI taxonomy): Bacteria > Pseudomonadati > Pseudomonadota > Betaproteobacteria > Burkholderiales > Burkholderiaceae > Burkholderia > Burkholderia sp. WP9. The sequence continues at coordinate 1,773,264 of NZ_FNTG01000001.1, forward strand.
TTTCCCGCGCCGCTTTGCGTCGACACACGGAAAACGAGCTGATGCGCATTGGTTTTAAGTTTTTATTGACGACGCCGCTTCGCCTCCCCGCTCGTTCGCCTCGCGCTTTTGAAGCAGACGCTCACGGCGCGAAGTCCTAAGCCATTCGGTCGATATTCGCCGGCGCCCGCTTTGCGCTATGCTGGATTGCCGACTCTCTTCTCACGGAGCACGTCATGACCAGCAAGAAGCAACACGAAACTCACAAAGCCGAAACGAAAACGCCCGCCGAATCCGCTGAGTCCGCGGACAACAGGCTCGATGAGGCACTCGAGGAAAGTTTTCCCGCCAGCGATCCGATCGCCGTGGACACGGGAGACCCGCATCACGTGGAGGACAAAGAGGCGTCTCCGGAGGGAAAAAAGCGGCGCTAGAAATTGCCGCACTGATGTATCACGTGGGCACAGCGAAATGATGTCGTGGACGTTGGGCTCGCCTGCGCAGATGCAATGCGTCAAGCGTGGACCCTTGAGCGCGTGCTCGTCAGATGAGGTATCGCAGAGGTCGCATGCCGAGGGTGGCATGCGCTGCTTGTGGAGCAAGCACAGCGGGCAGGTGTCGGGCGGCATCTCCAATCCCGCGCCGCCCTGCCCAGCCGACAGTCCTCAGAGCATCGCCCTCAGTGCGAGGGCAAACCGCTTTCCAACTGGCGTTGCAACTCGCGCACCTGACGCTGCGCGGCACGCAACTGATCTTGCGCGGAAGCTTTCTGCTGAGCGAGCGCCGTGGCTTCGGCGCGCGTTTGCTGCTGCTGGCTCGCCACGATGGTCTGCTGCTGACGCGCAACATCCAGGTCCGCTTGCAGGCGGTTCGCACGGTCCTGCGACAGCGCGATCATCCGCTCCGTGAACGCCTTCTGCGCCTCGAGTTGCGTGCGGCGAATCTCGACGTCCGACAGTTGCACCGTCTGACGCACGAAATCCTTATAGATCATGTCGGCACGCGCCGCGTCCTGCGTCTTGATGACCCGCCAGAAATTTTTCTGCTGGAACAGCGCCACGTAGTACGTCATTTCCTTGCCGTAAAACAGCAAGCTCGCGCCGTAACTACCGTTATAGGTGGTGCGCAATTCGCTCAGATCCGAACCGTGGATCATTTGCTGCAATTCCGCCACGTTGCCCGCGGCGGATTGCTTCGCTTCGTCGGGCGTGAGCGCGGAAGTCTGGGCCTGTCCCGCCTGTGAAGTTGCCGGCAACGCCGCCGTCGTGCCTGGCTGGGAAACAACGCCGCTCACGGCGCCAGCACTCGCGCTGCTGTCCGGCAGAGCCTGCGCATTGACACCCCGCGCTGCCCCCATCGCGATGACTGCGGCGAGGGCAATCTGTCGTAGTTTCGACTTTCGGTCCATGTAATTCCTGCTTGAACAGTTTTTGTTTTAGTACAACCGTCTCATTATTACTCACTTTCGCGTGTTTCGGGCTCTTCGTCAAAAATTTGGTACTTGCGCATCTTCTCCCACAGCACCTTGCGGCTGATGCCGAGATAGAGCGCCGTATCCTGGCGACGCCAACCGTTCGCGTCGAGCGCGGCCAGCACGCGGTTACGTTCGGCCATGTCCCATTTGCTGCGGTCCACCAGCACCTCGGCGACGCTCTCCGCCGGCACCGGCTGGCTGGTGCGCGCCAGCGCAAGAAGGCGTTGCAGGCGCGCCGCATCCCACGCGCCGATCTGGCGCACGGTTACGCCAATGCGCTCGGCCAGGTTGCGCAGCTCGCGCACATTGCCGGGGAAATAGGTGTCGGCCACGGCATCGGCGAGCCAGTACGGCAGGTCGGGCAAAGCAGCCAGACGCTCGGCGCCGACGATCTGCGCGATGAACGCCTTGAAGATCGCAATCTTGTCGACGGCGCCCCGCTCTTCGAGTGACGGGATCTTCAGCTCGATCACGGCGAGGCGGTAGTACAGGTCGGCGCGAAACGTGCCGTCCTTCACCAGTTGCGGCAGCAATTTGTTGGTCGCCGCCACCAGCCGGAAGTCGAGCTTCACCGGCGTCGCCGAACCGATACGCGTAACCGCGCTGTCTTCGAGCACGCGCAGCAGCTTGACCTGCTGATAGAGCGGCAGATCGCCGATTTCGTCGAGGAACAGCGTGCCGCCGTCGGCCTGCTCGAAATAGCCTTTATGCGCGACCACCGCGCCCGTGAACGAGCCTTTGGAGTGCCCGAAGAACAGCGACTCGAACAGCCCGTCGGGAATCGCGCCGCAGTTCACCGCGACGAACGGGCCTTGCCCGTAGCGGCTATGTTTCTCGTGCAGCAGTTGCGCGATGCGCTCCTTGCCGACGCCGGTTTCGCCGTGCACCAGCACGCTCGTGTCGCAGTCGGCGAAGGTATCGACTTCGTGCAGCAGCGCCTGCATGCACTCCGAGTTCGCGATCATCGCGTCGGACTCGTGCGTCTTCGCGCTATGCGCGCGCATTTGCAGCACGAGCTTCATGACCATGCCGCGCAATTCGGCGCAGGTGAAGTCGAGCGGCAGGATATGCGAGTACTCGGACGGATAGGTGGCCGGATCGTGTTCGCGCGGCGCGGCGCCGACCCACACGACGGGGATGCCGTGCGCCGCCTGCCAGTCGCGCAGGATCAACGCGCCGCTGTCGATCACCGAGACGCTGATGATCGCGAGCGACGGCCGCAGCGCGGTCCGTTCGGGCGAGATCGCGATATCGTCCGCACGGATCACTTCGACATCGAAGCTCGCCATGCAGCGCGCGACCCGGTCGACGATGTCGGCCTTGCCCTCCCAGACGTAGATATCGAGTTCCTCGATTTTGGTGGTGGTTCTCATCTTGGATAGGCTAGTTGACCAGTTGCGCGACGCCGCACGTCAGCGACATGTTGTGGACCGTGGCGGTGCCGACCTGAACGCCCAACAGGGAAAGTGTCGGGACGAGGACTGCGTCGAGCAGGTTGAAAACGGGTTGGAGAACGGGCAATAGGATGCCGGTCAGGCCCGAAAGTATTAGTGACACGACGCCACCCAGCGGGACAGGGCCGACATTGACGACCAGCGCGCCCGACAGGCTATTGAGCAACGTCGAGGTCAGCACGGCGCCATCGCTGCCGATAGCGTTGGAATTCGCACTCTTGCTGGCGTCGAAACTGCCCGACGAACCGTTGAAGACAAGCGGAGTCAGCGTGCCCGGATCGAGCGAGGCTTTGATCGGGTTCAGCGCAACCGTTCCCGCCGGCACCGTGACGCCGAGCACCACTGCCGACAACGACACCACGTTGACCGGCGTGCTGCAGGACGCGTCGCCGGCAATGCAAAGCGCAGCGATGCCGGGCTTGACCTTGATCGTGGCATTCGTGGCCGCCTTGGTGCTCTCGCAATCCACCGATGTCAGATACGCGCTACCGGGCGCGGCTTGCACCGAGATGTTCAAAGGCGTGCTCAACGCCGAGAGGGTCACGGCAAGCAATGGCGCGCCGCCCACCGTAATCGTCGGCAAGTTGAGCGGCAACAGATTGACGCTCGCGTTGATCACCGCCGTGCGCGCTTGAGTCCGGTAGGTCCCGTCGGCCGACGTGCCGCCCTCGCCCACGGCCAGCACGGGCGGATTGATGATCTGCAGCGAAATGCCCGCCACGCCCGCCAGCCCAGCCGCCACATTGATCACCGGCGCGTTGCCCTGGCTGCCGTCCGGGCTGCGCTGCGCGATCTGCGCGGCGACCAGTAAAGCATCGAACGCGTTGATCGTCGCACTCGCCGCGGCATTCGGATTAGCAAGGCCGAGCGCGAGCAGTCCGGGGGCCGATTTGCCGCCGTCGCCGATCGCAATGTTCTGCCCGCCGGGAATGGCCACGGCCACCTTCTGCAGAATCGCCGCGTTGATGGTGTCGCCGCCCGCCTGCAGCGCGTTGACCATCGCGACCATCAGTTGCTGAAAACTCACCGTGGTGCCGAGCAGTCCCTTCATCGTCGCGGCACCCAGCGCCACCTTCAGATCGTCCAGCTTGACGTGCGCCGTCGCGAGACTCTGCGTGTCGCCCACGCTCAGCGACACGCTGGTTTTCAGCAGACCGCCGAGGATCGCGTTCAACAGCGCCGACTGTTGAGTATTGATCGTCGCGATGCCGGTGCCGAGCGAGAACGCGTCGATGTTGGAGGCGAACGCGGTGGCCGTCGCCGAGACGTTACGGTTCGGTCCAACGAAGAAGTACGGTACGCGTTGAGTCGTCGTCACCTGCACCGCATTGAGCGGGTTGCCGCTGGTGCCGAAGTACGTGCTCGAACTCGTGTCCCAGCGGCCGCACGTGGTGGTGATAGTCGTGGTGCTGCCGGTCGTGAAACCGTTGGCGCTCGCATTCTGCTGCGCGGCGGTGGTAGCCGTCGCGCAACCGCCCGAGGAGGCGATCATCTGAACCGCCGCCATCGCGGCCAGATCGGCCGTGCGCTGCAATTGCCTGCGCGCGAAATACACGTTGCCGACATCGATCGCGCCGAGCGCCGCGATCGCGAGGCTCAGCCAGATCGCCGCGACCACCGCGACCGCGCCGTGCTGACCGCGCGCGAGCGCGCGCCGCGCGCGCAGTGGACGTGCGTTGCGCGCGGCGAGGCGCATGGCGAAAGGCAACTTGCGCATGTCAGTTCGAGCCACCGCTAGTTCCGCCGATGCCGCTGTTCACGCCCATCGCGCCGCTGCCGCCGCTGCCGCTATTCAATGCGGAGCCGTACAGATCGGGAATCTTGCTCTTGAACGATTCCATATACCGACGGTAGGCCAGCCCGGCTTCGGCGCCGAGCATTGGCAGCGCCGGCGCAGCCTGCGTATTGCTGCTCTGCAGGTCGAGCCAGGCACGGGCCGCGTGACCCACTTCGCTGGCCTGCACCACCGGTTGCACAGCCTGAACCGGCTGTTCCGTTTCGCTCGTCTGCGCGCTCGCGGGAGCGGCCGCGCCCAGCAGCACACCGGCCATTGCGGCCATCGCGGCCATCGCCAGCCACCGGCTCGGCATCGACGCCCGCCAACCCCGCTTCGTCATTCTGTTTTTCATTGTTGCTCCATGATTGCCTGATGCCTCAGCACAAAGTCGCCACGCGCCCGCTCATTGCGAGAAACGCTGCAACAGGCGCGGCGTGGGCTCGATCCCCTGCGCGCTCGCGACCGTGCGCGTGCCCGTACTCCCCGCGCCCACCTGCGGTTGCGCCGGCACGCCGCGTTGCGCGCGCCCTGCCGCAGCCACTTTCGCCGCGTCGCTGCGAATCGCGGCTCGCACGTCCGGCGCGAGTTGCTGCTGATTCATCACGGCCAGCGCCTGCGCCTGGTCGCCATTGGCGAGCAGATAGAGCGCCACGTTGCTGACGATCTTCGGATTGGTCGGGTCCAGTTCGGCCGCCTTCATGAGCGGCACGCGCGCACCGTCCACATCGCCGTCGCGCAAACGCGCATAGCCGAGGTCGGACAAGGTCGCCGCATCGGTCGGCGCGAGCTGGACCGCCTGCTGAAATTCCTGCGCGGCGCGCGTGAAGTCGCCGGCCGCGCCGGCGATCAGACCGAGGCCGCGATAGCCACGCGTGGCGAGCGGCGTCTTCAGCAGTTGTCCGTAGACGGCCACGGCGGCGGCAGGCTGATCGGTCATACGCAGCGCGTCGGCGCGCAGCAGAATCGAGTCGGGGCTCGCGCCGTACTGCTTGTCGTACGCATCGATATGCGCGAGCGAAGCGAAGTACAGTCCCTGAGATTGCATCCGGTCGATCAAGCCGAGGTACATGCCGGGCGTGTCCGGCGCGGGATCCTTATTGGCCTGCTGGGCCAGCACGGCGCGCTCGGCCTGCGGTCCGACGCCGTAACCCACAAGGTCTTTAGATGCGCACGCGCCGAGCAGCGACAGCGCGGCCAGCGTCGCGGCGCAACGGGCGCCCGGTTTGACGGAATCGAACGGGAGACTGTAAGTCATGGCAAATCCTCAGTGCTTCGCTGCGCCCAACGAATGCTGGACAGCCAGCACGCCGGGTCCGGCCGTGACGATCATCAACGCGGGCAACAGCGTCACGATCATCACGCCTGTCATCTTCACGGCGAGCCGGCCGATACGTTCGCGCAGCATCGCGCGGCGCGTCTCCCGCAGGCGGTCGCCGAACTGCTTGAGCGGTTCCTGCACGGCGCCGCCGTGCCGGTCGACCTGCACCAGCAAGCGCATCACCGCGCGCAGATCTTCGTTGTCGTAGCTCGTCGCGAGCCGGTTCAGCGACTGCTCGCGCGTGCGTCCCGCGGCGAACTGACGTTGCGCGATCTCCAGCTCGCCGGCGAGCACCGGCAACATGCCGCGAAAATCGTTGACCACCACCTGCAGGCTCTGATCGAGCGACAAGCCCACGCCTTGCAGGAGACGCAGCAAATCGACCAGCAACGGCAACTCGTCGACCACAGCGTTGCGGCGCTTGCTGGCACGCCGCCGCAACACGACCTTCGGCAACATGAAGCCCGCCATCGCGGCGATGATCACCAGCGCCACATAGCGCGGCCCCTCCAGCTGACCGCGCGCCAGCATGGCGACCAGCACGGGCAGCACCAGCGCACCCAGCAGCCGCGCCACCAGAAAGAGGCCGCGCGTGCGCGTATCCACGAAACCGCATTGTTCGAGTAGCCGGCGATCTTCTTCCGCGACGACCTGGCGGCCGAACGGCGTGTCGAGCCAGCGAATCCCGGCATGCGCAAAGCGCTCCAGCAAGCCTTTTAGACCCGTGGGTCGCGCGCTGCGCGCTGCCGCCTTCGCGCCACCCTGTGCGCCTTCTCCATTGCGTGCCGCCGCGGCGGCGAGCAGCGCGCGCTCGTCGAGCGCGTGGCGCAGCGTGCGTTCGCTGCGCCGCGCCGCCGCCACGCGCGTCAGCACGAGGCCTGCGATCAGCAGCAAGCCGAGCGCCGCCAGAGCGAGCGCGAGTGCGACGAGTTGTTGAGTCTGCATCGTCAATTCCTCAGGTTCGCGAGGCGATACAGCAGATAGGCCCCGCCCAGCTGCAATGCAAACGCCAGATAGACCAGTTGCCGGCCGGTCGGGTCGAACCACATCGACGCGAAATACTTAGGATTGGAGAGGATCAGGAAACCGCCGATGCCGACCGGCAGCATGGCCAGCACCCACGACGAGAGCCGCGTTTCCGCCGACATCGCGACCAGTTCGCGCTCGGCGTGTTCGAGGTCGCGCATGAACGAGGCCATCCGTTCGAGCATGACATCGGCGCGGCCGCCGTATTTGACCGACAGACGCAGCACGGCGCCGACCAGTTCGAGTTCGCGCACGCCATAGATCAGCGCGACCTGGGAGAGCGCGCGATCGATCTCCACGCCGGTGCGCAGCATTCGCGACACGTAGTCGAGGCATTCGCGCAGCGGCGCCTCGGTGGTTTGCATCGCGGCCTGGAAAGCCGCGGGCACGCTGTTGCCGAGCGTGATCAGACGCACGATGCCGTCGAGAAACAGCGGCAACTGCCGCACGATCTGCTGACGGCGTTTGTTTACGCGCAGCGTCAACAGAAAATAGAAGAACATCACGCAGGCGATCAACGCGGCGCCGGCCGCGAGCACGCCGCCTGCCAGCGCGGCCCAGCCGCACAGCAGCAACACCACGGTGCCCGCGAGCGCGGCCGGCGCTTTTGCATTGGCAATGCCCGCACGCGCCATCGCGTGCCGCACCATGAAACGCACGCGCGCCTGCAGATAACGCCAATACTCGAGCCAGCCAGCGTCGGCAGACGGTGCCTGCGGAGCGATCACGGCCTGCGTCGCGACGGCGCGCGCGGGGCCGCCACGCGCACCGCTTGCCAGGCCGCTGCCCATCCCACCCGCAGCGACGCCGGCCGCCATGGGGGACGCCCCAAACGAACCCCCGTTAGGCGACGCCATGCGGCTGTCGATATAGCGTTCCGCGCTCACCTGGCCTTTGCGTTGCGCGCCGCGCTGCCAGAGCAGCAATGCGAGCGCCGCGCAGAGCAGCGCAAGCGCCGCGAAGACCAGGACCGCGCTAGACATTGAAGCCTCCGCCAAACCCGCCACCACCACCGCCGAAGCCGCCACCGCCGCCCGATCCGCCAAAGCCGCCGCCGAAGCCCGCGTTGCCGAACGCATTGTTTGCCTCGCCGCCGCCGAGCGCCTGGCGGAAACGCGCCAGCTTCGGCGAATGCGGATGAATGCCGAGCGAGACCCAGTTGTCGAGCTCGTCGCCTTCGGCGGTCAGGATCGGCTCGTAGCGATACAACTCCTGCGTGGCGATGATGTTGTCGGACAGCCCCGTCACTTCGGTGATCGACAGGATCCGACGGCGGCCGTTGGAGAGCCGGCCGATCTGCACGATGAAGTCGATCGCATTGGCGATCTGGCGGCGCAGGCTCGACTCGGTGCCCTGGAAGCCCGCGAAGCCCGCCAGCATTTCGAGCCGGTACAGACATTCGCGCGGCGAGCTCGCGTGCACGGTGCCCATCGAGCCGTCGTGCCCGGTGTTCATCGCCTGCAGCATTTCGAGCACCTCGCCGCCGCGCACTTCGCCGACGATGATGCGGTCCGGCCGCATCCGCAAGGTATTGCGCAGCAGGTCGCGAATCGTCACGACGCCCGCGCCGTCGAAGCCGCCCGGCCGGCTTTCCAGCCGCACCACGTGCGGATGGTTCAGCGACAGTTCGGCGGTGTCCTCGATGGTCACGACCCGCTCCGGCTCAGGAATATGAAACGCCAGCGCATTGAGCAGCGACGTCTTGCCCGAGCTCGTGCCGCCCGACACCAGCACGTTGCAGCGCGCCGCCACCGCGGCTTCGAGCAACGCGCCGATCTCCGGACTGTAGGTGCCGTTGCCGAGCAGATCGTCGGGCCGCATCGGATCTTTACGGAATTTGCGGATCGAGACGATCGGTCCGTCGATCGAGAGCGGCTCGATCACCACGTTCACACGGCCGCCGTTCGGCAGACGCGCATCGACCATCGGATTCGATTCGTCCAGACGTCGGCCGATCGGCGCGAGAATGCGCCGCACGATCCGCAGCAGATGCGCGTTGTCGGCAAAGCGCACCTGAATGCGCGTCAGAATGCCGTGGCGCGACACGTACACGTCGTTGTAGCCGTTGATCAGAATGTCTTCGACGGCCGGATCGGCGAGCAGATCCTCGATCGGACCGAAGCCCGCGAGTTCCTTGGTCAGCGCCTCCGCGATCAGGCGCACTTCGCTCTCGTTGATCGGTATGCGGCGCAGCCTGACGAAGCTGTCCATCTCCAGATCGACGAACTGGTTGATCGCGTTACGCGACCAGCGGCCGAACTCGGAGCCGAGTTCCTCGATACGCGTGAGCAGATGTTCGTGCGCCGCGTTCTTGATGTCCTGGAACTGCTGGCTATGCGCGAACGAAGGCGCGTCGTCGGCAAATTCGATTTCTTTTGCCATCGTCTATGACCGCTTGTGAGTGGTTGGAATGAGGCGCTTGAGCGCGCCGAGAGCCGATTTGCCGCGTGCCTGCGAAGCGGTGCGCGCGGCGCCGCCGAGCCGCTCGATCAACGGTTCGAGCGCGCGCACATACGGATCGCGCGCGGCGACATCGACCAGCAGATGCCCCTGATTGACCGCCTGCCCAAGCGCGATACGCCGCTCCGGCAAGGTGGCGAGCAATGGAATGTCCAGACGTTGCGCGATCTGCGCGGCGGCGAGACCGAGATCGGCGTCGAACTTGTTGACGATCAGCTGCACGTTCGAGGTATCCACGCCCTCTTCACGCAACGCGTCGAGCACGCCGACTGCCGATACGATCGAGGCCACGCCCTGATCGCACAGCAGCCAGGTTTCATCGGCGGCCTGCACGACATGGGCGATGAACTCGCCATTGGTGAAGCCGCCGAGATCGACGATCTGCTGGTCGAAGAACGCCCGCAGGCGGCTCAGCAAACCGATCGACGACGAGTACGAGACCTCGCGCATGTCCGCCAGATTCGGCGGCAGCGTGGTGAGCGCGAGGCCGCTCGCGTGGTGCGACAGCGCGGTATGCACGAAGGTCTGATCGAAGCGGCGCAGGTTGCGCACGGCTTCGACGAAATTGAATTCACTGCGCGTATTCAGGAGCAGCGACGCGTCCGCGGCCGGCAGGCCGAGATCGAGCAACGCCGCTTGCCGGCCCTGCGCGACATCGCGCCGTTGCAGCATCACCGAAAGATTCGCGGCCAGCGTGCTCACGCCCATGCCGACGCGCGCGCCCAGCAGCGCGGTGACATGGCCATGGCGGCTAACCGGCTCGACAAGGTTGTCGAGCACCTGGCGCGTGATTCGCAGAGCGTCTTCGCGGGGCGCCGTCAGATCGATGAAGTCGCGCACGCCGGCACGCAACGCGGCCAGCGCGCTTTCGGGTTCCGCGAGCGAGCCCAGCGCGACGATCTGCATGCTGGGATAAGCGGTGCGCACCGCGCTCGCGGCAGCGCTCGCCGCCGCGGCGCGGCCGCAGGAAAAATCGACGAACACCAGCGACGGATTCAGCGTCGCGATGCGCTGTGTCAGCATCGACGGATCGAGCGTGGCCACTTCGACCACACCGGCGCCCACCAGCGTATCGGCGAGCCAATGCACGTGTTCGTCGGTTAGCGACGCGAACACGAAATAGTCGGTGACCGCCCGTTCAGTCAATGAATGCGTTCTCGCGTTCATGTTGGACTTCCTTATGCGGCATAGGCGACAAAGCCCCCGCGTCGTACTGCTTGCCGGCGGACGCGCGCGGTTCGCGCGCACGCCGGCTCACCCCTGTATTCATCCGGCGCACTGCAAGAGCGCCTGCCGGCTTCACTTCGAAAATCCCGGCGACGAATCGCGCGCCGCCACGCCGCCGATCAGCGAGCGCCACACCGGCCCATTGCGCTGCTCGGACTGCTCGCCCGGCGTCGACGGCAAGGTCGCGCCCTTGGCGAGCGGCGAGACCAGATGCGGCGTCACGATGATCACCAGCTCTTTCTCGTTCTGCTGGTAGTTCAGCTGTTTGAAGAACGTCCCGATCACGGGAAGGTCGCCGAGCAACGGCACCTTCGAGACATTCGACGCCGTCTCGCGGTCGATCAGCCCGCCGATCACGAAGCTCTCGCCATCGCCGAGTTCGACGGTGGTGTCCGCTCTCCGCGTGATGAACGCGGGCACCGACACGCCGCTGATCGTCACCGCGTTGGCGAAGTCCAGCTGGCTCGCCTCCGGCGCCACTTTCAGGGCGATGCGCTGCGGGCTCAAGACGGTCGGCGTGAGCGTGAGTCCAATGCCGTACGGCTTGAATTCGATCGAAGTCGTACCGAGCGCCTGCGGCACCGGAATCGGCACCTCGCCGCCGGCGAGGAAACTCGCGCTCTGGCCTGACAACGCGACCAGAGTCGGCTCCGCGAGCACCCGCGCGAGGTTGTTGCTCTCGAGCAGACTCAGGTTCGCGAACAACCCGTGCGTCGCGGAGTTGAAAATCAGGTTGAACGCCGACGAGATCGGCGTCACGCCGGTCAGACTCGGCGCCTGGCCCGCCGTCGCCGACACGGAAGTCAAAGCCGACGGCGCGAACGAACCAAATGTGAAGCCGTTGTTCTGCTTGAAGAAGTTGAAGCCCACTTCCTTCAACACCGAACGGCTGAACTCGACCACCCGCACGTCCACCTGGACGACTGCGCGGCTCGCCACCCTGGACGTGTCGAATACCGAACCGTCCTTGCCGAGCGAGCCCTCGGCCGTGACCACGGCGCGCTGGTGAGCCTCCATCGTCGCGGACGTGCCGGACACCACGGCCGTGCCGCCGAGCACTTTCACAGCCGGCGTGTCGGGTCCCAGCAACGACGCGGCGGCCGGTGTGGTCACGTCGACCGTGTATTGCAGCGGCGCTTCGCGCTCGCGCGCCCACAACATCAGGTTGGTCGTCCCCGCGGCCTTGCCGACCAGCAGCACGCCGCCGCGCTTGTCGCCCTTGATGATCAGCACGTCGGCCACCGACGGGTCGCCAATCGCGACACGTTGCAGCGTGTGGCCGACGGCGATTTGCTGCTGCGCGCCGACCGTCAGCGCAATGGTCTGCCCAGGCGCGGCGGTCGCTGGCTGGGCCGATTGACCCGCTTGTGCCGCTTGTGCCGCTTGCCCGCGCTGCACCGGCCCCGCTGCATCGGTCGCCGCCGATACGGCCAGCAAGACCACCCCCAGCCACGCCGTCTTGCGGAAAACAAAAATCCGTTCTGTCATGTAGTTATGGACGCGACCGGCCGCCCGCTCCCTGAAACTGCTTTACCAGGCGACCGTCTCGGCGCGCCCACCCCGTATCACTTCGATACCGCTCTTTGTACTGTTGGTATTGCCGGCCACGCGCGTCGGCAGCACGCGCGGAAGCGGCGGCAGCCGTGCGGCGGCGCCGGCGCTGCCAGCGTTCACGCTGCCCGACAAGGTGTCGAGCGCCACGCCGGCTGCGGCGCGGGTCGAATCCTGAAGCGGCGCGCCAGTGCCCGCCTGGGCCGCCGTCTTCAGCACGCCCGGATAAGCCGGCAAAACGCTTTGATCGACTACTTCGGCATCCTTTGGATTACGCAACGCGAAGATCAGACGGCCGGCGCTCTCGGCGAGCGTTAGACGATCCACATCGGCGACCGGCACGGCGAGCACCGCCGTTCGAACCATGCCGTTCGGATCGCCCGCACTGTCGCCGCTCGCGGTGGCGTTGCCGAACGCCAGCACGCGCACTTTCGACATCAGCAGACGCGCCTGGGTCCGGTCGATTTCGCCGCCGTTCCCCATGCTGCCGCCGTCGCGCTTGAGCGTAAAAAATACGTCGACGAAATTGCCCGGCCGCAGACGGTTGCCGACCGCGTTGCCTTCGTCCACCCTTACGGCGAGCGCGCGCTCGCCCGGTTCGACGCGCTCCGCGAGCCCCGACGACAACTGGCTTTCCAGCACTGGCGAGTCCGCGCCGATCTCCGCGTTCGGCACGCGCCCGGCCAGTTGCGCCGGCTCCGTGAAGGCGCCGTTCGGATTGATCGGCAGCGATTGCACGCGCAGATCGTCGGGGGTAATGGCTTTGCCCGCCGTCAGCGTGCGGGTCGCCACCACCACCGGAAAACTCGCATGCGTGGCGGGCGTGACGGCCACGGGCGCCGGGCGGCGCGACAGTGTCCACGCGAACATCCCGAGCACGAGCGCCACCACGATCAATACACCGGCAAAAATTCTGGTCAGATTCGGCATGACGATGGGCTGCTTCGATTAAACGATGCGGTGCCGTGCGCGCGTGCAATCACGCATTCACGGACGACGAGGCATGGAGCCGGCGCGCGCGTCACTGGATGTTCTCCGGATTGAGTTGTACGGTGGCGCTGCTCGACAACGACTTCGGCACCACGATTCCCAGCAGCGGCAGGATCGGCACGATCGGATTCGCCTGATAGTTATAAGTGAGCAGCACGTTCACGCATTGCATGGCGCCGCCCGGCCCGCACGTCGCGGAAGACGGCGTGCATTGCATGGCCTGCACCAGTTTCGAGGCCACCAGCTTGGCCGCCGCGCAGGCCGCATTGCCGCGGTTGGTCAACGCGGTTTGCAGCGACGTGTTGCTCTGCCAGTTCAAGGCCGCGCGCGCGCCCTCTTCCGCGGCCAACGTCAGATTCTGCTGGGCCACGAGGATCAGGCTGAACGTGATGATCGCGTACAGGATCGCGAAGAAGAGCGGGAACACCAAGGCGAATTCAATCGCCGTGGCACCGCGCTGCGCCCGCGCTCCGCATTGATGGATTCGTTGGTGTTGCAAACATGCGCGCTGCATCGTGGCGGGCTTCATCGCAGTCCTCCGGCCATGCCATGCAGCACGAGCCAGCCGCTCGCGGCCACGGTGAGACACGCGGCGTACGGCGTGGATGCTTTACCGGCAAGTTCGAAGGTCGCGCCGGATCGACGGACAAGACTCATGAGCCGCGTGCGCGTCTTGATCAGCAGCCAGAGCGCATGCACGCCGGCTGCAAGACTCGCGGCCATCCACAGACCGGGCAACGCCTGCATACCGCACCACGCACCCAGCACGGCGAAGATCTTGACGTCGGCGGCGCCCATGACACCGAGCGCAAAAAACGGCAGCAACGCAGCGAGACCAATCAGTGCCCCAATACCCGCGTGAGCAGGGGAAATGCCGAAAGGCCCGCATTTAAATAGCGCGCAGCCGAATGCCGCGGCTAAACCCGCCACGACAATCGAATTGGATATACGCCGCCAGCGGCAATCGCTAATCGCGACTACCGCGGCCCAGGCGATAAATAACATAATGCCAACGAAAACATTCATTTCGCGCTCGACAGGCAAAGCTACGCCCTGCGAATTGCAATGCAATTCGCATTAATCATTCAGCGATGCGTAATACGTCAGCGAAACGAGCGGCCGCCGGAACGACGACCGCTACGCCCAACCGCTTTGCATAACGCTTACGGTTTGCCCTTGACGATCATTACGTGGTGATCAGGCTGGCGACTTTGTTCATCACAGTCGAGATATTCGAGCCGACAGTCCCCACCGCCCCAGCGATGACGAGCACGACAAGCCCCGCGATCAGGCCATATTCAATGGCGGTCACGCCTTTGTTGTCGTTCAGAAAACGTTGTGTGAATTTTTTCATGTGAACCCTCGGACTTCATTTATTTCATTCGTGTACGTGCTGCATCGGTCGGTGGAGTACCCGAGTGCGCGAACCGTTGGTCTCTCATTCCCGGTTCTTTTGTTGCACCGCAGTAGCTTCACCTTGCAGCCGCCGTCAGTAAAACGGATGCTTATGAGCTGTCTGTTCGATAAGCCACCTCCCTCGTCAATCTCCGATGCTTTCGGGTTTTATAGCCGAACAATGATATTTAAGCAATTGTTCGCTGCCCCGATGCTCGTCACGTGTGCGTTTTATCCGCTCGATCAGATTAACGGCAGTCCGTGCGTTGCAGCACATAGGTATAACCATGAGTTAGATTCGCTCCACTAATTATTTGTTTGAACAGAACGTTTCAAGCGCGCGGACCCGTTTCGCGCACCTGCGTTACGTCGTACAGCGTAACGGCGCGCGCGGCTCGTTACGTTACGCCGCCTGCGTAACCACCCCCGCGCATCGCATTTTGCGAGCCCATTCTGATTCAGCGCGCATTCCATCAACTTCTCGCAAAGCCTTATCGGATAAGGCGCGGCGCGACACCTCGAGAAAATCCTCCGCATCGCTCAAGCGAAATGGCACGGCTCGTGCAGAGATAGGCACGCAGCAACATCCAACAACACATGCGATTCGAGGGCGACATGAACATTCAAACGACCAACACGACGATACGGGCAACCCTGATTGCGGCCAGCGTAGCCGCGATGCTTTCTCTCGGTGCTTGCGGCGGCTCCGGCAGCCTGAGTTCCGGCACCGGCAGCAACGGTAGCGGCTCCGCGGGAGGCACACTGTCCACCTCGGGTGGCGGCAGTGGTTCGATGGGTTCGGGCGGCTCGGGCTCGGGCTCGGGCACCACCACCGGCAGCAACGGCTCGGGAACGTCGGGCACGGGAACAGGCAACGGAACCGGAACGGGAACGGGCACCACCGCGGTCGCCAACGCGCTCGGCACGGTCGCGGGCAATACGGGCGGCGTGGTCAGCGACGTCGGCTCGACGGTCGGCAGCATCGGCACCGTGATCGGCTCGCAGACCTTGCCCGGCGTCAGCTCGCAAACCACGCAGGCCGCCGGCGGCATCGTCCAGCAAGTCGGCGCGGCCGTGTCCACGCTCGGCGGCGGGGTGTCGCAAGGGCTCGGCCAACTCGGCACCGGCGGCAACGCGGTCGGCACGACGGTCTCGAGCCTGGGAGGGGTCGTGGGTCATGTCGGCGGCGCGGTGACGGATGCGGGCAACCTCGTGACGAGCCTCGGCAGCGGCCCGCTCGCTCCGCTGTCGGCGATCACCTCGCCGCTCGGCGGCGTCGTCAACACGCTCGGCGGCGCGCTCACCAATGGCGGCAGCACGCTCACCACCGCCCTCTCGACGGGCCCGGTCCAGCAAGTCACGCAAACCCTCAGCACCGCAATCACGCCGATTACGTCGATGGTCGCCGCGACCACGCAGACGGTCGGCAACACCACCGGCCTCGGCGCACCGCTGAACGGCCTGCTCTCGGCGGTCGGCGGCGGTCTCGGCAAAGCCGGCGCGCTGTTGACCGCGACCGGCGGCAACCCGGTCACGGCTGCACTCGGCCACACGGTGACCGACACCGGGACGACAGTCGCTTCGGTGGGCGGCCTGCTCACGGGTGGCAGCGGCGGCAATCCGCTCGCTCCGCTGACCAGCGCACTCGGCGGCCTGACCGGCGGCACCAGCAGCGGTCCGCTCGCTCCGCTGACCAGCGCGCTCGGCGGCCTGACTGGCGGCACCAGCAGCGGTCCGCTCGCTCTGGTGACCGGCGTGCTCGGCGGCCTGACCGGCGGCACCAGCAGCGGCCCGCTCGCTCCGGTCACCGGCGTGCTCAGCAGCGTGACAGGCGCAGTTGGCGGCGCAGCCAGCGGCGGCAGCCCGCTCGCACCCGTCACCGGCCTACTTTCGAGCGTGACGAGCGGCCTCTCCGGCGCGGCAGGCGGCAGCAGCGGCCCGCTCGCTCCGGTCACCGGCTTGCTGACGAGCGTGACGGGCGCGCTTGGCAGCGTCACGACCACGGCGAGCGCCACGCCGACTACGACGACCACGGCCGCCTCCACCAGCTCGGGCGCAGGTCTGTCGCTGTCGACCAGCACGGGTAAAGGCACGACAGGCAATCCGCTCGCACCGGTGACCTCGCTCGTCGGCGGCCTGCTCGGCGGATTGGGCAAGAAGTAAACAGGACGTTCGGAAACAGCACAAAAACGTAGCGCGAGACCAAGCCGGAGCGCGGCCCGCCAGCCGTGCTCCGGCACTACCCGAAGCCGACTGAACTGGGCGCGCCGCTCAGACACCCGTTGCACCGGCGCACTGAAACCAACGCACACGACATCCAGAAGACACGGAGGAGCACACATGTCCACTCAACGTTTTTTTTCTCTCCACGCGACGTGCGCGACTGTGTCGTCGTTGCGCACACCATTGATCGCCGTGGCCGTCGCCGGCCTGCTCGCGGCGTGTGGCGGCAGCACCGTCAGCGCGCCGCCGACCACCTCGAGCACCGGTAGCGGCAGCGGCTCCGGCTCGACCACCGGCGGCACCACCACCACCAAGACCGGCACCACCGGCCTCGCCACCGCGGCCGCACAGACCACCAACGACCTCGGCTCGACGATCGCCTCGCAGACCATTCCGGGCCTGAGCCCGCAGGTCACGCAAGGTCTCGGCAATGCCGTATCGAGCACGAGCGGCACGCTGAACGCGCTCGCCAATGCCGTGAGCAGCGGCGTCGGCCAGACCGGCACCACGGCCAACCCGGTCGGCACCACGGTTGCCGGACTCGGCTCCGTGGTCGGGTCGACGAGCGGCGTCGTGCAAGGATTGAGCACCGCGGTCGGCGGTCTCGGCAGCGGCAATCTCGCGCCGCTGTCGCCGCTCACGACACCGTTGGCCAGCACCCTCTCCACCGCCGCAGGCGCACTAAACGCCGGAGGCGCGACACTCGGCAATTCGCTCGGCTCGGTGCCCGTGCAGCAGATCACGCAACCGATCAGCACCGCCATTACGCCGATCGTGACAACGGCCGGCCTCGTCACGCAAACGGTCGGCACGCAGACCGGCCTCGGCGCACCGCTCGGCGGCGTGCTCGCGCAAGTGGGCGGCGCGTTGAGCGCCGCCGGCTCGCAAGTAGGCGGCGCCACGAAGAACCCGCTCGGCGCCGATCTCGGCACGGTGGTCGGCTCGCTCGGCAACACGGTGACGAATGCTGGCGGCCTCGTCAATCCGAACGGCCCGAACGGCGCCATGCCGATTCCCGGACTGATTACGAGCCTCGTCGGCAGCACGAACGTCAACGTCGCCAATGGACCGCCCGCCAGCAGCAATCCGTTCGGCCCGCTGCAAAGTTCGCTGGCGAGTCTCGGACTTGGCAGCAATCCGGTCGGCTCGTTGTCGACGCTGCTCGGCGGCACCCCGCTCGCCGGCCTGACCTCGGCGCTAAGCGGCACGCCGCTGGGTTTGCTGACTTCCGGCCTGAATGGCACGCCGTTGAGTTCGCTGACTTCGACGCTGGGCGGTTCGGGTAGCGCTTCGAATCCGTTGTCGACGCTGACCGGCGCGCTGTCCGGCGTCACGAGCGGCACTTCGGGTAGCAGCGCTCAGCCGCTCGCGCCGGTGACCGCACTGGTCGGCCAGTTGACCGGCACGCTCAGTTCCGCGGCAGGCTCGACGAGCGGCTCGGGCACCGCGACGGGCGGCTTGACGACCCTGCTCGGCGGCTTGCTGCCGGCAACCCATAAGTAGTAAGCCTAACTGTCTTGCGGCTATCGCACGCATCATCTATCCGATGAGACTTGCTCCACGAAAGCTCATCGGATGGAGCCTGAAGCCGCGAATAGCCAATGCGCATAAACAGTCAGATTCATCACGTGCTCCGGTTTTTTCGGCGAAGGCTCAAGCCCCCCGGAGCATGTGACGTAATACATGCAAGCATGGCAGTATGCATCGAGCCACATATAAGCGTTCGCAACCCGCCCGGCCAGGCAACGTGAGCGCGACACAAGAACGGCATACGAGGAAGATCCGATGAAACTCGGGTATGGCAGCACATGGACCGTCGTCGTCGCCGCGATTGCGGCGAGCACCCTACAGATGCAGGCACACGCGCAGTCCCGCGCGGGCAGCACGGCAGTTGGCGGCAATCCCCTGGATTCGCTGCCGCAGATCAAGGCGCCCGACAAAGGGCCCAACGTGACCGTGCAAGTCGCACCGCAAGCCCCCCAACTCGAAGAATTGCTCGCCCGCCACATCACGCCCTCGCGCATTCAGGTTGAGGGCGTGAAGTCCATTCCATTCGACGACGTCGCACAACGCTTCACGCCGCTCGTCGGTAAAGACACGACAATCGGCGATCTGATCCAGGTCGCCAACGGCGTCACGAAGCTCTATCAGGATCGCGGCTTCGCGCTCTCGTTCGCGTTTGTTCCGGCGCAGACATTCGAAGGCGGCGTGGTGCGCGTGACGGTGGTGGAAGGCTACGTGTCCGCGGTCAAGGTAACGGGCAAGGCGGGCGCCGTGGAAGACAAGATCCGCGCGATCGCCGACCACATCACCGCCGACCGCCCGTTGCGGCGCGCCACCTTCGAGCGTTATGTCAACGTGCTGGGCCTGCTGCCGGGCGTGAAGGTCGCGGCCAACGTGCCGCCGCCGCAGAACACCGACGGCGCCACCACACTCGAACTGAACGTGGAGCGCAAGCCGTTCGACGTCAGCACCGGGATCGACTTCAATCACCCCGGCGTACAAGGATTGTTGACCGCCACCGAAAACGGATTGACCTCGTTCGGCGAACAATTGAGCGTGTCGGCCTTGCTGCCGAAGGGGCGTGACAACGTCACCTATCTCGCCGCGCACGGCGCGGTGCCGATCGGCAGCAACGGCCTGCTCGCGAAGATCGACGCCTCGCACTATCGCGGCAACCCGACCGACAACCCGGGACTGCCCTCTTCGATCGAACGCACGGTCATCAACGACAAGGTGGGCGGCTCGCTGGCCTATCCGATCCTCTTGAGCAACACGCAGAGCGTGATCGGCACGGCGTCGGTCTACGCGTCGCACGACGAGGATCGCTACAACAACCACGACACGGGTGCGCAGATCGGCTTCCGCTCGCAAATACGCGTCATGCAGTTGCAGGCCGACTACACCGGCGTGCAGACCGGCCAGGTACGCCGTGCGAGTGTCAACGTGGCCAAGGCGTTCGACATTCTTGGCGCGTCGAAATCCGGCGACTCGAATGTGCCGGGCTCGCCCGTCACCAATCCGGCGTCGATCAACTTCGTGCGAACAGGCGCCAGCTTTTCGCAAACCAACGAGTGGCCGTTGAAGATCGGCACCGCGGTCTCGCTGACCGGCCAATACAGCGGCGTGTCGCTGCCCACCTCGGAACAGATCTCGTTCGGTGCGCAGCGGTTTGCGCAAGGCTATCAGCCGGGCGAAGCATCGGGCGATTCAGGCTGGGGCGCGATGTTCGAAGTCAATCGCGCTTTCACGCCGGGCTTCACGTATCTACGCACGCTCACACCCTACGTCTCGTTCGACATGGCGCGCGTCTATCTGCATGCGGGTACGCCCTCACCTTCGAAGCTTTCATCGATCGCCTTCGGCTTCCGGATCTCGGACGCGAAGTACTACAGCCTGGATCTGTCGGTGGCCAAAGCGATTGGCGATGCACCGGTGGAAAGCGCGTCACGCAGTCCGCGCATCAACGCGACGTTCTCCTACCAGCTGAACTGATTCGCCAAAGTGCCGCGTCCTGATTAGAGGGTCCACTATCAAACGGCGCGCGCACTTTCACGTATTCTGCGCTGACGATGTCGCGACCGGTGGCGCACGAGCTGCAATCCGCACGTAGCGCACCCAGCCGGACGATGCAGAACCTGAGAGGCCATGCAGACATCAGCAGGCATCACGGCGGCAAAGTACGAAGGCCGCCCGAGATGCCAATAACGCCGCGCGACCATGATCGCGCCGTCTTTAATCAAGGAGGAAGACAATGACGCAATTCACCCACCGTGCTCGCGCAATCGCGCTTCGCTCAGTCAAACATGCCGCGCTCGCCGGCGTCCTGCTCGCCAGCGCCGTGACGGCCATGGCGCAAGCCGACAGCCCGGTCGGCACGTGGCAAACCATCGACGATCACACCGGCCAGCCCAAAGCGCTCGTGCAGATCGCGCAGGACGGCAGCGGTTCGCTGAATGGCAAGGTGATCAAGGGACTCGGCGCGAACGACCAGCCGGATCGCCGCTGCACGGCGTGCACCGACGCGCGCAAGGATCAGCTGATTCTCGGCATGACGATCATTAGCGACATGAAGAAGGACGGCGACGCCTGGGACCACGGGCAGATCCTCGACCCGGAAAACGGCAAGCTCTACAAGTGCAAGATGCACCTGGAAGACGGTGGAAACAAACTGGTCGTGCGCGGCTATATCGGCGTTTCGTTGCTGGGCCGTTCGCAGACGTGGGTGCGTCAACAATGATGCGCGGGTAGTTCAGATGTAACGCGGCGAGCTCGGCGCGAGGTGCGCGCCTATGCGCCGAAGCACCTGGCAGCGCCCAGGCCACACCGCGAGAGAAATACAGGGGACTTGAGCGCGGAAGAACCCGAGAGAGACTCACAAGAAACGGCCGACGATCATCATCGTTCGGCCGTTTTCTTTTGTTTGGAGTCGCCCGTTCGAATCCGTCATGCAGCGTGTTTGAAGGGCGAATTGAACACGAACGGCGAGGACGGCAGCGGCTGCGGCGATGCCGGGCTGAACACCGCAGGCGAGACGACCGCCGCTTTTTGTGTTTCGGCACTCTTCTGCTCCGCACTCACGTGCGAGCGCATCCGACCTTCCATGAGCGCGCACAACTCGACGCTCGCCGCGCCGAACAGTTGTTCCATCACCCGTTTGAGTACGCCGGACTCATACCACGCCTTGAAGCGGCGATGGCAGGTTTGATACGACGGGTATCGACGCGGCATGGCGGACCAGGTGGCGCCGCTGTACATGACCCACAGCACGCCGTTCAGTACCGAGCGCGTATTGGCGAGCGGCCGGCCACGCAGTTCCGAGCGCGGACGCAGTTCCGGCAGAAGAGGTGCGATACGTTGCCATTCTTCGTCGTTGATATCACGGTAGGGATTCATGG
Source organism: Burkholderia sp. WP9 (assembly GCF_900104795.1). NCBI lineage: Bacteria > Pseudomonadati > Pseudomonadota > Betaproteobacteria > Burkholderiales > Burkholderiaceae > Burkholderia > Burkholderia sp. WP9. The sequence continues at coordinate 1,795,036 of NZ_FNTG01000001.1, forward strand.
TTTCTCCTTTGTCAAAACCTCGACAAAAGATAGCCAGTCGCCCGCGGCCGGAGAATAAGACCAATCCGAATCTTGAAAATACGCCGGGTGCAGTTGCCCCGTTCGCCAATGCCGTGCGATCTATCGCGAAAGCACCGCCAGCGGTACCACGCGGTGTGTCAGGTCAGCGACGTATCGACGATCCGCCGTGGCGCGTCGAGATACTCTTTCGACTGCATTTCGACGATACGTGAGACCGTTCGGGTGAACTCGTTCGCCATCGGACCGTCCACATACAGTTGCTCGGGCGGCACGGCGGCGGACATCAACAGTTTCACTTTGTGGTCGTAAAACACGTCGATCAACCAGGTGAAACGGCGCGCTTCCGAAGCCATGCGAGCCGACATCTGCGGCACGCCCGAGAGCACCACGGCGTGAAAGCGGCTTGCCAGTTCCAGATAGTCGTTCTGCGAGCGCGGACCGCCGCACAACGTGGCGAAGTCGAACCACACGACGCCGTCGGCGCGGCGCAGCGCCTTCAGCTCGCGTTTTTCGATATGCAGGATCGGGCTCTCGTCGGGAACGGCGGCAAGGCGACCGAATGCATCGCGCAATGCTTTGTCGGCGGCCGCGCCAAGCGGCGAGTGATATACCTCCACCTGAGCCAGGGTTCGCTGCCGGTAGTCGATGCCCGCATCGACGTTGATCACGTCGAGCTTTGCCTTGATGAGTTCGATCGCCGGCAACATCCGGTCGCGATGCAGTCCGTCCGGATACAGGGTGTCCGGATCATAGTTGGAGGTCATCACGAACTGCACGCCGTTTTCGAACAGCTTGTCGAGCAGGCGGTACAGGATCATCGCGTCGGCGATATCCGACACGTGGAATTCGTCGAAACAGATCAGGCGGTAGCGCTTTGCGATCCGGCGCGCGAGTTCGTCGAGCGGATCGGCCTGGCCTTTCAGATCTTCTAGTTCCCGGTGCACTTCGCGCATGAACTCGTGGAAATGCAGACGCGTTTTGCGATGCAACGGCACGATCATGTAGAAGCTGTCCATGAGGAAGCTCTTGCCGCGCCCTACACCGCCCCACATATACACGCCGCGTGGCAGATCCGGGTGGATGATCAGTTTCTTGAACGCGTTCGAGCGGCGCGACTTGTATTCGGTCCACTCTTCATAGCACCGCTGCAGACGGTCGACCGCCGCGCGTTGCGCCGGGTCCGATTGGTAACCCCGCGTCTGCAGTTCTTTTTCGTAGTATTCGGTGACGTTCATCGTGTTGCCGTTGCTGCAAATAGAAAGGCGGGAGGGAATGAACCCGCCCGCCTTCGTGGTAATGCCGGAGTACTGTCAGTCAGGCGTGCGCGTGATTACATGTTCAGCGCGCGCTTGTCGACGGCCAGTGCCGCCTCGCGCATGACTTCCGACAGCGACGGGTGCGGATGGCAAATGCGGCCGATGTCTTCCGACGCCGCCTTGAATTCCATCGCCACCACGGCTTCCGCGATCAGGTCCGATGCGTTGGCCGAGATGATGTGCACGCCGAGCAGTTCGTCGGTCTTCGCGTCGGCGATCATCTTGACGAAACCATCCGCCTTGTTGATGCCCAGTGCGCGACCGTTCGCCATGAACGGGAACTGACCCGTCTTGATCTCGCGGCCTTCGGCCTTCAGCTGCTGCTCCGTCTTGCCGACCCATGCGATTTCCGGTTCGGTGTAGATCACCCACGGAATGCAGTTGTAGTCGATATGCGGCTTCTGACCGTCGATGATTTCGGCAACCAGCACGCCTTCGTCTTCGGCCTTGTGCGCGAGCATCGGGCCACGCACCACGTCGCCGATCGCGTACACATTCGGCACCGCCGTTGCGCAGTGGTCGTCGACGTCGATGAAACCGCGCTCGTTGGCCTTCAGGCCGATCGCTTCGAGACCGAGGTTGTCGGTGTTCGGCACGCGGCCGATCGACACGATCAGGCGGTCGGCTTCCAGCGTCTGCGCGTTGCCGTCCTTGTCCGTGTACGCAATCGTCACGCCGCTGTCGGTCGTCTTCACTTCGCCGACCTTCACGCCGACGTGGATGTCCAGACCCTGCTTCTTGAACTGCTTGGCCGCTTCTTTAGCCAGCGCCTGATCAGCCGCGCCGAGGAATTCCGGCAGCGCTTCGAGCACGGTCACTTCCGCGCCCAGACGACGCCACACCGAACCCAGTTCCAGACCGATCACGCCTGCGCCGATCACGGCCAGCTTCTTCGGAGCCGTGTCGAAGCTCAGCGCGCCTTCGTTATCGGCGACGATCTTGTTGTCGACCGGAATGTTCGGAAGATGGCGTGCCTTCGAACCCGTGGCGATGATCACGTTCTTTGCCGTGACCACTTCGGTTTCGCCTTCGCCGCTCACTTCGATCTGCACGCCGGCGTCCGTCTTGCCGGTGAACTTGCCGTGACCCTTGAGCCACGTGATCTTGTTCTTGCGGAACAGGAATTCGATGCCCTTCGTCATCTTTTCGACGATGCCTTCCTTGCGGGCCAGCATCTTCGAGATATCGACCTTCACGTTTTCCACGGAGATGCCGTGGTCGGCGAGGTGATGCGACGCGTTTTCAAACTCTTCCGACGACGCGAGCAGCGCCTTCGACGGAATGCAACCCACGTTCAGACACGTGCCGCCGAGCTTCAGCGCGCCGGCCGGGTTCTTCCATTTTTCGATACATGCGACGGTCTTGCCGAGCTGCGCTGCGCGAATAGCGGCGATATAACCGCCAGGGCCTGCGCCGATCACGACGACGTCAAATTCTTTGGACATGACAATCCTTTTGAGGGCGGAACGGCGCGCGGCCACGCTTCGTGGCGCGCGGCGTTCCTGTACTGCGGAATGCGAAAGACGTGTTGCTTGCCTGATGCTTATATGGTGCCGGCTCGCCCTACGACAAGCCGGTACCGGCCGGGCCGGTGATTACAGGTCCAGCAGCAGGCGAGCCGGATCTTCCAGCGCATCCTTCATGGCGACCAGCGACAGCACCGCTTCGCGACCGTCGATGATCCGGTGGTCGTACGACAGCGCCAGGTAGTTCATCGGGCGGATCACGATCTGGCCGTTTTCGACCACAGCGCGTTCCTTCGTGGCGTGCACGCCCAGAATCGCGGATTGCGGCGGGTTGATGATCGGGGTCGACAGCATCGAACCGAACACACCACCGTTCGAGATCGAGAACGTGCCGCCGGTCATTTCTTCGATCGACAGCTTGCCGTCTTTCGCCTTCTGGCCGAATTCGGCGATCTTCTTCTCGATGTCGGCAAGGCTCAGCTGATCCGCATTGCGCAGGATCGGCACCACCAGACCGCGCGGCGAACCGACCGCGATACCGATGTCGAAGTAGCCGTGATAGACGATGTCGTTACCGTCGATCGACGCGTTCACCAGCGGGAACTTCTTCAGCGCGTGAACCGCCGCCTTCACGAAGAACGACATGAAGCCGAGCTTCACGCCATGTTCCTTCTCGAACTTGTCCTTGTACTTGTTGCGCAGGTCCATCACCGGCGCCATGTTCACTTCGTTGAACGTGGTCAGGATGGCGTTGGTTTGCTGCGACTCGAGCAGACGCTCGGCGATACGAGCGCGCAGACGCGACATCGGCACGCGTTGTTCCGGGCGGTCCTTCAGCCATTGGTCAGCCGAAGCCGGCGCCTTGACGTCCGGCAGCGACGGCTTCGCAGCCTTCGGTGCGGCGGCCGGAGCCGGTGCCGGTGCCGGTGCGGCCTTGGCAGCAGGAGCGCCCGCGGTCAGCACGTCACCCTTGGTGATGCGGCCGTCGCGGCCCGTGCCGGCGACGTCGCCCGCGCCCAGGCCCTTCTCGGCCATCAGCTTGCCGGCAGCCGGCGAAGCAGCGGTGTTCGCACCCGTTGCGGATGCGGCTTGAGCTGCCGGCGCCGGTGCAGCGGCGGGTGCCGGTGCGGCTTGCGGAGCGGGCTTCACTTCGGCTTCGACAGCAGCGGCGCCTGCCGTGCCTTCGGTGTCGATCTTGGCGATCACCTGATCAGCTACGACGGTATCGCCGTCGTTCGCGATGACTTGCGCGAGCACGCCGGCCGAGGGTGCCGGCACTTCGAGCACGACTTTGTCGGTCTCGATTTCGATGAGAATTTCGTCTTGAGCAACAGCCTCGCCGGGCTTCTTCTTCCACTGCAGCATCGTGGCTTCCGAAACCGACTCGGAGAGCTGGGGAACCTTGACTTCAACAATAGCCATTATGAATATCCTGAATACGTATCGGGTGACGGCGCGCGATCCATGGATCCGCCGACCGCCTGCGAACCTTGACTGCCGCGCTGATCATTCAGATGCGGCACGGGAAAGCGCCCTGCGCTTTCCCGGTTCGGCTCTTGTGATTATTTAGCGATCGACGCGCTCTTGAGGCGGCCGAAAGCGCCTTCGACCAGCGCCTTCTGCTGCTCGTAGTGCTTCGCGTAGTAGCCGACTGCCGGCGAGGCCGAAGCCGGACGTCCGCTGTATGCCAGCTTCTGCCCTTCCTTCATGCCGTCCTTCAGGTGGTGCTCGATGTAGAACCACGGGCCTTGATTCTGCGGCTCGTCCTGCACCCAGACCACTTCGGTCGCGTTGTCGTACTTCTTCATTTCCGCTTCGAACTGCTTGTGCGCGAACGGATAGAGCTGTTCGATACGGATGATCGCGACGTCGTTCGACTTCGATTCACGGCGATGCGCCAGCAGGTCGTAGTACACGCGGCCCGAGCACACGACCACGCGCTTGACCTTCTTCGCGTCGATCGCTTCGTCGATTTCGCCGAGGATCGGCTGGAACGCGCCCTTCGCCAGTTCGGACAGATCCGACACGGCTTCCTTGTGACGCAGCAGCGACTTCGGCGTGGCGACGATCAGCGGCTTGCGGAACAGGCGGATCATCTGACGGCGCAACAGGTGGAAAATCTGCGCCGGCGTGGTCGGTTGAACGACCTGCATGTTGTGGTCTGCGCACAATTGCAGGAAACGCTCGATACGTGCCGACGAGTGCTCCGGACCCTGACCTTCGTAGCCATGCGGCAGCAGCATGGTGAGACCCGAAACGCGGCCCCACTTCACTTCGCCCGACGAGATGAACTGGTCGATCACGACTTGCGCGCCGTTCACAAAGTCGCCGAACTGCGCTTCCCACGCGACGAACGTATTCGGTTCAGCGGTCGAGTAACCGTATTCGAAGCCCAGCACCGCTTCTTCCGACAGCACCGAGTCGATCACCGTGAACTTCGCCTGACCTTCAGCGATGTTCTGCAGCGGCACGTACGTGCCGTCGTTCCAGCGTTCGCGGTTCTGATCGTGCAGCACCGCGTGGCGGTGCGTGAACGTGCCCCGGCCCGAGTCCTGACCGGTCAGGCGAACTGCGTAGCCCGAAGCGACCAGCGACGCGAATGCCAGGTGTTCGCCCATGCCCCAGTCGAGCTTCGCTTCGCCACGACCCATCGCGCGACGGTCGTTAATGACGCGCTCGACCAGCGGGTGAACCTTGAAGTTTTCCGGAATCGTGGTGATGCGCTCAGCAAGGCGCTTCAGTTCCGCGAGCGGCACTGCGGTATCCGCGGCGTCGGTCCACTTGCGGTTCAGGAACGGCACCCAGTCCACCGCGTACTTGCTCTTGTAGTTCGAGAGCACCGGGTCGACCGTGTGATGGCCTTCGTCCATGGCCTTGCGGTAGGCCTTGACGTATTCGTCCGCGTCGGCAGCCGTGATCACGCCTTGCTGCACCAGCTTTTCAGCGTACAGCGCGCGCGTGCCCGGGTGCTTGGCGATCGTCTTGTACATCAGCGGCTGCGTGACAGCCGGCGTGTCCTGCTCGTTGTGACCCAGCTTGCGGAAGCAGACGATGTCGACGACGACGTCTTTATGGAACTGCATGCGGAAGTCGATAGCCAGCTGCGTAGCCAGAACCACTGCTTCAGGATCGTCACCGTTCACGTGCAGCACCGGCGCTTCGATCATCTTGACCACGTCCGAGCAGTACAACGTGGAGCGCGAGTCACGCGGGTCCGACGTCGTGAAGCCGATCTGGTTGTTGATGACGATGTGCAGCGTGCCGTGCGTGCCGTAACCACGCGTTTGCGCGAGGTTCAGCGTTTCCATCACGACGCCCTGGCCGGCGAAAGCCGCGTCGCCGTGGATCTGCACCGGCAGCACTTGCAGGCCGCTGTCGTCGCCGCGACGGTCCATACGGGCCTTGGCCGAACCTTCGACCACCGGGTTGACGATTTCGAGGTGCGACGGGTTGAACGCGAGCGACAGGTGGACCGGGCCGCCTTCGGTCGAGACGTCCGACGAGAAACCCTTGTGGTACTTCACGTCGCCGGCCGGCAGGTCGTCGTGGTGCTTGCCTTCGAATTCGGCGAACAGATCCGCCGGCATCTTGCCGAGCGTATTGACCAGCACGTTCAGACGGCCACGGTGAGCCATGCCGATGACGATTTCCTGAACGCCGTTGGCGCCGCCGTGACGCACGACTTCGTCCATCGACGCGATGAAGCTTTCGCCGCCTTCGAGCGAGAAGCGTTTCTGGCCGACGTACTTGGTGTGCAGGAAGCGCTCGAGGCCTTCAGCGGCCGTCAGGCGATTCAGGATGTGCTTTTTCTTTTCGTTCGAGAAGCTCGGCGTGGAACGGATCGATTCCAGCTTCTCTTTCCACCAGCGCTTCTGCTCCGGATCGCTGATGTACATGTACTCGGCGCCGATCGTGCCGCAGTACGTGTCGCGCAGTGCCTTGACGATCTCACGCAGCGAAGCACGCTCGAATCCGAAATACAGATTCGTGGCGCTGAACTCCTGGTCCATGTCGGCTTCGGTGAAGTCGTAGAACGCGGGTTCGAGTTCGGGGATGGCGGGACGTTCGCGGCGCTTCAGGGGATCGAGATTGGCCCATTGCGAGCCGAGGAAGCGATATGCGCCGATGAGGGACTGCACATAGACTTGCTTTCGCGCGGTGGCGAGGTCTTCGCCGCCGGTTGCGGTGCGCGGGATGAAGGCGTTGGCCTTGGCGCGTTGCGCAAACGATTCGACGATCGGGCCATGGGCCACGTCGTTGGCATTGCTGCCATCCGATGCAGGGACGTTCTGCAACGCGTCGAAATAGCTGCGCCAGTTCTCGGGCACTGACGCCGGATTATCGAGATACGCTTCGTACATTTCTTCTACGTACGGAGCATTGCCGCCGAACAGATAAGAGTTCGACTGGAATTGCTTCATCATTTTTACGCTCACCTTTCTTCGAGCTTCTCGAGAAATAGCGGGTTACAGAACCTTCCGCGACACGGCCTGACCGTTTAGCGGATTGCGCGAATCAAGTCTTGCTTGGAAGGACCTAAAACTTTGCACCCAGGGAGCATATCACAGAACGGATAGTGCAGATAGCAGACGGACCGGCCCCAGAGCCCGTCCGGACGGCGTTTGCGCGTCGTTTCGAGAATCCGCAAAAGTGCATGGCGCCATGCGCAACGATCGCCCTCAATAGGAGGCGCCCGCATGCATAGACACGAAGAGAGAAATCATGTTGTGGGGGCGCACCGCTATTCGCCGTGGTGCGTCAACAAGACGAGGCCGCGGACACCGGCACCTTCTGGCCACCCTCGGATGTAGTGGCTGCTCAATACCCTGCCCGGTGACGTTTTCCACAGACTGCATGCATGCAATACGGTTCCGGCATTGACAGGCCGACGAGAGGATCGCGGCTTATCAAAGGAAGCGATGCGTATCGGTATGCCGTTACTTTCACGGTGTTTTTACGATTTTCCAAAGGAATGACCTAATGGGACTCACTGTCCAGAGCATGAGCGCAGTTATGCAGAAACAGGTTTCCGACAGCACGTCTTTCGCACCGAAAACGCCGGCACAGACACCAGCGGTGTTCCCGGGCCAGATTTTGTCCGGGGACAGGCGCACACCGCGACATGAGCGCTCCGTCGATCCGACACCGGGCGCGATCGGCAACGGACCGACCGACCCTGCGAAACAAGGGCCGGGCGCCGATCAGACACTGGATCGGGACAAACGCGGCCAGGTGCTGGGCGCCTGTAGCGGGTCCTACTTCCGGGAATGCAGAGGCGGAGAGGAGCTTCTCCACGATGCAACATAGCACGAAAGATTCGATCAGGCCTACCACGCCAGGACGAGAAACGGCCCCGATGGGAAGGGCAGTTGCCAAGGCGTTGTTTTCGAAGCCATGCGCCGCGTTGATCGCGCAACCGATGGCGCCTCGGCTCCCGACACCTTGCAGGAAGCGATCAGCCATATGAACAGGGACATGGACACCCTGTCAGCCTCAAACCACGGGGGCATTTATGACCGGATCGACGGTTTCCAGAGAGGATCGAGGCTCCCGCCACTCGCTAACTATCGCCAGTCGTCGAGCACTAATTTCAACCCCGACGGCAGGACTGATCGCTCGACCCGCATCGACGGATTGATCCATTCCTTCGATGGCAACACCATGCCTGAAGGCGGCCTCGCATACGTACGTTTAGGCATCCGGCACGCTGACTCGATGGCATCGGAGCCATACGGACACGCGTTAGCCATACAGCATCTTCCGGGCGGGAGCCAGTACACACTTTTCGATCCGAACAACGGCGCCTTCACGTATAGCAACCTTGCGGATATGCAAAACTCTTTGAGCAATTACCTAGGTACAGCATTCTCAGAGGATGGATACGTGGTCGCCCCGGATAGCGTTAATTTCTATACGCCGCCCGCAGCGCGTGATTGGGGCTCAGCAGCGCCGGTCACCACAGTTGCCCCACCCGGCGTCGTTCTGCCCGAGACCAATGAATTGCTACGACACTTTGGACTCCACCACACCCAACTCTAAACCTCACCTCACACAAAGCACGAATCACGGCCGACAAATGTAAGCTGTCCCGGCCGCCGCCCAAATGAAAGAAGCCGTTCCGGACAAGTCCGGAACGGCTTCTTTTTATCCACGCGGCGCCGAGGTCAGTAACAGCGGCGCCTCAAGCGCACGCGCCATTCACTCAGTCCACCGCGCCCTTACGGCTCGCGCTGCGGCGCTCGTGCTCCTTCAGATAACGCTTGCGCAGACGGATGGATTGCGGCGTGACTTCGACCAGTTCGTCGTCGTCGATGAATTCGACCGCGTATTCCAGCGACATCTGGATCGGCGGCACGAGGCGCACCGCTTCGTCCGTACCCGACGAACGCACGTTGGTCAGTTGCTTGCCCTTGATCGGGTTCACGACCAGGTCGTTGTCACGGCTGTGAATGCCGATGATCATGCCTTCGTACAGCGGCTCGCCCGGCGACACGAACATACGGCCGCGATCCTGCAGCTTCCACAAGGCGTACGCGACTGCCGCGCCGTCGTCCTGCGAGATCAGCACGCCGTTGCGACGCTCGCCGACCGCGCCTTCGCGCACCGGCTGATACGAGTCGAACGTGTGGCTCATCAGGCCCGTGCCGCGCGTGAGCGTGAGGAATTCCGACTGGAAGCCGATCAGGCCGCGCGCCGAAATACGGTATTCGAGACGCGTACGGCCACGGCCGTCCGACGCCATGTCGAGCATTTCGCCCTTACGGCGGCCCAACTCTTCCATCACGCCACCCTGGTGGCCGTCTTCCATGTCGACCGTCAGGTTTTCGTACGGCTCGTGCTTCACGCCGTCGACTTCCGTCATCACCACGCGCGGACGCGACACGGCCAGCTCGTAGCCTTCGCGACGCATGTTTTCCACCAGAATGGTCAGGTGCAGCTCACCGCGGCCCGCCACTTCGAACGTGGTTTCGTCGCCGGTTTCCTTCACGCGCAGCGCGACGTTGTGGTTCAGCTCCTTCATCAGGCGGTCACGGATCTGACGGCTCGTGACGAACTTGCCTTCGCGGCCGGCCAGCGGCGACGAATTGACGAGGAAGTTCATGGTCAGCGTCGGTTCGTCGACGGTGATCATGGGCAGCGCTTCCGGTTGTTCCGGTGCGCAGATGGTCACGCCAATGCCGATTTCTTCGATACCGTTGATCAGCACGATGTCGCCAGCTTCAGCCGAGTCGACCTGCACGCGCTCCAGACCCTTGAACGACAGCACCTGGTTGATCTTGCGGTTCAGGATCGCGCCGTCGGGACCCGAACGGACGGCGACCGCCATGCCGGGCTTGATGCGGCCACGCGTGATACGGCCGACGCCGATACGGCCGACATACGACGAATAGTCCAGCGACGTGATCTGCAGTTGCAGCGGCGCCTCCGGATCGGCCGGACGGACCGGCACGTGTTGCAGCACAGCCTCAAACAGCGGGCGCATATCGCCTTCGCGCACGTCCGGGGTCAAGCCTGCGTAGCCGTTCAGACCCGATGCGTAGACGATCGGGAAGTCGAGTTGTTCGTCGGTTGCGCCGAGCTTGTCGAACAGGTCGAACGTCTGGTTGATCACCCAGTCGATCCGCGCGCCCGGCCGGTCCACCTTGTTGATCACGACGATCGGCTTCAGGCCGAGCGCCAGCGCCTTCTTGGTCACGAAGCGCGTTTGCGGCATCGGACCTTCGACGGCGTCGACCAGCAGCAGCACGGAGTCGACCATCGACAGCACGCGCTCCACTTCACCGCCGAAGTCCGCGTGGCCCGGGGTGTCGACGATGTTGATGTGCGTGCCTTCGTACTCGACCGCGCAGTTCTTGGAAAGAATCGTGATGCCACGTTCTTTTTCGATGTCGTTCGAGTCCATCACCCGCTCAGCGATCTGCTGGTTGTCACGGAACGTGGCGGTTTGACGGAGGAGCTGGTCGACGAGCGTGGTCTTGCCGTGGTCGACGTGGGCAATGATGGCGATGTTGCGTAGGGCGCGAGTCATAGGAACCTGGAGACAGTTGAGTGCGCCAGCAGAGCAGCATTGTGTACGAAGCCAACAAAGCCCAAAGCGCACTTTTGGGAACCCAACATTATAGCACGCGTAAATGAAGCTTTCTGGTATTCCCTGATAAGCCCGCCGTCTTCCTCGTAGCGGCGCGCCGGAAATAAAGTGTAAGGGGCGGCAAAACCCTACGCAAAATCGCGCGGACCTTGCCTTGAGATGGAATAGACCTTTGCCTAAGCTGTAATAACACTTGCCGCGTCAACCAACCGCCCACTATAATCCTGCCTAGTCAACCATTGCATTCGCACGAGAATCATGACCGAGCCGTCTTCCACACCCACGCCGGACGTCATCAGTGAGTACCAGTTAGGCGAAAGCGTCGGCTACCTGATCTCGCGAGTGAAATCGACCATGTCGAACCTGGTCAATCAGCGCAGCATGGCCGAGTTGGGCATCACCAGCCAGCAAGGCAGCATCCTGTTCATGGTGGCGAGCGGCAAGTGCCTGCTGGCGGCCGAACTGGCGCGTGAATATGGCATCGACGCAAGCGCCATCACGCGTCTGATCGACCGACTGGAAAAGCGCGGCCTGCTTACACGGGTGCGCAGCAACGAAGACCGCCGGGTCGTGCGCCTCGCGCTGACGCCGGAAGGTCTCGCGATCGCCGCCAGAATGCCGGCTATTTTCACCGGCGTGATGGACAACCTGCTCGGCGGCTTCACCCCGGAAGAAGTGGGTTTTCTGAAGAGCATGCTGCGCCGCGTGCTCCTCAATTCCGGCGACCAAACGGGACTAACCCGTGATGCAGCAAGCAATTTTGACAGTAAATCGTAAGAAATTGCTTGCAGCGTCCATCATTACAATTCACTCAAAGAGTCGAGCGATGAAATCCCTTTCCCTGTCCGCGCCCGCGCTTTCGAGCCGGGCCGCTGTCGCCGCCGCGGTGACGGTGCTCGCCCTCACAGGGTGCGCGAACTACATCGGCATGAAAAGCGACAAGCAAATGTCGTCGCCGGCCCAGTACGAGTCCGCGCAGAGCCTGCCCGCTCAGAGCGGCCAGTGGCCGTCGCTCGATTGGGCCAACCAGTTCGGCGACCCGCAACTGCCCAAGCTGATCGCGGAAGCGCTGGAAGGCAGCCCGTCGATCGCGCAAGCCCAGGCGCGGCTCGCCAAAGCCTCGTCCTATATCGAGAGTTCGCGCGCGGCCCTTTATCCGAAGGCCAACGCCAGCTACTCGTGGACCCGCGAGCTCTTCTCCGAAAACGCGCTCTACCCGCCTCCGTACGGCGGCACCTGGTATAGCGAGAACAATGTGCTCGCGAGCGCGTCGTGGGATCTGGACCTGTGGGGTAAGAATCGCCAGCGTCTCGGCCAGGCCGTGTCGCAGGAAAAGGCCGCTGAGGCCGACATGCAGCAGGCGCGCGTCACGCTCGCGGCGTCGGTGGCCAGCACGTACAACCAGCTCGCGCAGCTGTACGCGTTGCGCGACATCGCCGCGCGCGAAATCGCCAACCGCCAGGATATCGGCCGCATCACCAACGGCCGCGTGGCCGCCGGCCTCGACACCAATGTCGAGCGGCAAACCGCGAACGGCAACATCGCGACCACCCAGGCCAATTTGACCGACCTCGACGGCCAGATCACGGTCGTGCGCTACCAGTTGGGCGCGCTGCTCGGCAAGGGTCCGGATCGCGGCCTGCAGATCGCCGAACCCACGCTGACCAAGGGCGACGTCGTGGCGCTGCCGAACAATCTGCCCGCCGACCTCGTGGCGCGCCGCGCGGATATCGTCGCCGCGCGCTGGCAGGTCGAAGCCGCGATGCACGACGTGAAGGAAGCCAAGGCCGAATTCTTCCCGGACGTGAACCTCGCGGCCGGCTTCGGTTTCGACGCGTTCGGCTGGGGCCGCTTCCTCAAGGCCGGCAGCCGCCAGATGCAATTCGGCCCGGCGATTCATCTGCCGATCTTCGATGCTGGCGCGCTGCGCTCGCAACTGAAGGGCCGTTATGCCGACTTCGACCTCGATGTGGCGAACTACAACCAGACGCTGATCAACGCGCTCTCGGACGTCGCGACGCAAGTCTCGTCGATCAAGTCGATCGACCAGCAGCAAGGCGACGCACAGCGCGCGCTCGACGCATCGACCAAGGCGTATCAGCTGGCGGTGATCCGCTACAAGGCCGGTTTGTCACCGCAGCTGCAGGTGCTGACCGCCGACCAGAACCGCCTCGCCGCTGAACAGACGGTCACCAGCCTGAAGATGCGCCGCCGCGATATGCAGATCAGCCTCATCAAGGCGCTCGGCGGCGGTTTCGACGCGACGCAAACCGGCCTCGTGGTGCCGACCGATGCCCCGGCATCGGCCACCGCCGCGACCGCAGCGGCAAATTGAGCGCGCGAACCACGGCCAGAACGAACACTCGCACGAACATCCGAATAAACGACGACGCTTGAGAGAACCCGGAGCACATCAATGAGCACCCCCCAGCAGCCCGCGGCTAACACCCAGCCGGCACAATCGGCGAATAACGGTAAACGCAAGCGCATGATGACGCTGCTCGTCATCGTGATCCTGATCGCCGCGATCGCTTACGGCCTTTACTACTTCCTCGTCGCGCGTTTTCACGAAGACACCGACGACGCGTATGTGAATGGCAACGTCGTCCAGATCACGCCGCAAGTCACCGGCACGGTCGTCGCCGTGAACGCGGACGACACCCAGACGGTGAAGGCCGGCGACCCGCTCGTCGTGCTCGATCCGGCCGACGCCCGCGTCGCGCTGGAACAGGCCGAGGCCAATCTGGCGCAGACGGTGCGCCAGGTGCGCGGCCTGTTCGCCGACGACAATCAATATCAGGCGCAAGTCGCCGTGCGTCAGGCCGACCTGTCGCGCGCCCAGGACGACCTGAAGCGCCGTATGACGGTTGCGCAAACCGGCGCCGTGTCGCAGGAAGAAATCTCGCACGCCCGCGACGCCGTGAAGAGCGCGCAAGCCGCCGTGGATGCCGCCCAGCAGCAACTGGCGTCGAACCGCGCGCTGACCGCCAACACCACGATCGCGAATCACCCGAACGTGCAGGCCGCCGCCGCGAAGGTCCGCGACGCATACCTGAACAACGCGCGTAACAACCTGCCGGCGCCGGTCACGGGCTACGTGGCGAAACGCTCGGTGCAGGTCGGCCAGCGCGTCTCGCCGGGCACTCCGCTCATGGCGATCGTGCCGCTCGGCGGCGTGTGGGTCGACGCGAACTTCAAGGAAGTGCAGCTCAAGCACATGCGCATCGGCCAGCCGGTCGAACTGACGGCCGACGTGTACGGCTCGTCGGTGGTGTATCACGGCAAGGTGGTCGGCTTCTCGGCCGGCACGGGTTCGGCGTTCTCGCTGTTGCCCGCGCAGAACGCGACCGGCAACTGGATCAAGGTGGTGCAGCGTCTGCCGGTGCGGATCGCGCTCGATCCGAAGGAACTCGAACAGCACCCGCTGCGCATCGGCCTGTCGATGCAGGCTGACGTGAGCATCAAGGACGACAACGGCGGCCAGCTCGGTCAGGCGCCGAACACGGTCTATCAGACCAACGTGTTCGAAAAGTACGGTGACGAGGCCGACGCGGAAATCGCCCGCATCATTTCGGAAAACGCAGGCCCGAACGGCGGCTCGCAGAAGTCGGCCCAGGCCGGCAGCGCGAAGCCTGCCGCCGCGAAGCTGATGTAAGCCGCGTGACGAATCAGACAAGGCTTCTTTAATGGCTCAGGCTCAGGCGCAAGTCCCTCACCCGCCGCTCGAGGGCGCGCAACTGGTGATCGGCACCATCGCGGTGTCGCTCGCCGTTTTCATGAACGTGCTTGACACGTCGATCGCGAACGTATCGATTCCGTCGATTTCCGGCGACCTCGGTGTGTCGTCCGACCAGGGCACGTGGGTCATCACCTCGTTCGCGGTCGCCAATGCGATCTCCGTGCCGCTCACCGGCTGGCTGACCGACCGCATCGGCCAGGTGCGCCTGTTCATGGCGTCGATCATCCTGTTCGTGATCTCGTCGTGGATGTGCGGCCTCGCGCCGACGCTGCCGTTCCTGCTCGCTTCGCGCGTGTTGCAAGGCGCGGTGGCCGGTCCCATGATCCCGCTGTCGCAAACGCTGCTGCTCGCGAGCTATCCACGCGCCAAGGCCCCCATGGCGCTATCCATGTGGGCCATGACCACGCTGATCGCGCCGGTGGCGGGCCCGATTCTCGGCGGCTGGATTTCGGACAACATCTCGTGGCCGTGGATTTTCTACGTCAACATTCCGGTCGGCGCGATTGCCGCCGTGGCGACGTGGATGATCTTCCGCAACCGCGATTCCGTCATCAGAAAAGCGCCGATCGACGGCGTCGGGCTCGGTCTGCTGATCGTCTGGGTCGGCTCGCTCCAGGTCATGCTTGACAAAGGCAAGGATCTCGACTGGTTTTCGTCGACCACCATCGTCGTACTGGCGCTGGTCGCGGTGATCGCGCTGGCGTTCTTCATCGTGTGGGAATTGACGGCCGAGCATCCGGTGGTCGACCTCTCGCTCTTCAGCCGTCGCAACTTCACGGGCGGCACGGTCGCCTTGTCGATCGGTTACGGGCTCTATTTCGGCAATCTCGTGCTGCTGCCGCTGTGGCTGCAAACCGATATCGGCTACACGGCGACCGAAGCCGGCCTGGTCATGGCGCCGGTCGGCCTGTTCGCCGTGCTGCTGTCGCCGATCACGGGCAAGGTGTTGCCGCGTACCGATCCGCGCTATATCGCGACCTTGTCGTTCCTCGTGTTCGCGCTGTGTTTCTGGATGCGTTCGCGCTATACCACCGGCGTCGATACGTACTCGCTGCTGGTGCCAACCTTGATTCAGGGGATCGGCATGGCCGGGTTCTTCATCCCGCTGGTGTCGATTACCTTGTCAGGGCTGCCGGGTAACCGGATTCCGGCGGCGTCGGGCTTGTCGAATTTCGTGCGGATCATGTGCGGCGGCATCGGCACGTCGATCTTCCAGACCGCGTGGGACCACCGCTCGATCATGCATCATGCGCAACTGGCCGAGCAGGCCAACGCGTACAACCCGGTGTTCGACCAGTCGATCCGGCAAATGGGCGCGGCGGGCTTCAGTCAACCGCAGGCTTATGGCCTGTTCAACTCGATGGCGACGCAGCAGGCCGCGCAACTGGGTGTGAACGATCTGTTCTTCGTGTCCGCTGGTATCTTCGTCGCGCTAATTGCGCTGATCTGGATCACGAGGCCTGAGCGCGCCGGTGGTGACGCGGGTGCGGCGGCCGCGGCGGCGCACTAAGTTTTCCGCGCCGGTTGCCTCGGCAAACGATATGAAAAAAGGCGGGACCGCTATCGAGCGGTCCCGCCTTTTTTTCTGCACCTTCGATCGGGTATGCGCATCACGCACGCTGCCCACCGTCCAGAAGGCTTTCAGCTCGCCGTAGTGACGACCAACCGTTCCGGCGCCAGCACGCCCTCGCCTTGCTTCGCGACACCCAGCAGACGCCCCTGCGCGGCATACACCCGAACGCGCGGCGCATTCAATGCTTCGCCTGTGATATCCAGTTCGGACAGTTTCAACCGCTGACCGTGCAGGAAGCGGCGCGTCGCGTCTTCGTTCAACTGGACGAGCGGGAAAGTGGACAGCAATGCGTCCACCGGTTGCAGCCACGCGTCGCGCTCGCCTTCCGTTGCATCGGACAATGCGTCGAGCGTCACCGAATTTTCAAGCGTCAGCGCGCCAACGCCCGTGCGTCGCAGCGCCACCAGATGCGCGCCGCAACCCAACGCTTCGCCGATATCCTCGGCCAGTGTGCGCACATAGGTGCCCTTGCTGCAGGTCACGCGAAACGTCACGTCCGGCAACGCGCAACTGAGCAAATCGAGCTTCAGGATCGTCACCTGGCGCCCTTCCCGCTCCACCGTCTGGCCGGCACGCGCATATTCGTACAGCGGCTTGCCGTCACGCTTGAGCGCCGAATACATTGGCGGAACCTGAGTGATTTCGCCGAGGAATGTGGGCAGAACCGCTTGAATCGCCGCCTCGTCGCAGGTCACTTCGCGCGTGTCGATGGCTTCGCCCTCGGCGTCGCCGGTGGTCGTGCGAATGCCGAGGCGCATGGTGGCCTCATACGTCTTGTCGGCTTCGAGCAGGTCTTGCGAAAACTTCGTGGCTTCGCCGAAACAAAGCGGCAGCAAGCCAGTCGCGAGCGGATCGAGCGTACCGGTGTGGCCCGCTTTTTTTGCCAGATAAAGACGTTTCGCGCGAATCAGCGCGTCGTTGCTCGACAGGCCGAGCGGCTTGTCGAGCAACAGGACGCCGTCGAGCGCGCGGCGCGGCACGCGGGGGCGTTGAGATGCGGTCATGTCGGAGGGACGAAATCTTCGATAAATACGGAAAACAGCGACGGAAACAGCGCTGAGCGCAGGGCCACTCAGGCATGGCAGCGAGAGCCGCGGCTACAGCGCGCTCAGTCTTCTTTCGCGCGATTCGCGTTCGCCTCGTCGATCAGACGCGACATTTCGACGGCTCGCTCGATCGTCTTGTCGTAATGGAAATGCAGCGTCGGCACGGTGTGGATATGCAGGCGCTTGAACAGCTGATTGTGCAGATGCCCGGCGGCATGCGTGAGCGCTTCGAGCGTCTGTTGCGGGTCGCCCGTGAGCGTCGTGAAATAGACCTTGGCGTGCGCGTAGTCCGGCGTCAGCTCGACACTTTGAATCGTGACGATGCCGATGCGCGGATCCTTGACCTCGCGCAGCAGCTCGGACAAATCGCGCTGGATCTGATCGGCGATCTGCACGTTGCGATTGGGGGAAGAACGTTTTTTAGGCATGGTGTGATGTGATCCGCTTTAACGGATGCAAAAAATGGGTCGCGCTAGCGCGGTGCGGGCTTTCCTTCCGGGCGGCATTCAGGCGGCCGGGAGAACCGCAAGCTCGACAGCCGGCTGCTACGCGGCGACCGGCGTTAGAGCGTGAAAGAGCGCGTTAAACCGGAAACAAACGCGCGGGAACCATCGCGCGGCAACCAACGCACAGCAGCAAAGCACGACAGCAAAGCGTGGCGCCGAAGCGCGGCAATCACTCGTAACAACGTGCGGCGCCAAAAACAACGGGCGGAGCGGGCGTTAAAGCCCGCTCCGCCCCTTTGAGCCGTGCCGCGTGAATTACAGCGAACGCGCGACTTCGGTGATCTCGAAGACTTCGAACTGATCGCCTTCGACGATATCGTTGAAGTTCTTGATCGACATACCGCACTCGAAGCCCTGACGGACTTCCTTCACGTCGTCCTTGAAGCGCTTGAGCGAATCGAGCTCACCCGTGAAGATGACGACGTTGTTGCGCAGCACGCGCACCGACGACGAGCGCTTGACGAAACCGTCCGTGACCATACAACCGGCCACCGCGCCGATCTTCGGTACCTTGAAGACCTGACGCACTTCGACCGTACCCGTCACGACTTCGCGCTTCTCCGGTGCCAGCATGCCCGACATCGCGGCCTTCACGTCATCCACTGCGTCATAGATGATGTTGTAGTAGCGAATATCGACGCCGTTGGCTTCCGCCAGCTTGCGAGCCTGCGCATCCGCACGGGTGTTAAAGCCGATGATGACAGCCTTCGAAGCCGTTGCAAGGTTGACGTCGGACTCGCTGATGCCACCCACGGCGCCGTGCACGATCTGCACGCGGACTTCGTCGGTGGACAGTTTGAGCAGCGACTGCACCAGCGCTTCCTGCGAACCTTGCACGTCGGCCTTGACGATGAGCGGCATGTACGCCACTTCGCCTTCGCCCATCTGTTCCAGCATGTTCTCGAGCTTCGCCGCCTGTTGCTTGGCCAGCTTGACGTCGCGGAACTTGCCTTGACGGAACAGCGCGACTTCACGCGCCTTGCGGTCGTCCGGCATGACGATGACTTCCTCGCCAGCTTGCGGGACTTCCGACAGACCCTGAATTTCGACCGGGATCGACGGACCGGCCGACTTGGTCGGCTTGCCGGTCTCGTCGAGCATGGCTCGTACGCGACCGTAAGCGCTACCTGCCAGCACCACGTCGCCGCGGTTCAGCGTACCCGACTGGACCAGGATCGTTGCAACCGGACCCTTACCCTTGTCGAGCTTCGCTTCGATGACGAGACCCTTGGCCGGCGCTTCGACCGGTGCCTTCAATTCCAGCACTTCGGCTTGTAGCAGCACGTTTTCGAGCAGATCGTCGATGCCCGCGCCGGTTTTAGCCGACACCGACACGAACGGCGAATCGCCACCGTATTCTTCCGGCACGACGCCTTCAGCGACGAGTTCCTGCTTGACGCGCTCCGGATTCGCATCCGGCTTGTCGATCTTGTTGATCGCGACGACGAGCGGCACGCCGCCTGCCTTCGCGTGGGCAATGGCTTCCTTCGTCTGCGGCATGACGCCGTCGTCGGCAGCCACCACCAGAATCACGATGTCGGTTGCCTTCGCACCGCGAGCACGCATAGCCGTAAAGGCTTCGTGGCCCGGCGTGTCGAGGAAGGTGATGACGCCACGCGGCGTTTCGACGTGGTAAGCGCCGATGTGCTGCGTAATGCCGCCCGCTTCACCCGCTGCGACCTTGGCGCGGCGAATGTAGTCGAGCAGCGACGTCTTGCCGTGGTCGACGTGACCCATGACCGTGACGACCGGCGGACGCGGCAGTGCTTCCGCATCGGACACTTCGCCTTCGACCAGCATGGCTTCCGGATCGTCCAGCTTGGCCGCAACCGCGTGGTGGCCCAGTTCTTCGACGATGATCATCGCCGTTTCCTGGTCCAGCATCTGGTTGATCGTGACCATCTGGCCGAGCTTCATCATCGACTTGATGACTTCCGAAGCCTTGACCGCCATCTTGTGCGCCAGATCGGCGACCGTGATGGTTTCCGGCACGTGCACTTCACGCACGATCGGTTCGGTCGGCGCCTGGAACGTGGTGCTTTGATCCTGATGCTTGCCGCGACCCTTCGGGCCACCGCGCCAGCCACGATCGACACCGCCGCTCGAATCGCCACGCGTCTTGATACCGCGGCGCTTCGCTGCGTCGTCCTGCCAGCCGCCCTTGCCGCCGCCCGGCTTCTTCTTGTCGCCGGCGGAAGGCGTGGTCGTGGCAGCCGGAGCCGCCGCAGCCGGTTTCTTGGCTGCCGGACGTGCCGCCGCTTCACCCGCCGGACGCGCCGGCTTGTGCAGCGTGCCCTTGGCTTCCGCGGCCTTGGCCGGCTCGGCGGGCTTCGGTGCCGGTTCCGGCGCCTTGACCTGCGCCTTGCGCGGCGTGTTCATCATTTCGCGGATCGCGCGTGCTTCGGCTTCAGCCGCGGCACGACGCTTGGCGATTTCTTCCTGCTCGGCACGCGCTTTCTCAGCAGCCTGACGCGCTGCGTCTTCCGCCTTCTTCGCGGCTTCGCGTTGCGCGGCACGCTCTGCAGCTGCGCGCTCGTCGTCCTGCTCGTTATCTTTGGCAACTGCCGGTTCCGCGGCCTTAGCCACCACCGGCTCGGCCTTCGCGGCCGCCGGCTGCGCGGCTTGCGCCGGCTTCGCAGCCTGTGCCTGCTGCTCGCGAGCCGCCGCCTCGGCCGCAGCCGCTGCGCGCTTCTTCGCTGCTTCTTCTTCCGCACGGCGACGCTCGGCTTCGGCAGCCGCTTCACGCGCCTGACGTTCCGCTTCTTCGCGTTCGAGTTGTTCCTGGCGCGCCTTCAGCTCCTGAGCCTGCTTTTCGAGCAGTTCGGCTTCGTGACGAGCTTCCTCTTCACGACGCTGGAGTTCGAGATCGTCGACGTCGGCCTCGGCCACATGATTCGATGCATCTCCGTTTTCGGCGGAGGTTTCGTCGCGGCGGACGAAAGTGCGCTTCTTACGCACCTCGACCTGAATGGTGCGAGCTTTGCCCGTCGCATCGGATTGCTTGATTTCCGACGTATGCCGTTTCGTCAGCGTGATCTTGCGCTTGTCAGCATCAGTCGAGCCGTGAGACTTGCGCAAGTGGTCGAGCAGACGCGCCTTGTCCGTTTCGGACAAGCTGTCGTCTTCGCTCGCTTTTGTGACGCCTGCTGCCTGCAGCTGCTCAAGCAGCACGCCTGCAGGCATTTTCAGTTCCGCGGCAAATTGGGCTACGTTGTTACTCGCCATTCATTCCTCTTAATGCAAGGACCGATTCCTTGCGGTTAGCATCGGGTCATGCGGCCTGACGGCCGCTTCAATTTAGTGCGCCATGGTCATTTCTCACTGGAACCAGTGTTCACGTGCTTTCATGATCAACGCCTTAGCGGCATCCTCTTCCATTCCGGTCATCTCGACCAGTTCATCCACAGCCAGCTCGGCGAGTTCGTCGCGCGTCTGGATCTGATGTTCGGCCAGCTTGGCGAGCAGGTCGGCGTCCATGCCGTCCAGGCTCTTCAGGTCGAGCGCTACATTTTCGACCTTTTCTTCATTCGCGATCGCCAGCGTCAACAGCGCGTCGCGCGAGCGATTACGCAGTTCGTGAACAGTGTCTTCGTCGAATGCTTCGATTTCGAGCATTTCGTTGAGCGGCACATAAGCGATCTCTTCGAGGCTCGTAAAGCCTTCGTCGATCAGGATGTCGGCCACTTCTTCGTCGACATCGAGACGCGCCATGAACAGGTCACGCAGTACGCCGCGCTCCTGATTCTGCTTTTGCGCAGATTCGTCCGGCGTCATGATGTTGATCTGCCAGCCGGTGAGTTCGCTGGCAAGACGCACGTTCTGGCCGCTGCGGCCGATCGCGACCGCCAGTTCGTTTTCGTCTACGACGACGTCCATTGAATGCTTTTCTTCATCGACGACGATCGATTGGACGGCTGCCGGCGCGAGGGCGCCGATCACAAACTGAGCGGGATCCTCCGACCATAGCACGATGTCGACGTTTTCGCCACCGAGCTCGTTGCGCACCGCCTGCACGCGCGAGCCGCGGATGCCGACGCAAGTGCCGATCGGATCGATGCGCTTGTCGTACGCGACCACGCCGATCTTGGCGCGCACGCCCGGATCCCGCGCGGCCGCCTTGATTTCCAGCAGACCTTGCTCGATTTCCGGCACTTCCATCTCGAACAGCTTCATCAGGAATTCGGGCGCCGTACGCGACAGTTCGATCTGCGGACCGCGCGCGGTGCGATCGACCTTCGCGATATAGGCACGCACGCGGTCGCCCACGCGCAGGTTTTCCTTCGGAATCAGCTGATCGCGGCGCAGCAGCGCTTCGACACGGCCGGTTTCGACGATGAAGTTGCCCTTATCCAGGCGCTTCACCGAGCCGGTCATGATGTGCTCGCCGCGCTCGAGGAAGTCATTCAGGATCTGTTCGCGTTCGGCGTCGCGCACCTTCTGCAGGATCACCTGCTTGGCAGCCTGCGCGCCGATCCGGCCGAATTCGATCGACGGCACCGGTTCTTCGATGAATTCGTCGAGTTGAATCTCGGGCTTCTGTTCGCGTGCTTCGAACAGCAGAATTTCCTGATCCGGTTCCTGCAAACCGGCTTCGTCCGGCACCACTTTCCAGCGGCGAAACGTTTCGTGCTCGCCGCTTTCACGGTCGATATGGACGCGGATATCCGCATCTTCTTCGAAGAGTTTCTTGGAGGCCGAAGCGAGAGCCGCTTCGAGCGCGGCAAATACCACGTCTTTGTCGACATTCTTCTCGCGTGCCAGCGCATCCACCAGCATCAACACTTCGCGACTCATTGTTTGCGGCTCCTAAAGTCAACTTTCGGAACGAGGCGTGCTTTGTCCATGTCCGCGAGCGTGAAATCGAGCATCGCGGCGCCTTCCTTCCCTTCAAATTCCAGACCGATCGTCTCGCCTTGCGGAGCATGCAGGATGCCCCGGTACGATTTCCGTCCGTCCAATGGCTTTTTCAATGTGATTACCACTTCGCTGCCTGCGAAGCGTTCGAAATCCGCCAGTTTCTTCAGCGGGCGGTCGAGACCCGGCGACGACACTTCAAGCCGCTCGTAATCGATATTTTCGACCGTCAGAACGTGCTGGAGCTGACGCGTGACTTTCTCGCAGTCTTCGATCGCGATGCCGGCCGGCTGGTCGATATAGATACACATCATGCCGCGCCCGGTGCGCTCGAAGTCGACGAGCTCGTAGCCGAGTCCCACGACCGTGGTTTCAATCAGTTCCGTCAGTTGCACAATGCCCTCTTAGATGTTCGCGCAGCGAGCCTGCCGCCTGTTCTGCAAACAACCAATGCGGGCCGCGCGCCAAGCCGGCGCACGTTCGTGCTACCCGAGATGCCGAACCACTGAGAACTGAGCGGCAAAAAAAAATGGGCTAAACGCCCATCATCTTATTACCGGTGGTCGCACCTGAGCCGCACATAAAAAGCCGCACGCCCAGCGACTTCGCGATTGTAGCCATTTTTCAGGACAAACGCAAACCGCAAAGCGCCGCCCAACGCGCATTTCAGCTTGATTTCACGGGAATCTTTCCACGATATGGCGGCCGTTCAGGCCTTTTGCAAGACGGCTCGGGCCGCCTCGGATCCACGCCGGACAAGCCGGGCAAGTGAAATCTGCCCCCACTTCCGTCCACGCTGCGGTTTTATGTGCCGCAAGAAAATCGCAAAGCAACGCGAAACCTGGAGAGCGCGTCGATCGACCACGGCGGCGACTCACGAAAACCGTTGAAAAACGATTCAGCGGCCGGCCGCCATGCATGACTCGCTTACTTTAACGGCCGCGCGAACGGCCGCGCGGCGCGCCACCGCCGCGATTGGCGCCGCCCGGGTTGGCATTGCCGCCACCCGCGCGGTTGGCGTTGCCACCGCGATTGCCGCCCGGCCCGCGGCTACCGCCGCCATTGCCGGGATTGGCACCCGCACCGCCGGGACGCTTGCCGCCCGCCGCACGATTGCCATTGCCCGACGGCGCACGATTACCGTCGACCTCCCGCCCGCCGCGCGGGCCGCCCGCACCGCCGCCCATCGGACCGCCGAGCCCACTCGCGCCGCGGCCGGCACCGCGATTGCCGTAACCGCCACCGCCAAAGCCGCCGCCGCTCGCAGCGCCACCGAATCCACCACCCGCCGCACCACGGCGGCCTTGGCCGCGCGGTTGCTGCTGTTCGAAACGGCTATGCGACATCAACACGGGCTCACGGTTGATGAAGCCCATCGACGTCTGCATCGGATCCGGCTGCTTACGCTCCGGCGCTTCCCGGCGGCTGCCCTTGTCTTCGGTCGGTGCCTTCAGGCCCACCGACGCCATCAGCGCACGCACCTGGTTGTCTTCGAGCTCTTCCCAGCGCCCGCGCTTGAGGCCCTTCGGCAGCGAAATCGGGCCGTGACGGGTGCGGATCAGGCGGCTGACCATCAGGCCGGCCGCTTCGAACATACGACGCACTTCGCGGTTACGCCCTTCGGCGAGCGCGACGTGATACCAGTGATTCGTGCCTTCGCCGCCGCCGTCACGAATCCGCAGGAAGTTCGCCGGGCCGTCGTCCAGTTCGACGCCGTGCAGCAGCTTCTGGCGCATACCTTCCGCCAGTTCGCCGACCACCCGCACCGCATATTCACGCTCGACGCTGTAACGCGGGTGCATGAAACGGTTCGCCAGATCGCCCGACGTGGTCAGCATCAGCAGACCTTCCGTGTTGAAGTCGAGACGGCCGACCGCGAGCCACTTGGCGGTTTTCATCGGCGGCAGTTTGTCGAACACCGAAGGACGGCCTTCCGGATCGGCATGGCTGACGATTTCGCCGGTCGGTTTGTGATAAAGCAGCACGCGCGGCGGCTTGTTGGCGAGCTTGCGCTTGACCGGCTTGCCGTTGATGCGAACCTGGTCGGTCGGCATGATGCGCTGGCCGATGTGAGCCGGCTCGCCATTTACCGACACGCGGCCGGCGACAATCAGCTCTTCCATGTCGCGACGCGAACCCATGCCGGCCTCGGCCAGCACCTTGTGCAACTTCGGTGCGTCGTCATCCGCTGCCAGCACGCGCTTGGGCGCGGCCGGCTTGCCACGGCGCAGCATCGGCG
Source organism: Burkholderia sp. WP9 (assembly GCF_900104795.1). Classification (NCBI taxonomy): domain Bacteria; kingdom Pseudomonadati; phylum Pseudomonadota; class Betaproteobacteria; order Burkholderiales; family Burkholderiaceae; genus Burkholderia; species Burkholderia sp. WP9. The sequence continues at coordinate 1,819,885 of NZ_FNTG01000001.1, forward strand.
CGCGCACGCCACCGGTGGCGCTATTGTCCGCGTCGAACGCGGGCGATGTGACGTACGAGAACAGATCGTCCTGACCGGCTTCCGCCGCAGCCGCCGGCGCTTCACCGCCGCGGCGGTTCTGACGCTGGCCGCCTTCGCGCGGCTGACGCTCGCGCTGACCTTCACGAGGCGCACCTTCGCGTTGACCCTCACGAGGCGCACCTTCGCGCGGTGCGCCTTCGCGGCGCGCGCCGCCCGCATTGCGGCGTGACCCCTGACCCTTCGCGCCGGCATCTTTGCGCGGCATACGCACTTGCGCGACGACCTCGCCGTCCGGCGGCGCCTCGCTGACAACCGGCGCCTCTTGCGCGGGGCCGCCTTCGGCGCCCTTCGTCTTCGCGCCGGCGCGGCGCCGGGCGATCAGGCTGCGCGGACCGCGACGCAGGCCGCGGCGCGGACGGTCTTCACCATCTGCTTCCGTGGTCTGCGCCGGGCGCTCGCCCTCGCCTGCCGACGCTTGCGTGGTGCGCGTTTCGTCAGCGCGAGCCGACGGCACGGCGCGCTCGGATTCGGACGAATCGGTGTCGTGGGTATGTGTCAAAACAACCTCAAAATGTCAGGTCGCGCACGCCCGTTGCGGGCGTGGCAAAAAAAGTTCGGTTACGTCAGGCGCTGCGCGACTCAGGTTCGTCGTCGGTCAGAACGCCCGCGTCCTGCGCCGCATCGCGACGATCCAGAGGATCGCCGTGCGCCGCCTTGGTCGGGTTCGGCTCGGCGGCGTGCTCCGTACTGCGGAGTACGCCCGAGTCGTGCGCGGGTATTGCCGGATCGGTCTGGGAGACCGGATCGTGAGTCTGTGCGGACCCGGCGGTGCCGGTCTGCGGTGCAACGTTTTCCGCGTGCGCCGTTTCAGCATGATCCTGCGCGGCTGGCTCACCCATTGCGTCCGGATGCAAGCCGGATGCGGGTGCGATTTCCACTGCGCTGTCAGTCGCTTCGGCCGCCTGCGCTGCTTCCATCGGCTCAGCGTGCTGCTTTTGATGCAATTCAGCGAATCCGTCAGCGATTTCCGCTCCGGGCGCCTCGCCTGATGTTTCGAGCTGGTTGGCACCGGCATGGCTACCGGCGTCCGCGTCCGCCTCTACGGCATCGAACTGCGGCGCTTCGCCCACGGCCTTAGCAATAGCCTGAGGTTCACCACTAGCGGCCGAGTCGATAACCTCGCCCGCAGCGGCGCTTTCATCTACCACGCCGGAATCCACCGGCTCTCCGAGCGCGCCCTCTTCGCCCGACGCCAACGCTTGCGCGGCGTCGGCGTCAGCGAACTCGATCGCATGCTGGCCGAGCAGATCCGCGTTCAACTGCGCCGACGGGTCCGCGAGCGGCGGCAATTCGTCGAGCGCTTTCAGCCCGAGGTCGTCGAGAAACTGCCGTGTCGTCGCATACAGCGCGGGACGGCCCGGCACGTCACGATGACCGATCACTTCGATCCAGTTGCGGTCTTCGAGCTGCTTGACGACTTGCGTATTCACCGTGACGCCGCGAATTTCTTCGATATCGCCACGCGTGACCGGTTGCCGGTATGCAATGATCGCGAGCGTTTCGAGCACCGCGCGCGAATATTTCGGCGGTTTCTCAGGATGCAAGCGATCCAGATACGAACGCATTGCGGGCTTGCTTTGAAACCGCCAGCCCGACGCCAGCCCGACCAACTCCACACCGCGCCCAGACCAATCCTGCTTGAGGTCTTCGAGCAAATTCCGAACGGTGTCTGCCGACACGCCGTCGGCAAAGAGCTTGCGCAACTCGCCGAGCTTTAACGGCTCCTGCGCGCAGATCAAGGCAGTCTCGAGGACGATCTTCGCCTCTTGGGTATTCATGCAGCTAGGTCAGACCCTGTGGTCAAAGAACCGGATCAAACAGACGATGTGGAACTGAAGACGCGCTCGCCCGATTCTGATCGGTCATATTGATGGGAGCACGCACCGGGGGGAGGCGAAACAGACAATCGAACCAAACCCAGCCGGACGGAGCAGCGATATTCCTGAAAGGAATCGCGTGACTGAGCGCCATATTACGCAAAAACAATCAGTGCGTAAAGATGAAATCCCCCGCGCATTTTCCGGCCTCGCCTTGGCGGGCGTGCTTTAGTGAAAAAGCGGGCTTAATTGGACGGAAACCCGCTTTCTTCGGTTGTTCTTCTCCCGGTTTGCTCAATAGTGTTTTGCGCGGCCACCTTGCGGCAGGCGCTCAGCGGTCAGTCGTGTGGCTCGCGAGGAACCGCTTCAGGCGCTCGACGCCCGCGTCCAGCCGCGCCGTGTCGCAGGCATAGCACCAGCGGATGAAGCCCTCGCCCTGCGGGCCGAACGCGCTGCCCGGCGCCACGCCGAGCCCTACCTCACGCACCATTGCCTTGCATAGCTCCAGACTGCGCGAGGCACCCGGCATCGAGAAAAACAGGTACATCGCGCCGGGCGGCGCCTTGACGTCCACCCCCGGCACTGTGGAAAGCGCGCGCACCAGATGATCGCGCGACGCTTTCAGGTCCAGCACCAGTTCCTGCGTGAAGGCTTCGCCCTGCTCGATGGCCGCGATGCCGGCTTGCTGAACGAAGGCCGGCGCGCACGAGGTGTTGTACTCGACGAGCTTGCCCAAATCGTCCATCAACGAGGCGGGCGCGACGATCCAGCCGAGCCGCCAGCCCGTCATCAGCCATGCCTTGGAAAAGGAATTGACGCAGATTACGCGCTCGTCGCGGGTAGCCAGGTCGAGGAACGACGGCGCGGTGAGCGAGGGCGCGGCGTTGGCGTCCGCATAGTAGAGGCGCTCATAGACTTCGTCCGCCACGATCCAGATACCGTGGCGCCGGCAGTGCGCCAGCACCGCGCGCTGCTCGTCGCGACTCATCACCCAGCCGGTCGGATTGTTGGGCGAATTGATCAGCAACATCTTCGTGTCGGGCGTCAACGCCGCGAGCAGTTGCTCGAGGTCGAGCTGCCAGCCGCGTTCGCCGTAGCCCAGTGCGACGGTTTCGACGTGCGCGCCGAGAATCTTCGGAATCTCGACCAGATTCGGCCAGAGCGGCGTAACCGCGACGACGCGGTCGCCCGCGCCCACCACGAGCTGCGCAGCAAGCATCAACGCATTCACGCCCGCGCTCGTCACCGCGATGTGCTCCGGCGATGTCGCGCCGTGCAGCTTGCTGACGTAGCCCGCCAGCGCGGCGCGCAGCGGCGCGATGCCGAGATTGTGCGTGTAGAACGTCGCGCCCGCGGCGAGCGACGCGCTGGCCGCGTCGCGGATAAAGGCTGGCGTCACGCGGTCGGACTCGCCGAACCAGAACGGCAGCACGTCGTCGACGCCGAAACCGGCGTTGGCGACTTCGCGAATCTGCGAAGGACGCAGGGCGCGCACGGCGTCGCGCGCATTGGGGATAGCAGGGAAAGACGAATCCGTTTCGCTCATCGAGACTTCCAGACGGGTGGATAGCATGAATTGAAATGCAGCGGAGGCGACAGTTTAGCTTGGCGCTCCTTCTGGGGGCGGCGAGGCAGGCAGCGCCATCGTTACTAGCTCAAATCCTCCGCCCGCCCCGGCAATTGACGGATCAGCCCCCACACCGCCTCCGCAGCCGGCGAGAGCGAGCGGTCGCGCCGCCGCACCAGTTCGACCGTACGCTCGGCGCGCGGCACCAGCGGCCGGGCCACCAGCGAGGCGCCCGCCGGCAGCGGCAATGCCAGCCACGGCAGCACGCTCACGCCGACGCCCGCCTCCACCAGCCCAAAAACTGTCGCGGAATGCCCCAGCTCCTGCACCACCGTGGCGCTCACGCCATATTCCTGCATCACGGCGTCGATGATCGGCCGGCTGCCCGATGCGTAGTCGAGCATCACCAGTTGCTGGCCTTCCAGGTCCGTCCACGCGACCCGCTGCCGGGCGGCAAGAGGATGATCGTCGCGCGTGACGACGCAGAACGAATCCGTCATCAGCGATTCGCTAAGCAGATCGTCTGCGGCGAACGGGCCGATGATCACGCCGAAATCGACCTCGCCCGACTTGACCTTGCGGACCACGTCGCTCTGCACGTCGTCACGCAGGCCCAGTGCGACGTAGGGAAACTGCTGGCCGCAGGCGGCCACCACGCGCGGCATGAGCCGGCACGCCACCGTCGGGCTGGCGGCCACCACCACGCGCCCGCGGCGCTGTTCACCGATTTCGCGGATCTCGCGCAGCGCGTCGTCCAGATCCGAGAGCAGACGCGACACGCTCGACACCAGGTTGCCGCCGACATCCGTGAGTTGCACCTCGCGGGTCGTGCGATCGATCAGCTTGAGACCGATCTCGCCCTCCAGTTCGCGCACGCAGCGGCTGACCGCTGACTGCGTCAGGCCGATTTCATCGCCCGCCCGGCTGAAGCTTTGCAGACGGGCGACCTCAATGAAAACCCTTAGCTGCCGCAGCGTGACATTCATTTACCAACCTCATCAATTGCATCATTTGATGCGCATTGTAAGTCGAAAGTCAGCACCACAACTGGTTTTAGTCATTGCGCTGCAATGCAGCAATAAGGCGCAAACGCACGCTGGCCGGGCCTGATTGCACAAGATTGGTGATTGTCCCGATTTGCGAGATGGGTTTTTTGGATTCTTATACGCCCCTAGCTAGCGCCCGCGCTGGCCCGCTGTCATGGGGCTTTCAGGCGGTTGGACTCAACTTGGCACACTTCCTGCATTTACATGCACACAAGGGTCGGCGCCATGATTCTGACTGCATAGCAGACCGTGGCAAGCCCGACCCTCCTTGGCACTCGCCTATCGAGTGCATGGAGAGTGCGCGGCGCGGGGCAGCGCACCGGAGTTAGCTTCGCTGAGGTGAAACATGATGCTGTTCGACGATTTGAGAGACAACGAGTGGGCGCTGGTCGAGGCGTTGTTCTGTGCGGAGCCTGCACGGAGCGAACGGCGCGGTCGACCACGCGTGGAAGCGCGCGCGGTTGTCAACGCCGTGCTGTGGGTGCTGTCGACGGGCGAAGGCTGGTCCAAACTGCCGGGCCGCTATCCGTCGCCGCCGACTTGCCGCCGTCGCTTCGACGAGTGGCAAGCCGATGGTACGCTCGCCGAAATAGTTAAGCGACTCGGCACGAGCGGCCGTGAAATTTCGCTGCGCGGCCGTATCGGCGCAACCGCAGCCAAACCGCCGGCACCGCCGAGCCGTGACCGCCTGCGCGGCGCATTCTGGACCAATCCGGAATCGTGGCGCGCTCCGGTCAAGATGGCCTGACGCGAACTGTTTGACCGCCGGGCGCTTGCGGGCACCCGGCGTTTATCCGATCCAGGTCGACGCGCGCCGCTTGTCTGCGCTCGCCGCATCTGTCATGGGCACCGCTCCTCGGCGCGCCCAATGCAGTCGTCCCCTCCTGTACACCCAGCTGAGTGCGCGCTGCTTCAGATGTCTGAAGCAGCGCGATAGTTGCGGGTGAAACATCCATTTACTATTACTTACAGCGTGCTTTCGCGACTGCGCATATCTTATACGTATGCAAACAGGCCTTGAGTCGATCGGCTTGACGGGAGCTCAGCATGAAACCAATGTCACTGCTTCTGTGCGGCATTGTCGTTTCATCAATGGCCGCACCGGCGCCTGCTCAGCAGCGCCAACAGGCATGGAACTGGCGGCCGGATCGTCCGGCTACCCTCGAAGCCTGGCAACAAAGCGATACGCGTGGCCGCGACTTCACGCCACCGGCGCCGCGCGGAGACTTGCGTGGCGATATCGCCAGTAACGTGCGCACGCGGCCGGAGGCGCCGCGGCAGGATCCGACGCGCCGGCGTTAATTAGTCAGCGCTTGGTCAGCGGTAGGCAGCGTGAGGGCGGAAACGGTTCGCGAAAACGGTTCGTTATGTGCTCGCGCGCCAAATTGTGCTTTTAGTTAATTGGGGGAACCACCCCGCCGAATGGCAGTCTGATTTAACGCCATTAGCACAGCGTGGCAGTAGTAATTCCGGTACGCCCGTATCCTCGCGATACGGGCTTTTTTTTGCGCTTCTCGGGCGGATGCGAAATGTATGCGCGTACGGGCGCGCAAGACGCCCGACACGGCAGAGTGTGCTGTGCGATTACCCGCTAGAAGCCGGACGGACGCAGCAATGGGATCACCGCCAGCCGCGTCAAGCGGCTGGAAAGGTACGCCTGGCAGCCCGCCGGACTTATGGCCGGACTTCGAGCGCGGCAGTGGGCCGCGTGTCGGCTGTGGCGACGACGTAGTCGTTCATTCGCTGTGCGGTCCAACTGAGCAGGCGCTCGTCGTGTGCAAGCCGCGCGAATTCCGCTCTACCGCGCTCAGTCAGCACGGCAATGTCGACCGGTGCGTGGAAACCCGGAGCCGGTGCGACAGTGCGCTGCCGAACGGTGTCCATCAAGCCCAGTGCGCGAAGATATTGGAAGACGCCCGGTCTTCTGGCCCATGGGACCTGGCGATATTGCGCCCGCCGCAGCGCTTCAAGTACCGCTTCGTTGGAATACGTGGTCATCTCACTTCTTTCTTAAAGTGCAGCTATGACACATCCATGCCCAACACGTCACCGCGCCACCAGTGACGCGCTCGGCACCCGCCCTTGGCTGGAAGCTGGCTGCGATTGTCGCAGTCGAGTTCCGCCAGGTGCTGCCTGGTCTCGTTTTCGGAACCCCCGTCTGAACGGCATGTTAGCGTTCTGCCTACGAGCCGACGATGCAACCGCTGCGGCGCGATAGCAAGCCCATAGATTTGTCCCGAAAGACATACGTTACCCCATTTAAATTGATTCTATTCACTTTATTAGCGCTTTTTTTTGCAGCAATCGTGCTATGGAAGCGCGCCAGGCGCCCGCTCGCCGTCTGCACGGTTGCCCTGTTCTGGCTGCTTGCCGCCGGCTGGCTGACCGTGCCTTTGCTGCATCTGGCGCAACCGCGCTGGCAGACCGATACGCCCGCCCGGTTCGCGCCGCGCACCGCGATCATCATGCTCGGCGGCGGCACGACCTACGTGGACGACCACACGCTCGTGCCTCCGCGCGACGTGATCGCGCGCATCTCGGCGAGTGCCGAAAACTATGCCGCCTGCAAACGCGCGGCGGCCATATGCCGTGTGATAGTGAGCGGCGGCAATCCGCAGCGGCACCCCGCGACGGAAGCCGATACCTATTTGCCTTATCTGTTGCGTGAGCAGGTGCCGCGCGCGGATATCGTGCTGGAAAACAGGAGCCTCACTACCTATGAGAACGCGCGCAACGTATCCGCCATTCTGGAGGGCTCACGTTACGATTCGTTGATCCTCGTTACCTCCGCCTATCAGATGCCGCGCGCCCTGCTCGACTTCCACCGCTTCGGCCTCGCGCCACAACCGATGATCTCGAACGCGCGGCGCGCACGTCTTGGTGTACTGCCTCAGTATGACAATCTGGTGAGTGCGGAGATCGCGTTGCATGAGTTGATTGGCATCGCACAATTTCACGTCTATCGCGCAATCGGGTGGTTCTAGAATCCAGATGGCATTGAAAAGCCATTTATTTAGAAATGCGAAGGTTGTGGATCAGTGACGAAACATGATCGCGACTTATTCGCGAAGTCAGTCCGCATCGCGACCGCGCTCGGCGTAACAAGATGTAACGAATTGTCATCGCACTTACAAATCCGTCCGCTGGAGCGGATATTGCTGACTAGAATGCATTGTCTTTCCGTCTGGACAGGCAAGTACTCGGGTCCACAACCACTCTGCGGAGGTAGCAATGAAGAAAGTGTCCCTGGCGATCCTGGTTTCCCTCAGTGCCGTAACGGGCGCGGCTTATGCGCAGGACAACGGCGTCATGATGAGCACCGATCCGGCCAAGGCCGCCGACGTCGAGCAGCGCGCGCAAGATTTGCAAAACCGCCAGCAAGCAATGGAAAGCGCACCGGCCGCACCGATGAAACACCACAAGGGCGCCACGCATCACAAAAAGGCGCCCAAGGCCGACGCCGGCTCCTAAGCACCGTTCACCCGACTCACCCGCGGCCGCGCCGCGATGGTGAAAAGCCGAAGCCAGCATCGCCGGTTTCGGCTTTTTTGTTGTCTAATGGTTTGGCGAGTGGTCTTCCGAAAGGTCTGGCGGAAAACTTGCGAGCCTCGCAGCAGGCCGGCGCGCCGGCCAGCCCCGAACATGCCGCTTAAGCCCTGCGGCGCGCGCCTGACGGTGTGCTAAAGTCGCGCACCGACCGGCGCCCAGCCGGAATCCCTAACCCGTGCGCACCCTGGTGCGGAGGACAGCATGAGCAACATCCAGCTTGATATCGAATGGACTGAAGCAGCATCTCGCAAAATCGAAAAACTGATGCCGCGCGGCGGTCAGGAGGCGTTTCTGGCGCTGCCGCCCGTCGAGTGCCTGCCGATGGAAGGCGACGTTCTGTTTCTTGGACCGGATGGCAAGCAGCAGCCGTTCATCGTCGCGGAACGGCAATATCACCACGATGGCGATGCAGACTGGACCATCATCCTGATCCTCGACGTTCCGCAAGCCACGCATTGATCATCAGGTAGTCGTCAAACGGCGAGCGGGTTGCCGGCCGAACCGGCCCGGCAACCCGCTCGCCCTTATGCAACGTGTCCGCCCGTTCAGGCGATCTTCGACACGACGCGAATCTCAGCGTGCTCCACCCAATCCGCCACCGCTTTCCTGTAGGCCGCGATGTGCTCGGATTTCGCATGCGCTGCCAGTGCTTCCTGGCTTTCCCAACGCTCGACAAACACGAACCGGCGCGGCTCCTGCACGTCGCGGTGCAAGTCGTATTGAAGCGCTCCCTGCTCCTTGCGAGTCGGCCCGACCAGACCTTCGAGCGCCTGACGCAGTTGCTCTTCGTGCCCCGGCTTCGCCACCGAGATTGCGACCACCGCGATTTCCGACATGCCTAACCTCCGTTTCATTAAAAGCAGCAGCATACCGGGCGCCCACCAAACCTGCAGGACGCGGCTTCAAGGCGCCGGCTTCGCGGTCGATGCCTGCGCCCTGCTGACCCGATAACGCGCGCACGCATTCAAACGTCTAAGCCGCCCTCGCCTGGAGTTTGGCGGGTGTCCGCTCAGCGCCCTGTTACGCTCGATTTCATACATGCAAAAGATTGCGATGAAGGCAATCGGTTTTGCGCGCGGCGTATGGGCGCAAAACTCGCGCGGCGGGCCGGCGGCATCGTGCTGGATGGGCCTCGGGGAAAGGGTTTGCGGGGCGCCCGACATGTGCGCGAGTACGACCCCGCGTCTGTGATTACCCGCACATTCACGCGAATTGCAAACTGCTAGACTGGTTTTGACTAATCCGCCGGAGTCCAGCATGGCTGGCATTGCTCTCCGCGTTCCCGGGCTTTATCCGACCCGCCCTGCACACGTGGGGGCCGTGCCTCCGTTGCGCGCCGAATCGTCTGACGCGCCCCGTCACCCGCTTACCGCGATGCCGCCATGTCCGCACTCATGCCCGCCTTTATGCCATCCGTCAGCGAATTGACCCTGAGCGGCCTGCTCCCGCATCTGGTCCGGCACGAGTCCGGCTGGAGCGCGACGTGGCGCGCGCTGACTTTGCACAGCGTGTTCCAGCCGGTGCTCTCGGTCACGCACCAGCGCATCGTCGGTTATGAAGGACTGCTGCGCGCCTTCGATCCGGTCGGTTTGCCGGTCTCGCCAGAAGTGCTCTTCTCGGGCACCCGCTCGGCCGCCGACGCTCGTGAACTCGACCGTATCGCGCGCTGCCTGCATGTGGCGAACTTCATGGAGCAAGGCATCAGCACCGGGTGGCTGTTTCTGAATACGCGTCCACAGGTGTTCGAAACCGGCTGGCCGCAGCGCGCGTTCATCGACGAACTGTCGGCGCACTTCGGATTGCCTCAGGAGCGCATCGTGATCGAAGTGCTCGAGCAACCCGCCGACGACGAATCCGCCGTCGCCAGCATGCTCGCCGCCTCGCAGCCGCGCGACTTCCTGATCGCGATCGACGACTTCGGCACCGGCTTCTCGAACTTCGACCGCGTATGGCGCTTCCGCCCCGACATCGTCAAACTCGACCGTTCGCTGGTCGCGCGCGCCGGCAGGCGCGAAGGCGACGATTCGATGATCAGCCACCTGATCGCGATGCTTCATCAATCAGGCACGCTGGTACTGGCTGAAGGCGTCGAAACCGACGAAGAATTGATGATCCTGATGGAAGCCGATGTGGATTTCGTCCAGGGTTTCTGGCTCGGTCAGCCGAAGAGCTCCGTGCAGGCGGCGTGCGCCGGCGTGCCGGCGCTGATCGAATCGATGTGGAGCAAGTTCGCCGACTACGAGCGCGAGCATGCCGGCCACCAGCGGCTGGGTTTCGAGGGTTTCGCCGAAGCAGTGCTGGCCGCCGCCGAGACCTACAAAACCACCGGCGATCTGCGCCAGGCGGCGCAAAAGGTGTGGCATCTGCCGGAGGCCCGCCGCGTGTTCATCACCGACGGACAAGGCGAACAAACCCTGCCCTCGGTCACGGCCGCCTCTGTGCCGCCGCCTCCGCTGCGGCTCGCGCCGCTCTATACCGACACGCGCAGCAACTGGTCGCGGCGCGCCTACTTCAAGCACGCGCTCGCCGCGCCGGGGCGCGTCGCGATGATGGGTCCGCACTATTCGCTTGCCGACGGTCAGGACTGCTACACCGCCGCCCTTGCATTCGAGCGTGACGGCACGCATGTGCTTTGCGTCGACTTCGTGCCGAGCGCCACCCTCCCCGCCGTGCGCCCCGCGGGACGCGGCAGCAAGCGCTAATCGTCCACCCGCCCGCGGCCGGATTTGACCTCGCTGCGCTTGGCCTTGCTGTCGAGGCGCCGCAGGTTCGACGCGCGCGTCGGCCGGGTCGCCACGCGCTGCTTGCGCGTCACGCTGACGCTTTCGATCAGTTGATCGAGCCGCGCCAGCGCCGCCGCGCGGTTCATGTCCTGAGTCCGATGCTCCTGCGCCTTGATGATCACGACGCCGTCACGCGTGAGCCGGTGATCGGACAGCGCAAGCAGGCGCATTTTCAACACTTCCGGCAACGATGAAGCGCGCACGTCGAAGCGCAGGTGGATGGCGCTCGAGACTTTGTTGACGTTCTGGCCGCCCGCTCCTTGCGCGCGCACTGCAGTCAGTTCGATTTCGTTCGACGGGATCGGATAGCGGGATGTCATGACACGAGATTGGGCTGGGAGACATGAGTGTACACAGTGCGCCCGAACGCCGATTATCGGCTATCGGGCGCGGCGGCCGATGCGAAAAACTATTTGCATCCGCACCGCCGCGTCATCGATACTGCGTTTTTCGCTTACGGCGTAAATTAACATGAAGCTTCGTCCGGCTTTTGTGCTCGAACTGGCCGTCAACTTTCTGTTGCCATGGCTCGCCTACCGTCTCGCGTTGCCGCATCTGGGCGAGACCGGCGCGTTGATCGCGTCCGCCGTGCCGCCGATCGTCTGGAGCCTGGCTGAACTCGTGCGGTTTAGGCGCGTCGACGCGCTGAGCGTGATGGTGGTGGCCGGCATCGCGCTCTCGGTCGCGGCAATGGCGCTCGGCGGCAGTCCGCGCATGCTGCTGTTGCGCGAGTCGCTCGTATCCGGCGCGGTCGGCGTGGTGTTTCTGCTCTCGCTGCCCATGCGCCGTCCGCTGATCTTCTATCTCGCACGCGCCACCGTTGCCCGCGAAATGGAGGGCGGCGCCGCGCGCTTCGAAGCGCTGTGGCAGGAGCGGCCCGCGCTGGTCGCCGCGATCCGTCTGATGACGCTGGTGTGGGGCGTCGGCCTGACCGGCGAAACGGCGCTGCGTGCGTGGATGGCGCTCACCTGGCCGATCGAGCGCTTTCTGGTCGTTTCGCCGTTCATCGGCTACGGGATCTATGGCGGGCTGACGCTGTGGACGCTGTGGTATCGGAAGACCATGCGCGGGCGGGTCGACGCGCGCGTGCAATCGGGTGGCGCGCCTAGTTGAGGGCGTTCCACGCGCAATGCGCGGGGCTGCCGTTCTGCCGTTCTGCCGTTCTGCCGTTCTGCCGTTCTGCCGTTCTGCCGTTCTGCCGTTCTGCCGTTCTGCCGTTCTGCCGTTCTGCCGTTCAATGTTGGCAGCGGACCTCGAAGCAGTGCCGCTGCCCGCGCATCCTTCTATTCAGCGCCGCGCCACGCCTCCGCTATCCGCGCGGCCAACCCCGAATCGCGCTGCGTTGGCGTCGCAATTGCCTGCGCCAGCACGGCGCGAGCGCCGACCACTTCCACCCGTTCGCGCGCGCGGGTGATCGCCGTGTACACCAGTTCGCGCGACAACACCCGGCTGAACACCGACGGCAGCATCAACACCGCATGCTCGAACTCCGAGCCCTGCGACTTGTGAACCGTGAGCGCGAATGCGGTGTCGTGCGGTGGAAGCGCCGCCGGCGATACCGCTCGCAAACCGCCGTCGCCGGTACGGAAATACACCCGCAACGTGCCGTTCGCGCTCGGCAGCGCAATGCCGATGTCGCCGTTGAAAAGACCGAGTGCGTAATCATTACGCGTCACCATCACGGGGCGCCCGGCGAACCACTGCGCGCCCACTGCCAGCGTCACACCGGCTGCGCGCCGCACTTGCGCCGCCATCGCCGCATTCACCTGGTCGACACCGCGCGGACCGGACCGGGTCGCGCACAGAATGCGGAAACGGTTCAACGCGTCGAAAAGCGGCAGCGGGTCGGGCGTGTCGGCCGCGAGCGCCGCGGCAAGCGCGTCGGCGTAGGGTGCGAAACCCGCAGCAAGGCGCGCGACGGTGCGCTCGGCAAGCGTCGCATGTGTGTCTTCGTGAAGCGCCGCCGCGCAAGATTCCACGGGATCGATGCGCAGCACGTCGAGCGCCGCGCTTGCCGAGCCGTTACGGATCGCGAGCGATAGGCGGCCGATCGGCGATTCGAGACCGAACCGGTAGTTGCGCTCGAGCCAGACGACGCAATCGGCGAGCGCGCTTTGCGTGTGCGCTGCCGACCCAGGCGGTGACGCGGCGCTGTCGAACAGTTCACCGGCGCGCGATTCATCGAAGGTGTCCGACGAATCCGCGTATGCAAACAGATCGTCGGGCCGCGCTTCGAAGTCGTCCGGCACATCGGCTTGCGCGGGCAAACCGGCGGCCTCTTCACTGAAACTGCGCGATGCGCCCGGCAGCGCCTGCCTGAGCCGCGTTTCGTCGATGCCAAGCGCCGCGGCGATCCGCTGCAAACCCTCTTGCGTAAAAGCCGGACGAGCGCTGAGCTCGGCGAACACCGCGCCGGCTTCGACTGCGGCGAGTTGGTCCTTGTCGCCGAGCATCACGAGACGCGTCTGCGGTGCAATGGCATCGAGCAGGTGCGCTGCCATGGCGACGTCGATCATGGAAGCCTCGTCGATCACCACGACGTCGTAAGGCAACGGATTGTCCCGATGATGCCGGAAGCGCCCTCCCGGCCCGGACCCGAGCAAACGGTGCAACGTGTACGACGTCTGCGGCAAACGCGCGGCGAGTTCGGGCGGCAGATCGCCGGCGCGCGCGAGCAAGGCTTCCTGCATGCGCTGCGCCGCTTTGCCGGTGGGCGCCGCCAGCGCGATTCGCAAGTCCGCGCGCGCATCGAGCAGGCAGGCAAGCACGCCGACCACGGTAGTGGTCTTGCCGGTGCCGGGTCCGCCGCTGACGATGGTGAGTTGCCCCGACAACGCCATGACCGCCGCGACACGCTGCCAGTCGACCTCATTATCCTTCGGCGCCCCGAAGTAGCGCAGCAGACGCTCGCGCAGCGTTTGGGCGCCGACGCCCGCTTCAGCTCCAGCAGTGGCATCAGCGCCCGCAGCCACCGCAGCCACCGCAGCCACCGCAGCCACTTCAGCATGCGCGACCAACGCGCGCGCAAGCCGCCGCTCGTAGTCGTAGTAGCGAGCCAGATACAGCCGCCCTTGCCCATCGACCACCAACGGCCGCAACGCCGCCGCGCTTTGCGAACCGTCGCTCGCCATGCCGCTGGCGAACAGCGCCGCACGCGCCTCGGCGCTCGATGCCGCGAAGCGTCTGGCCAGCAATGCAAGCGGCACACACACGTGGCCTTCAGCCGTCGCGCGGCTCGCCGCGAACGCGGCTCGCGCCGCCCACTTGACTGCTTCCGCCGATGCGCCGCCGCGCCGCGCCAGCGTGCCGATGCGACGCGCGAAACCTTCCGCGAGCGCGATGCTGAAATCGGCCGGCGCGGGCAAACTCACGCCGATATCGTCGAACTCCGGCGGCGCCGATGCGCTCTGTTCGAACGTGCTCATGCGACACCTCCGATCATGGCCGCATCGAGCAGCGCGACCAGTTCGAATGCGGGCCGCCGCATATGCACGCCCGCCGGTCCATCGGCGTCGTGCCAGTGCGGACGCACGCCTCGCACGAACAGATACAGATAGCCGCCAATATGCGTGTGGTACGAATAATCACGCACCCGCGTTTTCAGATAGCGATGCAGCGCGACCGTATAAAGCAGCGCCTGCAGGTGATAGGCATGACTCGCCATGGCCGCTTCGAGCGGCGCGGCGGCGTAGTCGGCGGCCGTGGCGCCCAGATGGTTCGACTTCCAGTCGACGATCCAGAAACGTCCGTCGTGCTCGACGATCATGTCGATGAATCCTTTGACGAACCCGCGCAACACGCCGGGTTCCAGTGCAACGTCGGGATAGCCGTATTCGATCAGCAACTCGCGCAACGCGGGAAAATCGAGCGACGGCGCCGCGAACAGAAACTCGAGTTCGTTCAGACGCCGGCGCGGATTCAGATTGGCCAGCCTCATGCCGGGCTGCAGTTCGGTGGTGACCACGTCCGTGAGCAGGTTGTGCATCATCGCGGGCAGGCGTGCGGCGAGTTCGGGCACAGCCGGCGCCGGGCGCTCGCGCAGCGCACCGCGAATGGCGTCGCTCCACGTATGCGGGTCGGTGAAATCGGCGAGTTCGAACATACGATGCAGACAGTCGCCGGCCGCCGCGCCGCGCGGGAACGCGAGAATGTCGTCTTCCGCATGGGCCTCGGCGTGCGGCGCGGGCACCAGCGTGACGACGAATGCATTGGCAATCTCGTCATGATCCGGGCGCACCTCTTCGACCGGCGTGTGCGCTGCCTCGGCTTTACTGCCCGCGGCAATCAGCCCACTGAAACTCGCCATGCGCCATTGATCGCGCAGCGGCCTGCGATTGGCCCGCGCCTGCATGTGCGCCTCGCGGTCCTGAAGGCTTTCCAGCGGCACGCGACGTTCGGGCCGCGGCAGTGTCTGCAGCGTGATCGGGCCGCCCGCCAGCGCTTGCCAGCGCGCCGACAACGCCGCCTCGTCGGGCGGCTCGGCGAGCCAGCCGTCGAAGCTGTGGCCGTCGCCGCCCACGAGCCAGTTCAACACGCTGCGGCGCGACTCCTTGGTGGAGCGCGACGACAGGTACGTGCCGGCGACGAGATAGCAGCGGTACACCGCGCGCGTCAACGCCACGTAGACGAGCCGCGCCCTCTCCGCGGCCTGCTCGCGCACCGCGTAACGCGACGCATGCTCCGCCTCTTCGTCGTCGCAACCGTAGTGCAGCACCGCGGCGCCTGCTTCGTCGTGGTACTCGCGCGCATCCGGCAAACCGGACGACGGTGGCTCGCGCAACGCGCCGTCGTTCAGGAACGGACAGAACACCACCGCATATTCGAGCCCTTTCGATTTGTGGACCGTGACGATCTGCACGAGATTGCGATCCGATTCGAGCCGCAACTGTGCGTCTTCGCCGCCGCCCTGCGCGCGTTGCGCGGCGAGCCAGCGCAAGGTGGGCGCGATACCCGGCTGCGTCGCGGCGCGCGCCTGCACGAGTTCGGCCAGGTGGTTCACGTTCGTCAAACGACGCTCGCCGTCCTGTCCGGCAACCAGCCGTTGCGCGACGCGCAGCTCGCGCATCAGCGTGCGCCACATCACCGCGAAGCCGCGCTCATGCCACAGCGTGCGGTAGCGTGAAAAACGCTCGACCCAACCCATCGCATCGGCGGCGTGCGCGGGATCGTCGGCGGCCGACGGCGCGTCGGCGACCTGCTCGAGGCGCCACAACGCCGCGGCGTCGAGACCCAGCCAGTCGGTTGCCAGCGCGGCGCGCAAACGGCGCAGATCGCCCGGCGTATCGACTGCGGCTAGCACGCGTTCGATCTGCTCGGCGTCGAGCGTCGCGAATACCGACGCCTGCGCCAGTTCCACGCTGCCGACACCCCATGCGGCCAGCACGCGTTTGATCAGACTGCCTTGCTTATGCGTTTGCACCAGCACCGCGATGTTGCCCGGCGCGAGCGGCGCGTCGCCGATCGTCACCGTGCCTTCGCGCGCGCCGCGCAGCAGGCGCACGATCTCGGCGGCGCACGCCTCGCTCGCTTCGCGCTGAGCCTCGCGCTTGGTCAAGGCGGCGTCGCCTTGCGGCAAGGTCCAGATACGGAAGTCGCCCGTGCTCGTGCCCGGATCGGCGAACGGTGGCCGGCGCCGTTCGCCCGCACGCACCGGCTGATAGTCGAGCCCCTCCAGCACGAATGCCTGACGATTGGCTTCGAAGAGCCGGTTGCACGCCTGAACGATAGGCGCGGTCGAGCGCTGATTGACGGCCAGCGTGTAGCGCGCGGATGCCGCCTCGCGCGCCTTCAGATAGGTATGCAGATCCGCCGCGCGAAAACTGTAGATCGCCTGCTTGGGATCGCCGACCAGGAACAGCGGACCGGCCGGCGCGAAGATGCGGCTGAAGATCGCGAACTGCAGCGGATCGGTGTCCTGAAACTCGTCGATCAGCGCTGCGGGATAACGCGAGCGCAAAGCATCGGCAAGCCAGGGGTGTGCGGCAAGCGCGCGGTACAGGTTGGACAGCAGATCGTCGAACGACACGACCCGGCGCGTGCGCTTGCGCGCCACCAGCTCGGCGGGTGCGTAGTCGAGCCAGCTTTGCACGAGCGAAAGCCAGCGCGCGCGTTGCGCGGCTTCGGCCGCGACCACGGCCGCGGCCAGCGCTTCGGCGTGCTCGAAGAACGGATGCTCAGGCGGTTCGAACTTGACCTTGGTGGCTTTCTTCAAAGCCGAAACCGTGAGCTTCAACGCGGCTTTCGGCGGCGGCGCATGGCAGTCGCCCTGCGCGAAGTACTCGGTCCATGCGGCGATGGCGGCGCTCACATGGTCGGGCTTGTGCGACGTCTTGCTCAGACGGTCTTGCGCCTCGGCGAGCAAAGTGACGATCCTGTCGCGTTCCGCATGCCAGAGGTCGCAGGCTGCGTCGAAACCGGCTTGCGGATCGGCGCCATTGCCGGTTGCGTCGAGCTTGCCCCAGCGCAACTGCGCCAGCGGTTTTTTCAGACGCCGCGCGAGTTGCTCGTCGAGTGAAGCGGGACCGGCGCGTTTGCCCACCAGCCACGCGGCGAACGCTGGATGCGCATGCGCCACCGGCTCCACCTGCTCACGCCAGAAATCAGCAGCCATTTCGAAGCGCAAGGCCGCGTCGTCGGCTTCCATTTCGAACGCGAACGGCATGGCGGCGGCGAACGGCGCCTCCTGCAACGCGCGCTGACAGAATGCGTGAATGGTGTGGATCGCCGCCTGGTCGAAGGTGCGCAGCGCGCGCCGCACCACCTTCAAGGCGGCCTCGCGCTCGATGCCCCGCTCCTGCGCGAGCGTCGTTTCAAAGAGACGGCGGATGAACGGATCGCCGCCGTCGTCATCCATTTCGATTGCACGGTCCAATTCGGCGAGACGGCCGCGAATGCGCTCATGCAGCTCCGCGGTCGCCGCCTTCGTGAACGTGACGACGAGAATCTGATCCGCATTCAGATTTTTTTCGAGTAGCAGCCGCACGTACAAGGCGCAAATATTCCAGGTCTTACCGGTCCCTGCGGAGGCCTCGATCTGATTCACGCCGTCGAGCGAACAGGCGAAGACGTCGAGCTCTTCGGCCACCAGCGCGTAACTGTGCTTGCCCCCGCTCATGACGCGCTCCGAAGATGCTGGATGAGCGGCTTGAACACGATCGCGGCAAGACTGCCGAACGGTTCGTCGAGCGTGAGCGGCGTGCCGCGCAAGGCAATACGCAAGGCGGGGTCGTCGGACTCGCCGCGCACGCGGTCGTTGATCCAGACACCGAGCGCCGCGGAATCGCTTTCGCTGACTTTGGTCCACGCGCTCTTCGGGAAAAAGCGCAGCGGCAGCCTGCGCCCGGCCTTGAACAACGCGGCAAGCGGCGCGAGCTGGTCGAGCGGCGCGGCGACCGGCGTGAGCTCGAAGCTTTCGCCGCTGCCATGCCATACGGTGCGGCGCGGACCTTGCGGTCGCGCGGCGCAATACACCAGGTGCGCAAGCCACGCCGACAGATAGTCGCGTGCGGCGGGTTTGGCGTAACGGAAAATCACTTGTCCTGTTTCGGTGAGCAGATTCAGACTGCCGTGCAGTTGCAGCGGCGTTTCAGCCGCTTGCCGCAGCAGCGCGTCGTAGGGGCCAAAGAGCGCCCCGGCCATGTCCGCGCTATCCGGCCAGCGCGGCGCGATGTCGAGCACGAACGGCAAACGCTCGACACCCGAAGCCACTTCGCGGCGCACGCTGTCGGCGAGCTGGCGCAACGCGCCGAGCTCACGTGCGCGCCACACTGCGCCGGTCGCGCCGCCCGGCAGTTCCGGGCTCGCTGCCGCCACGCGGCGCACGCGTTCGAAAATGACGTCGTCGTCCGTATCGGCGTCGAGCAACATTGGCAAAAGACGATCCGCCAATGCATCGCGCCCTGAGTAATCCAGGTCGAACGGTTCGGTGTCAAGCAACTCGCCCTGTGCGTCCGACAACACGATGCCCAGACGGTCGCGCAACAATGCCCGCGCGGGATGGCGCCAGAAACGCACAAATTCGTCGAAGGCGATCGGTGCCGGGTCTTCCGGCGGCAACGGCTGATCGAAGAAAGGCGCGGCAGCGGAATGCGTGGGCGCGGCGAGTAATGTCGCCAGCTCCGCGCGATCCGCGTCGTAGCTGAACAGCCCGGATTGCGGCGAGAAATAGTCCGATGCGAATGCCTGCAACGGATGATCGACGACGAACGCATGCCGCGCGCGCTCCACTTCTGCCGGGCTCGCGCCCTCGCCCGCGGACACCCGCGCGAGATGGTCGAGCAATTCGTCGACCAGCGCGGCCGGCGGCAACGGCGCGTTGTCGCGAATGCTGCGGCCCGTATAAGCGATGAAGAGACGATCGCGCGCGGCGAGCAGCAGATCGAGGAACAGATTGCGTTCGTCGTCGCGGCGCTGGCGGTCGCCGGCTTTGCCAAACGCGGCCATCAGATCGAATTCGTCGGCGCGCGCGAGACTCGGCAGGACACCGTCGTCCATGCCGAGCAGGCAGACGACGCGATACGGCAATCCGCGCAAGCTGGTCAACGAAGAAAACGTCACGCTGCCCCACGGCACGCCGCCGCGCGCGGGGTCGTCGAGCGCTTCGGTAAGCGCGCTGCGCACCACTGCGGCGGGCATCACGATCTCTTGTGCGCCGGCTTGCATCGCGTCGCCCATCTTGTCGATCGCGTCGCGCACGGCGGCGAGCGAATCGGCAAACTCGACGCCGCCGTCGAAACATTGCGCGAGCGTATCGAGCAGCAGTTGCGTCCACTCGACGGGCGTGCGCTCGATCACGCAATTCGCCGCGAAGCTGTCGATGTCGTCGACGAAGCGCGACAGGCGGCCGAGCAATTCCGCGTCCGAGCCGTCAGCGCCTTCGACCGGCAGCCAGGCGTCGACCGGCTCGCCGCCGTCCGGCATCGCATAGCCGAGGTAGAGACGCGTGAGCGCATCCGCGAAGGTATGACGGGCGATCGGCACATGTTCGCCCGTGGGCTCGACCGGTGCGAGCCCGCGACGCGCGCCGGCCGCGGCCAGCCACTCCTGCGCGGCTTCCAGCGAGCTCGCGTCGATCCCGTAGCGCACGGCGATCGCGTCGACGCGCAACCATTCGATCAGATCCGGCGCACCCACGCTGCGCTCGGGCAAGGCCAGCCAGTCGAGCAGCAAACGCGCGACCGGATTGGCCTGCGAGGGCGGCAAGCCGGTGATCCGATACGGAATGCGGCGCGTGTCGCCTGGCGGCGTGGTGCCGAACACGGCGTCGATCAGGGGACCGGCCGCCGCGAGATCGGACACGGCGACCAGCACGTCGGACGGCTGCAGGTCGTCGAACTCGTCGAACCAGCCGAGCAGGCGATCGTGCAGCACTTCGAGCTGGCGCGACAGGCTGTGGCAGACGTGGACTTCAATGCCATGCTCGATGGGCAGTTCGTCGGTGTCGGTTTCTGTTCGCAGATCGAGGATGCCGTTCTGCACGGCGGCGAGCCAGCTCGGTTCCGGGTTCTCGGTGAAATCGCCGGTCTCGCCGGAAGCCGCGCTCTCGGTCAGCTCGTGCAGCATGTGCAACTGCGCCTGGGTCTGACGGCCCCACTCGGCGAGCAGCGGATGGCCGACTTCCTGATAGTCGAGCTGGCCGGCCGCGTCGAGCGCCTCGATACGTCCTTCGCTGACGACGTCGAACCAGAACTCGCGGCACGGGTTCATCACGTACAGACGCACATCCACCCAGCGCGAGAGTGCCCGCAGCAATGCCACGTGCAACGGCGGCATGGTGGGCAGCGCGAATACGCTGACCGCTTCGGGCCACTGCGCGTTCGAGATCGCCTCGAGGTCGAGCGTGCCGATCTCGTCCAGAAAACGGTAGGCAGGCGGCAACGCGGCCGCGGGCGTTTGCGCGTTGCCCGACAGCTCGGTGAGCACCGCGCGCCACAATGCCGCTTGCCAGCGCTCGTCCTCGCGCGCCGCTTCGCTCGCGCCGACCAGACGCGGCCCGCTGTCGTCAGCCGCCCCGCTCGCGAAAATCGAGCCGCCCTTCTGCCATTGCAGCAGCCATTCCGGGCGATAAGTCAGATAGTGGTCGAGCACGGTCGCCACGCGGCGCGCGAGTTCGTAGCGCATCGACGCGTCCGCCGCGTCGAGATACGTGCGCAGACGCGGCGACGCATTCCAGGGCGGCGCTTCGTCCCCTTCGTTCACCTGGCCCAGCAGCCGGTAGCAGCGCCACACGAGCCGGTCCGGCGCGAACGGCGAGTGCCTCGGCACCTCGATCACACCGCCGATCTGCGCCCACAGCCATTGCGCGAGATAACCAAAGTTGACATTTGCGCAGATGCCCTGGCGCGCAGCGATATCGAGCTCGAGACGACGCCGCACCGCCGCGCTCGGGACGATCACGGGCTGCGCGGTCCAGGGGTCGGACGGCGCCTGCGCGAGGTCGTCGAGCAGCGCGCCGACAAGGGTTTCATAGCGGTTCGAGTAGAAGAGCTGGAGCATGGATCCTGGGGTTTGCGCGCGGTGGGAGCGGAACGCCAAAGCCGCGACAGACAGTGAAGCGACAGCATAACAAACGCATCCCTCGCGCAGAACCTGGCCAAACGGACGAGGTCAGATCACCCATAAAATCAGTTAGACTCGTCGGCAGTTTGGGTCTGTCTCTTCAACCGCGTTTATCTCAGTGAACGGAATCCAGGCAGTCGATGCGCTATTCGGTAGAAATAAAAAAATTCCTCTATAGCCAGTACTTTTATGGCGGCCTGCGCATCGCGGTCGGCGTGTCGTTACCGGCCGTACTGTGCCTGATCGTGTTTCACGATCGCGAGCTCGGCTTCACGATCGCGACCGGCGCGCTCGGCGCATGTGTGGTCGACATGCCGGGCCCGCTCAAGTACAAGCACAACGAAATGCTGGCGTGCACGGTGATCGGGTTCCTCTCCGCGCTCGCCACCGGACTCGCCACGGTCAACGCGGTGGCGCTGTGGTGCACCGTCGTGCCGCTTACGTTCCTGCTGTCCTTGATTGTCGTGTATGGCAACCGCTGGCCGCAGATCAGCTTTGCCACGCTGTTCATGATGATCATGACGCTGGAGGAGCGCTTCACGCCCATGCAGGCGCTCATCAACGCGTCGTGGATTCTGGTGGGCGGTCTCTGGTACACCTACTGGTCGACCTTGGTAAGCCGCTGGATGATGCACCGCATCGAACAGCAGGCGCTGGCCGAAAGCGTGTTCGCGTGCGCCGACTATCTGCTCGCGCGCGCCGAGTTCTACGATCTGGATAACGACCTCGACGAGTGTTATCGCAACCTGGTCGACAAGCAGATCGCCGCGGTGGATCGCCAGGACGCCGCGCGCGACATCGTGCTGCGCAATCTGCCCAAGCTCAAGAGCGGCAAGCTCGAGCCGCGCCGCGCCATGCTGTTCAATCTGTTCATCAACACGGTCGATCTGCACGAACTGTTCGTGGGCGCGCACACCGATTACCCGCTGGTACGCACCACTTTCGGCGGTTCCGATCTGCTCGTGTTCTACCGCGACCTGATTCGCAAGGCGGCCGCCGACCTCGAGGAGATCGGGCTCGCGGTGCTGCAGAACCAGGCGCCGCGCACGCGCGTGAACGTCAAGGCGGAACTGCGCGCTATCGAGTTCGAAATCGAGTTGATGCGCAAGCAGAACCTGCCGGCCAAAAACCACGAGGCCTATTCGGCGATCTCGTCGACTTTCCGCCGCGTCTGGAGCGCCACGCGCCTGATCGACAAGATGCGCAAGAGTCTCTCGAGCGAACCGAGCACGACCGAGACCGAATTGCGCCTCGACCAGGCGCTCACGCGTTTCGTGTCGAGCCGCCGCGTGCCGTTCGGGCAGATTTTCTCGAACCTGACGATGGCCTCGCCGAGCTTCCGTCATGCGTTGCGCGTCACGATCGCGGTCGCTGTGGGCTTCTGGCTCGGCCGTTTGCTGCCGCTCACCAACGCCTACTGGATCGTGATGACCACCGTCATCATTCTGAAGCCCGGCTATTCGCTCACCAAACAGCGCAATGGGCAGCGGATCGTCGGTACGCTGATCGGCTGCGCGGCGAGCATCGCGCTGATCATGTTCGTCAAGGAGCCGCACTTCCTGCTGGTCGTGATGTTCGCGTCGATGGTCATGAGCTACAGTCTGCTGCTGTTCAATTACACGGCGAGCGTGGTGTTCACCTCGTCGTATGTGCTGCTGATGTTCCATCTGCTCGCACCGGGCAGCATGCGCATCATCGGTGAGCGTGCGATCGATACCGTGGTGGGCTGCGCGATCGCGATTGCGGCAAGCCATCTGTTCCCGTATTGGGAATATCGTTTGATGGGCAAGCTCGTCAACAACATGATCAACGCGACGCGTCAGTACCTCGAAGCAAGCTGGTGGTGGAGCGGCAAACCGGCCGCCGCAGTGGTCGCCACCGTGACCGAGGCCGGTGCACGCGCCCCGGCCGCGGCCATGGCCGATCCGGCGCTCGACTTCGGCAAACCGGTGCTCGCGGCGGCTGATGGTGGCGCAAGCGCTGCAGACAGCGGCACAGGTGCTACTCAACGCGGCGGTGCAAATAGTGGCGTAAGTAGTGGCGTAAGTGCCGGCGCAAGCGCTCAAGCCGCCGCAGGTCCCGGCGCGTCAACAACACCACCGGTTGCCGACGCCGGCGCCGGCACCACAACGGTCAGCAATCCGACCGCGAGGCCGGCTTCGGGCGCCTCCGCTGCCGCCGCAGCCGCGGCGACAGCGCTCGATCGCGATTACCGCTACCGGCTCGCCCGCAAGAATGTTCACGTGGCGTTCGCGAATCTGGGCCAGGCGTTTCAGCGCATGATGCTGGAGCCGAAGTCCGCGCAAAAGTTCGTGCCGGAACTGAACGGCCTGCTGGTGCGCAGCCACGTGCTCGCCTCGCAGATCACGGCGGCCGCGCCGCTGCTGCGCACCTCGGCGCAACAGCAGGCCGACGGCGTTTCGCTACAGCCGCTGCAACGCGCGTTGAGCGTGGTGCGTGACAATCTCACCGAGGCCGAAACCGGCACCCCGCCGCCCGCCGATCAGGGCGAGCAGATCAAGCAGTTGGGCCGTGAGCTCGATGCGATGGTAGTCGAGACGGAAAAGTCGCCCGACTATTCGGCGGACGCCGTGCACGACATGAAACTGCTTGCTCATCAATGCAAGCAGATGCTGTCGGCGGCGGCGTTGATTCGCAAGGACGCGAGCGTGATTCGCCTGCCGGACGAGTGAGGCGGCGTGGGCCGACATTGCGCACGCACGTTGTTTTTAGCTGTTGGTGCGCCAGCGTTTTGCGTGGCGGCGAGCGTCGCCGGAAGATCGGGCGTGACGCTCGAACCGGGGCTGCGCCCAGTATTACTGAGCCGCGCCGCTTGCCGGCTTCACGGCATTGGCCGCTGCCGCCGCGTCCGATGAAATCGACGGCGCCGCTGCGTTCTGGCTGTCGAAATCGTGCTTTTCCTTGATGGCGTTATAGAACAGCGTGGCGATCACCAGCAGTACCGCGACCACGATGAAGACAGCAATGCCAAAGGTCGGGTTCTTCTTGCGCGGCGGTTTGTTCATGAGGCGGGCTCGGTTCGCGAAGCAGTCGCGGATGATGGCTGGGAAGGCGGCATTCTACGCCCACTGAGCTTGCACGCGGCTTGCAATGGACGCAACGAACGAGCGAGCAGCGGGCTGGCAGTAAGCGCGGGCGCGCAAGGTTGCCGCGTAGCATCACCGGCCCCTGCGCGTTGCACGATTCGCTAAATGAACAAATGCAAACAACGCACCTGCGGCTTTCCGCCCTACCTCACCATGGCGGGTCGCACCGGCAGCGCCGTCGAATACTTGATCTGCTCCATCGCGAAGCTCGAACTCACGTCATACAGCGGCACGGCCGCGATCAGCAGCTTGTAGACACGGTCATAGTCGTCGATATCGGACACCACCACGCGCAACAGGTAATCGGTTTCGCCGCTCATCCGGTACACCTCCACGACCTCCGGAATATCCTGCACCGCACGCGTGAAGGTCTGCGCCCATTCCTCCGTGTGCTGATTGGTGCGTACCGCGACGAACACGGTCGTGCCCACCCCGAGCTTGCGCGCATCGCAAAGGGCGACCTGCGCGCGGATCACGCCCGCCTCCTTCAGACGCTGCAGCCGCTTCCAGCAAGGCGTTTGCGACAGATTCACGCGTTGCGCCAGTTCGGCGATCGGCATGGTCGCGTCCTCCTGCAGCAGTTCCAGCAGCTTCCGGTCGATGATATCCATTCCCACCATGACACCCCCATAGGAAATTATTCTACTTTTCAGATTCCAGGGGGAATTATATGGAAACTCTTTCTCCGGGCAAACCGGTATAAATATCGCTATCCGAAATTAACGATAAGCAGCCCGCGCCGCTGCCCAACGATCATGAGCCAAGAGTTTCAATCAGCGTCCCTGGAACGTGCCACCGTCCAACGTGTGCAACCTGCCGGTGCGACTCCGGCAGCGCCGCGCGAGCCTGCGGACCCGCCCTCGTGCGCCGGGCGCAACGCGCCGCTCGCGCGACTATGCGATAGCCTGGACGCGATGTTCGAAGCCTGCGCCCATTTCCCCGAACCGTCCGATTCGACCTTCTTTGCGCGCAGCATGCGGATTGCGCTCGCCCAGGCGGCGTCGAACCCCGACTTGCTCACGGCAGCGCAACGCGAAGGCTCGGTCGAGAAGTACCGGCGTCATCTGTTGGCTGCGGATCCGCACGGCCGCTACGCGATCGCCGCGCTGGTGTGGCTGCCGCAGCAGGCGAGCCCCGTGCACGCGCATCACACGTGGTGCGGCTACGCGGTGGTGGATGGGGCGCTGAGCGAGACGATCTTCGAATGGAACGGCGCGCAGCACTGCGCGAGCGCCACACGGACCCAGGCGCGCAATCAGGGCGCCGTGTCGTTCGTGCGAGGTGGCCGCGGCGGGATTCATCAACTGGGCAATCGCAGCACCGAGCCTGCCGTGTCGCTGCATATCTATGGCGTTGCGGGCGCGCAGATCGCGACGCACGTCAACGAGGTCTTGCGCGTGGCGCAGACATCTGCACTGGCCTGAAACGACGTGTTACGGGTGCCTCGCACCCCCGCTCGCCGAGCTGACGACACGCCGCCCCATCGTCTCGCGCGAATTCCAAACCCTGGGTCTCGCCGGCAATCCGCCCGCTCCGGAAATCGACTCGCGCCAAAGCCGATCCTGCCCGCTTCCGGTCGCGATCATGAGCGCCATCAACGCCATCAACTCTTCCCGCCCGCCTCGCCTGCCGTAGGAATCTGCGGAGGAATCGGCGCTGTCTGCCCGGTGGGCGGCGGCGCCGGCCGCGGTTCGTGCGAAACATCGCGCGCCACGGCGAGAGGCGCATGCGCGGTCCGCGCCGCCGCGGCCCCCGACAATGACGCTGCTGGCGCCTCCGCATGCCCATGCGGCCCCATCCCCGACACTTCGTCGTCCTGCAAAGGCTGACCTTCGCTATCCTTCGACGACGTATACACACGCATCTGCGGCACCGGAATCTCGATGCCCGCTTCGTCCATCTTGCGTTTGAGACGCAGATTGAAGGCGCGCGCCACGCTCCACTGCTGTAGCGGCCGCGTCTTGATCTGCCCTTTCACGACCATCCAGTTCGGATCGAAACGGTCCAGCCCCCACACTTCGATCGGCCCGAGCATCTCGCGACGGTAGCGGAAGTCGGCCATCAGATCGGCGCCGACTTCACGGATCAGTTGCGTGATTTCATCGACGTCGGTGGAGAACGACATGCGCACCTCGAACACCGCATACGCGAAATCGCGCGACAGGTTCTTGACGATCTTGATCTGCGAAAACGGAATCGCGTGAATCGCGCCTTGGCCGTCGCGCAGGCGCACCGTGCGGATCGACAGATGCTCGACCGTGCCCGCGTGGCCGCCGTCCACATCGATCCAGTCGCCCACCGAAATCGTATCTTCGATGATGATGAAAAGCCCCGTGATCAGGTCGGTCACGAGCGACTGCGCGCCGAAACCGATCGCAAGACCAATCACGCCGGCGCCCGCCAGCAGCGGCGTGACATTAATGCCGAGATTGGCCGCCGTCACGATGCCGGCGATCGTCATGATCGTGACGAGCAGCACGTTGCGCAGGAGCGGCAGCATCGTGCGGGCGCGCATGCTCGGCGCGCGCGCCTTGTTGCGCGGGCCACCCGGATTGAGCGCTTCAGTGATCGCGGTATCGACCAGAATCCACAGCAGCCAGGCGATGAACACGGTGGCGATGATCG
Source organism: Burkholderia sp. WP9 (assembly GCF_900104795.1). NCBI lineage: Bacteria > Pseudomonadati > Pseudomonadota > Betaproteobacteria > Burkholderiales > Burkholderiaceae > Burkholderia > Burkholderia sp. WP9. Next base: position 1,847,017 of record NZ_FNTG01000001.1, read on the forward strand.
CCGTCACCGCGTGCGCGATGCCACGCGCCGCGACGTTTTCCTCGACCACGGCCGCAAGCGAGACGCCCCACAAACGCGCCGCTAGTTCAAAGAAGAACAGCCACACGAAGAGCGTCAGCAAGGTGCCGGAAAAACGCAGCAGGCGCGTGAGATACGGCGAGCGGCGACGCGTGCGCGCGCTGCGCGGACGCGTCAGGCGCAACACGATGGCCGAGACGAAAAAGGCCAGCACCAGCAGCAGCGCGGTCACCACGGAAATCTGCAGCACGTTTTCGTTCGACCCCGAGCCGCCGAGCGTGGCGACCACCGACGCGGTGGCGAGCACCAGCACGGGCACGTGCCACAGCGCGGCGAGCACGTCGAAGGCGTCGGTCGCGGCTTTGTGATGGGTGCGCTGCTCGTAAGGCCGGTTGCGGATCAGATGCGCGACCGGCCGGCGAAACGCGAGCGCGAAATAGCCGGTGAGGACCGCGGCCGTCATGTTGGCAGCGGTCGAAATCAGCGCGGCGAGGTTCGGTCCGAGCTGATGCGCGACGTCGTAATTGACGGCGGCGTCGCCGAGCGCGCCGCACACGCCGACCACGAACAGCACGCGTCGCGCGTGATCGATCAGCAGGCGCACCGCGATCCGCCGATGCCCCGAGCCGAACAGTGAAAACATGATCAGACAGATCGCGGAGAACACCGCGCCCGCCACGATCGCATACGCGACCACCATGCCGAGCGTGCGGCCGAGCGCATCGGGCATGGCGCGCACGAACAGCAGCGCGGCGAGAAAGGCGATGATCCACGGCCCGACACGGCGCAGCGCGAAGATCAGCAGCTCGCGCGTGGTGGGATTCGGATTGAGCCCCATGATGATGCCGAAACGCCGGTACAGCCGGTGCTGCACATAGATCAGCGCGGCGGCGCACGCGCCCCAGCCCACCAGCATCGCGATCATCGAAAACAGAACGCGGCCGAAGCTCTCGTGCCCCTGCCCTGAAATGATCGTGTAGAGCTCGTTGCCGGCGGCGTTGAAGCGTCCGCCCCAATAGCGGACCGGCGTGCGGCCCTGATGCACGTCGGATTCGAACGATGCAATGCCCGACGCGATCGCGCCGAGCAAACCGGGGCTCGGTTGCGCCGGTGCGGCCGGCGCGACGTTTTGCGACACGTCGCGCAGCTTTTTGAGCTGGGCGACGAGCGCGCTGCGCTGCCGGTCGTTGTCGAGCGTGGAGATCACACTGTCGAGCGAGCGCGTCAGTTCCGCCTGGCTCGCCGGCGAGGGTGCGGACGCCGCCTCAGCCGCCGAGGCGCCGGAAGCGGGGGACGCGCTCACCGTCGCGCTGTTGATCAGGCTCTGCAAAGCCGGGATGACCGGCGCGCCGGTGGCGGCGCCAGCCGCGACAGCCGCCGTGGGCATCCAGCCGACGCACAGAATCAGCGCAAAGCAGGCCGCGGCCAGCCAGGCGCCGAGCCAAGCCGCGAGCCGCGGGCGCACGCCGCGGCGGACATCGCGCCCGCTACGGCCAGAAGGAAAGTGAACGGCGGCGTGGGTCGCCGGCTGCCCGCCGTTGAACGGCGCAGCCTCGGACTCACGCCGCAACGGGCATGACTGCATGGCAATCCGTAGGAAAACGGGAGACGCCAGTGTAGCCGCAGTTTCGCGAGGAGCAACCTGACATGCGTAACCGAATGTTAGGACGCTTGCGCGGACTTCACGCGGCGAGCACCGCGCGCGCCCTGTTCAACCTCGCTCAGGCCTCATTTCCGGCTCATTTCACCCTCAATAGGCAACCGTCGCGATCTGACGGACGAATTGGCCCTGCTCCAGTTCATCGACGAAGGCAATCGCGTAATCTTCCGCGGAAATGCGACTATTGCCCTCGGCGTCGGCGATCAGCGTGTTCGCACCCGTGCGGAATTTGCCTGTGCGCTCGCCCGGCGCGATCAGCGCGGCCGGCGCGAAGAAAGTCCAGTCGAGGTCGGTAACGCCGCGGTAGTAGTCGAACGCCTCACGGTGCGCAAGCGCGATCGCCTTGTAGGCGTCCGGGAAGCCTTCCGTATCGACCAGTTGCTTGCCCGGCGCCACCTCCAGCGAACCCGCGCCGCCCACCACGACGAGGCGCTTCAGGCCCGCCGCGCGCACCCCTTCGACGAGCGCACGCGTCGCCTTGCCAAGCGCCGCAAGATCGTCCTGCGGCGGCGCATAGGCGCTCGCCACCACGTCGTGACCGCGCACCGCGGCGCTCACGCTCGCGGCGTCGAGCAGATCGGCTTGCGCCGCTGTAAGATTCGCCACGCCGGCCGGCACGCGCGCCGGATTGCGCGCCAGCGCTGTTACCTGATGCCCGCGGCGGGCGGCTTCCGCAGCGACCCGCGAACCGATCATGCCGGTGGCGCCGAACAACGCGATCTTCAACTGTTTGCTCATTTTCACTGCTCCTGTCATTAACATATATGTAACCACATTGATTACATATAACGAGGAAAAAAGAGGGGCATGAGCCCCCGTTTGTCTAAAGACGCGCGCTTCGAATAACCGATACGCGCCCTTCCGTTCTGCTTTACTGCCAAATCACCCGTGCGAGCGCCGCTTGCGTTCGCGCAGCTTCTCGGCCCGCACTACGTCGGCCGTGGCGTCGGCCAGCGTGCGCGCGCCGAGCGAGGCCTCCATGGCCTGCTGCGCTTCGTCGATGATGCCGCGCAGCACGCCCTGAATGTTGCGCCCGACCATGCACGCCGGATTCGGCTCCTCGCGATGCAGCGCGAACAACTGCGCGTCGTCCACCGCACGATACACCTCGAGCAAGGTGATCTGTTCGGGCGCCCGCGCAAGCAGCGCGCCGCCGCCCGCGCCAAGCTGTGACGTGGTCAGGCCCGCCTCCGCCAGCATGGTGAGAAGCCGCCGGATCAGCGCGGGATTCGTGTTGACGCTGCCCGCGATCATTTCCGAAGAAAGCGGCACGCCGTCCTGCAACGACAGCAGCGCGAGCACATGCACCGCAAATGCAAACCGGCTACTCGTGTTCACAGCAAATCCGCCCGGCGACGACAATGTGTAACCATGGTAATTACATTTAATCCGGCTGTCAAATGCCCTAGTAGCGCGGCCGGCATGTCACTTGTCCATCTGCTTTTGGGCATCGCCCGATTCGCCCGATGACGTCGAAGCCGCCGCATTCGCCGAAGACGCCGAGCTTTGCGCCGACCACTCCTGCAGCTTGCGCCCTGCCGATTCGAGGCTCTGGCCGGTCAGCGAAGCAGCCTTGCCGAGTTGCGCATTGGTCGCGCTCGCGGCGCTTTGCAGGTTGGCTTGCGCGGTCGACGCAAGCGCGTTGGGATCGATGTTGATGGACGGCGCGGAGGCCGATTCGAGGTTCTGCTGCGCGGCGGACCTGGTCGCGTCGACCTGCTGGCCGACATAGCTGGCCGCCTGATCGAGCTTCTGACCGGCAACCTGGGCGGCGTCGTTGAGCTTGCCGGCGACCTGGCCCGCGGACGCGTCGTTCTTCTGACAGGCGGCGAGGCCGCCGAATACGACGGCCACGAACGCCGCACGGCGCAGCAAGGATAATCGGATAGATAAAGTCATGTTTGAGTATGAGCCGCGTCGAGCGGCTTCCGCATGCGAAAACGCGCCAATGATACGCCGTTGCGCTGCACCCGCTCCTCAACGAGCATCTGGAAGCCCGCTCGTTCGAAGCTGCGGCGCGCGCCCTCGTCATAGTGAGGTGCGGCAAGCCCGGTGACCGCGGCGCGAAATAACATGGCGAGCGGCGCCGCATCCCCGGCGCGAAAGGTGTGCCATTCGAACATGTGCATTGCGTGATCCGTCGCGGTTCTGTCAAACGTAGTGGAGTAGACTGCTTGAGCTTATACGAGCGTCAAATGAGCATTCGCTGTGTTCCGTTGATCAATTGGAGGCATACGATGGCGGCAAAGAAGATTCTGTTTCTGACCGGCGACTTCGCCGAGGATTACGAAACGATGGTGCCGTTTCAGGCGCTGCAGGCAGTCGGCCACGTGGTCGACGCGGTCTGCCCGAACAAGAAGGCGGGTGACCGGATCAAGACCGCGATTCACGATTTCGAAGGCGATCAAACCTATACCGAAAAACCCGGCCATCAATTCACGCTCAACGCCACCTTCGACGACGCCGATCCGCGCCAATACGACGCGCTCGCGATCGCGGGCGGCCGCGCGCCGGAATATCTCAGGTTGAATCACAAGGTGATCGAAGTCGTGCGGCAATTTGCCGAAGCGGGCAAGCCGATCGCCGCGATCTGCCATGCCGCGCAACTGCTGGCCGCCGCCGACGTGATCCGCGGCAAGCGCATTTCGGCCTATCCGGCCTGTGCACCCGAAGTGAAAATGGCGGGCGGCGAATACGCCGACATTCCGGTCGACGCTGCGATTACGGACGCCAATTTCGTCACTGCGCCGGCATGGCCCGCGCATCCCGAGTGGCTGCGCCAATTCCTCGTGCTGCTCGGCACCCGCATCGAACTTTGATCTTTTTGCCTGATCCACCGGCGAGCGCGCCGCCGCTTCGGCAACCCGCGCTCGCTAAAACTCCCCGCATTTGAGACTCGTCCGATAGTTTGCAACGAAAGGCTTTCCTATAGTCGCCGGCTGACTTGGGAGTGTTTTTCGATGGAACTGATCGACTGGATCGTCATTCTCGCCGTCGTGTTGATGGCAATTGCCTTTTTCTGCGGACGCACGCCCGCCAACTGGTCGCGGGAAAATCGCGCGCGGCGCCTCGCAGGTATGCGCATGCTGGTTCAGGCCGCGTGTTCGGTATGGGCTGCGCTGCTGATCGTCGCGCGCGGCCTCTTTGCGCTGGACGGCCTGCCGGGCTTGCGGGCCACGCCCATGCAGGTCATGGCCAGTTCCGCCGTGCTCATCGCCTGCGGCTGCTACTGGTCGATTCGCGGCAGCCAGTTGCTCAAACCGCGCCGTCTCTTTACCGCCTGACGGCTATGGCGCACTGACGCCGGGTTCGGCATCCGCGGTATGCGCGGCAGGGCCGCCGCCGCTTGCGTTGCCCCTTCCACTTCCGCTCTTTCGTTCAAGAGCTTCCAGGCCCGTGCGGCCATGGCGAACGGCGTGAACACTGCCCGCCGCCGGCGACCCGTGCGTACCGGCAGCCAATTGGGCGATCCGCACCTCAGCCTCAGGCAACGACAGATAGAACGTCGTGCCCGCCCCTTCTTTCGATTCCGCCCACACGCGTCCGCCATGCCGCTCCACCACGCGGCGCACAAGCGCGAGGCCGATGCCCTCGCCCGCCGCCACATTGCCGTGCAAGCGCTGAAACGCATTGAATAGGCGCGGCAACGCAACCGCCGGAATGCCCAGACCGTTGTCCCTCACATAGAAGATCCGTAGCGAGTGCACGCCCGGCGGCGCCGGCGTGGTACCGATCTCGATCCTGCCCTCACGCGACGGATCCAGGTAGTTCACCGCGTTGCCAATCAGGTTCGCGAACACCTGCTCAAGCGCGGTTGGGTCGCCCCATACCGCGGGTAATTCGTGCACGTCGACATGAGCATGCCGAGCCCGGATCGAGCCTTGCATCGCGTCGATCACGCGCGGCACGATATCGCGCACCTCGACCTTCTGCTGCCGGTACTCCACCCGGCCGACGCGCGACAACCGCAACAGCGCGTCGATGATATGCGAGGCACGCAGCACCGCCGTCTGCAGATAGTGCAACGCTTCGCCGATATCCTCATCGACCACCCGTTCGATGCGCTGTCGCGTCTCGACCGTAAGCGACGACTCGCGCACCGCGACGCGCAGTTCGTCGCACGCGCGGATCAGCTCCTTCGAAAAGCCTTGCAGGTTCACGAGCGGCGCACGCAGATCGTGCGACACGCTGTAAATGAACATTTCGTTTTCCTGGGTCTGCTGGCGCAAGGTCTCGTTGATCCGCGCGAGCTCGCTGGTGCGGCGCGCCAGGTCCGCCCGGAAGCGCGCCTGGATGCGCTCGGCTTCGAGCAGGCGACGGCTGGTCTCGTGCAAGGTCAGATCGAGGCGCGCGATTTCATCGCCGCCGGGGCCGATCGGCGCCAGCGGCTCATTGCCCGCGAGGCGCCCGGCATTGTCGGCGAGGAGCGCGAGCCGGCCGCGCACGCCGCGCGTGAACAACCAGACGGCTAGCGCGACGAATAGCAACGAGCCGAACACGGCGGCGACCACCAAGGTCTGCTGCCGCTCGCGCGCGGCGTCGGCGGCATTGGAACGCAGCGTGTCGAGACGGCGCTCTTCGGCCTGGAACGCGGCGAGCTGCTGACGAAAGCGGTCGAGCACATCGGTCGAGGCGAGTTCGCGGAATCGCGTCAGGACGTCGCGCTGCCGGCCCGAATGCAGCATGTCCTGAATGCGATCGGACCATTGCCGGTAGCCTTGCACCGACTGACGCACCTGAACCACGCGTTCGACCTGCGCAGGGTTGTCCGCGACCAGTTCGGCCAGCTGATCGATACGCCGGTCCACATCCATCCACACCGTCACGGGGGTGGCGAAGCGGGTGTCGTTGGCGAGCACCGCGCCGCGCAACGCCACGGACTCGCCCAGCACCGGATCGAGAATCGCGGTGGTCTGCCGCAGCACGTCTTCGCTATGGATGGCCCAGCGTTCCGCCTGGGCCGCATCCGACTGCGCCTTGACCAACCCGGACAGGAGCGCCAGTTCAAAGACAGCCGGAATTGCGATCAGCAACAGGCCTTTAGTGGTCAGTCTCATGCATGCGCATTGGAGGTCGGTGGCCGGCAGATCATGCTCGGGGACGGCACATTATGTCGGCGATTGCGTGGGAAAACAAAGAGGACACGCCGTTGACCGCCCATTTGCCGGCGAGCGGCGGCGAACGGAACCAATGAATGCCAATTGATCGTCAGCATTTTGAATTAAACGTAAATCAAATCGAATATTTCGCCCCTATTTGGGTCGACCAGCCCGTAATCGAAACGTCATGCACATTTATTGTGCTGTTACGCGCCACTCGATTGTGCAGACCCATTCTGATGATAGTGGACGAAACCCACGCAGAATCCCATTCCGGTGCCGAATTGCACTGGTTCGATGCGGCTCGGCACAAATTTGGCCCGCTTCTTGCATCCATTGCCCGCTTTTTTGGCATAAGCAGGACATATCGATGGAAAGTCTGAAAACGGGCACCGATACCCTCTTCCTTCTGCTAGGCGCCGCCATGGTGCTGGCGATGCATGCAGGGTTCGCCTTTCTCGAACTCGGTACCGTGCGCAAGAAGAATCAGGTCAATGCGCTGGTCAAGATTCTGGTGGATTTCTCGGTCTCGACGATCGCGTACTTCTTTATCGGCTACACGATTGCATACGGCGTGCAGTTTTTCGGCAGCGCCGAATCGCTGGCGGCGCACAACGGCTATGCACTGGTGCGCTTCTTCTTCCTGCTGACCTTCGCCGCCGCGATTCCGGCGATCGTGTCGGGCGGCATCGCCGAACGTTCGAAATTCAATCCGCAACTGTTCGCGACGTTCGTGCTGGTCGGCTTCATCTATCCGTTCTTCGAAGGGATTGCCTGGAATGGCCGCTTCGGCGTCCAGAACTGGCTGGTCCAGGTGTTCGGCGCGCAGTTCCACGACTTCGCCGGTTCGGTCGTCGTGCATGCGTTCGGCGGTTGGGTCGCCCTGCCGGCTGTGCTATTGCTAGGCGCGCGCCACGGCCGCTACCACCGCGACGGCGGCATCGCCGCGCATCCGCCGTCGAATATTCCGTTCCTCGCGCTGGGTGCCTGGGTGCTGGCGGTGGGCTGGTTCGGCTTTAACGTGATGAGCGCGCAGACCATCGACAAGATCAGCGGCCTCGTCGCCGTCAATTCGCTGATGGCGATGGTCGGCGGCACGCTGACCGCGTGGCTCGCCGGCCGCAACGACCCCGGCTTCACCTATAACGGCCCGCTTGCCGGACTGGTGGCGGTCTGCGCCGGCTCCGACATCATGCATCCGCTCGGCGCCCTGGTGACGGGTGGCATCGCCGGCGTGCTGTTTGTCTACATGTTCACCTGCGTGCAGAACCGCTGGCGTATCGACGACGTGCTGGGCGTATGGCCCTTGCACGGTCTGTGCGGCGCGTGGGGCGGGCTCGCGGCGGGCATTTTCGGCCTGCGCGCGCTCGGCGGCATGGGTGGCGTGTCGTTCGGTGCGCAACTGGTCGGCACTCTGGGCGGGATCGTGGTGGCGACGCTCGGCGGCACGCTCGTATATGGCGCGATCCGTCTGACCGTGGGCCTGCGACTCGATCAGGAAGACGAGTACAACGGCGCCGATCTGTCGATCCACAAGATTTCGGCGACGTCCGAGTAAGCACGCTTCAACGGCCGTCTTGCCGCGCGCAAGCGCACTGGCGGCGCTGCATCCGGCGCTTGCGCGTTGTCAGCGGGCGCGCCGGATTCGAGCGCCGGGCGCGGGCCAGCCTGCTTCCGCGCGCCGGCACCGAACTGTCCCCACATGAACTGGCGGTGTTAGACTTCTGCGCTGGAGATGGCATTCTCCATTAACCGCCCCTGTGGCTGATGATGCCTGCTTCGCCCGGATGATTGCGGACGCGGCGTCGCGCGCCACACTCAGCCCGGTTTGTCGACACTCCGGTTTTGTCAGGCCTCCCCATGTATTGGTCCATTCTCGCTGTCGGTATCGGCGGCGCGCTCGGTTCGCTATTTCGCTGGTTTCTTGGCATCCGCCTGAACGGCCTCTTCAGTGGCTTGCCGCTCGGCACCTTCGCCGCCAACGTCATTGCAGGGTATGTCATCGGCGTCGCCGTCGCGGGGTTCGCGCGGGCGCCGCAGATCGCGCCGGAATGGCGGCTCTTCGTCATCACCGGCTTGATGGGCGGCCTGTCGACCTTCTCGACTTTTTCAGCAGAGGTCGTGCAGCGGCTGCAGGACGGCCGGCTCGGCTGGGCCGCGGGCGAGATCGTGATTCACGTGGGTGCGTCGCTCGTCATGACCATTCTCGGCATCGCGACCGTGTCGTTGCTGTCACGCTGAAAGCGCGGCGGGCGGCTGCCGCCGGCGCGCCTGCCGCTCACGCGTTGGTCATCAGGCGTGTCCCTGCCGTCGCGACACGACGCGATTCCTGCCCGCGCGTTTTGCCGTGTACAACGCACGGTCGGCGCGCTCGAGCGCGATGTTGATGTCGTCGGTCAACTCCACGCCGCATACACCGGACGAAAACGAGTAGCCGATCGAAATCTCCGCGCCGATCGCCACGCGCCGCCCGGTCAAACTGCAGCGGATTCGCTCGACCGCCGCCACAGCTTCGTCGACGGACGTGCCCGGAAACACCATCAGGAATTCCTCCCCGCCGATCCGGCCGATCAGATCCGACTGCCGCATCGCCTTGCGGCTCAGCTCGGCGAAGTCGCGCAACACGGCGTCGCCGGCAGCGTGCCCGTAGGTGTCGTTGATACTCTTGAAATGGTCGAGGTCGACCAGCGCGAGCGTAAGCGGCACGGTGGCATGCACGAACGCCGAAATCGCCAGCTCCAGATACGATAACGCGTGCCGCCGGTTGGCGAGGCCCGTCAACGCGTCGGTGCGCGCCTCCTGAATGGCGCGGTCGCGTGACGCGATCAACGCCTGTTCGCCGTGGCGCAAGGTCGAAATTTCCGTGCCGATCACGACGAGCCAGCCGGACTCGAGCAGCGTCTCGGTCATCCAGTACCAGCGCCCGTCCACGAGATCGGTGGCGAAATTGCGCTGACCCGGCTGGCCGCGCCGCCCCGCCTGCGTTTCGGCGATGAACTCCAGCGCATCGCCGCGATCGATGCGTGCGCCGCACTGTTTGAGCACGCCGTGCAGAATGACGTCGGCGAAGGTCATATCGCGTCCGCCTTCGTCGATCTGAAACGCGGTCCTGAACGTACTGTTTGCAAAGTCGAGCCGATCGGCCGGATCGTACACGCCCACGAGGACATGCGGACCCTCGAGCGCTCCGAAGAGCGCCTGCAAACCGGCAGCGTTGCCGGGAAGGTCCAGGATCGATTTCATGTCTCGTATTTTGTGCGCAATTTAGGAAAAAATAGCACGATACATACCGCGTTCGAATGGAAGTTTCGCTGCGTCAGTCTGATGATTGCGGGTTGCGTCGTATGAATAGCCACGCATGATTCACGCATCGCGTCGCGGAACGCGGGATCGCGCGCGAGAGACCACTCGACGAAAAAGTCGAAAAAAAAGGCGTCACGTTTCCGTGACGCCTTAAAAAGTTCTAGCCATTCCGAGGGCCGTGCTAGAACCTGAGAGACGGTATTCGAAAGTTTGGCCTGCGATGCGGCGCCGTTAAGGTGCACGACATGGACTGTTGCGGAGGACTATGAGAAGACACTCGACCAGACTTTGCGCGGGCCACGGCAGGTTCAGAAAACTTCAAAATACTGAACCTGAAACCGTCTTTCGAAATAGGATTCCATTTTTTATGGTTATGCTGACTAAGTCAAGCAAAATATAAAGGACATCAGTCGTTGCGGCAAAATGTTCCGATACAATAAATCTTCTGATGGAAAGCATATCCATGTCCCACTTCGGGGCCTGCGGCGGCACTGAGAGAGACAGCCTCCAGTAAGGCTGGGGGCAGAAAACTGAAATAAAGTTCCAAAAAATTTCCATGACCCAACCCACCCCCTTGCGAACCGTAGCTGATCCGGCCAAAGAAAAAGACGGCTCCGGCGAGGAAGTGACCGCCCTCGCACGCGGCTTGACGGTGCTGCGCGCCGTGGCCGCCGCCGACGCGCCGCTTAGCAACCGCGAGCTGACCGAAATGACCGGCATTCCCAAGCCCACCGTTTCGCGAATCACCGCCACGCTCGTCGGCGCGGGCTTCCTGTTCCGCTTGCCCGATAGCGAGCGTTTCGTGCTGACCTCGTCTGTACTGGAGTTGAGCAACGGTTTTCTGCGCAACTTCGACATTCGCGCTCGCGCGCGGCCGTTCCTGATCGAACTCGCGGAACGCACTGCGTTGTCCGTGCATCTGGCCGTGCGCGACCGCCTCGACATGGTGGTGATCGACGCGATCCGGCCGCGCTCGGCTGTGCTGGTGTCGCGTCTCGAGATCGGCTCGCGCATGAATCTGAGCCGCACCGCCATCGGCCGTGCCTATCTCGCCGCGCTCGAAGCGCCGGAACGGGAAAAATTGCTGATCGGCTTGCAAGCCGCGGAAGGCGACGATTGGGGCCATGTCGGCAGCCGGCTTGAGAGCGCGTTGCAGGAAACCATTGAGCGCGGCTTCGCCATCGCCACCGGCGAATGGTACGACGGCCTGAACGCGATCGCGCTGGGCTTTACCGGCCCGTCGGGCGAACGCTACGCGGTCAACTGCGGCGGCTCGGCCGACCAGTGCCCGCGCGACTGGCTGATCACGCGCGCCGCCCCCGCGCTGCTCGAGTGCGTGGCCAACATCGTGCTCGAAATCGGCGGCACACCCGGGCGCCGCCTCGATACCTGAAGCGGTCAACGGCTCGCCGGTCGGCGGCCATGGCCATGGCAACCCATCCTGTAACCTTCGTAATCAAAAGAAAAATACGCGGGTGGACTGTTACAGAGCCCGCGACGTAGGATCATGCCTTCCCGTCGCGGGACACACGCCCGGCTTGCCGTCTTCCTTTTGAACGACGTTGCGCCCGCCTGCCAGGATGCCGCCTTGCGTTAGCATCCTTGTCCCGCGTCTCCGGTAGCATCGCGCTGAACGCGCGCGGTGCAGCCGTTGTCGAAACCGCCTGCCGCGCCACTCGCATGCCGGTCCGCCGAACTGTCGAAACGGCAGGAACGCGCGAGCGGCTCACATCCAAGCCAGTCACCTGACCGAACCGATGGACGAACAACAAAAGCATTCGGAAACCACACGCCCCATCCCTCCGGCTTCCCAACCGTCCTCCCGCGGCGGCCCGGCCGGCACACCGACCAGCGCGCCCGGCATGGTGAAGCGGCACCGCGGCCGCAATCTCGCGCTGATCGTCGCGGCGCTCGTCATCCTCGGGTTCGTGCTGTGGCGCTGGCATCCGTGGGGCGGCCCCGGCGGCGGCGCAAGCGGCGCGTCCGGCGCCAGCGCGGCGAGCGGCGGACGGCCCGGCCGCGGCGGTCCCGGCGGCATGGCCAATATGGCGCAACCCGTTCATGTGGCGACCGCCACGCAGGGTGAGATGCCGGTGGTGCTGACCGCCCTCGGCACGGTCACGCCGCTTGCCAACGTCACCGTGCTGCCGCAGCTGAGCGGGACGCTGCAGGACGTGTATTTCAAGGAAGGCCAGATGGTCAAGAAGGGCGACGTGCTGGCCCAGATCGACCCGCGCCCCTATCAGATCTCGCTCGATAACGCGCAAGGCACGCTCGCGCGCGACGAGGCGCTGCTGCAAACCGCCCGCCTCGACCTGAAGCGTTATCAGACGCTGCTCTCGCAAGACTCCATTGCCAGCCAGCAGGTCGATACGCAGGCGTCGCTCGTGCGGCAATACGAAGGCACGGTGAAGTCCGACAAGGCCAATATCGATACCTACAAGCTCGACCTCATCTACGCGCGCATCACCGCGCCCGTGTCGGGACGCGTCGGTCTGCGCCAGGTCGATCCCGGCAACTACGTGACGCCGAGCCTGACCAACGGCATCGTCGTGATCACGCAGTTGCAGCCGATCAGCGTGATCTTCACCACCTCCGAAGACAATCTGCAACAAATCATCCAGCAGACCCAGGCGGGCGCAAAGCTCTCGGTCACCGCGTATGACCGCAGCAACACCACCTCGCTCGAAGGCGGCATGCTCGAAACGCTGGACAACCAGATCGACACCACCACCGGCACGGTCAAGCTGCGCGCGATCTTCCAGAACAGCAAGAACCTGCTGTTCCCGAATCAGTTCGTGAATACGCGGCTGCTGGTCGACACGATCAAGGACGCCGTGATCGTGCCGACGCCGGCCGTGCTCAACGGCTCGATGGGACCGTTCGTGTACGTCGTGAAGGCGGACAACACTGTCACCGTGCGGCCGGTCAAGGTCGGCCCCGTGGATGGCGAGCGCACCAGTATCAAATCCGGACTGGCGGTGGGCGAGCGCGTCGTGATCGACGGCTCGGACCGCCTGAAGGAAGGCGCGAAAATCACGATTCCGGCGGACAAGCCTCGCGGCGCGTCAGGTGCGTCAGGTGCTTCAAGCGCCTCGGGTGCGCGCGGCGCGGCCGCGGCCTCGGGCGCCTCCGGCGCGCACGGGCATCATGGCAAACACGCGGCGCAAGCCTCGCAATAAAGGCACGGCACCTACCGCATGAATCCATCCCGCGCCTTTATTCTGCGCCCCGTCGGCACCGCGCTGCTGATGGCGGCGATCATGCTGGTCGGTCTCGTCGCGCTGCGCTTTTTGCCGCTCTCCGCGCTGCCCGAAGTCGACTATCCGACCATCCAGGTGCAGACCTTCTATCCGGGCGCGAGCCCGGATGTGATGACCTCGTCGGTCACCGCACCGCTCGAGCGCCAGTTCGGGCAGATGCCGTCGCTCAATCAGATGTCGTCGCAAAGCTCGGCCGGCTCGTCGATCATCACGCTGCAATTCAGCCTCGATCTGCCGCTCGACATCGCCGAGCAGGAAGTCCAGGCCGCCATCAACGCGGCGGGCAACCTGCTGCCTTCGGACCTGCCCGCGCCGCCGATCTACGCCAAGGTCAATCCGGCCGACGCGCCGATCATCACGCTCGCGATCACCTCGAAGACGCTGCCGCTCACGCAGGTGCAGGACCTGGCCGATACGCGTCTCGCGCAGAAAATCTCCCAGGTGGCGGGTGTGGGTCTGGTGAGCCTGTCGGGGGGCCAGCGTCCGGCCGTGCGCATTCAGGCGAATCCCCGCGCGCTCGCCGCGTATGGCCTGAATCTCGACGACCTGCGCACCACCATCTCGAACCTGAACGTCAACACGCCGAAGGGTAACTTCGACGGTCCCACGCGCAACTACACGATCAACGCGAACGACCAGTTGACCGACGCCGAGGCGTACAAGAGCGCGGTGGTCGCGTACAAGAACGGCCGTCCGGTGATGCTGACCGACGTCGCCACCATCGTGCAGGGCGCGGAAAATACCAAGCTCGGCGCATGGGTGAACGGCACACCGGCGATCATTCTGAACGTGCAGCGCCAGCCGGGCGCGAACGTGATTCAGGTGGTGGACAACATCAAGAAGCTGCTGCCGCAATTGCAGCAGTCGCTGCCCGCCGCGCTCGACGTGGAAATCGTCACCGACCGCACCACCACGATCCGCGCTTCCGTGCGCGACGTGCAGTTCGAACTGGCCATGTCGGTCGTGCTGGTGGTGCTGGTGATGTACCTGTTCCTCGCCAACGTCTACGCGACCATCATTCCGAGTCTCTCGGTGCCGCTGTCGCTGATCGGCACGCTCGCCGTGATGTACCTGTGCGGCTTCTCGCTCGACAACCTGTCTTTAATGGCGCTGACCATCGCGACCGGCTTCGTGGTGGACGACGCGATCGTGATGATCGAGAACATCGCGCGTTACGTGGAAGAAGGCGAGTCGCCGCTCGAAGCCGCGCTCAAGGGTTCGAAACAGATCGGCTTCACGATCATTTCGCTGACGGTCTCGCTGATCGCCGTGCTGATTCCGCTGCTCTTCATGGGCGACGTGGTCGGCCGCCTGTTCCACGAGTTCGCCATTACGCTCGCCGTGACGATCGTGATCTCAGCGATCGTGTCGCTCACGCTCGTGCCGATGATGTGCGCGAAGCTGCTGCGCCACACGCCGCCGCACGAGAGCCACCGTTTCGAGGCCAAGGCGCACCGCGCGATCGACTGGGTGATCGCGCGCTACGCGGTCGCGCTCACGTGGGTGCTGAACCGCCAGCGCTCCACGCTGGTCGTCTCACTCCTCACGCTGGTGCTGACCGGACTGCTGTACGTGTACATTCCGAAGGGCTTCTTCCCGGTACAGGACACCGGCGTGATCCAGGCGATCACGCAGGCGCCGCAGTCGGTGTCGTATGCGTCGATGGCCGAGCGTCAACAGGAACTCGCCGCGCAGATCCTGAAGAATCCGGACGTGGAAAGCCTGACCTCGTTCATCGGCGTGGACGGCAGCAATATCACGCTGAACAGCGGCCGCATGCTGATCAACCTGAAGCCGCGCGACGACCGCAGCAGCACCGCAAGCGAAGTGATCCGCCAGTTGCAACGCGACGTCGCGCATATTCCCGGCGCGTCGCTATACATGCAGCCGGTTCAGGACCTGACAATCGATTCGACGGTGAGCCCGACGCAGTATCAGTTCATGCTGACCGATCCGAATATCGGCGAATTCACGACGTGGGTGCCGAAGCTCGTCGAGCGCCTGCGGCAGTCGCCCGAACTGGCGGACGTCGCCACCGACCTGCAGGACAACGGCCAGTCGGTCTACATCGAGATCGACCGCGCCACCGCATCGCGTTACGGCATCACGCCGGCCACCGTGGACAGCGCGCTGTACGACGCGTTCGGCCAGCGGATCATCTCGACCATCTTCACGCAGTCGAACCAGTACCGCGTGATTCTGGAAGCGCAGCCGCAGATGCAGCATTACACCGAATCGCTGAAGTCTATCTATCTGCCCTCTTCCACGTCCTCGGGCGGTCAAGTGCCGCTCTCCTCGATCGCGCGTTTCATCGAGAAGCCCGCGCCGCTGCTGGTCACGCACCTGAGCCAGTTCCCGGCCACCACCGTGTCGTTCAACCTCGCACCGGGTTCGTCGCTCGGCGCGGCGGTCAAGGCGATCGACCAGGCGGAGAAGGACATCGGTTTGCCCGCGTCGTTCCAGACGCGCTATCAGGGCGCGGCGCTGGCCTTCCAGGCGTCGCTCTCGAACGAGCTGTTCCTGATCCTCGCGGCGATCGTCACGATGTATATCGTGCTGGGCGTGCTGTACGAGAGCTTCATTCACCCGATCACGATTCTCTCGACGTTGCCCTCGGCCGGTGTCGGCGCGTTGCTGGCGCTGCTCATCACCGGGCATGATCTGGACATCATCGGCATCATCGGCATCGTGCTGCTGATCGGTATCGTGAAGAAGAACGCGATCATGATGATCGACTTCGCGCTCTACGCCGAGCGCGAGGAAGGCAAGCCCCCGCGCGAGGCGATCTACCAGGCGTGTCTGTTGCGCTTCCGGCCGATTCTGATGACCACGCTCGCCGCCCTGCTCGGCGCGCTGCCGCTCATGCTCGGCACCGGCGCCGGCTCGGAATTGCGCCGCCCGCTAGGTATCGCGATCGCGGGCGGCCTGATCGTCAGCCAGTTGCTGACGCTGTTCACCACGCCGGTGATCTACCTCGCGTTCGACTCGCTCGGCCGCCGCGCGCGTGAGCGCTTCAATCGGGGCGGCTCGTCCAGCGACTCGACGCCGCCCGCCACCGATGCAGGGACCTGACCGATGAACCTGTCGCGTCCGTTTATCTCCCGCCCGGTCGCCACCACGCTGCTCGCGGTCGGCATCGCGCTGGCCGGCATCTTCGCGTTCACGAAGCTGCCGGTGGCGCCGCTGCCGCAGGTCGACTTCCCGACCATTTCGGTGCAGGCCACGCTGCCGGGCGCGAGTCCCGATACCGTGGCGACCAGCGTCGCCAGCCCGCTCGAACGGCATCTCGGCTCGATCGCGGACGTCACCGAAATGACCTCGATGAGCTCGGTCGGCTCGACGCGCATCACCATGCAGTTCGGCCTGAACCGCGACATCGACGGCGCCGCGCGCGACGTGCAGGCCGCCATCAACGCGGCGCGCGCCGATCTGCCGGCGAGCTTGCGTAGCAACCCGACGTACCACAAGGTCAATCCGGCCGACGCGCCGATCCTGATTCTGGCGCTCACGTCGAAAACGCTCACCGCCGGCCAGTTGTACGACTCCGCGGCCACCGTGCTGCAACAGTCGCTGTCGCAAGTGGACGGCGTCGGCGAAGTGGATGTGAGCGGCTCGGCCAATCCGGCGGTGCGCGTCGAGCTGGAGCCCAACGCGCTGTCGCACTACGGCATCGGTCTCGAAGACGTGCGCGCGGCGCTCGCCGCGGCCAACGCGAACAGCCCGAAAGGCTCGATCGAATTCGGCCCGAACCGCGTGCAGATCTACACCAACGACCAGGCCAGCAAAGCATCGCAATACCGGGACCTGGTCATCGCCTATCGCAACGGCTCGGCGGTGAAGCTCTCCGACGTGGCCGAGGTGGTCGATTCAGTCGAAGACCTGCGCAATCTCGGCCTCTTCAACGGCAAGCATTCGGTGCTGGTCATCCTGTATCGCCAGCCGGGCGCGAACATCATCGACACCATCGACCGGGTGACGGCGATGCTGCCGCAACTGCACGCGTCGCTGCCCGCGGATGTCGACATCGCGCCGGCCGCCGACCGCTCCACCACGATCCGCGCCTCGCTGAAAGACACCGAGCGCACGCTGGTGATCGCGGTCGCGCTGGTGGTGATGGTGGTGTTCCTGTTCCTGCGCAACTGGCGCGCAACGCTGATTCCGAGCGTGGCCGTGCCGATCTCGATCATCGGCACGTTCGGCGCGATGTACATGCTGGGGTTCTCGATCGACAACCTCTCGCTGATGGCCTTGACCATCGCGACCGGCTTCGTGGTGGATGACGCGATCGTGGTGCTGGAGAACATCTCCCGACATATCGAGAACGGCGTGCCGCGCATGAAGGCGGCCTTTCTCGGCGCGCGCGAGGTCGGCTTTACCGTGCTGTCGATCAGTATTTCGCTGGTCGCCGTGTTTCTGCCGATTCTCTTGATGGGCGGCATTGTCGGGCGCCTGTTCCGCGAATTCGCGCTGACGCTCTCGCTCGCGATCGGCGTATCGCTGATCGTCTCCCTCACGCTCACGCCGATGATGTGCTCGCGCCTCTTGCGCGAGCCGCACGAGCAGAAGGAAGAAGGCCGCTTTGGCCGCTGGCTCGAACGCGGCTTCGCGTCGATGCAGCGCGGCTACGAGCGCACGCTCGGCTGGGCGCTGCTGCATCCGCGCCTGATCGTGACGACTCTTCTGCTGACAATCGGCCTGAACGTCTGGCTGTACATCATCGTGCCGAAAGGCTTCTTCCCGCAGCAGGACACGGGGCGACTGATCGGCGGCATTCAGGCCGATCAGAGCACCTCGTTCCAGGCCATGAAAGGCAAGTTCACGCAGATGATGGAGATTGTCGGCAAGAATCCGGCGGTGGACAGCGTGGCCGGCTTCACCGGCGGGCGGCAGACCAACTCCGGCTTCATGTTCGTGACGCTGAAACCGAAGTCCGAGCGCAAAGCCTCCGCCGATCAGGTGATCCAGCAACTGCGCGCGCCGCTCGGCGACGTGGCCGGCGCGCGGACCTTCCTGCAGGCGGTGCAGGACATTCGCGTCGGCGGGCGGCAATCGAATGCGCAGTACCAGTTCACGCTGCTGGCCGATTCGACGCCCGACCTGTACCTGTGGGGGCCGAAGCTCACCGAAGCGTTGCAGGCGCGCCCCGAACTGGCGGACGTCAATTCCGACCAGCAGCAAGGCGGCCTGGAAGCGATGGTGACGATCGACCGGGCCACCGCCGCGCGCCTCGGCATCAAGCCGGCGCAGATCGACAACACCTTGTACGACGCGTTCGGCCAGCGCCAGGTGTCGACGATCTACAACCCGCTGAATCAGTATCACGTGGTGATGGAAGTCGCGCCGAAGTACTGGCAGAGCCCGGACATGCTGAAGCAGATCTACATCAGCACCTCGGGCGGCAGCGCGAGCGGCGCGCAGACCACCAACGCGCCCGCGGGCACGGTGACAGCGACGAGCGCCGCCACCACGACCTCGTCCACCAGCGCAACGACGGGCGGCACGGCGGGCACGACCACATCGAGCGCGGCGAGCATCGCCGCCGACTCCGCGCGCAACCAGGCGATCAACTCGATCGCGGCGAGCGGCAAGTCGAGCGCTTCGTCGGGCGCGGCGGTCTCGACCTCGAAGGAAACCATGGTGCCGCTATCGGCGATCGCGAGCTTCGGACCGGGCAATACGCCGCTCTCAGTGAATCACCAGAGCCAGTTCGTGGCCTCGACGATTTCGTTCAACCTGCCTCCGGGCGTCTCCCTGTCGACAGCGACCCAGGCGATCTACGACACGATGGCGCAGATCGGCATGCCGGGCACGATCCACGGCAGTTTCCAGGGCACGGCGCAGGCGTTCCAGCAGTCCATGTCCGATCAGCCGATCCTGATTCTGGCCGCGTTGGCCGCCGTCTATATCGTGCTGGGAATGCTGTACGAGAGCTATATCCACCCGCTCACGATTCTGTCGACGCTCCCTTCAGCGGGCGTGGGCGCATTGCTGGCGTTGCTGCTCTTCCAGACCGAGTTCAGCATCATCGCGCTGATCGGCGTGATTCTGCTGATCGGTATCGTGAAGAAGAACGCGATCATGATGGTGGACTTCGCGATCGAAGCATCGCGGCAAGGACTGTCCTCGCGCGATGCGATCTTTCAGGCGTGTGTGCTGCGCTTCCGGCCGATCATGATGACGACTTTCGCTGCGCTGCTCGGCGCGTTGCCGCTCGCGTTTGGCCGCGGCGAAGGCGCGGAACTGCGCGCGCCGCTCGGGATCGCGATTGTCGGTGGGTTGATTGTCAGTCAGATGCTCACGCTTTATACGACACCGGTGGTGTATCTCTACATGGACCGGATCCGGGTCAGGTGGGAGTCACGCAAGGCTCGCAGAACGGGAGTGGCGCCTTCTTCCTGAGGGTTTGCCAACGCGGCGCCATGGGGGCTGTGCACTGACGACCAACACCCCCAAGGCGCGCGCTAGAGCACGCGAGGCCTCACAGCTTCTGCTCTCTCGCAAGCAGAAAAATCCGCTGCCATTGCCTCGCCTGCCGCTCGCTCGACATGGGCAATACCCACACCTCGCGCGCCGCGTCCTTGACCTTCAGGGCGACCTGCGCTTGCGCCTCGCGGCCTTGCGCTTCGGCCTCCAGCAGATCGGCGAAGATATAGGCACCGTGCTGCTCGCCGAGCCGAATCTCGCACAGGCGCTTGCCGGCCGCGAGCCGCACCGATCCCCAACTGCCCAGGAGTTCGTGAGTCCAGTCACCATTGCGGACATTCGGCGCCACTTCCTTGCGGCGGCGCCACCAATAAGCCAGAGCGGCCATCACCAGGAAAACGGCCAGCGCGGCAACGCCCAGCGCAACGGCCAGTCCGAACGCTGCCTGCAGGGCATAAAACGCGCGGACCGCGCCGTACACCAGCGCGACCAGCGCCATCAACGCAACGATAATCGGCATCGCAAGCTCACTAGACGAAAAACTCAGCCTGACACGCGCGGCGCTCGCCTCTCACCGCAAGAAACCATGGCGGGAAATGCGTGAGCGCCCGCTTTCGACTTTACGGCTTGTGCGTCGCGGCCCAGTCTTTCACCGCCTTCAGCGTGTTCTCGACATGCTTCTCCGGCGACAGGCTCGTGTATTCATAGATGATCTTCCCGTCCGGCGCGATCACATACGACACGCGATTGGCCATCGACGCATGCATCGGCATGCCGGCGTCATACGCGCCGATCACCTTCGAATCGGCGTCGGCCGCGACCGGGAATTTGCTGCGGCATTCGCTCACCGAAAACTTCGTCAAGGTGTCGATGTTGTCGTGCGACACGCCGATCACCGTCGCGCCATATTTCTTGTATTCGTCGACGGCTTCCGCGAATTCGTGCGCTTCGATCGTGCAGCCCGTGGTGAAGGCGGCCGGGTAGAAGTACAGCACCACCGGCCCTTTCTTCAGTTCGGCCGCGAGCGAATACGTATAGGTCTTGCCGCCCAGCGAAGCCTGCGCGGTGAACGCCGGCGCCACGTCGCCCGGCTTGAGGGTCGCCGAGGCCGTCAGCGAATGCAGCGCGAATCCCACCGACACGGCGGCGGCCAATGCCACCGATATGAGTTTCTTCTTCATCTGTCTGTTCCTCCAGGCGTTGATGCACGCGGTTCATCCAATGAAACCGGGGCCGCCGCGTTCATGAGAACGCCAGCCGACTTCGCTATTGGACCACGTACTCACAAGGTACGTAAGAACCCGCCGAAAGGATGCGCAAGTCGTTGCCGTCAGTCCGACAACGACAACCTACGGCAACCCGCGCCAACCCGTTGCTCCGCACGGAAAGCAGTGCGAGACCGGCCGGCCGCCCGTCAGGTCACCACTTCTCCGATATGCGCGCCGAACCAGGCCGCGGCCGACAGGTTCAGCTCCGCCAACACTTCAGGCGTGAAGGCCACGAAGCCGGCCGGCGCATCGGGGCCGAGCGCGATCGACGCCGCATCGACGCCCGCGCCGGCCGCCTCGGCAAGGCGCAGCAAGGTGCCCAGCTCGCCTTGCCGCAACACGATCGCTTCGCGAATCTGCGGCGCGAGGCCGAGCTTCTCCAGCGCCGCGCCTGGCGAGCTGCCGAGCACCACGTGAATCAGAGAAAAAATACCGGTCATGAATGCGGCATCGGCAAACTCGTCATCGGACGGATGCAGCCAGGCCGCGGCCAGCTCCATGAAACGCGAGCGCGTGCCCGCCAGTTGCACCAGCGGATCGGCGCGCAACGGCAGCTCGCCGCTATCGGCATAGAGCAGCAGTTGCGCCCAGCGCGCGATCTGCCGCGTGCCGGTGGCGATGATCGCCTCGCGCAGCGACGCGATATTGCGCCCGAGGCCGAATGCGCTCGAATTGACGAGGCGCAGCAGTTGCACCACCACGCTCGGATTCAGCTTGAGTTCGGCTTCGAGTTCGGTAATGCCGGCATCTCTCGACAGCAACGCGAGCAGGCGCAGCAGGCCCGGCCGCGGCGAGCGGTTGCGCGGCGCGGCCAGCACCTGAGGGCGCGCGAAAAAATAGCCTTGAAACAGATCGAACCCGAGGTCGCGAGCGAGCGCGAAGTCTTCGCGCGTCTCCACCTTCTCGGCGATCAGCGTCTTGCCCTGCCCGCGCAACAGGCATGCGAGCTTTGGCAGCACCGCGCGGTCGGTCTGCATGAAGTCGATCTTGACCATGTCCGCGTAGGGCAGCGCGGCGAGCAACTCGTCCGACAGTTCGCTGACGTCGTCGAGCGCCACCTGGAAGCCGGCGCGGCGCAACTCGCCCAGACGGCGGCCCAATTGCGCATCGAATCGCACCGTCTCGAGAATCTCGAGCACGAAGCGCTCGGGCGGCATCACATGGACGATGTCGCTAAAGAGCAGCGCACGGTCGATATTGACGAAGCCGCGATGCCGGCCCAGCACGGTCGGCACGCCGATCCCGCCGATCGCGCGCGCCACGACCTGCGCCGTGGCCTGGGCGTCGTCGGTGACTTCGGCGTAGTTATGCGCGCCGGCTCTAAACAACAGCTCGTAAGCATTGAGCGCGCCGTCGCGATCGAGGATCGGCTGGCGGCCCAGATAGACGAACTGCACGGGAGGCGGCGGTTCGCAGCCTTCGGCAGTCGACTCGAGCACCTCGCTGTGCCGGGCAAGGGCCCCGGCTTGATGGCGGTCAGACATGAGCATCGGTGCAAGTGTTCGGAAAGCTACGCAGCAGCGGCGTCATAGCCGGCACTGCACAACGGGTTTCCCGTATTAACGGACGTCGGGCGGTGGCACTTTAACTGATTCGGTCTCTAGCCGACGCTTTGGCGCACATACATCCCTTACCGGATGTTTTTCTCAGCACGCGCTAAAGATTTTCCGGCCTGGGCCGTTATCTCGATCTGATGGGGCGGCCTGATACCCTCTCGACCGCCGACCCAGGCGGAAACAGCCGCCCCGCCTGCAGACGAATACAGGTTGCCAGCGATAAACATGGAAGCGAACAGGATCACCGCGCCCCGCCGGGGCTCCTTGCGCACGGTCATCGACCGGCTTCGTGCGCTCGGCCGGCGCGAGCATGGCAAACCGCAGGCGGGAGCAAGCCGCACTGCGCAACTGGAACAGGTGGTCGGCGCCGTCGACCTGCTGGCGCACGTCGACGACGAGTTGCGCTTCCTCTACGTGTCCGACGCCAGCCTGCGCTTCATCGGTTATCACCGCGAGTACCTCGAGACCATCACGCTGCACGATCTCGTCGCGCCGGCCGACGTGCCGCGCCTCGACGCCCTGCTCACGCGCGCGGCCGTCTCCGGCAATGTCGAAAAGGCGACGCTCGGCCTGATCAAGTCGCTCACCTACCCGATCACCGTCGAGTTGCGCGTGGTGCGCAGCACTCACGACGGCACCGAAGGCTATGCGATCGCCGGCTTCGACGTGTCGGCCTGGCGCGCCACCGAGGAACGTCTGACCCAGGCGCTGCATCTGGACCGCCTGACCAATCTGGCCAACCAGCCGGCACTGATCCCGGCGCTGCTCGAGGCCCAGCAGCAAGCCGACGCGCACGGCACGCCGGCGGCGCTGCTCCTGCTCGACCTCGACGACTATCAGCGCGTGAACCGCGCGCTCGGCTACGACGCCGGCGACGAAATGCTGCGCGACACCTCGCGCCGCATTCTGAACATGACGAGCCCGAGCGAGACCGTGGCGCGCGTGGCCAGCGACGAGTTCGCGATTCTCATCAAGCCCGCTGCCAGCCGCACCGACGCGGCGGCCGCCGCCGAAGCGCTGGCGCGGCGACTCTTGACCGCGATCCAGCAGCCGTATGTGTTCAACGGCCAGCAGGTGCACCTGTCGGCGAGCATCGGCATTGCGCTCTATCCCGACGTGCGTCACGCCAACGACACCGCCGCGCACGACACCCACCTGCTGCGCTGGGCCGACCGTGCCCTCTTGCAGGCCAAGGCGGCCGGCGGCAATACGCTCGCCTTTTACGTCCCCGACGACAACCCCGCCGACGCCGAGCGCCTGAAGCTCGAAGCCGATCTCTACGACGGCGTGCGCAACGGCGAATTCTCGCTGCACTTCCAGCCGATCACGAGCAGCCGCACGCACGGCGTGGTCGGCGTGGAGGCCTTGATCCGCTGGTCGCATCCGGTGCACGGGCTGGTGCCGCCGTCCATGTTCATCCCGCTCGCGGAGTCGATCGGCCTGATCAACTTCCTCGGCAACTGGGTGTTGAAGGTGGCCTGCATGCAGTTGATCCAGTGGGACGCCAAAGGCATCGCCCTGCAATATGTAGCAGTGAACGTGTCGCCGCAGCAGTTCCGCGACCCGCGCTTCAAGGACTCCGTGCGCGAAGCGATCGCGTTGACCGGCATCGATCCGCGCCGCCTCGTATTCGAGATCACCGAAAGCCTGCTGATGCACGACCCGGCGCACGCCAAGGGCCTGCTCGAAGACCTGACGGCGATGGGCATCCGCTTTGCGGTCGACGACTTCGGCACCGGCTATTCGAGCCTGGCGTACCTGCAACGCTTCCCGCTCGCCAAGCTTAAGATCGACAGGAGTTTTGTCGAGAATCTGCTAACCTCACGAAACGATCAGGCAATCGTTAGCGCCGTCGTGGGCCTCGCGCAGACACTCGATCTCGAACTGGTGGCCGAGGGCGTCGAAACGGAAGCGCAACGAACCCTGCTCACCGAGATGGGATGCGACCACATCCAGGGGTGGCTCGTCTGCAAGGCGCTGCCCTCCGACGAACTCGCGCTGCGGTTCGAAGCGCGCACGCTTCATCTGCATACCGCATAGCGATGCAGGCAAAGCGCTCATGTAACGGCTCACGCGCCCGCTCATATGCGGGCTCATGTGTGTGCTCATTTGCGTGGATTAGCAGCGGAACAAGCCGGCCTCGGGCCGGCGTGGCACTCATTGGAACACGTATGGCTTTTGCGGGACTCACATGGTAAAGGCGGCGGTGCTCGACCGGCTCTGGACGCGAATGAGCGAGCGCGGCGATTTCCCCATGCTGTCGCAGTCGCTGCGCACCACCATGGCGGCGATGAATAACGACGACCTCGACTTCACCGGCCTCGTGCAGGTGGTGTTGTCCGATTTCGCCCTGACGCAAAAGGTGCTGCGGCTCGCCAACTCGGCCATGTACATTGCGTTCGGCGGCAATATCACGACCGTGTCGCGCGCGCTGATGGTGCTCGGCATGGACGCGGTCGGCCACCTCGTGGTCGGTCTGAAGATCGTCGATCACTTTCATCACAGCGCGCCGCGCCGCATCGACGCGAAACTCGAACTGAACCGCACGCTGCTGTCGGGTTGCGTCGCGCGCAAGCTGACCGAGCGCGGCGATCTGCGCGCCGGCGAGGAAGCCGTGGTCTGCACGCTGATGCGCCAGATCGGCAAGCTGCTGGTGGTGTTCTATCTCGACGCCGAATGGGACCAGATTCGCCGCCACATCGACGACGGCGCGCTCGAAGCCGATGCCTGCGTGCTGGTGCTCGGCGTCACGTTCGACGAGATCGGCGCCGAAGCCGCCGTGCGCTGGCGCCTGCCCGACATGATCCGCTCCGGCATGGGCGAGTTCGACCCGCAGGACGTCACGCAGCCGCGCCAGGTGCAGTGGCTGCGCGCCATCACGAATTACTCGACGGCGGTCGCCGACGTGCTCACCCAGCAGAACATGCCGGACTGGGAACGTGAGCAGCGCATCGCCGAGCTGGCGCGCGAATATAGCGGCGCGCTGAATACCGATCCCGAAGTGCTGCTCGGCATGAGCGTCGCGCTCGCCCGCGAGGAAGGCGGCGACGGCGTGATGCGCGAAATCGTCGAGTTGCGCGCCAACGCGGACGCGATCGCGCGCGAGGCGCTCAATCCCGAGGCGCGCATTGCGGTGGGGGTCAAGGATCTGCGCGGTCTGCCCGAGGGCAGCCCGCTTGCGCCAGCTTTGGCCATGGCCGCGGAAACGCTGCTGGCGGGTCTCGGCTTCGCGCGCACGGTGGTGTTCGTCAAGCACAGCAACGGCACCTTCAAGGCGCGTTTGGGACTCGGACCGAAGATCGACGCGGCGTTACCCAGGCTGACCTTCAATACCGCCTTCGAGCCCGACGTGTTTCATCTCGCGATCGCAAACTCGGTGGGCATCTTTATCGAGAACGCGCGCGATCCGAAGATGGTCGCGAGGCTACCCGAATGGTTCCGCCGCTCATTCGACGACGCCCGCGCCTTCGTGCTGCTACCCGTCGTCGATGAGAGCGACACGACAGTGGCGCTCTTATACGGCGACTGGTCGCATAGTCAGGAGCCACGCCGTATCTCACAGAAAGAAATGAGCGTGTTGAATGAATTGGCCAAGGAGTTAGGCCGTTTTTTCGGCCTGGGGCAGATGCGGGAAATGGAGATGATGTGAAGACCTGGCGTGATCGTTAATCACGGCGCTTCACTCTCCCCCATACTGTATTTGCCCTACGCCACATTGAAGTTGGACCAGTCTCGCCGGACGCGGCATGCACAGCATGCCGCGTCCCCGGTTCGAATCACCTGTCTCAATCCTCGATTCTTTCCAATCCTTGCGCGCTGCGGTCCGCAACACCGGCCCACGCGCCCGCCGCCAGCCCCATATCCGCGATCTGCTCCACCGTGAGTGGCTGCAAGTGCGCGCACAGCGTGCCGATCTCGTCCCACGCGCCGCGCTCCAGTGCGGCGACCGTGCTCAGCAACAGCCCCAACACGCCCTCGCGATGCAGGATCGCGGCCTGGATCGGACGCGACAACGTCAGCACGTTCAAGGTGCTTTCGAGCGAGCCGCCGAATACCGCGTCGACGAATGAGAACACGCCAGTCAGGAATGCCGCGTCGGCTTCATCGCGGCCGGCTTCGGGCAGGCGCTCGATCGCCAGTTCCATGAAGCGCGCGCGCGTCGCGGCGAGTTGCAGCAAGGGATCGTCCTCGAGGGCGACCTTGCGGCCGTCGGCGTAGAGCAGCAGCTGGGTCCAGCGCGCGATGCGGTCCGTGCCCGTCGCGTTGATCGCCTCGCGCAGCGTCGTCACCTTGTGACCAACGGCGAGGCCGCTCGAATTGGCGAGCTTCATCAGATGCATCACCAGCACCGGATTGAGCTTGAGTTCGGCTTCGAGCTGCGCGACGGTCGGCTCCCCCGCCAGCAATTGCAGCAGATTCAGCAACGCGTGGCGCGGCGCGCTGACGCGGCGAGTGGTGGAAGTCTGCGCGCGCGCGAAGAAGTAACCCTGAAAGCGATCGAAGCCGAGTCCCTGCGCCGTTTCGAAATCGGCTTGCGCGTCGATGCCCGAGGCGACCAGCAGCTTGCCCGCCGACTTGAGCACGCTCGCCAGTTTAGGCAGCAGCGCGCGCGGCGCCTGCGTGAAATCGATCTTGACGACTTCCGCGTACGGCAGCAGTTTGGCGAAGGCTTCGTTGGGCTGCGTCACCTCGTCGAGCACGAAGCGATAGCGGCGCCCGTGCAACTGGACGATGCGCGCGACCAGCGCCTCGTCGACCTCGATCGTGGGTGCGAGTTCGAGCATGAAGCGCTCGGCGGGCAGGTGCAGGATCGCGTCGTCCAACAGCATCTCGCGGCTCACGTCGACATACGCCGGATGCCCGGTCAGCGCACCGCGCACCGCGCCCTGCAGCAGACCGTCGATAATGGCTCGCGCCACGAGTTGCGCGGGATCGGGCGCGCGGCCCGGCGCGGCCTCGGCGTCCGCGTCGTTGTCCGCCTCGTGGTCCGCGGCGGCCCGTGCGGCTTCTATCATCGCCGCGGTCCATTGCGGCGCGCGCACCTTGATCTCGTAGCCGCACAGCATGCCGTCCCGATTCAGAATCGGCTGACGCGCGAAGCTGGCATTCAATTGCGCATCGTCCGCGGCGCCCGTCTGGCCCGGATTCCCGATTGCGATGGTGGTCATTGTGCTCCCCCGCTGAGCGCCTTCGCGGCGCCTACTACAGTATTCTGGTTTTCGCTCCACCGTTAGCGCATGGCCCGAGACATGAAGCCGCTGGCGCCCGCGATGTGCCCGGCGATTTTATCGCAGGCCGCCATGCGCGGACACGCCTATGAAGCAATATCTCGAAATAATTGGAGAAGTGTCCGAAAGATTTCCGGCACGAAATCGCCGATACTCTTGTGCAGTGCAGAAGCGTTCCAACCGCGTTTAACCACCGAGGAAAAACATGGACGTCAAAAGCGTGCTGTCAAATGCCTTCGCAATGCCGATCACCAGCCCGGCGTTTCCCATGGGCCCGTACCGGTTCATCAATCGCGAGTTTCTGATCATCACCTACCGCACCGATCCGGACAAATTGCGCGCCGTGGTGCCCGAGCCGCTCGAAATCGGCGAGCCGCTGGTGCATTACGAGTTCATTCGCATGCCGGATTCGACCGGCTTCGGCGACTATACGGAAAGCGGCCAGGTGATTCCTGTCTCGTATCAGGGCGTGGCGGGCGGCTACACGCTGGCCATGTATCTGGACGACCACCCGCCGATCGCCGGCGGCCGCGAATTGTGGGGTTTTCCGAAGAAGCTCGCCAACCCGGTGCTCGCCGTCCACACCGACACGCTCGTCGGTACGCTCGACTACGGCCC
Source organism: Burkholderia sp. WP9 (assembly GCF_900104795.1). Classification (NCBI taxonomy): domain Bacteria; kingdom Pseudomonadati; phylum Pseudomonadota; class Betaproteobacteria; order Burkholderiales; family Burkholderiaceae; genus Burkholderia; species Burkholderia sp. WP9. The sequence continues at coordinate 1,875,453 of NZ_FNTG01000001.1, forward strand.
GGTTCGGATCGCCACCGGCACGATGGGCTACAAGCATCGCCAGCTCGATCTCGCGCAGCAAAAAAAACGCCTCGAAACGCCGAACTTCCTGCTCAAGGTGATTCCGCACGTGGACGGCACGCCGCGTATCTGCGAGCTGGTGCGCTACTACTTGCAGGACATCGATCTAAAAGGCGCATGGACCGGGCCGGCCGCACTCGAACTGGCGCCGCACGCGCTCGCGCCGGTCGCGGCGTTGCCGGTGCTGGAGGTGGTCGAGGCGCGTCATCTGCTTGCCGACCTGACGCTCGGTCTCGGCGAAGTGGTATTCGATTATCTCGATCAGCCGGAAGCGAATACACGCTGATCGATCCACAGTTACCGCGCGGTATCGGTGGGCGCGCGCGTCGTCCCTCAAATGCAAACGAGAACGCGCGAGACGCGCGAAGCCTTACTTCAACACGACCTTCACGTCGAAGTACTTGGCTGCGAAGCGGTCGATCGTGCCGTCCGCCTTCAGTTCCTTGAGCGCCTGGTTCAGCGCGTCTTTCAGTGCCTTGTCGCCCTTGCGGATGCCGAAGCCCACACCCGCGCCGAGCAGCTTCTCATCGGTGACGGCCGGACCGGCAAACTCGAAGCCGGCGCCTTGCGGCTTCTTCAGAAAGCCCTTCGACGCGGCTTCCGCGTCCTGGAACGCGGCGTCCAGACGCCCCGAGGCGAGGTCGGCGTAAATCTGGTCCTGCGTCTGATACGGCACGACGTCCACGCCCGCCGGCGCCCAGCGCGCCTTCGCGTAAGTTTCCTGAATCGTGCCCTGCAGCACGCCGACATGCTTGCCCTTGAGCGAAGCCGGCGTCGGCTGCAGACCGCTGCCCTTCTTCGCGATCATCTGATTCGGGATCGTGTAGATGGGATCGGTGAAATCGATCGCCTGGCGACGCTGCTCCGTGATCGTCATGTCCGAATTGATCGCGTTGAACTTGCGCGCCTGCAAGGCCGGGATCAGACCGTCGAACGAGTTCTCGACCCACACGCATTTGGCCTTCAGCTTCGCGCACACGGCATTGCCGACGTCGATGTCGAAACCTTGCAGTTCGCCCGACGGCGACTTCGATTCGAACGGCGCATACGACGCCTCGACGCCGAAATGCACTTCCTTGATATCGGCAGCCGATGCGGTGCCGGCCGTGGTCGTGGCCGCCGCGAACAGCGCGAGCGCAGCCATGTTTCGCCAATTCATTTTCATTGCGGGTGTTCCTCTACGGTATTGAACAAGACGGAGCCGAATCCAGGCAAGCATGATTGCCGCGCCAAAAATGCGATTCAAACTCGTGCGGCCGGCGTGATGCAGCGCAACAGCCGCGAGGCCGCGATTGTACAGGCTTCGTTTTCCGCCTCTGTAGGCGCGCCGCTCGGCATTTGGTCGAGCGAGCGCCGCGGGCGGCAGGTGTAAAGGTGTAAGTAGGTGTCGCGTTCAGGCAAACCCGCGCGCAGTGTCGCAGGCATCCGCGTGAACTACACGAGCTTCGAGAGCGTGTCCTGCGTCGTCTCGATCACCATCAGGCCGGCGCGCAAACCGGGCTTGACCGTCGCATTCGGGAACACGAGACGCTCCTCGTCGTGCCGCACGACATAGCGATACTCGCCGTCACGCGCGAGCACCGTGTCTTTCGCGAACGGCGTGAAATTGGCGACGTCGGCCGCGACCAGCAGTTCGAACGCGTCGCTCTGCTTGGTGATCTGGTCGATCACCGTGAACGCCCTCGGCATGTCCGCGCGCACCTCGCCCCGCATGCCGGCCACGAGGTGACGCACCGCATGATCGGCGCCAGCGAAACGCGTCAGATCGTTCTGACCGAACGGACGCACCTTGCCGAGTTCCAGCGTGCACGCCTGAGCACCACACGCTTGTGCGGTGAAATGCGAATACGTGTTGCCCTTGGTGGTGTGCAACAGCACCGCACTGATGCGCGCCTCGCCGAGCCACGCGAACATCGCACGCGAAAACGGTTTGCCGGTGTGCGGCAGCAACGCGAATTGCTCGAAGGCGGACGCGCGGATTGCCGTGTGCATGTCGATATGCCAGCGCGCCCCGGGATCGCTCGGCGCGGCCGCGAAGAACTGCGTCGCGGCCTGCTCCAGCGCTGCCGCACGCGGCGCCTCGTAGCTGTGCGGCACCTGCAGATGACGGCCACTGAAGAGGCGGTTCAGATCGTCGTCGCGGTAACGGCAAGCTTCGCGCATCGCGTCGACGTTGCCGAGAATCACCAGCAGGCGGCAGGTCAGCGCGGCTGTGCCACGCGCGATGTCGCGCACGAGAAACGCCAGCAGCTCGATCGGCGCGGTCTCGTCGCCGTGCACGCCGGCGGAGACGAGCACACTGCGCGAGCCCTCTTCCCGCGCCGCGGGCTCCATCAGCAATACGCCGTCGTCCAGCCACGACCAGCGCACACCACCGGCGCACGTGCCCTGTGCTTCCTGCTCGGCCGGCCGCGTGCCCGCCAGCGTGTAGGCGAGAAAATCGTCGAGCAGCGAAACCGGCATATCACGCTCAGCGCTGGAAGTCATACAGCGAACCCAGGCCGAGAATCTGCGTCAGTTCGTCGAGCGCGGTACGCGACTCGGCGAGCAAGTGTGGATCGGTCAGATCGGCCGGCGCGAGGCGGTCCCGATAATGTTTCTCGATCCACGCATCCAGACGGCCGAACAACGTGTCGTTGATCCACACGCCTTGCGTTACTGCCGCGCGTTCCGCGTCGTCGAGCACCACACGCAGACGCAGGCACGCCGGCCCGCCGCCGTTCTTCATGCTTTCGCGCAGATCGAACACCAGCACGTCGTCGATCGGTCCCGTGTGCGCGGTCAGTTCGTCGAGGTAGGCGGCCACGCGCGGGTTTTCGCGGCATTCCTGCGGCACCACCAACACCTGCTTGCCATCCGGGCGCGTCAGCAGCTGGCTGTTGAACAGATACGAAGTGACGGCATCGGCCACGCTCACCTGCGCGTCCGGCACTTCGATCACATTGAACTCCGCCTTCAGGCCGGAGAGCTTCGCACGCAATTCGTCGTAGACGGCATTCTGTTCGACGAACGCCAGTTGATGGCAGAACAGCGTATTGCGATTGCCGACCGCGATCACGTCGTTGTGGAATACGCCGGCGTCGATCACGTCGGGATTCTGCTGCGCGTAGACCGTAGCCGCGTCGGCCAGACCATGACGATGCGCCACGGCACGGCTCGCTTCAAACGTTTGACGCGCCGGGAAGCGCTTCGGCTCCGGTCCGCGACGATACTCGCTGCGGCCGTACACGAAGAATTCGACGCCACGTGTGCCGTATTCCGAGCAAAAGCGCGTGTGATTCGCCGCGCCTTCGTCGCCGAGCGCCGGCGTGCCGGGCAGCGCCTCATGCACCGCGAAACGGTCGGCGTCGCTGAAAATCGCGCGCAGCGTGCGGCGCGTCGATTCATGTTCGATCGCGCGATGCAGCTTGCTGCACAGATTGGCCGGCGTGAAATGCACCCGGCCGTCGTGCGTATCGGCGGACGGGCTCACCGTTGCCGCATTCGCGGTCCACATGGCCGAAGCCGAACTCGCCGCGGCCAGCAACTCGGGCGCGTCTCTCGCCACGCGCGCGATCACCGTGGCGTCGTCGCCGGAAAAACCGAGCTCGCGCAACAGACGCATCGACGGCCGCTCCTGCGGCGGCAGCACGCCCTGATGAAAACCGAGATCGGCCAGTTGCTTCATCTTGCGCAGGCCTTGCTTGGCCGCGGCCTTCGGATTCGCAACCGACTTCTCGTTGTTCTGCGACGCGACGTTGCCGAACGACAGCCCCGCGTAGTTGTGCGTCGGGCCGACCAGGCCGTCGAAATTGGCTTCAGTGGCTTGCATCGTCGATCCTTAGAATTGAAGGCCCGGCGAGACGCTCGCGGGCATTTGCAGTTGCGCGCTTTCGACGGAAGCCATCGGGAACGCGCAGTAGTCGGCGGCGTAATATGCACTCGGCCGGTGATTGCCCGAGCGGCCCGGCCCGCCGAACGGCGCTCCCGACGAAGCACCGTTGGTCGGCCGGTTCCAGTTGACGATGCCCGCGCGAATCGTGCGCTGGAAGTGCGTCCAGAGCGCTTCGTCGTCGGCAAGCAGGCCGGCGGAAAGACCGAACTCGGTGTCGTTCGCCTGCTCCAGCGCTTCATCGAAACTGCCGTAGCGGATGATTTGCGCCAAAGGCCCGAAGTGTTCTTCGTCCGGCAGGTTCTTCACGGCGGTCACGTCGAGAATGGCCGGCGTCACAAAGCCGAGCTTCGGATCGCGCTGCTCCATTTTCAGCAGCGCTTTCGCGCCGTCGGCCAGCAGGCGTTCCTGCGCGGCGACGAGTCGCGAGGCCGCCCGCGCCGAAATCACCGCGCCCATGAACGGCTGCGGATCGGCGTTATATTCGCCGACGCTGATGCGCGAAGTGACCTCGGTGAAGCGTTCCATGAAGAGATCGCCCTGAGCATCGTTCGGCACGAAAATGCGGCGCGCGCATGTGCAGCGCTGCCCCGCCGACAGAAACGCCGACTGGATCGTGTGATGCACGGCGGCGTCGATATCGGCCACCGGCCCGATCACGAGCGGATTGTTGCCGCCCATTTCCAGCGCCAGCACGATCTCCGGGCGGCCGCCAAACTGTTTGTGCAGCAATGTTCCGGTATCCGAACTACCTGTGAAGAACAGGCCGTCGATCTGCCGGTGATTGGCCAACGCAATGCCAGTGTCTTTTTCGCCTTGCACGAGGTTCAGCACACCTGCCGGCAAACCGGCGTCGCGCCAGATCTGCACCGTGAGCGCGGCCACGCCCGGCGCCAGTTCGGACGGCTTGAACACGACCGCATTACCCGCGATCAGCGCCGGCACGATATGGCCGTTCGGCAGATGCCCCGGAAAGTTATACGGCCCGAATACGGCCACCACGCCATGCGGACGATGGCGCAAAACGGCCGTGCCGTCCGCCATGGCCGAGCGCTTCTCGCCGGTGCGCTCGTTATAGGCCTGAATCGAAATCTCGACCTTCGCCGCCATCGAAGCAGCTTCAGTGCGCGCTTCCCACAACGGCTTGCCGGTTTCGCGGCCGATCGCTTCCGCCAGCGCTTCCTTGCGTTCGGTGACGAGCGCGGCGAAGCGGCGCACCACGGCGCAACGTTCGTCGAGGCTCAATGCCGACCACGTGGCGAAGGCACGGCGCGCGCTGCGCACCGCGCGGTCCACGTCGTCAGCCGAGGCGCTGTTGCCTTCCCACACCGCTGCGCCCGTGCCCGGGTTGCGCGACGCGAATGCGGGTCCTGTGCCGGCGGCCCATTCGCCGTCGATGAAAAGCTCGCTCATGATCATCCCTGTTTATGTTTCTGCGGCAGCACGCGCACGAGCTCGCCTGCCTTGACGTCGAGCGCCGCGGCCTCGGCCTCGCTCAGACGGAACACGCCGTCCTGCGGCACGCCCGCCACCACGCCGACGCGAAAATCGCCCAACGACGTATTCGACACCATCGATTTCGGCCCGTCCTGCGGCGCACCCGAGCTTGCCGTGCCGATTTCGACCGGCACCACCACGCTCTCGCGCACCGTGCGCAAGTCGGCGATATGGCATTCGAGAACCGGACCCGCGTCGAAGATATCGACGTGATTCTCGTAGCGCAGCCCTTCCGCTTCGAGCATGCGGCGCGCCGGAATCGTGTCGTTATGCGTGAGGCCCACGCAGTCCTGCGCCTCTTGCGGCAACAACTCGACATACACCGGATAGCGCGGCATCAACTCGGCGAGAAACGCCTTGCGGCCGTGCGAACTCAGGTAGTCCGCCGCGTTGAAGTCGATCTGGTAGAAATGCGAGCCGACCGCGCGCCAGAACGGCGAGGTGCCTTCCGCGTCGAAGTGGCCGCGCAATTCCGCGCACAAACGCTGCGGAAAGCGCTCGCGAAACTGCGCGAGAAACATGAAGCGCGATCGCGACAACAAGCCGCCCACGCCGCTCGTGCGGTAACGCGGACTCAAAAACAGCGAGCACACTTCCGCGTAACCCGTCAGGTCGTGCGAAATGTTCAGCGCGCGCATGCGCGTCCAGATGCCGAGGTCCTGGCTCGCATGCACCACCGTGCTCACGCGATAGTTGTAGAACGGCTGCTGCAGGCCCACCGCGGTTTCGATTCCGCACACGCCGGCGACGTCGCCCGTATCCGTGTCTTCCATCACGAAGAAGTAGCCGGCTTCGTACGGCTCGGCCTTGTCTTCCATCGTGCGGCGCGCGCGTTCCACGCGTGCCGCGAGCGCCTCGCGGTCCGGCTTGAAGGTGGTCAGTCCCGGACCGGTTTCCTGCGCGAGCCGCATGAGCGCGTCCACATCGCCTCGTTGCACAACGCGAACCACGATCATCGTGCGTCTCCCGATTGTTCGTCCTGCTGCGACTGGTGCAACGGCACGCAGCGCACCGTGTCGCCCTCCTGCACGCCGAGCGCGGCACGCGCCGCTTGCGGCAACGGCGCGCCGGCTTCCTTGCCCGCCGCCAGTTCGCCAAGCACGCAACGGAACTCGCCGTCCGCGCCGTTATGCGCGATCAGATACATCGCACCGTTAGCCGCCACGTTGCTCTCGCGCACCTCGCGTGTTTCGTTGCGCGTGACGCAGGCGCTGCGATCCACTTGCGCGGTCAGCACTGGCCCCGCGTCGAAAATATCGACATAGCGATCCGTCTCGAAGCCTTCCTCGAGATGGATGTCGTACGCGAGCAAGGCCTTCGAATCCGGCTCGCCGAGCACGCGCTGCGCCGCTTCGGGCAGCAACGGCACATAGATGGGATACGTGGGCATCACTTCGGCGATGAAGGTGCGGCTGCGGCCACCCGATTCGATCTCGATGTCGGCGAAGTCCCGGCCGAAGAACTTGCGCCCCACCGCTTCCCAGAATGGCGACACGCCTTTCTCGTCGGTGACGCCGAGCAGCAGCGAAAACACCTCCGGCGTAAACCGCTTGCGATTGGCGGCGATATACATCATCCGGGCACGCGACATCAGATGCGCGGCGGCGTCGCCACGCAGCGACGGGTCGATGTAATAACCCGCGAGGCGGCTCTTGCCGGTCAGTTCATGCGACATGGTCAGCGCGTGAATCTTGCGGTTCACGTGCAGTTCGCGCGACGCATGAATCAGCGCGTCGTTGCGAAACGCGTAGAACGGGTCCGAATAACCGGCCGCGGCGACGATGCTCGCCGTGCCCATCAGCTTGCCGCTTGACGCATCTTCGAGCACGAACAGATAGAACTCCTCGCCCGGAAAATCGACTTCCGCGCGAAACGAGTCTTCCGACAACGCGACGCGCGCTTCAAGCGCGCGCCGGTCGTGCGGCAGGGAATGCAGCACCGGTTGCGCGGTGCGCGCCATATGCTCGAGCGCGTCGAGATCGGCGAGGCGGCCTGGGCGTACAAAGAGCATCATCGTTCCTGTTGAATGTGGCGCGTGATCAATGCTGCGGCTCAGTGCGACGCCGCTTCAGCTTTCGCGCCGACGATACCTTCGATCGCCTGGGTCAGACGCGCGAAGCCCTCGTTCATGTCGTCGAGCGGCATGATCAGCGACGGCACGAAACGCAGCACATCAGGACCGGCCATCAGCATGATCACGCCATGCTGGCCGGCGGCCGTGACGAAGTCTTTCGCGCGGCCCTTGAAGGCATCGGTCAGTTCCGCACCGATCAACAGGCCCCTGCCGCGCACTTCCTTGAACAGGCCGAAGCGATCGTTGAGCTTCGCGAGGTGATCCTTCAGCGCAACGCTACGCGAACGCACGCCTTCGAGCACCTTCGGATCGCTGACCAGTTCGACGACCTTTTCGGCGATCGCCGCGCCGAGCGGATTGCCGCCGTACGTCGTGCCGTGCACGCCGACCTTGAAATGCGCGGCCAGTTCAGTGGTGGTCAGCATCGCGCCGATCGGGAAGCCATTGCCGAGCGCCTTGGCGGTGGTCAGGATGTCCGGCGTCACGCCGGTTTCCTGGTACGCGTAGAAATAGCCGCTGCGGCCCACACCCGTTTGTACCTCGTCAAAAATCAGCAGTGCGCCATGCTGATCGCAGGCTTCACGCAGTGCCTTCAGAAACGCCGGATCCGCCGGGATCACGCCGCCTTCGCCCTGAATCGGCTCGACGATCACCGCGCAGGTTTGCGCGCCGATGGCTTTCTTCGCCGCTTCGATATCGTTGTAGGGCAAGTGGGTGATGCCGGCCGGCACCGGGCCGAAGCCTTCCGAATACTTCGGCTGGCCGCCGACGCTCACCGTGAAGAAAGTGCGGCCGTGAAACGACTGCGTAAACGAGATGATTTCGATCTTGTCGGCGCCGTGGCGATCGAACGCGACGCGGCGTGCCAGCTTCAACGCGGCTTCATTCGCTTCCGCGCCCGAGTTGGCGAAGAATGCGCGGTCGGCGAAAGTCAGCTCTTCGAGGCGTTTGGCCAGACGCAGCACCGGCTCGTTGGTGTAGCCATTGCCGATGTGCCACAGCTTGCCGCCCTGGTCGTGCAGCACTTTCAGCAGTTCGGGATGCGCATGACCGAGCGCAGTGACGGCGATGCCGCCGGCGAAGTCGATATAGTCGCGGCCTTGCGTATCCCAGACGCGTGAGCCGAGACCGCGATCCGGCACGAAGGCGGCGGGAGAAAACACCGGCACCATGACTTCGTCGAAGGTCTGGCGTGTCACTGTCAGGTCGTTCATGGCAAATCCTCGTTACAGGTGAGAGGTAATACAGCTAGTGTAGGTAACTGCGCCCGATACGTCTTGCGCATACGCGACGCTTTCTATGAGCTTCCACGCGAGCGGGCGGCGTTCGGTGAATGAGCAGCGGGCTTGAATCCGCGCTTTGGGCCCTTGCCGCGGTCCGCGCCTTGGCCCGCGCTTCAGTCCACCTGATCCGGCCGCTCGATCAGCGCGCCCGGCCGCGGCTCGCTGGCCGCGGCGCCGCTCGCGCCGGTCTGCTTGTCAATCCAGTTGCGACGATCCTCTCGCGGTGTGACACCAAAGCGTTCGCGGTACGCATTCGAAAAGTGCGCCGCCGACGAAAACCCGCAAGCGAGACTGATCTGCACCACCGATTTGCTGGTGCGCTGCAATTGCGTGCGCGCTTTGGAAAGCCGCAGCCCCAGATAGTATTTGGACGGCATCGAGCCGAGATACTGGCGAAAGAGGCGCTCCAGTTGCCGCCTCGACACGCCCACCAGACCCGCGATCTCGTCGGTGGTGAGCGGATCTTCGATATTCGCTTCCATCAGCAGCAAGGCGTCGTTCAGGCGGGGATGGCGCTCGCCCGGCGCGGTGACGAACGGAATGCGCTGACGCTCCTCGCCCGCGCGCAACGCGCCGACGCCGAGCGTATCCGCAATGCGATCCGCGAGTTCGGGGCCGTGCTCGCGGCCGATCATCGCCAGCATGAAGTCGACGGTCGCCTGGCCGCCCGCGCAGGTGGCGCGATCGCGGTCGATTTCAAAGATCTGCTGCGTGACGATGGAGCGTTCGAACTGCTCGGAGAACTGCTGATAGGTTTCCCAGTTGACGCTCACGCGGTAGCCGGACAACTGCCCTGCCATGGCGAGCCACCACACGCCGTGGTGAATGCCGGTGACGAGCGGCGTGCGCTGACCGACCCGCGAGAGGCTGGCGAGAAAGAGGCGATAGTCGGCGAACTGCTGAAACCGCTCGCTGACGATGATCAGCCAGTCGCACGCAATCGCGTCGCCGAAAGCGGCGTCGGCCGGCCATTGCGCGCCGCCCGCGAGCGGCACCGCGCGGCCGTCCCACGAGCACACCTGCACGCGGTAGAGCGCGCGGCCGTCGATTTCATTGGCGAGATTGAGGGCGTCGACAATCGGCCCGACGCCCGACATCGACACGGGCGGCAAGGCGACGATAGCGACTTGCGTGGTGCGAGCCGGGCTGGACGTGCGAGCCATCGCTGAAACGGATTAAACGCTACGGCGCGAGCCGCGCGTTACTTCAGGCTGCCAGAAAGGAACTGCTTGAGCCGCTCGCTGCGCGGCGCGCTCAGGACTTCCGCGGGCAGGCCTTCTTCTTCGGTGCGGCCTTGATGCAGGAACATCACATGGTTCGACACGTTGCGCGCGAAACCCATTTCGTGCGTGACGACGATCATGGTGCGGCCTTCTTCGGCGAGCTTCTGCATGACCTTCAGCACTTCGCCGACCAGTTCGGGGTCGAGCGCCGAAGTCGGTTCGTCGAACAGCATCACGTCGGGGTTCATGGCCAGCGCGCGGGCAATCGCCACACGCTGTTGCTGACCGCCCGACAGATGCGACGGATACTGCTTTTCGAGGCGCGGTGCAAGACCGACCTTCTCGAGATACTCACGCGCGCGGTCTTCGGCTTCCTTGCGCTTCAGACCCAGAACATGAATCGGCGCTTCGATGATGTTCTCGATCACGTTCATGTGCGCCCACAGGTTGAAGTGCTGGAACACCATGGCGAGCTTCGTGCGGATGCGCTGCAACTGCTTGTGATCCGCGACTTCGAGATTGCCGGCGCGGTCGGTTTTGGTCTTCACCGCTTCGCCGTCGACGACGATCTGCCCGGCGTTCGGCCGCTCGAGAAAATTGATGCAGCGCAGAAAGGTGCTCTTGCCCGACCCGCTCGCACCGATAATGCTGATCACGTCGCCCTTGTTCGCGTTGAGCGACACGCCCTTGAGCACTTCGTTGTCGCCGTAGCGCTTGTGGATGTCCTGTACGGCGAGCTTGCAAGCTTCGGTTTGAGTCGTGTGGAGCAAGATGCTCTCCCTTTGAAAATACGGATCAATCTTCATGACGGCGCGCGACTGCCGCGCCGCCCACTGCAAACACGGCACGTTTCAATGCGTGCGCACCGCGAGATAGCCTAGCCAATGGCGCTCGGCGCGGCGGAACAACGCCACCAGCACGAACGACACCACCAGATAGATCAGCGCCGCGAGGCCGAACGCGTCGAACGACTGGTAAGTGGCCGAGTTCGCGTCGCGCGCCACCTTCAGGATGTCCGGCACCGTGGCCGTGAAGGCGACCGTGGTGGCGTGCAGCATCAGGATCACTTCGTTACTGTACAACGGCAAGGCCCGGCGCAGCGCGGACGGTATCACAATGCGGCGGTACATCGTGAACCAGCTCATGCCGTAGGCGCGCGCCGCTTCCACTTCGCCGTGCGAGGTCGAACGGATCGCGCCGGCGAAAATTTCCGTGGTGTACGCGCACGTGTTCAATGCGAAGGCGAGAATCGCGCAGTGAAAACCGCTGCGGAAAAACGCGTCCAGCAGTTGATGCGAGCGCACGAATTCGAGGCTGTACATGCCGGTGTAGATCAGCAGCAGTTGCACGTACAGCGGCGTGCCGCGAAACACGTAAGTGTAAAGACGCACCGGCGTGGAGAGCCAGCGCTTCTTCGACACGCGCGCCACCGCCAGCGGAATCGCCGCGCAGAAGCCGATCCCGACCGACGCCACCAGCAGCCACAGCGTGACCGCGAGACCCGAGATGCGCTGGCCGTCCCAGTACAGAAACGCGCGCCAGAATTCATTGAGAATGTCGATCATGGTCTTAAAGCTCCGCGTGCCGCACACCGATCGAATAGCGCTTTTCCAACCAGATCAGCACGAGATTCGAAGCGGTGGTGATCGCCAGATAGATCAGCGCGGCGACCAGGATGAAGAAAAACATGTTGAAGGTGCTTTTGCCGGCGTCCTGCGCGGCTTTGACGACGTCGGCGAGACCGATGATCGACACCAGCGCGGTGGCCTTCACCAGCACCTGCCAGTTGTTGCCGATGCCCGGCAGCGCGAAACGCATCATCTGCGGAAACAGGATGCGCGTGAATACGCGCGCGCCGCTCATGCCGTACGCGCTGCCCGCTTCAAGCTGGCCGCGCGGCACGGCGAGAAAAGCGCCGCGGAAGGTCTCGGTGAAGTACGCACCGTAGATGAAGCCGAGCGTCAGCACGCCGGCCACGAACGGATCGATATCGAACTGCGGGAGATTGAGCGCGTCGGTGAGATTGTTGACCGCGATCTGGATGCTGTAGAACAGCAGCAGCATCAGCACGAGGTCGGGCACCGAGCGGATCAGCGTCGTGTAGCCGGTCGCGATTGCCCGCAGCGGGCGGTTGAACGAAAGTTTCGCCGCCGCACCCGCGAGGCCGAGCAGCACCGCGGCCGCCAGCGACAGGACGGACAGCTCGATCGTCTGGATCGTGCCGGCCAGCAACACCGGGCCAAAGCCGTATAGGAACACGCGTGTCTCCATCCAGGTTGTTTGAGGATGTCTTGGACGGTGTCGGCTCATGCCTGCCCGACTCGTCCAGCATGGCGCGGAGTCTCGCAAGCGAAAATTAAATTCTCAAAGGCGCGCGGGCGTTTTGCTGCAACGCAACAGAGCGGCCCTTGGCGCATTGCACGGCGTGCAGGGCTTGGTTTTGAGGGTTGTGGGAATTTGTAAGGCAGGCAGCGCGCGGCGAGCGCCGCCGCGATTTAGCAAGTTTCGGGTCGCTTTTTCGATAGACGGCGGACCGCCGGAACGCCCTAATCGATGCCCAGGCGCGCCCGAATCGCCGGCAGCATGTGCTCCACCGCCGCGCGCCCCTCCTCGATGGCAGGCGCCGCGCGATGAAAATCGAAGATCCCCATGCCGCCCAGCCGCGGCTGGATCAGAATGTCCGCCGGTTCGCCCGCCAGACGGCTGCGCGTAATCCGCACCTGCATGATGTCGATGCTTTGTGCGATCGAACTCAGCATGGACGGCACGCGCGCGCTCGGTGCGGGCGGCACGCGCACGTCGTCCGTGACGCGCGCATCGGCGGGCGCGAGCCAGCGTGGCCAGGGCTTGCCGTTGCGGCGTAGCGCGACCGCCTGAGGCTCGGCCGGGTCGATGGCCGGCGTATCGACCACCGCGCCGCCGAAATCGCGGCCGTTCAGGATATCGTTGTTCAGATCGACGGCGATCACGCAATCCGCGCGCATGCCCCGCGCCACCGAAACCGGCACCGGGTTGCTCAAACCACCGTCCACCAGCCAGACGCCGTTGTGCCACACCGGCGTGAAAATGCCGGGAATCGCAATCGAGGCGCGCACCGCCTCGACCACACTGCCGTCCTGCAGCCAGCTTTCGCGGCCCGAGTCGAGTTCGGTCGCGACCGCCGCGAACGGCATGTTCAACTGCGCGATCGAACGGCCGTTGAACTTGTCGGCGAACAACTGGATCACCTTGCGCCCGCCGAGCAGGCCGCCCGAAAGCCGCAGATCGAGCAGGCGCACCACCGTCTGCCAGGTGAGCCGCGAGACCCACTCTTCCAGCCAGTCGAGATCGCCGTTCGCATACACCGCGCCCACCAGCGCGCCGATCGACGTGCCGCAGACCACATCGGGCCGGATGCCCGCATCGTGCAACGCGCGAATCGCGCCGATATGCGCCCAGCCGCGCGCGGCGCCGCCCCCCAACACCAGCCCGATCCGGCTGTATCGACGTCGACGTATCATGATCTTCCCCGCTTGCTCTCTTTTATCACTCACCGCTATCGCCCACGAATCACGTCAGAGCGCGATGTCGTGTACACCTTCTGATACTGGTCGAAATGCACGTTGAAAATCCCTTCTTCGGTCACGCCGCCTTCGCGCCACTTCCAGCTCCACACGGTTTCCGGCTTGAGCGGAAACACCGCGACCTGGCCGGGCTTGCCGAGCAGGCGGCGCACTTCGTCCTCGCTCATGCCGATGCGGATCTTTGCGAAGTTGGCCGCCGTCAGCACCTGCGTGATGGCCTGCAATTTACCGTCGCGATCGATGTCGACCATGTACGTATTCAAGCCTTGCGGGCCGCGCGGATACTCGAAGCGTTTCGAACCGTCGGTGAAGGTGCGCTCGGTTTCCGGCTTGCCCATCTGGTCGCGAATCTGCGCTTCGGTCGTGACGCCCGGCGTCATGTCCTTGAGCAGTAACGCGTCCGGTTTGACGGCGTTGAAGAATTCCTTGAGTTTTCGCACGGCGCGGTCGCTCTGTTGGTCGTCGCAACCGGTCAACGCGACGGACGCGGCCAGCATGGCGACAGTAAGCAGTTTCAGGCTCACAGCGGATTTCCTGTTCGGATGCGGCCCGCGAAAGCCCGCATCCCGTTGTGTAGTGTCCGCTACAGGATAACCGCGCACGGGCAAAACCGCGAGCGGGCGCCGCACGGCGGTGTGCGCAGTCGCACAGGGTGCGCAACGGTGACGAAGGCGGAGGCGGATGCCGCGGAGGCGAAGTTAGAAGCTGCGGAGTTAGAATTCGCGGGGCGAAGTCGGCGACGGCGGAAGGCCACGCGAAGGCGAGGCTCCGGCCGCACGGGCGACGCGCGGGCCACACGCGAAAATCGCGCGCAAAACGGTCGCCACAAGCAAAAAGGCGACGCTGTGCAAAGCGTCGCCGGGTCGGTCGATACGGTCGACCGGGAAAGTAAAATCGGCCGTCCGGCCGACTAAAAACGAAGCGCCACGGACGACGCGCAGCGGTCTGGTCCCGGACGAAGCGGTGAGCAACCTTGGCTGCTCACCTCGCGCCATCGCCGGAATGGCAAACCGCTGCTTGACTGGCCGCCCTGGTCCCTCGATAAGCCTTCCAAGTGCAGCTAATCTAAACGGATTGGCGGATTTAGACGAGAGCGCGTTTACACCGAATCGGCAGATGATTTGCTTTGAGTGGCAGCGCTTTCATAGGAATGCCGACCGCGCACGCGCAGCGCGCGAGATTGGCGTGCGGGAATTCAGCCTTGCGGTCGCGGTGCGCGACGCTTGCGGCGAACTCGTCCGCGAGTTGCGCCAGCAAGCGTCGAATGCATCTCGCTATCGAGCGGATGACGCCGTGTCTCGGCGCTGTCGGCAATCACGGGCATTCATGCGCAAATGCCTGTCGACCGCATCAAGGCAAAGGGAAACTGCGGTCGAAGCTCGGCCGCACGTCCAGATGCGCGCGGATCACATTGGCCGCTTCGTAGGTGTCCGCCGTGCGCTGCTGCGCGGCCACGACGCTGTCGTCGATCGCCACCGGATGCACCTGGCCGCGCTGATAGACGGTCTTCAGCACCTCGGGCGGCAAACCCGTAACGCGCGACTGCATCGCCGCGACTTCGTCGGGATGCGAGAGCGCCCAGCGCTGGCCGATCGCCACGCGCCGCAAAAAGTCGGCGAGCTGCGTACGCTTGTCGGCGATCGCGCGTTCTGTCGCCACCTGATAGCTGAGACCTTCCGACAGGCCCACGCCGTTGGCGATGATGCGGTCGTGATCGCGCGCTTCGCCGAGCGCGGTGTACGGGTCCCACACCGACCAGGCGTCGACGCTGCCCGAGGCGAGCGCCGCTTTCGCGTCGGCCGGCGCGAGGAACACGAAGGTGACGTCGGCGAGCGGCACGTTGGCTTTCTTCAACGCGGCGAGCGCGAGGTAGTGGCCGATCGAGCCGCGCGTCGTGGCAATGCGTTTGCCCTTCAGACTCGCGGCGTCGTTCAGCGGCGAATGCGCGCCGACCACGATCGCCAGATCCAGCGGCGTCGAGCGTGTCGCCGCGACCGCTCTCACCCGCGCACCGGCGGCAAGGGCGAACACCAGCGGCGCATCGCCGAGACCGCCGACGTCGACCGCGCCCGCATTCAACGCTTCGCCGAGCGGCTGCGCGGCCGGAAAGTTGAACCATTCGATCTTGTACGGCAGGTCTTTCAACTGGCCGGACGCTTCGAGAATGCCGCGCGTCTGCAAGGACTGATCGCCGACCTTGAGCACGGGCAGATCCGGTGCATAAGACGGCGCGGCGCATAGCGACGCTGACACCGCAAGCGCGGCAACGCCAGTCGGCAGCAACTTCACGCGTTGCATAACAGATCGGATTGCAGAAGAAAAACGAGAAGTCGTCATGGCAGCGCGTACATCGTCGCATCGAGTGGATTTGCAACGACGATAAGGCACGCCTTTGTATAAGACAAACGCATTATTCTGCTAAGCAAATATGCGAATTTTCTTCGGCTACAAGCGGTGAGCGCGCACGATACGAGTATGATCGAGCGCATTCTTTTGCACCATCATTGGTCACCGCCCACCATGAAGATCGACGAAATCGACGCCTACGTCACCGTGATTCGCTGTGAGTCGCTGCAGCAGGCGGCGCTCTCGCTCGGCCTCACGCAACCGGCCATCACGCGCCGTCTGCAAAATTTCGAAGAAGCGCTCGGCGTCGAATTGCTCGACCGTAATACGCGGCCGCTGAAGGCAACGGCCACGGGACGCATCGTCTATGAGCAATGCCGTGTGATCCAGCGCGAACTCGACGTGCTGCGCGAGATCGTCGCCGCCGACACGCCGCCGGTCGGCACGCTGCGCCTCGGCGTCGCGCAGACGATCGCCGATATCGCGCTCAGCGAAGCGATACGCGGCCTGAAAACGGACTATCCCAATCTGCAGGCGCGCGCCTCGACCGGCTGGGGCGGCCAGTTGCTGCAACAGGTCGAACAAGGGGAACTCGACGCGGCAGCGATCCTGCTGCCCAGCAACAAGACCTTCGACGAGGCGCTGTCGGCCCGCTCGCTTGGCCGCATCAAACTGGCCGTCGTCGCGCAGAAAGGCCTGCTGAAAAAACGTGCGCACACGCTGACGGAATGCCAGTCGATCGGTTGGGTGTTGAATCCGGACGGCTGCGGATTCCGCGACGGTTTACAGCGCGCACTCACCGGCCTCGGGCTCGCTCTCAAGCTGAACCTGGAAACGCCCGGCACCGAGTTGCAGTTGCAGCTCGTCGCCGACGGCAACGGTCTCGGTCTGGTGCCGCTACCGCTCCTGCAGGCGAGCGCTCATGCGAATGCGCTCGATATCGTCCCGATCAGCGACTTCAAGCCACTCATCGACATCTGGCTCGTGCAGCCGCGCGTGCTCGGCAAATTGCAGCAACCTGTGGAGCGCTTCGGCGCCGCGATCGAGCGGCAGTTCAAGGAAGCGCGCGCGCAGCGCGCGGCCTGAAACGCGCGCTGCGCCCTGCTGTTTCGATTATCTGACTCGACTGCTGCTGCGAGCGTTGCGAACACTTCGAGCACTCGCTGCAAGCCAGCCGCTCAGATCACGCGGAACCCAGCCGCTCAGATCACGCGGAACCCATGCGTACCATCGCGCCCAAGCTGCGCGACAAGACCATATTCCCACTCCAGATACGCATTCATCGCCTCGCGCGCGTTATCCGTGCCCTCATAAGGACGCCGGTAGCGATCGATACGCGGCGACGCCAGTCGCGTCTCGCCGCTCTCGACGGGCAAGCCGGCCTCGATCCACGCCGCCGTGCCGCCCCGCAGCACCTGCACCGGCTTGCCGGTCAATGCCGCGACGTCAGGCGCCGCAAAACGCGCGAGCAGACTACTTCCGCAGGTCACCACGTAGCGCTGCGCATCGGGAAGCTTGAGCAGCGCCTTTTCCAGTTCGCCGCGAATCACGAACCACGCGCCGGGAATATGCCGCTTCACGTAATTGGCGCTGGTGGTGAAGTCGAGCACCGCCGTGCCCGGCGATTGCAACAGCGTGACGAGCTCAGCCGCGGAGATTTCGTCGGCGTCGGGCGGCGTGGGCGCATGACGGGCCGCGGGCGCCGCGCCTTTTTCGCCGAAGTCGGCGGCCGTCAACCCATCGACCACATACACGTCGACATTCATCTGCGCGAGCCACGACGCGGTCATGTTGGCACGCACGCCGTCGTTATCCGCAAGGATCACGCGCGCGCCGCGCACCGGCGCGAATATATCGGTTTCCTGCACGAGCTGGCCGCCCGGCGCGCTACGAAAACCGGGCACGTGACCCGCTTCGTATTCTTCCGGCGTGCGCACGTCGAAGCGATACACGGTGCGCACGGCTTCGCCGGCCCAGCGGCGCGCTTCGTCGCGTGAGGTGCGGCCCACCCTCGCGCGATCCGCCACCGCGCGCGCGGAGTCGGCGGCGGCCAGACGCACCTTATCGTCGACGATCGGCTCGAAGCGGCGCGAACTGCCGTGCGCAAGCGCCTGCCCGGCCAGCGTCCAGCCGATCGTGCCATTGCGCAGCGCCGCGACCGGATTCGGCACGCCCGCATTGATCAGCGACTGCGCGCCAATAATGCTGCGCGTGCGCCCCGCACAATTGACGATGATCCGCGTAGCCGGATCCGGCGCGAGCTGGCGGGCGCGCAGCACCAGTTCGGCGCCCGGCACGCTGACGCTGCCGGGAATATTCATGGTGTGATATTCGTCGAAGCGGCGGGCGTCGAGCACCACCACGTCGGCTTCATGGTCGAGCAGCGCCTGCACCTGCGGCGCGGCGAGCGACGGTGTATGGCGCTCGCTTTCCACCAGTTCGCCGAATGCCTTGCTCGGCACGTTGACGTCCTGGAACAACTCGCCGCCGGCCTCGCGCCAGCCTTGCAAACCGCCTTCAAGCAGGGCGACGTCGGTATAACCCAACTCGGTCAAACGGCGCGCGGCGCGTTCGGCGAGCCCTTCACCGGCGTCGAACACCACGATCGGCACGGCCTGGCGCGGCAAACGCACCGGCGCGTCGAGTTCGAGCCGCGAAAGCGGCAGATTCGCTGCAAACAGCGGATGACTGCGGGCGTGCGGATCTTCCTCGCGCACGTCCACGAGCGCGATTTCCTCGTGCTCGAGCAGTGCGTAGCGCACATCTTCGAATGATCGGGTACGAAATGCCTGAACGAAACTCATGAGATCGGAGACTCCTTCGCTACATTCCAGATATTCGGCAACACGTCGTTTGCGTAGCCGGAAATAAACAGCTTGCGGGCGGCGCCGCCCAGATAGACGGACCGTTTCACCGCGCCGATATTTGCACCGTACACGTGAATGCTGATCGACGTACGGTCACCAAAAGCGTTACTCACGCGATGGATATCGCCAATGCTCGGCGACACCGCATCCACCGCGCCGGCATCGAGCCGTTTTGCCGCACCCTCTTCCTCTAGCGCGCCGTCGGCGGTGACACGGTACCCCTGCGCAATTTCCGCGCCACGTAGTACGCCGATCAGCCCCCAGCCGACACGTAGCGGGAAATTGCTCAAACAAATGAGCGACACATGTTTATTCCCAACCTGCATACCAATTCGATTTTGAGACACCGGAGTCAGTAATATCTCGATCCTTACATGCCAATGAGGTGAACGAATGCCTTGGATCTACCGTCAGAACACCGGTCGAATCGAGCACGACGGCACTCTTGCCGGAGTCGGATATAGCGGACGCGGGCGAGGAAAAAATAACCCGTCGCGACAAAATGAGGCCATGATCGGACCCATTCCGCGAGGAACCTGGACGATCGGCGCGCCATTTACTCATCCACATGCCGGTCCTTACGCAATGCGACTCACACCTTTACCTGGCACTGTTACCTACCGCCGCTCAGGCTTCATGATTCACGGCGACAGCACCGCTCATCCGGGCGCTGCGTCCGACGGCTGCGTGATCGTCAATATCGTCACGCGCCGGTGCATCTGGGAAAGCGGCGACCACACGATCGCGGTGACCCTGTGAGGGCCGCCGCCATTGTGGCCATGCTGACGGCCCCTGCCCTGTGTTTCGCCGGCTCGCCTTCGCAATGCGCGAGTTGGCCAAAAAATATAACGCCGCTCATTCTGAAAAACGTCGGTATCACGGATCCGGTCAAAATTGACGACTCGAAAACCAAGGCAGTGCGGATCGCCTCGGAAAAAATCGGCAAAGACCTTTGGCGCGATGTCTACGACATCACCTTTTACGAACAAACCGGACACGCAATTGAGGTCATCACGTCAAGCGAAGCCAGTTCGGCAGAGTGCTCAATGTCCGATCCCGTCGTGTGGGTCGTGACGCAAAAAATCGACATCAAGTAGTCTGATCATTTCAGCCCTTTGCCAGTGCCGCAGACATGCTGCGAGCGCGCATCGCGAAAGGTTCAGGTAAGCACCTCGGGTTCGTGCTCGACCAGTCCTTCCAGCAGGCTCTGGAACGCGAACAGCGCGCCGCCCGCGCGGCCGACCTGCTCATGCGTGAGCGTGGCGATGTCGTGTGGAATCGCTTGCGGCGTGCCCGCGGCTTCAGCGAGCAGTTGCGCGTGGCACGCGTTGTCGAGCGCGATATACCACCACGCCGCGACTTCCACGCTCGGACCGGCCGTGAGAATGCCGTGATTCTTCAGGATCACCGCTTTGCGCTCGCCGAGCGCGGCGGCAATGCGCGCGCCCTCATCGGTATCGAGCACGACGCCGCGAAAATCGTCGAACAACGCGTGGTCCTGATAGAACGCGCACGAGTCCTGCGTCAGCGGATCGAGCGTGCGGCCGAGCGACGACCACGCCTTGCCATACAGCGAATGCGTATGGGCCGCCGAGACCACGTCGGGGCGCGCTTCGTGAATCGCCGCGTGAATCGCGAACGCGGCCTGATTCACCGGGCCCTCGCCGACCACGATCTCGCCCTCGGCGTTTACGAGCAGCAGATCCGACACACGAATGCGGCTGAAATGCTTGCCAAACGGATTCACCCAGAAGTGATCGGGCCACTCCGGATCGCGCGCGGTAATGTGGCCGGCGAGCCCCTGATCGAAACCGTAGCGCGCAAACAGCCGGAACGCGACGGCGAGCCGCTCCTGCCGGTGGCGGCGTTCCGCTGCGAGGCTCTCGCGCGGCGCAACCTCGTCGAACCAGAATTTGCGCTGCGGCGCGTGACGCTGGATTGCCGGCGGCTCGTCGGCGGTCTTGGTGGCAACGGTGGGAGAAAGGTCGGTCATCGCGCCTCCGTTCACGCCGCCACGCGCTCGTCGCGCGCAATCCGTTCACGCGTGGCGGGAATCAGTTCACGGCCGTAGTCGATAGCGTCTTCCAACGGATCGAAGCCGCGCACGAGGAACGTCGACACACCGAGCGCGTAATACTCGGCGAGCGTATCGGCCACTTGTTCCGGCGTGCCGACGAGAGCCGTCGAATTCGAGCGCCCGCCGATTTCCTTCGCGACGCCGGTCCACAAGCGCTCGTCCACGCGATCCGAGTCGCCCGATGCCGCAAGCAGCCGCCGCGCGCCTTCGCTTTGCGCCGGACCGCCCCGGCCGATCCCTTGTGCCGCGCGCAGCCGCCTTGTTTCTTCGAGGATGTGTTCCGCGCGCTCCCAGGCCGCCGCTTCGGTGGCCGCGAGAATGGGCCGGAACGACACCGAGAATCGCACCGTGCGGCCGTGCTTCGCGGCTTCCGCGCGCACTCGCGCGACCTGCTCGCGCACCTGCGCCTTGGACTCACCCCACAGCGCATAGACATCCGCGTGACGGCCGGCGATTTCGAGCGCGGGCGCCGACGCGCCGCCGAAATACACTGGAATATGCGGCTGCTGCACAGGCTTCACTTCGGAGAAGCCCTGCTCGAAGCGGTAGTACTGGCCGTTGTGATCGAAGGGTTTGGCCTCGGTCCAGATGCGCCGCAGGATATGCAGGTACTCGTCGGTGCGGGCGTAGCGTTCGTCGTGCGACAGGAAGTCGCCGTCGCGGCGCTGCTCGGCGTCGTCACCACCCGAGATGATGTGAACCGCGAGCCGGCCGCCCGAATAGTGGTCGAGCGTCGCCAGTTGACGCGCGGCGAGCGTCGGCGCGACAAAACCCGGCCGATGCGCGAGCATGAAGTGCACCTTGCTGGTCACGCTCGCCGCATGCGCGACCGTCAACAGCGCATCGGGACTCGTGGAATGATGCGGTACGAGAATGCGGTCGAAGCCGGCGGCCTCATGCGCGCGCGCAAACTGTTCGACATAGTCGATGTCGACGACCGGTCCTTGCGCCGCGTGCGTTTCGGACACCTTGCGGGTCTGGATCATGCCGATGAATTCGATGGACACGTGCGTGTCTCCCTGAATGGTTGCTGCCCGGCGGAACGGTGACGCGGCTGGCCGGATGCATGGTTCGCTTCGAGGCGTTTAAGGTAGCAGCGCGGCATGCGCATGTTAAATATTGATCGGCCATATCTATATCGGATTTGCATGTAACGGTGCGGGCTTCGATCGACGCATCTCGCCTGCCCGGCGCCGCGCGCGAGCAAACCCCCTTTCGTGAATGTGGACATCGCGGCACCGTCAGCAGAAAAGCGGAACCTTTGCGAGAATGCCCAATCGCGCGAAAGCGCCGGAAACAACAAGTGAACAGACAATGATCCCCTTCTCGGTCCTCGACCTCTCGCCGGTTACCGCGGGCGCCACGCCGGCGGACGCGTTCAGGAATACGCTCGACCTCGCCCAGCATGCGGAAACCTGGAACTACCAGCGCTTCTGGCTGGCGGAACATCACAACATGACAGGCATTGCCAGTGCGGCGACCTCGGTGGTGATCGGCTACGTGGCGGGCGGCACCAAAAAAATTCGCGTCGGCTCGGGCGGCATCATGCTGCCGAACCATGCGCCGCTCGTCATCGCGGAACAGTTCGGCACGCTTGCCTCGCTGTACCCCGGCCGGATCGATCTGGGCCTCGGCCGCGCGCCCGGCACCGATCAGAGCACCGCTCGCGCGCTACGCCGCGATCTGCAAAACAGCGCGGACTCGTTCCCTGACGATGTGGTCGAATTGCAGCGTTATTTCGCCGACCCCGTGCCGGGCCAGCGCATTCGTGCGGTGCCGGGCGCGGGGCTGAACGTGCCGCTGTGGCTGCTCGGCTCGTCGCTCTTCAGCGCTCAACTCGCCGCGGCGCTCGGCTTGCCGTTCGCGTTCGCGTCGCATTTCGCGCCGGATTACATGCTGACCGCGCTGCAGGTGTATCGCGCGCAATTCCGTCCGTCGGCGGCGCTGGAGAAACCGTATGCGATGGTCGGCGTCAATCTGTTCGCCGCGGATACCAACGAAGAAGCGCAGCGTCTTTTCACCTCGCTGCAGCAGCAGTTCATCAATCTGCGGCGCGGCACGCCGGGCCAGTTGCAGCCGCCGGTCGAGCGGCTCGAGGCCTCGGAGATGGAATTGAATAACGTGGCGCACTCGCTCGCCTGCACGGCACTGGGCGATCGCGATACGGTGCGCGAAGCGTTGAAGTCGATCATCGATCAAACCGGTGCGGACGAGTTGATGCTCACCGCGCAGATCTACGATCACAAGGCGCGGCTGCGTTCGTTCGAGATCGGCGCGCAAGTGCGTGAGGAGTTGGCGGCCGGGACGTAAAGGCGTCGCACGGATGCAGCGTGAGCATCGGGTGTCAGATGTGAAACGCTCGTGTGAATGCCCGCATAACGGCAATGGCAACGGCGAGGGGCTGCTGCTGGCCGAACAGCGACCGATGGGTCGATCGTCATCTGGCGGCGCCCAGCTTCAGATTCCGTTCCGCCCGACCGTCTGAAGCACATCATTTGCATCGATGCCAGGAGACGCCATCGAGGTAAAGGCGAAACGGCGCAGCGCATTCAGTCTGCGCCGCGCTGGCTTCATCCATGTTCGATACCAAGTAGCCGTGCGTCCAGCCTCCGCGCTAGCGCTGCGCCGCCTTCGCGCATCACGGCGTCGTGGTTCCATTGAAAAGCGGGCCGCAACAACGGTGCCAATGCATTCATCCACGCGCGGTTCGTGCGCACACACCAGTCATAGCGGACCTTCGTATGGTTGCGTCCGTCGGTCGAAAAGCTCCACCTGCCGGCGCCGTCGACGTCGCCACTGGCTTTTCCCTCCAGCGCGACTAATGGGTCGACGCGCGTCACCCGCATATCGAACACGAGGCGATACGGCAAGCGGCCTTTCCATGTATAGCGTTGTACAAGGCCCACGCCCTGATCGGAGCCTGCCTGAAGCTGTTCCACGCGCTCGACGCTACTCCACCACTCAGGCCAGCGCGCAGAATCCTGGATTGCCGCCCAAACCTCCTCCACTGGCGCGTCGATGCGCCAGATGGTGGAAAAGCGGTATTCGACCGTCCGCAAACTGCCTCCGTTCTTAGTATTCTTCTCGTCCACCGCGCTCTGACTTCCGGCGCCGCCCAGCCTGCCGCCCCGGAGCCGCACTATCATCGAGAGCGCGAGGGCGCCCGACGCGATACGGATCGACGTAAAACTCGCTGCATCGATACCGGTGCCCTTGAGGGCCAGCCGGCATAGCAACGAATTCGCTGCAAACGCGACCATTGCAAGCAGCGTCAGCACAGTGACACGCACGGGCGACACAGCCCTCCAAAAACGCTGAATCTTCCGCCAGTATCCGGTCATTGCGCCGCCTGTACGAGCGTCAGTGACCGGTCGTCTCTGCCCGAGCGCGGCCTTTTGCAACCGGCCCATGTCGCCCCGTTGCAGCGCTTCGCCCCTCGAAACCTGAACGATTGCTTCCTGGGCCGCCCTGTCATTCCTGAAGGCGAAGCGCACGTAACATCAATGTAATGTGAGCGTCAGCGTGCATCAACCTTCGCTGTACAGAATAAGGGTACTCACTCCCGTTTCCACGCGGTGGTGAGATCGAAGGCTTCCGTCACGGCGGCGTGAAGCTGACCAAAACCAGGTTCGGGAGGTAATTCAACTTCAAGGCCGTTAGATATGTAGCGCTGATCTTGAGTCGCTGGCCGGCTGAGGGTGGGCGATCGAAGGTGCGCCCCGGATCGCGCGCCCCCTGATGATCGGCCCGCTGGCCGTTCTACGACGCGCCGGACAACTTCGACGTGCAAAGGTTCGTTAACCCAGCGAAGGCGCCATTCGAACGTCCGTATGAAGACGCGGCCCAACGGCCGTCGATGACCGGTCACTGCCCGAGGCGGTCGATAGAAGTCGACCCCGAAGCAGACATCGCTCGCGGCTAAATGCAGGCACAGTAGGAGGGTTCTCGAAAAAGCAAAAAACGCGCAGATTGACCTGCGCGCTTCGATCCATTGCAACTACAGAATGCTCACGGCCTAAAGCAAGAACGACAACAGTGGCCTGCAGCATTCGACACCGGTGATTTACGAACCGAAGTAAATCGGCTTCATCCC
This sequence comes from Burkholderia sp. WP9, assembly GCF_900104795.1. Lineage (NCBI taxonomy): Bacteria > Pseudomonadati > Pseudomonadota > Betaproteobacteria > Burkholderiales > Burkholderiaceae > Burkholderia > Burkholderia sp. WP9. The sequence continues at coordinate 1,900,407 of NZ_FNTG01000001.1, forward strand.
ATGGTTTGCATCCGGACGAATTGAGCCTTGGATTTTGTGCCCCAAGCGAGAAACATCGTTACGGAGCGAATGCAGATGTTGATGGGTTCCCGACAGAGAATTGACCGCCGGAGCCGCCTCATTCGATTGAGCGAAAGACGATACAGCCGGAATAGCGAGAGCGGCGGCCACAACCAGTGATTGAACAAGTTTCATGATCCTTACCTCCAAGACTTGATTTTCCGCAAACACCCGTTTGCGTTTCAGTGCTTTCAGTCTAGGCCGGAGGCGGCTTGTGATTAAGCTCTTGCAGAACAATTGACAGTTGCCGGAATAGGTACAAACCCTTGGTGATTCAAGGGCTGCCTGCCGGCGAAGTCCGGTTGCGCGGCGCCGCTGCCCTGTCCAAACATCGTCCCAAGCGCTCCTCGTATAGTCAAACTCATCGAAGCGGAGAATTGTTTGCAGGTATCCAGATCGTCGAGGTCGCTTCGGAAAATTGCTCCGGGCCACCTTTCGGTGGCCAGATACCATCGGCGTACGACTTGGCGCGAATCGCAATGCGCTCGTCCAGACTCTCCCAAGGCCAGATATGAGTGATGCGTGGCGCGCCATCGAGCGCGTACATGTTGACCGTTAAGCGCGAGCGCTTCGAACGTTCGGGCATTGCGGATTCCCATGCTTTCATCGTCGGCACGAGTCCACCCGGCCGCAACCAGTAAGTCCGAAACTCATAGTATTTGCCGAAGGCCCCCGGCTCTACCGGGGGAAGAAAAGGAAAGGCGGCGTAGCTTTCCATCTCGATTGCGCACTCGCTCGTGGCTGCCCCGAAAGGGTCGTCGTGATGCAGCGCGCGCCTTCTCTCACGTGCGAGTTCCTCCGCGTCTTCGAATCTTCGCAGCATGCGCACGCTTCCGAGCGTTCCGTTTTCCGAGGTCCAGGTGCCAAGCCAACGGCCGAGCGCTACACGCTGATGGAGGTATGTCTGCGCGTTCGCAATGACCTGAGGCACTTTGAGGATGTGAGACGAAAGGGTAGTCAGTTCATACAGCACGTCATTCTCCAGAGTGATCCGAATCTTCGCGGGGTACCTGTCTGCGAACTAGATTAGACTCATCCGCTGCCGCAGCGGTATTCCCTGTTCGTTCACAGCCTCTGGGAAAAAATTCACCATGTTCGACTGGCAAGATCTGCGCTACTTTCATGAGCTCGCGCGCGCCGGGTCGCTCTCCAAGGCAGCGACTGAGCTGTCGGTTGAACACGCAACGGTCGGGCGTCGCATTGCGTCCCTGGAAGCGACGCTTGGATTGAAACTCGTTCATCGGCTACCCCGAAGCATTCGTTTGACCGAAGATGGAGTGGTCGTGGCCGAGCTTGCCGCCACGATCTCCGAAAGCGCACAGGCCATCGAGTCGTTTGCGCTACGGGCGAAGTCGGCATTGTCTGGCGTGGTGCGGATAAGCGTTCCGCCCACAGTCGGCAACTTTTGCGTCGCGCAGTACATGCAGACATTTCACGAGGCGCATCCGTCTTTAAAGATTGTCATGGCGAACACGCCAGACATCGCAGCACTCGACCGGGGCATCGCGGATATAGCGATTCGCATGGTGAAGCCAGAAGAGCCGAGCCTTTTGACGCGCCGGATCGGCACGATTCGCTTTGGCTTGTATGCGAGCCGTGCCTATGCGAGCCGGCCCGCCGCGCAGTGGTCATTCATCGCTTACGATGCGTCGCTGAATCACGTGAAGCATCAAACATGGCTGCGACGATTCGTGGATGGCAGGCCGATCGTTTTCGAAACAAGCGATGTGATCGCCCAGCAGATGGCCGCACGCAACGGTGTTGGCGTCGCGGTTTTGCCAACGGTGCTCGGCGAACGTGACGCTGAACTCGTCAGGCTCGACGTCGAGACCGGGCCTCCGGAAGCAACACTGTGGCTGGTAACCTACCCCGACCTGCGACGCGCGCGAGCTATCAAGGCTGTCATGGCGTTCCTCGTGGATTGCATCGACCGCGAACCACTGCTGAAGTCGGCGTGAATGAGGTTGAGGTTCTGGAGTCGCAAAACAGAACGTTGTCTCCCACGCGCATTGACGGGAGAACGTCATACGGAGCTATCGCGTCGCCAATCACAACGAGCGAATGACGCACAGCCTCGAAGCGTGCAACAGAACTAGCGAATGGATTGCAACGAGTCCGCCGCGTTCGGCTCTCGCGGATACGCCGCCAGGCACAATTCGAGCACCTCGGCGCGAAGCCACCGATGGGCCGGATCCCGGTCGAGACGCGGATGCCAGATCGCCGAGACGTTGAAAGCGGGTGTGAGCACAGGCAGCTCGAAACCCTGAAGCCCGTTTGCGGCGGCATGATCAGGCGTGAACGGGTTGCCGAGGCAGGAATGCGGAATGACGGCGAGCAGGTCCGAGTGGCGGGCTAGTTGCATGGCACTGGTGTAGGACGGCACCACCATCACCACCTTCCGGCGCAGGCCCGGTGCCTCCAAGGCCGCGTCCACCGGGCTGACTCCATCTTTGATACGCGAGGTCGCCACATGGCCGCACGTAGTCCAGTGCTCCGCACTGATGCCGGTGCCGCTCATGTTGGGATGGCCGAGTCGGCACACGCCCACGTATCGGTCGCGGAACAGAAGGCGTGTACGGATCTCGGGGGCCGTGGTCCTGACAGTGCCGATCTCGAGATCAACCGTGCCTTCGCGTAGTGGCTGCGCGTCCCAGTCAGGCTTGGGCGTGAAGCAAAGCCGCACGCCAGGCGCTGTGCGGTGGATCCTCTTCATCAAGGGTGCGCCGAGCAGATCGATGAAGCCTTCCCCCGCTCGCAGCGTAAAGCTTTGCTCCAGGGTGGCGACTTCGAATGTATGGTCGGCGGGGCTCAGTAAACCCTGCGCTTCGCGGGTCAGGCCGGGAAGACGCTGGCTCAACTGCTCCGCGTAAGGTGTGAGCACCAGCGTGCGGCCGGCCTGCAGCAGCAGGCGGTCGCCCGTGGCCGCACGCAGACGCGTGAGCGTGCGACTCATGGCGGAGACGCTCAGGTTCAGTCGCCGCGCCGCGCCCGTAATGCTGCGCTCGGTCAGCAGCGCATCCAGCGCGGTCAGGAGGTTGAGGTCGACGCGTGACATCCCTCCAGCATAGCCGAAGCTGGTCAGGTATGGCGTTTGACGCAATCGTGGATTGTAGGCGGAGCGTCTGGTGCAAAGGTGGAGCGATCCCCCAGAATTCACTGCATCACCCGACGAAGAAGGAAAGCTCATGCCCCAAGCACGCAACCCGGCTCACAGTCCCACGATTCTGCTCATCGGCGCCTCGCGCGGCCTTGGCCATGCGATGGCGGCCGAGTTTCTGAAGAAGGAATGGAACGTCATGGGCACCGTCCGCGCCGGCAGCGGCCGGACCCTGCTGCACGCCCTGGCCGATGCGCATCCGGACAGGGTCGAGATCGAGACGCTGGACATCACCCGGCCGGATGAGATCGACGCCCTGCACTCGCGCTTGTCCGACCGGACGTTCGACATTCTGTTCGTCAACGCCGGCACGACCAATCCGGATCCAACCGAAACCATCGGCGAGGTATCGACCGGGGATTTCGTCAACCTCATGGTTGCCAATGCACTCAGCCCGATGCGGGTGGTGGAGCGCCTTGCCGATCTTGTCCCGCCCACCGGACTGATCGGGGTCATGTCGTCCGGGCAAGGCAGCATCGCGGACAACGAGTCCGGTCAGCGAGAGGTCTATCGCGGCAGCAAGGCGGCACTGAATCAATTCATGCGCTGCTTTGCTGCGCGCCAGGCTCAAACGCCCCGCGCCATGCTGCTAATGGCACCGGGCTGGGTGCGCACCGACCTGGGTGGGCCGGAGGGAAGACTGTCGATCGAGGAAAGCGTGCCCGGGGTCGTCAATGTACTGCTGGCCAAGCAGGGCCGTCCCGGCCTGGAATATCTCGATTATCGCGGCCGGACCGTCCGGTGGTGACGGAGATACGCCGGTATACTCAGCCAAACCCTGATCGAGCGGACCGCCGCGACTTAGGAGCACCGTGACGGCACGGAAAGCCGTACGGATGCCTACCGATTCGTCGGCACCGCCGCCAGACCCGCCAGCAAGGCCCTGTGAAACGCCTTCGGGTCCTGCATCTGCGGCGCGTGCCCCAACTCCGCGAATTCGACTAGCGTCGCGTGCGGAATCGCCTTCGCTGCCGCCTTACCCAGCTCAGGATAATGGCCGATCTTCGCCCGCACCTCGGGTGGCGCCGCGTCCTTGCCGATCGCGGTGGTGTCCTTCTGGCCAATCAGCAACAGCGTCGGCATGCTCAATTGTCCCAACTCGTACACCACCGGCTGCGTGCAAATCATGTCGTACAGCAGCGCGGAATTCCACGCCACGATCTGTTTGCCAGGACCGCGGTACATGCCCGCCAGCATCTGCACCCACGGCTCGTAATCCGCGCGCCATTGCCCCGCGTAATAGGTGGCCTGCTCGTAGCGACGAATGCCGTCGGCGGTCGTCTTCAGTTCGCGCTCATACCATTGGTCCACGGAGAGCGAGGGCACGCCCTTCGCCTTCCAGTCCTCCAGACCGATCGGATTGACCAGTACCAGTTGCTGCGTCTCGTGCGGATACATCAGCGCGTAGCGGATCGCCAGCATGCCGCCCGTGGAGTGCCCGATGACGGTCGCGTCGGTCACGCCGAGGGATTGCAGCAGCGCGTGCGTGTTCCGCGCGAGCTGTTGAAAGCTGTATTGATAGTGCTCGGGCTTGCTCGATTTGCAAAAGCCGATCTGGTCCGGCGCGATCACCCGATAACCCGCGTCGCTCAGTTGATGAATGGTCGCCTCCCACGTCGCTGCGCAGAAATTCTTGCCGTGCAGCAACACCGCTGTGCGGCCATTCGCATGCGCCGGTTTGATGTCCATGTAGGCCATGTGCAGCGCCAAACCTTGCGAGGTGAAGTCGTACTGGCCGACGGGCGCCGGGTAGTCGAAGCCCTGCAACTCGGGGCCGTAAGCCGGCCCGGCATCGCCGCCGGTGCTGCCGGCATTAGTGGCGTTAGGGGCGTTAGGGGCGTTAGTGGCGTTAGTGGCGTTAGTGGCGTTAGCGGCGACCACAGCGGCCGCACTGGCCTGACTGTCCGTGGTCTGCGCGGTGGCGGCGTTCGCCGGCGTGGCGTCAGAAGCAGCGAAAACGGCGGACCCGCAGGCGCAAGCTAGCGTGCAAACGCCCACTGCGGCGAGCAAGGAAAGGCGGCGAAAACTCATCGAGGGTTTTTACAAAGGAAAAGCAACGGAAGCCTGCGAGGCAGGCGCACGGCCAGGCCAGCGCCCGAACCCGCAGCCGGGAGCGGACGATTCTACGACGCCCCGCCCGACCCTGCCGCCGCCAGCGCGAGCTCATGGCGCCACGGGCGGGCGTGGCACGCATATTGCGGCGGCTCACCTTGCGCTCTATGTGTCGTGGCGCACGGATCGCCGGGATGCAAGGGGCGATCGTGCGCAAGGTGGGCGCGTGAGCGGCGTCGGCACAATTCAGACTATTCGCCCACGGCAAATCAGTGCTAGAACTAGCAGACGGGCCCGCGAAGACGGAGCCGCCTGGCAGCACGAATCGTCGGGGGAGCAAGCGACCCAAGCATCCGGGGCATACTAACCAGCAACCATCTTGCATGGGACCGGAGCAGGTGCTTTAGCTGTCGACCAGCGTTCGCGCGCAAGCGCGCTACCCGGGTCCCCTGCAAAGCGCCAGGCCCGGTCGACAAAGGAGACAGACATGGATACTCCGGCACGGCTGAACGATCTGCAGCGCACCACCCTCGCCATCGTCCTCGCGGGCGGACGGGGCACGCGGCTCGGCCCGCTTACCAACAAACGCGTCAAGCCGGCCGTGCACTTCGGCGGCAAGTACCGGATCATCGACTTCGCCCTCTCCAACTGCCTGAACTCCGGCATTCGGCGCATCGCGGTCGTCACGCAGTACAAGGCACACTCGCTGTTGCGCCATCTGCAGCGCGGCTGGAGCTTTCTGCGCGGCGAATTCGGCGAGTTCATCGACCTGTGGCCCGCGCAACAACGGGTGGAAGGCGCGCACTGGTATCGCGGCACCGCGGACGCGGTGTTCCAGAACCTCGACATCATCCGTTCGATCCGGCCGAAATACGTGGTGGTGCTGGCGGGCGACCACATCTACAAGATGGATTACACGCGCATGATCGCCGACCACGCGGAGAGCGGCGCGGATTGCACGGTCGGCTGCATCGAGGTGCCGCGCATGGACGCCGTGGCGTTCGGCGTCATGCACGTCGACGAAAACCGCCGGGTGACCGGCTTCGTGGAAAAGCCCGCCGACCCGCCGGCCATTCCGGGCCGCCCGGACACGGCGCTCGCCAGTATGGGCATCTACGTGTTCAGCGCCGATTACCTGTATTCGCTGCTCGAAGAGAACATTTCCTCCATCGACACCGATCACGACTTCGGCAAGGACATCCTGCCGCGCGTGGTCACGCAAGGCACGGCGATCGCGCATCCGTTCAGCATGTCGTGCGTGTCGTCGGACCCGAACGTGGAACCGTACTGGCGCGACGTCGGCACGATCGACGCCTACTGGGCCGCCAATCTCGACCTCGCCTCCACCATCCCGACACTCGATCTCTACGATCGCACCTGGCCGATCTGGACTTACCAGGAGCAGTTGCCGCCCGCCAAGTTCGTGCGCGACCTGAAGGGGCTGCAAGGCTCGGGCAACAATTTGATCGTGTGCGGCGGCTGTGTGATCTCGGGCTCGCAGATTTCGCGCTCGGTGCTCTCGTCGAATGTGAAAGTGAGTTCATTCTGTAACATCAATGAGGCAGTCTTGTTGCCGCAGGTCACCGTCGGCGCGAGTTGCCGGTTGCAGAAAGTGGTGATAGACCGCGGCTGCGCCATACCGGACGGCACGGTGATCGGCGAAGATCCGGTAAGCGACGCCGAGCGCTTTTACCGAACCGACGACGGCGTCGTGCTGGTCACGCCGGAAGCGTTACGGCAGACGGTGAAGTAAGGCCGGTGCTGGTGTCAGACTCAACCCGTATTCACACAGGATAGAGACGGAGCCTATGACGATTCACGCCCTGCACGTCGCAAGCGAGCTGTATCCCCTCCTCAAAACGGGCGGTCTCGCCGACGTCGCGGGCGCGTTGCCGCCCGCGCTGATCGAGCGCGGCGCGGACGTGCGGGTGCTGTTGCCCGGCTTCCCGGCAGTGCTCGCCGGTTTGGCCGATCTCGCGCCGGTCGCGCAACTGGGCCGCCGGTTCGACGCACCGGGCGTCACGCTCGAGCGGGGCACGCTGGCGTCGAACGGCCTGGTCGTGTACGTGATCCGCGCGGACACGCTGTACGACCGGCCCGGCAATCCCTATCTCAATGACGAGCACGTGCCCTACGGCGACAACGCCCAGCGTTTCGCGCTGCTCGGCTGGGTCGCCGCGCAGCTCGCCCAGCAGTTGGACCCCACGTGGTCACCGCAGATCGTCCACGCGCACGACTGGCATGCGGGGCTCGCACCCGCCTATCTGAAAGCGGCGGAGCGCCAGCACGGCCGATCTTTCGCGCGCAGCGTCTTCACGGTGCACAACCTCGCCTATCAAGGCGTGTTTCCCGCTCATCAGTTCGGTCAATTAGGGCTGCCGGCCGATTACTTCAGCATGCACGGCGTGGAGTTTTACGGGCAACTATCGTTTCTCAAGGCAGGCCTCTACTACAGCGACCGCATCACCACGGTCAGCCCGACCTACGCGCGCGAAATCCAGACGCTCGCCCAGGGCGGCGGACTGGACGCGCTGCTGCGCCATCGCTCGCACGATCTGAGCGGCATTCTGAACGGCGTCGACTACTCAGTCTGGAATCCCGCCAGCGACGCGCTGCTCGAAAACCACTACAGCGCCACGCGCCTCGCCGGCAAACTGACGTGCAAGGAGGCGCTGCAAAAGCGCTTCGGCCTTGCGCAGAAAAGCGACGCATTGCTGTTCGGCGTGGTGAGCCGCCTGACCGAACAGAAAGGCCTCGATCTGCTGCTCGAGGCAGTGCCTGAAATTATCCGGCACGGCGGGCAACTGGTCGTCTTCGGCACCGGCGACCCGGCGTTGGAAAACGGCTTGAAGCGGGCCGCGCAGGCGCATACGGAATCGGTGGCGGTGGAACTGGGATTCGACGAGACGCTCGCGCACACCATCGTCGCGGGCAGCGATGTGATCGCGGTGCCGTCGCGCTTCGAGCCTTGCGGACTGACCCAGCTGTATGCGCTGGCTTATGGCTCGCTGCCGCTCGTGCATTGCGTAGGCGGCCTGGCGGACACGGTGGTGGACGCCTCCCTCGAAAATCTCGCCGACGACCTCGCCACCGGCTTCGTGTTCGAACGCTTCGAGCTGAAGGGGATCGGCGCCGCGATCCGCCGCGCGTTCGCCCTGTATGGACGCCGCACCGAATGGAAAGCCACGCAGCGGCGCGCAATGCGCCAGGACTTCGGCTGGGGCGCCTCGGCGGAGCGCTATCTGGCGCTGTATCGTGAGCTCGTGTGAGGGCTTGAGGTTGGCTTGAGGTTGGCTTGAGGTTGGCTTGAGGTTCGCTTGAGTTTGGCTCACGGCCGCCCTCGCCGCCCGCGCGTTTGATGGTTCGACGCAACAACACGGGGACGGATCAACTCGCGCGCGGCAAACTCATGTATTGTTGCCTGACGATGCACAGTATGCCGATTTCCCGCATCATCTGAAGCAGTCCTGCCGCATGAGGCGTCCCGCACCCGACGGATCGCCACCGCGGCGCAACCTTCCCGTTTTCTTTGATCGCGCCTATCCGTTCGCGCGGGCCATACCATGACGAAAAACGTTCTGAGCATCCAGTCACATGTCGTCTTCGGACACGCCGGCAACAGCGCGGCCGTGTTTCCGATGCGTCGGCTCGGCGTCAATGTCTGGCCGCTCAACACAGTACAGTTTTCCAACCACACGCAATACGGACATTGGACCGGTGGCGCGATCGACGCCTCGGAAATGGAGGATCTGGTCGACGGCATCGGCGCGATCGGCATGCTGCCGCGTTGCGACGCCGTGCTGTCCGGCTATCTGGGCACGCCCGAGCAGGCCCAGTCGGTGCTGGAAATCGTCAAGTCCGTGAAGGCCGCCAATCCTCGCGCGTGGTACTTCTGCGATCCGGTGATGGGTGCCGCGAGCGGCTGCAAGGTCGAGCCGGGCATCCAGGAGTTTCTCGTGCGCACCATGCCCGAGTTCGCCGACGCGATGGCGCCGAACCACACCGAACTGCAACGTCTGGTGGGCCGCGAGATCGAGACGCTGGAAGAAGCCGTCACCGCATGCCGCGAGATCATCGCTCGCGGGCCGAAGCTGATCCTGGTCAAACACCTGCTCGATCGCAACAGCCTCGCCGACCGCTTCAACATGCTGGTCGTCACTGAACGCGAAGCGTGGATGGGACAGCGCCCGCTCTATCCGTTCGCACGGCAGCCGGTGGGCGTGGGCGATCTGACGAGCGCGGTGTTCGTCGCGCGTACGCTGCTCGGCGATTCGATCCGCGCCGCCTTCGAGCACACGCTCGCCGCCGTGAATGCGGTGGTGAAGGCGACCTGGCAGGCCGGGCGTTACGAACTCGAACTGGTGGCCGCGCAGAATGAAATCGCGCAGCCGCGCGAGTGGTTCGATGCGTGGGTGGCGGAGACGGCGTAAGTAGCGTGAGTCACCCGTTTGACGTGTCGTGCGCGGAACACGACGCGGCTCGTTGGGCTCGGCCTCGGCCACCCGTCCTATAATGCGTGCCGCGTGGACGAGGCACCTGCCCGCCCGCGCCGCATTTTCAGGCATCCGGCATTCAGCAGACGAGGCATCGATGGACGGTTATATCCGCAGTGAGCGGGAAGAATATTTTGAGCAGTTGTGCATCAGCGTCGACGCTGACGAAGCACACGAACAGGAAGCGATCGAGTTCTTCGAGAATCAGTTCGACCAGGCCGACTTCGATCCCGCGCAATGGCTCGACATTGCGCTCTACTATTCGCCGGCCGTGGCGCGCGGCATCGTCGATATGGTCACGGCGGACGACAAGGCGCGTAGCAACATCGCCGAAGTGATCGCCGACAATCTCGACATCTCCTACGGCGAAGACGAATGCCAGCAGTTCGCCGAGACCATCGAATTCGCGTTGAACAACGGCGTGCCGGTGGACCTCGATCTCGTGCTCGACGGCTGCCAGCGCGCCATCGACGATCTCGACACCTGGGCCGACGACGACACCAAGGCGCCGCTTCTGCGTCTGCGTGAAGAGTTGTTGCGCCAGCAGGGCGAGCATTGAGCGTCCGGCTTTAGTTCGCAAGACACACTCTCTGCGGTGCATGCCTGCGGGTTCATTCCCGCCGCTGCGCCGCGGACACCCGGCCGGCGCATTCGCGCCGGTCTCTTAAGCATGTGCCGCAATCCGCACCCTCGCGACGGCATCCACACGCTATCAGCGAATGCGCTGTGCCCGCTGTGCCGAAATGCTCATTCAAAACGCCTTGAACTGCCAAGACGACGGTAAATTGGCTTTCTATATTCGGGCCAGATTGACGGACGGATGAACGCGACTGTGCGCCGGCAAAAGGAATGGGTTCGGGAAGCCCCCTAAGGGACTTCCTTCAGGCGCCTCGAAGGGGGCGTCCTCTGGGCGTATTCCACTATTGTTTATGGCGCCGGATCATCCGTAGTCTCTCGATGCGCGCCGTGAGACGTCCACGCTCGCGCGTCGATCCAGCGTTATTGCCTTGCCGCTTTCACAACCTGAAACTGTCGATGGAAGGAGAGACCATGAGTCTTCGCAACACGCTGAAACCGCTCGCCCTGTTAGTTGGCGCTATCTTCGCCGTCGCGCCGCCGGCCACGTTCGCCGATGATCTGCCGGTGAAGATCGGTTTTGCCGCGCCGCTGACGGGCGCCAACGCCGGCTACGGCAAGGACCTGGAGAACGGCGTCCGGCTCGCGATCGAGGAAGCCAACGCGCAGAAGATCAAGATCGGCGACAAGGTCGCGCAATTCCAGATCGTCTCTCAAGATGACCAGGCCGACCCGCGCATCGGCGTGCAGGCCGCCCAGAAGCTGGTCGACTCGGGCGTTTCCGTCGTGGTGGGCCACTTCAACTCCGGCACGACAATTCCGGCCTCGCAGATCTACGAGCAGTCCGGCATTCCGGTGATCGACCCGGCTGCCACGAATCCGGTCATCACGGGACGCGGCTTCGCGAACACCTTCATGGTGATTTCCACCGACGCGCAAAACGCAGGCAACGCGGGCGTGTATGCCGTGGAAGTGACCAAGGCCAAACGCATCGCGATCATCGACGACCGGACCGCGTTCGGCCAGGGCGAGGCCGACGAGTTCGAGAAAGCAGTGAAAGCGCACGGCGGCAGCATCGTCGCGCGTGAGTACACCGACAATAAAGCGGTCGATTTCAGCACGCAGATCACCAAGCTCAAATCGACCAACGCCGATCTGATTTTCTTCGGCGGACTGGACACGCAGGCCGCCGGCTTTGCGAAGCGCATGAAGCAGTTGAACATGACCGCGCAGTTGGTGGGCGGCGGCGGCGTGATGGATCAGGACTTCATCAAGCTCGCCGGCGATTCGGCTGAAGGCGTGATGGCCTGGGAATACGGACGCCCCCTCGCGCAACTGCCAGGCGGCAAGGATTTCTCGGCGAAGTTCAAGAAGCGTTTCGGCGTGGATATCCTGTCCTACGCACCGTTCGGCTATGACGGCGCATGGGCCGCGATCAAGGCCATGCAGCAGGCCAAATCCAGCTCGCCGAACGACTACCGGCCCGTGCTGAAGGCGATCGATTTCGAAGGCGTGACCGGCAAGATTTCCTTCGATGGCACTGGCGCGCTGAAGAGCGGCGCGTCGACGCTGTACCAGGTCAAGAGTGGGGCCTGGGTGCCGATCGTAACGAAGAGCGGAAGCTAATATAGGTCCGGCACGGGTTCCGGGGCGGTGTCCCGCTTTTTGCGTCCGCTTTTTGCCCCCGTGCCGGCGCCATCGCTACCGGTTCTTCGAATCGGCGACCTTGACCACCAGGCCGGCATCGAGGTCCCGCTCGATTTTCACCAGGTCGTCGTGCATCTCGGCGAATTCATTGGCAGAACACATCTGATGTCCAAAGGCGGCGCGCAGGTGCCGCCTGACCTGCAAGAGGCGCGACGCGGGATCGAAAACGTAGCTGGATGAAAACGTCAGAAACCGGTCTTGCACCGCTGTGTCCGCCGGCAAATCCGTCACTCGCACGAAGCGCGGCAGCGTCATTTCCAGCGTCTCGTCGAACTCTCCGCCAATGCACGCCCACGGCTGAGTCCTCGCAGGCTCCGCAAGCCACGCCTGCACCTGTGAACCCATGCCGCCCGCGAAACTCGTCAACGCCGGTATTGCCGTCGTGCCCTCGGTCCAGACGAAGTGCTCCACTTTCCCTTGCATCGATGTCGCAAACGGTCCCGTCGTTGTAGTGAGATCCGCTGTGCGCAATTGCGCGGTGCCGTGCAAACCCGTCTGCAATAAACGGTTCGCGGCGATCTGCTGCGTGCGTTGCCGCGTCGCGCGACGAAACGTGTTGCGTTCGATCTCTGCCGTGAAACCCGTGTCTTCCACGCGGTAAGCGTAGTGCGCCGCCCCGCTTTCATCGACGTCGATCTGCACGCGCGCATTGCGTTCGCGCAATTGAGTGGCCGGCGTTCGAGACAGGACGCCCTCGCCCACCAGCAACACCGGCCTGTCCATCACGCTCGGCGGCAGATAACCGAACGCCGTGCCGCCGGCTGTCGTATCCGCGAACAACGACAACTCAGGAATCCAGATAATCGCGTGATTGATCGCGCTTGCGCCGTAGCCGGGCACGTCCGGCAAACTGTAGTACGGCCCGAGATTGAGGAGCACCGCTTCGCTGCGGATGCCGAGCGCGGCCAGCAACGCGCCATAGAGCGCGACGTGATCCTTGCAATCGCCATAGCGATTGCGCAGGATATCGATCGCCTTGTGCGGGATCGCCGCCGTCTCGCCGAGAAACAAGGCCACGTAGCGGATATTCAGGCGCATCCAGTCGTACAGTAACTGCGCCTTCACGCGTGGGTCGGCAGTGCCGGCGCTCAACGCTTGCGCGAGGCGGACAATCGCCGGGTCGGTCATCGTCGCGTCGACCGCGGGCCCGCGATATCGCGCGGCAAAATTCGCGAAGTCCGGCACCGTCGATACCATCAACCGGTCGCCCCAGTTCGCGTAGCCCACCGCGCCCGCTTCGAGCGGCGCATACGGCCCGTGTTGATAGTCGAACTCGTAGCGCGTACGGCCATTTTCCGTGACCGGCGGCACGGCAACGTAGCCGCGCGCGTCGGCATAAAGCGGCACGTCGGCGGGCAGGTCGAAAATCAGGCGTTGCAGTTCGATGGGGTCGCGAGTCGGCTCTACCAGGTACGCGAAGGTGCCCACCTGCAACGGCTTCGTGCGGGTCTTACGAAACGCCAGATGCACGCGCGAGCCAGGTTCCACGCCCGGGAAGATCACCGTGCGCAACACGCCGTCCTCGAAACTCGGCGCGCCGGCGGAGCGTGGCTCCTGCACGTCGCGGATCGCCTCGGGACCGACCGGATGCGCGACGCCGCCCGCGTCGATGGTCTCGGCGGCCAGCAACTGCACCTGCTCGATGTCCTTGTTGAACCACACGTAGCGTTGCGCGATATCGTCGACGCCGCTCGTCGTGTTGGCGCGCAAGACCGTGTCGTCGTGCTCCTCGACGGAGCCGTCTTTCTGGATCGTGAAGAGATGAACGTCGCGCTCGATCGTGGAGGGTGCGCGATCGTCGCCGGATGCGGTGGACGCGCTATCGTCGGCGAACGCGATGGACAGCGGACACACACCCAGCGCCAACCCGAAGGCCAGCCTGAGAAAGTACGCCATGCTGGCGACGTTGCTACGCCACCTCCTCGCGCGCGGCATCACTCCGTTTCGCCGAGTTGCCCGAGTAAAGCCTGCAACCGCTCCACGTGCCTGAGCAGAAGATGGCGATGTTTTTCTATCTGCTCCAGCCGTCCCGCGAGATCGGCCTGAATCGGATCGTCGAGATCGGCGGCGGCGATCACGTCTTCCACCTTGGCGCGCATCGACGCCAGTTCCACCGGCGCATGGCTCAGATGCCGCTCGAAACGCCGCACTTCCTGAATCGCCACGTCGCGCACTTTGCGAAAGTGCGCCTGACGCCGATGCGTTTCGGCGTCGAGAATTTCTTCTTCGACACGTTTGGCCGGTCCCGGCTGGCCGAAAATCGGCTCGGGCGGCCGCAGCACCGTCTTCTTTCGCACGGGATGCGCCGTGCCGCGAAACCGCGCGAGCGGCTGTTCGTTATCGATCGCCTCGCGCGCGTTGGACGGTATGTCATGCTCGGTGTGCGGTGCGTTCATCCAGCCAGCCGGCAATCCGGTGACCGCTTCGATCCCGCGCACGAATTCCTCGCTGAATTCGCGCTGACCGGACAACATCAGCTTCAGATAGCTCGCGGAAAAGGTCATCATGCGCGCGAGGCGCGACGCCGCACCGACCTCGCGGGTCAACAGCACCAGGTTCGCTCGCCAGACCGGGAGCAGCAATTCGTCGGAATCTTCCATCGCTGGGTCTTCCATTTTTTTGCCCGATGTGAAGATCACGCGCTTAGGCGCGTCATCGTTTTGAAAGGGTAGCCGCTTCACGCCATGATGCGCAATCCCGGCATCACATCGCATGCGCGTCGATCTGTCGTTTTTACACGCCACTGCGCGATTTCGCGCCGTCGCACGCCAGTCACCGCCAGCGGCCGCTCGCGGCGCCCGTCGTTGTGAATTGACCAGCGCATTTGTCCAGCGTTCCTCCGCTCTGAACGCGCAATGTGGCATGCTTGCGAACCGTTGCGGCACGCGCCGTGCTTCAACGCTAATACCCCAACACCGAATTAAGGATTCTGTAATGAAGAAGTTTGTTCTCACCATCGCCGCTGCCGTCGCTGCTCTGAGCGCCATTGCGCCCGCACAAGCGTATGAGCATCATCACCGCGAATGCCACAAGGTGCACGTCCATCATCATTGGGAAAAGCGCTGCCATTAATGGTGCTGCCATGCCCTAACCGGCGCGGCACGTGGTGAAGCCCCGCTACTCGCGGGGCTTTTTTTCGCCGGCAGGTAGGAGACAGCGCAACGGGTTGGACGCGCTCTATACGTTCTGCGCGAAAACGGCAGCATGCAATCACGGACACATGCTGTTACACCTTTGCGGTGTCAGCCGACACGGACACGGCTTTGCGCACCTTGCGCAGCACCGTGAACCGAGTGGAAGGAAAGATAAAACGACCGCGCGATAACGCGTGCGTCACGCCGCCTCGACGAGCTCCAACGCTTTCGCGACGAGCGCTTCCAGCAAAGGCTCGACTTTCGCAGCCAGCGTTTCGTCATACGCATAGGGCATGTGCTCTTCCATATACGTGATCTGCGACAGTTCGAGCTGCAATGCATGCACGCCTTGCGACGGCTGCCCATACTCGCGCGTGATATACCCACCCTTGAAGCGACCATTGGCAACAGCCGAATAGCCGCCGTCATGTCGCTCGACGAGCGCAGCCATTTCTTCGGCCAATCCCGCCGCCGCGCTCGCGCCATTGGACGTGCCGAAGTTGAAATCGGGCAGACGTCCTGCGAAGAAACGTGGCACATGCGAGCGGATCGAATGCGCTTCCCACAGCAGCACCTTGCCGTGTTTCGCCTTCAGCGCTGCAAGTTCTCCTTGCAACGCCTCGTGATACGGCTTCCAGTACGCTTCGCGACGGCGCGCGACTTCAGCTTCAGTCGGCAGTTGGCCGTCGGGATACAACGGTTCCTTGTCGAAGGTATCGACCGGCAGCAGACCGGTCGTGTCCTGCCCCGGATAGAGGTTCGCGCCATCGGGCGGACGGTTCAGGTCGATCACGTAACGCGCGTAGGTCGGCGAAAGAATCGACGCGCCCATGCGTTTTGCGAACGCGTAGAGACGGTCCAGATGCCAGTCGCAATCGTCGGTGCGCCGCGCGACGGGCGTCATCGTCGCGGCGATGTCGGCGGGGATCTGCGTACCCAGATGCGGAATCGAAATGAGGAGCGGCAGGCTTCCCTGATGCAGCGAGAAAACCGGCGTTGGGTTCGAATCAGTCATATCAGTCCGGAATCGATAAGATCGAAGAATCAGTTCAGCGGATCATGCAAGTCGCGCCGGCAGCCGCGTTATTTGAGCAGGTCCGCAAGCGCCACACGATAGCGTGCGTACGCGCCCTCTTCATCGCGATGCCGACGATTGTCCACGACCTTGTCGCCGCCGGCATAGACGTCGCGAATCGGTGTTTCGCCATGCTCGCAGAATACAACGCCCGAGAGCCAGGCGTGCGGCGCATGCTCGGCAATGCTCGAATGATCCACGTCGAGCACGAGCCAATCGGCACGGCAACCCGCCTGCAAGGCACCAACCGCGCGGCCCGTCGCGCGCGCGCCGCCTTCGAGCGCAGCGTCGTACAGACGGTCGGCGACATGCGTCGTCTGCGCCGACGCCAGCACATTGCGTTGCCGGCGCGTGAGACGCTGGCCGTATTCGAGCAAGCGCAGTTCCGCGCGCCAGTCGACGCCGATATGGCTATCCGAGCCCACGCCCATGCGTCCTTGCGCGTCGAGATATTCCTGCGCGGGAAAAATGCCGTCACCGAGGTTGGCTTCGGTCGTCAGGCACAGCCCGGCAACCGCGCCACTCTTCGCGAGCGCCAGCGTTTCGTTCGTGTCGACGTGAGTGGCATGCACGAGGCACCAGCGGCTGTCTACGTCGAAACGATCGAGCAGCCATTGCACCGGACGCGCGCCTTCAGTTTCGAGGCACGCGTCGACTTCAGCGGTCTGCTCGGCAATATGGATATGAACGGGCGCAGTGCTGTCGATGCCGCCGAGCAGCGCGCGCAATGAATCCGCGGATACGGCGCGCAGCGAATGCGGCGCCACGCCGTAGCGCAACGCGGCGCTTTCGGGGCGTGCCGCGCGCAACGTGCCGAGCAGATCGAGCAGACTCTCCGGCGTGTTGATGAAACGCCGCTGATCGTCACGCGGCGCGCGCGAGCCGAAGCCGCCGTACTGATACAGCACCGGCAGCATCGTCATGCCGATACCGCTCGCCGATGCCGCATCCACGACACGTTGCGCGAGTTCCGCCTGATTCGCATAGCGGCCGCCCTCAGGCGTGTGGTGCACGTAGTGAAACTCGCATACCGACGTATAACCCGCCTTCAGCATTTCGATGTACAGCCACTGCGCGACGCTCGCCAGGCCTTCCGGCGTGATGCGCGCGGCAAAGCGATACATCAGGTCGCGCCAGCTCCAGAAGTTGTCCGTAGCGCCCGCGCCGGACGCCGCGCGATATTCGGTGAGACCGGCCATTGCGCGCTGAAACGCATGCGAATGAAGGTTCGGCATGCCAGGCAATACCGGACCGACGGCCTTCTGCACACCGGCGGGCGGCGCGGACGTATCCGGCGTGACGGACGTCAACATGCCGTTCGTGTCCCACTCCAGCAGCACGTTGCGACGCCAACCGTCGGGCAGATAAGCATGCTCGGCGAACAGCGATCGTTTCGATTGTGTTTGTGTCTGCGGTTCTGTCTGCGTTTGTGTCATCTCTCAGGTCCTAGCTCAATTCGCGCCGCTTATAAACGGTTTCACCCGCGCGTACGACTTGCGCGCACAACGGACGTCCAATCCAGTAAGCCAGCTCGGCCAGCGAATCGACCGACCACGCCGCGAAGTCGGCCGCTCGTCCTGCCTGCAGCGAGCCGTGCCGATCCGCCTTGCCGAGCGCGCGCGCCGCGTGCGAAGTCACGCCTTGCAGCACTTCGGGCACGGTCATGCGGAACAGCGTGGTGGCCATGTTCATCATCAGCAGCAGCGAGGTGGCGGGCGACGTGCCGGGGTTGCTGTCGGTCGAAATCGCAATCGGCACCTCATAGCGCCGCAGCAATTCCAGCGGCGGCAACTGCGTCTCGCGGATGAAGTAATACGCGCCCGGCAGCAACACGGCCACCATGCCGGCTTCTTTCATCGCGGCCACGCCGGCTTCGTCGAGAAATTCGAGGTGGTCGGCGGACAGCGCATGGTGGCGCGCCGCGAGTGCCGTGCCGCCGCCGTTCGACAGTTGCTCGGCGTGCATTTTCACGGGGAGTTTGTAACGTTCCGCCGCCTCGAAAACGCGCTCGCTTTGTTCCAGCGAAAAGCCGATGCGCTCGCAGAACACGTCGACCGCGTCGACGAGACCTTCGTCGGCAAGCGCGGGCAGCATGGTATTGCAGACTTCGTCGATATACGCGTCGGCGCGGCCGGCGAATTCAGGCGGCAACGCATGCGCGCCGAGAAACGTCGTGTAGACCGTTACCGGATAGCGCTCGCCCAATTGCCGCGCGACGCGCAGCATCTTGCGCTCACTGGCGAGATCGAGGCCATAACCGGACTTGATCTCGATCGTCGTCACGCCTTCGGCAAGCAAGGGTTCGAGCCGAGCGGCCGACTGACGCAGCAGCGAGGCTTCATCCGCGGCACGCGTGGCGCGCACCGTGGAGACAATGCCGCCGCCCTGGCGCGCGATTTCTTCGTAGCTGACGCCCGCGAGGCGCTGCGCGAATTCGTCCGCGCGCTGCCCGCCGTACACGAGGTGCGTGTGGCAATCGACGAGACCCGGCGTGACCCACGCGCCGTGCAGATCTTCTCGCGGCCATCCGGCGTATTCGGCGGGTAAATCGGGGGCCGCGCCGAGCCATACGATCGTGCCGTTCTCAACGGCGAGCGCGGCATCCGGCAGCGTGTGTTGGGGATCGCCCTGCGGGCAAAGTTTCAGGTGATGCCAGACGGTTTGCTTCATCGCGTGCTCTTTGCAGCTTGTTGCGTGTCTGTGGTGGTTCGCATGCGCGCGCCGTGACGGAACTGGGCGTGCATACGAATCGTCGTCAGCCGTGTGCGTAGCGGATACTGATGGCGAGCAAGGCGCCCTCGCCTTCTACCACGCATGACAGCGCGTTCGGTGTGTCGATACGCAGCGTGTCGCCCGCTTCGAGCGATAGCGGTTGCGCGGCGCCCGGCGCGACCCGCACGGCGCCTTGCGCGCAGTACAGCAGGACCACGTCGGCGCAAAGCGTGCGCCGCGCTGCGCCGCGCCATACTTCCACCTCACCCTGCGCCGCATCGCGACGCACCATCAGGTTGAAGTCGCGCGTCGCGCCGTCGACAAGGCGCGCGTCGATGTGCGCTTCGCCGGCGAAGCGCGCCATGTCGAGCGCTTGCGTCAACGCGTGTGTCTTCTCGCCGCCGGCTTCGTCGAGCAGCATGCCCGCACCGGACAACAACACGAGCGTGCGATCGATACCGGCAAAGCGCGAGAACGGCCCGGCTTGCGCGACATCGGCAACGCTCACCCGCCACACGAACGCGTCGAGCCCCGCGCCTTCTGGAAAAGCCGCCACTTCGCGGGTGACGCCGCCGCCGTTCTTCCACGGCGCCGCCACGAGGTCGGCGCCGCGAATCAGCGTGAGGGTAGCCCCGCTGCCGATTGGCGTGCTGTGAAGCGTGCCATGAAGCGTGCCGTGAAGCGTCACGATCAGCGGCCCAGCATCGGCAGATTGAGACCGGCCTCGCGCGCCGTTTCCTGCGCGAGTTCATAGCCCGCATCCGCGTGACGCATCACGCCGGTTGCCGGATCGTTGAACAGCACGCGGCCGAGGCGCTCTTTCGCGGCATCCGTGCCGTCCGCGACGATCACGACGCCCGAATGCTGGCTAAAGCCCATGCCCACGCCGCCGCCGTGATGCAGCGACACCCACGAGGCGCCGCCTGCGGTGTTCAGCAGCGCGTTGAGCAGCGGCCAGTCGCTGACCGCGTCCGAACCGTCCTTCATCGATTCGGTTTCGCGATTCGGGCTTGCCACCGAACCGGTGTCGAGGTGATCACGGCCGATCACGATCGGCGCCTTCAGTTCGCCGTTCCTGACCATTTCGTTGAACGCCTGGCCCAGGCGATAGCGGTCCTTCACGCCAACCCAGCAGATTCGCGCCGGCAAGCCCTGGAACGCGATACGTTCACGCGCCATGTCGAGCCAGTTGTGCAGATGCGGATCGTCGGGAATCAATTCCTTGACCTTGGCATCGGTCTTGTAGATATCCTCTGGATCGCCCGACAGCGCGACCCAGCGGAACGGCCCCTTGCCTTCACAGAAGAGCGGCCGGATATACGCCGGCACGAAGCCCGGGAAATCGAAGGCGTTTTCCACGCCCATTTCCAGCGCCATCTGACGGATGTTGTTGCCGTAGTCGAGCGTGGCGGCGCCGCGTTCCTGCAGCGTCAGCATGGCTTGCACCTGTTTGGCCATCGACTGCTTGGCCGGCAGGATGATGCTGTCCGGCGCGGTCTTCATCCGCTCACGCCAGTCTTCAACGCTCCAGCCTTGCGGCAGGTAGCCGTGAATCGGATCGTGCGCGCTAGTCTGGTCGGTCACGCAATCCGGCGTGATGCCGCGCGTCACGCACTCGGCGAAGACGTCGGCGGCATTGCCCAGCAGGCCGATCGACACCGGCTTGCCGGTCTGCTTCGCTTCGTCGAGCATGGCGAGCGCTTCGTCGAGCGTCTTCGCCTTTTTATCGACGTAGCGCGTCTTCAGACGGAAGTCGATGCGCGTCTCGTCGCATTCCACCGCGATCATCGAAAAACCGGCCATGGTGGCCGCGAGCGGTTGCGCGCCGCCCATGCCGCCCAGACCGCCGGTCAGAATCCAGCGGCCCTTCGGCTCGCCGTTGAAGTGCTGGTTCGCTACCGAGAAGAACGTCTCGTAGGTGCCCTGCACGATGCCCTGGCTGCCGATGTAAATCCAGCTGCCCGCCGTCATCTGGCCGTACATCATCAGGCCCTTGCGATCGAGTTCGTGGAAGTGTTCCCACGTCGCCCAATGCGGCACCAGATTCGAATTCGCCAGCAACACGCGCGGCGCGTCGGCATGCGTGCGGAACACGCCAACCGGCTTGCCCGATTGAATCAGCAGCGTTTCGTTTTCTTCCAGATCCTTCAGCGACTTGAGAATCTGATCGAAGCAATCCCAGTTGCGCGCGGCACGGCCGATCCCGCCGTACACGACGAGCGCATGCGGATGCTCGGCGACTTCCGGGTCCAGATTGTTCTGGATCATCCGGTACGCGGCTTCCGCGATCCAGGTCTTGCAGGTCTTTTCCGCGCCGCGCGGTGCGCGGATCGTGCGGGTGGGATCAAGACGCGGATCGATGTGTTTCGGGTTGTTCATGATGGCCCTCGGAATGCTTGTAGATAGTCGAAAAAGAATCGGATTCGGAAAAGACGGCGTGTTAGAAGTGTCCGGTAAAGCGATAACGGCTGCCGGGATGCCAGAGATTGGCGATCGAAGCGACCTGGCTTTGCGACCATGTGCGCCGATGCAGCACAAGGCACGGTTCGAGTTCGTCCATGGTCAGCAACTCGCGCGTATCGCCGTCAGCGGCGAGCGCTTCGATGCGATACTCGACGCGCTGCAACGGCGCCACGCGCACGAGATACTGGTTCGGCGTGGTGTTCGTAAAGTCCTGCAACGCGTATTCGGGCGCAACCGCCGGATTGACCCAACGCTCTTCGAGCTGCACCGGCTCGTCGTTTTCAAAATGCAGCACGCGCGAATGAAACACCGGGCTGCCCGCGCTCACCTGCATTTCCTCGGCGAGCGCTTCGTCGGCGATACTCGCGCCGATGTGCAGCACGTTCGCCTGATAGCGATGACCGCGCGCGACGATTTCGTCGGAAATGCTGCGGATCGCCACCAGTGTCGATTCGTACTTGGGACGGGCCACGAAGGTGCCCGAACCTTGCACACGCGTAAGCACCTGCTCCGAAGTCAACTCACGCAATGCGCGGTTGACCGTCATGCGCGCAACGTTGAATTCGCGCGCCAACTCGTTTTCGGAGGGCACCTGGTCGCCTTCGGCCCATTCGCCCGCATGGATGCGCGCGAGGATGAAGTCCTTGATGCCCTGATAGGCCGGTGCGTTCATTGGCTTGATATGCGTGCTTGAGACTTACTGTTCGGACACGAAAGAGAACGGGCTCAGCTTCGCGATCGTGCCGTTCTGCACGAGACGCGTGACCGCCGCGATATCCGGTGCGAAGTAGTGGTCGAGCTCGTAATGCGCGACGTCCTTGCGCACTGCGTCCATCGCTTTCTGCAGGCTCGGGCTGGTCTTGTGCGGCGCGCGCAGATCGACGCCTTGCGCGGCGGCGAGCAACTCGATCGACAGAATGTTCGCGGTGTTTTCAGCAATGTCGCCCAGCTTGCGCGCGGCGAACGTTGCCATCGACACGTGGTCTTCCTGATTCGCCGACGTGGGCAGCGAGTCGACCGATGCCGGATGCGCGAGCGTCTTGTTTTCCGAGGCGAGCGCGGCAGCCGTGACGTGAGCGATCATGAAGCCCGAATTCACGCCACCGTCGCGCACGAGGAACGGCGGCAGGCCCGACAGCGTCGCGTCGATCAGCAGCGCGATGCGGCGTTCGGCGAGTGCGCCGATTTCAGCGGCGGCGAGCGCGAGGTTGTCGGCCGCGAAGGCAACCGGCTCCGCGTGGAAGTTACCGCCCGACAGCACTTCGCCGGTGTCGGGGAAAATCAGCGGATTGTCGGAGACGGCGTTCGCTTCGAGCAGCAGCACGTTGGCGGCGTGGCGCATCTGATCCAGACACGCGCCCATGACTTGCGGCTGGCAGCGCAGGCTGTACGGGTCCTGCACCTTGTCGCAATCGGCGTGCGAGACGTTGATGCCCGAGCCTTGCAACAGCGAGCGGTATGCCTCGGCCGCGTCGATCTGGCCTTGATGGCCGCGCAGTTCGTGAATGCGCGCGTCGAACGGCTTGACCGAACCCATGGCCGCATCCACCGACAACGCGCCCGACACCAGCGCGGTGCGGTACAGGTCTTCAATGGCGAACATGTTATAGAGCGCGAGCGCGGTCGAAGCCTGCGTGCCGTTCAGCAGCGCCAGACCTTCCTTGGCTTGCAGCGTGAGCGGCTTGAGGCCGACGAGCGCGAGACCTTCGGTGGCCGGCATGCGCTCGCCCTTCGCGAACACTTCGCCGACGCCGAGCAGCACCGCCGACATATGCGCGAGCGGCGCGAGGTCGCCCGATGCGCCGACCGAACCCTTGACCGGAATCACCGGCAGCACGTCGGCGTTGTACAGCGTGATCAGCGCTTCCATCACTTCACGGCGAATGCCCGAATGGCCGCGGCCGAGGCTCGAGAGCTTCAGCGCGATCAGCAGACGCACGACCGGACGCGACATCGGCTCACCCACGCCAACCGCGTGCGAGAGCACCAGGTTGCGCTGCAGCAGTTCGAGCTGGTCGTGCGGAATATGCGTGCTGGCGAGGCGCCCAAAACCCGTGTTGATGCCGTAGGCCGGCTCGCCCTTCGCGGCGATGTCGGCAACGGCTTGCGCGCAGGCGTCGATCGCGGCATGGCTGGCGGGATCGAGTTGCAGCGCGACGTGTTCGCGTGCGATCTGGCGCAGTTGCGGGAGGGTCAGGTGGCCGGGCTTCAGATTCATCATGGTTGTCGTCCTGTCTATACAATTTGAAAGAAGTCTAGCGGCGTCGGCTTGTATATACAACTTGTTTTTGGAGGTTTTGGCCTAGGGGTTTCCATTAGGGCGAGATGCAGGCTTGGCTTGGATCTTGCCTTTGCGATGTCTTCAATCGACCACCTGACGTGTAGCGCCTCTCCGCTTCGAAGATCTCAACTTGTATATACACGTTCAAAAAGCGAGGCGCGAGGCGGACAAAAAGATTCCGGCCTCGACCGGTGACGACTCCGCGGCCATAAGAGCGTTATAGGCGAGGCGGCTCGCGGCGTAAAAAAGCCCGCGGACTCTGGCAAGCCGCGGGCTTCGTATCAGGCGGATGAAGGGAATAACGCGGCTAAAGCTTCACGCGCGCCGCGATAAAGTCCAGAAAGCACTGCACGCGCCCCGCCAGCGACGCGCTCTGGTAATACACCGCACTCACCCGCTGCCGCTCGTCGGCGAGCACGTTGCCGAGAATCGGTACGAGACGCTTCTCGCGCACGTCGGCGGCACTCATGAAGTCGGCCAGACAGGCGATGCCCCATCCCGTCAGCACCAGTTGCCGCAGTGTCTCGCCACTCGACGCGGTGATCGCCGGTTCGATCTTCAGCGTTTCGGAGCCGCCCTTGCGCCCTTCCCGCAACGGCCAGCGATTCAGATGCTCCGGTGCCGTGAAGCCGATCAGCCGATGTTCCCGCAAGGCTTCCACCGATCTGGGTTCGCCATATTCGGCCAGATACGCCGGGCTCGCGAGTACCCGCAGCTTGCTGGTCCCCAACGCACGCGCATGCAAGGTCGAATCCTGCAACTCGCCGATGCGGATCGCGATATCCACCTTCTGCTCCAGCAGATCCACGATCCGTTCGTTGCTGGTCAATTCCAGCCTGATCTCCGGATACAGGGCCGAAAACGCCGTCATATGCGGCGCCACGCAATGCAGCATGAAGGGCGACGCCGCATCGACACGCAAACGCCCCGAGGGCCGCTCGCGGCCGCGCGTGACGGACTCCTCGGCCTCTTCCATCGCGTGCAGGATGGCCCGGGCGCGCTGCAGGAAAGCTTCGCCCTCTTCGGTAAGCTGCAAACGGCGCGTCGTGCGCCGCACCAGCGCCGTATCCAGCTTCTTCTCCAGGCGCGTGAGCGCGCGGCTCACGCCCGAGACCGTTTGGCCCAGTTTTTCCGCAGCCGCGGTGATCGAGCCGCTGTCGATCACCGTGACGAACACCAGCAACTCGTCAGTCGAAGTTTTCATTGTTGATTTCAAATCAAGTTTGATTTGAGACTAACACGCTTTTTGCGAGAATCAAGACGATGGATACTGCGTGCATGTCATCGTGTTTCTCAACAAGGAGAACGACTTGAAGATTTTCATCACTGGTGCAAGCGGTTTTATCGGCGGGTCCATTGCAGCGCATCTTGCGCGCGCCGGCCACTCCGTCCGCGGTCTGATCCGCAACCCCGAACAGCGCGCCGAGCTGCAACGTCTGGGTATCGAACCCGTCATCGGTACGCTCGACGACAGCGCGTTGCTGATCGCCGAAGCAAAAGCCGCCGACGCCGTCATCAATGCCGCGAGCAGCGACCATGAAGGCGCCGTGAAAGCGCTGATCGAAGGACTCGCCGGGTCCGGCAAAACGTTCCTGCACACGAGCGGTTCGAGCATTGTCGGCGATGCGTCCGGCGGCGAAGCGGGTCAGGCGCGCATCTATCACGAAGACGCGCTGCCCACGCCGACCGCCGACAAGGCCGCGCGCGTGGCCATCGATCAACTCGTGCTCGACGCCGCACAGCGGAACGTCCGCTCGGCCGTACTGTGCAACACGCTGATCTACGGCCACGGTGCGGTCTCCGGCAGCGCGAGCGTGCAATTGCCGCGCCTCGTGCGTCAAACACTGAAGAGCGGCGTGGTGCGCCACGTGGGCAGCGGCGGCAATATCTGGTCGAACGTGCATATCGACGACGTCGCCGAACTGTATCGCCTCGCTCTCGAAAACACGCCCGCGGGCACCTTCTACTTTGTGGAAAGCGGCGAGGCGTCGTTCCGCGACATGAGCGCCGCGATTGCGCGCACGATGGAGCTCGGCGAACCGCAAGACTGGCCGCTCGAAGAAGCGCAAAAGGAATGGGGCTACGAAATGGCCTCGTATGGCCTCGGCTCGAACAGCCGCGTGCGCGGTGAGCGCGCCCGCAAGCTGCTTGGCTGGCAACCGAAGAGAACTTCCGTGATCGACTGGATCGAGCACGACATGATGTCCGCGAAGAAGGCTTCTACCGCGGCGTAATCCATGTAAGCGCCGCCGTTGCGAATCCGTAAGCTCAACTCGATAGAATCGCGCTCACCTGATCGCGCGGCTCGACAAACCGGGTCGCGCATGAGCCCGGATTTGATCGATGACTATGGCGCTGAATTTCGATTGGCTGACCAATCTGCTGGCGATTCTTTTCGTCGTGGCGTGTCTCTACGATGCACGCTACGACGAATACGGCACGTTGACGCTGTCGGCGGCCGCGATGGGGCTCGTCGTGATGGCGATCGAAGTTTTCCTCAAGCCCGCTTTCGACATGTCGCTTTGAAGCGACAGCGCTTCGCATGTGACGCCGTGCATCGCGACGTCACACCTGTCGCGGTTGCGCGCACAACGAGCGCGCAACCGTTTGATCACACCGCGACTTCCGGCGGCGCCTGGCGAAAGCAGCGCGTAATCCAGCCGAGATAGCACAAGCCCAACACGAACCACACCGCGCCTAGCACCAGCGCCGTCTTCTCCAGACTCACCAGCAGCCACACGTCGGCGAGCGCGCCGGCCAACGGCAACAGCAGCCCGCCGATCACGCCTATCGCGTTCGCACTGCCCCGCGCGTTGAAGAACTGACGGATCACGCACAGATTGACGGCCGTGAACGCAAGGAACGCACCGAAGTTGATGAACGATGTCGAAGTGGCCACATCGAGCTTCAAGGCGACGAGACCGACAGCGCCCGCAATCGCGATGTTCAGCGCCGGCGTCTTGAACTTAGGATGCACGAAACCGAAGATGCGTTTGGGCAGCACTTCGTCACGGCCCATTGCATACAACAGACGTCCCACGCTCGCCTGCGCCGAGATGCCCGAGGCAAACTGCGCGAGAATCAGGCCCGCCAGAAACACCGTGACGAATATATCGCCACCCACTTTGCGCGCGACTTCGAAAGCCGCCGAATCCGGGTCCTTGAACACCGCGCCCGGGTGCGCGAGCTGCACGGTATAGGCCGCGATCACGAAGATCGCGCCGCCGATCAGCGCAATCAGCACGATGGCTCGCGGCATGGTCCTTTCGGGGGCGATGGTTTCTTCAGTCAGCGTCGAGACCGCGTCGAAGCCGAGATACGAATACGCGGCGATCGCCGCGCCCGCCATCGTCGCCGAGAACGGCACGTGCGGTTTGAAGAACGGCTCGGCCGACACGAGACCGCCAGGTCCGGCGGCCGCCGTCACATAGTGGCAGCACAGCACGACGAACAACGCGACGATCGCCAGTTGCACCACCATCAGCACGATGTTGAAGCGGTTCGCGAGTTCGATGCCGAGAATGTTCAACGCACTGGTCAGCACGATAAACGCGACGATCCAGATCCACGCCGGCACGTGCGGGAACGCGGCGCTCAGATACGCTGCGCCGATCAGCCAGATCACCATCGGCAGGAAGAAATAATCGAGCAAGGTGGCCCAGCCGATCATGAAGCCGAGATGCGGGTTGAAGGTCTTGCGCGTGTACGTGTAGGCCGAACCGGCCACCGGAAAGAGCCGCGCCAGTTTGCCGTAGCTGAGCGCGGTGAATACGATCGCGATCAGCGCGATCAGATAGGCGAGCGCCGCGGTGTCCTGGCTGGCGCTCGCCAGCACGCCATAGGTGCCGTAGACGATCAGCGGCGCCATGTAAGCCAGACCGAATAGCAGGACCGACGGCAGGCCGAGTGTGCGCTTCAGGTGCGCGCTGCGTGGGGCCGCGGGTTCGGCGGCGGATGATGAAGTCATACGGTGTCTCCTCTTGCGAATGGGCGAGCATCGTCCCGGGCGCGGCATGGCACGCGCCCCGGTCGAGCCGGGTCGATCGGACTTGCTGGCGGCGCGCGATTCGCGCCGATGGTCTTTGCCTGATGCGCCGGGCAGGTCCGCACCGCCGTTCAGGCGGCATGCCGGCCCGGTCGCGCGTCGGCCTGAACGTTCGCTTCAGCGCGCGCGAATCACGCGCGCACGTTGGCCGTGCGCGCCGTCTTCGGTGGCGAGATCGAGCGCAATGCGCGCGTCGTGCAGATAACGATAATGTTCGCGAGCGCCTTCGAGGCGCGCGCGCTCGAGCGTTGCGCGCAGCACGGTTTCCCGCTGGCCCGCGTCGCACACCACGTCGCCGAATGGATCGATCAATGCTGACTCGCCGGGAAACGTGAGGTTGTCGTCGCCGGAACCGATGCGATTGACTAGCGCGGCGAACATCTGGTTTTCCATGGCGCGCGCCACGATCGCCCGGCGGTGCACCGGCCCGAACGGGTCCATGTTGCCGTTGGTCACGACCAGCAGATCGGCGCCCAGCGACGCAACCGCGCGTGCCGTTTCGGGAAATTCAATGTCGTAGCAGATCAGCAGACCGACCGTCATGCCTTTGAAGCTGCACACTTCGAAACGGTCGCCCGGTTCGAACACGCCGACGTCCGACGCCCACAGGTGGGTCTTGCGATAACGCAGCGCGATCTCGCCGCGTTCGTCGATCAACACGGTGGTGTTGAAAAAGCGGCTGCCGTCGCGCTCGGCGAGGCCCACCGCAACCGCCACGCGCGCTTCGCGCGCCGCGTCGCGCACGGCGCTCAACGAGGGGCCGTCGATCGGTTCTGCCACTTCGGCAACGTTATGCCGCGTCGGAAAGCCCGACAGCGTGGTTTCGGGAAACACGATCAGATCGGTTTCTGCCGAACGTTGGCCGATGATTTGCAGCACGCGTTGTACATTCGCGCCGCCGACACCTACCGCGCCATCCACGACGGGAATTTGCGCCAGTTCGAGTTGAAGCATTCTGTCTCCTGTCGACCAGAGTTAGCGCTTTAGCGCTTACTCTGGTCCCATGCACAGCGGTCGACCAGAGTTAGTGCTTTAGCACTTACTCTGGTCCCATGCAAAGCGGTCGACCCGAGTTAGCGCTTTAGCTGTCGACCAGAGTTGGCGCTTTAGCGCTTACTCTGGTCCCATGCACAGCTCTTACTCGGGTCCCATGCAATATTGCTATCCATCCCGATTACCTTCGCGTTGAACGACAGCCGTTCTCGACCATCCCGCGATCAGGTTGGGCCTATTATTACCAGACATATTTTTGTCCGTAATTACCCTGCTGGGTTACCCTCATCGGAGCACGCATGGAACTCGAATGGCGCGATCTGGCCTTTCATCGCGAGATCGGCGCGGTTATCGAAGCCCTCGATAGCACGCAATTCTGGACTCGCCTCACGCGCGCGCTCGAACGTTATGTCGCCTTCGACAATTGGGTCGCATTGCGCTTCACAGCGGGCGCGGCGCCGCTCGTGTGCGCCGAATCGCCGATGCCGGACGGCACCGTCGACACGATGTTCCAGGACTATCTGGCCGCGCTCTATCAACTCGATCCGTTTTATATCGCCGCCACCGAGAAACCCGCATCGGGCTTCGTCACGCTGGCCGATGTCGCACCGGACAACTTCTCGATGACCGATTACTACCAGCGGTACTTCAGAAAAAATATCGTCGGCGACGAGGTGCACTTCAACTACATGATCGACGCGCAACACACGCTAGCCTTTTCGCTCGGCGCGACGCATCGTTATGCCGAGCGCGATCTGGCCGTGCTCGCGCTGTGCGCGCCGTGGGTGATCGCGCTGCTGCGGCAACGCTTGCCCTACGAGGCATTCGACGCTGCGCAGCCAGCCTCCAACGAAGCAGTCGCCGAGACGTTCACGGAATCGCTCGCCGCCACCGACGCCCCCGCCTACGCGGCGCGCTTCGAGCAGGTCGCGTCGGCGGGCGGTCGCGCCTCACTCACCGCGCGCGAAGTAGAAGTGGCGATGCTGACCTTGAGCGGATTTTCGACGCGCGCCATCGCGGAGAAACTGGCGATCTCGTTCGAGACCGTGCGCGCGCACAAGAAACACATCTATACGAAACTGAACGTCAATTCACAGTCGGAACTGTTCGCGCTGTTCTATGAAGCGGGGCGCCAGGGCGTATAACGCCCCGCTCCTTTCTCGCAAGGTTGCGCTAGCGCTGCATTCTCCGCGCTCTATCAGGAACCGCACGCAGCGCAGCCGCCTTGCGCCTTTTCTTCATAGCGGTCGTGATGCCTGACCCAGTCGGTCAGATTGCTGTCTTCATTGCGACCCTTCGGCGTGACGTCGAGATGCGCATAGGTATTGATGAAGCGTTCGTCACCGCGCCCATAGCAGGAATACGTGTGATACACGTCGCCGTTCTCGTCCTTGTAGAAGACACTGTGGCCGTGTTGTTCGTCGATGCCGACATCGTCCTCGGTGAAGTTGTAGAACGCTTTCTTGCTCGCCAACTCTTCCGGCGTGAACGACACGTGATAATCGAAATTGAAATCACTGCCGTTCGAGGACACCCAGGCGAAGGTCCAGCCCATGCGTTTCCTGAAGCTCTCGATCTTCGCGAGCGGCGCACGCGACACCGTCACGTAAGACACATCGTGATGTTCGAGATGCGTGACGATCCCTGTCATGTGATCCGACAGGAACGAGCAGCCGACGCAGCCCTCCTCCCAATCCGGGCCCAGCATGAAGTGATAGACGATCAACTGGCTGCGCCCGTCGAACAGATCGGTCAGCGTCTTGCGGCCTTGCGGCGTATCGAAGGTATAGGTCTTGTCGATCCTGACCCACGGCAGCGCGCGGCGTTTGCGAGCAAGTTCGTCGCCGGCGCGCATGTGCGCTTTTTCTTCGGCCAGCAATGCCCGGCTGGCAGCCAGCCATTCCTCCTGCGAGCCAATACGGTGTTGCGGTTCCATCTGCGTCTCCTTTGCCTGCATCGTGCAGGTCAAACAGCACACCCCGAAGGAATTCCCCGTGGGGACTTTGGGGACATGCAAACCACTCAGGCCACGTAGCGTTCGAGCGAATCGATCCCGTCTGTCCAGCCGCGGCGATGATCTTCGCGCTGAGCTTCGTCGGCAAGACGTTCATGTGTGAGCGTGAGCCACGTGCCGTCACCGTCCGGTTCCAGCAGCAACGTGACCTGCGATTCATGCTCCGGGCTATAGCGCCATATCCACGAGAAGACCAGCTTGCGGTCGGGCACCACCTCCAGATACTGACCGTTGACCTCGACTTCGTTGCCGTCCGGCTTGCGATACACGATCGCGTAACGCCCGTCGACGCGCACATCCAGTTCCGCGCGCACGACGTCCGCGCCGCCCGGATGCATCCACGTCATGAATTGCGCCGGTTCCGTCCACGCGCGGAAGACTTTGGGGGGCGCGGCGTTGAGACGCCGCTGGAGGGTGAGGCTGGGCTGGGCGGACATGGGCTTTGCTCCTCTTCGACGAAAGCGGCCAGACGATCGAGTGATTCGGACCAGAAGCGCTGATAGCGGCCAAGCCACTCCATGGCTTCCTCCATCGGCCCGGCGCACAGGCGGCACGCGACCGTGCGGCCGGTTTTGCTGCGCGTGATGAGACCCGCCTCGGACAGCACGTCGAGGTGTTTCATCACCGCGGGCAAGGAGATCGCAAACGGCTCGGCGAGTTCGCTGACCGACAGATCTTTCGACGACAGACGCGCGAGCAGCGCCCGCCGAGTCGGATCGGACAGCGCGGCAAAGGTGCGATTCAATAACGCTTCATCAAACTTAACCATGAGGTTAACTATAGAAACGAAGCGACGAATGTCAAGGACAGGTACGCGTTTTCGCAAAAGCGCACCGCAAGCGGCGTGGGGAGTACGATAAAAAAGATACGCGGCGCACCGCAGATGAAGCCTGCCGCACGCCGCGTCAAGGTGGAGAACAACCGACTACAGGCTCGAGTAATGCGGCCGGTATCGCGCCACGTTGCTCTCGCTTTCCAGCACAAATTCAATCGCTTGAAGCGCGGCGTCAAGCAACGCCCCGCTCACTGCCTGCCACGGTCAGATCGCCCAACCGCCGAGATAGAAGCCGACCAGCACGATAGCGATGGCAACCGTGCCCACGTTCAGCTTGCGGTACTCGCCGCTGACCACACGGCCGATCACGAGCGTCGCGAAGCCGAGCATGATGCCTGTCACGATGTTGGCGGTCAGCACGATGAACACCGCGCACATCAGGCCCGACATGGAGTCGACCATGTCGTCCATATGCAGCTTGCTGACGTTCGAGAGCATCAGCAGGCCGACGTACATCAGCGCGGGGGCCGTCGCATACGAAGGCACGAGGCCGGCGAGCGGCGAGAAGAACATCACCACGAGGAACAGCAGACCGACCACCGCGGCCGCCATGCCGGTCTTCGCGCCGGCGGCCACGCCCACCGTCGATTCGATATACGCCGCCGCCGGCGCGCCGCCGAGCAGGCCCGAGAAAATCGAGCTCAGCGAATCGGCCGTCAGCGCGCGGCCACCGTTGATGATGCGGCCGTTTTCATCGAGTTGCCCGGCTTGTCCCGCGACGGCGCGGATCGTACCCGTCGCGTCGAACACCGCGGTCATCACGAGAGCCAGCACGCTCGGCAGCACTGCCATCGACAACGCGCCCTTGATGTCCATCGCGCCGATCAGCGAAGCGTGACCCGGCGCGCTCAGCGACGGCACGGCGAACACGCCGTGGAACGACACGGCCGGATCGATGGCGAGCGCGATCGCCGAAATCGCCACGATCACGATCAGGATCGAGCCCGGTACGCGGCGGCGCACCAGACCGAAGATGGCCGCGAGTCCCGCCACCGACATCAGCGCCGGCAGCGCCGTGATATTGCCGAGCGACACCGGCAGACCCGCGCCGGGATTCTTCACGACGAGACCCACGTCGTTGGCGGCGATCAGAAGCAGGAACAGGCCGATGCCGATCCCCGTGCCGTGCGCGATGCCTGTGGGCAGATTGCGCAGAATCCATGAACGCACGCCCGTCACCGAGATCGCGGTGAATACGACGCCCATCAGGAACACCGCGCCGAGCGCGACGTTCGGCTGCAGCCCCTTGCCGAGCACGAGGCCGAACGCGGTGAACGCCGTCAGCGAAATCGCGCAGCCGATCGCGATCGGCAGACGCGCCCACACGCCCATCAGCAGCGAGCCGAAGGCCGTGGTCAGACACACGGCGACGAACACCGCACTCGTGTCGAAGCCCGCTTTGCCGAACATGCCCGGCACGACGAACACGGAATAGACCATCGCGAGGAAGGTCGTGATACCCGCGACGATTTCCTGACGCTGCGAACTGCCGCGTGAAGAGATTTCGAAATAGCGGTCGAGAAAGCCCTTTCCGTCGAATGATTCGGTGCCGACTTCAGAAATCGGTTGGGCGTGGGGTTCCATCATGATGAGTGCCTCCTTTATCAGCGTGCTGAAACGGCCGTCGATACGGCCGCCATCAGGTTCGTCTCGTTGCGTTGATTTAATGTGGGATGTGATCTTTTTTTGCTGTCTCGAAATGTAGGGCAACACAAATATGTCTCCCATCGCATGATTGGCATGCCCGACATGTCGCGACGCTTATATCGTTCAGGGGACGGCAAACCCGCTTCATAGCCCGCGCGTTTACACCTACGGTCTGTCACAAAGATATGAAAGGGTTTTGAGAGGTTCGACGCGTCTCAATGGACCGCGGCCATGCGACCGTGCGAACAATCGGCCCGGTGCGGCATGAACCATGCTTGGGGCAACCTGTCAGACTGCCTGCAAAACCGGAGCCGCCCAACGTCGCGGGTTACACTCTGGCCCGTACCTGTCTTAACTGCGGCGGCCCACGGGCCGTTCGCACCGGCCCATGGAGTCCTTCTTGATGAGCGGCGGTTTTTCGCGTCCTGCCTGGCGTCTCTTGCTTCTTGCTGTGTTCGCGCTATTCGCGCTGTCCGGTTGCAGCAGCTTGCTGTGGGGTCCGCAGCAGGCGCCGATCGTGGACGCCACGGTGATGCCGGTCGAACCCGCAAGCGCGCCAGTGGCCGCCTCCGCGCCCGAACCGGTCGAGACCGAAGCGGCCGAACCCGAGCAGCCGAGGAAGCCGAAGAAACCGGTCGTCAAGCCGCACAAGGTCGAGCCTCCGCCGCCGGTTGTCACGCCTGCGCCACCGCCTCCCCCGCCCGCGCCGCTGATCGTGCTGCGCACCATCGAGCGCAACGAGGCGCGCGCGCTGCTCGACAGCGAAGTGCAGAAGCCCGACGGCAAAGTGGTCGGCCGCGCGGTCGATCTGATCGCGGACGCCGGCGGCAAGCCGCGCGAAATGGTCGTGAATCTGCAGGGTTTCCTGGGGGTCGGCGACCGCAAGGTGAACTTCCCGTGGGGCGCGTTCCGCTTCACGCCGACTGCGAAAACCGCGCCCATCACGCTCAACGCCGCCGCGATTCCGGCGAATGCGGCCAAAGCCGCTGCCGTTTTGCAATTGCCGCTGATCGACGCCACCGTCGAGCGCTCGAACGGCGCCAAGGTCGGCCGCGTGATCGACGTGCTGATCGACGCCAACGCACAGCCGCAGGCGGTCGTGCTCGACGTCAACGGCATGGTCAGCACCGAACGGCGCACGATTGCCGCCAGTTGGTCGGCGCTGCGCTTCGTCACCAAAGACAAGGAGCTGCATCCGCTACTCGAGTTGAGCGATGCGCAGATCAACGCAACGCCGCCTTATGCGAGCGACAAACCGATCCGCGCGGTGTCGCCGGCGCCGCCTCCCGCGCCAGCGCCTGCCCCTGCTCCGGCTTCCGCGCCCGCCGCCGTTGCGGCGCCTGCGGCCGCGGCCACGACTACGGCGGTTTCCAACGCACGGGCGGCCCGATGACAGGCCGCACACTGGTAACAGCGCGCAGCTTGCGCGCGCTCGATTGGCTGAATTTTTTCGTCGCCAACGTGCAAACAGGGTTTGGACCGTTCATCGCGTCCTACCTCGCCTCGCATAAGTGGACGCAGGGCGAGATCGGCATGGCGCTGTCTGTAGGCACGATCAGCGCGATGGTGAGCCAGGTGCCTGGCGGCGCCGCCGTCGATGCGTTGCGCAACAAGAAAGGCGCGGCCGCCTGGGCGATTTTCGCGATCATCCTGAGCGCGGTGCTGCTGGCTGTCAGTCCGACGGTGCTGCCGGTGATCGCCGCCGAGGTGTTTCACGGCTTCGCGAGTTGCATGCTGACGCCGGCGCTCGCCGCGATTTCGTTCGCGCTGGTGGGACGGGCGAATCTCGGCGACCGGCTGGGGCGCAATGCGCGCTGGGCGTCGATCGGCAGCGCGGTCGCGGCCGGACTGATGGGCCTGTTCGGCGAGTACTACTCGCCGCGCGCGGTGTTCTGGCTGACCGCCGCGCTCGCCGTGCCCGCCCTCTTCGCGCTGACGATGATCCAGCGCACCGACACCGTCGAATTACCGAAGGCCGCGCCGACGCCGCAGCAGATCGAACGGCGCGAGAGTCTGCGCGAATTGCTGCGCGACAAGCGGATGCTGCTGTTCGCGGCGTGCATCGTGCTGTTCCATTTGTCGAATGCGGCGATGCTCAATCTTGCCGCCGGCGAAGTGACGGCCGGCATGGGCGACAACGTGCAACTCGTGATTGCGGCGTGCATCATCGTGCCGCAGGCGATCGTGGCGATCATGTCACCGTGGGTCGGGCGCTCGGCCGAACGTTGGGGACGCCGGCCGATTCTGCTGCTCGGGTTTTCAGCGCTGCCGATACGGGCGTTGCTGTTTGCCGGAATCAGCAGCCCTTATTTGCTCGTGCCGGTGCAGATGCTCGACGGTTTGAGCGCCGCCGTGTTTGGGGTGATGTTGCCGCTGATTGCCGCCGATGTGGCCGGCGATAAGGGACGCTATAACCTGTGTATCGGATTGTTCGGGTTGGCTGCCGGGATTGGGGCTACGTTGAGTACCACTGCGGCTGGGTTCGTGGCGGATCATTTTGGGAATGCCGTGAGCTTTTTTGGTCTCGCCGCGGCTGGGGCGTTGGCTGTTTTGCTCGTGTGGGCGGCCATGCCGGAGACTCGCGAGGCGGCTGCTGACGGGGAGGCGCCGGTGGCGGATGGGGAGAAGTCGGCGGCTCGGTGATGGGGGTGCTTTTTTTGCCTGGCGGCGGTTTGTTTTTTTGTTGTGGTTTTTTGGGGTGTTGGCCTTTCCTTGCTTTGTTAGTGGTCTATCGGCGTTGCCCCTGTGCGGGGCGGCACCTCCTTTCTTTGCCGCGGCAAAGAAAGGAGGCAAAGAAAGCCGCTTTGAACCGCCAGCTCATAAGCGGGTCCCCCGCGCAGCCACGGTAGTGGTGCATCTGGAATCCGTGCCCTCGCACACTCCGCGTTTGTGACAAGGCCATCATTCTTCCGGCGGCGCTGCGCGCGCCGTCGCGGTAGTTCGGCAAAACGTTTGTAGTTCAGGGATCGGTCTGCGATGCGCGGCCGCGATTTTTTGATCTCTTTCGGCGGCCACGATAGTTAGGAAAACTGAGCGCGAATAGAATTCATCGCTTCTTTCCTAATCGGATTCGCCATGGTGGCTGCCGTCTCCGCGGCAGTCGCCAGCTTGGCAAGAGGATCTGGATTGACGACGCTCGCAAGGAAAACTGACGAGATTCTGGCTGCTTCGCTGGCTGATCCCGGGCGTTCAACCGATGGCGCCTGCATCGGTATAGGCACGAATGACCGCGACGGCGCGCGCAGCGTCGCCGGAAGAATGACGGCTGTGTCACAAGCGCCGAATGTGCGAGGACACGGATTCCAGATGCACCACTACCGTGGCTGTGCGAGGAACCCGCTTATGGGCTGGCGGTGTAAAGCGGCTTTCTTTGCCTCCTTTCTTTGCCGCGGCAAAGAAAGGAGGTGCCGCCCCGCACAGGGGCAACGCCAATAGACCACTAAGAAAGCAAGAAAGGCCAACAAACCAGAAGCCCAAAGCCCCGCAAAACCAAAAAAAACACTACCCAATATCCCGCCCAGCAGTCTCCCGCATAAACGGCAACGGCAACAAGGAAACCACCCCACACCCAATCAGATACCAAGCCGGCGCGAGATTACTCCCGGAAACCTGAATCAACCAGGTAGCAAAAAACTGCGCAAACCCACCAAAAATAGAAACCCCGAGACAATAAACAATCGACATCCCGGTAGCACGAATCTCACGCGGAAACATTTCCGGCAACATGACGATATTAGGCACTGCGGTAAAAGCAACCAGCACACCCAGCACCGCCACCACCGACAACAAAACCGGCACCGTAGGCGAAGCATTGATAATCATGAACGCCGGATAAACAGCCACGATCAGCAACACACGAGAAACCCACAGCACGCGCTTACGCCCAACACGATCCGACAACGCCCCTGCAAAAGGCGAACAGATCACCGTCACTACCGCAGCAGTCTACGCGGCCCAGAGCGCCGACGACATCGGCAAATGCAGAATCCGGATCGCGTACGTGGACAGATAAAACAGCACGATATAGTTCGCCGCCGTACCGCCGATCGTCGTCAGAACGCCCGTCGTAATCACGCCGGAATGCTCGCGAAACAGCTTGCGCACCGGCTGCGAGGCGGGCTGTAAAGCCGCCGCACTCCCGCCTGACTGCGGCGCCGAGCCGTCTTCGATACCCGGCAGCGTCTCATCCAGATGCCGCCGGATATAGATGCCGATCGGCCCCATCGCCATGCCGATCACGAACGGCACGCGCCAGCCCCAGCTCTCCAGCGCCGCGGTCGAAAGCGCCGCCGCCAACGCGACACCCAGCAGCGATCCGCACACGGTGTTCAAGCCCTGGCTCACGAACTGCCAACTACCGTAGAAGCCACGCGTTTTATTGCTACCGTATTCAAGCAGCAGCGACGTCGACGCACCAATCTCACCACCCAGCGCAAAGCCCTGAATCAGCCGCGCGAGAATCACCAGCAGCGGCGCGGCGACACCAATCGCCGCATAAGTCGGCGCGAACGCGATGATCGCGGAACCGAGCGTCATCAGCCACAGGGTGAGGCTCATCGCGGCCTTGCGGCCCGCGCGATCGGCATACGCCCCGAGCACGATGCCGCCCACCGGCCGCATGATGAAACCCACGCCAAACGTGCCGACCGCAAGCATCAGTTGCGCAAGCTGCCCTTCCACCGGGAAATACAGCTTGCCGATGATCGTCGCAAAGAAGCTGTAGATCGTGAAGTCGAAAAACTCGAGGCCGTTGCCGAGCGTAATCGCGGCAATCGCTTTAGCGTGGCTCGCGCGCCTCGCCGGTTGCGCTGCCGTCGCACTCTGCATGCTCAACGCTTCGGTGCCCGCGGGTTGCGGTGTGGCGGAATAGTCCATCTGTGTCTCCGTGATGTGCTTCCTGCAGATGCGCGGCTTGACCCGCCCATGCAAACGCTGCTGCGTCAGACCAGAAACGCCTGCGCGAGTCTCACCCAGTAAGCCGCGCCGGTGGCAAGGCAATCGTCGTTGAAGTCGTAGCCGGGGTTGTGGACCATGCAGCCGCCCTCGCCGTCACCATTGCCGATGATGAGGTAGCTGCCGGCGCAACGCTCCAGCAGGAACGCGAAGTCTTCGCTGCCGGTGAGCGGCTGCATATCGGCGATCAGGCCGCCTTCGCCGAGCCAGTCGAGCGCGACTTGCCGCGCAAGACCGGTCATTGCCACGTCGTTGACGAGAACCGGATAGCGGCGCTGATAGTCCACATGCGCCTGCGCGCCGAACACGGCCGCCTGGCCGCACGCCACCGCCGTGATGCGCTCCTGCAAGTAATCACGTACCTCGGGTTTCAACGCGCGCACCGAAAGACGCATCTCGGCCGTCTCCGGAATCACGTTCGGCGCTTCGCCCGCGTGAATCGCGCCGACGGTAATGATCGCCATATCGAGCGGCGCGATGTTGCGCGAGACGATGGACTGCAACGCGAGCACGATTTGCGCGCACACCACCACCGGATCGACCGCCTTATGCGGCACCGCGCCATGACCGCCGCGCCCGGTCACCTTGATGATCACCGTATCCGACGAAGCCATGAAAGACCCGGGCAGGAAGCCGAACTTGCCCGTCGGGAAACCCGGCATGTTGTGCATCGCAAACACGGCGTCGCACGGAAATTTGTCGAACAGGCCGTCTTCGAGCATTTTTTTCGCGCCGGCGAGGCCTTCTTCAGCGGGCTGGAAAATCAGATTCAACGTACCGTCGAAGCACTTTTCCTGAGCCAGATGTTTGGCCGCCGCGAGCAGCATGGCCGTGTGACCGTCATGGCCGCATGCGTGCATCTTGCCGGGCACCTTGCTCGCGTACGGCAGGCCGGTGGTCTCGTGAATCGGCAGCGCATCCATGTCGGCGCGCAGACCCAGTTTGCGCGTGCCGGCGCCAACTTTCAGTTGCCCGACAACACCCGTTTGACCCAGCCCGCGATGCACGGTATAGCCCCAGTCCTGCAAGCGTTCGGCGACCAGGTCGCCGGTGGCGAACTCTTCGTAAGCCAGTTCGGGCTGCGCGTGAATGCGGCGGCGCAGCGCGATCATTTCGTCTTCGAGTTCGGCGATGCCCGCCGGAATGGCCATGGTGTTCACGTCGTGTCTCCATCAATGAAAGCGTGAACCCAGCATAACGACGCCGATTTACCAGCGGCAGGCGTAGAATCGTTGCGGCAGCAACCGCTGGTTGCCACCCTATTCGCTCATTGTCAGATGAAACTGCATCAACTCAGCACATTAGCGGCGATTGCCGATACTGGAAGTATCCGGGCCGCCGCCCGTTCGCTCGACCTGTCGCCCGCCGCCGTGACCAAGGCCATGCGTGAACTGGAAGCCGATCTACAGGCGCCGCTGGTGGTGCGCAGCGCAAGCGGCGTCGCGTTTACCGAGTTCGGCCGCGCGCTGGTCGTGCATGCGCGCGTGGTGCTCGGGCAATTGCAGCGGGCGCAAGCCGAGATCGAAGCGCTACGCGGCGCCGCCGCGGGCAAGCTGTCGATCGGCGTCACGCCGTGGGTCGCGCTGACGTTTCTGCCGCCTACCGTGCAGCGGTTCCGCCAGCGCATGCCGGAAGTGCAACTGGAATTCTTCGAAGGCTTGCTCGCGGTCGTGCAGCCGCGTCTGCGCGATGGCAGCCTCGATTTTTCGATTGGTCGGCCGCCGCCCGCGTCGCCGCAATCGGAGTTTCACAATGTGCCGCTGTTCTCCACGCATTCGGCCGTGGTCGCGCGGCGCGATCATCCGAAAGCCGGTTGCCGCACGCTGCTCGAACTGGAAGACGCGGAGTGGGTATTGAACTGGGACCCGGCAAGCCGCGAGTCGATCTCGGACAATGTGTTCCGCAAGCGCGGCATGCAGGTGCCGCACACCATTCATCTGGCGCACTCGCTGGCGGTCGTGCTGGGTTTGCTCGCGCACACGGACATGCTCAGCATTTTTCCGTGGCCGCTCGTTGAAGTGACGCTCGCGAAGGAGCAGTTGTGGGCGCTGCCGCTGCGAGAGACGGTGGACGAAACCATCGTCAGCATCACGTCACGCCGCGGCGCGCCGACGAGTCCGGCGGCCGCGTGCTTTCTCGAATGCCTGCGTGAAGTCATCGACGAAGGCGCGCGCTCGCAAGATGCCGAGCAGCGCCGGTTGTTTCATTCGATCGAATTGCTGCTTTAGTCGCGGCATGCGTGGGAGCATGCCGCTGCGCACACTCAAGCGCCGTAACCGACCACGCCCTTGATCTCCAGGAAGTCTTCCAGACCGAACTCGCCGTACTCGCGGCCATTGCCCGATTGCTTGAAGCCGCCGAACGGCGCGTCGGGATTGTAGTCCGCGTAGTTCAGATAGATCGTGCCGGTGCGCAGGCGCTTCGCCACCGCGCGGGCGTGCTCGAGCGAGCCGGATTGCACGTAGCCGG
Source organism: Burkholderia sp. WP9 (assembly GCF_900104795.1). Taxonomy (NCBI): domain Bacteria; kingdom Pseudomonadati; phylum Pseudomonadota; class Betaproteobacteria; order Burkholderiales; family Burkholderiaceae; genus Burkholderia; species Burkholderia sp. WP9. The sequence goes on from NZ_FNTG01000001.1 coordinate 1,941,073, forward strand.
CGAGACCGTAGAGGCTGTCGTTGGCCATCGCGATGGCTTCATCTTCGGAGTCGTATGCGAGGATCGACAGGACGGGTCCGAAAATTTCCTCACGCGCGATCGTCATCTCCGGCGTGACCTTGCCGAATACCGTCGGCCGCACGAAGTAGCCGTCCTTCAATCCTTCCGGACGGCCCAAGCCGCCGGCCACCAGCGTGGCGCCCTCTTCCATGCCCACGCCGATCAGCCGCTGGATCTTGTCGAACTGCTGCTCGCTGATCACCGGCCCGAGATCCGTATCCGCCGCATTGGCAGGACCGACGCGCAGCGCTTCGGCGGCCTCTTTCGCATAGGCCAGCGCTTCGGCTTCATGCGCACGCGGCACGAACATGCGCGTGGGCGCATCGCACGATTGGCCGCTGTTGTCGAAACAGGCACGCGTGCCACGCATGACGGCTTCTTTCAGATCGGCGTCTTCGAGAATCAGGTTGGCCGATTTGCCGCCCAGCTCCTGATGCACGCGCTTGACCGTATCCGCCGCGGCCTTCGCGACCAGCACGCCCGCGCGCGTCGAACCGGTGAACGACATCATGTCGATGTCAGGATGCGACGACATCGCTTCGCCCACAGTGCGGCCCTCGCCGTTCACGAGGTTGAACACGCCGGACGGCACGCCCGCTTCGTCAAGGATCTCGGCGAAGATGATCCCCGACAGCGGCGCCAGTTCCGACGGCTTGAGCACCATCGTGCAGCCTGCCGCGAGCGCGGGCGCAACCTTGGTGGTGATCTGCAAAGCCGGCCAGTTCCACGGCGTGATCAGCCCGCACACACCCACGGCTTCCTTGCGGATCAGAATGCCGTTTTTCAGAGACTCGAACTCGAACGTGTCGAGCGTGCGGATCATCGTTTCCAGATGCGCGACGCCGGTCCACGCCTGCGCGTCGTTCGCGTACTGGAGCGGCGCGCCCATCTCGCGGCTGATCGCATGCACCATGTCGTCGTAGCGCTTGCGATAGACGTCGAGGATCGCTTGCAGCAGATCGATGCGCTCCGCGATCGTCGTTTCGCTATAGGCGGGAAACGCGCGCTTCGCGGCCGCGACGGCGCGATCGACATCCGCCGCGCTGCCGAGTGAGATCTGCGCGAACGCGGTGGCGGTGGACGGATCGATAACGTCGAGCGTGGCCGCGTTGGCCTGCTCGATCGACCCGAGCGGTTCGACCCATTGACCGTCGATATAGAACTGCTTGGCGTGTTGCATGAGGCTTGTCCTTTACGTGAATGTTTCAGGTCAGACAGGGGGCCAATCGCACCCGCGGCGGCGTCACCCGCTTTACATCGACGCCGCTCAATCTGAATGTCTTCAAATCGAAATTCATCGCTACGCAGCTTTGGCTCAGACTCCGGCTTCGAATCCATTTTTCGCATCGACTCAACGATAGCGACATCGATCCAATCCACCAGGAGAGACACATGAGCACCAACACTTTCACCCGCATCGACGCTAAAGGCCCAGGCGCATCCGGCCTGAACCCGGCCCTGCACGATCCGGCCGACGTCATTCTGGAAGGCGCCAGGGCACCGCACGCCCTCAATGCTTACTCCGACGCCACCAACATGTTGTCCGCCGGCGTGTGGCAATGCGATGCGGGCACGCTGAAGCTGGCCGACCTGCCGATCCACGAAGTCTGCGTGCTGATCGAAGGCGAAGTCGTGATCACCAGCGACGACGGCCGCAGCGAACGCTATGCAGCCGGCGACGCCTTCATCCTGCACAAAGGCTTCTCGGGCACGTGGCACATGCCGGTGGCGACCAAGAAGTACAGCATCGTGTACTGCGGTTGATTCACACTGCATCGCTGCATTGCTTCGTTGCTTCACCTGCAACCGCACCCGTTAAGGTGCGGTTTTTTTATTTCGGCGGCAACACAAAAAAACGCGTCCGCCACCACTGCGCGGACGCCATGGGCTACATCGGAAAACCCAGCGCCTTGATCGAATTGATCCACAAACGCCGCCAGCCGCCGCGATCGTCCGCGCCGTCGAACGCATTGAAAGTGATCTTCGCGGCGATCCAGCGCACGGGTTCCGGCGGTATATACGACGGCCCCTTGCGCGAGATGTCGAGCGACGTGATCACCGTATCGCGATGCCATAGCATGTCGAGCCCCATCTTCGCGCCGAAGCGGCTGCCCGCCACGCCGAAGCCCGTATAACCAGCGACGAACACGCTCTTGCCGCCGTGATAGCGGCGCGCGAACACGGCTCCGCGCGAGCAGTAGTCGATCGGGCCGCCCCATGCATGCGTGAAACGCACGTCGTCGAGTTGCGGGAAGGTGCGGTAGAACGCTTCGGCGAGTTTGTAATAGGTGCTTTCGTCGCGATCGGCTGCGGGATTCGGGTCGCCGCCGAAGTGATAGCTCACCCGGCCGCCAAAGATGATGCGATTGTCTTGGGTGAGCCGGAAATAATTGAGCTGCGTGCGCGTGTCGTAAATGCCCTGGCGATTCTTCCAGCCGATGCGCGCCATCTGTTCTTCGCTCAACGGCGCGGTCGCGATGATGTGATCGCGCACCTGCATCACCCGGCGCTTGATGTCCGTCACGCCGACGTCCGCGGTGCCGGTGCCGAGCAGCACGCGCGGCGTTTCGATGCGGCCCGCCTGCGTGTGCACGATCATCGTCGCGCCGCGGTCTTCGAGGCGCGTGAGCGGCGAATGTTCATGCAGGCGCACGCCGAGTTTCAGCGCCGCGCCCTTCAGCCCCCACGCGAGCTTGGCCGGATAAATCGTGCCGCTGCGGTTGCGTGACCACATCGCACCCGCGAAGAGCGGCGAATCGAGCTGCTCGCGCGCGCCTTTACTGTCGAGCAACACCACGTCATGTCCATGCGCGACGTGCAGTTCGTAGTCGCCCTTCAGGTGACCCAGGTGGCCCGGGTCGACCGCGACGGTCATCTCGCCGTTCCATTCGACATCCGCTTCAATGCCGTAGCGCGTCAACGACGCCTTGAAGCCGTCGAGATTGTCCTGCCCCAGCTTTTCGAGCACGTCGAGGTCTTGCGGAAAGACCCGTGTCGCATTCGGCAGACCGTGCATCACCGAAGTCGAGATAATGCCGCCCGGACGGCCCGAAGCGCCGTAAGCCACCTTGCCCGCCTCGATCAGCACGACGTCGAGCGACGGGTCGGCTTCTTTCGCCTGAATCGCGGCCCATAAACCGGTAAAGCCGCCGCCCACCACGACCAGATCCGCGCAAGTCGGACCGATCAGTTCCCGTTCGACAGCCGGCGCGCGCGGATTGTCCAGCCAGAACGGAAATAGCTTTACCCCTTCAAACGCGCGCTTTAATGACTCGCTCATGCTGTTTGCCTGCCTGATTTGAAAACCATTACTCGTACCGCACGATTCTGCACGCATCGGCGCGCGCTTCAACCTGCGTCCTGCGTGTCCAGCACCGCTTCTTCACGTTCCGCACGCGTGGCGCGCTGCGCTTTCGCCTGCCCTTGCGCGGCTGCTTTGAGCCGGCTCGCCGGGACCACCGGATGCACGTTCATATTGCGCTGCGAACCCGCACGCAACCAGCGTCGGCCTTGCGGACCGTACACGCCGTCCGGCTCCGGGAAACACTGCAGCAACGTGAGGTAGAGCGTGCAGGCCAGCGTCAGCGAAACCGGCATGCTGATGTCGAGGCCGCCGGCGAGCTGCCCGAGCGGGCCCACGAACTGATCCGGCAGATTGACGAAGCACAGGCCGATCACCGCGCTCGGAATCCACGCGCCCATCGCGCGCCAGTTCCAGCCGTGCGTGAACCAGTAGTGGCCGCCACGACCGCCGCGATTGAACACCTGTAAATCGTCGGACAGGTAGAAGCCGCGCCGGGTCACGAAACCGATGATCATGATCATCATCCACGGGGAACTGCAGACGTTGATCAGCACCGAGAACGTCGACACGCTTTCCACCAGATTGAACGCGAAGCGGCCGAGAAAAATGAAGCCGATTGCGAGACTGCCGATCAGCAACGTGGCGCGCACACGGTTCAGGAATGTCGGAAACATGCTCGACATGTCGAGCCCGGTGCCGTACAGCGCCGTCGTGCCCGTCGACATGCCGCCGATGATCGCAATCAGGCACACCGGCAGAAAGAACCAGTTCGGCGAGATCGCCAGCAACCCGCCCACGTAGTTATTCGACGCGATGAAATCCGGCGCCTTGCCGGCGATGATCGTCGCCGTGGCGAGGCCGAAGAAGAACGGCACGAAGGTGGCGAGTTGCGCGAGCATCACGGCGAGAATCGTGTTCTTTTTCGGCGTGTCCCGCGGAATATAGCGGGCCCAGTCGCCGAGCGTCGAGGCGAACGACACGGGATTGCTCATCGCGACCAGCACGGCGCTCACGAACGCCGGCCAGAAACCCGCCGAACCGAGCGCGACCTTGCCGGCATACGCACTGTCGAACGGACCGGCGAACGCGGCGATACCGACCACGAACAGCAGGCTCGCGGCCCACACCGCAATCTTGTTGACCCACAGCATGAAGCGGAAACCGTAGATGCACACCGTCAGCACCAGCACCGCGAAAAGACCGTAAGCGAAGCTCAACGTCATCCCGTTGACCGGCAGGCCGAGCAGATGATTCGCGCCGCCCACCAGCGCATCGCCCGAACTCCACACCGCCAGCGAGAAGAACGCGACCGAGGTCAGCAACGCGAGAAACGAGCCGACGATCCGCCCATGAATGCCGAAATGCGCGCCGGAGGAAACCGGGTCACTGGTGCCGTTACGCGGACCGAACAGGCTCATTGGCGCGAGGATGCACGAACCGATCAATACGCCGATCAAGATGGAATAGACGCCCGCCTTGAACGACAGGCCGAGCAGCACTGGAAAGCTGCCGAGCACCGAGGTGGAAAAGGTATTGCAGCCGCCGAACAGCAAGCCGAACAGATCGATCGGCCGCGCATATCGCGAGCGATCCGGAATGCGTTCGAAACCAAATGTTTCGACTTGAGTGATGCTGTTGCTGCTCATTGTCTCCGACTCCTGTAACGGCCAGGTCAATCACAATGGCTCGCCACAAGGGTGCGGCGTCCACTTTTCTCAGATGTCTGGACGCCACTGTAAAGACAATCGCCACGGGCAAAAATATCGTCCACCCAACCTTTACTTCGATCGCCGGCGATGTAACGGAAAAGCCTTTTCCCATAAGGCTCTACGGGCACGCTGGAAGGTCGCCTCGCGACTCGCTACGCAGCACGGCCGGCGCAAACGTCGAAGCAAATAGCGAGAATCGATGCGTGTTACGCGCCGCCCGCCTGACGCGCCTGGCGGCGCTTTTTTGCCGCGGCGACGGTTGGCAGCGGCACCGGCACCGCGCCGGACATGCCGTGCTCGATCAAAAAATCGCGGAACAGACCGGCGACGTGCGGCAAGCGTTTGTCCGACATATGCATCACGTACCAGTCGCGTTCGATCGGATTGGCGGGCAGCGGCAGCAACGCGAGCAGGCCCGCCTGAAACTCCAGCGAACAGGCGTGCAGCGACAGGAACGCGATACCCAGGCCAGCCTCCACCAGTTGCTTGATCGCCTCGTTGCTCGACAACTCGGAGCCGATGTGCAGCTTGTGCCCGGCGAGGCGAAACAGATTCTCGACGGTCGAGCGCGTGCCCGAACCTCGCTCCCGCACGAAAAGATTCGCGCTTTGCAGGTCGTCGAGCGACAAACGTTTTTTCTTCATCAACGCGTGCGCGGGCGAGGCGACGAATGCCATTGGATGCCTCGCGAACGCGGTCGCCGCCGTGCGCAATTCGCGCGGCGCACTGCCCATCACCGCGAGATCGATCTCATGCGTAGCCAGCATGCGGATGATGTCGGCGCGATTGCCGACCTTGAACTGCACTTTCACTTGCGGACGCGCTTCGGTAAAACGCACGAGAAACGGCGGGATCAGATACTCGGCCGTGGTGATCGCGCCGATGCGCAGCGTGCCGCCCTGCTCGCCGTGCAACGCGGCCAGATCGTCCGCCGCGCCGTTCCACAGGTCGAGGATTTCCAGCGCATAGCGGGCGAGAATCTCGCCGGCCGCGGTCAACTGCACGCCACGTCCCACGCGCTGCAAGAGCGGCGCGCCCGCGGCCTCTTCCAGCAAACGCACCTGGAGCGAAACGGCCGGCTGCGTGAGCCGCAATTCCTCGGCCGCGCGCGACACGCTGCCGAGCTTCGCAACCGTATGCAAGGCCTTCAACTGACGAAACGTGGCGGCTTTTAACATAAGTGAAAACCTATATGTTCTTCATAAACATTAAATTGTGCTGCGGTTTCCGCCGATTTTATACTGGCCTCACAGATCAACCGGAAATCTTCGGTATCGCGCTCCACGCAGCGCCATCACCGGCCCGGCAGGAATAACGTTCGGAGGAAAGCGATCATGGTCGGAATCGATCAGCAGGCAAGCGCAACAACGCAGCGTGCGCAGCATATGCAACACGCGCAGCGGACGGACAACACGGTGGCGCATCGGATCGTCATCGTCGGTGGCGGCGTGGGCGGACTCGGGCTCGCCACGCGTCTGTGCGAATCGCTCGGGCGCGCCGGTCTCGCGCACATCGTGCTGGTCGACCGCTGGCCCACGCACTTCTGGAAGCCGCTGCTGCACGAAGCCGCTTCGGGCCAGCTCGATCCCGCCACGCATCAACTGCAATATGCGGTACAGGCGCAACGGCACGGCTTCGAATTCGAACAGGGCGAGCTCACTGCGCTCAATCGCGCGCAGCGTCATATCACCCTGAGCGCGCTGCGCGATGCCAACGGCCGCGAAATCCTGCCGTCACGGCAGATCGCCTTCGACACACTGGTGCTGGCCATGGGCAGCGTCACGCAGTATTTCGGCGTGCCCGGCGCCGCCGAACATGCATTGCCGCTCGAATCGGTCGCGCATGCCGAAGCCTTCCGCCGCAAGCTGCTCGACGCCTGCCTGCGCGCCAACCACGCACGCCGGGCACGGACCGCGCAAGCGGACACGCCGGTGTCGATCAACATCATCGGTGCTGGCGCGACCGGCGTCGAACTCGCCGCGGCGCTGCGCGACACGGTGCGCTTGCTGAATCGCTACAGCCCGTTTTCGCTCGATCCGGTGCGCGACTTTCGCATCCGCCTGATCGAAAGCAGCGGGCGCGTACTGCCCGCGCTGTCCGAAACGATTTCGGCGCGCGCGCAGCGGATGCTCGACAGCCTCGGCGTGGAAGTGTTGAGCGCGACACGTGTCACCGAAGTACGCGCCGACGCCGTGCTGACTGAAGGCGGTGCGCCGCTCGCCAGCGACATCGCGATCTGGACAGCGGGTATCGCGGGGCCGCCGGTATTGCGCACGCTCGACGGCATCGCGGTGAACCGCAACGCGCAGGTGAACGTGAATCGCACACTGCAGTGCACGAACGACGCGAACGTGTTTGGTCTGGGCGATTGCGCGGCCTGCCCCGCCGACAACCCAGGCGCGTTCCTCGCGCCGCGTGCGCAGGTCGCGCACCAGCAGGCGCTGTTTCTCTCGCGCGCATTGAAGTGCCGCGTGGCGGGTGAAGCGCTGCCGGAGTTCATCTATCGGGACGCCGGTACGCTGGTCGGCTTCGGGCGTGAAGGCGCGATTGGCAGCCTCAGCAGCAGCCTGCTGACGCAGCCGGTGTTCGTCGACGGTTGGCTCGCTACTGCCGTCTACAAGCTCATTTATCGGCGCCACGTCATGACGCTGACCGGTTTCGCACGTATGGCGCTCGACACGGCGAGCCACTGGCTGCGCAGACGCGTGCATCCGGTGATCCGTCTGCACTGAGCGAAACGAGGCGACTCACGGGTATCGTGAGTCGCCACCGGCCATCGTCCACCGACACCCCTTCACCGTGGCGCAATTCGGCGCCTACCGCGCAAGTCACTCTGCATCCCCGTGCAATCCTCCGTTCGACCGAGTCCTCGTGCTCGCTCCCACGCGGCTCGATAAACGCCAGACAACCATCCGCGTGTCATGCGGAAGCCACCATGCGCATCAAGTACCGCAACCGAAGATGCATGCGCGATATATGACGAAATTGTCATCTTGCTCTCATCTTGAAATCGAGCAGCAAATCGTACGATGAGGCCGTTTCACTTTCGACTCGTACCGTATGCGGCATTTTCAAAGAATGCGAAGCCTGACAATGCGCATCGCCCATTTCGGCGCGGGCTTCCCGGCGCAATGGGAACGGCTTCAGATCGAACGGCCGGTCTCGCTGGCGGCCGCCCTGGTTGTCATTGCGATCAGCTCCCTGGCGTTCTGGTGGAATCAGCCTGACGGCTTGTTCGACGGCGGCCAGCCGTCCTGCGCATCCTCGTCTGCATCCGCATCATTATCTGGGAAGCCGGGTGGCCAGGACGGCGCGTTGTTCACGCGCGGCCTGCTCTCGCTCGAAGTGTTTTCCGCCATGGCGCGCACGTCGCCCCGCCCGTCGAACCCTCTGCCCGCAGCAGATCAGAGCCTGGAGGCATCCCATGCCTCCCTGTCATGCAGTCCCGTCACGCGCATGGGCCGCTGAAAAGCGTCACCGGAGAAAACACCATGCGTATCCTGATCGTCGAAGACGAAATCAAAACCGGCACGTACCTGCGAAAGGGATTGACCGAGGCGGGCTTTACCGTCGACTGGGTGGAAGACGGCGTGACGGGCCAGCATCGCGCGCTGACGGAAGACTACGACCTGATCATCCTCGACGTCATGCTGCCCGGCCAGGACGGCTGGACGGTGCTGAAAAACCTGCGCCGCACGCATTCGACTTCGGTGCTGCTGCTCACCGCGCGAGACGAGGTGGACGACAAGGTGCGCGGCCTCGAAATGGGCGGCGACGACTATCTCGGCAAACCGTTCGACTTCGCCGAACTGCTGGCCCGTGTCCGCAGCATCCTGCGGCGCGGACAAGCCCGCGACGCCGCCTCGTTGCAAGTGTCGAATCTGGTGCTCGATCTGACGCGCCGCAAGGCCACGCGCCAGGGCGACACGATCCTGCTCACGGCCAAGGAATTTGCGTTGCTGTGGCTGCTGATGCGTCGTCAGGGAGAAATCCTGCCTCGCTCGACCATCGCCTCCCAGGTGTGGGACATGAACTTCGACAGCGACACGAACGTCGTGGACGCCGCGATCCGGCGCCTGCGCGCGAAAGTCGACGACCACTACGAACCGCGGTTGATCCACACCGTACGGGGCATGGGCTACGTACTGGAAGAGCGCTACACGTCCCTGCCATGATGCGAAGTCTATTCGCGGCAATGCGTCCGCGCGCGACAGCGCGGATCATGAAGCCGCCCGTGCGACTCCTGCCACGCACCTTGCGCGGCAGGCTGTCGATCCTGTTCGCCCTGTCGACCTCGGCAGTGCTGGTTTTCAACGGCCTGTTGCTGTACCACGGCCTGAAAACGCGCCTCGAAGCGACGTCGGGTCACGAGATGGCCACCACCCTCGCCACGCTGCAAACGCGCCTGCGCACCATGCCCGATCTCGCGACGGTCAGCGCCGATCGTGCGACCTGGCACAACCAGTTGCACGGTCACAAGAACCTCGATATCGCATTGTTCGACACGCGCAGCGCACCGCTCATCCGCACCAGTGGCTATTGGCCGAATGCGGAAACGATGACCGTGCGCGCCGGCGCCGCCCCCGTACCCGTGTCAGCGAGGACACAGCCGCTGCGCTTTCTGGTGGCGACGGCGCCGCTCGGCGACCTGTCCGGCACCGAGGTGCGCGTGGTCGTGCAATACGATGCGACTAGCGAACACGCGTTATTGCGTGCCTACGCGCTCAACGTGCTGTTTGTCATCGCGACCGGGACGCTTGTGAATGCGCTGCTCGCGTGGTCGATTGCCCGTTTGGGCCTGCGGCCGCTAGCCTGTTTGACGGCGCGTGCCGAACGGATTTCCAGCAGCCATCTTGCGCGGCCGTTGCCCGAGCACGACATGCCGGGTGAACTGAAGGAGTTGAGCCGCGCCTTCAACCGGATGCTGGCCCGCCTGCACGAGTCCTTCACGCGCCTCACGCAGTTTTCTTCGGATCTTGCGCACGACATGCGCACTCCGCTCACCAACTTGCTGGCCGAAGCCCAGGTAGCGCTATCGCAACCGCGTTCCGCGGATGAATATCGCGGCGTGATCGAATCGAGCGTGGACGAATTCCAGCGTCTCGCACGTCTGATCGACAGCATGTTGTTTCTCGCCCGCGCGGATAGCGGTCACCACCGGCTGGCGCTGCAGTCTGTCGACGCGCGCAGCGAGGCGATGCGGATCGCCGGCTACTACGAAACCATGGCTGCGGATGCCGGCGTCGAGATCGTCGTATCGGGCGATGCACACTTTCAAGGCGATGTGCCGCTGGCACAACGGGCGCTGAGTAATCTGATTTCAAACGCGCTGAGCCACGCGCCGCGCGGCAGTGTTGTCAACGTGCAGTGCGACGAGCGCCGGCGCTATGCTCTGCTGTCGGTGTCGGATAGCGGGGCGGGTATCGCCAGCCCGCATCTGGAGCGGATCTTCGACCGGTTCTACCGGGTCGATCCATCGCGCCATAACTCGGCGAGCGGCACAGGTCTCGGACTTGCCATCGTCAAGTCGATCATGGACGAACATCAAGGCGAATGCAGCGTGGAAAGCGTGGCGCATGTGCGCACCACCTTCAGTCTGCGCTTTCCGAAGCACCCGCCTTATCCCCCTCATCCCCCTCATCCGCCTGGTATTTGAGCGAAACGCAGGTCGGCTTGCGTCGGCGATTCGCCGCGAGTCGGGTTACGCCGGGCGGACTTTCAGTCCAGAAACTCTGCCGCCCGCTTGCGCAGCACCACGCCGAAGTCGTCGAGCCAACCGATCGACAAACGCCAGCTCTGCCAGTACAGGTCGACATCGATCGGCTTGCCGGGCGCCATTTCCACCAGTTCGCCGTTGGCCAGATGCGGGGCGATCATGCGCTCGGGGCACATGCCCCAGCCGAGGCCCGTCACGCAGGCGCGCAAGAAACCGGCGACATGCGGAATCCAGTGCAACGGCGGATCGAGTTCCGCGCGCGTGATGCGGCGCATGAAGCGCTTTTGCAACTGGTCCTTGGGATTGAAGTCGACGCACGGCGTGTGGCGCAAGCTCTCGCGCGTCACGCCGCCTGCAAAGTGACGTGCGAGAAAGTCCGGTGAACAGACCGCCAGATAACGCATCCGCCCAAGACGCGTGGAGCGGCAACCTTGCACCGGCTCGGCTTGCGTGGTGACCGCGCCTTGCACGCTGCCGTCGCGAATCCGCTCCGCTGTATGGTCCTGATCGTCGATTACCAGATCGAGCAACATCTCCCGCTCTACGCAAAATTGCGCGACCGCATCGATAAACCAGGTGCCGACGCTGTCGTCGTTGACGGCCACGCGCAGCGCCGGCCATGGTTCGACCAGCGCGCCGGGCAGCGCCGGCAGGCGGCCGGTCAACTCCGCTTCCAGCAATTGCACGCGTTCGGTGTGCCGGCACAGCAGCGCGCCCGAAGTGGTCGCGACGCAGGGCTGGCCGCGTTTCACCAGCACGCTGCCCACGCGCTCTTCGAGCAGCTTGACCCGCTGCGACACCGCGGACGGCGTCACGTTCAGTTCGCTGGCGGCGCGGTCGAACGAGCCGTGACGCACCACGGCGGCCAGCGCGTCGAGCAACGCATAGTCGAGCATTAGCGTTCCTTAATCGGCGTTAAGTAAATTAGCTTCTCTTATTCCAAGCGAACCCGCAGACTAGCCCCGTTCGCTTCTCCCGTCTACTGGATCGATTATGAACTGGTTGTCTTTTTCCCATGGCGCCGCTTTGTGCGCATCCCTGATCGTCACCATCGGCGCGCAAAACGCTTTCGTATTGCGTCAGGGCATCATGCGTTCGCACGTCGGCAAGATCGTCGCGCTGTGCGCGCTGTCGGACTTCATTCTGATCGGCGCGGGCGTCGGCGGCGCATCTGTGCTGGTCGAGCGTTATCCGGTGTTCGTGCACGCCATGCTGTATGTCGGGCTCGCCTATCTGGCGTGGTTCGGAGTCAACGCGTTGCGCCGCGCGGTGCGGCCGGAACACGCGGTGCTGGAAAGCGACAGCGGTGGCGCGGCACCCGTGCAGCGCGCCGTACCGATCATTCTGATGACGCTCGCCTTCACGTGGCTCAATCCGCACGTGTATCTCGACACGTTCCTGCTGATCGGCACGGCCGGCGCACGCGAACCCGAAGGCGCGCGGGTTGCCTTCGCGCTGGGCGCGATGGCGGTCAGCGGAATCTGGTTCATCGGGCTGGGTTACGGCGCGCGCGCCCTCGCGCCGCTCTTCAAGCGGGCGACGGCCTGGCGTGTGCTGGATGGCGCGATCGGCAGCATGGTGTTGCTGCTCGCGGTGACGCAACTGCGGTAAAGGCCGGGTTACCCGTGACTGTCGATCCAGGCGCGCGCCCATTCCAAACCTGCGCGTTGCGCTTCTTCTTCAGTATCGAAGTGGGCGAGAATGCCCGACGCCTCGATCAGCTTGCCGGCTTGCGTAATGGTTCCGCTCGCTCCATACCGCTCGGGCTGCAATATGCCCTCCTGCTGCAGGATGGCATGCCCCCAGACGGTGTAGCCGTGATAAGTCTCGGATTCCATTAGCGCATGACCTCAGCCGTAGCACCGCGGGAATCCACACGCAATACATTGCCCTCCGGCGTTATCTGCCGTGGAATCTCGGTCATGTCCGGTACGTGCACGGGCACGTTTTCTCGCGTATCCGCCTTCGCGGCGAGCTTCGTAACTGCTGCCGGCGCTGCCGGCGAACGCCGCGCATGCACCGCCACGGCATGCGGACCAACGTGTCTGCCCGCTGCCGGCTTGCGTGCTCCAGCCGGGCGGTGCGGCATGCTCGCTCGCGCTTCTGGCGGGTTCCAGATCTCGACGTAGTGCTCCGCGGCGATTCCCGTCGAAGCCACCGTGAGCAGCATTGCGCCCAAGCCGAAAATTCGAAACATGATCTCTCCGTATGCTCTTTCGCGCGGTTCACGCCCGGCGTGAAGAATATCGCGAAATAGTACCTGCTCGCCGTGACGAAACGCACTGCGAGCTACTGTACATCCATACAGGTATTTGCGCAATCGGATGAGTGTGCGAACTTTTCAAGCTTGTGAAAAACGCGTCCGGATCAGATGGGTTTGTCGCTCGCCGGTTTGCCGAAACGGGTCGGCGCTTTCTCGCCGTCTTTTTCGAAGTCGCTATAGGTCCAGTCGAATTTCGCGGTCGACGTCGCGAGCGAACGGCTCACTCCAATACCGTATTCGGTCAGATACGTACGACGCGTCTTGTTCTGGATGATGCCGTCCTTGGTGTCCTCGCAGTCGAAGTCGATCGCCTTGCCGGTAAGCGTGGCATTGACCTGCGAAGCCGGATAGTAGTGGCCCGTGTGACAGCGCGACACGGTCGTGCGGAAGTTGGTGATCTGCACCGTCGTGCCGACCTTGAAGGTTGTCGCGTACGTCGTATCTTCCTTCGGCGCATCGAACGCGAACTGGTTGTTGTCGCTGTCATGCACGACGAACGGAATGAACGCCATTGTCTGCGAGTAGGAAGCCGTCTCCTGTTTCAGGCTGTACACGTTCAGGTACGAAAGGCTGAACGTCGCGCCGCTCGGTACGTCGTTAGACGACGTCTCGAGCACCTGCTGGACCAAACCCGTGTCCTTGGCGTTGATCAGTGTGGCTTTGAAATCGCTCTTCATCGCGACGGCGCCGACGTGCCCTGACAGCGTGCCCGACATCGTCAGAATCTTGAACGGCAGCGTGTGCTCGCCTGGAGCGGGCAGTTTGTCGCGCACCCCGGAAGGCAACGATTCGATGCTGAAATGCGTTGCGAGATACCCCGGCTTGTCCCGGGCTATGTCCTTGACCGGCACGAACTGGGCGCACCCGGACAACAGGGCGATGGACGCCAATGACACGCCGGTCAGCGCGCTGGTCTTCTTGATCTGCATACTCTTTCAATCCCCTATCGACTTATCGCAACCCGAGTGTTCCCGTGCCCGTCGGCTAACGCGCCGCAAGATGGGCGTGCCGATCTGCATATCGGCGTCCGGGAATGAATCTTTAGCGCGTATTCGGTTCGAGCGCGAGGATTCAGAGAGTCGACGGACAAGCTATCCGACAACCCACGCCCACGCCGCCCGCAGGCGACGCGCGCGGTTTTCGAAGAGATAGGAGGCAATCAACGCCAGGAGACCGGAAATAGCACCCGTCACGATGTGCTCGACATACGGGATGCGGTAATGACTCGCGTGCGAATAAGCGTCGCCTATCGTCGTCAGGACGCCGACGACAAGCGCATTGCCGTATCGATGCGTGTAGAGCTTCGCCGCAGGTGTGAAGGTCAGGAGTACGGCGAGGAGTCCGGTGAGCAGACCAGTATGGAATGCAATTGCCCAGTGGGCAAAACTCATGACATTGCCCCAACTCCCTGGCATGCAGGTCATGCACGCGCTGGTCGGCTGCCAGAAACGCTGGATAAAGAGCCTGGCGCGGCGCTTCCACTCGGTTGACATGATGTTTCCCCACCGATGCCGTTGACATGGCCGACGCCGCCATGCGTTTCGTTGGAGCGGTGTCCAGACCGTTTAACCAGATTGCCGTCAACGTCATGGATGCATGAAATCCGCAAGCCGTCGAGGCCGGGCGAGAACGCCCGCATGGTCGAATACTACACCGCGACTGGACGGCCGGCGTTAGGTCCGGAACCGGAATCCGGCGCTTGCGTTTATCGCTGCGACTCTGCAGCCAATGGGGTTTGGCGACATGGGTTTGGCGACATGGGTTTGGCCACATGCGCTTGGCCACATTTCCTGCTTGGCGGAAAAACAGCCAGGCGCTAGCGCGTGGCTACGCGCAACCAGAATCCGCGCACCGTGCGGTCCGCAAAAAGCTAAAAACTCATTGCAAACCCGAGCGACACACCGTGCACGTTGTGTCCGAACACGTATCGCACCATCGCACGAGTGCGAGTGATGAAGATCGGATATTTGCTGCTATCGAGTTCCAGTCCGACGCCCAACGACGTGAGGTCGTTGAACCCCAGCACGCCGGCGCTGTCGCCAAAGTAGTGGGAATAAGCGGCTTCCAGCACATAGCGGATCGGCCGGTCCAATGCATGCCAGCCGGTAGGCGCGCGCCAGCGGGTCCACAGGCTCACTTGCTGCGCCATGGCCGAACCCTGAACGGCCTCCGACGAACCGCCGAAGCTGCGCAGGTAGATGTCGGTGGCACGCAATTCGGCATCGATTTCATAGTTCTCGCGGTAGTGCTCGTAGTCGAGCATGAGTGAGCCACCGTAGCCGTACGCGTCAAGCGAGCCGTTTTCGAGGAATTGCAGGTTGCGGTCAGTGACGTGATTGAAGATGGACTGCCCCACTTTCAGATCGCTTGAAACACGCCCGATCGTGCCATTCAGGATCGGACGGAACACCAGTTCATCCGTGATCCGGAAATCCCAGCCGATGCCCACCGTGCCGCTGAACGTGTTCCATCTTGTCGGCACCGCACGCTGCTCGGCGCCATTCGTAGCGATAAAGATAGGATCGTAACGACTGTAGGCGAGCGTGCCCTCCAGGTACAACGGGACGGATTTGCTGATGGTGAAACCGCCGCCAAACTGCGTCTGACCGAAACCTGGATTGCCGGTAGTGCCGCTATTGACCGACAGGTTACTGGTCGTAACGTCCGGGACCGTTGTGTAGGTCATGATCGCGAGCACGGCGTTGGCATGTTGCTTCACATCGCCGCCGACCACGGTATTGCGCGTCGATTGGCCCGGCCCGGCCTGTGCATTCGACAGACAGGGCAACAGGGTGAAGGCCAGGGCGGCGCACGCCGATGACGCGCCGCACGACCAATGCATCCGGAGCGCGGGCATGGTCAAACGACCTCGTCATTTGTCTGCGCGACTGCAAGCTGCCACACAGCGTACCGAACGCACATGACCCACTCCTGTCGATCTGATCGCTTTGTTTGTCTTCCACGAGACTGGCATTGCGTGCCAGTACAACACTTCCGGACAACCGATCTGGCGCGTGACGACCGCTCCACCTTTCGCGGCACTTCGAGTGGATTACATTGAGAGCCGCCCAATTGTATCGTTGATACGCGGCGATACTTTTCGGCGAAGTTCTACTGTAGTCGGTGAAGATGGTTGAGCGACAGCGGTGACTGCCGATCTGCGATCGGCGGAAACAGTCAAACTACTTCGTTCTCTCGCCACGAGATAGTGGCAGGGGCCATTTTCAAACTGTATGGACCGCCGGTGCCGGCCTTCGAGTTCAGCCATCGCTTCACGGTCTGCCCGTGGCATGGGCTTGCAGCGGACCCTCATTGGTATCGAATGACTGCGGTCCGTGGCGCCTTGCCAGAAGAATGCTGGGCGCTTTGTTCTGGTGGCGCTTCAACACTATCTTCTGGAGCCGGCCAGACTTCGTCCTCCTGAAGACCCGTCCGAGTCATTCAGATGCGATCCACCTCCCTCCCGTTACAAACCCTCTTCGGCCGATCGTCGAGGACGATCATGAGACCGACCGCGACCTTTAAAAACAGCGCTCCTTCAGCCAATGAGATCGGCGCCTGTCGTAAGAACAATTTTTCCGAAGTGTGTACCGGAATCGATCAGCTCGTGAGCGCCGCGAGCGTCGGCAAGCGCAAAAGTCTGGTAGACAACCGGCTTGATCATGCCGCTCTCGATGAGCGGCCAGACCTGCCGCTCCAGTTCATTGATGATGGTCGCCTTGTCCGCGGACGTGCGTGATCGCAAAGTCGAGCCCATATGCGTCAGACGCTTCGTCAACATCGGCACGAGGTTGAGATCCTTCGCCGGTCCTTTGATCACGCCTACCTGGAGGATCCGCCCATCCATCGCCGCGGCGTCATAATTTCTGGCCACGTAGTCACCGGCAATGATGTCGAGGATCACGTCGGCGCCTCGTCCGTCGGTAGACTGCTTCGTTTCGGCGACGAAATCGTCTTCGTGATAATTGATCGCGACGTCCGCACCCAGCGCCAGGCTAGCCTCCCGATGCGCCTCGGAACCCACCGTCGTGATGATTTTCGCAGCGCCGAATGCCTTCGCCAGCATGGTCGCCGTGGTGCCGATACCGGACGCACCGCCATGGATCAGCACCGATTCCCCGGCAACCAGCTTGCCGCGCTGGAACAGGTTCAGCCATACCGTCATAAACGTTTCCGGCATCGCCCCCGCTTCCACCAACGTCAGGCCTTTGGGAATGTGCATCGTGTTGCAGGCGTGCGCGACCGCGTATTCTGCATAGCCACCACCGGGAATCAATGCACACACCAGTTCGCCGATCTGGAATTGGGACACGTCGGAGCCAACGGCAACCACCTGACCTGCCACTTCCAGCCCTGGAATGTCCGAAGCGCCGGCGGGCGGATCATAAAGCCCTTTGCGCTGGAAAACGTCTGGGCCGTTCACGGCCGCCGCGTGGATGCGAATCAGAACCTGATCGGAGGCCGGCATCGGAACCGGGCGCGTAGTGGGCACGAGGACCTCAGGACCTCCGGGCTGTTTGATCTCGATGGCCGTCATCGACGACGGTACGCGAAAAGTTGAAGCAGACATGGATACCACCCCTTCTATGGATGAGGCTCGTTTAATCCGGGAGGATCAGTGAACGAGGACACTTGAAATCAGTATAGGCCTCGACATTGATGAATTCGCGCAGCATTATTCACATGGAGAGATGCAAATTTGCATCAGGAGAGCGACACGATGAACTGGGATGACGCGCGAGTGTTTCTCGCGGTGGAGCGCGAAAAAACGCTCCGTGGAGCGGCGAGGACACTCAATCTCGATCAGGCCACGGTCGGCAGACGGATTGCGGCACTGGAGCACGCCCTACGTGCAACGCTCTTCCTGCGTACCTCTGAGGGTTACGCGTTGACCGCCGCAGGGGAGGCCGCGCTGAAATCGGCGGAGAAAATGGAGCACTCCGCACACGAACTCGTCAGACGAACGCAAGGCACGGATACGCGCCTTGCGGGGGACGTAAGAGTCACCAGCACCGACTCGATCGCGCTCGAATTCCTGTTGCCCGCCATCGAACGCCTGCATGCCGCGCATCCCGAAGTGCGCGTCCTGCTCGACACGTCGACGCGCATGGCGAATCTGGCAAAGCGTGAAGCGGATATCGCGGTCCGCTCAGTCAGGCCGGATAATCCCGATCTTGTTGCGCGGCGCCTCGCTCGCTGGCCGATGGCGCTCTTTGCATCGAACGCTTATCTGGAGCAGCACGGCAAGCCGGTTGCCGGCTCCGCATTCGCGGGCCACGATCTTGTCGTCTATCAGGGAAGCTGGACCGGTAGTCGCTCACCGACGCTTGCTGGCGCTCTTGCTGGCGAACCGATACATGCCGGGCGCATTGTATCGACCTTCAATTCCAGCCTGATGCTGCGTACCGCGGTAAAGGCCGGCCTCGGCATCGGCGAGCTTCCGATACATCTGGCTGAACACGACGGCCTCGTCCAGCTATGGCCTGAACCCGCACGTGGGGCGGTCTACGAAATCTGGCTCGTCACGCATCAGGACCTTCGGCATACCGCGCGCATCGCAGCGATGATTGACGGCATCGTCTCCGCATTCGAAGATCAGACAACCCACACGAGATAGCTATCCACGACCTGGCTCCGGCGTCGGCGTCGGCGTGTCGCGTTACGTGCCCGAGCGGCCATTTTATGCAAACCGTCAGCCCTTCAATGCACCACCGCGCAACACCGCGGCCGTCGCCGTTTGGCACGACAAAACTCCTTTAGCCGCGGCTCCTTCAAAATACTTTCGTAATTTCCGTCTTGCTTTCGGAAGGGCATCGCGCCGTGGGTCCAGCACCTTCCAGATGGTGCACACGTCATGAGTGCGTCGGAATCGTCGCCCACTTCCGCAGGTAGGAGAGAACGGCAATGAAGCGCTCAAATCGACGTGCCGCAATGATCACGGCCACCCTGGCAGCGTTGATGTCTGCAACGTATGGTCAGATCACTTTCGCCGCCACCGACGGCGAGCCCACTCACGAAGCAAGCTTAGAGACCACGACGGGGCACGACGCGGCGGCTCCCTGTAAAGCGCAGGCGAGCAATGCGAATTCCCCGCTCACCGTGCTCATCCAGCCTCCCGCAGGCGGGACGATGCGGCTCACGTATGTTCCGGCTGACGGCTGGAAGCTCGACGCCGCAGATGCGGCGCCCAAGGCGGCCAAGGGCCGGGTCACACCAGTGGGAACGTCGCGACGTGAAGATAACCGCGGTGCGAGCCAGCCGACGACCGTGTTTATCGACGGTCCAACCGGCTATACCTACATCTGGAGACAGGACCTGGGCTGGACGTTTGCCGGCCGGGTCACGGACCGGATTCAATGAGCGATGCGCAGGATAGAGACTTGATGGGCCACGCCGATGGGACAATCCGGCTAAAGTCTCGCCCTCAGCGGTAGGGCTACCGAGGAATACATATCGCACGAAACCCCGCTGCAATGCGGGGTTTTTCGATTTTGCGATGCGGCATTAGTGTCTGTGCCGGTGCAGCCAGCCCATGTGGTGCGAATCAAGCCAATGGGTCATTCCATCCGCAGGGTGATCACGCCTGTATCGTCGCGCAACCATCAACACAGCCGCCAACACGACCGCCAGGCCGACAACGAAGTAGATCATGGACTGAGTCATGGTAGCCTCCTTATCAGGTCGCGACCATCCTTATATTGTAGGTCAGTGATTACCGAAATGGAGTGCGGTGCAAGCGCACGATTTCACCGCTTGCATCAACACGCGAGCTTGCGTCGATACACGGCGTTGGCTGCCATTCGGAATTCCGACCGACCTCCACGGCACCGTGTGGTGCTCTGACGAAACATTGCTCATGCTCAAGAATCTCTGGTACGTCGTCGCCCCTTCCACGCAACTGACCGACGCGCTGATGCCGGTGCGACTGCTCGGCCAGCCTTTCGTCGCGTTTCGTGACGCTACAGGCCAGCCGCGCCTGCTCTCCGACATCTGCGTGCATCGCGGCGGCTCGCTGTCGGCGGGCGTCAAAGTCGGTGAGACAGTTCAATGTCCCTATCACGGCTGGCGCTTCGGTGGCGACGGCGTCTGCACCCACATCCCCGCGCAGCCCGACTTGCGGATTCCCGCCAAGGCACGTGTCGACGCGTATCCCGTGCAGGAACGCTTCGGCTGGATCTGGGCGTTCATCGGCGATCTGCCGGAACAAGAACGGCCGCCGCTGCCTGCGCTGGATTGGGTCGATGATCCCGCTGTGCGCGTCGTGCGCGGCCATTTCGACTGGGACGCCAGCTGGGACCGGGTGGTCGAAAACGGTCTGGACTTCGCACACGCGCCATTCGTTCACGGTTCGACGTTCGGCGACCCGGATCACCCGGAGATCGCCGCGTTCGACATTGAAAGCCACGAATGGAGCGCGATCGCGCGAATGACGATGCGCCGCCCGGTTCGCAGCGGCTGGCTGCGCCGCAAGCCGACCGGCGAACATGTCGAGGTCGCGACGACACCCGGCTTCCACCTGTCCGGACCGTGCGCAACGCTCGAACTGAAGCCGCGCGACGGCTGGACGATCCATATCGTCTCGGCACACGTCCCCGTCGACGCGAACCGCACGCGCACCTGGTGGATGATGGGTCGCACCTTCCTGCGCTCGCCGCTGTTCGACCGGAACACCATCGCGCGCAATCTGCGGATTTTCGAACAGGATCACGAAGTCCTGAAGCGCGTGCGTCCCGAGCGCGTGCCGGATACGTGGCAGCAGGAAGTGTCGGTCAAATCCGACGCCTTGCAGATCGCGTTTCGAAAGCGCGTGAAAGAACTCGAAGCGCGCGGCTGGCGGATCGACGAAGAACGGCTGGCGCGCGAGTACACGGGGCGCGTCGCGTGCGCGGTGCCCGGTCCGGCGCGCCGCGAGGTGGTCAGCTGGGCAATCGATGCGATTCCGTTGCGCCCCGCTTCATCGCGCGACGCGGATAGCCAGAACCGTCAAACAGAAACCGCCTGAAGGCGGGTGCGGCATTGAACGAATTTCGTGAGCCAAACCGAATCCGTTGACCGCGCGCCGTGCGTCAGTCGAAACGAAAAAGGCAACTGGGCTACAGGAGTTGCGGACACGCGCCATTTGGCAGAGAGTCGAAGCAGTTCGCAGCAGCCCTATCCAGACCGGGACAAGCTCCGTGCTCCAATGATTCAGGAAGCAACAGAACCCCGCCCCGGTCAACAGCGCCTTACTCCACCGTAACGGACTTCGCCAGATTTCTCGGCTTGTCGACATCGGTCCCACGCGCGCACGCCGTATGGTAAGCAAGCAACTGCAACGGCACCACATGCAGAAGCGGTGACAACGGCCCATAGTGCTCCGGCATTCTGATGACGTGAATGCCGGGTTCACTGCCGATGCGCGTGTCGGCGTCGGCGAACACATACAGTTCGCCCCCACGCGCCTTCACTTCCTGAAGATTCGACTTCAGCTTTTCGAGCAGCGTGTCGTTCGGTGCGATCGTCACGACCGGCATCGCATCCGTAACAAGCGCCAATGGACCATGCTTCAACTCACCGGCCGGATAAGCCTCCGCATGAATGTACGAAATCTCCTTGAGCTTGAGCGCTCCTTCCAACGCGATCGGATAGTGCGAACCGCGTCCGAGGAACAGCGCGCTTTCCTTCCCGGAAAACTTCTCCGACCACGCGATGATCTGCGGCTCCAGCGCCAGCACGGCGTTCAACGCAGCCGGCAGATGGCGCAACTGGCGCACATAGTCGGCTTCCTGCGCGGCGCTCACCGTACCGCGGATCTTGCCCAACGTCCCGGCAAGCACGAACAGGCCGACCAGCTGCGTGGTGAACGCCTTCGTGGATGCCACACCGATCTCGCGGCCCGCGTGCGTATGAAACGACAGTGACGTGAGGCGCACCATCGCGCTCGTCGCCACGTTGCAAACCGACAGCGTATGGGTATGCCCCAGCGATTGCGCATGCTTCAAGGCTGCGAGCGTGTCGGCCGTTTCGCCGGATTGGGAAATCACCACCACCAGCGCCTTCGGATTGGGCACCGAATCCCGGTAGCGGTATTCGCTGGCAATTTCGACCTGCGTCGGAATCTTCGCGATCGATTCGAGCCAGTACTTGGCCGTCAGTCCCGAGTAATAGCTCGTGCCGCAAGCGAGGATCAACAAGCTGTCGATATTCGCAAACACGTCCGCCGCCTGTTCGCCGAATAGCGAGGCATCGAGCGACTCGCCTTGCGGCACCGTGTCGGCGATCGCGCGCGGCTGCTCGAAAATTTCCTTCTGCATGAAATGCCGGTACGGCCCGAGTTCCACACCGCCGCCATAGGCCGCGACCGTACGCACTTCACGCTGCACGTCGGCGCCTTCGCGGCTCACGACCCGCACGCCTTCAAGCGTCAACTCGCACACGTCGCCCTCTTCCAGGAAGATGAAGCGCTCGGTCTCGCCGGCCAAAGCCAGCGCGTCGGAAGCGAGAAAATTCTCGCCTTCACCGAGGCCGACGACCAGCGGCGAACCTTGCCGCGCGCCCACCACGAGATGCGGATGAGCCTTGTGCTCGACCGCGATCGCATACGCGCCGTCCAGCTGCTTCACGGCTTCGCGAACCGCCTCGAACAGATTGCCGCGATACAGGCTGTGCACGAGGTGCGCGACCACTTCGGTGTCGGTCTGCGAAACGAACACATAGCCCTTGGCGCGCAGCATCTCGCGCAACGGCTCGTAGTTTTCGATGATGCCGTTGTGCACCAGCGCCAGTTCGTCTTTCGAAAAAATCGGATGCGCGTTGTCCGTGACCGGCGCGCCGTGCGTCGCCCAACGGGTGTGCGCGACGCCCGTGCCGCCTTCGAGATGCGTCTCGCGCGCCTGCGTATCGAGGTCCGCGACCCGCGCGGTGCTGCGCGCGCGGCGCGGACCGGCGGCGGCCAGCACGGCGACGCCGCACGAGTCGTAGCCGCGATACTCCAGACGACGCAGTCCTTCGATCAGAACCGGGACGATGTTACGTTGCGCTACCGCGCCGACAATGCCACACATAAAATTGCTTTCCCACGAGATGTTGTATCGGATGGGGCGAGCCGCCCCGAATCGAGCTGAGCCTCAGGCGTAACCGGCAGGATTGGTCGACTGCCAGCGCCAGTGGTCCGCGCACATACGTTCGATGCCGTACTGCGCGCGCCAGCCGAGCAGCTTTTCAGCAGCGGCCGGGTCGGCGAAACAGGACGCCACGTCGCCTGGGCGGCGCGCCACGATTTCATAAGGCACCGGTCGCGCCGACGCCTTTTCGAACGAACGCACCACGTCCAGCACGCTATAGCCCTGCCCCGTGCCGAGATTCACGACGAAGCTCGCATCGCGTTCGACCAGCGCGTCGAGTGCGGCCAGGTGTCCGCGCGCGAGATCCACCACGTGGATGTAATCACGCACGCCGGTGCCGTCCGGTGTGTCGTAATCGCCGCCGAACACTCGCAGCTTCTCGAGCTTGCCCACCGCCACTTGCGCGACATACGGCATGAGGTTGTTCGGAACGCCGCCCGGATCTTCGCCGATCAGACCGCTTTCGTGCGCACCAACCGGATTGAAATAGCGCAACGTGGCGATACGCCACGACGGATCCGACACTTCCAGATCGCGCAGCACCTGTTCGGCAATCAGCTTGGTCTGGCCGTACGGATTGGTGGCGGACAGCGGAAACGATTCGTCGATCGGCGAGGTCTTCGGCACGCCGTACACGGTGGCCGACGAGCTGAACACGAACTGCTTCACATTGCGTGCACGCATGACCGCGAGCAGCGTCAGCAGACTGCCGAGATTGTTGTCGTAATACTCGATCGGTTTCGAGACCGACTCACCCACCGCTTTGAGCGCCGCGAAGTGAATCGCGCCGGTCACGGGATGGGCGTCGAAAATGCGTTGCAACGCGGCTTCATCGCGCGAATCCGTTTCGTAGAACGCCACGCGCTTGCCGGTGATCTGCTCGACGCGCTGGAGCGATTCGCGGTTGCTGTTGACGAGGTTGTCGACCACGACCACGTCGTAGCCGCCGTTCAGCAATTCGACACAGGTATGCGAGCCGATAAAGCCGGCGCCGCCGGTTACCAGAATCGTGCCTTTCAAAGCCATGCGAAATTCCCCTTTATATCGATTCAACTCGGGCGGCTCGACCGCTCATTGCCGCTCATTGCCGTTCAGTGCCGCTCATTGCCGCTCATTGCCGCTCATTGCCGTTCGGCCGGACCCACGCCGACGGTTGCGAGTCCGCCGTCCGTCACGTAAGGCACGATCCCGGCTTCGGTAATACGCGCGGCGGTAGCGGCCGCGCATGATTCGTCCGCGGGATCGCAATAGTCGATGGCGAGCACCGGCAGCCTGTACTGATCGCGGATGATCGCGGCCTGCTTCAACAGCCAGTCGCGATCGGCCTGCGGCACGTCCGTATAGCGCTGCTTGCCTGCGTCCCAACCGCGATACAGCGATTCGAACGCCACCACGTAGGCGAGATCATGGACCTGAGGCAACACCTCGAAGCCGCGGTTGAAGATCAGTTTCGCGCGCGGATAACGCGTCTTGATCGCGCGGATGACCCGCACCAGCCCCGCTTCCTGCGCGGCTCGCGTGGCGTCGGTTTTGGCAATCAGGTGGTAGGAGTCGAGCGTATCGAGGAAAAAGCCTCGATAGCCTTTTTTCCATAGCGGCGCGATCACCTTGTCCACGAAGAACGCCGGCCAATCGGCGGCCGTCTGATCGACCACATGCGAAGCCCACGCCTCATTGACACCCGGCATCCACGCTGACGGCATCGCGCTGTAATACGAGCGATGCGGGTTCACCTCACCCACGCTCACATACGCGAACCACGCCGGATGCGCCTTCGCATGCGCACGTGGATCGAAGCGCGCGTCGGGTTCGATCACCACGACGTCGAATGGCGCCAGGTCTTCGACGGGCGGATTCGCGCCGTAGTACAGCGCCACCGAAGGCCCAACGGGCGCGTTCGCCGCGCCCTGCGCGTGCGCCACCGAAGCCAGCGCGCCGAGCGCGGCCATGCGCGCGAGCCGGCTCACACGCCGCAGCAGTGCGCGCAAGGGAGAACAGCGTCGGTCGTGGTCGTGGTCGTGTTCGTGCTCAGGCAAAGCCAGGTCCTCTTTCATGTTGTATGGGCAAAGCCGCCCGCATCAGGTGGCGGGCGTTAGCTGCCTGACGGCAGGAACGACCACCAGCAGATGCTGTCGAGCGACACCGTCGAGATCGACGGACTGAGCCCCGCCTGCTGCGCGGCCGTCCACGCGGTTTGCGCGGTCGAACTCGCCGTGCATGACGTCGTATAGTCGAGCGATCCCGCAAAGAACCCGCTGCGCCCAAGGTTCTGCTCGGTGCTTTGCCACGACTTCAACTGTTGCACCACGGACGTGCTCGTCGACGGCAGGAAGACCTGCTCGGCGATCACGCCGTCAATCAGCCACGGAAACGATACGCCTCCCGTGGTCCCGCCGATAGCCTCTACCGGCGCGGCATTGGGCACCAGCGCGAGATCCGGAAAGCGGTCACGCAGTTGCTTGACGAGATCGAGCCCGCCCTGCGCACACGTCGCATCGCATGGAGCGGCGGACGAACTGGCGCCGTGTCCGACGATCTCGAAGTTATCCAGCATGAACCCGTCGACACCGGTTGCCGCAAGACGCGCCGCCACGTAGTTGACGATCAGATTCTGATAGTCGGCGTTGGCGGGGTTCATCCAGTATTCCTGGTAGCCCTGATATTTGCTGATTTGCGCCGAGGTATTCGCGCCGCACGACACGAAGCCCGACGGCACCGTGTTCCAGTAAGTCCGCGATTTCTCGCAAGCGCCGAAATTCAGATAGCTGAGGACTTTCGCGCCATTCGCCTTCAACGCCGCGATCTGCGCGGCGGAAAAGGCAGGCGTGCCCGTGCCCGGATCCGCGTCGATCACGATCAGCTTGAACATGGCCGCGGCCTGCGCGATGTCGATCGCGCTGCCCCACCCGTAATAGACCGCCCAAACCGGCGAGACCGGCAACGCGCGGGCGGACGAGATCACCGGCGCGGGGCTCATCGGCTGGGCGGTGGTGCCGGTGTTGGTATTCGCGTTCGTCGAACCTGTTGAACCGGTCGAGTTGGTCGAGTTGGTCGAGTTGGTCGAGTTGGCGGCGTTAGTCCCACTGCCGCTGGCCGGCGACGCCGATGCCGCAGTCGAGCCACCCGAGCCGGACGCACCGCCCCCGCCTCCGCCGCAAGCGGCCATCAAGCCGGTAGCGGCGACGACGGCAGCCGTGCTGATCCATCGGCGCGCTACAAGATCGCTAGAATGGGCATGGAAGGCAAGGCGCGCGCGGGCGGCCCGCAAAAGCGGGCCAAGGTGATACTGATGCATGGTGGAATCCGGAGTCGAACGGTGTCAGCCTGAGGGTTCGGGCGCGCCGGCTCGACTCGCGAAGCGCGCCACGTTCTCACCGTTTTGCAACAGCAGGCCGAGCGCGAGGCTGAGTCGAAAACAGCAACGCCTTTTTCTTCAACCCCGCAACATATACGTTTCGTATTCCAAAGACATGAATTGCGGTCGAGCACCTTCACGGCTGCCACCACCACGACCAGCAACGCCAGTGCAAATCCGTAGCCGTAGAAGTCCGGCCCGAGTCGCAGCGTAATGCCCGTGAACAGTCCGTTCAGCACGACGAATGCGCCGGTGAGCCGCAGCACGACGCGCCGCCCGTCGAGATAAAAGAACACGTTGAGCAAGCCCAGCAGCAGCACCTGCAAACTCGCCGACACCACGTCGACGACCAGCAGCGGCATATACAGCGGTGAAATGCCGAGCGAGCCCAGCACGCGCTCGCCGAAGGCGATGATCAGCAACAGCACGACTGCCTGCACCTTGATGATTTCGTACAGACCGGCACGCACGCTGCCCACCATCATGTCGCGCATTTCGTTGATATGGCGCAGGGTCGCGCCGCTGCGCACCGCGTCGTAGAAGGCGTCGTAGTACTCGACGAAATCCGCCTCGATACGCACGAGGAACGTCGCCATGCCGGGCATCACGCACACGTAGGCGATAAAAATCGGAATGTCGTAAATCACCGAGGCGCGCAGCGGCCCGATGACCGCGGCGCCCGTACCCGGCGCATACCAGAACATGAACTTGTCGAGCCACACGCCGATGTTGAACAGCAAGCCGACCAGCGCTAGGCTCGGATAGGCGAAGCGCCGCTCAAATACTTCGAACGAAACAAAACGCTCGCTGCGGTAGTTACGGTAGATCAACCCCGACAATCCCGCGAGCAGAACGATGTGCCCCGCCACGAAGCCGCCGAGCAGACCAACCAGTCCATAGCCGTTCAACGCGAGCGCGAGACACACCACGCAGGCATAGCCCACGGCGAACACCAGCAGGATTTGCCGATACTGCTTCACGCTCGACAAGAAGATCACGGCGATCCAGATATTGCTGACCACCACAAAGCCCGTGATCATCAACAGGCGGTAGATCAGCGGCTCCGCGCGGAAGCCCACCAGCATCGCGATTACCGCGACCACGCTGGCGAGAATCGACGACACCAGCACCACGCCGTTATAGTTCGACAGCACGAGGTCGTCGCGCTTTTCGAACAGGCGATCGGAAATGAACCGCGTGAACGACAGTTGCAGCGGCCCGGTCAGAATCAGGCTGAGCGCGATCAGATACGTGACCGACACCTGAAACTGCACGATCGCGAAGGTCGGAATCACCGAGGTGAGACTGATCAAGCCGATGATCAGGATGCCGAAGATCGACAGGATCAGCGGTCCGGAACTGATCAGGCCCGCGTACGCATAAGCGCGCGCCACGCCCGCGAGCGTGTCGCGGCGCATGATCTTGCGCAATTCGAAGCCAATACCCGCCATCAGCGTGTCTCCTGCGATTGAACGGGCTGCACCGGCTGCACGCGCGGCTCGGCCTTGGATTGAGTGCCATGGTGCATCGGGCAGCGCGCCGCGTCGGCGGCCTTGCCGTTGCGTTCGCGATCCGGCATGGCGGCAAGGCGCTCATACAGCGTGCGATAGCGGTCGATCATCTGCTTCTTGGTGTAATAACGGCGCACGCGCGCGAGTCCTGCCTGCTGCGCGGCCTGCCAGCGGGTCTCGTCGGCGAGCAGCGACAGCACCGCCTGGGCAAATGCCGCCGGATCCGCGAGCTGAACCACCATGCCGGCCGAACCCAGCGCGCGATCTTCCGGATCCATGCCTTCGATCAGTTGACGGCACGAACCCACATCCGTCGTGATGGCCGGCACGCCGGCCGCGAAGCCCTCCAGCACCACCAGCGGCAGCGCCTCGCTGATCGAGGTCAGCGCGATCACGTCGACTTGCGGCAGCATGTCGTCGATACGCTGAAAGCCGAGGAACTTCACATTGCGGCCGAGCCCGAGACTCTCCACGAGCGCACGGCATTCGAGCGCATACGCGGGATCCTCTTCTTCCGGTCCGATGATCCAGCCTTCGAGATCCGGCATGATGCGCGACGCAATGAAGATCGCGCGAATGAAAGTCTTGATGTCCTTGATCGGCACGACGCGCCCGATCAGCGCCACCACGCGGTGCGAACGCGGCTTGCGTTGCGCGACCAGCGGGCCCAGCGCGTCGACGTCGATCCCGTTCGGAATGCATTGCGTGCGCTCGGCGCGCGCGCCGTCGGTGACCTGGCGCAAACGGTTCGCTTCGTACAGCGCGACGATGTCGTCCGCGGCGTCGTACGCGAGCTTGCCGATCGCTTCGAAGAAACGCACCCACAGTTCGCGGAAATAGCTGACGCGCGAAATATCGCGTTCGAACACACCCCGGTTATCGCGAATCCACTGGCTTTGCAGCAAGTCGATCTTGCGTTCCTTCGTATAGATGCCGTGTTCGGAGATCAGCAACGGACGGCCCGTGCGGTAGTGCATCAGCGCGCCGAGAAAGCCGCCGTATCCCGTCGATACCGTGTGATAGACACGCGCGGGCAGCAACTGCTCGGCCACGCGCGCGAGTTGCCACAACGGCTTGTGCATGATCCGCACGGTCCAGAAGTAGTCGGTAAACGACGGATCCGTACAGTACTTCTGATACTGATCGACGATGGTGTCCCATGCCGCGCGGCTCGACAGGAACTGTTCCTCGTTCAGCGCGCCGTGCGCGCCGAGCATCGGGATCATGCTCGCCATCAGTTCGCCGGCGTCGTGGGCCTTGCGCGGATCGCGCAGGGCGTCGTGCAAGGCCT
Source organism: Burkholderia sp. WP9 (assembly GCF_900104795.1). Classification (NCBI taxonomy): domain Bacteria; kingdom Pseudomonadati; phylum Pseudomonadota; class Betaproteobacteria; order Burkholderiales; family Burkholderiaceae; genus Burkholderia; species Burkholderia sp. WP9. Next base: position 1,970,385 of record NZ_FNTG01000001.1, read on the forward strand.
GCGAGCGCGCGAACGCGGCGGCGTCGCCAGCCACCGCGCGCGGCTGAAAGTCCGCCACGGCCTGCTCGTACAGGTAGTGCGTTTCGAGATGCACCACGTTGTCCGGCAGCGCATACGCCACGCCGTTGTAGTCCTGTTCCCGGCTGCCGATAAAGACAATCGCGAAGCGCGTCTCGGGATACGAGCGGATCATTTCATTGACCCAGCTCGACACGCCGCCCCGCACGAACGGGAATGTGCCTTCGAGCAGCAGGCAGACATCGGCATCGGCGGCACGCCGGATCGGGAGTTCTTTCATCATGACCAGTACTTCACAACCGGTTTGAGTGTGGGCAACGCGGCAGCATTGCCCAGCGATGCGAGAAGCTGCGAGACACGCGCGTAGTCGCCGCGCAGGAAGTCGGCTTCCGCCAGCCACGGCACCAGCCGTTCACGCGGAAAGCCGAGTTCGAGCGCATGCGCGATGTATTCGTGCGCGGCATTGGGCAACGCGTTCGCCAATGCGAGACGGCCGCGGATCAGCCACAGCGCGGCATCGGTCGGATCGGTTTCTAGCGCCGTCTGCGCATAGCGGTCGGCCTGCTGCAGCGTGTGGCGGTAGACCGCGCCCTGCACCAGGTTCTGGTACACGAGTTCGAAATAGAGCTCGGCCAGCATGCGGTTGAGCGCGTGGCGCTCGGTGTCGTTGCCGGTCACTTCCAGCGCTTTGCTGGTGCGGAAGATCTTCTGCATGATTTCGTTTTCGGCGTGATCCAGCGTGCCGTAAGCGATCAGGCGAATGTCTTCGAGCGGGTCGGCCAGCAACTCACGCAGCAGCGTGCCGGTGGTACGGGTCGGCATGCTCTGGATCGCCACGAGGGCGGACAGGCGGTCAGTCGGCGAGACCTGGGTATTCGCGAGGCGCGCCTGCAGGCGCGCGCCGCCGCCATGCGACACGCGCGACACCAGGTACGTGACGAATTCCGGGCGCGGCACGTCGGTGAGTTGATCGCTCTCCTTGCCGGCCGGAAAGAGCGCCGCCCAGATGCAACTGGTCAGCACCACGAGGCCGCCGAAAACCGGCACGAACGTGCAGGCGAACCACAGGAACAGCAACGACAGCGCCCGCGGCTCGCGATAATTCAGCGGCAACCACAAGCGGAACGCGACCGCCTCGGCGAGTCCGGCCACCGCCTGCAGCGCCAGAAAGCGCAGCAGCGGATCGATCGCGCCGGCCGGTTGCAGCAGGCTCGCGATCGCCAGGTATTGCACGATCACGGCCACCACGGCCGCCAGCACGCTGACGATGAGAGAAAGTGTCTTAGACATCGAGGCCGCTTCGTTTGAGAAGACGCACCAGCGCCGCGCCCGGATCGTCGCCCTCGAGGTGGAGCGTATGAACGCCCACGCGCGCGCGTTCCAGGTCGGTGTTGAACTGTGCCGTCAGGCTGGCTTCGATACGGGCCAGATAGCCGTCGATACCGGTCGTGTCGGTGGCGGGCATCAGATTCACCAGCACCGACTGCTTGGCCGTTTGCACCGGCCACATCACGTCGAGCGAACGACGGCGGCGCATGACGTGCTCGAACAGCGAGTCGCCCTCTTCATCGCGCGGGAACGCCAGCGCGACGAGCGACGACGCCACGCCCGCCTTTTGCTGCAGACGTGCGAGACGGCTCAGATCGAGCGCGAATTCATACGGGCAGTTCGGCACACGGTCGAGAATGCGCTGCACGAATGCCGAATGCTCGACGCCGTCCGCGTAATAGCCGAGCAGCACCAGCAACAGTTGCAGGTTGTCGAAATTGAGCGACAGGAACGGCATGCGCTTGACCACCAGCAGCGCGCGCAGCTCGCCGTCCGCCGACACCAGCGGCGCGCAGACCAGGTACTGGCTGACCGGCACGACCGTGTCTTCGTTCTTCAGGTGCGCGACGCTCAGCGTGTTGAGCGCGTGCATCACGAGTTCGTCATGCATTTCGAGTTCGAATGCGTCGCCGATCCGTGCGATCGCCTCGGCGCCAAGCTTGCCGTCACGCACCGGATACAGCGCCGCGACCTCGATCTGGCAGGCCTGCGCGACGAATTCGAGCAACCCGCTCGCGCCGCCCAGCGGGTGGCCTTCCTTGGCGACCGCCGGCACGGCGAGCGCCGTATCGTTGGAGACGGACAGGCGGCGCAGTTCGGTAATCGAGTCGCGCAGCGTGGTCGGGCGCGAAAGCAGGTCCTTTTCGAGCCGCTCGTGGGACAGCCGCATCAGATAGTGGCTGTTGGTCAATGCGACGAGACGGTCGTTCAGGTAATCGTTCAGCGAGGACGCGCGCTCGGCGCGGCTGCCCCACGTATCGCCGAAGTGCCCCGCGAGAATCGTCTGGATCAGGCCGCCCGCGAAATACAACGCGGGGAACGAGCCGCCATGCGGGTAAAAGAGCGCCCATGCGCCGAGCATAAAGGCCCCGGTCAGCACGCCGAGCAGGCTGCCGTAGCGCAGCGCTACCAGCAGCGACACCAGCCACAGCCACGGAAAACCGGAGTGCAGCAGCAACGGGTCTTCCGGATGAAGCCAGCGGGCCACGGCCAGTACGACCAGCACGAGCACGACGGTCTCCACGATCGCGAACGGCCGCGCCACCGCGGGCGCCAGAAAGCGGCGCACGCGTCCGAGATTGCCGAACGGATGCGCATGGCGCGGCTTGGATGCGCCCGGGTTGTTTTCCACGGCTGCGGTATTCACGGCCATTTCCTTTTATACAGGTCGGGTTTCAGCTTGCGGCCTGCATGTCAGGCGCAAGCCGAAACCTTGGGAATAAGCTTACTGACGCGCTTGCAACGGCGACAGAACCATGGCGATCAGCGAGGTCGCCACGCTCGAGAGACCCGAGCGGCTCCAGCCCGTACGCGTGCCCGTCGCGCTCCACACCACGGCGCCGTTCGACACATCGATCAGTTCGAAAGTCACGCCGACCACCGGCTCGCCATCCACGCCGGTCTTGTAGCGCCATTCTTCGACCGCGCCCGAGAGGACATAGCGGGCGTTCTGCGAACGCGCCCATTCCAGCGACTTGTCGCTGTCGGCGCGCTGCGTCGTGTCGAACAGCGAATTGCGGTTCGCGTCGGCCGGCTCGATGCGCACGTCGGCGATACCGCCCGCGCGCAGCGTGTTGGCCGCGATCGATTCGGCGCTATGTCCGGCATCCGGCGTTTCAGTGTAGTTGGCGATCGACACCACCGCCACCTTGTCGCCGCGCGCGAGCGCGGGGCCCGAGGTCTGATGCACCGAGCCGCATGCGCTCACCAGCACCGCCAGCGCGGTTGCCGCGACACACCAGGCGCTCGCACGAGCCAATCGTTTAATGCCGTACATGAAGAATTCTCCTTGGGATATTTATGCGAAATCCGGGTCAATAAAACCAGCTATAGCGAGCGCCGATCTGGGTCACCGGCGTACCGAGACGCGAGACGCGCTGATGCGAGAAATAGAGCGCCGCATGATCGCCGCCGAACACCGTGCCCGCGAGGCCCAGACTGAGCGACGGCCCCCAGCCCTGGAACGAGTCGTGCAATACGCCGACGTCGAGGAACGGCCGCCATGCACGCGTGTACTGGTCGATCAGATCGTTGCCGAAGCCGAAGAAGACCCCGTATTGCGAGTACGTCTGCGGGATGAACGTCGACGCGCTGACCGGACCGGCGCTCACGGGAATCAGCCGCGAAATCAGGCCGTCGGCTTCGCCGCTTGCGCTGTAGTCGCCATGCGCACCGATCAGCCGCAGCGTGTAGTCGGGATAATTCGTGCGGATGCGATAGCCGATTTCACCGGTCGAGAGCACGCCGCTGCCCAGATAGTTGCGCGCCTGGCTATAGAAGCGATCGGCTTCGACAGTGCCCGTGGCATACAGACTCTGCGTCGCACGGTACGTGATCGTGCCGACCACGTTGTCCTTCATGCCGCCCACCTGCAACGCCTGCGACTCGCGCGCCGTCTGGTTGCGGCCTGCCTTCAAGGCCACCGACAGCGGCGAATTCCTGCCCCACTCCGCAGCCACCGCCACGCTATAGAAACTGTCGAGCGCTTCGCGGCGGCCCACGGTGACCATGAAGGCCGTGTCGTAGGTTTGACGCCGCGCGAAAAATTCTACCGAACGGTCCACCGACGGCACGTTGGTGAGCTGCCCCTGATCCGTGGAGTGCTGGAAGCGCTGCACACCGTTCACGCCGACCATGTACAGATCGGCGATCTTGATGCTGCCCGCCAACGTCTGTTCGATGTAATCGAGCGGATGCTCGACGTAACTGGTTACGGTCGCGTCGAGCGATTGCGGCCACGTCAGCGCGGTCTGCTCCAGACGGCTATGCAACTCCGAATCATAGGGCGCGCCTTCCAGACCCTGGAACGCGAGGTTTTCAGCCGCGCCCGGACGGTCCACCGCGATCGACGCGTCGATACGGTTGTAGATCGGCAAACGCGCGCCTTGCTGGTCGAGCAGACGCTCCATGGCGGGCTTATCGTTCTCGGCGAGCGCGATCGCAATCAGTTGCTCCGAAGGCTGCACGAGGACGTTGGCGTACTGGCGAGCCAGCCAGCGCTTGGCCAACGGATTCGCTTCGTGCGACATCGCCCAGGCGAGCGCCACGTCGCGCGCCACTGACGAGCTCAGCGTCGCCTGATCCGGCGACGCCACGGCGGCGTGCGCTTTCACCGGCTGCGCGGGCGGCAGGCCGGCCGCGTCGCCGAGCAGCGTACGGCGTGCTTCGGCGTTGTCGTTGCGGCCCGCGTCGCTCGCGAGCAGATCGATCAGGAACGCCTTGGACACGTCCGCGTTTTCGAAGATCGATGCGAGCGTGACGCGACGGCCGAGCATCTGCTCACGCACTTCGCTGCCCTGCGAGGCGCGCGTGCGCAGCACGATCTGGCCTTGCGCGCTGTTGGCGCGCACCTCGGCCTCCTCCTGCTGCATCTGGCGCCAGACGTTGCGGCGGATCGACCACGCGAGATCGCTGCGCCCCGCCATTTCCTGCGCTTCCGCATAAGTCAGTTGCCAGAGCGGATCGCGCGACATGGCCGCCGATTGCAGACGCAAATACTTGAGCGCCGCTTCCGGCCGGTTCAGACGCATCTGCGCGGCGGCCAGCGGCCCCCACAAAGAGGGTGCCTGCGCGGGCGCATCGCGCCATTCGGCGACCGCCTCACGCAGTTGTGCTTCGCTGCCGTAGTCCACCAGCGTCCAGAGCAGCGCGGCGCGCAAGTCGAGCGTCGCGCCCGGCAACGCCACCGCGTGTTGCAGGTCGTGCAGCGCGTCGAGCGGACGGTCGATCTGCCGATAGTATTCGGCGCGCACGCGCAGAAAAGCCGGGTCGGCTTCAGCGGCCGCCAGTTGCTCGGGCGTCAGGCTTTTCAGCAACGCGTCGACACGATCGTATTGCTCCGCGTCGGTGTAATAGTGGATCGCGCTTTGGAGCGCGCGCTGCGACTGGTCCCGGCGGAACTGCAACTCGGACGTGCGGGCCGCGTCGACGGGATAGGCGTCGTAGAAATACGTCATCGCGCTCAGGTCTTCGGGCGCGGCCTTGCCGCTCGCCAGCAGATGCTTGTAGGCGTCGTTCGCGATGTCGTCACGCTGCAACAGACGCGCGAGTTGCGCGGCATTGCGCCAGAACAGCGTGTCGTCGTCCTTGGCGCCCTTACGCGCGGCGAGCAGCGTGCCGAGCGCGCCCTTGTAGTCGCCGTGGCGATACAGCAGGCTCGCCGTGCGCATCGCGTATTGGGTGTTCGACGGGTACAGCTGGTTCAGCTTGCGGTAATAGGTCAGCGCTTCGTCGTCGTGACCCGAGCGCTCGGCGAGCTGACCCAGACGCGAGTCGATCGCTTCAGCCGGCGAATTGCGTTGGCGGCTGCGCAGGAACGCGAGCGCGTCGTCCGGGCGGCCCAGACGTTCGTAGGCTGCCACCACCGAGTCGATCAGCTTGAGATCGCCGGGCGCCGCATTCGACGCCTGGATCAACGCGGCCAGATAGGCGTTGTCGTCGTTGAGCATCGGCGCGAGACGCATCACGTTTTTCCAGCCTTCCGGGTCGTGCGTGGCCTGGGCGTAAGTGAGCCACATCTGCAAGGCGAGCGGCGACGCGTGGTTCCATTCAGCAACCTGAGCGAGGCGCTTGGTCCAGACCGGCGAGCCCGGATTCTTGCTGACCTGCTCGGTCGCTACGCGCTGTGCATTCGGCAGATCGCTCGATTCGAGGAACGATTGATAGAGCAGGCTCGGAACATCGTTCGACGCGGCTGCGGCGTTCGATCCGGCTGCGGGGCTCGACGCGCCCGTCGGTGCGGCTGCCGCGGCCGTATTGGCTGCGGGGCTCGACGCCGCTGCGGCGGCTGCGGCGGCTGCGGCTGCGGTAGATGCAGCAGATGCGGAATGCCCCGCTGCCACGGTGGATGCCGCAACGCGTACGAGCTGCACGTCACCCGCGCCATGCGTGCGGGTGCGCAACGCACGCGCCGCGCCGGCTTGCGGACCGTCCATATAAGCGTACTGCGCCGGCGAACCGTCTTCGTGCGCGCGTTCGCGGATGAAGTCGACAAGACGCAGCGCGCCGTCTTCGTCTGGCTGTGCCTGCGCATAGCCGGCCAGCGCCTTCGCGTAACGGTCGACCAGATCCGGACGATGCGCGGCGCGCGCCAGGTTCAGCAGGACGACGAGCGTCTCGTGATCGTGAGCAAACGCGGCGCCGTGTTCGTTGGCGGCGGCCAGCGCTTCGTCGAGCAGATTGCCCGATTGCAAGGCCCGAATGCCGGCGATGAAGCACTGACGCTGCGCATCGAAGGTCGCCGCGGCCGCTTGCAGGCGGAACCAGGCGTTCGCCGCGCCGCGATAGTCGCCGCCGTACATGGCGAAGCGCACCACTTCGCGGTTCCAGCGCGTTTGCTGCGCCGGATCCTGCGCGGCGAGGCGCGCATACAGTTGGCCGGCGAGTTGTTGCGCGTTCACCGAGGCGGCTGCCTCAGCCAGCATCTGCAGATCGGCATTCGACCACGACAGGGCCGCCGCATTCGTGAGCTGGGTACGCAAGCGCGCGAGCGCGGCCTCGCGGCCCGGATCATTGGCGGGCAGCGCGAACGTCTCGCGCGTGTCGACGCTCAGGCGCAGCAACTGCGCCGCGCGATGCATCTGTTCGCTGGGAATCGCCTCCATGCGGGTGGCGATACGGCGCGCGTCCTCGTTGCGCCCCAGACGCACATATTGCGTGCCGAGCACCGAGAGGATTTCCGTGTTGTCGGGCTGCACGCGCAGCCATGCTTCGAGATAGGCAATGCTGAGATCGCTCGGCGCGTCGGTCGACGTCATCCGGCTGCGCAGTCCGCCGCGCGGATGCACGAGGTACAGCGTGATCAACACCACACCGGCGAGCAGCAGAACGAGCCACGTGGGCGCGATACGAGGACGATTATCGGCCACAGGCGACCTCGACTGACTTGTAGTTCAGCTTGTGGCCGATATCGGCCTGCGTATCGAAACGCAGGAAATCACCGTCGCGACGCGTGGCGACAGCCTGGTTGTTGACACTGACCTTGCACTGCTGCGCGTTGGCCAGCTTGACGAACGGCTGGTAATGGCCGGCGAATTCGAAACGCATGCCCTGCGGCGTGCGCCGGAAGTTGCGCACGAAACCGTTGACTTCGCCGATATACGGCGACGCGTCTTGGGTCGCGGCGCCGCCGATCGCAAAGCGGGCGCTGCCGCCGTCGATATGGATATAGGTGCCGTCGGGGCCGTTCGCGAAACCGGTCACGCCCGAAGCGTTATCCAGCGACGGTTTGGCCGCCTGCGGCCAGTGCAGCTCGCGCACTTCGCCATTGCCGCGCACGATCCAGTCGCCCGCCTGCGGGCCCACCTCTTTCGCCACCGCGAACGTGTGCCAGTCGAGCACCTTGCGGATGTACTCGCTCACGTAGACCGGCATGACCGGCTGCTTGAGCACCGTCGAAAAGATCTGGTCGAGCGCGCGCAACGAGGCCACCTTGGTGCCGCTGTACATGTGGTAATAGATGTCGATCGGCTTGAAGCGCAGCGGCCGGTCGGTCATCGAGAAAGTTTCGAGCACGCGCGTGAAGCCATAGAACGGGCCTTGCCAGTCGTTCGTGTAGACGTTCTCGTCCTGGTTCGGCGCATACACCTGATAGGCGCCAGGTCCCTTGTCCACGCCGATCGGCGCGATATTGGTCCAGCTATTGGCCGACTTCGTGATGACCGTGTCGCCGCCGTTGAAGTTGTAGACGCCCGCCTCGTACACCTTGCGCACCACGAAGCCCGGCGGCCGGCAGTCGCCCGACCACTGCAGAATCACCGTCTTCTTGCCGGCCGGCGCGAGACGCGTGTTGATATAGTCGATCGAACCGGTGATCTCACGGTCGATATTGAAGTGATAACCCGGAATGTTCAGCGAGAACGCCGCGTCGCCGCCTCCGCGGTCCACTTGCGCGCCGGTCTTGCTGTCCACCTGCTCCCATTGGAACGGATGCGAATACGTGTGCGTGCCGATCTCGACGTGCGGCAGCGCGAACATCTTGCGGGCGATCTCTTCCAGACGCGGCGAGATCTCCGGATGCAGGCCCTTCGGACCGACCTCGCCTTCGATCACCGAGAGTGTCATCGGCACCTGATAGCGGGTGAAGATCTGCTGATACAGCGCTTCGCCCGAATAGTCGGGGCCGGGGAACTCGGCGCGCGAAGCGAAACCGTCGCCGTCCACGTGCGACATGAACAGACGCCGGCCGTTTTCGGTCGTGACGCTCGGCGACGGCATGTCCTGCAAATGCAGCGCCGCTTTCATGAACGCCATCGGCTGGATGGCCCAACGCTCCTGCTCGATGCTGTCGAGCGAGGTCACCGTGTAGGGACTCAGCGCATAGCCGCCCCACGGCGTGAGCGCGACCTGATCGAGCAGCACGCCGTTGGCCGACACGCGCAGCAACGGCTGGCTGCGTGAACCCACGCGCACGCCTTGCAGATCGCGCGGCTCCGGCTTCGGGCTGATTTCGAAGCCGACCATCGGGTCGCTCTTGACCACCGTGACCGGCGCGGCCAGCGTGCCGCCCACCGCTTGCAGATCGAGCGCCGCGCCGGCCGAACCGGCGGCGTCGAAACCGAACTGGCCGAGGAAGGCGAGCGGAATATGATCCGCCATGCGGGCGGCGACCCAGCGTTGCCACGCCTCGGGATCGGGCACCGCGCCGCGCTGGATCCACGCGACCACGCCCGCATAACGGTCTGGCGTGATGGCGTCCGGCAGACGCGACGAGAAGTCGGCGTACTCGACGTCGTAGCCCATATAGTTGAGCGGCGTGGCCAGATCGCGCACGCCGGCGCTCAGGTCGAGCGGATCTTTGGTGTCGCGGTCCTACACGACGAGAATCTTGCGCGGCAGCACTTCGATCTTGCCGATGCCGACCACGTCGCGGGCCTTGCTCGTGACATACGGCAGCATGCCGGCCGACACGACGCGCGCGGCCGTATCACGGGCGCATTGCCGGTCGTTGCGGGCGCAATACTCCAGCGACACGACAGGCACGCGGGTTTGCTGCGTGAACGCGCGGGCCGCCGCAATGCGTTGCGCGCGCAACGATTCCGCGACTTCGAGAAGCTGGCCGCCGTCGTCCACGCCGCGAATCAGCGAATCGCCGACCACCGCGTAGAGCGACTTCGCATACGGCAGCGCGTTGCGCATGACGTCGGCGCCGCCCGCCACGAGCCGCGCGTCCGGATGCGCATCATGAATACGCCCGGCCGCGGCGATGGCCGCGGGCGTGTCGAGCAGGAAGCCGCGATAGCCGCGCTGCCACAGCGGCTCAATCTGACTGGAGAGGAAAGCCTCGGCCGAACCGGCGGACTCCGCACCGTTAGTGCGCGCGATCCACGTGGTATGAGCCAGCGGATGGGCCGCCGGATCAAAGCCGGTAGCCGGATCGACCACGACCGAGTCGAATGCCTGTAATTCGCCGACTGGCGGATTGGCCGCGTAAAAGAAAGCCAGGTTGGGCTGAGAGGAAGCAGAACTGGCGGCCGCGGCAGCGGACTGCAACGGCGCAACCTCAGCATGCGTCACGAGCGGTGCGATACCGGCCGTGCCGAGCATGACCGCAATCAAGGTGCGTGTAAGAAATCGTTCGCCCGCACTTTCGACAACCCCGCAAGAGTCCCAGCCGGCGCGCGCCCGGGTCCGCTTCTTCATCGCCAAAATCTTTCCCCGTTCAGTCTGAACGCGAGCGGCGTTAACTCCGTATGGAGAAAATTTCCGCTAGCTGATTTTAAAGCCGGCCCAATCTGCATTATTTACACGACGCAAATTCGACGTTGCGACGGATGCGAAACCGACTCTTTGTTTGTTTCCTGCTAAGGCCGAGCAAGATAGCACATCAGATAGGGCCGTCTCAAGCTCGCATACGCCAATGTCTGACGCCGGACAGTTAAACAATGAAAAACGCATCCACTTGAATTGAAAGGCAAACGATTGCGCGCCGAAGTGCGAACGCTATTGCCCGACCCGCTCCTCCAAAATCGATTCGTCAAGCGATTCGTGAATGTGTTGGTAAATCGCTGCAGCAAGTCCGATCGATACTCCGCCGAACTTCAATCCTCTGATCAATAATCGCAAAAATTTTGAACTGGCGTGCTTTTTCGTAAAGCGTTCGATTCATTTAAATGATTTTGACAACGCACGTGTGGTACAAAAATACCGAAAAGCAAATTCCCAAAAACGATATCGGAACATCGGTCACACGCCTCTCGCTTCAAACGCGGCAAAAAAAATCGAACGGCGCCCTAAAGAAATCCGAAGGGATGCCGTTAGCGCAGTTGGGCAAACCCGGAGCGATCCGGCGACGCAAAACTATAGGGACTCCCCTGCGGGAGTTCGCCAGTTGCCCGCCGTATCCACGGCGGGCCAATCGACAGCGGTTTCAAAAGACCGCGTCAGGAGGCTACATGCAAAAAAATCGGGGAATGGGTGCGGTTGCGGTTGAATTTGCATTTGCATTTGCTGCTTCGGAATCGGCGGAGAAAACCCGCCTCCTGGGCCGAACCGGCAAATGTTTGAAACGGGCCGGACTGATCGCGGGCCTGTTAGTGGGATGCCTGAACGGCACTGCCTTCGCGGCCACCACCACAACCACCAGCGTCGTCGTCCCCTCCTACTTCAACGCCACCAGTAGCGTCGCGAACTGGAACAGTCTCACGACCACGGCGCGCAAAGTGCCGACCACCGCCATTCTGAATCCGAACAGCGGCCCCGGCGTCAAGGAAGATCCGAACTATGCCGCCGCCGTCGCCAAACTGCGCGCCGCGGGCGGCAAGGTACTGGGCTATGTGTCCACGTCTTACGGCAAGCGCTCGCTGTCGGCGGTCGTGACCGACATCAACACCTATGTGGCGCTGTATAAGGTGGACGGCTTCTTCATCGACGAGATGACGTCCGACAGCCAGATGTCGCACATCCAGTTCTACCAGTCGATCTACAACTACATCAAAGGGCTGAACGCCACCTATTCGGTAACGGCCAATCCGGGCACCAACATTCCTGAGTTGTACGCCAGCCTGCCGACGGCCGACCAGTTCGTCGTGTTCGAGAGCACCGCCAAGAGCTACGCGAAATACCAGCCGATGAGCTGGCAGGCCGCCTATCCGAAGAGCCGCTTCGTGCACATGGTGTACGGCGCGACCGCCGCGCAACTGCCGGGCGTCGTGCAATACGCGAAGGCGCACGGCGCGGGCGGCGTGTATGTGACGTCGCTGTCCGGTGGCAATCCGTATAAAGCACTGCCGCCCTACTGGAGCGATGAGGTGACGGACGCCGCCAAGCCTTGATGCGCCAACTCATGGCGGCATGACTCATGCCGCCATGATGCTAGCCGCGGCGGGCGCGATGCGTTTCGTTTCAATGTCCGTCGGTTGAGAACTGTATGTGTTGAGCGCTTTGCCCTGCCGGCGGTTTTCGTCTGCAGGGCTTTTGCGTTGCGCGCGGGGGCGCGTTTTATGGAAGTTTGCCGATAATCGCGCTGCACTCGTCCTTCGTAAAAGCGCGCAGCGTTCGCGTGCGGACGTTGCCGGCCGAGCCCAGCGCGTATCCGAATGACGCGAAGCTCTGCTCGTCGGGTGCTTCGATCAGCGTGACAATGTCATATTCGCCCAACGTCCAGTAGATCTCTTTCATTTCACAGCCAAAGGTCTTGGCTAATTCCGCCGCTTGACCCGCACGCTGCGGGCTGTTTTTGATGTTACGGATTCCCTGATCAGTGAATTGTGCAAGTACCACATACGTCGCCATGACGATTCCCCTTACGATTGACACGAGACGGGATTCAGACGCGCAAGTCGGATCGCGAACGCTATTGCGCCGTTGATGCGCGAAAGCGTTCTGCGCGCAATCCAAGTGTAGGTAATGGCAACGCGCGCCACCGGATGTTTGCTGTGATGCGCGTGACAATCATCTCTCGTGTCGATTCCTCACAAGCGAATGCAACGCCCGGTGAATACACCGGCGCGAGGTCGCGCCGGTTGATCACGGAGGTCGATTCAATGCGTGCGAGGCCGGATAACGATGTCATCTGGAGGCGTCCGATCCGTCGGCGCCTGCGCGGGTAACTCCAGCGCATCGAGGTTCGTGTCGACCCTGTCGAGCATGGCGCGGGCGCGGTGCATATCGAGCGCACCTTCCCATCGCGCCACCACGATGGTCGCCACTCCGTTGCCGATCAGGTTCGTGACCGCTCGCGCCTCGTTGAGAAAGCGGTCGACACCTAACAGCAGCACCAGTCCGGACACGGGGATCTTGTGCATCGAGGCCAGCGTGGCGGCCAGTGCGACGAACCCGGCTCCGGCTACGCCCGCCGACCCTTTGGATGTCAGCAGCAGCACGCCGAGAAGCAGAAGCTGGTCCCAGATCGTCAGGTGGATGTTCAGCGCTTGCGCAACGAACATCGAAGCCATGGTCAGGTAAATCGCCGTACCGTCGGCATTGAACGTATAGCCTGTGGGCAGCACCATCCCGACAACAGGGCGCGAGCAACCCAGCTTCTCCATTTTGATCATCATCTGCGGCAGCACTGCTTCGGTCGAAGCCGTACCGAGCGTAATGAAGATTTCGTCCTTGATGTAGCGGAGATACTTCCACAGCGACAATCCGCTCATTCGCATGACCAGTCCAAGCACGACGACCACGAAGAAAATCGAGGTCAGGTAAAGGCACAGCATCAACTGACCGAACGATGCCAGCGTGCCGATTCCGTACTTCGCGATGGTAAATGCCATGCCGCCAAACGCGCCGACAGGCGCGACATACATCACGATTCGCACGACGCCGAACATGCCCTGAAGGAACATGTCGAGCATGTCGACGAACGGCGCGGTACGTGGACCCAGTTTGGCGAGAGCGATCGCGAACAGCAGCGAAAAGAAAATGATCGGCAGGATATCGCCATTCGCAAACGCGCCGACAACGCTGTTCGGCACGATGCTCATGAAGAACTCGAGCATGCCGTGCTGTTGCGCCGCATGGGTGTAGGTGGAAATCGACGAACTGTCGATATGGGCGGGATCGATGTTCATACCGCTGCCCGGCTTGATGACGTTCACGACAACGAGGCCAACGGCAAGAGCAATCGTCGAGGCAACCTCGAAGTACACGAGCGCCTTGACGCCCACGCGGCCGGCCTCATGAAGATCGTTCATGCGGGCAATACCCACGACAACGGATGCGAAGATGATCGGCGCAAGCAGCATCCGGATCAGTTTGATGAACAGATCGCCCAGTGGTTTGAGTTGAGAACCGATGTCAGGGTAGAAATGGCCGACGAGGACACCGGCAACAATGCCAATCAGAACCTGTACGTAGAGCCTGGAAAGCGATTTTCCAATCTTTGAAACCCGCATGACTGTCTCCTATGCGTGGCATCTTCTAATGAAATTCAGGGTGAGCACTCGCAGCGGCATCCACCACCGCGGTGCGCACGGACCGAATTCTCCGGCGTTCTCTTTGTCTGTTTTTGTGAACGCCACGCCGACACACGTGCCGGCGTGTAGGGTTGCTAATGACTTATGCGGACAGCTTTTGCATCTCGGCAAAGAGATCGGCCTTTCCTTCGAAGCCGATGCCCGGCAGATCGGGCATGGTGATATAGCCGTTGTCCACTTTCACGCCGTCCGGGAAACCGCCGTAGGGCTGGAAAAGGTCCGGATACGATTCGTTGCCGCCCAGCCCGAGGCCGGCGGCGATGTTCAACGACATCTGGTGTCCGCCGTGCGGAATGCAGCGGCTCGGCGACCAGCCGTGCTGATGCAGCATATCGAGCGTGCGCAGATATTCGACGAGGCCATAGCTCAACGCGCAATCGAACTGCAGCCAGTCACGATCAGGACGCATGCCGCCGTAGCGAATGAGGTTGCGAGCATCCTGCATCGAGAACAGGTCTTCGCCGGTCGCCATGGGCTTGTCGTAGTAATTGCGAAGCGTGGCCTGCAATTCGTAGTCGAGCGGATCGCCCGGTTCTTCGTACCAGAACAGGTCGTATTGCGAGAGCGCTTTGGCGTACTGGATCGCCGTGTCGAGATCGAAGCGGCCATTGGCGTCGACAGCAAGTTTCTGTCCGTCACCCAGCACGCTCAGAATCGAGTCGATGCGGCGCAGATCTTCATCGAGCGAAGCACCGCCGATTTTCTTCTTCACGACCGTATAGCCCCGGTCAATGTAGCTGCGCATTTCGTCTTTCAGCTTTCCATGGTCCTGGCCGGGATAGTAGTAACCGCCCGCCGCATAAACGAAAATCTTGCGGTCCGGTTGCCCATTACCGTAGCGGTCAGCCAGCAACTGAAACAGCGGCTTGCCTTCGATCTTCGCCACCGCGTCCCAGATTGCCATGTCGATGGTGCCGATCGCCACCGAGCGTTCGCCATGGCCGCCCGGCTTTTCATTCGTGAACATGGTGGCCCAGATCCTGTGCGGATCGAGGTTGTCGCCGGCGTCGTTGACGAGCGTGGTGGGATCGGCTTCGAGAATGCGCGGAATGAAGCGCTCGCGCATCAGCTTGCCCTGGCCGTAGCGGCCATTGGAATTGAAGCCGTAACCGACTACCGGCTTTCCGTCGCGCATGACATCCGTCACCACGGCGACGAGGCTCAGCGTCATCTTGCTGAAGTCGATGTAGGCATTGCGGATTGGGGAACTGATCGGAACGGTTTTTTCGCGGATTTCAACGATTCTCATCGCGGGGTCTCCTGAGTTTTGGGCACGTATTGCATGCGTCAGGCTGCAATGGAAACTAGCTTATCCGCGAAACGCCGCGCTAGAATTCGCCTAAATTCATTTCATTTTTTACTTTAGGCGAATAACCAGAGTGGCCACTGACCCGGCATCCGATTTCGAGTTTTTCATCCTCCTTGCCAGACTGAAAAGCCTGTCGGGCGCGGCGCGCGCGCTCGACCTCACCCCGCCGGCGGCAACCAAACGTCTGGGGCTGATCGAACAGAAACTGGGCGCGCGACTGGTCAACAGAACCACGCGCAGCGTCAGCCTGACGCCGGAAGGCGAGACCTATCTGCACTATGCCGCGCAGATCGTCGGGCAGATCCGGCAGATGGAAGACGAGATATCCGGGACTCGGTCGGACCCTCATGGCCTGTTACGGATCAATGCCACGCTGGGTTTCGGGCGCACGACCATCGCGCCGCTCGTGTCTGACTTCGCGAAGCGCTTTCCGAATGTCGAAATCCAGTTTGAAGTCACCGACCGGCCCATCGACCTCGTGGAAGAAGCATTCGACATGGCGATCCGCTTCGGCGAGCTTCCCGACAGCCGGCTTAGCGCGCGGCGCATCATGAGCAATCGCCGTTTTCTTTGCGCCTCGCCCAAATACCTCGAACGCTTTGGGACACCGGAACGCGTGGAGGACCTCGTTCGGCACCGTTGCATCATTCATCGGCAGAACGACGATGCCTATGGCGTCTGGCGATATATGCAGGGCGACCACACCGAAGCGCTGAAAGTCAAAGGAGCGCTGTCGAGCAATGACGGCGATATCGTGCTGCGGTGGGCGCTCGACGGGCACGGCATATTGATCCGCTCCGAATGGGATCTGGCGAAGTACGTTCAGAGCGGCAGATTAAAACTCGTCTTGCCGGAAACGGTACTGCCCTCGGCCGATCTGTTTGTCTACTATCCCAGCCAGCGGAACCAGACCGCGCGCGCACGGGCATTCATCGACTTTCTGATCGATCACTTTCAGGCGCCGTTCATCCCCGTTGAAACTGGCGCCTTGATCTACGCTCAAAAGAAGAAAACAGGCCGTAAGCCATGAGCCGTGCGCCGCAGCGGTGTGACTTTGTCTTTCAGAAAGGCTGAGGCACACGGAAGGATGATGCGCCAGAAGGCGCAACGCACCCACCCGCGATTCTGGGCGGCGCGCCACATGCCGGGTCTGGGCACACCTATTGCTCTATTCCGCTCGCCGGCAAATAACCCGTCAAGGCACGCAGTGCCCACAACGAGTCGCCGTTTCTCATGATCAATCCAGCAATCCACCGGTGGGAGGCCCCATGCTTCGATACGCTGCAATCTTCTTCATTATCGCAATCATCGCCGCAGTATTCGGCTTTGGCGGCATTGCCGCAGGCGCGACGGAAATCGCCAAGATCCTGTTCTTCATCTTCGTGGTGATCTTCCTCGTCACCTTGCTGATGGGCGTGATGCGACGCTGATGAGCGCCTAGTCCGTTTAGGCGGAAACACCCCTATCCCGGCGCGAGAATCAGCACTACGTTGCAATACTTGCCACACGGTATTGCAATTATTGCTGCCCGTGCCGGGGTTCTTCCCTGGATTTCTTCCCTCCTTCCTCCACCCACCGCCCCCCCTGCTCTGCAATAGCGCCAGAACTGCTTTGATTCTGAACTTTAATTGGTTCGCTTGCGTGAGCGCTTTCGCTACATTGAACGTCCAGATCAAGATCGATCACAAGGACAATCAATGGCACTGGTTCGGGGTTTTGCATTCTTCGCGGCGGCACACCAATCGCCCGCTCGCCGCGCGCGCGTTCTGCGCAAGTCCATGACGGCAGCAGTGGCCGCGCTCGCGCTGTGCTTCGTTGGCAGCACGCAGGCTGCGCCGCTTGCCGAACTGAAGCTCGACTACGCGTATTACTCGCCGGAAAGCCTCGTCATCAAGCGCAACGGCTGGCTGGAACAGGAGTTCGCCGCCGACCATACCCCGGTCAAATGGGTGCTCAGCCTCGGCAGCAACCGCGCGCTCGAGTATCTGAACAGCGGCGCGATCGATATCGGCTCGACGGCGGGTCTGGCCGCCGTTCTCGGCAAGGCGAACGGCAATCCGATCCGCGCCGTCTATATTTTTTCGCGCCCCGAGTGGACCGCGCTCGTCGTGCGCAAGGACTCTTCGATCAAGAGTCTCGCCGACCTGAAAGGCAAGAAGATCGCCGCAACCAAGGGCACCGACCCGTTCCTCTTCACGTTGCGCGCGCTGCATACGGCGGGACTGTCGCGCGACGACGTCGAACTCGTGAATCTCCAGCATCCGGATGGCCGCACCGCCCTTGCCAATGGACAGGTCGACGCATGGGCCGGTCTCGATCCGCACATGGCCGCCGCGCAGGTGGACGACGGCGCGCGCCTCTTGTACCGGAACGTCGACTTCAATACGTGGGGCTTCCTGAACGCGCGCGAGGACTTCATCCGCGAACATGGGGACGCGCTCGCCCGCGTGCTGAAGGTGTATGAGAAGGCGCGCGTGTGGATCGCCGCGCATCCCGACGACACGGCGAAGATCGTCTCCGAAGAATCGAAGGTGTCGCTCGCGGTCGCGAAGCTGCAACTCAGCCGTAACGACTTCAGCCACCCGCAGCCCGGCGCGCAGCAGATCGCCGCGCTCAAAGCCGCGGCGCCGATTCTCGTCGATGAGCAACTGGTGAAGAGCGGCACGGATCTCAACCAGGTCATCGACGCGTTGATCGATCCGAAAATCGCCCAACCCGTCATCGCGTCCGCTAACACCAACGCGAAATAATGCGCTCAATACGAATCTCCCAAGCAGTCAGTGCATGCACCGGCGGTGGCAACCATGGCCGCCACTGAAGAGACGCTCGCGCTTGCGAGCCGCGCTTCGCAACGGCTGTCCGCGAACGAGCCAGTGCTGGATCAGCGCACCCGCGACCCGTTGCGCCCGTGGCGCTATGCCGGGCTTGCGCTGCCGGTTCTGTTTCTCGCAGCGATCGAAGCGCTGGTCCGGTCGTCCGTGTTGCCGGCGCATCTCGTGCCCGCGCCGAGTTCTATCGTAGAAACGCTGTGGGAACTCGGCGGCACACGCCTCGCGCGGCATGTCGGCGCGAGCATCGCGCGGGTGTGCGCAGGCTTTGCGCTCGGCTCCGCGTTCGCATTGCTGATCGGCGCGGCCATGGGGCTGAGCCGCCGCGTCGATGCACTGCTCGACCCCGCGTTTCAGGCGCTGCGCGCGATTCCTTCGCTCGCCTGGGTGCCGATCCTTTTGCTCTGGATGGGTATCGACGAAGCGCCCAAAATCACGCTGATCGCGATCGGCGCATTCTTTCCAGTGCAGCTTGGCGTCGTGGCCGGCATACAGGGCGTCGACCGCAAGCTGATCGAGTTCGGTGAAGTCAACCGGCTGACGCGACGCGCGCTGTTCACACGCATCCTCCTGCCCGCGTCGATGCCGCAGATTTTCACGGGCTTGCGTACCGGCCTGAGCCTTGCGTGGATGTTCATGGTTGCCGCGGAGCTGATCGCCGCGACACGCGGACTCGGCTATCTGCTGAGCGACGGGCGCGAGACTGGCCGGCCTGATCTCGTCTTCGGCGCGATCCTGCTGCTCGCGCTGCTCGGCAAACTGAGCGACGGCGCCTTCAAGGCGATCGAGACGCGCATGCTGTCCTGGCGCGACGCACGCAATGGGCCGGGAGACGCACAATGAGCCACGCTCCCGCCCCCATGCTCGAAGTGCGCGGGCTGACCCGGCGCTTCGGGCAACGCACGGTGTTCGAACAGGTATCGTTTGAAGTGGCTCGCGGTGAGATCGTCAGTCTGGTCGGCCCCAGCGGATGTGGAAAAAGCACGCTGCTTCGCGCGATTGCAGGCCTCGATCCGGACACCGCCGGTTCGGTGCTGCTTGAGAAGCAATCGCAGCGCGGACCTTCCGGGAAGATCGGCGTGATCTTTCAGGAGCCCCGGCTGCTGCCGTGGCTAAGCGTTGCCGACAATATCGCGTTCGCCGCCGGACCGCGAAAGGGACACGATCCACGCGTCGATGCGCTGCTCGCCGAGGTCGGCTTGCCAGGCATTCGCGATGCGCTGCCCAAGCGGCTGTCGGGCGGCATGGCGCAACGCGTGGCGCTGGCGCGCGGCCTGTTCGCGGAGCCCGACCTGCTGCTGCTCGACGAGCCGTTCAGCGCCGTCGACGCGATCACGCGCTCACGCTTGCAACACGTCCTGCTTTCGTTGACGCACGCACACAGGACAGCCGCGCTGCTGGTCACCCACGATCTCGACGAAGCGCTTTATCTCTCCGACCGCGTGCTGTTGTTGTCGCCGCCTGGTGATGGGTGCCCGAGCCGCATCACGCGTGAGATCCACATCGCTGCACCGCGCCCTCGAAACTTGCGCGATCCTGCGCTGGACGCGCTGCGCGATGATTTGCTCGAAGGAATCGCGCACAGCGGGCTGACAGTCGACGATTAAAGCCCGATCAAATTGACGATTCGTCGCGCCGATACATTTAGATCGTTGTGAGCTGCGCCTCGCCAGCCATTGACTCACGCTCGGCGCGTCCTAGCGTTCACGCCGCTCGCGCAATCTGCGCCCGCGCACTCAATCGATGCGACCAGTTGGCGAGCGTGCGCGTCGCCACCGGCGGCTTGCTCAGGATCGCGCTGTCGTACCGCTTGCCGTCGAAGCGCACGAAATCGACGATACGAAACCCCTGGCCACGATAAAATGCGATCAGATGCGCGGCCGGTTGCGGCGTATCGAGCGCAAGCTCGGCATAACCTCGCGTCGCGGCCCAATGGTCGGCGAATGCGATCAGCAAGGTGCCGATCCCTCGCGCCTGCCACACCGGCTCGACGGCGAACTGCCGCAAGCTGGCGATATCGTCGCGACGGTAAAGCTCGCAGGCCGACTCACGGTCCAGGGCATAGAGCGTCATCGTACCGACGATGCGTCCGTCGCATACCGCCACATAGCAATCGCCGCGCGTTGCGCGCAGGCGTGTCGTCTCGACGGTCTGATCGACACAAGTGCAATTGAGGCCCATCGCGCCGAGCGGCGTGAAAGCGCGATGCAACATTGCCGTCAGCGCAACGAACGAATCGCGCGCCGGATCGAAGCGGCGCAATTCGACACGGCCCACGCCGTGACACACGTAATCGATACGAACGGATTGTTGCGTCGTTGCACGTCGCTTCACGTTGAGCACCTCGCGGTATCAGGATGCCCGAAGTGTAGATTTCGAGTGGGTGCGTCTCAAGAAAAAATGTCGTAAAAACTCACATGGGAGCGCTGAATGGCGCACTAGCCCGCAGCCGACGCAAGCTGTGGCTCGCCTTCGCGCAAGCCGAGATGCAATTCCTCGCAGAGGAATGTTTGCAAAGTCTGCACGGCCGCCGCCTGCGCGCCGGAAACCTCCCGCATGAAGAGCCCGAAGTCCGCCGTGGGCGCATCGGGCAAACCCTCGGCATGGCCGAGCACGCGCATCGACTCCGAGCGGATGTTGCCGTCGAGCAGCACCGATACGCCAAGCCCGGCTTCGACGGCGGATTGCACGGCCGGCAAGCTGGTGCTCGTGCACACGATGCGCCACGCGATCCCCGCGCGCCGTAGCGCCGTCAGCACCTGCTGCTGCCACAGACACGCGTCGCCGAATGCCACCACCGGCAACGGCGCCCGCGCGTCGCGGCCAAAGCCGCGCGCGCCGACCCAGAAGAGGGGCTGCGTCCACGTAAGAAGCGGCGCGGCGTCGACCAGCGCGGGATCGCCGACCACCACGTCGAGGCTGCCGTCCGCGAGCCGGTTCGACAATGCCGCACTGCTGTCGACCACGATTTCCAGCGCCACTTGCGGGTATGCGATCGAAAAACGCCGCAATGCCCGCGGCAAACGGCCGACCGCGATGTCCTCCAGCATACCGAGTCGCACGGTGCCGGACACTTGCCCGGCGCCCAACGCGCGGCGTGCGTCGGCACCCGCGCCGAGGATCGTGTGAGCATAGGGCAGCAACAGATGCCCGGCTTCGGTGAGCTGCACGCCGCGCGGCGAGCGGTCGAGCAAACGCTGCCCCAGTTCTTCTTCGAGCCGGCGCAACTGCATGCTCACCGCCGCCTGGGTACGCGCGAGCCGCGCCGCCGCCACACCCACCGCGCCCGTCTCCGCCACGGTGACAAAGGTGCGCAGCAGGCTGCTGTCGAGATCTCGGGTCATAAAAGTTCTTGAAGTCGGCATAAGAAATATCAACTTATCTTAATACCGCACGCACCGATAAGATAGGGTCAACAGATTCCATCGAGCGGCACACCGACGACCATGCAGGACACGACTATTCAATCCCCGCTGAATTCCTCGCAGAACAACGTGAAGCCGGCCCGCGCCGCCGCCGGGGCGGCGTTGCTGTGCGTGCTGTCGATGTCGAGCGTGCAATTCGGCGCCGCCCTCTCCGCACCGACGATGGCCGCGTACGGTTCGCTCAGCACCACGTGGCTGCGCCTGTGCTGGGCGGCGCTGGTGCTCGCGCTGCTGGTGCGCCCGCGCTTCAGAAGCTACTCGCGTTCGCACTGGATGGCCGCCGGCGCGCTCGGCGCGGCGATGGCCGGCATGACGTTGTGCTTCTTCACGGCGCTCCAGCGCATTCCGCTAGGGCTTGCCGTCGCGATCGACTTTCTCGGGCCGCTCGCAGTGGCGACCTTCGCGGTGCGCCGCGCGCGAGCATTGCTTTGGCCCGCGCTGGCGATTGCCGGTGTGATACTGCTTTCGCGCGATCGCGCCGGCTGGATCGGCGAACCGCTCGGCGTGCTGCTCGCGTGCGCCGCGGCGCTCGGCTGGGGCAGCTATATCGTGTTGATGAAAAAGACCGGCACCCTATTCGCGGGACTCGAAGGACTATCGGTGTCGTTGATCGCCGCCGCACTCGTGGCCACGCCTTTCGGACTTGCGCAAAGCGGGCTGCACGTCGCGGGCGCCCAGGTCGCGGCGACGGCGGGCCTCGCGATACTGGTCCCGCTGCTGCCGTACGCGCTCGAAATGGTGGCATTGCGGCACATGCCGGCCGGTTCATTCGGGATCCTGATGAGTGTCGAACCGGCAATCGGCGCGTTAGCGGGCTTCGTCGTGCTGAATCAGGCGATGGGGGTATTGCAGATCGCGGGTTCGCTGCTGGTGGTCACTGCAAGTGTCGGCGCCGTGGTCGCAAGCCGCTGATCGGAAGCGCAGGACAGCGGCACGCGCGGCTGCACTCCGCGCTCCGCTCAGGCGATGTTTTCCGCTTCGTAGAGACGCCGGCCCGCGGCATCCTTCGCGCCGAGGATCGGCTCGAAATCGATTGGCCACTCAATGCCAATGTCGGGATCGCGCCACAGGATGCAGCGCTCCAGTTCGGGAAACCAGTATTCCGTGGTCTTCCACAAACACTCGGCGACGTCGGACAGCACCACGAAACCGTGCGCAAAGCCCGGCGGCACCCAGATCTGGCGGTGGTTGGCCGCGCTCAGATGCGCCCCACACCACTTGCCGAAATTCGGCGAATTGAGCCGTACGTCCACGGCGACGCCGAACACTTCGCCCACGACGACCCGCATGAGCCGCCCTTGAGGACGCTGCACCTGATAGTGCAGCCCGCGCAATACGCCATGCACCGCGCTCGAATGCCGGTCCTGCACAAACTGGAAAGCTTGCGAGACGTCACAGTTAAACTCGTCCTCGCTAAAGCTCTCGAAGCAGAAGCCGAATTCGTCGCAAAACACCTCGGGCTCGATGAGCTTGACCTCCGGCAATGCCGTCGCGATCACCTTGTTGCCCATTGCCGCTGTACTCGTAAGAAGCTAGACCGGCGAAAACGCGGCCGTGATGGCGGCCGCGTCCAATTCGCATAAGGCGCGCGGCTAATGGCGCAGCCGCATTCACCAACACTACGCCTGCGTCACGACGCGGCTGCGGGCGCGATATTCCGTTGGAGATAACGCCATGCGCTTGCGGAAGATTTTCGCCAGACGATCGCCATTACCCGTACCACTGCGGCGCGCGATCTTGTCGACCGGTAATTCGGTCTCGGTCAGGAAGTTGCAGGCAATGCGCAGGCGTATCTGCAAGAGATAGTCCGACGGGGTGACCTGCATTTCGTGCTTGAAACGCCGCAGGAAATTGCGCTCGCTCATCGCCGCCACCTGCGCGGCGTCCGCCACCGAAACCGGACGGTCGCAATTCGCCTCCATCCACCGCGCCGCGGCACGGATTTTTTCGGCCACGCTGAGCGTGCCGCCTTCAGCCGGCAACGGCACCCAGGTGGCGGCCATGCCGGGCATCACACGGTCGGCGACGCTGCGGGCGAGCTCGGCGCCAAGATCACGCTTGATGAACATGAGCGCGCTGCGCGCACAGTCATGCCGATCATTCGATGCGCTCAGTGCGGAGTCGTTGGTCACGCTGTTCAGATAGCGGTTCACCTGCGGTCCGTCGTGATCCGACGGGCAGGCCGCTTCCAGAACGAGCCGACCTTCACCGATCGTTTCGATCGCGCGAGTGCGCGATTGCACCGCGCGCAGCCAGCCGAGCACGCGCTCGTCGCGCGCGGCCACATGCGCACCGTAGCCGCCGGCGATAAACAGTACGTCGAAGCCGCTGCCGAAACGCGCGTCGATTCGGTCAGTCCAGATGCGCGCCGAAGAGGAACTGGCGACGCTGCCGCCGTCCATTGAAAGGAATTGCACTTCGTAAGGCTGTTCTTCGCCAGCGCGTGACGCGGTGAGTTCATTGGCGGTCTGGAACATCTCCACCACCGTGCCCGGCCCCAGAAGCCAGAAGCCGTCGAAAAGCAACACGCCGATTCGCCGCGTCGCATTACGCGCGCTCAGTGTCGGCGTATGCAGCCAGGTGATCCTCGCAGTATCAAGGTGCATGTGCGGCATGATATTTCCCCAGGCTGTCGTACATTGTGGACCCCGATCCCGTTAGCGGCCGATATGAACGGAATGATTATGACGAGGAAGATTTCGGACAACGCCACTTAACGGATTAAGCGTGATGTTAGCCGAACCCCTCGCTATAGTAAATTTGAAAAACAAATACTATCGAAAAACGGAATGTATGAAGAAAACAGTTATCGGGTGTTTGATATGAGGCACGCTGGTCGTATCGGATCCGCTGCCAATCGCTGCGGCACTGAACTTTGGCTCCAGCGCCGGAAGTGGCTACCAGACGACCTTTTCGGTCATCGTGGCGTATCGCTCACGCCCCTGTCAAGCAAGCTGTTTTGTGACTTACGTATGTCGCAGCCACATTCAAAAGTGTTTCAAACCTGAAATCCAAACCTCGCAGATAATGACCGTTCCATAGCACCTTCATTCGCAAATCGGGAATTTAACGGCCACCTCGATGCAACCGGTCGTTATTTATCCGTTCAACTTCGATTTAAGGTTTTTCAGCGCATTTCCCGAACGGCTAAAAATGTTTCTATATTGAAACATCGGGTCGGTTAAAAGTATGACTTAATCGATATTTGCAGCGCGCGGCGGTCGGAACTCTGGCGGACGCAGGGCCGGTGCGGTGCGCACGTTCCTTAAACAAAGTTTCATCCACGGATCGCACACTTTAAGGATTTCCTCGGCATGGCCGCGACATAATTCCTGCACCGTGATAGTTGCACAAGGAGCCTGGACATGTCGCGCCCCATGAGCATTGAAAGAGTCAACGAATATGGTCAGAACGCGGTTCGCATCGCCGTCGAAGGCGGCGTCGTACTGCTCGAGGTGGCCGATCTGGACGCGGTGATCGAACACCTCGGCGTCTTGCGCGCCGCCATGCGCCCGGAAGTGCCCACGGAGCCGTTGCGCACCCACCAGTATGTGATCGAGATCGACCCGTGCTGGCACACCGAAAAGCATCCGCTGCACGACGGCGCAGTGCTGTTCCTGCGTCATTCCGGTCTCGGCTGGGCCGGTTTCGCGCTGCCAGCCGAAAACCTCGCCAAATTGCATCACGCGCTCACGCGCCACCTGGAAGACTCGCTGGCAACCCACGGCATGCTCAACTGAAGCATCCGCGCGCGGGGGTTTGTTGCGCGTCGCGCAGCACTGCGTTTCAGATCACGCGCGCACCGCGCCATGCAGCCCCCCACTTCGGACGCAACCCGGCTGCCGTCACTTTCATTCAAGCCTCTTCCATAAGCGCGGCCTCGTCTGCGCGCTTTCTCCTTGCTTAGTTTTGCTGATCTTTATTTCCGGAACCGGAAGCAGTCCGCGCACGCAGTTCATGAACATTGCACGAAATTAAAAAAGACTTAATGCACCTAGCAGCGCGGATTTATCCACCATCGCCGATGATGCATCCATCGCCCCTCTCTACCGTTCCAACATGAACCAGCTACAAGCGATGCGTGTCTTCATTCGGGTAGTCGATCTCGCCAGCTTCAATCTCGCGGCGAGACAGTTAGGTATATCCGCGGCGGCGGTCACGCGCAGCGTCGGCACCCTGGAAGCGCATCTGAACATGCGTTTGCTGAACCGCACCACGCGCAGTCTTTCGCTGACGGACGTGGGGCGCGAATATCTCGACGGTTGCCGCGCGATCATCGAAAAGCTCGACGAAATGGAATCCAGTCTGCTTGAAACCACGCGCGACCCCCAAGGCACATTACGGATCGCCACGCCACTGACCTTCGCCACCACGGGGCTGGGCGCGCTACTGGCCGCTTACCGCGCGCTGCATCCACGCGTGGACTTCGACGTGACCACGTTCGATACGCACATCGATCTCGTGGAAGGCGGCTTCGACGTGTGCTTCTCCGACGACCGGCGCCTCGCCAATTCCAGCCTGGTCAGCCGCACACTCACCAGCGTCGACGAGCTCACCGTTGCCTCGCCCACCTATCTCGCACGCAACGGCACGCCTCGCGATCCCGCGGCGCTGAACCGGCACGGTCTGCTGACCGTGTCCGACGGTTCGTCGCGAGCCTGGGAGTTCGCGGATGCCGACGGCATCTATCGCGTCAGCACCGGCAGTGCGCTCACCGCCACCAGCAGCGCGATGGTGCGTGCGGCTGCGCTCAACCACATGGGCATCGCGTTGCTGCCCATGCCGATCATCGCGGACGATCTCGCGCGCGGCGCGTTGATTCCGGTGCTCGAACAGTTCGAGATCAACGGCGGCTCGCGCCACGTGTCGATTCTCTACTCCGGCCGTAATTACCTTTCGATGCGCGTGCGCACCTTCATCGACTTCGCGGTCGGCCAGTATCGCGCGCCGGACCGCCCGGTCGCCCTGCGCGCGGTCGCCTGAATCGGGTCCGCGCATCATGCCGAGAATATTGACGATTGAAGACGACGAATTGATCGCTCACGACATCGTTCGCACGCTCAGCGCGAGCGGCTTTTCCGTCGATGTGGCGCGCACGGGCCGGGAAGGCATGGCCAAAGCAATGGCAGGCGACTACGACGTCGTGACGCTCGATCGCATGCTGCCCGATCTCGACGGCTTGACGATCGTCGCGACCATGCGCGGCGTGGGCATGGAAACGCCCGTGCTGGTGATGAGCGCGATGTCCGATGTCGATCAGCGCATACAGGGCCTGCGAGCCGGCGGCGACGACTATCTGACCAAGCCATTCTCGCCCGAGGAAATGTTCGCGCGCGTCGAGGTGCTGTTGCGGCGGCGCCCACGTCATGCGAAAGCTGAAACCATGCTGCGCAACGGCGCGCTGGAGCTGGACCTGGTACGCCGCAAAGTCACCCACCGCCAGCGCGAACTCGATCTGCAACCCACTGAATTCCGTGTACTCGAATTCATGATGCGCCACACCGGCCAGGTGCTCACCCGCACGATGATTTTCGAAGCCGTATGGGGTTGCCGCTTCGACCCGGGCACCAACCTGATCGACGTGCACGTGGGGCGTTTGCGCAAGAAAGTTGAAATGCCCGGCGAGCGCCCGTTGATTCGCACGATTCGCGGCTCAGGTTATCTGTTCGGCTGACCGACACCTTCCCGTTTTCACAGACAGGCATTAGCGCTGCATGCAGCGCTAATGCCGTTTGCGCAGGCCTATCGAGGCAATCGCCGGTCAAACGCCGCTTCCTAAAACTAGTTTCATCTGTTTAGCCCGCGCCTGTTAGGCCTCGCTCCCCAGAATGCCGTTACCGGAGCGCGCCAACGGCGCGAGTCCTCTTGCCACACTCCCGCGCAGATTCAATCGCGTCTTTGAACGGAGCAGCCTTCGATGTTGAAAATAGTCCGGTTAGCGTTGACCCGGCCCTACACGTTCATCGTGCTCGCGATGCTGATCCTGTTGATCGGCCCGCTTGCCGCGTTGCGCACGCCGACGGATATCTTTCCCGACATCCGCATTCCCGTGATCAGCGTGGTGTGGAATTACGCCGGCCTGCAACCGGACGACATGTCCGGGCGCATCGTCACCTATTACGAACGCACGCTCGGCACCACCGTCAACGACATCGCCCATATCGAGTCGCAGTCGTTTCGCGGCTACGGCATCGTGAAGATATTCTTCCAGCCGACCGTGGATATCCGCACCGCCACCGCGCAGGTGACTTCCGTCTCGCAGACCGTGCTCAAGCAAATGCCGCCCGGCACCACGCCGCCACAGATCCTGAACTACAACGCTTCCACCGTGCCGGTGCTGCAACTGGCGCTGACCAGCAATACGCTCGACGAACAGAAACTCGCCGACTACGCGACCAATTTTATTCGCCCGCAATTGCTGAGCGTACCGGGCGTGGCGATTCCGACGCCGTACGGCGGCAAGACGCGTGAAGTGCAGATCGATCTGGATCCGCAGGCCTTGCAGGCGAAGAAACTTTCGGCAAACGACGTTGCCACCGCACTCGCGCAGCAGAATCAGATCATTCCGGCGGGCACCGAGAAGATCGGCCGCTTCGAATACAACATCAAACTGAACAACAGTCCGCTCGCGCTCGACGAACTGAACGCGCTGCCGATCAAGACGGTGGACGGCGCCACGATCTATATCCGCGACGTGGCGCACGTGCGCGACGGCTATCCGCCACAAGGCAACGTGGTGCGCGTGGACGGACACCGCGCGGTCCTGATGAGCATCCTCAAGAACGGTTCCGCTTCCACGCTGGACATCATCTCCGGCGTGAAGGCACAACTGCCGCGTATCGAGGCCACGTTGCCAGCGGGACTCAAACTCGTCACGATGGGCGATCAATCGACCTTCGTGAAAGGCGCCGTGAGCGGTGTGGCGCGCGAGGGCGTGATCGCCGCCGCGCTCACCTCGCTGATGATCCTGCTGTTTCTCGGCAGTTGGCGCTCCACGCTGATCATCGCGGCATCGATCCCGCTTGCCGTGCTGGCGGCGATTGCCGGACTCGCGGCAATGGGCGAGACGCTCAATGTCATGACGCTGGGCGGCCTTGCATTGGCCGTCGGCATTCTGGTCGACGATGCCACCGTTACGATCGAAAACATCAATTGGCATCTGGAGCAAGGCAAGGACGTCAAGAGCGCGATTCTCGACGGCGCCGCGCAGATCGTCGCGCCCGCGTTCGTGTCGCTGCTGTGCATCTGCATCGTGTTCGTGCCGATGCTGCTGCTCGATGGCATTGCGCGCTTCCTGTTCGTGCCGATGGCCGAGGCCGTGATCTTCGCCATGATCGCGTCCTTCATCCTTTCGCGCACCTTCGTGCCGATGATGGCGCAATACCTGCTGCGCGCGCATGCGTCGGGCGGCCACGCTTCCGGCGAACTGGCCGCGACGATGGCCCCGCATGGCGGCGATGCCCACGCGGCGCCCTCGCGAAATCCGCTGGTGCGCTTCCAGCGCGGCTTCGAACATCGCTTCGAACGCGTGCGCGGCGTTTATCGGATCGTGCTCGGCCTCGCGCTCACCCATCGCAAGCGCTTCGTGACGGGCTTTCTGATCGTGGTCGGAGCGTCGTTCCTGCTCGCTCCGTGGCTCGGCCGCAATTTCTTCCCGGACATCGACTCCGGCGAAATCGCCATTCACGTGCGGGCGCCGGTCGGCACGCGGATCGAAGATACCGCGGCGCAATTCGATCTGATCGAAAACGCGGTGCGCCGCGCCATTCCACCAGACCAGTTGCGCAGCATCATCGACAACATCGGCTTGCCGAACAGCGGCATCAACCTGACCTATAACAATAGCGGCACGATCGGCCCGCAAGACGGCGACATTCTGATTTCGCTGAACGAAAATCATCGCCCCACCGCGGACTTCGTGCGCGCGTTGCGTGAAACCTTGCCACGCCAGTTCCCGGGCACGACGTTTGCATTTCTGCCGGCCGATATCGTCAGCCAGATTCTGAATTTCGGCGCACCCGCGCCAATCGATCTGCAGGTTGCGGGCCCGAACCAGGCCGCCAATCACCAGTACGCAAGCGAAGTGCTGCGCCGCATGCGCATGATTCCCGGCATTGCCGATACCCGTATGCAACAGGCGTCGACATATCCGCAATTCACCGTCTCAGTGGATCGTTCGCGCGCCGATCAGCTCGGCATCACCGAACAGGATGTCACCAACTCCGTGGTGGCGAGCCTGTCCGGCACGAGTCAGGTATCGCCGACGTACTGGCTCAATCCGAAGAACGGTGTGTCATACCCGATCGTCGCGCAGACGCCGCAATATCGCATGACGTCTCTATCGAATCTGAACAATCTGCCCGTCACGGGCAAGAGCGGCCAGGCGCAGATTCTCGGCGGCATTGCGACGATTACACGCGGGGTGGGCAATGCGGTGGTCTCGCACTACGACATCGAACCGCTCTACGACGTGTTCGCGACAACGCAAGGTCAGGATCTCGGCGCCGTGGCGGCGAAGATCCAGCACATTCTGCGCTCGACCGCGAACGACGTGCCCAAGGGTTCCATCGTCACGCTGCGCGGCCAGGTCCAGACGATGAATAGCGCGTTCCTCGGTCTGTCGCTAGGTCTGGTCGGCGCGATTGTGCTGATCTATCTGCTGATCGTCGTGAACTTCCATTCATGGAGCGACGCGTTCGTGATCGTCACCGCATTGCCGGCGGCTCTGGCCGGCATTGTGTGGATGTTGTTCGCCACGCACACGCCGCTCTCGGTGCCTGCGTTGACCGGCGCGATTCTCTGCATGGGCGTGGCGACCGCCAACAGCATTCTGGTCGTGAGCTTCGCGCGTGAGCGGCTGGCCATTAACGGCAATGCCCTCGTCGCGGCCATGGAAGCGGGCTTCACGCGCTTTCGCCCGGTCCTGATGACCGCGCTGGCGATGATCATCGGCATGGCGCCCATGGCGCTCGGTCTCGGCGATGGCGGCGAACAGAACGCGCCGCTCGGCCGCGCCGTGATCGGCGGCCTGCTTTGCGCAACGTTCGCCACGCTGCTGTTCGTACCCGTCGTTTTCAGCATCGTGCACCGGCGCGACGCCGCGGTTCACCGCCCCTCTCCAGACCCCTCTTCTTCCGAACCCGGAGTGCATCATGTCCACTGAGATCGAGATCAATTCGCCGAAACGGCTGCGTCACCTGAAGCTCGCCGGTATCGTCGCGCTGCTGGCGGCGGCGGGCGTCGTGGCAAGCGGCATTGCCAGCCGCGTGCATGCGAAGCAGGAACTGACCACCTGGTCGGCCCAGCAAGCCGTGCCCACCGTGGTGGCCTATACCCCGAAGCACGATCTCGCCGCACCGACGCTGGTGCTGCCAGGCCGCCTGTCCGCCTTCGTCAACGCGCCGATCTATGCGCGCGTGTCGGGCTATCTGCATGCGTGGTACGCGGACATCGGCACGCATGTCAGAGCCGGTCAGTTGCTTGCCGACATCGATACACCCGATCTCGATCAGCAATTGCAGCAGGCGCGTGCCGACTTGCAGAACTCGGTGGCCAACGAAAAACTCGCGGCGTCCACCGCGCGCCGCTGGACGCAGATGTTGCAGCAGGACTCCGTCTCGCAGCAGGAAGCGGATGAAAAGACCAGCGATCTCGTCGCCAAACAGGCGACCGTCGCCGCCAACGAGGCCAACGTGCGGCGCCTCGAAGCGCTCGAATCCTTCAAGCGTATTACGGCGCCGTTCGACGGAATCGTCACCGCCCGCACGACAGACATCGGCGCGCTCATCAATGCGGGCGGCGGCAATGGGCCCGAGCTGTTCTCGGTGTCCGACGCGCGCCGGCTGCGCGTCTACGTGAGTGTGCCGCAAGATGAAGCGGCCGCCATCCAGCCCGGCATGAACGCCACGCTGACCGTTCCTGAGCGTCCGGGCGTGAAATTCGATGCGAAGCTGGTCGACACGGACGACGCCATCACGCCCTCTTCGGGCACCCTGCTCGTCCAGCTCGCGGTCGACAATCACGACGGCGTCCTGATCCCCGGCGAGTACACCGAGGTGCACTTCGCCTTGCCGGCCAATGCGCACGCGTTGTCGATTCCGGCGAGTTCGTTGATCTTCCGGCAGAACGGTTTGCAGGTCGCCGTGGTCGGCAAGGACAATCGCGCGCTACTCAAACCCGTATCGATCGCGACCGATCTCGGCACGCATGTGGAAATCGCATCGGGTTTGAATGCCACTGATCGCGTGATCGACAATCCGCCCGACTCCATCGCGTCGGGTGATGAAGTGCGCCTGCAGAGCACCGCAAGCGGCACGAGCGGCACGAGCGACACTGCCCTGGCGGGCCGGCGCGCGACGGAGAGCACCCATGGATAAACGCCGTCTATGCATGGCACTGGCGGCCGCGGCGATGCTGAGCGGCTGCTCGTTCGCGCCGACCTATCACACGCCGGCGACCAGCATCCCGGCGACGTTCAAGGAAAGCGGCCCCTGGCAACTCGCTCGCCCCGCCGACCGGGTGCCGCGCAATGCATGGTGGAGCGTGTATCGGGACCCCGTGCTCGACCGCCTCGAAAAACAGGTGGCGGCCGCCAATCCGGACGTGGCTGCGGCCATGGCGCGCCACGACGAAGCCACGGCCTACCTCGCGCAAGCCCGGTCGGGTTTGTTCCCGACGATCGGCGCCGAAGCGTCCGTCGAACGTCAGCGCCAGTCGGATAACCGGCCGCTGCGTGGCGCGGGACAACCTTCCGCGTACGGCGCCAATACCGTCGATGTCGGCATCGCCTACGACCTCGACCTGTGGGGAAAAATTCGCAATGAAGTTGCCGCCGGACGCGCAGCGATGCAAGCCAGCGAGGCCGATCTGGAATCTGTACGCCTCAGCCTGCAGGCGAACCTCGCGAGTGCCTATTTCAACTTGCGAGGACTCGACGCCCAACAGCAACTGCTCGGCGATACGATCGACACTTATCAGCGTGCTCTCAAGCTCACGCTAAGCCGGCACGCCGGCGGCATCGCGTCGGACCTCGACGTGTCGCGCGCGCAGACACAGCTCGACACGGCGCGCGCGTCCGCCGACGACATCGCCGCGCGGCGCGCGCTCTACGAACACGCCATCGCGAGCCTGACCGGCGCACCCGCACCGAACTTCACGCTCGGCGCCGCGGCCGGTTCGGCTTACCTGCCGTCCATTCCGACCGGCGTGCCGGCGGCGCTTCTGCAACGGCGGCCCGACATCGCCGCGGCCGAACGACGCGTTGCCCAGGCGAACGCGCAGATCGGCGTCGCCAAAGCCGCGTTTTTCCCGGATATTTCGCTCGGCCTCGACGGCGGCTATCAGAGCGACACGCTCTCGCCCTGGCTCATGGCGCCAAACGAAATCTGGTCGGTCGGGCCGAGCCTCGTGTTCACGCTGTTCGACGGTGGCCGCCGGGCCGCGATGACCGAGCAGGCTCGCGCCAGGCTCGCGGAGAATGGCGCGAAGTACAAGGCCACCGTGCTGCTCGCTTTCCAGCAAGTCGAAGACAGCCTCGCGCAACTGCACCATCTCGGCGACGAAGCCACGCAACAGAACGCGGCGCTCATCGCCGCGCAACGCACCTTGACGCTTTCAATGTCGCGCTATCGGGACGGTGTCGTCAGCTATCTGGACGTGGTGACCGCGCAGACCACCGAACTCAACACGCAGATCGCCGCGCTGAACCTCGATACGCGGCGTTTGCAGGCTTCCGTGCGGCTGATCGAAGCATTGGGCGGCGGCTGGTCGGCCGAGGGCGTCAGCAGCCCGCATGACAATGGAGCAACGCAAGTGCGAGTGCAGGCTGCCAGGGTAAGCGTTGCCGGCGCCACGAGTTGACGCGAACAACAGCGCATGGAGAAGTCGCCGGCTCGTTGCCGGCGAATCTTGCGTTTCCGTCGAGCGGGCAATCCCCGCGCTACGCTCAGAACCTGTGCCGCATTCCGACCGCGACCACGGCCTGGCGATCATTCGAAGAAGCCGCCAATGAATAAATCGAGGCATTGGCTAGCACTGCGATGCCGTCCGCGCCCGAGACGCGTTGATACACGCCCTCCAGATACAGATCGGTGCGGCGCGACAGCGCGTAGTCCGCCTGCAGCATGAACTGATTCCATCTCGGAGAGACACTCTTGCCGGCGTCACTGAAATGCCCATCGGTCAATGTATAAGAACCACCGAGCATAAACGCGGGGGTGACTGCATAGCGCGCGTTCAGTTCATAGTTATTGAAGGTCAGCAGATCGCCGTTGAGCGTGGAATAGACACCGCCTTGCGTGATCTGGTGCGGGTCGTCGAGCATTGTGCGCGTGAAGACGAGGCCGACCGTCGCGGCGCCGAACGTGTACCGCCCCGCCGCCCCCAGAATGCGTTGACGCGCGCCGGTCAAGGTCGCATCGCCGTCGCTGCTGCTCAGCGCGCCGCCCGTATTATTGGGCTGATTGACACCGCCCGGCTGGTTAGCCTGCAGATAGGCGACCGCCAGATTGAACGGGCCGCCCGCCCATTGCGCACCAAGGCTATAGGCGTTGTTGTCGCTAAAGCCGCCCGCCGCGTTACTGAACGCGTAGGCGCCGCCCAACGTAACGCCGTCATAGGTTGCGCTGCGCAACTTCACCGAATTGTTCATGCGCAGATCGTTGTTGAGGTTATCGTTATCGAATGGGTGATCTGCAATGTTGCCGCCGAAACCCGAACCAGTCGCGGACAGCGGTGCGACGAAATCCACCAGAAAGTCGTATTGCCGGCCCATTGTCACGCTACCCCACTGCGTACTCGCGATACCGACCCACGCCTGCCGGCCGAATTCATCCCCGCCGTTGGAGAACTTGCCACTGTCGATATTGAAACCGTTCTCGAGATCGAAGATTGCGCTCAGTCCGCCGCCCAGATCCTCGTTACCGCGCAGCCCCCAACGATCGGTACTTACGTTGCCGCTTTCCATCATCCAGTTGCTTTTTCCGCCGGTGCCCGCCTTCTGGTTGCTGATGTAGTCGAGCCCCGTATCGAGCGTGCC
This sequence comes from Burkholderia sp. WP9, assembly GCF_900104795.1. Taxonomy (NCBI): domain Bacteria; kingdom Pseudomonadati; phylum Pseudomonadota; class Betaproteobacteria; order Burkholderiales; family Burkholderiaceae; genus Burkholderia; species Burkholderia sp. WP9. The sequence continues at coordinate 2,004,965 of NZ_FNTG01000001.1, forward strand.
GTAGAGTGTCACGCTGCTTTGCGCGTGCGCTGCCGCGCAGAAGGTGCCGGCCAGCGCGACGAGAGTGGTTGCCAGTGCTTTGTTCATGTCTGATTCCGGGTAAGAGAAGGCGCCGGTCCGCGCATCGCCAGACCGACCCCGCACACCGTGCGGGTAGCCGCAATGTAGATAGCCGCAATGACACACCCGTGATCAAAACCGGTCGCTCAATGAAACGTTTTTTATCTTCATGACATGCGTACTGCGGGCAACCCATTCATCGGCTAACAGACGCTTCAACGGATAAATATCTTTTCATGCACACACCGCCGATCCGCTAAACCCGGTTGTCTATCCTTCTCATCAACCGATTCGCGAGCGCATCCAGGTTCGCGCATCGGTCTCACCCAATCTGATTTGTGAGGATTACGACATGAAAACCCTGACACTCGCCATCGCTTTCATCGGCGCCACCGCAACGGCTTCAGCCTTCGCTCAATCGACTACTGCGGCAAACCAGCAGTCCGCCGCGCCCTCCATGCAAGTGGCCGCGAATAGCACCGCGGCGGTCAACGCCGCCGGCTCGTGGATTCCACCTTATGGCCAGTCCACCGGTGAAAAGACGCGTGCTCAGGTCTACCGGGAACTGGTACACGCGGAGAAAGACGGACAACTCGCGTATCTGAATTCGACGATTTACGCGCACTGAGATACCTGTAGTGCACGATCAAATTTCTCGCCAACGATATCGATGAATTTTCGCACCGCGATTAAACGATCCACCCGTTTCGCCGCTGCCGCAGTTGCCGCCGGCCTGCTGTTATCCGGTTGCGCGACGGCACCTTCTAGCACTGCCGACAACTGCGTCGGGCCACCCAGTTTTTGCAACATCTATTTTGGTTCCTAGAAAAAAGAGCGCGCTAACCTTACGGCTAGCGCGCTCTTTCTGCCAACAGCTTCAGCCCTAGAACGAGTGCCGCACGCCAACCCGGCCGACCACCTGCTTGCCGTCAGACGACGGATCGAAGCCTGCAATTTGCGCCACTGCGCCGCCGCTCGCCTTTTGCAGGGCGGCCAATGCATACACGGCGGTGCGTTTGGACAACTCGTATTCCGCGCTCAGATTGAGCTGCTGATACTTCGGCTCCTGACCGGTCGCGTGATTCCTGCCATCCGTGTAGGTATAGCCCGCTGCGAGATTGAGCTGACTGGTCGCCGCGAAAGTGCCGGCGAATTCGTAGTTCTGGAATTTGACATCCTGACCCGCGTCGCCCTGCTGAAAATCGACGTTGGTGAAGTTACCCATTACCTTGAACTTGCCGAGTTGATACGAAGCACCCGCGGCAAAGATGCCCTGACTGCGCGCATTGGCCAGATAGTTGCCGTACACCGCATTGGTAAATCCCGAGCCGTTCTGATAACTCTGGATCGACTCCTCGGGATCGTTCACGCGCAGATAGCCCGCGCCAATGGAGAACGGCCCGTTCGTGTACGAGGCCGCCGCGCTATAAGCCGCATTATTCGAGAACTGCCCCGCCTGACCGCCGAACGAATAGAGCGCTTCGCCGGTGAAGCCGCCGATAGTGGGACTCGTGTACTTCACGGCGTTGCTGATCGCGAAGCCGTTATCGAGGTTATCCATGTCGTTGGGGTGGGAGAAATACCAGCCGCCATAGCTATCGTTGAGCGAGAACGGTTCGATCAGATCGACGATCGGATCCCACTGCCGCCCGAGGGTGATAGTGCCGGCCGTCTGACTGGCGATTCCCACGTAGGCATTACGCGAGAAAGCGAGTCCGCTGCCGAGGCTGCCATTGGTCGAATTGAAACCACTCTCAAGATCGAAAATGGCGGACAGGCCACCCCCGAGATCCTCCTTGCCTCTGAGCCCCCAACGGCTGCCGGCGCTGACACCACTGGCCATTTGGTAGAGACGGTTGCCATTGACGTTGCTGGCAAAGTCGATACCCGTATCGAGAATTCCGTAGAGAGAAACGCTGCTCTGCGCATGCGCGGAGGATGCGATGCCGACGCAAAACAGTGCCCCGACCAGACGCACCAGCTTCATCTTCTGATTCATGAATCACCTTTCATTTAATTGAGGATGCCTGACAAAAGCGATCACACTACGATGTATGCGACCACGCCACGAATATATCGGGATCAGAAATCACCACGCCTGCAAGACAGACTTTCAATTAATGCGTTGGATTTTCATGAACAGATCATTGACTCAGGCCGTAATGGCGGATCGGAGAAAACGGAAGGAATGCGTGAAAAAGAGACCAACCTGTCACCGGCGTCAAACCGAAACCTGATACCCAAACCGACTGACCGTCTCAATCCTGACCTCGGGCAAATCACCCAAAAGTTTTCTCCTCAACCGGGAAACGACAAGATTGACACTCGAAGGATCGACATCCTCCTTCTCCGGCCAGGCATACCGAATAAGCTGATCCCGTGCCACGGGCGCATTCACCTGCCTGATCAGGCACTCGAGCAGCAGAAACTCCCTACGAGTAACAGCGACCCTCCGCCCGCCAAAAACGAGCTCCCGCGTAGCCGCGTCGAGAGAAGGTTCATCGGCAGCATTCAGAACCGGAGAAAACGAAGTGGGACCAGAACCGCCAAACGCCACCCGTGCCACGCCAATACGCTGCAAAGCCTGCAACCGCTCATGCATTTCAATGAATGAATAAGGTTGACAGAAACAGGCATCCGCGCCGGCGCGCAAGACCTTGGTGCGATCCTGGGCGGTAGCCGCTCCCAGCACGGCGACGATCGCCGCGCCACTGCGCGCCGCGGCAAACTCCCCAATGAACTGCAGCAGGGTGGGATAAAAACCAACTTCCAGCACCATCAAAACGATCGTATCGAAGGGTTCCTGAGTCGCGAGAAAGACCCCATCGCGCAGATCATCGGCACGCTGCAAACTGTGCGCGCTCTCTTGAAGCGCCTTGAAAAGCCACGCAGCTTCCGGATGAGCAGGACCCACGAAGAGAACACGCATTCACTACCCTTCAGGAACGAGAAAAAGAAACAGGACTCACGCCAACGTGCTCGACCAGCATTCGATGGATATCCGGGTGCCTGGTTGCGCATTACCGATCTTCATGGTGAAGTCGTGCACCCGCATCACCGCGGAGACGATGCTCAGCCCCAGTCCGGAGCCGGCCAGATGCCGCGTGCTCTCGCCGCGATAGAAACGCTGCAGCACCGCATCGCGCTCGCCGGCGGCAATGCCTGGACCGTTGTCGACGATATCCACCTGCGGCCCGGCTGCCGTCTGCCGCAGTTCCATACGCACCACGCCGCCTTCGGGCGTGAACTTGATGGCGTTGTCCACCAGATTGCTCAATGCTTCAAAGAGCAACGCGCGGTCGCCGTAAATCGAATCCACCGGCTGGACATGGACAGAAAGCCGGATCGAACGACTCTCGGCAAGCGGCTCGTAAAGTTCGCCGACCTCGGTGATCAGCGTCTCGAGTTGCGTCTCGCCAAACCCGCCGCGCCGCTGCAATGTGCCGATCTCGGAGATGCGCAGCATGGCGCGAAACCGGTCGAGCAGCGCGTCCGTTTCAGTGCGCGCGCGATCCACCAGTTTCGCGAGCGCGGCATCGTCGAGCGTTTCCGTGCGCTCCGCCGCGTGCGCAAGGAGGGTTCGCACATGCGCGAGCGGCGTGCGCAGATCATGCGCGATGCCGTCGCACGCACCCTTCACTTCGTTCATCAGACGCTCGACTTCGGCAAGCATATGATTCACCAGATGCGCAAGCATATCCACTTCGTCACGTCCGCCGATCGGCAGACGCTGCGCGAGATCACCCTGCGCGATGCGCTGCGTGACGCGCCGGATCGCTTTCAGCCGGCGCATCTGCCGCACGCTCATCGCGAGGCCGCCGGCCACGCCGGCGAGCAGACAGAATACGCCGCCGCCCACCAGCGCATTGATGATGGTCTCGCGAATCCGCAGAATGTGCGTGAGGTCGCGCGCGATCACGAGCGTCGAGCCGTCCTTACGCCGCTCGGCCATGGCGCGCACCACCGGCGCCTGATCGTTGCGCCCCAGCGCAAGCGTCAGATCGAGCGTTTTGCCGCTCCGGTTAGTGGGCAACGCGGCCGGATACGCGAGCACGTCGCCGGCCAGCAGACGGCCGTCAGCGGCAAACAGACCGTAGTAATTGGTGTGCATGCGCTCATGTTCGATGCGCCGGTGAATCGCATCCGCAAGGTCCGAATCAGGCAGCGAATCGAAGTAGATCAGTTGCCAATCCATCACCACATCGGTCTCGCGCTCCATGTCGCCGGTCACGGCCCAGCCGATGAAGCCCAGCAACAGCATCACGGAAAACGAAAAGATGACTGCGTAGACGGAAAGCAGGCGAAAGGTGGTGGAGTGCCAGCGCCGCCCGAGCGCGGACTGAGCCGGGAAGGAAGTGTCCATCAAAATGTGCTCATGCGAGGATATAGCCCGAGCCCCGCACGGTCTGGATCATCGGCGTCACGCCGGGCGGGTCGATTTTCTTGCGCAGGCGCCCCATGTGCACGTCGATCAGATTGGTGCCCGGATCGAAGTGATAGCCCCATACCGCTTCGAACAACATGGTGCGCGTGATGGTCTGCCCCGCATGGCGCATCATGAATTCGAGCACGCGGTATTCGGTGGGCAACAGGGCGATTTCCTCGCCGTCGCGCTGCACCTTGCGCGAAATCAGGTCGAGTTCGAGCGGCCCGACTCTCAATTGAGTTTCGAGTTGAGCAGTCGAAGTCTGACTGCGGCGCAGCAACACTTCGAGCCGCGCGGTCATCTCTTCGGGGTCGAAAGGCTTGGTCAGATAATCGTCGCCGCCGGCGCGCAACCCGCGCACCCGCTCGTCCACGTCGCCGAGCGCGCTTAACATCAGCACCGGCGTCTGGATGCCGATGCTGCGCATGGTGGTCAGTATCGTCAGACCATCCACGCCGGGCAGCATGCGATCGAGCGTGATCACGTCGTAGTCTTCGCTAATCGCGCGGGCCATGCCGTCCCGGCCGTTGGCCACCCAGTCCACGGTGAAGCCACGGCTTTTCAGTTCACCGACAATTTCATTCGCGGTAATTTCATCGTCTTCGATCGTCAATACTCGCGACATGATCATTGCATGCGCCGCAGCCAGCTCAAACGATGCAAGCGGCCGGCGCGACAGGTTATCAGTAGAAGGACATGATGCCATATTCGGCTTGCGCGTTCTGAGCACGGGAGAGCGGTCGACGGATGCCGGCGCATCGCCCAAATGCCTGCATGCAGGCTACGCGAGGGGGGTTAGCGGATGGATATCCGCTTCATGAAGAAAAATTTAAGTTCACCGCGAGGCCGTGAAAGTCCGGAAAACCACGCGACGATAAAACAAGTTTCATTTTCCCGACGCTTTCCCGGTAGGCCGCTTCCACTAGCCTGATGTCAGCCCGCAACTCCTCCTCGCGGGACAAATGAAACCTTCTCGTGGATAAATCGGAAATGAAACTTGCAACGAAAACCCTGCTCAGCGCCCTTCTTCTGATCGGCAGCGCATCGGCCATGGCGGCGCCACATCTCACACCGCAGCAATGCAACGACTACCCGTTCAAACAATTGAAAGGCGAAGTGACGCACAAGCAATTGATGCGCGAGCTCGGCGAACTCGAAGCGGTCGGCTACCAACCCAGCGACGATGACGACAACTACCCGAGCGACCTGGAACAAGCTGAACACAGGCTGCAAACCGAGTATCGTGCGGACTGCATGCCTGCCGCACCGCACGTGTCGGCGAGCAATACGCAGGCGCCGGCCGGCGCTACCCCCGCTCCGGCGGCGCATCAGCCGGCCGGTTGAGCGCGGCGCCGCAGGTGGACCATGCACGTGGATCATGCAGGTGGATCACGCATAGGTGAACAACGCGCAGGCGGCACGCCGTCAGGCGGTCGGCGATTCGTCGAGTGGCGCGCGTTCGAGCGAAGCACGGCGTGCCCGCCGCGCCTCGCGCTTGCGATGCAACTCCGCAAGCCGGCGCCGGCCATGCGTGAGCGACGCGACCGCATGAAACGCGACCGGCGCGAACACCAGCCCGAACACTGTGGCAGCCAGCACCCCGCCGAATACGCCCGTGCCGATCGAGCGGCGGCTTTCCGCGCCCGCGCCGCTCGACACCACCAACGGTACGACGCCGAGCAGAAACGCCGCCGAGGTCATCACGATCGGCCTGAAGCGCGCACCGGCCGCCTCGGTCACCGCACGCGTCAACGGCAGGCCGCGTTGATACAGATCGCGGGCGAACTGCACGATCAGAATCGCGTTCTTCGCCGCGAGGCCGATCACCGTGATCATGCCGACCTTGAAGTACACGTCGTTGGGCAGGCCGCGCAACAGCACCGCGGCAACCGCGCCGATCACGCCGAGCGGCACCACCATCAGCACGGCCAACGGGATCGTCCAGCTTTCATAGAGCGCGGCGAGCGCCATGAATACCGCTAACAACGAGAGGCCGACCAACAGCGGCGTGAGTTTCGCGGCCGAGGTTTCCTCGCGTGCCGCATCGACCCAGTCGTACTGGACGCCGACCGGCAGCGCGGCGGCGAGCCGTTCCATCTCCGCCATGGCTGCGCCGGAGCTGTAACCGGTCGCCGCGTGACCGCTCACGTCGAGCGACGGATAACCGTTGTAACGCGTCAGCATTACGGGGCCGATCGTCCACTGACGCGTCGCGATAGCCGAGAGCGGCACCATGCCGCCCGTCGAGTTGGGCACCGCGAGCGCCAGCAGGTCGTCTTCGGTCATGCGCGCGGCGGCGTCGGCGGCGATCATCACGCGGCGCATGCGGCCGCCCGCCGGGAAATCGTCGATGTAGGTCGAGCCAAAGGTGCTGCCGAGCACGTCCGCGATGCGATCGAACGACACGCCGAGCGCATACGCTTTTGCGCGGTCGACGATGAGTTCGACGCGCGGCGCGTCAGGCAGATCCTGAAAGTGCACCGAGGCCAGCACCGGACTCGCCTTGGCCTGCGTGAACAGTTGCTCGCGCGCGGCCTTCAGCGCGTTGAGCCCCACCCCGCCGCGATCTTCCAGTCGAAACACGAAACCGTCCGAATGCCCGACGCCCGGCACTGACGGCGGCAACTGCGCCTCGACATTGCCATCCAGAATCTGGTCGAACTTTGCGTTGAGCCGGTCGCGCAAGGCTAGCGCGTCGACATTGCGCTTGCCCCAGTCCTTCAGTTCGACAAAGCCCATCGCAACGTTCTGACCGCTGCCCGAAAAGCTCCAGCCGATCACACTCGTCACGTTGGCGATGGCGGGCTCGGCGTGCAGAATATTTTCCACGCGCTCGACCACGGCCAGCGTGCGAGCCTGCGTGGCGCCCGCGGGCAACTGCACCATCACCTGCAACTGGCCTTCGTCCTCGCTCGGCAAAAAACCGCCTGGCATTTGCCAATAGAGCAAGCCGCACACACCCACCAGCACCGCGTAGACCGCGAGCATCGGGCCAATACGGCGCAGCGTGCGCGCGGTCAGCCCGCGATAGCCATGCGCGGCGCGATCGAAGCCGGCCGTGAAGCGGCTCGCCGCGCGCGCGGCCAAACCCGGAATGCCGCGACGCGCATCGCGTTGACGCACCGATTGCGTATGCGCCTTCAGCAGGTTCGCGCAGAGTGCGGGCGTCAACGACAAGGCCATGAACGACGACACCAGCATCGACGCGATCATCGCCACCGCAAACTGCCGGTAAATGCCGCCGACGCCGCCGGGAAAAAACGCCATCGGCACGAACACCGCTGTTAACACCGCCGTCACGCCTATGATCGCGCCGCCGATCTGCGACATGGCCTTGCGCGTGGCTTCCCGTGGCGGCAAGCCCTCTTCTTCCATCACGCGATGTACGCTCTCCACCACCACGATCGCGTCGTCGACGAGAATCCCGATGGCGAGCACGAGGCCGAACAGGGTGAACACGTTGATCGACAGACCGCAGGCGTACATGGCGAGAAACGCGCCCAATAGCGTGACCGGAATCACCACGGTGGGCACCAGCGTATAGCGTAGATCGCGCAGGAACAGCCACATCACGAAGAACACCAGCACCACTGCTTCCGCGAGCGTGACCAACACCTCATGAATCGCGATCTGTACGAAATGCGCGTTGTCGAACGGGATTTCGATGGAGACGCCCGAAGGCAATCCCTTCGATAACTCGGCAAGCCGCGCGCGAATCGCGTTCGACGTTTCGAGTGCGTTGCCGCGCGGCCCGAGCTGAATCCCGACCGTCGCCGCGGCCTTGCCGTTCAGGCGCGAATAGAACGAGTAATTGTCGCGCCCGACTTCCACCCGCGCCACGTCGCGCAGGCGCACGGCCGAGCCGTCCGGCCGCGCCTTCAGCACGATCTGGCCGAATTCCGCGGGCGAGATCAATTGCCCCTTCACGTTCACCGAGGCTGTGAGTTGCTGGCCCGGCACGAACGGCGCGTCGCCGAGCGTACCGGCCGTGACGGTCGCGTTCTGCGCGGCAATGGCGGCGTTCACTTCGGCGGCGCCGAGTCCGTATTCACGCAGCTTCATTGGATCGAGCCAGATACGCAGCGCTTCGTCGGCATCCCACAGTTGAGCCGAGCCCACTCCCGGCGCGCGCTTCAGTTCGCGCAACACGTAGCGGCTCAGATAGTCGCTCAATTGCACGGAGTCGCGCGTGCCGTCGGTCGAGGTGAGCGCCACCAGCATCAGGAACGTGTTGGCCGCCTTGAACACGGTAATGCCCTGCTGCACGACCTGTTGCGGCAAACGCGGTTCGACCTGCTTGAGCCGGTTCTGAATGTCGACCAGCGCGAGATCGGGATTGGTGCCGGGCGCGAAAGTCGCGTCGATCTCGAGCTCGCCCAGGTTGTCGCTGGTCGTTTCGTAATACAGCATATTGTCGGCGCCATCGAGACTCTCCTCGATAATGCTGCCGACGTTCGCGTCCACGACTTCAGTCGAAGCGCCCGGATAGGTGGCGGAAATCACGATGCGCGGTGGCGCAAGACGCGGATACTGCGCCACCGGCAGTTGCGGAATAGCCAGCGCGCCCGCCACGACAATGGCGAGCGCGACGATCCAAGCGAATACCGGGCGGTCGATGAAGAAGAATGGCACTCAATGAACCCGTTCAGATGGCCTGGAGGCTCGGTGCGTCGACAAGGCGGGCCATGTGCAGCACGTCCGCGAGTACGCCGTCGCGTATCGCAAAAGCGCGCGAGAAGCCCTCTTCGACAAAGCCGAATTTGCGGTACAGCGCGATGGCTGGCGCGTTATCGGAAAATACCGTGAGGTCGATACGGCGCAAACCGAGCGAGCCGTCTGCGCAGTCGATCAAGGCTTGCAGAAGCGCCGAGCCGACACCGCGCCGATGATACGCGTCGTGCACGGCGAGCCCCATATGGGCGCAGTGCGCGCGGCTCGGCCGGTGAATCTCCAGCCCGGCGTGGCCGACCACGCAGCCGTCGAGAACAGCGCACACGTTCACGCCGCTTTTGAGGCGCCGCTCGTACCACGCCGCGAGTTGTTCAGGACTGCGATAGCCGACTGACAGGGTGCCACGCCGCACACGAGGCAAGCTCATGATCTCCGCGAACGCATCCATGTCGGACGATTCGAGCGCGCGCACCATAATACATTTGTCATGCGCTCCGCCGTCCGGCAACCTTTCTTCTTTCATGGTCTTATTCCGCTGCGAAATGGGCGGCCGGTGCCGGCGACATCCACGGCGCCGGCTCACGCAACCGTGCCATGAAATAGCAATCGATCAACGCGCCGCGACGCAACACCGCACCGCGCTGATGTGCTTCGATTTCGAAGCCGAACTTGCGATACAGCGCGAGCGCCGGGTGGTTATCGGTGAAGACATGCAGTTCGAGGCGGCGCAGACCGAGCCAGTTGTCAGCCAGGTCGATCAGTTCGGCCATCAGTACTTGACCGATGCCGCGCCGTTGCCATGCGTCGTGCACACCGATGCCGAGCGAAGCGGCATGCGCGCGGCGCCCCTTTAAAGGCGTGAGTTCCGCGTCACCGACCAGCGTGTCGCCGATCACCGCGGCGATCGCGATTTCCGGGGCCGCGAGTTTTTCGAGGTACTCGCGCGTGCTGGCCACCGTCCGATATGGCATATGCGGATTGCCGTTCATCGCGCCCGGCAACTGCTGCATGGCGTGGAATTGCTCCGTGTCGGCCACGCGCAACGCACGCAGCGTCAGCCCCTCGGGCAAGCTCTCAGGTTTCGATTTTGTTATTTCTTGTTGATCCATAGGCGGCTCATAACGTCAATTCGAATGACTTCACCAGAATGCCGGGCAATTGCATGCCACCCGTGGCGCGCTCGCCCCATGTCGAGTCGCTCAATAGCAGTTCGGCCTGCGCGCCGAGTTGTTCGAGTTCGCTGCCGAGCAAACGGTACAGGCTGTCGTCGAAACGCATGGCCTCGAGTGGCGCGACGATTTCGCCGTTCTCGACCCAGAAGGTCGCAAAGCGCGTCATGCCGGTGAGGCGGCAATTCATGCGGTCCGAGAAGTTCACATACCAGAGGTTGCCGATATAGAGCCCGGTACCGAGTTTCGCCAGCACGTCTTCTTCGAGCAGATCGCCCGCTTGCATAGAGAGTGCTGCCGGTGACTCGCCGGCGAGCGCCCCATTGGGCGTCAAACCGTATTCGCGCGCGCTGCGTGCGTTGGTCAGCCGTTCGGCACTGCGGCCCGCCTGAATCAACGGGACGCTGTCGCGCAGATAGCCGTCGTCGTTGAAGCCGGGCGTGATGCCGAGACTCAGATCTTCGCTGATCGTCACTCGCGGGTCGACTACGACTTCTCCCACATGCAGCTTGTATAACTCGCTGCGTGAACTGGCCTGGGCGCGTGCGGAAAAGCCGCTCCATGCGGCAACACCGAGCAGTTCGGACAACGCGGCGGGCGCCAGATAGGAACGGTAGCGTCCCGGCGCCAACGCGCGCGGCGTGCGAGCGAGCACGGCAAGGCGGCTCGCGGCCTGCTCAACCTTGCGCGAGAACACGGCGTCGCTCCAGTCGTCGCCGGCGTAGGTCGTTTTGATCGCGCGGCCGCTCGGGTCGTACAACGACCAGCTGAAATTGAAGTTGTCCACCTCATACCAGCCGCGACTGCCGCTCGTGGACGCGAAGCCGCGCACGATCGTGCCGCCCGCATAAAAGCCCACGAAATCGATCCCTTGCGCGGATTCGGCGACGATCCGCGCCAAACCGTCAGGGTCCGGCAGCTTGCCGGAACGCTGGGTGGTGCGCTCCCATTTCGACGTGTCGAACAGCAGATGCGGATCGTCCGCCGCGTCGCGCAGCCCTGCTCGTAAGGTGGCGAGCGCCGCGCTCACTTCGTCGAGATCCTGTTGCAGATCGCCGCATACGGTCAGCGTGGAATAAGCCTGACGCGCGCCGTCGATCAGGCGCAAGGTCAGCTTGCCTTGCGACACGCTGCCGGTTTGCCGTACCTTGCCCGAATTGAGTCGAATAAAGTCGGAATGCTCACCCGCAAACGAACTGAGCGTGGTTTCGCCGCCTTGTTGCAAGCGTTCGATCGCATCGGCAAGCGCGGTGAAATGCCGCTGCCAATCCACCGACGTCGCGGCGCGCGAAGAGATGAACTGGCTCATCATGCGCCTCCGAACACGTCGATATTGCTGAATACGCAGGCCGGCGAAGCGTGGCCCACCCGAATGATCTGCGCCGGTTCGCCCTTGCCGCACATGGACGTGCCATACACTTCACGCGTAGCCGCATTGCCCACCGCGCTCAGACTGCGCCAGAAATTCGCGGATATACCGCGATAATTCGGCTGTTTCACGACCTGCGTGAGTTTGCCGTTTTCGATCAGTTGGCCGAACTCGCAGCCGAACTGGAATTTGTTGCGATGATCGTCGATCGACCATGACGTATTGGTGCGCATCAGAATGCCGTGTTCGATGTTGCCGATCATCTCTTCCAGCGAACTTTCGCCGGGCTCGATATTCAGATTCGCCATGCGGTCGATCGGCGGCCGGTTCCAGTTCGACGCGCGCGAGTTCGCCACACCCGGCATACGTGCGCGCTGCTGCGACAACGCGCCGCCGAGCGGACGCTCCAGCACGCCGTTGCGAATCAGATACTGTTTGTGTGCTTCGGTGCCGTCGTCGTCGAATGCGTAGGCTGCCGCTTCTTCGCGCAGTTCCGGGTCGAAGGTGACGTTCAGCAACTCGGAACCGTAGCGGTACGAACCGAACATGTCCTGCTTCACGAAACTCCAGCCCGCGAAATTGCGCTCGTCGCCGAGAATGCGGTCGAGTTCGAGCGGATGGCCGATCGACTCATGAATCTGCAGCATCATCTGGTCAGGCATCAGCAACAGGTCGCGCTTGCCTGCCGGGCAATTCGGCGCGGCCAGCAGTTGCAACGCCTCGTTGGCGACACGTGCGCCCGAGCCTTCGAAGTTAAAGCGCGCCAGCACTTCCATGCCGCCCTGCCCGAGCGTGCCGTAGTTGCCGCCGAGCGTGCGCACTTGCGTGTCGCCGTTTGCGTGCGCGGCGACGCTCAATTGCGGCATCACGAAGCGGAATTGCTGGTCGATGCGAACGCCGTCGCCGGTCATGTAGAGCTGATCCGTGTGGATGATCTGTACCGCCGCCACGCGCTCCACGATTCTTCCGTCGAGATTGGCCGCGGCGCATTCGGCGCCCAAACGGTCGAGCCACTCGGCGCGGCTCGGCAACGCATGCTGCGCATTCGGCGACACATACTCGCCACTCGCCACCGGACGCGCGACTTCGCGGTGGTCGATCAACGACAAGGCCGCGCTCGCTTCCGCGCGAGCGGTCGCCATATCGAGCGCCGCCTGCAAACCCGCCGCCGACAGGTTCGCGGTCGCGGCATAACCCGCGCCGGCGCCCACCCAGGCAATCAGCATCGCCCCGCGATCGCGCACCGTGCGCAGCGGCTGCGCGATGTCGTTGCGGATCTCGTGATCGTCGATCTGTTCGTCGACAATGCGCAGCGACCAGAAGGCCGCGCGGCTTTTCAGCGTACGGGCGGCCTGCGCCCAACGTTCGTCAATCATGGAGTTTTCCCGTGTGCGTCTGTGCGGCGCGCGGCTCCGGCACATTGAGCGACGACGCCAGCAGCGACTGCGTATAAGGATGCGACGGTGCGTGCAACACGTCGAGCGTGTCGCCGGTTTCGACGATGCGTCCCGACTTCATCACGATCACGCGATGCGCCATGGCTCGCATCACCGCCAGATCGTGCGTAATGAACAAGTAGCTTAGCTTGTACTTTTTCTGCAGATTTGTCAGCAGATTCAGCACCTGCTTCTGAATCGAAACGTCAAGCGCGCTAGTCGGCTCGTCGAGCACCAGCAATTCCGGTTCGACCGCCAGCGCTCGCGCAATCGCAATGCGTTGCCGCTGGCCGCCGGAGAACTCGTGCGGGTAGCGCAGCATCGCATCGGCGGGCATGCCGACTTCTTCCAGCAGGCTGCCGACGCGTGCGCGCCGCGCCTTCGCGTCCACTTCCGGCCGATGCACGGCGAGGCCCTCGCCGATGATCTGCTCGACCGTCATGCGTGGCGACAGCGAGCCGAACGGGTCCTGAAACACGACTTGCATGCGCGAATACAACGCACGGCGCGAGCTCGCGGTTTTGAGCGTGGATAGCGGCATGCCGTCGATATGGATATGCCCGGCGGCCGGCTGTTGCAGGCCGAGCACGGTTGCGGCCAACGTGGATTTACCCGAACCCGATTCACCGACAATGCCGAGCGTTTCGCCGCGCCGCACGCTCAGATCGACATCCTGCACCGCGCGGAATGTTGAGCGTCCGAACAGGGAACGCCAGCCTTTCGCCGCCGTGCGGTAGTCGACGGCCAGTCCCTGCACTTCCAGCAACCGGCGCGCGCCCTGCTCGACCGGCGCCACCGCACGCTGCGGCTCGCTGTCGAGCAGGCGCCGCGTGTAGGGATGCTGCGGACTCGCGAACAGCGCCTGGGTCGTATTGGTCTCCACCAGTACGCCCTTTTCCATCACCGCGACGCGCTGCGCGAAACGCTTCACCAGATTCAGGTCGTGCGTGATCAGCAGCACGGCCATGCCGCGTTCAGCCGCCTCCTGTTCCTGCAACGAAATCAACAGATCGACGATCTGCTGGCGAACGGTGACGTCGAGCGCGGTAGTGGGCTCGTCGGCGAGCAGCAAACGCGGGCGGCACGCGAGCGCCATCGCGATCATTGCGCGCTGCCGCTGGCCGCCGGACAGTTGGTGCGGAAAGCTGTCGATACGCCGTTCCGGTTCGGGAATGCCGGTGCGCCTGAGCAACTCAATGCCACGCTCACGCGCCGCATTCGGCCGCAGACCTTCGTGCAGACGCAAACTCTCGGCAATCTGTTTGCCGATTGTAAAGAGCGGATTGAGCGCGGTCATCGGCTCCTGAAACACCATCGCGACATCCGCGCCGCGTAAGCCGCGCATCTGCTGCTCGGTTTTCTGCAGCAGATCCTCACCATCGAGCAGCATGCGGCCGCTCAATTCGGCATGCTCGACGAGCCGCAAAATGGACAACGCGGTCACGCTCTTGCCCGAACCCGATTCGCCCACCAATGCCACGCGCTCCCCGCGTGCAATGGACAGGCTGAGTTCGTGCACCGCCACTTTGTCGCCGAAACGCACGGAGAAACGGTCGATTTCCAGCAATGGCCGGTTGGTCGGCGCTTGAGTGTTGGTCATCGCGGACCTCCGCCGAAAGCCGAACCGCGCGAGCGCGTATCCAGCGCATTGCGCAATGCGTCGCCCATGAAAGTCAGCAACAGCAGCGTGATCACCAGCGCGGCAAATGCCGACATGGAGATCCACCACGCGTCGAGATTGTTCTTGCCTTCCTGAAGCAGTTCACCGAGGCTCGGCGTTGGCGGCGGCACGCCGAGACCGAGAAAGTCGAGGCTGGTCAGCGAGAGAATCGCGGCGCTCATGCGAAACGGCAAAAAGGTGATCACCGGCGTCAGGCTGTTCGGCAATACATGGCGCCACATGATCTGCCAGTTGCTCAGGCCCATGGTGCGCGCCGCTTTCACGTAATCGAGCGAACGATTGCGCAGGAATTCCGCGCGCACGTAGTCCGACAGAACGAGCCAGCCGAACATAGACAACAGAATGAAGAGCAGCCACAACGTGGGCTCGAAGATCGACGCGAAAATGATCAGCAGATACAGGTCCGGCATCGAACTCCAGATTTCGATCAGGCGCTGGCCGATCAGATCGGTGCGTCCGCCGTAAAAGCCCTGAATCGCGCCAGTCAACACGCCAACGACGACACCGGACACCGTGAGCGCCAGCGCCATCAGCACCGACAGACGGAAGCCGTAGAGCAGCCGCGCCAGCACGTCACGCCCGAACTGATCCGTGCCGAGCCAGTTGCTCGCGGTGGGCGGCGCCGGATACGGATGCGCGGCGAAATAGTCGATCGTGTCGTAGTGGAAATGATTCGGCGGATAGACCGCGAAGTTGCCGTTCGATTCGAGCCGCGAACGGATATACGGGTCGAGGTAATTGGCACGCGCCGGAAAGTCGCCGCCGAACAGCGTCTCCGGATAGTCCTTCACGATGGGAAAATAATAGTGCCCGTCGTAACGCACGATCAACGGACGGTCGTTGGACAACACCTCGCCGAGCAGGCTGATGACGAACAGCGACACGAAGATCACGAGGCTCCAGTAGCCCAGACGCTGCTGCCTGAAGCGCAGCCACGTGCGCCGCCACGGAGACGGCGACGCCGCGTGCGCCGCGCCGGCCGCGTCAGCGGTCCAGGCGGTTGAATTGGATGCGGGGGTCGACGAGGACATAGCAGACGTCAGCAATAAGTTTGGTTACGAGGGCAATCAGCGTGAACAGAAAGAGCGAGCCAAGCACAACCGGATAATCACGGCGAATCACCGAGTCGTACGACAGTTGGCCCATGCCGTCGAGCGAGAACAGCGTTTCGATCAGCAGGTTGCCGTTCAGAAACGCGCCGACGAATGCCGCCGGCAAACCGGTGAGCAACGGAATCGCGGCGTTGCGCAGCACGTGCTTCCACAGCACGTCGCGCTCCGGCGCACCCTTGGCGCGTGCCGTCAATACATACTGACGGCCGATTTCCTCCAGAAAGGTGTTCTTGGTCAGAATCGTGACGATCGCGAAGTTGCCCACCACCGAGGCCGTGACCGGCAGCACGATGTGCCACAAATAGTCGAGTACTTTGCCAAATGCACTGAGATCGTTGAAGTTATCCGACGTGAGGCCACGCATCGGAAACACCTGCCAGAACGTGCCGCCACCGAAGAGCATGAGCAGCAACACGCCGAGTACGAAACCAGGAATCGCATAACCGGCGAGCACCAGCACGCTCGTGACGGTATCGAAGCGCGAACCATTGCGCACCGCCTTCGCGATCCCCAATGGCACGGATATCAGATACGTCAGCAGCACCGTCCATAAGCCGAGCGTGATCGAAACGGGCAACTTCGATTTGATGACGTCCCACACGCTGTCATGCTGATAGTAGGACTGGCCGAGATCGAACGTCGCGTAGCGCTTGAGCATCAACAGATAGCGTTCGAGCGGTGGCTTGTCGAAGCCGAACTGCTTCTTGATCTGCTCGATCTGCTGCGGATCGACACCCTGGCTGCCGTGATAACCGCCGCCACCCGCCCCCGCCTCTCCGCCACGGCCAGCGCCGTGGCGGAGTTGCGTCATCACCTGTTCGACCGGCCCACCCGGCACGAACTGCGTGACGACAAAAGTCAGCGTGACCACGCCGAGCAGGGTCGGCACCATCAACAGCAAACGTCTGAGAATGTAGGCAAGCATGTTGTTCCTCAGTGGGCCGCAGCCGCGGATGACCCGGCGGACTGCGCAGCCTGGGTGGTTTGAGTGACGCGTGCGCCTGGTTTTTTCGCGTACCAGTAGTCGATCACCCAGTCTTCGTATTGGTACGTTTTGGGAACGATCTTCGGAAAGCCGATCGTGGTCTTGTAGCCGATACGCGCGCCTGGCGCGTAGTACTCCGGCACGAGGTAGAACGAATAGATCAGTACGCGATCCAGCGCACGGGTCGCCGCTTGCAGGTCGTCGAGATTGGTCGCGGAAAGCGCCGAGTGAATCAGCGAGTCGACCGCTTTCGAACGAATCCCCGGATAGTTTTCCGAGCCGACCTCGGACGCGGCCGCGCTACCGAAACGGCGCGTCAGTTCAGCGCCCGGAATCGTGACCGGCGGATAGATGAAGGTGGTCATGTCGTACTCGAAATTGTCCAGCCGCTTCTGGTACAACGCGCTATCGATTTCCCGCATATGCGCCTGAATGCCGAGCATGCCGAGCGCCTGCATATACGGCAGGATCAGACGATCCATGCCGGGCTGATCGTCCATGATTTCGATCGTCATCGGCGTGCCGTTGGCGTCGCGCAATGCGCCGTCGCGATAGTGCCAGCCGGCTTGCGCCAGCAGATCACGCGCCACGCGCAAATTGCCGCGCAAGGAGTTCGGCGCGATCGTGTCGGGCTGTTTGAGCATCGGACCGAACACTTCCGGCGGCACGCTGGCTCTCAATGGTTCGAGCAACGCCAGTTCCTTCGGACCGGGCATGCCGGTCGCGCCGAACGGACTTGCCGCGAAATAGCTGCTGGTGCGCCGGTATTGCCCATAGAACATCATCCGGTTCATCCAGTCGTAGTCGAATGCCATCGTCAGCGCGTGGCGCACGCGCGGATCCTGAAACATCGGCTTGCGTAGATTCATGAGCAGTCCCTGCATCTGCGCGGGACCATCGGCGAATTCGCCCTTCTTCAACAGGCCATTGTCGAAGTTCTTGCCGACGTATTTGCGGGCCCACTGCGTCGCGCTGTATTCGACGATAACGTCCGCGTCGCCCGCCTTGAAGGCTTCGAGTTGCGTGTAGTGGTCACGGTACAGATT
Organism: Burkholderia sp. WP9; assembly: GCF_900104795.1. Classification (NCBI taxonomy): domain Bacteria; kingdom Pseudomonadati; phylum Pseudomonadota; class Betaproteobacteria; order Burkholderiales; family Burkholderiaceae; genus Burkholderia; species Burkholderia sp. WP9. The sequence goes on from NZ_FNTG01000001.1 coordinate 2,022,920, forward strand.
GAACGTGATACTTGCGAAGCGATACATGCCGCGCCGCGACGGCAGATTCGCGGCCCAGTAGTCAGGGTTGCGCCGATAGGTGATCTGCTTGTCGTTCTTGCGCGACTCGATCAGATACGGACCGCTCGCGATCGGCGCCTCGTTCGCGATCTGATCGAACGGCAAACGTGTGCCGTCCGCACGCGCGCCCCACTTCGGCGAGAAGATCGGCAAGTCGCCGGCGATCAGCGGCGCGTCGCGCTCGGCATGCTTGAATTCGAAGCGCACGGTCGCCGGGTCGACAATCACGGCGCGCCTGATCACGGAGAACTGCGCATTGAACAAGGGCGACGCCTTGGAACTCGTCAGCATATCGAACGAGTATTTGACGTCGGCCGCGGTAATCGGATCGCCGTTCGAAAAACGCGCGGAGGGGTTGATGTGGAACGTGGCCGAGGCCAGGTCCGGCGCGACTTCTACGTCGTCGGCAATGAGCGGGTATTCGGAGGCGAGTTCGTCCCAGCTGCGCTGCATCAGCGTATCGAACATCAGATGCAAAATGTCCGGCGCGGGCGCGCCGCGCACGAGAAACGGATTCAGCGAATCGTAGCTCTGCAGTTCGTCGAAGTTCTGGAAGCTGAGCTTGCCGTCGCTCGGTGCCGTGGGATCCGCATAGTCGAAGTGCGTAAAGCCGGCGGGATATTTGGGCTCGTCGTATTGCGCAATCGAGGGCCGCGCCTGCGCGCAGATCGCGCTCAATGCCAGACACGCACCGGCGCACAACGCGATCCGCGCGGCGGTGCGAAGCCGCGGCACGGACGCTGATGCTGCCGTGGGCACGGCGCGCGGCCGGCGAAACTTCACAAGTCTCATCTTCGGAATGCGTAAGGACGCGCGCCGGCTTGACGCCGGCGCGCGGTAAGTCGAATCGGCGCGAGTGACGGCCCGACGCCGTCGCTCCCGTAGCTTTCCCCGCTAGCGCTGCGCTGCTGCTTGCCGCCCGCTGTCGCTCGTCGTGGTGCTGAGCGAGCATTGTGCACGGGGAACACCAATGTACGTCTTTAAACGTGGTTTGCCGCTCCGGAACGGGAGACCCGAAACCGGAGCGGCCGACCCACTAGACAGACTGCGGATGAATCACAACCATCAAAGACTTCAGAAGCGGTACGACGCACCGACCTGGAAGAAGCGGCCGATATTGGTGTACAACGACTGGTCGTAGCCCGTGATATCCGGCGTGGCCTGCCATTCGACGTCGAACGGCGGCTTACGATCGAAGATGTTGTTGACGCCGCCGTAGATCGTCCAGTTCTTGAAGCCGCGATACGTAGCCATCAGGTTGAACTGGCTATACGACGCCACCGACAGCGTGCCACCGTCGCCGAACTCGGACGCCACCGCGTTCGTGTACGGGCCGGTGTACTGCCACGTCAGCGTCGTGGTCAGCTTGCGGTAATCCCAGGACAAGCTGGTATTACCCTTCCAGCGCGGATTGGACGCACCGAACGGCTGCAGCAACGCGAGGTTGTTGCCGGCGAAGTCCTGCGTGGGCGCACCCGGGCTGTTCAGCTTGAAGTGCCACACGTAGGCCCAGTCGCCTGCCAGCGTGAACGTACCGTACTTCGTGCCGACCGACTTGCGGAAGTTCATGTCGAAGCCGTCGGTGTCGAGCGAACCGAGGTTGACGAACTGTTCCTTGATGTAGGCCACCGTGCCGTCCGGATTGCGAATCACGTTCGACGGGTTGTTTGCGTCCATCACCGCGTTCGGATCGTTCGTGCCGATCACACCGTCGATGTGAATCTTGTAGAACGCCGCACCGATATCCGTCGACGAATCCGGCGAGAGCTCGAAGCCAATGTTGTAGTTCTTCGTGTGCTCAGGCTGCAGCGCCGGATTGCCGTTGACCTGTTCCGTCGTGAAGTGCTTGGTCGGCGTGCCGCTCGGATCGTTCGGGTCCACCAGGTTCTGGTGGGCCAGATACGTAGCCTGCGAGTTTTCGACCAGGGTCGGCGCGCGGAAGCCACGGCTGTACGATGCATACGTCGTGAGCATCTTGACCGGCTGGAAGCGCAACGCGAAGCTCGGCGAGAATGCACCGCCAAAGTCGCTGTAGTGGTCGTAACGGCCCGCTTGCGTGAACGTCAGGTTGTGAATGATCGGAATATCGACCTGATAGTACACGGCGGCCACGTTGCGCTCGCCGTCGACCGTCTGCACGTTTGCCGGCGCCGTGACCCCAAGCGCGCTATACGTGCGCGAGTTGATCAGGTTACTTTCGTGACGGAATTCCGTACCGAAACCGACTCCGACCGGGCCACCAGGCAGATTGAACAGGTTACCCGTCGAGGTTTTCGCCGTAACACTGTCGAGCTTCGAGATTGCCTGTTCGTAGTCGTTCTGGAACACGCCGTTCAAGCCGTTCGGCGTGGCCGACGGGTTCGAGAAATTGAACACGCCGTTCTGCAGAATGTTCTCGACGCCAGCCACATTCAGCGCATTGCCGTAGGTCGTGTCGACCGTGCTCTGCGAATGGCCGTAATCCGCGGACCAATCCCAGTCGCCGAACTTGGCGGTGGTAAACGACCCCTTCACGCCGGTCATTGCACGCCAGAACGTCGACACCGTATCCGCCGAAACAGTGTTCGGGAACGTGTAGTTGATCTGCGTCGGCACGCCGAACGGGTTGTACGGGTTGGTGCCCGAGACCGTGCGCGACAGCGGCAACGCCGAACCGGTAGCCGGGTTGAACGCGTTCGTCTGGCTGCTCAGCACTGCCGGACCTTCGTTCTGTACGGTTTCGTTGCGGCTCACCCACAAATCGGCGTAAGCCTGCACGTCGTCGTTGATCTTGAAGGTGCCGCGCACTTTAGCATTCAGGCGTGTGATCGCCGGCATGAGCGAGGTGGCGCTCGCCGGGTTCGATTTACACGTGGTCGCGCCGTTCGCCGACACGCTGCCCGGAGGGCAAGGGCTGAGCGCCGATTTGGTGCCGTCGGCCGAGGTCCAGTACGACTGCTGGTTCGGACCGAGCGGGCCCGCGAGACCGCCCGGGAACTGGCTGAAGTCCTGATTTGCGGTCATGTCGCGATCGGCAAGCGACGAGCCGGTGTCGCGATAGTAGCTCGCGGCGGCCGTCACGTTGAAGCGGTCGCCATTCAGATCGCCAACGCCGCCGAGCACGCTGAAGTTACCCTGCGCGTCGCCCGGATGCTGCGCCTTGCCGAGCTGGCCGTCGATCTGCAAGCCCTGAAAGTCCTTCTTCGTGATGATGTTGACCACGCCTGCAATCGCATCCGAACCATACACCGAGACCGCACCGGTCTTCACGATGTCGATGTGATCGATCATGTTGAGCGGGATCGAATTCACGTCGAAGAACGTGTCGGTGAAGTTCACCGCCTTGCCGTAATTCGCCACCCGTTGGCCGTCCACCAGCACCAGCGTGTACTTCTCGCTCAAACCGCGCAATGCAATGCCGCCACCGCCTTGCGCGGAGCTGTTCATCGTCGTTTGGCCCCAGCTGCTCCCTGAGTTCGCGGACGTGCCGCGCAGGAAGTCGGCCACGGTCGTATAACCGCTTTGCTGGATTTCCTTGGGCGTGATGGTCTGGACTTCCGTATTGCCAACCTTGTCCGACGTGCGGATCAGCGAGCCGGTCACTTCAAATTTCTTGAGTTGCTGAACCCCTTTGCCCGCCGGCGTCGCGGTGCTGCTGTCCGCGGACGGCGTGGCAGCAGCGCCCGTCGCCGGCGCGCTTTCCGTCGTTGCGCCCGCCGCTGTGCCGGTGGTGGCCGGCTGGCTTTGTGCAAACGCCGGTACGGCGATTGCGGCCGACAATGCCAGTTCAGCCCAGACTATTCTTCTAATGGCCAGCGCCAATGCCCTTTGTTTCATTTTTCCCCTTCTCGCTCGTCAGTAAGGCCACAGCAATATGTGATGAGAGGTCTTGTGAACCTCTCCACTCGATATACGGCGATCTTGCGCCGCGCTCCGTTAAAGCAACATCAAATAACTCAGTGTTGGACTACTAATTTATTGCAATCGAAACGCGCAGCGCTTTTCAAATTGTTGTCATCTCTACCGCCACGCGAGTGGATCCCGCCACTCGCCGGCCCTCAATTCCCAAATCTCGGGTACAAACTTAAGTAATGCTTACAAATACACATTGAGTGCTATTTGCAAAAGCATGACCTGCGGCACTAAAACAATCGTGGCGTCCCTACCCAAACGATCACCGCTTCTTCACGTGCGGTATTGGACCAGGAGTGCGGCACGGTAGATTCGTAATGCGCAGTGTCGCCTGCCTGCAATACGAACGTTGTGCCTTCCAACGTGAGCGAGATCTGGCCGCTCATCACATACAGAAACTCTTCCCCTGCGTGCGTCGTGACTTCCGAGGGATTTTGTCCCACCGGCATCCTGACGAGAATGACTTCCAGCTTGCTGCCAACCGACAGATTCGTGAGCCGCCCAAACAGATTGGCACTGCCGTCAAATCCGAAGTACTTCAGGTCACTGCCTCTACGCACCGACTTGTCTTCGGTCGGCGTATCGACGAAGTACTGCACCGTGACACCTAACGCTCGAGCAATACCTACTAACGATGTAATAGAAGGTGTTGCGTGACCCCGTTCCACTTGCGACAGAAAGGGCTTGGAAATGCCCGCAGTCTTTGCCACTTCATCCAGCGTGCGCTTGAGCCGTTGGCGAAGCGCGCGGATTTTGCTTCCTATAGAGATTGCAACGTGTGCCTTGTTATTGAGTGGCAAAACCATAGCAAGACAGAATCCCGTAGTCAAAAATAGTTTGATATATACAAATTATGTTTCATAGAACGCAACATCCTCCCTCGACCATTCCCGATAAGCCTGCCGGGATGCCGCTATGGATAACTCGATCTGTGTGTTTTCCAGAAGACTTCCGCCTCCTCCGAATGCCCGGCGGTAGTTGCGAGTGCAACCACGCTCAGACATCGGAGACGGTCCACATTCCTTACGACGAGCGCGCTCCCTCGCGCCCGCCATGAGGACACCTCGAGCGCGCCTCGTCAGATGAAACATAACGGGAACAGAGTGCTCTTATTTCGACGCCACCAGCACCCACAAACGGGCGAGGTCGGCTGAACCATCGGTGCCCTTCACGGCACGGAAGGTTTGTACCGCACGCGCTTTATCGCCGGCCACGTAGTACGCCTCACCCAAGTGCAGTTGCGCCTGGTCCGGGTGGTCGATCCCACCCTTCGCGATTGCCGCGTCCATGGCAGCGAGCCCCTGTTTTGCCTGCCCGGCGAACACCTGGTTGAATGCCATGTCGACAGGCGCAATGGGATTCGCCGGATCTGCAGGTGCCTGCGCCCGTTTTGCCGCCAATGCCTGAAGGCGTTTCTCGCGATCCGCTTGTGCGTCGCGCCCCAGAACGCCCGACGCAAAGCCCTGATCGATGACCTGCTTGCCTTCAGCCGTCGTACCCGCCACGATCGCGAGCTGGGTCATTTCCATGTAATCGTCGGCGCTCGAGAGCGAGCCGGTCGCGCGGCGCAACCGGTACGTGTCGATATCGAGCTTCGACGAATAGCCCGGCTTGCTGCGAATCGCCGAGAACAGATCGTCCCAGTAGGACTGTTTCGGATGATAGGCAACCAGCTTTTCGAGCGTGCTGCGATACGTGGCATCGTCCTTCACGCGTTGCGCACACGTGCCGAGCAATTGCAGTTGTGACTCGTCAGGCGCGTGACCGGCGCGCACCTGCGCATCGATGCCCGGCTTGAGCAGGCTCACCACGCTCGCGCAATCGTTCGACAGGTAGTACGACTGAACCAGCAGCGTACGCATGTCGGGATCGCTGCCACCGGACTTCAGATAGCGCTGCGCGACCTTCGCCGCCTGTGCATAGTTCTTCTGCTGGAAGTAGATGCCGGCCAAAGCCGCGGACGTACGCTGCTCGTCCGCGCCGCTCAACTTCCCGGAACTCAACAACGTTTCGTAAGCCTGAGCGGCGACACCGGACTCGCCGGCCGCCGCCGCTGCCGCACCGCGCATCTGTTCGATCATGGTGCTTTCATACGGCGTCTTACCGGACACGGCCGCCGCCTGATCGATCTTCGTGAGCGCGTCCTTGTACTTGTGCGCGCGATACAGATCCTGCGCGGCATTCAGCGGTTTCGCCACGTCCGGCCGCAGCGTGTCGGCGGCATGAGCGGCGAGCGGCAGTACGAGAGCGGCCGCGATGACGACACGCCTGAAGCGTTGTTGAATCGTTTGCATTGCCCTTCCCTATTGCATGTACTGCTCATTACCGATCAGGCCGATTTTCGTCGCGCCCAGTCGTTGCGCGGACGCCATCACCTCCGCGACATCCTTGTACGGCACCAGCTTGTTCGGCCGCAGATGAATTTCGGCCTGAACCGGTTCAGCCGCCACTTGAGCGAGCCTGGATTCGAGCGCAGCACGATTCGGCACTGGCTGACCGTTCCACGTGGTCGTGCCGTCGAAGTCGATATCGATCTGCACTACTTCAGGTTGCGTGATCGGTGGCGGTGGATTGCCGACCGGCAGGTTCATCTTGATGGCATGCGTCTGAATCGGAATCGTGATAATCAGCATGATCAGCAACACCAGCATCACGTCGATCAGCGGTGTGGTGTTGATATCGACCATCACGTCCGGTTCACTGCCGCCGCCCGACGATACATTCATTCCCATTCTCGGCTCCTGTCGATCGGACTTAGTGCTTTAGCACTTAGTCCGATCCCATGCAAAGCTAGTCGATCGGACTTGGTGCTTTAGCACTTAGTCCGGTCCCATGCAAAGCTGTCGACCGGACTTGGTGCTTTAGCTGTCGGCCGGAGTTAGCGCTTTAGCGCTTACTCTGGTCCCATGCACCGCACTTAGTCCGATCCCATGCAAAGTTAACCACCGCGCGCTGGCGGCTCCGTGATAAACGAAACCTTCGCGATACCGGCACGCTCGCACTCGGTAATGACCCGGCCGATGAATTCATAACGCGCGCTCTGGTCGCCCCGAACATGCACTTCCGGTTGCGGCGTCATGACCGACACGGTCTTCAGGCGTGCCAGCAGCGTAGGCGCATCGACCTGCTTCTCGTTCCAGAAGAAATCGCCGTCACGGTTGACCGCAATGACGATACTCTTAGGGGTGGTCTGCAGTGGCTGGATCGTCTCCTTCGGCAATTGCACCGGCACCGTATGCGTCACGACCGGAATCGTGATCAGAAAGATGATCAGCAGAACCAGCATCACGTCGACGAGCGGCGTGGTGTTGATACTGGAGATGACCTCGTCGTTGTCGTCCTGCCCAACGCTCATTGCCATGACGGACTCCGCTTATTGAACCAGCGACGCTTCGCGAGCCGCGGCGCGCGCCGGGCGGCGGCTGCCGGCCAGCAAGACGGTATGCAGTTGCGCGCCGAATGCACGCACACGCTCCATCACCGACTTGTTGCGGCGAACCAGGAAGTTGTAGCCGAGCACGGCGGGCACCGCCACCGCGAGACCGATGGCGGTCATGATCAGCGCCTCACCCACCGGGCCCGCGACCTTGTCGATCGAAGCCTGGCCGGCAATGCCGATCGCCGTCAGCGCGTGATAAATGCCCCACACGGTGCCGAACAGGCCGACGAACGGCGCTGTCGAACCCACCGTACCGAGGAAAGCCAGACCGTCTTGCAGACGATTCGACACGTTGGTGATCGCACGCTCGACCGAGGTATCGATCCAGGTATTGCGGTCCACGGCTTCGAGCAGCGCTTCGTCGTGGTGCTCGCCAGCCTCGATAGCCGTTTCGGCGATGAAGCGGAACGGCGACGCTTCGTCGAGACGCTGCGCGCCTTCAACCAGTGACGGCGCGGTCCACAATTGCTCATCGGCGCTCTTGGCCCGGCGGTTCGCGCGGAACTGCTCGACGAACTTGGTGATCATGATGTACCAGCTACCCATTGACATGAGCACCAGCAGAATCAGCACGAAGCGAGCGACGAAGTCGCCGTTCTTCCAGAGTGCGCCGAGGCCGTAAGGGTTATTGACGGTTTCGGACGTGGCCGGCGCCGGCGGCGGGACCGCTTCGTCGGCGGCCGAACTCGCGGTTTGCGGCGCGGCCGTGGCCGGCGCGGCAGCTGACGCCGAGGCGTCGCTGGCCTGTGCGTGGGCCATTTGCGGTGCAACAAAGGTATCCACCGTAGTTACGGCGATCAACATGCTTGCCGCCAGTGCGGCGAGAGTACGCTTCTTCATGCCTGCTCCAAGTTCATTAGTACAACTTCCAAACTAAGACTGATAAATCGCTACCGGTACCGAACAGCCTGTGAATTCAGTTCAGGTTAAACGAGAACGGAACTTGCACACGGACAGCCTGGCCTTGGGAAACGCACGAGAACTGCTTGACCGCGTTGAATGCAGCACGATCCAGCGAGGAGTCGTCTGCGGATTTGGCAACACGTTCATTCGTAATATGGCCCTGCGGGTCGACGACGAATTCAATGAGAACATCACCCGTTACGTTGTTTTCCTGCGCTTCCTTCGGGTAGCGAATCGACGAACGGATCTGATCCGAGTTCGGGCACACGACTCCGACTTCTGTACTCACAGGCTTGCTCGGCGCGGGCGGTGCCGGCGGTGCGGGCGGAGCCACGGCAGGTGCCGAGACAACCGGTGCGGCCTGATGCGCAATGGTCGGCTGCGGCGGCGTTTGCACCTGCACTTCGGGCGGCGGCACGAACGGCGGCGGCGGCGGCGCGAATTTCGGCGGCGGCAGTTGCACCGTAGGCAGCGGCGGCGGCGGTGGCGGCTTCACCGGCTCGATGATCTTCGTTTCGATAGGATGTTGAATGACCTGCACGACCTTGGTGGCAAGGCCATTGATCAGTGCGTAGATCAGCACGATATGCAGGAGCAGAACGACTGCGATGCCGCCAAAGCGGCGTACTGGGTTTTGCTGCTTGCGCCCAAACTCTCGCGGGCGCCCTGGCCTCTCCATATGGGCCGTTGCTGCCGGAAATTGCCCTTCGACTTTCGTACCCACCTTTACTCCTCCGGCGTGAACCGTTCATTTCTGTAACTGCAGTGCGCTTACATACCGCAAATAACATTCACTTCAATCATCCGGCGAACGACTATCCTTGGTTCGCAGTCCAAAATGGACGCAGCACTCCCCGGCCTCGATCCGACGAATCGGACGTGACTCAAGGAGGCTGCGGCCGCATGTCATGCGAGCCTGAAAGCCGATCTAAGTAGAACTACTAATAGATTAAATTTGAACCGCCAACTTCTGCCTTGCATGAACGCTGGAGACAACCTGATCGATGTGTGTCGTAACGCCTGGAACTTTTTGCGCGAACGTCACATGCGTTTCATGGGAGGCAAAGATAGCAGGACAAAAAATGTCCGGTCAAACTTTTTTTGATGGCGGCATACTTAGTTTAGAGAGATAACTCTAACTCGCCGCGAATTGGCGCCGCTTTAAAAGAATAAGTGTATGTCGAGCAGATAAGCATTCGACGTTTTATGCCCGAGAATTGGGATTTCTCTGCACTTACAACGTGCACCGATGCACTTGAATCTGCCGGCTGCATGCTCGCCGAGTACGCCAGGAAGTCCACCGGGCAAGCCTTTCCGCGCGGGCGCTCAGTAATTCGAGCGGATCGCGATCAGTTTGTTTGTCTGGATGGTGAGTCGTCGGGGCGAGACCGCCGCCGATGGCGAGACGATAGCAGAAGGAAAGCAGCGTTTAAAAATACTTTTAGCGCTATTTACGACACTCTAAATACGCATTCCAATTACGCCATAAGCTTAATTACAAATTAATTCCAATAAATTACATTACGCCAACAATTCGGACAATGATTGCTGGCAGGTTGAATTCGCATGGCGCGTTTCGGCACCTGGCGCCGAACGAGTTGCGCATATCAGCAACGTCTGGGACGAGCTTGTATGAACTGCCGGAGTTCAACGAACGGAAAGAGAGAGCGACGCAAAGTTGATTGCGCCGCTCTCTTTTTCATCAACCGTTCGTACCTTCGCCCGTTACCACGAGGTCGTCGCTCCGCGATCGCGCCAGAACGGGCCGCAACGCAGCGCCTGTATGACTCGCCGCAACGCGAGACAGTCCTTCGGGGTCCGTAGCAGCAACTATCGACCCACCGCCGACCCCACCTTCCGGACCGAGATCGATGATCCAGTCCGCCTCGGCGATCACATCGAGATCGTGCTCGATGACAACGACACTATGGCCGCCGTCCGCGAGACGATGCAGAACACGAATCAGTTTGGCCACATCCGCCATATGCAGGCCCACGGTTGGTTCGTCCAACACATATAGGGTGTGTGGCGGCTTCTGTCCGCGCCGGGTAATGTCGTCGCGCACTTTGCTCAGTTCGGTGACGAGTTTGATGCGCTGCGCTTCGCCGCCCGACAACGTGGGCGAAGGCTGACCCAGTGTGAGATAACCGAGCCCAACGTCCTTCATCAACTGCAATGGATGTGCGATGTTCGAGATGGGCGCGAAGAACTCGACGGCTTCGTCGATTTCCATGGTCAGCACGTCACCGATATTCTTGCCGCGCCATGTGACCGCGAGCGTTTCCGGATTGAAGCGCTGCCCGTGACATACGTCGCAAGGCACCTTCACGTCGGGCAGAAAACTCATGCCGATGGTGCGCACACCCTGCCCCTCACAGGCCGGACAACGGCCTTCGCCGGTGTTGAACGAGAAGCGCGAGGCCGTATAGCCGCGTGCACGGGCTTCGAGCGTGCCAGCGAACAGCTTGCGGATCGCGTCCCACACGCCGATGTACGTGGCGGGACACGAACGCGGTGTCTTGCCGATCGGCGTTTGATCGACTTCCAGCACGCGGTCGATGCTCTCCCAGCCAGTGATCGCATCGCAGCCTTGCCAAGCATGCGTCACATTCAAGGGTGCGCGCGGCGCCGTGCGTGCCAGCACGCTGGAGCGCCGGTTCGCAGCGGGTTTCTCCTCGGCCGCCGCGCGCGCGCGGCGCGTGGCCGGCGACGACAGCACCGAACGTCCGACGGCATCCAGCAAATTTGTCATCAACACGTCGCGAGCAAGCGTCGACTTGCCGGAACCGCTGACGCCGGTAATCGCCACCAACCGCGAGAGCGGAATGCCGACCGTAACGTTGCGCAGGTTGTGCAGTTTGCCGCCGTGTACCGTCAGCCAGTTTTCCGGCACAGCGGCCGTGCGCTTGCCCGGCGCGACCACTTCGCGGCGCGGCTGCAACGGATGCACGATGGGGTGGGCGAGAAACTGTCCGGTCAGCGAATCAGGTTGCGCCGACAGGTCCGCCACACTGCCCTGCGCCACCAGCGTGCCGCCGCGCTTGCCCGCGCCCGGCCCGATGTCGATGATGTGATCGGCACGCCGGATGGTGTCTTCGTCATGTTCGACAACCACCAGCGTATTGCCCTTCTCACCCAGCTTACGCAAAGCGTTCAGCAGAATCTGATTGTCACGCGGATGCAGACCGATGGTGGGTTCGTCGAGTACGTAGCACACGCCTTGCAGATTGCTGCCGAGTTGCGCGGCAAGCCGGATGCGCTGCGCCTCGCCGCCCGAGAGGCTTGGCGCGGCGCGATCGAGACTCAGATAACCGAGCCCCACTTCTTCGAGGAACTGCAGGCGGCTGCCGATTTCACTGATCACGTCGCGCGCGATTTCCGCGTCGCGGCCGGTCATTTCCAGCGTGTCGATCCACGCGCGCGTGTCGGACACGGTCCATTGCGCGACATCGACAATGGCCTGCGCGTCGAACGTGACCGCGCGCGCGGTGGGATTCAGACGCGTACCCGCGCAATCCGGACACGGTTCATCCACGAGACCTTCGGGTTCCTGCTCTTCCGAAGGCAGACTCTGTTCGCGGCCGCGATTGTCGTCGACCACGATCGTGTCGTCGTATGCCGCGCGCTGCTCACGCGTGAGCGCGAGGCCCGTGCCGACACAGGTGGTGCACCAGCCATGCTTGCTGTTGTACGAGAACATGCGCGGGTCGAGTTCCGGGTAGCTCGTACCGCACACCGGACACGCGCGCTTGGTGGACAGCACCTTCACGGCGCCAAGGCTGGCCGTGGGACGGCCGCCGCTGATCGCGTCGTGTAAACCGTCGAGCGGCGCCAGCAGATGCATCACGCCCTTGCCGACTTCCAGCGTCTGGTCGAGCGCCTGACGCAATTCGGTTTCATGGTCCGGCGAAACGACGAGGTCGGCCACCGGCAATTCGATCGTATGCTCGCGAAAACGGTCGAGCTTCGGCCACGGGTCCACCGGCACGAACTCGCCATCCACGCGCAGATGCGTATTGCCGCGCGCTTTCGCCCACTTGGCAAGATCCGTGTAGACGCCCTTGCGATTCACGACCAGCGGCGCGAGAAAGCCGACGTGCTGTCCTTTGTGATCGCGCAGCAACTGCGCCGCGATCGACTCGACGCTTTGCGACGTGACCGGCGTGCCGTCGTGAATGCAATGCTGCAAACCGAGCTTCACATACAGGAGACGCAGGAAGTGCCACACCTCGGACGTGGTCGCCACGGTACTCTTGCGGCCGCCGCGCGAAAGCCTCTGCTCGATCGCGACAGTCGGCGGGATACCGTACACCGCGTCGACCTCGGGCCGCCCCGCCGGCTGCACGATGGAACGCGCGTAGGCGTTCAGCGATTCGAGGTAACGGCGCTGCCCTTCGTGGAACAGGATGTCGAACGCGAGCGTGGACTTGCCCGAACCGGATACGCCGGTAATGACGTTGAATTTGCCGTGTGGGATGTCCACGTCCAGCGCTTTCAGGTTGTGCTCGCGTGCATTGACGATGCGCACCACGTCCTCGCCTTCGATCGCCCGGCGCGCACGCGCGGCGCTCAGCGCCTTTTGCAGCGGAATGCCTTGCGACGCCGGCTCTTTCGCCGCGCTCATGGCGCGGTCGTATTGCAGCAGCGCTTCGCCCGTATGCGATTCCGCACACGCCTTGACGTCTTCCGGCGTGCCGGCGCACAGCACTCGCCCGCCGCCGTCGCCACCTTCGGGACCGAGGTCGATCAGCCAGTCGGCGGCGCGAATCACGTCGAGGTTGTGCTCGATCACGATCAGCGAATGACCGCTTGCGAGCAGTTTGCCGAACGCCTGCATGAGCTTGGCGATGTCGTCGAAATGCAGGCCGGTGGTCGGTTCGTCGAACATGAAGAGGCGTTTTGCGACCGGCTGCTTCGCGCTGCGCGCGGTTCGCGCCTGGGCCGATTCCGCGAGGAACCCGGCGAGCTTGAGCCGTTGTGCCTCACCGCCTGACAGCGTGGGCACCGGCTGGCCGAGCTTCACATATTCGAGGCCCACGTCGACGATCGGCTGCAGCACGCGCAACACTTCGGCGTCTTTGGCAAAGAAGGTGATCGCTTCGCTCACCGTCAATTCCAGCACGTCGGCAATGCTCAGCGCGCGCGCCGGTTCGCCGCGCTCGATTTTCACTTCGAGCAGTTCCGCGCGATAACGGCGACCGTCGCAATCGGGGCAACGCAGATACACGTCGCTCAGGAACTGCATTTCGATATGTTCGAAACCGGAGCCGCCGCAGGTCGGGCAGCGGCCGTCACCAGAGTTGAAGCTGAACATGCCCGGGCCGTAACCGCGTTGTTGCGCGAGCGGCGCCTTGGCGAACAGTTTGCGGATTTCGTCGAACGCGCCGACATAACTGGCCGGGTTCGAACGCGCCGTCTTGCCGATCGGCGATTGGTCGACGAACACCACGTCGGTGACCTGATCGGCACCGCTGAGGCTTCTGAATGCGCCCGGCGATTCGGTGGCGAGTCCGAAGTGCCGCGCCATGGCGGGATACAACACGTCTTGCAATAGCGTGGATTTGCCGGAACCCGACACGCCCGTCACGCAGACGAGCCGCTCCAGCGGAATCTCCACCGTGACATCGCGCAGATTGTGTTCGGTCGCGCCTTCGAGCACGATGCGCGGCGTGGCGGCATCCACCGGCCGCTGCGACCAGTGCGCCGCGTCGGCCACATGCCGGCGGCCCCCGAGGTACTCGCCGGTAAGCGTGCCGGACGAACGGATAGCCTCGGGCACGCCGTCGTAAATGATCGAACCGCCGCGCTCGCCCGGCCCAGGCCCCATGTCGATCAGACGATCCGCCGCGAGCATCACGGAGGGATCGTGTTCCACCACCACCAGCGTATTGCCCGCGTCGCGCAGGCGATGCATGGCTTCGACGATGCGGTTCAGATCGCGCGGATGCAGACCGATACTCGGCTCGTCGAGCACGAAAAGCGTCTTGGTGAGCGACGTGCCGAGCGCCGTGGTCAGGTTGATCCGCTGCACCTCGCCGCCGGACAGCGTGCGGCTTTGCCGGTCGAGCGTCAGATAACCGAGGCCCACGTCGCACAGATATTTGAGGCGCGTGCGTACCTCGGCGAGCAGCAGTTTGAGTGCGTCGTCGAGCAAAGCACTCGGCAAGCTGATTTCGTCGAAGAAGCGCCGGATGCGCTCGATCGGCATCAGCATCAGGTCATGCACGGTCAGACCCGGCAACGCTTCGAGTTGCGCGCGCGTCCAGTCGACGCCGCGCGGCAGGAAGCGCTGCGCGGCCGGCAGCACGTCGTCCGCATTCGCCTTGCTGCCGAGGCGCCACAACAGCGATTCCGTTTTCAGCCGCGCGCCGCCGCAGGTTTCGCAAGGCGTGTAGCTGCGGTACTTGGACAGCAGCACACGAATATGCATCTTGTACGCCTTCGATTCGAGATACTCGAAGAAGCGTTTGACACCGTACCAGTGGCTTTGCCACTTGCCGTTCCAGTCCGGCGACCCGTTGATGACCCAGTCGCGTTCGGCGTCCGTCAGTTCGCCCCACGGCGTGCCGCGGCGGATGTCGGCTTTCGCCGCGTAGCGCATCAGATCGTCCTGGCATTCCTTCCACGCCGGCGTTTGCATGGGCTTGATCGCGCCATCGCGCAGCGTCTTGCGCGCATCGGGAATCACGAGGCCGAGGTCGACGCCGATTACGCGGCCAAACCCACGGCAGACTTCACACGCGCCGTACGCCGAATTGAAAGAGAACAGCGCGGGCTGCGGGTCCGCATAGCGCAGATCGCTTTCGGGACTATGCAACCCGGTGGAGAAGCGCCAGATTTCCGGTTCGCTTTCCTGAGCTTCCGGTCCTTCGGACGACGCCGGCAGCACGTAAATATCGACGCGCCCGCCGCCACGTTTGAGCGAGGCCTCGATCGCCTCGACCGCGCGTTGCTTGTCCACCGAACTCAGCCGGAAACGGTCGGCCACCACGTCGAGCAGCTTGCGCTTGCCGGTCGGCGAATCGACTTCGCGCTGCGCCTGAACGCGCGTATAGCCGCTCGCCGACAGCCACTGCTCGACTTCCTGCTCGGACGCGGACTCCGGCAGTTCGACCGGGAACGTGACGACGAGCCGCGGCTCGTTCTGCGCGGTGCGCTCGAGCAACTCGGCGTAGATCGTTTCGGGCGTGTCGTGCCGCACCTGGCGGGCCGTCTGGCGGTCGAACAGTTCGGCCGCGCGCGCGTACAGCAGCTTCAGGTGATCGTTGAGCTCCGTCATGGTGCCGACGGTGGAGCGCGAACTGCGCACCGGGTTGGTCTGGTCGATCGCGATGGCGGGCGGCACGCCGTCGACACGGTCGACTTGCGGCCGGTCCATGCGGTCCAGAAACTGCCGGGCGTAGGCGCTGAATGTTTCGACGTAGCGCCGCTGCCCTTCCGCGTAAAGCGTGTCGAACACGAGGCTCGACTTGCCGGAGCCGGACGGGCCGGTCACGACCGTCATTTCGCCGGTTCGTACGTCGAGGTCGACGTTCTTGAGGTTGTGCTGGCGCGCGCCGCGAATCTTGATAATGCCGTTAGATGCCAATTTTTCGACCGCCTGAATGAGTGGGCTACCTCTCACGGACGCCTCGCGACCGCGCAAGTTCAGTGCAGCGGGGCCGGCGGAGACGCACGCGGAGGCCCAGCTTGCAACGGGATACTATACTGTATATTTATACAGGTTTGGCCCGCAAGTCACAATTTCAAGTGTCTTGCCAGGAGCCGTCGGCGGCCAGGACCTGCTGTTCCGCCAGCACCAGCCTACCCGATCGGGCGTTACCGTGACCGGTCAAGACGCTATCCGAGACAATGCCCGAAACGCCGTTCCCACGGCTGGCGGTGGTTCGCGGCTCCGCGCGCCGCAGGGCCGCCGCTAACGACTGCAACGCGCGCATTCGTTGCGATCAATCACGGGAAGCAGGTAATCGACTAGCGCGACATTCCAAGCTTGCGCCCGATTGACAAATTTGCACAAGTCGCAGCCGCGACGCGGATAGTCTGAATCCCCTTTGATGACCAAAGAGGAATGCATGAGCAATTTGTACGCGTCGGAGCAGACTTACCCGAGATTACCCGGTTGCAAACGTTCAAGCCTCGCACTTGCTTTCAATGGGCATTCGCTAAGGATGACCGGTGGCAAGCGCTCCTACTTCTACTGGGCCGTGTCAGGTCACCCTTCGCCAGACGGTCGGTTCGACTATTCTTTGGACAGACAGCAGAAAAGTCAGGAAGGCCCGATCCCCGAAGGAGACTATTGGCTTCAGCCGTCGCAGATGTGGACCAATCGCTGGTACAACGTCGCACCGACCGCAGCATGGGGAGTTCACAGGATTACTATCCATGTATTTCCAACCACTATGACGTTTAAGCGTGGCGGCTTCTTCATTCACGGCGGCACGCACCCGGGCAGTGCCGGCTGTATCAACCTGCATGGTGGAATGGAGAACTTTGTGCGCGAACTCCAGGACGAAGTGAAAGCCGATCGAGACTGCTTCATCCTGCTAAAGGTCCGATACTCAAAATGATCAGAAATGGCCCAGGACGCATTTTATCCGTTGTTGTGGTGTGTGCCGTCCTGCTTGCCACAGGCGCGCTCAACGTATGCAATCTGACGGAGGCTTATGGCAGCGGCGCACCTTACTATTCCCGATCGATAAACATGGACAAGTGGACTGATCCGTTGCCCATACTTGGCGCCTTGGACGCCGCGGTGCTGTTCGCGGTCGTGCTCTGGGCATTGTGGTGGAGACGCACCGGCGCCCGGACGTAGACTGCGCCTCTGAAGCGCCGCTACACAGACGCGCTAGCGCCGGCGCGCCACCCTACGGTGCGGGCGGACTTGCTGCAATCGGCTCTTGACTACAGAGCCCGGCGCGACGTGCCCGCCTATCCGCAAACACTCTCAACGCTGATCCGTTGCGCCACCGGAACCCCCTCCAGCCCCGCGCTTTCCCCCAGCGCATACACCACGCAGCGCCTCGCCAGCACCTCGGTCGGATCGACAAGCCGCACCACCCGCCCGCCCGCGCAGGCCAGCACGGCATCGCGCAATAGCAGCGGCAACTCGGTACAGCCCAGCACGATCACTTGCACGCCTTGCGCGACCAGATCGTCCACGGCCGCGGCGAGGTCATCGCAGCATTCGCCCGCGGTAAAACCGGCCTTCGCGCCCTTCGGTCCGTAGACGGCGTGCATCAGTCGCGCCTGAGCCTGCTCGCCGGGCGCGATCTGCACAAAGCCACGTGCTTCGAGCGAGCGTTCGTAAACGCGGCTCGCGAGCGTGCCGGTGGTCGCCAGCACGCCGACTTCGCGCAGACCCGGAAAGGTCTCGTGCAGATAATCCGCGGTACAGGTCAGCATATTCACGATCGGAATACCGAGCGAAGGCTGGATCCGCTCGACGAACGCATGCGCCGTATTGCACGGAATCGCGATCAGGTCCGCGCCCCCCTCTTCGAGCGTCTTGCAGGCGGCGTAAAGCGCGAGCGTCGGATCCTCGCCGTTGCCGAGCAACGCGGCGGTGCGATCCGGAATCTGCGGATTCTGCTCGACCATGATCTTGATGTGATCCTGATCGCATGCGGCCGGAGTGTTGCGTACCAGCTTGGCCATGAAATCGACCGTCGCCGCGGGCCCCACGCCGCCCAGCACGCCTACCTTGAAGCGCCGCTCCGGCTGCGAATATTGGGCCGCGGCGACGTAGCGCGCGTAGACCAGATTGACGTCGACGAACGGCACTTCGAGCAGCCCGAGCGCGGGCGCGACCAGCGCGATCTCAACCAGCCCGGGCAGGATGATCTCCGCGCCCTGCGCAATGAGATCCGCGCACGCCGCGCGCAACAATTCGACCGGGCGGCCAAAAAGGCGGCCATTCCTGATGCCTTCGTCGCTAAAGACTGCGCTCGTCACACAGTCGAAGCCCGCTTCGTTACGTGGATGCAGCACGTCGAACTGCGCAGCGCCGAAATAACGCTCGAAAAGGCCGTTATCGCGGATGGCGTCCGAAGTCAGCACGCCGATCCGTCGCACCGACGGAAACGCTTGCCGCACATGCGCCGTCAGCGCCGTCATGATGTTGGCGACAGGCACGGCGACATTCGCCGAGAGTTCGTCGATGAAGGTATGACTCAGGAAGCACGGCAACACGATCGCTTCGACACCCCGCTTTTCAAACGCGCGTAGGGTATCGAACACATGAATCTTGAACTGGGCGCTCACTTCGCTCTGCGGGGCGGGCCCCTGCCAGGACTGCTGCTCGAGAACGAGATCGAATGGACGCGCCGCGCCGTGTCGCTGCCAGACAGCGTTCATTCTGCACAGGACATCGGCGCTGGCGAGTTGCGCCGCACCGGTCACGACGCCCAGCGAACGATAGCGATTCATGATGACTTCCCCTGTTTTTCTTGCCATCCGCTTTGATGGTAGGCGGCTTTGGCGCCACTGAGGATGACATTATGTCGGGGGAGTATGACGTGGGGTTAACCACGAAGCGCACATTTCCTCGCGTTTCCAGGCGTCGACGGCACGGATATCCCGCTAGGCCGCTTCGACGACGCCGTGCGCCGCCACGCGTTTGTGGCGCTCCAGCGTACTGATGCACACCAGCGACACCCCGGCCAGCACGCTATAGAACACGGCCAGCGGCCACCAGGCGCCTGGATATCGATGCGCGAGCAACGTTCCGATCAGCGGCGTGAGGCCGCCGGCCAGTGCGGCGCACACCTGATACGACAGCGAAATCGCCGAATACCTGACACGCACGGCGAATGCGGTCGACATGAACCCGGCCATCACCGCATACGAGCTCGACATGCACATCACCGCCAGCGCGATGCCGATCACGATCGCCACCGGCCGCCCGGTCGAAACGAGCGCGAACATGGGATACGGCGAAAGCATCGCCAACGCCGCCGCCCCCTTCAGGAATCGTCCCGTACCGATGCGTTGGGCGAACCATCCCGAACCTAGTTGCGTGAACAACTGGATGAACGCCACGACGAACAGGCAATCGAGAATCAACGATCGATCGAGGCCGAGGGTCTGCGTCGTGTAATTGAGCATGAAGGTGTTGACGAACCACGCTCCGGCCACACGGATCACGTTCGCGCCGAGGCACAGCAAGAGCGTGCGCCACGCATCACGCACGACTTCGGCGACCGGTAGCGTGGCCACTCGACGTTGCGCCTTCAGTGCCTTGAATTCCGGTGATTCGTCAACGCCCGCCCGGATCAGCAGGCCGACCACTAGAAGCACCGCGCTCGCGAGAAACGGCAGACGCCAACCCCAGGTGAGGAACGCGTCCTTGTCCATGGAGGCCACCGCGCGAAACGCGAGCAGCGACAGAATCAGCCCCGCTGGGCTGCCGAGTTGCGCGAACGACGCAAAGAACGTGCGCCGTCCTTGCGGCGCGTGTTCGCTCGCCATCAACACCGCGCCGCCCCACTCGCCGCCGATCGCGATCCCCTGCGCGACGCGCAGCAGCACGAGCAGCACGGGCGCCCACACACCGGCGCTCGCATAGGTCGGCAGGAAGCCGATGCCGACAGTACCCACGCCCATGATCGCCAGCGTCGCCACGAGCGCTTTCTTACGGCCGATACGGTCGCCGAGGTGGCCGAACACCAGCCCGCCGAACGGTCGCGCGAAGAACCCGACCGCGAACGTGCCGAACGAAGCCAGCGTGGCGAAAAACGGATCGCTGCCGGGAAAGAACAGCTTGCCGAAGATCAGTGCGGACGCCGTGGCGTAGATATAAAAGTCGTACCACTCGATCGTGGTGCCGACAAAAGCCGCGGCTGCGGCGCGCGTGGGTTGCCGGCCTGCGGCGTGGACATCGGGCTCGCGATTCATGTCTCTGTCTCCTAGGTCTTTCTTCTGGATGGCGCGGCTTCTTCGTGCCGTCACCGCTCACTGCTGCGCTGATGCTGGGTGCCCGCCCGCTTTGAGCACGCCGGCTTCGAACAGACGCTGCTGGGTCGCGGAGTCGATACCCAATCTATCGAGCACGTCGCGCGTATCCGCACCGAGCGACGGCGGCGCACTTCGATACGTGGCCGGCGTGCGCGACAATTTGATCGGCGAAGCGGTGCCGCGATACTCGCCCATCTCGACCACCATGCCGCGATGCAAGGTGTGCGGATGCCGTGCCACGACGTCGACGGTCTGCACCGGCCCGCACGGCACGCCCGCGTTGATCAGCGCGTGCGCGAGCGGCTCGCACTCGTGCGCGGCGAGCAGGCTTTCGAGCGCGGCCTTCAGCGGCTCGCGATGCGCGCAGCGGCTGCGGTTATCGACGTAGCGCGGGTCGTCGGCGAGGTCGGCTGCGCCGAGATGCGCGCACAGTTTCGCGAACTGCCGGTCGTTGCCCACCGCGAGGAAGATCGGCGCGGTCGCGGTCCGATAGCTGTCGTACGGCGTGATGTTGGGATGCGCATTGCCGCTGCGCTGCGGCGTGCGGCCCGAGCCGAAATAGTTCGGCAGATGCGGATGCAGCAGCGATACGCCGCAGTCGTATAACGCAATATCGATCGACTGGCCACGACCGCTCTGCGCGCGCTCGGCGAGTGCGAGCAGAATCCCGGCGAGCGCGTTCAGGCCGGTAACCATGTCGACCACCGGCAAGCCGACGCGTGTGGCCGGCCCGTCACGCTCGCCGTTCACGCTCATCAGGCCGGTCATCGCCTGAATCGCGGCGTCGTAGCCGGGCAAACCACCGAGCGGACCGTCGGGACCGAACCCGGATACGGCGCAATGAATCAGCTTCGGGAAGCGCTCACGCAAATCGCGCTCGTAGTCCATGCCCCAGCGCGCGAGCGTGCCGGGCTTGAAATTTTCGACCAGCACGTCGGCGTCTTCGAGCAGCTTCCAGAGAATCGCGCGGCCTTCGTCGCGCGAAAGATCGACCGCGATGCCCTGCTTGTTGCGGTTCACGCCCGCGAAGTACCACGCGGTGTCGCCATAAAACGGCGGCCCCCAGCCGCGGGTTTCGTCACCGTCCGGTGGTTCGAGCTTGATCACCTGCGCGCCGTGATCGGCGAGCGCCTGCGTGCAGTACGGGCCGCCGAGCACACGGCTCAGGTCGATGACTTTGATGCCCTGCAGCGCGCCTTGCTTGCCGTCGTTCACGTGTGTGGTCATTGCGCGCTCCCTGCCGGCAAGAGTTGCAGCGCCTCTTCAAGCGTCACGCTGCGGCCATTGACCAACGCATCGATCACAGCGCTTTCATCCGATGCCGAATGCAATGCCAGCGGATCCACGGGCAACAGCTTGTGCCGCACGACCAGATGAGCGAGCGCAAGACGCCGGTAATCGGGTGCGAAATGCACGCCTTCGCAAGCCATCAGCACGGCGGCGCTCGCGTGATACAACGCGGTGCCGGCCTGGCGAACCCATTCGTCGCAGCCGGAATCCGCCACCTTGGCCAGCGCATCGCACGCACGCGTGAGCGTCGAGCGCAGCAACGCGAGGCTGGCCGTCGGCAAACCCGCCGTGCCGAGCAGATCCTGCAGATAGGTGCGCAACGGTTCGAGCGCGCCGTCGCGTTTCGCCGCGCGCGCGATGTCGAGTGCGACGATGTTGCTCGTGCCTTCCCAGATCGAGCCGAGATGCGCGTCGCGCACGAGCCGCGCGTCGCTCCATTCTTCGATATAGCCGGTGCCGCCGCGCACTTCCATCGCGTCGCCGGTCACGCGGCGCGCGTCGCGGCAAGCGCGGAACTTGATGAGCGGCGTAAGGATGCGCACGCATTTAGCCGCCTGCCGGTCGCCTGCGTCGGCCTGTTGCAGCAGCAGTGCAATGCGCATGAACATCGAACGCGCCTGTTCGGCGGGCAGCATCATCTTGAGCAACTGACGCTGCATCAACGGCATATCGATCAGCTTGCGGCCGAACGCTTCACGATGGCGGGCAATGTGCAGCGCTTCTGTCAGCGCACGGCGCATCAAACCCGCGGCACGCACGCCGTTAGACAAACGCGACATGTTGATCATGTCGGCCATCTGATGAAAACCGCGCCCCACTTCGCCAATCAGATAGGCCACCGCGCCGTCCAGCACGATCTCGCCGCTCGCCATCGAGCGGCTGCCGAGCTTGTCCTTCAGACGTACGATCCGATAGCTGTTGCGCGATCCATCCGGCAGTGTCTTCGGCAAGAGGAACAGACCGAGTCCGTTGATGCCGGGCGGCGCCGTGTCCGGACGCGCGAGCACCATCGCGAGATCGGCGTCGGCGTTCGAGCAGAACCATTTGTCGCCGTAGAGGCGCCACGTTTCTTCGCCATTCGCATCGGTCCCGAGCGACGCACGCGTGGCAATACGCGCGACGTCCGAGCCCGCCGCCTGTTCGGTCATGAACATCGCGCCCTGAAACAGCGTGTCGAAATCGCGCGAGGCGAGCATCGGCAGAAAGCGCGCGACCAGCTCTGGCGCGCCGAACTTGCGCAGCGTGCGCGTGAGCGAATCGGTCATGCTCACGGGACAGCACAGGCCGAATTCCGCCTGCACGAACAGGAAGGTCAGCGCGTACTTGACGAGCGGCGGCGGTGACATTGCGCCGTCGTGCGTCTCATGACTCATCGCAGCGAGTCCCAACTCCGCATATGCCACGCGTTCCAGCGCGACGTAATCGGGATGCTTGTCGATGCTTTGCAGTGCTTCGCCGCGCCGCGTGCGATGGTTCAATTGCGGCGGATGCTTGTCGGCGGACAGCGCCCAGGCATCGAGTTCTTCGGAGGCGCGCTGGCCCAGCGAAACGAACTGACCTTCGAGTTCGTGAAACAGCGTGTCGCCGAGATGCAGCTTGAGCAGACGCTCGAAGTCGGGATCGCTGGTGAAGAAGTTGATGCCCCGGCTGTCGGGAATATTGGACGAGCCATGTGCCGGCTGCGCGTCGTCTTCGCTCATGCTTGTCTCCATGCACGATAGTGCTAGTGAAAGGAGCATATGAGCGCCGACGATAATCGTCTAATACAAACTATATCCGGTACGATAGACACAGATTATCGATAAGAAACCGGGAGACAGCCGTGGACCTGAAACAGTTGCGCTATTTCGTCGCGGTCGCCGAGGAGTTGCATTTCGGCCGCGCAGCCAAGCGACTCTTCATTTCGCAGCC
Source organism: Burkholderia sp. WP9 (assembly GCF_900104795.1). NCBI lineage: Bacteria > Pseudomonadati > Pseudomonadota > Betaproteobacteria > Burkholderiales > Burkholderiaceae > Burkholderia > Burkholderia sp. WP9. Next base: position 2,046,366 of record NZ_FNTG01000001.1, read on the forward strand.
CGCCCTCAGCTTCGACATTCGCAAGTTCGAGGAGCAACTCGGCGTGCAGTTGCTCGCGCGCACCAACAAAACCGTGTCGCTGACCAACGCCGGGCAAGTGCTGCTCGGCGAAGCGCGCCGCCTGTTATTGCAGGCGAGCGAAGCGCAACGCATGACCGTTCGCTCGGCGCATGGCCTCGCCGGCCGCTTGCGCATCGGCTTCGTGAATTCGATGCTGTACCGCGGCATGCCGCAAGCAGTGAAACGCTTCGAGGCCGATTACCCCAGCGTCGAAATCGTCCTGAAGGAGATGAACACCAGCGAGCAGGTGCACGCAATCCAGCGGATGCAGATCGACATGGGTTGCGCGCACTGGGGCAATTTCCCGTCCGATGTCACTTCCACGCCGATCTTCTCCGAGCCGTTCCTGTGCTGTCTGCCCGCCGCTCATCCGCTCGCGCGCAAACGCAAGGTCGATCTGCGCGCGCTGGCGCAGGAACCGTTCATTCTGTTTCCGCGTACCGTGTCGCCGCACTATCACGACCTGATCATCGCGCAGTGCGTGGGAGCAGGATTCAGTCCGCTGATTCGCCATGAGGCGCGCTTGTGGCAGACCGTCGTGACGATGGTCGGCTTCGGCATGGGCGTTGCGCTGGTGCCGTACACGTTGCGCCAGGTGCAGGATCCGCGCGTGTGTTTTTTGCCGCTAACGGGCGAGACGCTGTCATCGCAAGTGCTTCTGTTGCGCAGAAGCGGCGACGCGGAGCCTGTCGCCGAGCGCTTTGTCGAGTATCTCAGCGATGCTGGCGGTGCGCCGGGAGCCACGCGTCACTCGTCCGCTTCGCGGCGTCCTTCGTAGGCCGTTAGCAGCTTGTGGGCGACCATATCCACCGCGGGTTTGACGAGCCCGTTCTTGTCGGTCCAGACCTTGGGCGTCAAGGTGCCGCTCAGCGCTACGCTGTCCGCGTCGCTCAACGCGAGCAGCGCGGTTTGCACGTCGTCGTCAAAGGCAATTACGTTGACGAAAATCGTGTCGCCGTCGTTGGTGGTCGCGCGCACCTTGCAGGTCACGAAACGCCTGCCGTTCTGCCCCGTGCGGATCTGCGCCTCGCCGTACAACCGCCCGCCCACCAGTCCATCGATCATTGCCCTGCTCCTTTTGTGCCGTACCGTGCAAAAGCAGAATCGCCCCGCACGGCGCGTATGATCCCACGAGAAGCCGCGCCGCCCGCATAAAAAGCCGCGCGATTGCGTGCGGCCCGGCGTATGGGCTGACGCCAGACGTTCAAGCCGCCGCGCGACGCGGGCTGAAGATGTCGCTCAACCACTGCGCAAACACCCGCACTCGCGACGACAACTGACGGTTCTGCGGATACAGCACGGACACCGGCATCGGCGGTGGCGGAAAGTCCGCAAGAATGATTTTCAACTGGCCCGCTTCCAGTTCCGCCGCGACCCGGTATTGCGGCACCTGCACGATACCGAGCCCGGCAAGCGCCGAGCCGGTATAGAGTTCGGTGCCGGTCACCGACACCGCCGACGGCAGCACCGTCGCCACGATTCGCCCCGCCACGTTGAATTCGAGCGGTACGGCCTTGCCCGTTGCACTCGACACATAATTGACCGCCCGATGCGCGGACAGCGCCGCCGGATCGGCCGGCTCGCCATAGGCTGCGAGATACGCCGGACTCGCGACGGTGACTTGCGCAAGTTGCGCAACGCGGCGCCCCACCAACGTCGAATCCTGCAGATTGCCTGCCCGCAGCACGCAATCCACACCCTCGCGCACCAGGTCGACGAACCGGTCATCTTCGCCGATCGTCAATTCGATCTCGGGAAAGCGCGCGAGAAACGCCGGCAGCGCGGGCACCACGAAGTGCCGCGCCAGCGTGCCCTGCAAATTCGCCCGCAGCAGTCCCTTGGGCGCGAGGTTCGAAAACGAGCCCTCCGCCTCTTCCATGTCGGCAATCAGCCGCACACAGCGGCGGTAGTGCGCCTCGCCGTCGTGCGTGAGGCGCACCGTACGCGTGGTGCGTTCGAGCAGCCGCGCGCCGAGCCGCTGCTCCATGCGCTTCATCAGGTTGGTCACGGTGGCGCGCGGAATCTGCAGATCGTCCGCGGCGCGCGTGAAGCTCTGCCGCTCGGCGATCCGCACGAAAACGCGCATTTCCTCAAAACGATCCATGTTCGGTGCCTGGCGGGCGGGCTGCGCGCCCATTGTTAAAGCAAATGGAATGATGATGGCCAGTCTAACCGGATTATCTATGGGCGAAAAGCGTCCATGATTCAGCTCATCTACTCACCGGACCAAGGGAACGCCTCATGAACAAGCCTGCCCATACTCAAGTCGCCATCGTGACCGGCGCATCGCGCGGCATCGGCGCGGCGGTCGCGCAACGTCTGGCCAAAGAAGGCTTCGCCGTCGCGGTCAATTACGCGTCCAGCTCGGCCGAAGCCGACGCACTCGTGGCGGAACTCGCTGCTGCCGGCGCGCAAGCCGTTGCGGTGAAGGCCGACGTATCGAACGCCGACGACGTGCGCCGCCTGTTCGAGATCACCGAACAGCAACTAGGCAAGGTGGACGTGCTGGTCAACAACGCCGGCGTGCTCAAGACCATGCCGCTCGCCGACACCAGCGACGCGCTCTACGACCAGACCTTCGACATCAACGTGCGCGGCACTTTCAACACCTTGCGGGAAGCCGCCGCCCGCATGAACGATGGCGGACGCATCGTCAATTTTTCGAGCACAGCACTCGCGTTGAACATGCCTGGCTACGCGATCTACAACGCGACCAAAGCGGCGGTCGAAGCCTTCACGCACGTATTCGCCAAGGAACTGCGCGGCCGCAACATCACCGTCAACGCGGTGGCGCCGGGGCCGATCGCGACGTCGCTGTTCCTCGACGGCAAGACTGAAGAGCAGATCCAGACATTCGCGAAGATGCCGCCGCTGCAACGTCTCGGTCAGCCGGACGATATTGCGTCGGTCGTGGCGTTCCTCGCCGGACCGGATGCGGGCTGGGTGAACGGTCAGATTTTACGAGCGAATGGCGGCATCGCCTGAAGCGTCCGGCCACTGTCACTACCGCGAACTTTTCACCGCTCCGGCCGAACTCGCGAGGCGACGCCGAACCGGAGCGCCCGCCATGCAGGCCATTTCCGAATGAGCGCGCTGACCTACACCGCCTTCGGATTACGTTCCGCGAATCCTTCCTGATGCCAGTACGGATAAGCAGGACGCACGGCGCTCGCCGCGTCGAGCCTGGCCACCTGCTCAGGCGTCAGATTCCAGCCTACCGCGCCCAGGTTCTGCCGCAATTGCTCCTCGTTGCGCGCACCGATCAGTACCGTCGACACGGTCGGCCGTTGCAGCAGCCAGTTCAACGCAATCTGCGGCACGGTCTTGCCGGTTTCGCCGGCTATCTCGTCGATCGCATCGAGCACGCGGAACAGGTACTCGTCCGGCACCGGCGGCCCCATATCGGCGGTTTTATGCAAGCGGCTCGAATCGGGCAACGGCTGGCCGCGCTTGATCTTGCCCGTGAGACGCCCCCAGCCTAGCGGACTCCACACCACCGCGCCCACGCCTTGATCGACGCCGAGCGGCATCAGTTCCCATTCATAATCACGGCCCACCAGCGAGTAGTAGGTCTGATTCGCGACGTAGCGCGGATAACCGTAGCGGTCCGCTACGTCCTGCGACTTCATCAGATGCCAGCCGGAGAAATTCGACACGCCGGTATAACGGATCTTGCCGGCACGCACCAGATCGTCGAGCGTCGAGAGCACTTCGGCGACCGGCGTTCTGGCGTCGAAGCCGTGCAACTGGAACAGGTCGATGTAATCGGTTTGCAAGCGCTTGAGCGCGGCGTCCACCGCCTGGATCAGATGGAAGCGCGAAGAGCCGACGCTGTTCGGCCCATCGTCGAAACGGAAGGTCGCCTTGGTCGAGATGATCGCTTTGTCGCGCTTGCCCTTGAGCGCTTCACCGAGCACCGATTCGGACGCGCCGCTCGAATAGATGTCCGCGGTGTCGAACATGGTGACGCCCGCATCGAAGCAGATGTCGAGCAGCCGACGCGCCTCGGCGACGTCGGTCGCGCCCCACGCCTGAAAGAATTCGCCCTTGCCGCCGAATGTGCCCGTGCCGAAACTCAGCACCGGCACCTTGAAACCGGATGCACCCAGATGTCTGTATTCCATTGATGAATCTCCGTGGCTTGACCGTCGATAAACGGACGATCAGTCTACGCGCGTCCGAGCAAACGCGCCGGGAGCGAGATCGGTATCGCTATCGCGAGTGAGCGGCGCCCATAGCCGGTGCGCTCGACGCGGCCAGCGCGTCGCGCGCGGCCTGCATCACGCTGTCCCAATCGCCCAATGCGGGTTGCCTGAACAGCCTCGCACGCGGATACCACGGCGTATCGGCGCGCTCCAGCATCCAGCGCCAGCAGGTGTCGAAGCGGTTCAGAATCCAGACCGGCTTGCCGAGCGCGCCGGCCAGATGAGCCGTGGACGTGTCCACGGAAATCACCAGATCGAGGTTTGCGACCAATGCCGCCGTGTCGGCGAAATCGCCCAGCTCTTCTGTGTAATCGACGATGCGGCCACTCAACCCGGCGTTATCGAGTTGCTGTGCCGTCGGCCCTTTTTGCAGGCTGAAGAACCGCACGTCCGGCACATCGAGAATCGGCGCAAATCGCTCGAGCGCGATCGAGCGGCGCGCATCGTTCTTGCGAAGCTCCGCGACATGCGGCCGGTTTCCGCCTGCCCACACGAGTCCGACTTTCAGGCGGCCGTCGTCTGCCACGTGAATTCGATCGTGCCATTGGCGAGCCGCTTCGGCATCCGCGAAGAGATAAGGCGTGGCAGACGGAATGCTGTCGATATCTGTTTTGAACGCGAGCGGCAAGCTCAGCAGCGGACAGTGGCAATCGAATGCCGGCAGCGTTTGGCCGGCTTCGATCAACTGGTCCACGCCGTCGAGCGTGCGCATGATGCGCATCAATTCGGGCGGCACTTCGAGCACGACCTTCGCGCCGAGCTTCGACACCAGCGCGGCATAACGGCAAAACTGCAGCGTATCGCCGAGGCCCTGCTCCGCGTGCAACAGAATCGTCTTGCCGTCGATCGAAAAGTCCCCGCGCCAAAGGGGCTGCGCAAAAGTGCGCCGGCTTGCCTTGATCCGGCTGCGCTCCCAACGCCACTCATATTTCTGCCAACCGGATTCGAATTGCCCCATTTGCAGCAGACATAACGACGCGTTCCAATGCGTCTCGGCAGCCGCGGGATTCGCGGCCAGTGCGCGTTCGTAACTCGATAGCGCCTGCGCGTGCTGGTTGAGATCGATTTGTGTGAGACCCAGATTGTTCCAGGCATCGGCGAACGCTGGGGCCAATTCGAGCGCGCGACGGTAGCTTCGTTCGGCTTCCTCCGGCTGGTTCAGATCGCTGAACGCATTGCCGCGATTGCTCCACGCATCGGGATAATTCGGCTGCAATGCGAGCGCGTGTTCGCAGCTCGCGAGCGCATCCGCGGGACGGCCCAGATCGCGCAGCTCGCAGGCGCGGTTGTTCCAGGCCTGCGCGAAATCGGGCATCAGCGCGATCGCCCGATCAAAACTGCCGAGCGCGTCGAGCGGCCGGTTCAGGCCGGCTTGCGCGGTGCCGCGATTGTTCAGTGCGTCAGGGAATTTTGGCTGCAAGGCCAGTGCGCGATCGGCACTCAGCAGTGCTTCGTCGAAACGCTGCAAGGCGTTCAACGCATAGGCGAGGTTCGAATGAATCGGCGCCTGCTTTGCGTTGACAGCAAGCGCTTTCCTGAGCAGTTCGACGCCCTCTTGCAGACGGCCCGCTTGCAGCGCCAGCGCACCCAGCAATTGCAGCGCGTCGAAATGACGGGGTTTGAGTTCGAGAATCTCGCGATAGAGTTCTTCGGCCTCGGCGAATGCGCCGTTCTGCTGGAGCCCGACGGCTTGCCGAAGCATATGGTCCAACTGTTGTGGCAGATTGGCAGGCTTGCCCATGCGGAGAGCTTTGATCGAATGCGCGTGAAAATCGGGGAAGCTTTCGGAGCGCGCGTCGCGCGAGGTCACACGCGCAGCGAACTCCGAAAGAGCGAAGCCGATTATCGCCGAAAACAGCGCATTCGAACTGTCAAGCGTCGCGTCACGTCACGCCGCGACGTGACGCGTAGCAAAACGTTTGCCGCTTACTGCGCGGTAGTCGACAGATGTTTGCGCTTGGCGAGATCCTGCGCCATTGCATAGTGCTCCTGGATAGTCGGCAGCGCCTTCTTTGCCGCGTCCTTCAACTGTTCGTCGCGGCCCGAAGCGATTTCCGCCTGAAATGCGGACAGTGCTTTCTGCTCACCGGCGAGCGCGACCTGTTCGATATAGGCCTTGTCGAACTCGGCGCCACGCAGGTTATTGATGCTCGCGAGCACGGCCGCGTCGGGATCGTTCTTCGGCACATCGACCCCGCGCGGGCTGGCTGCGCGCAGCGCGTCGGAGATTTTCGCATTGTCGGTGGAGACACGTTCGGCGAACGCCTTGACGTCGCGGTCGGTCGAGCGCGAGGTGGCGATGCGTGCGGCGTCGCGCTGCGTTGCGACGGCCTTGGTGCCGTCCGCGATGAACGTCTGATCGGCGGCATGCAGACGGCCGGCATCCGCTGCGGGTGCTGCGGGCGAGCTTTGCGCATTGGCCGCAGTGGCGACGATGAGCAGACCAGCCATGCAGGCGCTGCTGAGGGTGGCGAGAGGCAAGCGGATCATACGTTCTCCTTGAGGTGGAAGCGAAACAACGGCAATGCGTGTGCGCATCGGGGGGCATGCCGGCTGCACAATGACCTTTCAGCCAGCTTTCCAGTCACTGACGGCGCCACGCTTTTATCGCTGTGCATTCTAGGAGCCATGCTGTGGACCATGTGATACGACGCTGTCGCTTCTGTAACCGCAGGTAACCTTCATATGAATGTCCTGGCGGTCGTGTATCGCGACCAGCGGGGTCGCGCCCCTTCGTGTTCACGTGGTGGCTCGGCTATAGACTGCGTGTTAACCAGAGAATGCGAGGAAAACAGCGTGCAAACGCTGAATTTTCCGCGCGCCGCGCCGATAACAGAAAGGTAGGGCGCGCGCCAGGGATCGAACGTAACGGTTGTATGGCGCATCACACGCACCGCAACCCTGGAGAGATGCAATGGCAGTAGAACACCGAGCAAGCGACGAACGCAGCAACCTGACGAGTTCCAACAAATTCGAGCTGCTGCTATACCGGCTGGGCTCCGTGCCCGGCAGCGACGCGCACGAGCTCTATGGCATCAACGTCTTCAAGGTGCGCGAAATCTCGACGATGCCGGCGGTCACGCCGATCGCCGGTTCGTCGCCGTTCGTGATGGGCGCGGTGGACATTCGCGGGCAGATCATCCCCGTTATCGACTTGCCGCGGCTGATGGGCTGCGAGCCGACGCGCGGTCTGAACATCTTGCTGGTGACGGAATTCGCGCGCTCCACGCAGGCGTTCGCGGTCGAGGAAGTCGACGATATCGTGCGGCTGGAGTGGAACCAGGTGTTGTCCGCCGAGGGCGCGGCCGGCGGCAATCTTGTCACGAGTATTGCGCGAATCGACGGCAATACGGGTGACTCGCGGCTCGCTCAGGTAATCGATGTGGAGCAGGTATTGCGTGACGTGTTTCCGTCACAGCATCCGAGTGTCGATCCCGCTTCGGTGGGAGAGGCGTTGGGTATCCGGCGTGGGGCGAAGATTCTTGCTGCTGATGATTCCGGGTTTGCTCGCAAGCTCATCGAGCAGGCTTTGAGCGCGATTGGGGCTGACTTTGTCATGACCAAGACCGGGGAAGAAGCGTGGAATACCTTGCAGCAGGTTGCTCGGGAGTCCGCGTCCAATGGAACGCGGGTGAAGGATAGTATTGCGCTGGTTTTGACCGATCTCGAGATGCCTGAGATGGACGGGTTCATGCTGACCCGGCAGATCAAGGCGGATGAACGGACTCGGGATATTCCGGTCATTATTCATTCTTCGCTTACCGGGGCGGCTAACGAGGCGCATGTGAAAAATGCCGGGGCTAATGGGTATGTGGCCAAGTTTGCCGCTGCTGAGTTGGCTAATGCGATTCGGAATGCGCTGGGGGTCGTGCCTTCGGCTGAAGGTGTTGTTTGAGTCTTCCTTTCGGTGAGGCGATGCCTGGTAAACCCTCGAACAGCCTGATCTGCAGGCCGCAAGCGCCTTGTATTACGGATGGCCTTCTGCTTCTTCGGTAACTCAGGAAAACGAGGCGTTTTTTGGGGCTCCGGTCCACTGCATTTCATAACAGCGTCGGATGACGGGGAAGGTCGCCATCGGCATGTCCTGTTCGTGGACCGGCAGACTCAAACGATCATGCTAAAGCAAGAGCACTAGCGTTGTGATGAAATTTAACAGGACATTGGCTCACCGAAGCTGGCAATCCAACCAATGCCGGTAGATGGCTTGCGTGGCAATTGTTATTCTGCGCACTCTCACCATTTTGACATTTCCAGAAGATCCGTCAGAAATTTATTCTGCGCCTTGCGGACGTTGTAAACACATTCGCCATAGAGCGCTGGAAACATGGAACCATCTGAACTTCTCTCCCATCCCGCGCCTGCGTCGCGCTGCAATTCACAGAATTTCAGTGCATTGTCTTGTGCAGACATGTATGCGTCCAGTAGCTTCGCGTGAGAATTCGCCACTGGTATCTTCGCACGAACATTTTCATAAATCTTCTTGTTGTTCCTGGCTAAATCGGCGCTTAGATTGCCATAACATAAGGTGTCTCCGTATCCGCCGCCGAGATGTTTTAGACACTCTTGATCCGGGTTCGCCATGACCACGTTGCAAAGCCCTGCGAAGACAACGCAAAAAATAATCGCTTTGCTAATGAGAGGCATCGTAGACCCCCGACGCGAAAAGACGTGCCTCCGAATATCGCCTTTGCGGCAACCCGCGATTGTGTCCCACTCGGTAGGTACAAATGAAGTCAGACATTGCCCGGTAGTGCCCAGTGTTCACTTTCTGGATTATGCCTGTTGCGCCGTCGCCCGCGCCGCAGTTATAAACGATGCTAACAAGAGCATCATATTCAAATTGAAATAGCGGCACCATTACATCACTATTCAGTCTTCTTTCCATTCGTTCGACATCCCGCCTCTTAAAGCCCCGCGCCCGCTCCAGTGATATTGACTGTCCAACCTGGATATGGTCTGTGGGTAATATCCGGTGCCCGCACCCAACCGTTGGAATGCCGGCGTTATCCAGATACGCTTGCAAAATAAAACCCTCCGTGACGTAGTGCCCTTGAAAGTTCACGCCGTTCAGTAGCCCCGACTCCCACACAGAAATAAAGGAAAGGCCACCACTACTGACAATCCACGGCTTGGCAAATCGGTCCGTGTACACCGTAACAGAGGAATTCGGATCGGTGTTGGTTGTTGCGGTTGCAAGTGCATCAGGCATTAGTGCTCCTCCTTGTGGCCGAGGTGGATTTGTATGGATTGCGCGCTATCCGTATGATGGCGACTAGTTCGGCCCTGCGAATCCTTTACACCGTGGACGCGGTAGCCCGATGGCAAGAACACCGTGTAATACGTCTTCGGTAGCGCGCTACCAGCCGCGTCGAGTAGCGAAAATTGCTCATCGTAGCGATCGGGCTGCTTGTCGGCTGTCGCCCCGTTCATACCAGGGGGATTCACGCTATGCGTGAATTCTTCGGCCCGGTCATCGCACCACGACTCGCCGGCGAGGCTCGCAGTAACGTGAGGCGGAGTTGGACATTGGCACAGGACGATATCCCCGTCGAGCGCGGAATCCGGCCGCCGCTGCTCAACGTGTCGCCGACCACTGCAATGCGTCGTCTCATAGTTTGTCTACGCTTGGCGGAGTTAAATCGCGTTGGTGGGCCAATCTTTGAACAGATGCAATACCTCTTTGTTATCCTTATTTTTCATGTGCCGTCTCCCGCTTGTGATTAACAAGACCATCAAGACTCGCGGCAATGGAGCGCAGTTCCTATAAGACTGGTCCGAAAAAGGAAATGGGCATGCGCGACGCATATCTCAATCTATTTTTTTTGCGCCTCGCTTCCAGGACACCACAGGACAGGCTGCCACGACGTTTCATTCAACTCCCCGCCGTAGCCACTGACAGACATTTCGTCTTTTCCTGCGCCTCCGGTAAATCGTCTCTCAATTGAACCAGCGCGGTCTGATGCACGTTATGGCTTTAATCGATCAGTTTTGGATCGCGGGCAATTCCATGAGAACAGTATCCCGTTGTACCCTTTCTGGCGTTTCTATGCGAAGCGTCGTTCCAAGCGGCTTTGCACCGCTAGCTCCATTGCGTATCCCCGCTCAGTCACGGTAGTTGCGCGTGTGGAATCAGCGTTCCCGCAGCTTCACCCCGAAGACAAGGCAGTCATTCTTCTGGCCGCGCCGCGCGCACCGCCGCGATCGTTCATTGCACTCCGTGCTCCTTTGAGCGGCTGAGCGTGACCGAAAAAGTCAGCCGGCTCGTTTCAATGCCCATGGTGTTCAACATCTTCGGTCTATGAAACGCCGCAAGTTTCGTGCGTTGCTCCAGCGTTCCAATGTCGAGCAACGCCAGCAATTCGGCGACCACCGCGTACAGGATGCCGACGTTACCATCCTCGATCTTCACCGCAATACCCAGTGCGCCGCTCGCGCCCGCCCTCTCCGTCTGCGCCGAGGCCCGCACACCTATCGCGTAGCTACCGTCCGCACCAACCTTGCCGACCAGGCCGCCATCGAAGGCTTGCATCAACTGCGTGCAGAAGCGGCCCTCGCCCGCGACCAACTCGGGATAGGTCGTCATCGCGCGGTAGATTCGGGCAAGCGCTTTCGTGCGCGGTGTGGCGGTCGCCTCCTTCGATACCACGTCCTGCGCAGCAGCGAGCTTCGCAAACAAACGTGCCAGGCGATCGAGCGGAAAGGCCGGTGTCGGGAGATTGCAGCCGTCCGTGGCCCATTGCACTGCATCGTCGGGTAAATCGCATACGTCCGCGACCGTGTGTTTCACCCGCACCTGCAACGGATGCTCGGGTCGCTCGTAACCCGCTATCGCCGCGCCGATCGACTGCGCACCCGCCAGCATGCCCGCATGTTTGCCGGAGCAGTTGCTGCATACACCGCCCGGTTTGAAGTCGCGCTTGAGCCAATCGACGTACACCGCGTCGGATAACGGCGCATGGCCGCCGCAACGCAAGTCCGCTTCGCTCGCATGCGCCTTGGCCAGCATGTGTCGCGTGCGTTCGATGTGGCGCGGCTCGCTGCTGTGCGAGCCGCACATCAACGCGAGATCGGCTTCGTCGAAGCCGAACCGTTCCAACGCGCCGGTTTCCAGCACCGCCAGCGCTTGCGCCGGCTTGGCCGCCGAACGCGCCAGCGTCACGCGCGACGGATCGCCGAATGACGCCAGCAAGCGCCCATCCGCGTCGACCACCGCGACGTGAGCCAGATGCGTGTTCTCAATCGAATCGCCGCGATAGACAGTCGCCGCAATCGGCCCGGTAGTGCGCAAGCTCATGCTCATTCTCCTCGTGATCGGTTTAATCGTTGCGGCAGCATCGAATCGTGGATGACGCGGGCGATTCTACGTTCGCCTCACTTTCGGACCATCACAGCGTGGCAAGTCCTCGCTATTCAGCACGCGCGCAATGTTTCTCATGCAGTATCAAGCGCATCGTGAAGATGCTCGACGAGATAGTCGATCAATGCCCTCACCTTCGGCGGCAAAAATCGGTTCGGCGGATACAGCAGCCACACCGAGCCCACATACGCGCGCGCTTCGAGTTTCCATTCCGGCAAGACCTGTATGAGTTCGCCGCTCGACAGCGACTCCGAGACGGCGAACTCCGGTACGCATGCAATGCCGAAATCCTGCAGCGCAGCTTCAACCCGCGCGCCGGCATGATTGGCGATGTAGCGCCCTGTCACATCGACACTCTGTGTCTCCGTGCCGCGGCGAAAGCGCCAGCGGTTGTCGTCGGCAGTCTCGCCGAGGTAGATGCACGCGTGTTTCAGCAGGTCGCGCGGCTGCGCCGGCGTGCCGCGTTCGCTCAAATACGCGGGCGACGCCACCAGCAGCCAGCGCACCGCGCCCAGTCGGCGACCCGCGAGACCCTGCGGCGGATGTTCGGTCAGACGTATCACCAGATCGACATCGTCGGCTAGCGGGTCGATGTCCTGATCGGCGAAAAGGAGTTGCAGGTCCACCTCGTCGTAAGCGCGCAGAAAGCCTGGAACGAGCGGGTGGATCACGGACTTTGCGAACTGGGTCGGCGCGCTCAAGCTGACCCTGCCTTGCGGTTTGCCGGCCAGTTGCCCTGCCGCGTCGACCGCACCGGACGCGGCGCTCACCATGTCGCGGCAGAAGCGCGCCACCTGAGCACCCGATTCCGTGACCCGCACCGTGCGCGTGGAGCGCTCGAGCAAGCGGGTCGCCAGCGCGTCTTCGAGCCGCTTGATCTGACGGCTGACCGTGGACGGCGTGCTGCCGAGTTGCCGCGCCGCCACCGAGAAATTGCCGGCATCGACGACACGCGCGAACACCGCCATATCCGGCAGCAAGGCGAAAAGCTCCGTTGGGGTCATCGTCGGGATCCGTGAGTGGGAGCGGTCTATTAATGCATTCGCGACATAAACGCTGTGCGCGATGACCCGATTATCACGCGTGACGCAAAGTTCGACAATACGGGCTCTTTAGCTCGAGGTTCGCCATGTCGAAACAGGAACGCCTGCTCATGCTGTCCGATCTGATGCTGCTCGCTGTCGCCGTGGTGTGGGGCACCAGTTACGGCGTGGTCAAGAGTGCGCTGGAGTTTTATCCGGTGCTGGGTTTGCTGGCGCTGCGCTTCGGCATCACCTTCGTGATCCTGGCGCCGGCCCTGCGCCACCTGCGCGCTGCGGACGCCCGCACGCTGCGCGGCGTGTTCATTGCCGGCGCGCTGCTGCTGGGCATCTTCCTGTGCGAAACCTTCGGGATCCTGATGACGCGCGCAGCCAACGCCGCCTTTTTGATCAGCCTATGTGTGGTGCTGACGCCGATAGTCGAATGGTTGCTGCTCAAGCGCCGGCCGAGCCGCGTCGAATGGCTGGCGGTGGCGCTCTCCCTGCTCGGCGCATGGCTGCTCGCCGGCGACGGCGCACTCAGTTTCAATCCGGGCGATGCGCTGATTCTGTTCGCCGCCCTGCTGCGCGCATTGACGGTGTGCGTGACCAAACGCGCGATGCGCGATTCGGCCCTGCCGCCTTTGTCGGTGACCGCGGTTCAGTCGGGTGTGGTGGCGTTCGGCAGCGCCGCGGCCGCCTGGCTATTCGCGCCGAAACAGTGGCAGCCGATGCCCGCGATTGCGGGGCACGCTGCTTTCTGGGGCTATGTGGGGTATCTGGTGCTCGCGTGCACGCTGTTCGCGTTCTTCGCGCAGAACTTCGCGATCAAGCGCAGCAGCCCCACACGCGTTTCGCTGTTGATGGGCAGCGAACCGGCGTTCGGGGCGCTGTTTGCGTGCCTGTGGTTGGGTGAACGAGTCTCGGTGACCGCCTGGGTTGGCGGCGCCTTGATCGTCGCGGCATCGATTCTGGCGACGGTGCGATGGACCGCACTGCGCGTGAGCGCCGCGCGGGCCTGAAACAACGGCCCGCGCCAAAACCCACGTGTGCCGATCAGCGCGATGCAACGCTGCCGCGCTCGCTCACCACTTCGCCTCGCTGAAACACATACTCGAGGCGTTCGCCCTGCCCGGTCAGCACGCCGATGTCCTTGAGCGGATCGCCGTCGACCACGAGGATGTCGGCAATCGCGCCCGCCTTGATGACGCCCAGCTTGCCGCTCGGATCGACGATCTCCGCAGCGATCGTCGTGGCAGAACGCAAGGCTTCCAGATTGCCGAGCACGTCGGCGCGAATGCGCAACTCGTCGCTCTGAAACGTGTGCATTTCGCCGAGCAGGTCCGAACCGAATCCCATCGGCACGCCGGCATTCGCATAGATCTGCAGCGAATCGCGCCCAGCTTGCCGCACGGTTTCGATCTTGGCGATCGAGTCGGCCGGCAAACCATAATCGGCGCCGTGTCTGGCCAGTGCATCATACGTAACCAGCGTCGGCACCACGAACGCGCCGTGTTCGCGCATCAGCTTCGCGGCGGCTTCGTCGACGAGGTTGCCGTGCTCGATGGTGCGCACGCCGCAGCGAATCGCACGCGAGATCGCGCGGCCCGTGTACGCGTGCGCCATCACGTAGGTATTGGCCGCCTCGGCCTCGGCGACGATCGCGCGAATTTCATCCTCGGAGTACTGCGTGTTGCCGATCGGATCGGTCGGCGAAGCGACGCCGCCCGAGGCCATGATCTTGATCTGCGTGGCGCCCTTCTGAATCTCTTCACGCGCGGCAAGCCGCACCGCATCCACGCCGTCGACCACGCGCGCAATCGCGCCCGCCCGAAAACAGCACGAGCAGGGTTCGAGCATGTCGCCACGCGGACGGAAATCGCCGTGTCCGCCCGTCTGCGAGAGCGCCTTGCCCGACGGGAAAATACGCGGCCCCGGCACCAGCCCGCTTTCCAGCGCCTGCGTCAAACCCCAGTCCGCGCCGCCCGCATCGCGCACGCTCGTAAAGCCGCGGCCGAGCATGGCCTTCAGAATCGGCAGCGCGCGAATCGCGGTGAGGATATTCGGCTGCGCCGCGTTCGTGCCGAGGTTCGCGCGCGAAGCCAATACGTGCACGTGACAATCGATCAGACCGGGCATCACCGTTTTGCCGCGGGCATCGATCACGCGCGCGTTGGGCAGATCGACGGGACGATCGGTGACTTCGACGATATGGCCGTTTTCGATCACGACATGCTGATGCTCGATCAACACGCCCTGGACCAGATCGAGTAGGTTGCCGCCGCTGATTACCGTAATGCTCATTGATATCTTCCTGACTTGATGAGGAAATGCGTCCGGCCAACCTCGGCCGGACCCGCCGCTTCAGGTGCCGGCCCGGCGCGGATCGCGCACGAAGAACGTACCCACCAGGCTGATGGTCGCGGCGATCATCACGTAGATCGCGGGCGCCATATTGCTGCCGGTCGAAGCAATCAGCCACGTGATGAAGAACGGCGCGAAGCCGCCGAAAATCGTCACGGCGAAGTTATAGGCGACGGAGAGGCCCGTCGACAGCACCTTGGTCGGAAACAGCTCGGAGAATGCAGCGAGGATCGGGCCGGTGTAGGTCGCGATCAGCACGCCGAACACGCCCTGGAACACCATCAGCGAAGCGAGGCCCGGTGCCCGGTTGATATAGGCGAACATCGGCCAGGCGAGCAGCAGGATCGAGACAGCGGCGCCCGAGAGAAAACGGCGGCGGCCGAAGCGGTCAGCAAGTTTGCCGACTACCGGCGAGAAGCACATGATCATCAGGCCGCCGAGCATGCCGGCAAGAAAACCGGTGGATTGCGGCAAGTGCAGTGTACGCACCGAATAGGTCGGCATATAGAACAGCAGCACATAGGTGCAAACGGTCCACAGAATCACCATCGAAAAGCTGGCGAACGTCTCGCGCGGAAAGGTACGGAACACTTCGGCAAGCGGCGAATCGTTTTTGGCTTCTTCGGCCACCGCGCTGAACGCGGGGGTTTCGTCCATGCGGCTGCGAATGAAATAGCCGACCGGCCCGATCAGAATGCCGATCAGAAACGGCATTCTCCAGCCCCACGAATGCAGCGAGTCCGCACTCAGACTCGCCGTCACGAACGTGCCGACGGCGGCGCCCAGCAACACGGCAAAGCCGATGCTCGCCTGGATCCAGCTCGAATAGAACGCGCGCTTGTCCTGCGGCGCGTATTCCGTGAGGAACGCGGTCGCGCTGCCCATCTCGCCGCCCGCTGAAAAGCCTTGCAACAAGCGCGCGACCACGATCAGCACCGGCGCCCACAAGCCGATCTGGTCATAGGTCGGCGCGAGGCCGATGAGCGCGGTGCCGCCCGCCATCAACAGAATGGTCAGCGAGAGCGCCGCCTTTCGTCCGACTTTATCCGAGTACACGCCGAGCACGATGCCGCCCACCGGACGCATGAAAAAACCCACGCCGAAGGTGGCCACGGCGAGCAGCAGCGAGGTCAGCTCATTGCCGGTCGGGAAGAACAGCTTCGCGATGATGACCGCGAAAAAGCTATAGACGGTGAAGTCGAACCACTCGAGCCCATTGCCGAGCACCGTGGCGATAATGGCGCGGCGCCGTTGCCGCGCGAGCGTATCCACGGAGAGTGGAAGGTTGGATGAAAGCGTTCCTTGCATGGTCCCTTTCCTCATCTGGCTGCCTGTCGGCGATAGTCGCATCGCGCCACGCCATGATCGAATGGCGCTTTCGCTTGCATAACCCCGATGCTAGAGAGACCTGATTTGTTTTCGAAACGAAAGATTCGCATGCATGCATGCGTGTAGCGCATGCATGCCTGTTTCAGCCCGGCGCCCTGCCCGTCTGTGCTTCGGCCTGTTCGAACACCCAGCGCGTGAAGAGGCGCGCCGCCTGGTTCTGCGAGCGGTCATTCGGCGACACGACGTAATAGCCGCCACCGTGACTCGCCGACGCCTGCGTGGCGCGCACCAGCAGTCCTTCGCTCAGGCATGCGTCGATCATGTGCCGCCAGCCAAGTACCACGCCCTCGCCGAGGATCGCCATCTGCACGAGCTGCGGATAATGATTGACGACCACCGCCTGCGGCGAAGCCGGCATCTGCACATCATTGAGACGGAACCATTCGGACCACGACATCCATTGCCGCTGGCCGTCTTCCTGCATCAACAAGGTTTCGTGCACGAGATCGGCGGGTTGCAGCACCCGGCCGGCGAGATATCCCGGCGAACATACCGGGTACACGTCTTCGTCGAACAGGCGGCGCGCGGCGAAATGCGGCTCGGCGCGCTGGCGGATGTAGTACAGGCCCACATCGAATTCCGCGGGCGATAGCGACGCGAGCCCGTCGCGCACGATCATCCTGACCTTGACGTTCGGGTGTGCCGCGCGAAACGCGCCGAGCCGCGGCGTGAGCCATAGCACCGCGACGCCGGACGAACACGCAATCGTCAATTCCATATCGCCGTAGCGCTTCATCACATCCAGCGTGGCCTCGGAGCAATTGGCAAGCAGCCACTGCACGTGCTTCGCGTAACCTTCACCGGCGATCGTCAGACGTAGCGCGCGGTGCTCACGCACGAAGAGCGAGCGGCCGAGGAAGTCTTCAAGTTGCGCGATCTGGCGGCTGATCGCGCTCTGCGTCAGATGCAGTTCCGCGGCCGCTTTAGTGAAACTGGCATGCCGTACGGCCGATTCGAATGCGACCAGGCATTGGAGCGGAGGCAATGGGGCAATGCGCATGATGAGAGGAGCCGAGTGACGATGTCATCATCATAGCGGGTGAAGCCCCGTGCCGAATCATGCGCACGCAGGCGTCGCGCGAGCCGCGGCATATCCTTGCGCCGCCTGCGGCGATCAGTGGCTCGGCGCCAGTTCCTGTTCACGCTCCAGCGAGCGGGTGCGCCTGAGTTCCGGGAAAAAGCGCATCCACAGCAGAGCAACCGCGATGGTCGCCACGCCGCCAACCAGGACAGCCGGCTGCGCGCCCCACCACCCCGCCGTCACACCGGACTCGAATTCGCCCAATTGATTCGACGTCCCGATGAAAAGCGAATTGACCGCGCTGACGCGCCCCAGCATTTCGTCCGGCGTACGCAGTTGCACGAGCGACAGGCGCACTACCACGCTGATGGTGTCCGACGCGCCCAGCACCATGAGCGCGGCGAGTGACACAAAGAACTGATGCGACAGACCGAACACGACCGTGGCCGCGCCAAACGCGATCACGCCGCCGAACATCGCCGCGCCGGGGCGGTTGCGCAGCGGGAAATGCGCGAGCCAGATGGTGCCCGCGAGCGCGCCGATGGCCGTACCCGAGCGCAACAGCCCGAGGCCAAGCGGCCCCGTGTGCAGGATATCGCGCGCGAAGACCGGCAGCAGAGCGGTCGCGCCGCCGAACAGCACGGCAAACAGATCGAGCGACAGCGCGCCGAGAATGACCGGCTCCTTGCGAATGAAGGCAATGCCCGAAAAAACCGAGTCGAGCGTGACGGGCGCGCGGTTCGCCGGCCTGGCCCGCAGCGGAATGCCCCACACGGCCGTGGCGGCGGCGGCGAACGACAGCGTGCAGGCGAGATAGGCCGCGCCGGGGCCAATGCCGTAAAGCAGACCGCCCAGCGCCGGACCCGCGATCTGCGCGGTCTGATTCGCGGACGTGGCCCAGGCCGTCGCTTTGGGCAACTGTCCGCGCGGAACGACGCCCGGCAACAGCGAAGCCACCGCGGGCGACTCGAAGGCGCGCGCCGCGCCGACGCATGCGGCCAGCACATAGATGACCGGCGCGCTAATCCAGCCGCCGAACGTGCCGACGGCGAACAGCAATGCTGCGACGCTTTCGAGGCTCTGGCAGATGGCCGCGATCCGCCGGCGGTCGTAACGGTCGGCGACATGGCCGACGACGAGCGTCAGCACGAACATCGGCAGAAATTGCGCGAGGCCGACGAGGCCCAGTGCGAAGGCGCTATGGGTGAGCGCGTAGATGTGCCAGCCCATCGCCACGGCGAGCATCTGGAAGGACAGCGACGAGAGGATGCGGGTGCACCAGAAACGTTGAAATGCAGGCTGTTTCGGCAAACTAACGGATGAGGAACCGGATGGGTCGGCGGGCTCTGGCGGCATGAGTATCTTGGTCTTGATTGGGCTTGCTTGGGCGGCAGCCAGTTTAGAGCAAGATGATCGGTTTTGCTGTACGGCCCCGCGCGGCAAGTCTTACCGTGGTGACATGACGTGGCCGATCGAGGAGAATCGGCAGCACGGGCAACGCGTTGCGGCGCGACGGCACTCCGTCTTCAGGCAAGCACGGTCGGGCGCGCGCGGGTAAACCGGGATTCCACGAACAGATAAGAGAGACCTCCGAGCGCCGCCGTCATCAGGACGCCGGTCAGTGCCGCGACCAGATAGGCGAGCCTGGCATCTGTGAAGTTGTTTTGCGCGGCCAGCACGATGGCCGGATAAAAGGGCAAATGCCAGATGTACAGGCTATAGCTTGCGCGCCCCATTGCCGCAAGGGGCTTGAATTCCAGCGCACGCACGATCATTGAGCGCTGGGAGGAATGGATGACCCGGTACATCATCAACGCGAGCGAGACCGCCAGTAGGGTATAGCCAAAAGTCTGAAGCCACGCCAGCGTCTTGAATGGGACGTCTGCAAGCGCCAGGGCAAACCAGATCGATATGAAGATCACCGCGCCGAGCACCGCCGCCGCTGCTGACTGCCTGCGGCCAATGCGGGCCGGCACGAGTGCCAGCAGGCAACCTGCCGCGATCGAGTCGATCCGGCAAAGCGTGAATGTATAGATGCCGTTGTCGGATATCCCGGCGAAATGGCATATCACTCTGAAAGCTATCGCGATCAGCAACAGCGCCACCGCCGGGCGAAAGTACGAGCGACAACGGGCGACGAGAATGGGGAAGACAAGGTAGAAGTGCCACTCCACCGCCAGTGTCCAGAAATGCGCCATGGAAAAATGCTGATCGGCAAGCGCGACCCGGTCACCCAGCAGCGACTGCAGGCTGGCTGTGAATGTCCATAGCAGATACTCGTTTTTCAATACCTTGCTATGCGGATCGAGCAGTAGCGCAACAAGCGTGAATATCAGCAGGCTTGCGACGTAGGCCGGCAGCAACCTGATTGCACGGCGCCGAATGAATGTCGAGTATGACGCGACCGAGTCGACCGGCCTCTTCAATAACGTGGTGGTGATCAGAAAGCCAGAAATCACGAAAAACACGTCGACGCCGATCCAGCCGGTCGACGCAATACGCACGATGGCGGGCCATGCACCGTCGAGCCCCGCGAGGCGGCTGGAAAAATAGCTCGTGTAATGAAACAGCACGACCAGCAGCATTGAAATGGCCCGAAGTCCGTCGAGGCCGGCTACGTAGCGCAAAGAGCTTGCGTCTCGAATGCTGTGTGTTTCCATTCGCGCATTCTACAGATTACAGAAATACGCGGGATTGTAATATTCAGAAACGATCGTACGATTGTGCGTTGCGCAATATCGCTCAGGTCATCGAGCCCGAATCGACGTTTCTCTCATCCCGCCCCCGCGGCCAGACTTCCCTCTGCCCACTGGACCCGAAGTTCTGCACGAACTGCTCGAAACCCTGGATCGGAAGCGGCTCGCAAAAAAAGAAACCTTGATAGGCATGGCATCCTGCTACGGCAAGAAAGTCTCTCTGCGCTTCAGTCTCGACGCCCTCGGCGATCACGCCAAGATCGAAGCTGCGCGCCAGCGCCACAATGGTTCTCGCAATGTCGGCGTCATTAGGGTCTTCCAGAATATCGCGCACGAAAGAGCGGTCAATTTTCAACTGGTCCAATGGCAATCGTTTCAGGTAAGACAACGACGAGTATCCAATCCCGAAGTCATCCAGCGAGAAAGTCACGCCGCGGGCCCGCAGGGCGTCCATTTTTTCGATGATGTCCTCGACGTTTTCAACGAGAACACTTTCGGTCAGTTCCAGCTTCAACCTGTCCGCCCTCGCCCCTTTTCGATTGATGACTGCCAGCACGCTTTCCACGAAGTCCGGTTCGCGAAATTGCCGGGCGCTGACGTTCACTGCGATCGACAGATGCGCCATGGACGGCTGCGTTGCCCACAGCGCGAGTTGCGCACAGGCAGACTCCAGTACGGTTCGCCCAATCTCCAGGATGAGGCCCGTCTCCTCCGCCAGCGGAATGAACTCGCCCGGCGCTATCAGGCCGCACGCAGGATGCTCCCAACGCACGAGCGCCTCGGCACCCGCTATATAGCCGCCGTCCACGACTTGCGCCTGATAGTGGAGAACGAAACGGTTCTCCTCGATCGCGTCGCGCAGCCCTACCTCGAGCTCGGCCCGCTTCAGCACGGTGGTCTGCATTGCGGGATCGAAGAAGCACATGGCGTTGCGGCCACGCTCCTTGGATTTATACATGGCCAGATCGGCCTGTTTGAACAGTTCGTCGGTGGAGGTCTGCTCGCCGTTGAAGACGGTGACGCCGATGCTCGCGGTACTGCGGAACTGAACGCCATTGAGCTGATACGTTCTGCCCAGCACGGCGAGAATCTTTTCGCCTACCGCTTCGGTTTCCGCAGTGGCGGCCGCCTTGTCCAGACTCAGATTGCCGAGCACCACAACGAACTCGTCACCGCCCACCCGCGCGACGGTGTCTCCCTTGTTGACGCTGCTGGACAGCCGATACGCAACATGCCGCAGGAGCAGATCGCCTTTGTCATGTCCGAGCGTATCGTTCAACGTCTTGAAGTGATCGAGATCGATGAACATCAGCGCGCCGCACACGTTGTTCTCGCGGCTCGCCAACATCGACTCTCTCAGGCGGTCCAGGAGCAGCGCGCGATTGGGCAGGCGGGTCAGCGTGTCGTAGAAGGCCAGCTCCCGGATCTTCTCCTCGGACTTCTTGCGCTCGGTGATATCGCGCCCGCTCGTGCGAAAACCGACGAAGTCTCCTCTCGCATTGCTGATCGGAACCCATGACACTGAAAGCCAGAGTAGCGAGCCATCCTTGCGCACGCAACGAAACTCGAGATCGTCGCCGCGAAAGCCCTGAAGCCCTTTCTGAAACTCCGGCGCAACGCGCGCTATGTCGTCCGGATGGATCAGCGTGCGCGCGAAGTTAGGCATGGCCATGCATTCGTCGACTGTGTAGCCTGTGTAATGATCGACGGACGGATTGATCCAGCGCGGTTTCCCGTCCGGTCCCCACCAGATCTCCAGGTTCACCGTGCAGTCGGCAATCGCACGAAACTTTTCTTCGCTTTCGCGCAGCTCCCGCGTCATGGCCGAAGCCAGCCGGATAGCGCGCTCCCGCCCTGTCACCATGAGCCACGTCAGAAGGGCCAGCAACAGGCTCAAGCCAATGCCGGCGCCCGCAATCAGCATCTCGGCGTTGCTCCCTAGCCGGGAGCGAAATTCGTCGGAGGCGTTCATCGACAGTGTCCAGTCGCGCCCGTCCACGACCAGGTATTCGTTGGCCGAAATCAGCGCCGGCGCATGCCGGCTGCTCGCTGCCGAGGTGCGATACAGAAGCGCTGCGTCCGATGGCGCTACGCCGTCGTAGACGGCCAGCGAGACGCCGGCCGGCTGTTCGCCATAGAGGCTCGCCATCACATCGTGCATATGGAACGATGCATAGACCCAACCCGTAATGTGGGCCCGGCGCTGCGCGGCGTTCTCCTGCGTTTCGCCGGCGGCGTAGATCGGCAGGTACATGATGAACCCCGGCCGCCGGTCCGAATCCATGTCGACCGACAGATGCACCGTTCCCGAAAGCGCCGCCATGCCGGAGTCGCGCGCCCGCTCCATGGCGGCGCGCCGCACCGGATCGTTCCACGCGTCGAAGCCGGGCGAACTGCGTGCGAGGCCGACATAGGGCTCGCGCTGAACGACCGGCGCATAGTCCTCGCGCTGCCCCGCGGGCTCGATCGTATAGCCGGCAATGCCTTCCTCGCGCATTCTCGCCACGTGGCTCGCCTTGTGCGCCGCAGGCACCCATTCGACGACGCCGACGGCATGGACGCCGGAAAAATTCGCGTCCAGATTCAGCGCGCCGACATAGCGCCGGAACCTGTCGCGGTCGATCATTCCGTTCGCGGCGAACAGACTCTGCACACCTCGCAACATGAGCTCGTAGGTCGCCATGCGCTGTTCGACGCGGCTAACGGCATCGCCCAGAGTGTAATCAAACTGGGTGCGCAGTTCTTTGCTGGTCGCTTGCCGCTCGTGGTTCCATACCATCCACGTGACGCACAGCGACGCGCTCAACACGAGCAGCGGTAACAGGACGGTGCGCAGCCGGATCACGGCGTCGCCTTGAAGTTCACCATGGCATCGGCCAGTTCCGGCCTGAAGTACTTCTCAAAGATGCGGCGCACCGTCCCGTCCGCGCGCATTTCGTCCACCAACGCCCGCCACTTCCTGCGTTCGGCTTCCGGGAGCGATTTCTTCGACATGATCAGTCCGTGCGGCACGGAGGGATCGTTGAATTCGATGATCGTCGTCACGTCGCGGATCTTCTTCTCTTCCAGCGCGGGATAGTCGAATGGCTCGATAATCATGCCCTGGATATGCCGAAGAATGAGCGCCTGATAGAGCGGTTCGAGTCCCCCTGCCTGGCTTACCCGGTTTTCCGAAGTCAGTTTGTCGACCAGTTCATTGGCGGAATCGCTGTAGCGAAAACTGCGAATCACACCGAGTTGGGCGTGATCATCGCGCTGGAACTCCGCGACGTCATGAATACCCGCGTCTTTGCGCACGAGCAGATAATATTTGTTGCTGAAGTACCATGCGAACGAAGCATATTGGTTGCGTTCGTCATTCGCGATGCCGGAGAGACTGAAATCGAGCGCGCCCGACTCGATCAGCTTCCAGATACGCGCGCGCGACATCAGATTGACCTTGATCTGACAGCCGCTACGCCGGATCAACTCATCGGCGAAATCCTTGTCGATACCGCTATCGGTATCGAGCGAATAAAGCAGGCCGTGGTCGTGCAATCCGAGCGTGAAGGGCCGGGAACAATCCGGCCCCGCGGCAAAAACGTTGCCCACGCAACATGTCGCCAATAACACACCGCCAAGCCAGTTCCGAATCACAGCGCCTCCGTAGCGGAATGTCGCATCATTTAGTTCTTGTCAATCCCCCGGGCCCGACGGTATGTCCTTGCCGCCGTTTCCTCGGGAAATCTGGTCTAGTCGCGCATTTTAGGATGCTTCTCAGCGGCAATGGGTCGTCGATGCGCAACGAGCGTTCAATTTTTGCTTTCGCAAAACCTCTGTACGCTCTAACGGCAACGATTTGTCGTTCTTGAGGACGAGTCGCCGCTTTTTCACGCTCGTGTCCGGCACCGCATTTAGCGAAGCGTCGACAAAATGTGCCCCTTCGCACGAGGTACAGAGACTTCACGCGAGTGGGTGAACGCATGACCAAACTTCAACGGCAAGGTTGCATGACGCTGCGCCATCTATTGGACCGCATGACGGGCCGCAAACGCAAAACCCCGTAAGCACGTGAACTTACGGGGTTTTTGATTCGGCTTCCTGGCACAGAGAGCGGGTTTCGCCGCCAGACAGGCTATTACCCGATCGACGAAAAACAAAATAGCTATTATCTATCAATGATTTATTGACAGCACGCCCCACGCGGGCGTGGGTGCTGCCGGTCGGCGAGCGCAACCCACATCGTCGCTCACTCCGGCAACGCGCTCAACCGGAAGAAGCGCAGCACGTCTTCGTCAGGTTGGCCGAACCAGGCTGTGTACATTGTCCGAAAATCCGCTGATGCGAATGTCTCGCTGAGTGTGCGATCAACCAGCAGCCGCAAATCGTCGTCTCCCCGCGGCATACCGATGGCGACAGGGAGATAGGTGAACTGGCGAGTGAGGACGCTCAACTCCTTCGCCGACGAACTGCTCTTTGCCCGCGCCAACAGGAGCGCCCGCTCTGCAAAGAACACATTGGCTTTGCGGTCGAGCACCTGTTGCACGCCCGCGTCGACACCCGCGACCGGCGTGACCGTTGCCGTGATATCGAACGACTGGAGCTTTCCTGCCACCCACCGCTCGGTGGGCGAACCTGCCACTACGGCAATGGTTTGTTGTGACAGGACTTGAGCCGGCGAGGCACGCCAGAACGGGCGGTTTGGCGTCTGGTTGCCGCTAAGTATTTCCCTCAGCCCAAGGGACGCGTCCGTTCGAAGAATCGCCCCGACGCCGCCGGGATAGACGGGAATCGAGAACGAAATCTCCTTTCTTGCAGTCAGCGTGTCGGCGTCGCCGCACAGCAAATCGATTCGCCCCTCCTGCACGGCGCGAAAGCGGTCGTTGACCGGCACCGGCACCCACTGCACCGCCAGTGCGGAAAGCCCAAGCGCGCCTTTGACATGGTCGGCGATCTTCTGGCATAGCGCCACGGCGTAGCCGGACGCATGACCCGCTTCGTCCTGATAGGCGAATGGCTGCGCATCACTCACATAGCCAAGATTGATTTGGCCCGACTGTTTGATTCGCGCGAGACTGCCCGCCGACGCATTCGTCACAACCACACCGGCGGCATGCGCCCGATGCGGCGTGAAAGCGGCCGCCATCCCGATCGCGATCACCAGCGCGGCTGTCCCCGCCGCCGCCGCGGCAGCCCGCGCAGCTCCGCGCGTGGCAGAGAAGCGCGGCGCGATAAACCCAAAGATCACGTAACCGATCGCCATCACCAGCATGCCGCCGAGCACGGCGTCCTTGCCCGCCGCATAAAGCGCGTAGACGGAGTAAAGCATGGCCACGACAGTCACAATCGCATTGCGCCGGTATACGGCAGGCTCCGTTCCGGCATTGCGCATCATCACGAACAGCGCCGACAGCGAAACGATATACGGCACCACATTCGTCACCACCGCGAGGTTGACGAGCGCCTCGAATTGTTCACTCAGGTTCGGCGAAATCGTGGACAACGCCATGAGCGACTGGACCGCGCCCATGATGATCATGCCGACGACCGGTGCGCCCATGCGGTTCGCCTTGCCGAACACGGCTGGGAACATGCGGCTGTCGGCCGCGTCTTTTGCCGTCTGCGCGAGCGTGAACTGCCAGCCCAACAGGGAGCCCACACACGCCATTGCCGCGAGCGCCATCACGATGTTACCCACCAGCGGGGTGAACATCCGCGCATACGCGAGACCGAACGGACCGGTCGACTTCGCCAGATCGGCGTTGGGCACGATGCCCTGGATTACGGCTGTGGACAGGATGTATATGACGGCCGCGCCCAGCGTTCCGAACAGGCTGGCCAACGGCACGTCGCGCTTCGGATTCTCCACGGCAGACGAGTTCTGTACCGCCGACTCCATGCCGAGGAACGCCCATAACGTGAGCGAAATGCTCGAACCCATGCCCTCCACGAGCCGCATTCCCTTCGGGTTCCACGAATCCATGAATGTGCCGCCGTGGAACCAGAACCAGCCCCCAATGGAGATGAATCCAACCGGCAGGATGACGCCCCACACGGTTACCGAACCGATCTGCCCGGTCAGTTTCGGGCCACCGAAGTTCGCGACGGTGGTAAGCCAAAGCAGGCCGATCACGCCCATGCACGTGGCGATCGGAGAGGCCGTCAGGCCGGGAAAGAACGCCGCGAGATAGCCCAGCGCCGAACTCGCGACCGCTACGTTAGCGATGGCAACCGACACAAAGTAAAGGAAGAACACCTGGAAGTAGCCCGACTTGCCGTAGGCGTCCTCCGCGTAGGCAGCCATGCCGCCGGCCCGCTGGTTGAGAATACCCGCCTGTGCGAAGCCATAGGCAATCGCCATCGAACCCACCGCTGTCACCACCCACGACAGCAACGAAATCGCTCCGACTTTGGCCATGTTGGCCGGCAGCATGATGATGCCTGAGCCCATCATGTTAACGGTCACGATGAACGTCAACTGCATGACGTTCATTTTCTTTTTCGCTTCAGCCATGGCACCCACTCCTCAATAGGTTCCGCGCCGACTACTCGCGGACCACATAGGTGTAAAACCGGATCCGTCCGTTTTCTCTTTCCTGGTACACGCCCTGCACCTCATAGTTAAAGCCCGGGAACCGGTTGAACGATTCCTGAAATGCGAGGAAGTAATCGAGCATGGGCGCAGCACGTTCATCCCAGCGTTCGCCGGGCACCACGACGCCGATTCCGGGCGGGTAGATCAGCGCCAGCGTGGCGGAAATGCGGTTCCTCACACTATCGAGCGGTACGTAATCCACTTCATTGGCGACCAGGGCGTCGTAGGCCTCTTCCGCCGACATCGCAAGCTCCGGGAAACTGGACGCACGAAAGCACAGCTTCTGCAGATTCCTGACGTTCGCTTCGCGGTAGAAGTTGTGCATTTCGTCGCAGACCTGACGGAGCGTATAGCCGGCATAGCGCTCGTGGTGCACGGCATACAGACTCGGCAGAACCTCTGCCAGCGACGCATCGCGGTCCCACAAGCTCTTGAATCTGACCAGTCTCGCAAGCAGCGTATTCAGCTTGCTTTCGTCCTCGGCCGGCGTCATCAGGAAGAGGATGCTGTTGAGATCGCACTTCTCCGGGACCACGCCCTCTTCTCTTAGATAGTTTGCAACTACCGTTGCGGGCACACCAAAGTCGAGATACTCGCCGGTCTTCCTATTGATGCCTGGGGTGAGCAGGGTCAGCTTGTTGGGATCGACCATCGTGTAGCCTTCGGCATACCCTTCGTAGCCGTGCCAGCTCGCGTCCGGGTTGAACGTCCAGCACTGCTGCTCGCGCTTGATGACATCGGTCGGTACGTCCTCCCACGCGACGTCCGTCAGATCCGCCGTAAACCGGGAGTCCTTGACGTTCACCACATCGGGCACGAACGGGTCGAAGAACCATTGCTCCAGTGGCGTATCGCCCGTCGACGCATAGTGACGCGAGAACTCCCGGAATTTCTTGCGAGTCTCGATACCGAGTTCGATGCACCCGTCCCACAGCACTTCACCCGCCTTACCTTCGTGAATCTTCGCGTTGACGTCGATCGATGCAAATAGCGGATAAAACGGAGAGGTGGAAGCGTGAATCAGGAACGATTCATTGAAGCGCTTATGCTCGATAAAACGCTTCTGACCACGAATGTGCTCGTCACGTTTATGGATCTGGGAGGCTTGCGAAAAACCCGCGCCTTGTTTGTGGACCGATTGCGTGGAGAAAAGCCCCGGCATGTCCGGCGTCAGACCTTTCAGGCGCATCGGGCTATGATCTTCGAAGAGCGGGTGAAACGCGTTATAGCCGATCCACGCCTCGTCCCACAGCACATACTCGCAAAGGTGTCCGATCTTCTCCATGACTTTGCGCACGTTGTAGATCGTGCCGTCATAAGTGGCGAGTTGAATACAGGCAAGGCGGAACGGGCGCTCCAACTTGCTGCGCTCCGGGTCTTTCACGAGGGGATTCGCACGAATCTGCTCGCGCAGCCAGCTTTCCCCCCAAGCGTCCCAGTCCACCGCACCGATCATCCCGAATGAATTGCGAGCCGTGGGCAAGAAGATCGGGATGGCACCTGCCTGAACCAGGGCGCCCTGGTGTAGCGATTTGTGGTTGTTGCGATCGAACAGCACCAGGTCGCCGCGTTTGAGCACGGCACCTGTCACGACCTTGTTCGACGTGCTCGTCCCGTTAAGAACAAAATACGTTTGATCGGCGCCAAATATTGCAGCGGCGTGGCGTTCCGCTTCAGCCGCCGCACCTTCATGAATCAACAGATCGCCCAGGTCCACGTCGGCGTTGCACAAGTCGTTGCGAAAAATGCTCTCGCCGAAATGCTTGAAGAACAGCTGTCCTGCGGGCGACTTTCGATAGAACTGTCCGCCTTGATGCCCCGGGCAATCGAATGCGATATTGGCTTCGGCGTCGTAGGCCACCAGCCCACCGAAAAAAGGCGGAAGAAGGCTCATCCCGTACTTGACCAGGCTTGCTATCACCTGTTTCGCGTAAAAGCCCGGCGACTGTTGCCCGAGATAGATATAGCCCGTCACTTCGCCAAGCGCTCCCGTCACTGCAAGGTTGGATATGCGGTGCGAGTCCGCAAGCGCCCAAAGAGGCGTTAGAAAACCCTGCGCACGAATCAATAGCGCCATCTTGCGGGCGTGCTCGAGGTTCTCGCCGTCCACCAGTGCGATGTACGCCCCGACCCCCGCATCTTCATGAATGTCGCGAATGAAGTTGTTCCTGACTTCAATCCGAAACCCCTCCGCCGCGATCAGATCGAGCAAGGCCTTGGTCTGTTCGTTGGTGTGATCGACGATCGCGACCACTTTTAACAGCCGATTGAATGGGACCGGAATGACAGGCGCCTTAACGGAGCGAGGAATCATCGCCAGTCTCCATAATTATGTGGGCCACGCCAGTGACGCCGCTCACCGCAGCAGGATCGAAGCACACGTATCGCATGCTCGTATCCGGCTCCGGAACCTCGAAGCAAACTCACACCGAGGAAGATCTGAGCGTGCCCTTATGGAAGCACAGGCAGCAGGAACCCGTAATCGGACCTTGGTCTTACGGGTATGCCGACACTATCGGATAACTATGCATCGAGTGGAATCGCCATTGCATGACGAGGTCAAACATCATTCCTGCTGTTCGAAGCGGTCATGGATTTCATTCCGCACAACCGCAATTTCCCGTGTCCAATTCGAAAAGACATGGCGTCTGGATATTGCGCCGCTCAAGTCGTCAGAAGGCGCGCGCATATAGGACCTTAGGCCGATAGTAATCCGCCGCTTGCGATGGTGTACTGACAAAGCGGGCATCTCTCGGGACTCTCGCCTGAAAACCAGAATCTGTGCCACCCGTCATATTGGAAAAGGAGCGGCCATGACCCAGTGGAGTGCGCGACTCTTTTATGGGATGTGCATGGGGTTCCTCGTTGTGCTGACACTTGGTTCCAGCAGTGCGCCTGCCCAGACTCCCAATCCCTCGAGCGATGCCGCCGGACAAGCCCAAGCGCAGCAGCCGACATTCAAGCCGGAGGAGATCGAGGCGCTAGTCGCACCGATCGCACTCTATCCGGACTCCGTCCTGTCACAGGTATTGATGGCCTCGACCTATCCGCTGGAGATCGTGCATGCCGCGCGTTGGGTCAAGGCCAATCCGAAGCTCAAGGGTGATGAGGCCGTGAAGGCCGTGCAGGATCAGCCGTGGGACGTCAGTGTGAAATCGCTCGTTGCGTTTCCGCAAGTGCTCGAACCGATGAACGACAAGCTCGACTGGACACAGAAGCTCGGCGATGCGTTTCTTGCGCAGGAAAAGGACGTTCTCGATGCCGTGCAGCGGCTACGTGCGCGAGCGCAGAAATCGGGCAACCTCAAGTCCAATGAGCAACAGAAAGTGATGACGGAACCGGCCCCGGCTGGCGGGCAAACCACGCAGACCATCGTGCGTATCGAACCGGCAAATCCTGAGGTGATCTACGTGCCGGCCTACAACCCGACAGTCGTGTACGGCACCTGGGCGGCTCCGGCTTATCCTCCGTATTACTGGCCACCTGCTCCGGCTTACTATCCCGGCGCCGCGCTTGCCACCGGCTTCGCCTGGGGCGTGGGCCTCGCGGCCGCCGGCGCAATCTTCGGCAACTGCAACTGGGGCGGCGGAGACGTCAATATCAATGTCAACAAGGCCGCCAATATCGATCGCAACTTCGACCGCAGCAAGGCTCAGAGCGGCAAGTGGCAGCATGATGCGGGCCATCGCCAGGGCGTCGCCTATCGCGACAACGCGTCCCGTGAGAAGTACTCGAAGAACGTCTCGGGCGCCGACGCACGCGGCGACTTTCGTGGCCGTACCGGTGGCGCGACTGACCGCGCCGCGGGCTCCGACAGAGCTGGCGCCGGCAACCGTGCAGGCGGCGCGAACAACGCCGGCGGCGGTAACCGCGGCGGTGGGACAAATAACGCCGGCGCGGGTAATCGCGGCAGCGGAGCGAACAATGCCGGTGCGGGCAACCGTGGCGGAGGAGCGAATAATGCGGGTGCGGTTAACCGCGGCGGTGGGGCAAATAATGGCGGCGTGGGTGAGCGTGGCGGTGGGGCAAATAATGCCGGCGTCAGCAACCGCGCCGGCGGGGCGAATGTTGGCGGCTCGACCAATCGTGCGGACGTTTCCGACCGGGCCAGTGCGGGAGGCGGTCGGGCCGCCACCGGCGGCGGAGGCGGCGGTCGAGACAACGCCTTCCAGGGTGTAGGCGGTGGCGGCGCCTCGCAGCAAGACTTCAACCGGGGGCGCGCAAGTGCGCAGTCTTCGAGCTTTAGTCGACAGGGCGGCGGAGCGCGGGCTGGTGGTGGCGGTGGCGGACGTGGCAGGCGCTAAGGAGACAAAAGCATGAAGTCACCACTACGATTCCTCGCGGCCCGGCTTGGCGCAATCGGCAGCGCAGTTATCGTTGCGCTGACACTTTGCCTCGCGGCACCTCAGGCGGCATACGCGCAGAAGGACTTCAAATCCGCTGAAGATGCGATGACTGCATTTGGCGATGCGATTGCCAACGACGACGAAGCCGCCTTGAAGTCGTTGCTTGGCAATGACTTTCGGGAGCTCATTCCTCCTGTGGGCGCCGAGTTGCGAACCCGCTTCCTGACAGCCTGGAAAACGTCACATGCGATTCAGGCATCGGGCAGCGAACGTGCAGACATCAAGGTAGGCAATGACGGCTGGACCCTGCCCATTCCTCTCGTGAAATCGCCGCAGGGCTGGCATTTCGACACGCACGCCGGCGTGGAGGAAATGCGCTTGCGCCGCATTGGACGAAACGAGCTTGCCGTCATTCAGACCATGCTGGCGATCTACGATGCGCAACGCGAATACGCCAGCACGGACCATGACGGCAGTGGCGTGCTTGTTTACGCCAGGAAACTATCGAGTTCGCCCGGCAAGCGCGACGGCCTGTACTGGCCTACTGGCCCCGACGAAAAACCGAGCCCTCTTGGCGAAGCCTTTATCACGGCCGGCACGCGCAACCCATCGCAAGCGGGCTACTACGGCTATCACTACAAGCTGCTGACCTCGCAAGGCCCTCACGCCCCGGGCGGAGCGTATGACTATGTCGTGAACGGTAAGCTTTTCGGCGGTTTTGCCGTGATTGCCTGGCCGGTTCGTTACGGAGAAACCGGTATCAAGAGCTTCATGGTCAGTCACGACGGGCAAGTCTACGAACGAGACCTTGGACCTGATAGCGCGGCCAAGGCCGCCGCGACCAAGTCGTTCGATCCCGCTCCCGGATGGACCAAGGAGCAACCTTGATACGCATTCTGCTCGCCGCCGGGTGCTGCGCCCTCATCACCCTGGCGGCCTGCACGTATTACGCAGTACCGGTCGCCGGAACAGTGGTGACGACGCCTGCGAATTACGATCGATCATTTGCCGCTGCCGCAGGGGCAATGCGCGACGAGGGACTGGCGCTCACCGTCGAGGATCCGGCCAACGGCATCGTCGTCGGGAGACTCGGCGGAAGCACCGTCACGACCCGCGTGCAACGGCAGTCCGACGGTAGTGTGCAGGTGCGCTTCGACTCTAGCGATACGCACGATCAGACGCTATTGCCACGCATCTCGCGCAGCTACGATCGTCGTATGGGACGCTGACCCGGGGTCGATGCAACGAGATGCGAGAGAGAGCGCCCTACCCCGCGGCTATCGCAGCGTGGCGCGAGGCAGATCATGCGTTGTGGCGCTAGGACTGCATCAGTTACGGAGAAGCGCGAAGACTTACCTTCGTTAGAAGCATTACCCGCCCGCGTGACGGGCGAGGAAGTCCGACATGGCCTGGAACCGTCGATACAGCCTGATCAGCCACGTCAGGTCGTCGCTATGGATCGTACCCATTCTCGCCGTGATGGCCGCGATCGCTCTTAACAGGGCCATCGACAGAATCGGCCGCTGGATGTCTGAACGCAGCGGCCTCGATCTGCAACACGGATTGCTCGCCGTGAGCATCGAGGAAGCTCACGCAATACTCGATCGCATCTTTACGTTAAACCTCTCCTGCCTCGTATTCACATTCGGCTCCCTGCTCGTTGCCATTCAGGTTGCGGGTGGCCAATATACTCCGCGCATCATTGCGACTACGCTACTGCGCGATAACGTGATCCGGTGGATCGTTGGACTTTTCGTCTTTTCCTTGCTCTGGACCCACCGGACCATGGCAGAACTTGGGCAACCCTGGGCGGTCCCTCAGTTGCAAGTATCCATTGCAACGGTCATTGGGCTCGGCTCACTCGTCGCATTCATCGTGCTGATCGACTATTCCGCAAGACTCCTGCGGCCCGTCAGTCTCGTGGGTCGTGTCGCCGAGCAGGGGTTTGCGGTCATCGAGGTCATCTACCCTCACCCCGCGTCGGAAGAATCGGCTCGCCGGCGCTTCACTACTGAACTGGCATGGACGTCACGCTCGCGCGCATCCGGGACCAACGGCCGGGCGGAGCCGGGCACGCCGGGGGCGCCCGATCGCATCGTGTATCACACCGGCGGATCCGGAGTGGTGCTGGCGGTCAACCTGCGCGGACTTTCTCGCGAGGCGCAGCGAGCCGGCTGCATCATCGAATTCGCCGCGCAAGTCGGTGATTTTCTCGCCACGGACGAACCGCTCTTCTATTTGACCGGCAGCAGCGATACGATCAGCGACCGCCTGTTGCAAAACCTGGTCGCGCTCGGCTCCGAACGCACGATGGAGCAGGATCCCATGTTCTCGTTCCGCATTGAAGTCGATATTGCCTTGAAGGCCCTATCGCCAGCCATCAACGATCCGACCACCGCGGTGCTCGCCATCGACCAGTTGCATCGGCTGCTTCGCCTGGTCGGGCAACGGTCCCTTGCCAACAGCACACTCAGCGACGACAGTGGACGGCCGCGCGTCATTTTTCGCACGCCTGACTGGGAAGACTTCGTTCATGTCACCTTTCGGGAAATACGGCATTACGGTGCGGGCAGTCTGCAGATCGAGCGGCGCCTGCGGGCCATGATCGTCAACCTGACGAACACGCTGCCTGAGTTCCGCCACCCGGCGTTGCTCCGGGAGCTTGAATTGCTCGACGCCACCATCGTGCGCCATCATCACTTCGCGGCCGACATTGAACTCGCCCGCGTCGCCGACCCGCAGGGGCTCGGCGGGGCCCTGGATGTGAACGCGCAGAACGGCGGCGCGGGCGAAACGAAATCATCCACTGCCACGCGAGGAAAAAGAGCATCCTGGCAGGGACATTGGCGAACACATCCGAGTACTTTGCGTTCGTCGCGAAGGCACAGGAAATCCTGACCGTCATGGCGATGATTGCCGCATATTGCGGCTCCAATCGAAACGGTTGCCAGTTCGAGCATCCCTTCCCTAGCGATCCCTGTCCTCCCAGTCGACCCACTCTACCGGATGGCTCGCAAGGTAGCTGCTGACGGCGGAACCGGTTGTCGGAAAGAATGCCGTTTCGCCAAGCCGTGCAAAAAGCCCGAATCGCTTTAGCTTGTCTTTCACGGGGTCCTTCAACTCGGCGAGACACAACTCAATGCCCGCCGCGTGCAATGTCTCATCCAGATCGGCCAGCATATCGGCGGAAGTGACATCTACACTCGTAACAGGTTCCGCCGCCACCACCAGCCAGCGCACCGGCGTAGGCGATGTCGCCACCGCATCCAGCACCCGGTCACAGAACAACTCGGCGTTTGCGAAGAATAAGGGCGCGTCCCAACGAAACAGGACTAGCCCGGGAATGCGATGAGCGTCGCGATAGCGCGTAATGTCGTGGTAGCCCTTCAGACCATCGACACGCCCCAGAATCGCCGAATACGGCCGCCACGCATCCCACAGGAACTCGATGACGGCAATCACGATAGCGAGGCCGATGCCCTGAATCGCACCCAGCAGAAACACACCGACGGTACATACGATGGATAGCCAGAACTCCCAGCGCTGGATGCGATAAATGCGCCGCAAATCGGCGGCTTCGATCAGGCCAAGCGCCGATGCGATCACCACCGCAGCCAGCGCGCTGGTGGGCAAATTCCTCAGCATGTCGGGCGCCACCATCAGCAGCAAGGCAACCGCGAGCGCGCCGACCACGGCGGTCAACTGAGTCTTCGCGCCGGCGGCCTCCGCCACGGGAGTGCGTGACGAACTGCTGCTGATCGGAAAGCCCTGAAACAGGCCGGCGGCGAGGTTGGCGACGCCGAGTCCCACCATCTCCTGATTCGGATCGACATAGACACCCGTGCGCGCCGCATAGACACGCGAAAGCACGCTCGTGTCGGCAAAAGACACAAGGGCGACGGCACAGCCGCCGATCAGGACGGGCACCATGTCCGTAGTGGCGATCCATGGAATGGAGAACGCAGGCAAGCCTTGCGGCAGCGAGCCGAGGACCGCAACACCGGCGCGTGACGCAAGGTCGAGCGCGCCAGCCATAACAGTGGCTCCTACCACGGCGATCAGGACACCCGGGATCCGCCTGCTGCCCTCGAGCAGCAGGATGAAGGCCAGTGTGCCTGCACCGACCATGAATGTGGTCCAGTTAGTCTGGCCGTCCATCACTGCGATGACGAGGGCTCGCACGTTTCGCAACGGCCCTTCGCTCGGAATCGAGGAACCGAACACTTTGGGTAACTGGCTGATCAGGACCGTCAGCGCGATGCCATTCATGTACCCGTAGCGGATCGGCTTCGACAGGAGCTCGGTGATGAAACCCATGCGCGCCAGACCGGCCAGGATACATACCGCCCCCGACACGATCGCCATCATGCCCGCCAGTGCTACTGCGCGAATTGGGTCGCCCGCCGATAGGGGCACGACGACGGCCAGAATGACTGCGGCCAGCGACGAATCCGGCCCCAGCACCAGAATCCGACTGGGTCCGAACAACGCATAAGCAAGCAGCGCAATGATAGAAGCGTAGAGGCCATTAATTCCGGGTAAGCCCGACGCCACCGCGTAGGCGATGCCCACTGGCACCAGCATCGTGGTCAGCACCAGGCCGGCCGCAATGTCGTGAGGTAACCACACGATCTGGTAGGTCCGAAGCGTACGGATGCCGGGCAGCCAGCGCAACACGCCGGCCTGATCGGCGGCCTTCGCCCGGTGCCCAATCCGGCCCGGTTCCGGCGTGGGAGTTGAAAAATCCGGCTTGTTCATTGGATCGT
Organism: Burkholderia sp. WP9; assembly: GCF_900104795.1. NCBI lineage: Bacteria > Pseudomonadati > Pseudomonadota > Betaproteobacteria > Burkholderiales > Burkholderiaceae > Burkholderia > Burkholderia sp. WP9. The sequence continues at coordinate 2,082,163 of NZ_FNTG01000001.1, forward strand.
GGACGCCTGGTGGACAGCACACCGTTCCACCACGGCGACCAGGCCTCGGGCGGCGGCTTCTGCTATTCGCCTTGAATCCATCACACGCTCCTGAACTCCAATGCGGAGCAACTACCGCTCTCGCGCATTTCCGCTTGCCTCTCGATTTTCCACGAGGGCTCGGGAAGCGAGAAACCGCCGCACCCTACGCGCGTGAACGCTTCATCATGAGGTCAGAACCCGACAGCTGTGCTCGGTGACCGACGTCTGAAAGATACGCCTCACTCCGACCGGTCTTTCATGACCTGCACATTGATTTTCCGATTGTTCCAGAACATGTCGTGAACTCTGGGCTGCAGGCGACGCAACACCTCCGGACTCGTACCTTCGAAGCTGACCACCACCGCCGGCCGCGAGCCTTCCCCTGGAACGTGGGCGATACTGTCGAAAGGCGGAAAACCGTACTTCACAAGAAACGCCTTGATGTCATCTTCGCTGACATGCTCGTCGATATTGCCAATAAATAAATCAGCCATAACGCTCTCCTATTCACTGTCCATGATGCTTGAGCCGCCGTCAACGTGAAGGGTCTGCCCCGAAAGACGACATGCAAGCGGTATCGCGTTTCACATGTGCAGCCCACGTTCATCGTGCCCACGAGTTCCTCAACGGGCGCACACTGCGTTTCATTGCGCAGCAGGTCATAGCGCTCCTGCCACTTGCGGCGGCGCACTTCGCCCTGTCTTCCATTCGTCGATCGTGTCGGCAACCGAGATGCCACGTTGGAGGTAGCCCACCAGGTTCTCAACACCCGCCGCGCGCAGAATATCCCGCACCTCCGCATGAGCGGAGACCAGCCGCAACGTTATTCCGCCCGTCTTCAGCGCTTCATGCAGCTTGGCCAACATGCGCGCACCCGCGAGGTCAACAGCGGGAGAAGTCGACAGATCGCAGATAACCAGTTTGAGCGATCCGTCGCCAGTCCGGATCTTGTCCCATACGGCAGCGCGCACATGCTCGACATTGAAGTAGAGCAGCGACGCCTCGACGCGGAATACCAGTACGCCTGGCGCCGCTTCGTTGTCCGGGTGGCGTTCGGCGTCGGAGTAGATCCGGGTGCCGGGAATCTTGCCCAGAAATGCCACGTGTGGATGTGCGGCGCGTCTTATAAGCAATAACATTGAAACCAGCACTGCCACGATCACGCCTTTCAGGATGCCTAGCAGAAGCACGGCGGCGAACGCTACCATCGAGACGAAAAATTCAAACCGGCTTACCCGCCAAACGTGACGCATCTCGTCGATATCGACCAGCCCTTTCACCGCAACCAGTACGATCGCGGCCAGAACCACACTTGGCAGGTTTTTCAGCATTCCGGTCAGAAACAACAGACACAGCCCGATAGTCACGGAAGCGAAGACCAACGCGAGCGGTGTCTTGGCGCCGGCCTTGTCGTTGACCGATGACTGCGACAAACCACCCGCGACCGGATAGGCCTGAAACAGTCCCGCTGCCAGATTGGCCGCGCCGAGTCCGAGTAGCTCCTGGTGTGGATTGATCTCGTAACCGTTCGCCTGGGCCAGCGCCCGCGCGGCAGAAACACTTTCGACGTACGACAGCAGCATGCACGCGAACGCTAACGAAATCGCACCGTCCACATCGCGGACGCGCAGGCCAGGCCAGCGAAACTCGGGTAGACCTTGCGGCAACGCGCCGACAGTCTTGAAGCCAAGGCCGATCAGCGGTGTCACAGATAACACAATGATCGAGATCACCACCACGAACAATGCGACGGGCCGACCGGGCAGGAACTTCTCCCCCAGTAGCAGCACGACGATCGCCGCAACACCAAATCCGAGCACGGCGAGATTGGTACTGGGAAGTTGACCGGCGAGCGTGACGACGCGATCGAAAAATTGCTCGCCACCGCCCTTCACCCCAAACAACTTTGGTAGCTGAGTCAAAGCAATAGTCAAGGCGGCGCCCGCCTTGAACCCGAGCAGGATCGTCTCGCTAATGAAATTGACCAGCGAACTCAGCCGCAGAATCCACCCCACGAAGCACATTGCGGCGACCAGCAGCGCAGTCAGGGCGGCAATGGCGGCGAATCGTGCCGGATCCCCTCCAGCCATCTCCGAGACTGTCACACCGACCAGCATCGAAATCGCCGAAGTCGGGCCAATCGCGAGCTGGCGGGAAGACCCGAACAACGCATAGGCGAGTCCCCCAACCAGATAACAATAGATGCCGTACTCTGGTGGCAATCCAGCGAGCGTGGCATAGGCGAGCGACACGGGAATCGCGTAGGCCGCCAGGGTGGCACCTGCAATGGCATCGTGCGTGAGCCACTTCGGCTGATAAGACGATAGCCACGTTAGGGGAGGAAACATGGCCCGCCATCCCGAAGGCACAGCTCGCGTTACATCGCTAACAGGACGAGGATCCTCGGTCATACGGTCGTCTCCTCTCCTCAAGGCTGTTCCAGTGTTCTGTCGGCGTAAAGACGACACCTTCGGTCTGCACCGACGTGCACGTCCCCGCACTATTCTGTGAGCGTAATGCCCAATCATGAAGAGGGGCATCGGACCTTGGTCCTAGATTCGATTCATCCAGATCCCGCAGGTCAACGGTTCACAGAATCAGCACGACTGAAAAACACCGACCACTTCATGAATACGGTTGGCTTTTGCATAAAGAATATCTCCAGCGAGGAAGCCGGGAATTCCAGGCTCAAGCGCGCCGGAAACTTTGAATCTCTGCACCGGCGTCTGTTCAGCAATAAGACCAAAGTCTGATTCCCCTATTTTTCCGCTGTGACATCATGCATTCAGGAAAGAACTGGAAATCGTCACAACGGGTAACGCATTTGCTGAGCATTCACCTCGGAACCGAAACGGAGGACGATAATGAACCGAAGGAACTTTGTATTGAATACCGCAGCAGCCACTGCCGCCGCGGGCCTCGCGTTCGCGGGCTGCACCACCACAGGAGGCAGCGGCAAGAGTCCCGAAACGGACGCGTCGAAGCGTCAGGCGCTCGACGCGAGCGTCGACGGAACGATGTCGCGGCTTTACGCAACAGTGGGGGGAGCACGCGAACTCGCATCCAAGGCGCAAGGCATCCTCACTTTCCCGGCAGTCAAGAAAGTGGCCTTTATCGCGGGTGCCGAGTATGGTGAAGGCGCATTGCGCGTAGGCGGCGCGACGGTCGGCTATTACAGCACGACGGCTGCTTCTTTCGGCTTCCAGGCCGGCGCCGAATCAACCGCGGTCATCTTCCTCTTTATGACGAAGGACTCGCTCGCCAAATTCACCAGCTCGGCCGGTTGGTCGGTCGGCGGCGACGTGGCGGTCTCCTTGCTAAAGGTGGGTGCGAACGGGTCCATCGACACGACATCCGCATCCGCCCAGGTTGTCGCCATAGTCCTGACCAATACCGGCCTGATGGCGGATGCGTCGCTCGCTGGAACCAAAGTGACCAAGCTCAACCTCTGAAACCGAGGTATAGCCAAACCCGCGTCCCGGAGACTGCCTGACCAGCAGTCGTAACCGGACGCCTCGCAAAACTATCCGCTCAAAGCGGCTCGAAGCGGGTTGCTGCAGTGCCCTCTTTCCATGAGTTCACCGCATAGTCTGACACTCACTGTTTCCGTATCTTCCACGGCCCAGCACCTTCTTTGCAAACGACAGGCGTCCAAGTCTGCGTCTGTCCTTTCGCAATGGCGACAAGCGTCGCCGTTCTGCACGTTTTGTCACCGTCTTTCACCGTATCGCGTGGCGTGACGGTCCCGTGAATCGACACCGAGTTGCCGGTGCCACTGTTGCTCCAGTTCAGCGACTCTCCATCCTTATTGCGCTCCAGCGCAATTTGCGCCGCGTCGTTGAGCGCCTTTCTGTCTGCGTCCTTCATATAACTAACCGGTGTGTCTTTCAAAAAATTCAAATTGGCGGCGAAGGCGACGCCTGTTCCGGCAACGAGGACGACACTCGTCAAACACCGTATGAGGCTGCGCGCGGAAAGCAAGGATTGAGCTGGCATTGAAGCACCTATAAGGTAGATGGATTCTGGAACGGGCGGCACCCGGCGATCGCCTCACATCCACCGACATTGCACCGTGATCGTTAGCAAGTCTGCTCTATGGCTGAATCATCGTGCCAACTGCCGCCGCAATATCACGACTCACCACAGCAAGCGCCCGGTCATAGGCCGTGGTCATCGCCTCAAAACCTGCGCCGGACACTGGCTCGCGAACAATAGATCGGCCTGAACGAACAGGCTGCTTCCCCGGAGCACGGATGGTCCATTGCACGTCCACAATGACGTCCTGGCCGGGTTCCGCGTCGAAACGCATGACATCCAGCCTCACGTACCATGTGGCCAGCGGATCGGTCGTACCCGCGAACACCGTCACCTGCTGCGAATTCAGCAGCGTACCCAGATCCGCCGCAACGACCCGCGCGATATTGCCTTTCAGAGGCTGCGCCCATCGCGCGAATTCGTTGATGGCGACTTCGTTGCCGGCCGCCCGGGTCACGATTTGCGGACGGTCCACCAGATCCGGCACGGTAACCGGCCCTACCGCCAGAGGGATCGCGTGAGGCGTCGCCAATGTCGCGAGAGTCGCATCCGGGCTCAGCGTGTAGAACCTGGCGGGTGACGACTTGCATCCCCCCAGCCCCGCGGCGACCAGTCCAACCACGAGGCATGACACGATATAGCGGATCGAATGCGCGGCGCAGCGGTGCAAAACAGCGCTGAATGACGCGGCAAACGGCGCCACGCCTGCGCCAGGCGCATTCCCACGCCTTCCTTGAATCTGTCGACGAACTCCCCCGCCGTTTGGTCCCGCGATGAATACGACAGCAAGACGGCATCCGCTCATTGGCGTGCCGTTTCCGTGCCGAGCCACGTGCCTTGCGCTCCCGTCACGACGCCGATATCGAGTCATGGCTGCCCTCCGGGCTTTCCGCGAACCAATGCTTCGGGATGCTGCGAAAGATAGTCCGCAAGCGTACGGAGTGCCGCGGAGGTACGGGTCAACTCTCTAAGAGTCTCTTCTGTCGTCTGCTGCAAGGACGAATCGGGTTGCAGCGCGGTATTCGCCGAATTAAGCACTGTTTGCGCGGAAGCCAATGTGTCGTGAGCGCGTGGAATGACATCCGCGTCGAGTTTCGAGAGCATCGAGTTCGTGGTTTGCAGCGTCGTACGGGCGTCGTTTCCGATTGCCTCGAACGGAATGCTATTGAGCTTCGTCAGCAAGCGCGTAACCGAATCCTGCAGCGATTGCAGCGTGCGCGGCACAGCCGGCAACTCAGGTGGTGACCTGTTCCAGTCGATCTTGGCCTTCGGGGCGTCAGGAAAATAATCCAGCGCAAGATAGAGTTGACCGGTCAGAGGATTGCCACTCTTTAGCTGGAAGCGAAAGCCATTTTCGACCAGGTAATTGGCGATTCCTTTTGGATCCTCGCTGATGCGGCCGCCGGCTCGCCCGGTCTGATAGCGCGAGGTAAAGCGCTCGGGATAGATCTGGATCTCAACCGGAATACTGAAGCGGCGGCGTTCCGGGTCGAATCGCGTATAGATCTGTGTCACTTCGCCGATCACTACGCCGCGAAAATCCACGGGTGCGCCAACCGTCAGACCGCGCACGGAATCCGTGAAGTTCACTACATACCTATCGACAATACGGTCGTGCTGCTTCATCGCATCGGCGCGAGTCGAATACAGTTCGAATTGCGCATTGGCCACCGCCGCGACCTCCTCGACCGAATCCGCGGGCGACTCGAATGCCACACCGCCGATGATGATCGAAACGATCGACTGGGTCTCGATCCGCAGACCGTTCGTATCGAATGCCATATCGACTCCACTGGCGTGCCAGAAGCGCGTATCGCTTTTCACGAACCGATCATAAGGGGCATTCACGAATACCTTGAGCGTGACGCCTTTACCATCCGGGTCCAACTGATAGGAGGCAATCTGTCCAACCTGAAGCCTTCGGAAATAGACCGGCGAGCCGACATCCAGCGAGCCGAGTCCCGTGCTCTTCAACGTGAATTCGCGCCCGGGAATGTCACTGGCAAATACAGGGGGCACCTCCAGCCCAACAAAGTCATGACGGGCTTTCACGGCATTGCCGACATCCACGTCGATGTAAGACCCGGACAAAAGTGTGCCGAGTCCGGACACCGTGCCGCCGGAGATGCGCGGACGCACCACCCAGAAGCGCGTATTGTCGACAAGCATATTCGCCACATCGCGCACCACTTCGGCTTTCGCGACGACGTGTTTGTGATCCGTTGAGAGCGTCACCGCTTCGACGACCCCGATATCGACGTCTTTGAACTTGAGCTTGGTCTTACCCGCTTCCAGCCCCTCACCCGTCTTGAAGCTGATGGTTATCTTTTCTCCACGTTCCAGCACGGCCTTCGTGGCGAGCCATCCGCCCACCAGCAGCGCCACGATAGGCACCAGCCACACTAGCTGCATGCGCCAGCGCGAGCGCGGGACCACGTCGGCCTCAACCAGATCAGGTGTATCGGGTTTTTCGCTAGGCGTGGTCATGATCCCGCTCCACAGCGTCCCAGATCAAACGCGGATCGAAAGACATCGCCGCCAACAGTGTCAGCACCACCACCGCGCCGAACGCAATAGCCGCGGGACCTGCGTTGATAGTCGCGAGTGCCTTGAATTGGACCAAGGCTACCAGCATCGTGATGACGTATATGTCGAGCATCGACCAGCGTCCGACCAGCTCGATTACGCGGTAGATTTGCGTACGCTGTTCAGGCAGCCATTGCGAATGAAGCTGTGTCGAGATCGTCAAATAGGCCAACCCAAGAACTTTGAGCATCGGCACAGCAATGCTTGCGATAAAGACGAGAACGGCAAGCGGCCACGACCCCGATACCCAGAGATAGACCACGCCGCTCAGGATCGTGTCTTTCTGTGCGCCGAACAGCGAACTCGTGTCCATTACGGGTAGAACGTTCGCCGGGATATAGAGCACGGTGGCGGCGAGGAGATACGCCCACGTGCGCGACAGGCTGGCCGGTTTGCGCACGTGCAGCGACGCTCCGCAACGCGGGCAATGCCGCGCAACGGAACCCTTCGGCGAGCCCACCAGCAGACCGCAATCGTGACAGAGCGTAAGTCCGCATGCTGCCCCTGTCAGCGCACCATTCGCGGGAGTGCGCCGCGGCAGGCGTAAGCTCCTATCGTTGTTTCGTGCAGCGGCAATACGCGACCACACCTCTTGTGGATCGAATGAGGCCGCGGCGGCCGCCAGTATGATCATGAGCGCGATGAAGGACCACAGCGCCGTACCGGGCACGACCTTCGCGATATGCGCCAGCTTGACGAGCGCAACCAGTAGGCCAAGGATCAGCACCTCGGTCATTCCCCACGGGCGAGCCAGTTGAAACAGCCGGAATGCGCCTACCGGACCCCAAGGCTTGCGCCTGAAATGCAAAGGCAGCAGCAGCCACAGCATCGTCACGGTCTGCACCACCGGCATGAAAATCGTCGTGAGGCCCACCAGCGCCGCAAGCGGCCACATGCCATCCAGGTACAAGACCCGCACGGATCCGGCTAGCGTCGTTTGAACGAGAGTGCCGCTCACCGACAGACCCACGATCGGAAACACATTGGAGATGACGAGCAACACCACGGATGCCGTCGTAAACGCCAAAGCATATTCGGGACCGTTGGAGCGGCCTCGACGCAGCTCCGCGTGGCAGCGGTGACAGCGCAACGTGCTGCCGGGTTGCACCTGGCTTCCACGCTGCAGCAAATCGCAGTCGTGGCAAGCGATGATATCGGCGTCGATCATCGCGGCTCCTGTGCGATTGCCCCATCAGCCGGCGGGACCTGCTGCGCAACCGGCTCAGTGCTCACGGAGGAGGCCGGAACCGGCGCGGCCGACGGCGCAGGCGCGGGATTCGACATCTTTTCAGCTTCCAGAACCCAACCGCCCCCGAGGGCTTTGTACAGACTGACGTACGAGGTGAGCACGGCGCCCTGTGTTTGCGTGTAACCCAGCTGTGCGTTAAAGAGACTGCGTTCGGCGTCGAGCACTTCTATGTAGCTCGTATAACCGCCCTCATAGCGCAAGCGTGCCAGCCGTGCGTAAGTACGCAGCGCTTCCACCTGATTTCCCTGCGACCCTAGTTGCTCATGCGTTTTCTGCACGGAGATAAGCGCGTCTTCAACCTCCTGAAATGCGACCTGGATCGTTTTTTCGTATGCGAACAGCGCTTCCTGTTGACGAGCCTCAGCCTGGCGCACCTGTCCTGAGATGTTCCCTGCCGTGAAGATCGGCTGCGTCAATGAACCCGCGAAAGACCACACTCGGGCGGGCCCGGTGAAGAGGCTCGAAAACTGCGTACTGAGCGAGCCGAATAGCCCCGTCAGCGATATCGAAGGGAAATAGAGCGCGCGCGCGGCGCCGATCAATGCATTCTGCGAGACGAGCGTTTGCTCCGCCTGCAAAAGATCCGGACGGCGCTCCAGCAGTTCCGAAGGCAGGCCCGCTGGAATCTGCGGCGTCCCCAACGCCGACAGTTCTCGTCCTCGCAGAATCTGGCCGGGATTTCTGCCGATCAACACGGATAGCGCGTTCTCCTGCTGGGCAATTTGCGTTTCGATTTGCGGAATGGTCGCTTGCGCCGACTCGTATTCCGACTGACTTTGGGCGAGCTCCATTTGCGAAACCTCTCCCCCCTGGAATCGGGCAGTGAATACACGTACCGATTCCGCCCGGCTGACTGCCGTGTCTTTCGCAATTTCCAATTGCCGATCGAGACTGCGCAAGTTGACATACGACGACGCAACGGAAGCCACCAAAGCGAGGATGATCGCGCGGTGGCCCTCCTCACTTGCCAGCAGGTTTGCCCGCGCAGCCTCGGTTTGCCGCCGATACTTGCCGAACAGATCGATCTCCCAGGCCACCGACACCGTCGCGTCGAACTGGTTATAAACGGGACTCACGTTTGCCGGGAACGGTACACCCGCGCTTTGCGACGCACGCTGACGTGATGCGTCGGCACCCGCAGCCACTTGCGGGAAGAGAGCGGACCGGGTTGTCACGAACTGGCCGCGAAACTCCTCGACCCGCGCGGCCGCTACCCTCACGTCCCGGTTTTCGCTCAGCGCCGTTGCAATGAGCTGGTTCAGCACCGGATCCAGAAACTGCTCCCACCAGACCGTGTTCGCGACGTCGACCGAACTGCCCTGCGCGAAGCGGAAAGTCGCCGGCACATCGACTTTCGGCCGCACATAGTCGGGGCCGAGCAGGCAGCCACTCAAAGGAAGAAGAATGAGCGAGGCCAGGACGCGCATAAGGGCCAGGCGTTCCATGTCAGTCGCCCTCGCGCGGTGCCGACGGCGCCGGGTGCGTCGAGCCAGGACCTGGCGTCGCATCCGGAGGCGTGGCGGGGTTCACGTTGCCGCTCCCCTGGTCTGGCGTCTGCTTACCGCCGCTTGACCGTGAAGACATCGACTCGAGCAGGTAATAGAACATTGGAATGAAGAACACGGCGAGCACCGTCGCGCCGAGCATCCCTCCAATCACCCCCGTACCGATGGAGTGCCGGCTATTCGCCGACGCGCCGCGTGCGATTGCAAGCGGCACGCACCCCAGAATGAACGCCAGCGAGGTCATCACGATCGGGCGCAGCCGTTCTTCGGCCGCTGTCATCGTAGCGTCGAGAACCGATGCGCCAGTGCCACGATTCAATACCGCGAACTCGAAGATAAGAATGGCGTTCTTGGCGGCCAACGCGACCAGCATCGTCAACCCGATCTGGAAGTACACGTCGTTGGTCAACCCGCGCAACAGAATGGCGAGTAGCGCGCCGAAGAGAGCGAACGGCACCGCCATCAGCACCCCGATCGGTAACGTCCACTTTTCATACTGTGCCGCGAGGATCAAAAACACCATCACGAGGCCGAATACGAACACGAGGCCGGAGGTGCCGCCGGATTGACGCTCTTCATACGCCTCACCGCTCCACGCGACGTCGAAGCCTTGCGGCATTTGCGAGGCGAGGTCTTCCAGCGCGGCGATGACCTGGCCCGAGCTAAAACCCGGAGCAGCATTTGCCGTGATCTTGATGGCGGGAAAGTTGTTGAAGCGCGTGACGAGATCCGGGCCGGTCACATATTGATAACTCGCCACCGACTTGATCGGCACCATCGTACCGCTGCGGCTGCGCGCAAATATCTGATCGAGATCCTCAGGCTTAAGGCGGTACGAAGGTTCCGCCTGCAGAATGACTTGCCAGAGCCGGCTGGACCGGTTGAACTGCGACACGTACAGTGATCCAAACATTGTTTGCATCGCGCTATACACGTCCTCGACCGGAACGCCGAGCGTCTCCGACTTGTCACGATCCACTTTCACCAACAATTGCCTCGACGACGCATTGAATGTCGAGGTCACGCCCGTCAGTTCCTGTCGCTGCTTCGCCTTCTGGACGAACTGGTCCGCCACCTCCGCCAGTTGGGCGACGGTTGCATCCCCTTTACTCTGGATCCACACTTCTGTGCCGCCTGTCGTACCCAACCCCGGGATCGACGGCGGGTTGACTGGAATGACGACGCCCTCCTTTACCGTCGAAAATCCACGATAGGCGTCCATCAGGACCGCTTGTGCGTTCTGCGTCTTTCTGTTCTCCGAGGAATAGCGCTCCTCGAAGCTCTTGAACCCGACAAAAAACGCGCTCGCGTTATTCTTGTTCTGGTTATCCAGCAGACTGTAACCATCCACCACTGTAATGCTGCCCACAGCCCCCTGTTTCTTGAAGTAATCCGTCACCTGCTGTGAAACTTCACCGGTGCGATCGAGACTCGCGGAGTCAGGCATGATGACCGCGCCGAGCAGATAGCCCTGGTCTTCCGGCGGCAAAAATGCCCCAGGGATAGACCTCATCATGACAACAGCCAGCGCGATCATGCCGGCGAAAAGCACCAGTCCGATCACAAAGCGCTTGATCAGCAGTCTCACCGCTCTCGAATATCCAGCCGTCATTCGCGAGAAAGCGTTGTCGAACCAGCGGAAAAATCCCTTCTTCTCACCGTGCGAACTCTTCAGCAGCAAAGCGGCAAGCGCTGGCGAAAGCGTCAGCGCCACAATACCGGAGATGACCACCGATATAGCGATCGTGATGGCGAACTGTTTGTACATCTGCCCGGTGATGCCACCGAGAAACGCCACCGGCACGAAGACCGCGCACAGCACCAATACAATCGCAATGACCGGCCCCGCCACTTCGTCCATTGCTTTTTTCGCAGCATCTTTCGGGTTTAGCTTATAGACCGTCATGTTGCGCTCGACGTTTTCGATCACAACAATCGCATCGTCCACGACAATCCCGATCGCCAGAACCATTCCGAACAGCGTGAGCATATTGATCGAGAAACCCAGCGGCAGCATGAACATGCATGTGCCCACGATCGAGACCGGGACCGCCACAATAGGGATCAACGTTGCGCGCAGACTTTGCAGGAAAACAAAGACAACAATCACCACCAATATCAATGCTTCAAAGAAGGTGTGGATGACATCTGAGATGGATGCGCGGGTGAATTCCGTCGTGTCCATCGCAATCTCATAGCTCAACCCTTCGGGAAACGACTTCTTCAGCTCCAGAAGCGTCGCCCGCACCTGCTTCGACACCTCGAGTGCATTCGCGCCCGGCTGCTGATAGACAGCAATGACCGTCGCGGGCTTTCCCTGGAAACGACTGCGAATCGAATAGTCTTTTTGTCCGAGATCCGCGCGTCCAATGTCCTTGAGCCGAACAATCGCAGCTCCCCCGCTTGCCGCGCGCACAATGATATTTTCGAACTCGGCGGGCTCCGCGAGGCGGCCGGTCGTAGTGACGGCAAAAGACTGCTCGACAGGCCGCCCGGTGGGTGATTGTCCAATGCTGCCCACCGCGAATTGCTGGTTCTGGTTCGCCACGACTCGCTGAACGTCAGCCGCGGTAACGCCCAACTGCGCCATCCGATCCGGTTTGAGCCAGATACGCATCGCATAGTCCGGATTACCGAAGATACTCGACTGATTCGCGCCCGGAATACGTTTGATGGCATCGAGCACATAGATGTTGGCAAAGTTCGCGATATAGACCGAATCGTAGCGTTCACTCGGCGAATAGATCGCAATCACCATCATGAAAGCGGACGACTTCTTCTGTACCTGAATGCCCTGCGCCTGGACCGACTGCGGCAATTGCGGAAGAGCGAGGTTCACGCGGTTCTGAACGTCGACCTGAGCAAGCTCCGGGTTGGTGCCGATCTGAAAATAGGCATTGATCGTCAGGTTCCCCGTCGACGAACTGGACGAGTTCATGTAGATCATGTTGTCCGCGCCATTCACTTGCTGCTCGATTGGAGCGGCGACATTGTTCGCCACCACTTCGGCGTTGGCCCCCGGATAGGTCGCAGAAATCGTGATTTGCGGAGGCGTGATGTCAGGATACTGGGCGACCGGAAGCGCCAGCATCGCCAATGCTCCGCCGAGCGTAATAACGATGGAGATAACCGACGCGAATATCGGACGATCGATGCAGAAGTGCGAGACATTCATGTCGTTCATCCATTCACTGGGTGGCGCTGCTTGCGGGTCCGCCCGGCCCAGCATTTCGCCCTTCGGCAACGGGTTCAGCAGCAGGGCTTGCCGCCGAACCAGAAGCCGGCGCCGCTGCACTACCTGCTGCCGGTGCCCCTTTGACGATATTGAGCGGCCTGTCGGCAATGACGCGCAACGCGCCGTCAACCACAATGCGTTCGCCGACCTTCAGCCCGTCAGAGACGAACCAGTCGTCACCGTGCCAATCCCCCACCTCGACCACGCGCTGGTGAGCCTTCGAATCGTTATCGACCACCCACACGAAATGGCTCTTGGCGCCCTGCAATACTGCGCGCTGAGGCACGAGCATCGCATTGGGCCGCGTCGCGCCGGACACCCGCGCTTTGACAAACTGGCCGGGGCGTAAAGTCCCCTTCGGATTCTCGAATACCGCTCTCACAAGAAAAGTCCCCGTTTCCGTGTTAAAGGCGGGGTTGGCAAAATCTATGTGGCCTTTCTCGGAGAACAAGCTCCCGTCCGCCAGAATCAGCGTGACGACAAACTCGCTGTTAGGTGGAAACTTCAACCGCCCTGCGGCAATTTCGTCCCGATATCGCAACATCTCGTTTTCCGAAATGCTGAAGTTGACCCACATTGGGTCAAGTTGATATACATAGGTCAGAAGACCGCTGGACGTCGCTGTCACGTAGCTTCCGTCCTGCTGCCGCGCAAAGCTGGACAGACCTGTCAGCGGGGATTTAATGGTCGTGTACCCCAGATTGAGCTGGGCCGTCTGAACCTCTCCCTGTGCCGCTATCACCGCTGCGGCGCTTTGCTTTTCATTTCCTATCGCGTCGTCCAGATCCTTCTTGCTCAACGCGTTCTGTTCCGCAAGCGGGACCACCCGCCCGAGATTCGCTTTCGCGACCTGGTATCGCGCCTGCTGTTGGGCCAGTTGTCCTTTCGCTGTTTGGAGCGCGGCCTCGAATGGCTTTTGGTCCATGAGGAACATAGTCTGGCCTGCTTTGACAACCTGGCCCTCTACGTACATGCGTTTTTCCAGAAAGCCGTCAACGCGCGCACGGATCTCCACTTCGCGTGAACTTTGGGTCTGGGCCGTGAATTCGAAGTCGACCGGAGTATCCTGCTGGGCCACCGACATCACAGTCACTTCGGGCGGGCGTGCAGCCGGAGTCGCCGCCTGCTTCTTGCAGCCGGGCAATAGCGTGAGTGCCGCAAGGAAAAGCAGCGGCAAGCCGAGGTATGCCAAACTGGGCCGGCGACATGCCACGCCACGATCGTCGAGTCGTGACGCCGTCGCATCGATGCCGGTATTACGGATGAAATGCGCTACAGCCCGCATTTCCCTGCTGTTGAAAAACCGGACTAGTGCGCCACGGGAGTGGCACAGCTTGCTATACGGGCCAATGAGAAGCGAAGCCGTTTTCATGGCACTGTCCCTGATCAGGAGGGTGTGCAGTTGCCAAACAACACGATTGCATCGCTACTATTGGCGAGCATCAATGTCATTGATCCGTCAGTCGAGTCGAGGATCAGGGTCCATGCGTATCCCATCTCGGTGCCCTCCATGACTACCTGCTCGGGTTCTTTATTGACTACGAGCATAGGCGTGGTGTGAACGGGTCCAATCACCTCTTTCTTTTTAAAGTCCAGAGTTAGAAATCGGGGAGCGCCAATGTCATCGGGCAAGGAACGCTTGCACTCCAGGCCGGGATCGCACGCATGAGCTTCGACGGTCGCGCAAACCAGCTTCTTGCTGCCATTGAAATCGTCGGCGTAAACATTGAGCGCACAAAACGCGAACGAGATCGCGACGACCGTAGACTCGAGTTTCATTACGTGTCTCCTTCAATAGCGCCCCTGACTGCCGCACGACGTCACTCCCGCGTCCACAGCGGAAGCCAACAGGCATCGCAACGTATGCTTCGACGCAATTCAGTTTGCTTGACGACCCTGCACGAGACAATCGGACCTTAGTCTCATATACAGCGACGAATCAGCAATCTCCGCTATTGCTCGGGTTGATGCCTAACGCCTGCTCGACGGCTTTGATCAAGGCTGACCCGTTGAACGGTTTGCGCAGATATGCAGTCGCGCCAGACGCCATGGCTCGTTCCCGCACAGTGATATCGTCATGAGCGGTGATGATGATGACTGGGAGATCGCGCGGAGCAAGTTGCCGCTGGACCTCTAGCCCATTGATGCCTGGCATCTGGAGGTCCAGAATGACGCAGTCCGGAGAAAACGAAGGAACAGCCGATAGCGCGTTGAGAAAAGCTTCCCCACTGACAAACGTTTCCGCCCCGATTCCCGCGGAGAGCAACAAACGTTTGATGGAGCGACAGACCGACTCGTCGTCATCCACCACAGCGACTATTCGACTGGACTTGACCATTGTATGGACGCAATCGCGCAAGTGCTCCTGTGAGAAGATCCCAGCAGGTTCATCCTAAAGACAGATGAGCGATCGTGGTATAGGACTTTGGTCCACTAGAAAACTTGCACAAGAAGTAATCAAGTGAAGTGCGCGCCGAAGGAGGCGGTCAAGTAGAAGGTGATTGATCATCGGCCGCGTGCACACCGGCCTTATCCGCGAGGCGAATGAGTTCGACGATTGATCTCGCCCTCATCTTCTCCATCACACGCCCGCGGTGAATCTTGATTGTTTTCTCTGCGGCTCCTAAATCACTTGCGACCTGCTTATTCAAACGCCCAGTCAGAACAAGGGCCATGACCTCGCGTTCGCGACGCGTGAGTTGATTGACACGCCCCAATAGCTCCGCATGTTCCCGCTCTACTTCAAACTCTTTGCAGGCAGATTGCAGAGCTCGATCGACAGCGGCAATCAGCACCGATTCCCGAACCGGTTTAATCAGAAAGTCTAGTGCGCCTGCCTTCATCGCGTCGACACTCGATTCGACATCGCCACGTCCGGTAAGAAATACGATGGGAACGCGTCCATTCAACCGATGTTGTACGTCGAGCCCCGTCATTCCTGGCATCTGCAGATCGAGTAGAAGGCACGCAGGAGAACTCGAAAGATCCACTCGATCGAAAAATACCTCGGCACTGTCGAAGGAATGCACACAATAGCCGGCGGCGCGAAGCAGGCGCGAGATCGCGCAACGCACCTGCTCATCGTCGTCGACAAGGAATACTCGACTGTTAGGCTGACTCATGGTCATTTGCTCCAGCAATTCCGCCGTATGTCTGACGCGGCGGGAATGTAATATGGAAGCACGCACCCGGGCCGTCGTTCTTCTCAGCCCACATGCAGCCACCGTGAGCGTTGACTATCGTGCGGCTGATGGATAAGCCCAAACCCAATCCCTGCGGCTTTGTGGTGTAAAAAGGCAGGAACACCTTGTCGATGTGATCCGCCGGCAATCCGTTACCGTGGTCTTTCACAGTAATGTGCGCACCGCCGTCAACAGCCCGGTGCACCGCCAATTCGACGAGACGTTCCGCCGGCGCGCGTCCCTGCACGGCATCGAAACCATTCAGTAGCAGGTTAAGTAGGACTTGCTGCAATTGAACCCGGTCGCCGCGTACCATGGTCAATGCATCTTCGACATAAAAGGTCACATGTACGCCGCGAACCATTGCGTCGCTACGCACCAGCGCGGCCACATCCGCGACCACCGTCCCCAGGTCCAACGGCTTCATCTCGATGTTGCCATTCCTCACCAGCGTGCGGATTCTCTGGATGACTTCGCTGGCTCGACAGTCATCAGCAACAATATCTTGTAGCGCTTCCCGAAGTTCTGCGTTTTTGCTTGCGCCCAGGTTCACCAACCTTTGCGCAGCCTCCGCGTTACTGAGGATCGCTGTCAACGGTTGATTCAACTCGTGGGCAAGGGACCCGGCAAGTTCACCTAGCGACGAAACCCGGGCTAGATGCGCAAGTTCGTTCCGGCTCAGTTCGAGCTCGCTGCAATCACTGCGGTCGGATATAGCGACTATCTGCGCCTCTTGACTATGCGACTTGACCCGAACGATCCTGATTTCCGCTGGGAAATCCCCGCCCCTGCGGCGACTTGCTACCAGTTGACGTACCAGAACTCTTTCCGGGCGTTCGCCAGATGTGGACAGATGGTCAACGGCACGGTGCCCTTCGCAATCAACAGCAGGTGGAAAAAGCACCTCAATTGATGCGCCCATCATCTCGTCCTGGCTACGCCCAAACAATTCAACGGCGCCGCCATTGGCGAACGTGATGAGATTTTCCGCGTCCACTGTCAGGATGGGAACAGGCACCAACTCGAGCGCATCTCGCAAAGACATATTTTCATCAAGCATCTGAAGCGCCGGGCGACGCGGCACACGAAACCACGAAAATGGCGAGATGATTTGCTGTGGCGAGCTTGCCTTCGTGTCCGTCGATCCGGATGCGTATAGGCTCTCTCCTGCTGGGTGCGCAACATGCGCTAAAGCAGACGTCAGGCTGTCTTGCGGCAACAGAACGCAGGCCCGATCAGCCGAAAATTGCATCTCCATCGAACAGCCAGTTTCAACGCCAGTGCGACTAGCAGCAGGAAGCCTGCGAGGGGAGTATAGAGCCGTCAAATTTCCAGCAAGGCGAAGGGCAAACGCCTTCACCTGCCCAATTCGATTCGTCATCGATGTCTCCGCGCCATGTATAGCTCGTTTTTCGAGTCGTTGCGACTGGTCCGCTCGCCTGACATATCTTCCGAATCGCGCGGGCCAATCCATATTGCAACTTAGAACTGCCGACCCTGTGAACTCACTCTAGCGCATTTCCTCCCTTATTTTTTGACTTATATCATCGGTTTTCGGTCAACCTTACTGTTGTTTTATTTTTTTACCTAACTAAGTCTACCTCGCAGCCATCGTTATTTAATTAAGAAAAACTAACATAAATATAATTTAGCGAATTGAAGCTAGAATTTTTGAATAGGGATTTACACCACTTTCCCATTTTATTTGGAAAAAAGTGCGGCTACGAGTTTAGCTTCTTGCCGCCACATGGCGCTTAAGAGCGAGATCAAAAGCGCACCTGCCTAATTATTAGAAAACCTCGGGCACGTATCGAAACGGGTATGCAGGATCGACATAGCCCTTTGGTTTCTGGCGCGCCGGCAGCGCAATCCGCTTGCGCGGCAATTCTTTGTATGGAACCGAATTCAGGAGATGGCTAATGATATTCAGACGGGCGCGCTTCTTGTGATCAGAAGGCACCACGAACCAGGGTGAGCCTTCGGTGTCCGTTGCTGCAAACATCTCGTCGCGCGCCCGAGAGTAGTCATACCAGCGGCTGTATGACTCGAGATCCATTGAAGAGAGCTTCCATATTTTTCGTTCGTCATTGATGCGCGATTCCAGCCTGCGAGTCTGCTCTTTTTCACTCACTTCCAGCCAATACTTCAAAAGAATAATGCCTGAACCCACGATCGCTTTTTCCACCAGCGGAATTGCTTTCAGGAACGCTTGCGCCTGTTCCTCCGTGCAAAACTTCATCACGCGCTCTACTCCCGCACGGTTATACCAACTCCGATCAAAGAGTACGATTTCACCCGCCGCGGGCAAATAGGGAAGATATCGCTGCACGTACATCTGGGTCTTCTCGCGATCAGTGGGTGCCGGCAACGCAACGACACGGAAGATCCGTGGGCTGACGCGTTCCGTAATGGCTTTGATCGCGCCCCCTTTGCCCGCACCGTCTCTCCCTTCAAATACGACGCAAATCTTCGCCCCGGTCGCGACAGCCCACTCCTGAAGCTTCACCAGTTCAACGTGCAATCGAGCGAGCTCTTTCATGTAAGTCTTGTTGTCGATCTGTCCCAACCTGGCAGCATCCGCGCTTTCCCTTCTCTCAAGCGTTTTAGACATTGCTCCCCCTTTGAAACGCGCAAAATTAATGGCATCACCTCACTATCGTCCGCATATCACGGTGCGGCAATAGGACTTTCGGCCCATTCACGTCTGCATGGCGACGTCGCACATCCAATGCCTCCATTTCGGCCCACGCAAGTCTACGTTCTGCGAAAAGCTCACCTTAGATCCGTGCTTAATTTCGTCGGGAAGATTGACCAGCCTCAACAACTTCACCCAACTGTGGACTACGGTTGAAAGAGGACAACGGTAGAAGATCAATGAAGAATATGAAGGTCAGACGGCTTCTGGACCCGATAGATCGAACCTCTGAAATATTGTTCGGCATTATCATGGCCGTTACTATCGTCGGCACAGTCTCGCTCGCCTCGCCTGAAGGCCAGCAGGCGCGTGCCGCGACAAGGGCTGCGCTAGGCTGCAATCTCGCATGGGGTCTGGTCGACGCAGTCATGTACCTGCTCAGGATCGTAACCGAACGAACCCACAATCGAGTGGTCGCGTCGCAGATCGCTTTAGCCGACTCTGAAACGGGGTTCAACCTGGTCAGAGATTCTCTACCCGGTTATGTTGCCGCGATCAGCGGACCAGAGGAAATTGCCGGCATGCGGCACCGCCTGCTTGCTTTGGATCTTACCCGGCACCCCCTTCTTCGCACGGAGGACTTCGCGGCGGCAGCTGGGATTTTTCTACTTGTCGTTATCGCGACCTTTCCTGTCGCGCTTCCTTTTCTCGTCACGCAAAATATTCACGTTGCCTTGACTTCATCCCGTTGTGTTGCCGTGGCGATGCTATTTGCGGTGGGCGCGACACTGGGACGGTATGCCGGCGTTGGAAGACCCGCTTTCACAGGCGCATTGATGGCGATACTCGGGGTCGTACTCATTATGATCGTCATGGCGCTTGGCGGATGACCAGGCGACTGCCGACTACGTTCCACAACGGCCCCGGTCTATCGCGAGATGTGTGCGCATGCTGAACCGTTGCCCCGATCTTCACCACGAACCGCCCGGCGACGAGCTTGCCGCTTGGGCGATGACGGACACGAATGGCTCAATGAGATCGAGGCTGGAACGAAGCGAGCGATATCCGTCAGAAGGCGATGCCGCCTGTGATCATGAGCCCACTGGTCCAGATAAACTGTGTCTCAATCCTCACGGGCCCCAGCTTATATCCGATGGCCGGGATGATACCAGGAGCGAATCCCCCGACATTGAGCGGCAACTTGTCTTTGTATTGCCCCGTGTAACCGTGAACGACACCACCCACCAACTTCGCATAAAACCCGGTGTCGGCAATGTTCCAGAGATATCCGCCATAAACCGTCTGTGAGAACTGTCCAAAT
The DNA here is from genome assembly GCF_900104795.1 of Burkholderia sp. WP9. Classification (NCBI taxonomy): domain Bacteria; kingdom Pseudomonadati; phylum Pseudomonadota; class Betaproteobacteria; order Burkholderiales; family Burkholderiaceae; genus Burkholderia; species Burkholderia sp. WP9. Next base: position 2,101,932 of record NZ_FNTG01000001.1, read on the forward strand.
GAATTTAGAAATACCCCGCCTCCGATCAACCACCCGTCGTTTCGTCGCCACTCTGCGGCGACCAAAGGCGAGTATGGTATGTGATCTGGGTCATAGTGGTAGTGTATGTTGTACAGATTGGTTTGCAGTGTGATTTCATCTCCGCATGCAAAACCCGCTGCAACAGTCTGAGTGACGAAAACGAGAGCGATTGCACAAAGTTCCCGATTTAGTCGACGGTCACCACTCACGTCGCCCCTCCAGTGGACACCGGCCCAAACGATGAAGGCCGCGCCTTGCAACACACATTGCCAGGAGTACATCAGCCTCCGCAGCGCTGGACGCGGAAATTCTGCCCTAAATGCCCGGCGGCGGAAAACGACCGCCGACGATAATTAGTACCGGTGTACCTGCTCGTTGCGCGTCAATTTCACGCTACATCACAGGCGAAATATTGGATATAGGACTTTGGTCTCCCGTGTGATCTCTGCCATTGGGCATGAGGCGCGTACACGACTGAAAGTATTCACGGCATCCTTTAGATGAGAAACGCCGCCCGGTCCGCCGATGCAATTCACAACGAGCGTGACCAGCGGTTTCCACTAAAGTGCCCTGATTGCAGGGTCAATATGCAATCCAGCCGGCAGTAACTCGTGACGAGAATACCGAACTACTGCAAAAGCACGCTGCTCCGGTTTGATGCCGGGAATTCGAGCGAAGTTGAATTCAATATCGTGGCTACCCCGCGAGCCCGCTGGTTGGACCACGTTCATCAGATCGATGCGCAGCCGTTTCTTCGTCAGGTAAATATGTGTAGAAGACTCTGACAGCACTTCGCAGACACGTTCAAATTCGAGTTCGATGACTTCGGTAGGCGCCTTGAGTGCCGCGAGTTTGCCGGCATTGTCTTCTATCGCCGCGTGCAGGCGGGCCAACTCCTCCGTGCTGGACTCGTCGCCGCCCCCAGTCACAGAGCGCATACCCGCGCCTTGCGTCTGAAACAGAGCGAAGCGCTCCTCGATAAGTTCGTGTCCACGAGACAGCAGATCGCGGCGGTCAGCCGCGAGCTTCGCCAATCCTTCCAAGGCCAGTTGATCGACAAGACGGTTTCCAATTTCCTGATGCAGTTCGCTCTCCGTGGCGGCGCATATTCGGACCCGATAGTCGCCGAAGCAGATCGTGGTTTGCGCAACGTCACGACGAATTGTGTCGCCCTCCATCGCAACGCCGAGCACATGGCGTTCAGTCATGGCCATCCCGAGTACAGCATAGGCTTCCTCTGATTCAGGATGCAGGTCGAAATATTCACGCAACGCCTCTGAGCGGCCGAATGCCGTGGTCAAGTCTTCGGGCGTTGCAAAGAAAGCGCGCAGATGGGGATCGGACGACCACGTGTTGATACTTGCCTGACGCGCTGCCGGCAACGAAGCGAGCATAGCCGCTTCGAAACGAAGATAAGCAGCGACGGCGGGCGCAAGGCGTGTACGGTAACGCTTTGCCATGCGCAAGCGGGGGATCATCGTGAGAATACGCTCGATCGTTGCGTCGATCCGCTCTTCTTGCTCAGGCGTTCCGCGTGGTTCGTCGCGATGCCATAGCCTGCTGAGTATGCTCATTGCCGAGCCTCCTGAAAAAAGCTCTCGCTCACGCTGAGGGATATTCTGCGGACTGGCAGTTTTGACCACGTAGACCAGTTGCAGCGGTGCGATGCAGGCGGATTCCTGATTACCGGTGAAATTATGCTTTCCACTGTGCAATCCAGAACGCCTGCCTTCACCACCGTTATCATCGGCAGGTCACGACCCCACGTAATGATCCAGATCAAGCCCGGCAACAGCTGCTTTAATGGGCGCAAAAGCGGCAGGTGAATCGAATGCCACATGAGACGCACCGTCAAGGTATTGTCGTGGCGCGAGAACCTCTCGCTTCATCCCAATCCAACCGTGACCTCACGCCCCCTATTGCGCCCTCTAGCCTTCGACTATTGCCTCGATCCGTCCTTCACGGATCGCATGAACGAATTGCCGGTAGTCGCGCCGGTTCTGTGAGCTATATTCCGCAGCGAACTCGGTGATCGCATCGTCAAACGTCTGGCCCGAACCCATATACCCGGCGATCATTGCGGCGTCGCCCGAGCGCGCGTGAGCACGCGCAAGCGCGTGCGAGCACATGCGCGCGTATTGCCGGAGCATGCCGGCGTCCAGCCCCTCGATCATGACGGACATTTTCATGTCGCGAAGCTGACGGACATAAAAGTCACGCCCATTCTGACCGCGGCTCCACCCGAGAAACACGTCGCTGGCCGCCTGCATGATGCGATGACCGGCAATGACCCGCTGCCCATGGTTGGGATGCAGGCTTTTCCCTGCATAGGGTTCGAGCACGGACATTTTGGCTTCCTTGACTTGCAGGAACAGCGGATCGTTGTCCGACGCCATGAACAGCCCCACTCCGCAGATCGTGCCGACGCTGCCCACGCCGACCACCTTGAGCGCCAGATCAACGAAGTGGAACCTGTCGAACAGTATGCGCACATGTTCGGCGAGGCTCTCGCGATACGAGGCAATGGCCTCCGCATAGCCCGACTGAAGCCCGGGGGCGACGTCCTCAGAGGGATGAAAGATGAGCGGCGGCTCGTCCTTGATGCGGGGATGCCCGTCTGCTTCCGTGACCAACTTCGGATAGAGATGGTCAGGCACGGTCTTGCGACGCTCCATTTCGATGCGCTGCGCGATGCGCTTGCGCGCCGCCTCGACAATGGCGGGATCGCCCGTCCGATCCTGGTACTTTTGCAGATCGATGCGGTCGTACCAGACGTCGAGCGCGCGCATGGATGCGAAGTCGTGCATGCGTTCGCGATACTCGCGCACGAGATCCGTGCTGATGCGCGTCGTGTCGCTGTAGGGCAACTCCAGATGCTGCGCCGCGATCACGACACTGGCTGCGAGCCGCTTCAAATCCCACTCGAAGGGAGCGGGCAAGGTCTCGTCCAGATCGTTGATATCGAAAATGATATTGCGCTCAGGCGTTGCGAATCCGCCGAAGTTCATCAGGTGTGCGTCGCCACACGCCTGCACGCGTAACCCGCTGGTTGCCGTCGTGGCCAGGTCCGCAGCCATCAAGGCCGCGGCGCCGCGATAGAACGCGAATGGAGACGCAGACATACGACCGAACCGGATCGGCACCAGGCTAGGCAGGCGCCCCTCATTGGATTCGTTGAGAAGCTCAAGGATATCCCGCCGACCATCTGGCTGCTTCCAGCCTCCCTGTGACGTCCGCGGCACCGAATCGCGCATGAGTCGACCTTCCGCCGCCCTCTCATCAGGTGTGCGGTACTGAACGTCTTTAGCATTCGATCTGCTTGCCGCCTTGCGTGAAACAGCCTTGTCCATGATATCCCCTGCCTGATTTGCTCTTGCCTCGTTATTCCCGTGTCATCGGTCGGTCCCTCTGACACAACCTTTACGCCGCCATTTGTCTTTCGCCCTTCACTCCGTAACTTCAACGATCCTGGATGGCTCAGTGCACGATGCCCCGTGGCGCGTCCGGCGCAGCCTGCTTACCGTCCCGCGCGCACCAGGCGGCAAGCGCCTGCTCGAGGTTGAGAAACATCCGCTCGCGTCCCAGCGTCTTGCCGAGCGGCGCGTTCTGCACTACGGCAAAAACCTCGGGACTGAGGCCGACGAGCCATATGGATACTCCGTTTTCTCGGTAATGCTTCTCTGCTTCAGTCAGCATCTTCAGCGCCGTGTACTCCAGATCGAATACCGACCTCATATCCAGTGCGATCACCTGAGGATGCGCGCGCTCGACGAGCGGGGTGATCTTGTGACCAATGTTCGAAGCGTTGACGAAGAAGATGCGTCCCTCGGGCCGCAGAAGCAGGAGTCCCGGGAAATGTTCATCGTCGGGGTGCTGCTCGGATATCGGGCGGAATACGTTGGTGCCGCGCTTGCGACGCAACTCATACACAGGCGGATCAGACACCTGATAGGCGAGCGCCGCGAGCGATACGAGAATGGCGATCAGAATACCGTTCAACGTACCCAGCAAGACGACGCCTGCGAGCGCCACGAGCGCCCAGATGAACTCGGTCCGCCTGACTGCCAGAATGGCGCGGAAATCCGCCGGCTTGAGCAAGCCGATCGAATAGACGATCACCACGGCCGCGAGCGTCGCATGCGGCATGAGGCCGATCAGCGGCGCAAGCAGCAGCATCGTGCCCAGGGTGACGGCAGCCGTGACCAGTTCAGCCAGTTGCGTGCGCGCACCCACGAGGCGATTGACCGCCGTCTGGGTGGTCCCGCCGCCCGCAGGCATCGAACCCACCAGTGCGCCTGCGGCATTACCGAGGCCTGTCGCCAACAATTCCCGATTTGGCAGCGGCGCGGGCTCTCCGCTCTGCACAAACGCTCGCCCTGAAGCAATGGTTTCGGTAAAGCTCATCAGTGCAATGCCCGCGGCAGCAGGCCACAGTTGCTCGATCAGCGAGAAGTCCGGAATCACGAGCGACGGCAGCCCGGTCGGAATGTGGCCGACGACGCCAACCCCGTATTTCTGCAGTCCAAGCAGGCCAACACCGGCGATCCCGCACGCTACCGCAATGAGCGGCGCCGGTGACTTCGGATAGAGATGCTCGAGTGCGACGAGGATCGCAATCGTCACGACGCCGACAATGACGGTCGCCACCGATGCGTGAGGAAGCCCTGCGAAGAGCGCATACACGTTGTGAAAGAACGAACCCTTCACGACGTGAAGGCCAATTAGTTTAGGCAATTGATCGAGCACAATGACGATTGCGATGCCGCCCTTGAAACCCGTTAGCACCGGCTCGGAAATAAAGTTCGCGACGAACCCGAGCCGGAGCAGCCCCGCGAGAACAAGGACGATACCGACAAGCAGCGTGAGCGTAGCGGTTGCAATGGCCAGTTGCGCCACCCCGCCGCCTGGCGCCACCTGACCGAGCGCGGTAGCGGTCAGAATGGCCAGCGTTGCGCTCGTACTAACGCTGAGTGGCCTCGACGTGCCCAACAGAGCGTAGATCAGCATGGGCACAAGTGCCGTATAGAGTCCGATCTGCACAGGAAGGCCCGCAACCGTCGCATACGCCATCGCCTTCGGCAATACAACAGCCGATGCCGTGACACCCGCAATGACGTCCGGTTTGATCCAGGACTTCTGATAGCCGTGTACCCATTCGAGCACGGGCAGATGGAAACCGGAACCGTGGTGCGGCAAGGACCGATTGCGCATAAAGGTGCTCCCTCAGGGCGCGAAGCATTAACGGCAGGCACAGACGTCGCCCGCTGTTTCTATAGCGGATAGCCGATAGGGAATTCCCTTCTCCGCTTCTCCACAACGCGGGACCCGAGCGGCCAGCCTCGATCTTCAAGCCTACCGCTTACGCGGTGCGATTCGCATCGGACCAAGGTCTTAGAAGGTCGGGTATGCGCCGTCTCCAGGCCTCTACAACGCCGCTACGATGTGGCTACGCGGCTATGCCGCGATCCGCGCGCAGCAGTCGCCGCACCTGCAGATCCGCTCCGTTGAATACGACCATGGTCTGATTGCGCATGAGGGGCGTGAAAAGCAATGATGAACGCGATCCGGCCACCTCTGCGCTGGAGCGAAACTGCACGCGTCATCTGACACGCCGGACCAGACATGGTCGCCACCGTCCCATCTCCGATATGGCGCAGAGACGTGAGCACCCGTTTGTATCGGCGAAGGCTCGAGTAAGGAGTTGCCGTGAATAACTTAACGAAGTGCTGTATTTGCGCTGCGTTGGCCGGCGCGGTGTCATTCGAAGGCGTGGTGGAGGCGAAGCCCATCGCGTATCCGTCGAAGGGACAAAGCCAGCAAATGCAGCAGCAGGACGACGCCGCGTGTTACTCGTGGGCGAAGAGCAATACGGGTGTGGACCCGGCTGCCGTCGCCAATGCCCCCCCTCCGCCTTCGGGTCCCGCGGTGGGCGGTGGCGAGCGCGTTCAAGGTGCGGCGCGTGGCGCAGCCGGCGGCGCAGTCGTCGGCGCGATAGCGGGCGATGCGGGCAAAGGCGCGGCGATCGGCGCGACGGCAGGCACGATGGTCGGAGGCTCGCGAGCACGCCAGAACCGGCGGGCTGCCGGGGCTGCCGCCCAGTCACAGACTCAAGGCGCGATGGATACGTTCAATCGTGCCTGGGGCGCGTGTATGGAAGGCCGTGGGTACACCATCAAGTGAGCAATTCCCACCGGTGAAGCCAAATATGTCCTGATAACGGCATCCCACTACCGCGCCCGCAAAAAAAAGACCGGGTGTCCAAGGAGAGCATCATGAACAGCAAGAAACTCATCATCGTAGCGACGCTCGCGGCCCTGGCACAGGCGGGATTCGCGCAAACAGAACCCAAAGTGGGCGTGACAAGTGCGCCCGGCAAGGTCTCCGTCACTGGGACGATCAAAACAACGTCGACGGTGGTCGGCATAGAGCCGGAAACCCGCACGGTCTGGTTAAAGGATGCGAAAGGCAAAGTCGTGCAACTCGTAGTGGGCGAGGAAGCGCATAATTTCGGCCAACTCAAGCTCGGCGACAGTGTTACAGCGGAATACTCTCAGGCATTAACCGTCACGCTGAAGAAAGGCAGTGCGCCACTCTCCGCCAATGAGAGTCAGAACATTACGCGCGCACCACTCGGTGCGAAGCCTGGTGGAACGGCAAGTCGCGAGGTGACGGTCATGGCGAACGTCACTGGCGTCAATCATCAAACTGGCGCGGTAACCCTGCGAGGACCGCAAGGCAATTCACTGGACCTGATCGTGCAGGACCCCGAGCAGCTCAAATTGATCAAGAAAGGCGATCAGGTGCAAGTGGTGTACAACGAGGCCGTTGCCATTTCTGTGGAGCCCGCAGTGGTCAAGTGATTGTCGGGATTCGGCCGCGACCCCGGCACCCCACGGTTGACCACGACCCGCGGCCCTTCCCCTCCCTCCCCGCCCACCACGCGGTGCTCCCGTACTCGTGGAAGCTGCGCTACTCGAAAGCAAGCATGGTGGATTCTTCCGCGGCCTTGTTGCGGTCCACGTCGCGCGCGCCAGAAGAAAGCGGCATGGCGATTTTATCGTCCGGTATCTGGCTATCAACGGGCGTCGGACCAAAGTCTTATTGTGTGCGTTGCCTTTCACGCTCACATTGGTCGAAACGCAATCGTACCCAGATCAGGCTTGCCTGATTCGATGACGACACGTGAACGATGCGTACCCATTCGCATGGCGCTTTCTCCGCCACCCCCTCTATTGTCCCGCCCAGCATGTTGCCGAGTGGCATGTCGGCCGTGCTTGTCGCCGGGTTGATGGTTGGCGTTGCGATAAGGATTCCTCACCCTCGAACATGGGGAGACACATGATGACCAAGGAAAAGACCGCATTCGGCGTTCACTCCGAAGTAGGCAGGTTGCGTAAAGTGATGGTTTGCTCTCCTGGGCTCGCGCATCAGCGACTCACACCCAGCAACTGCGACGAACTACTTTTCGACGACGTCATGTGGGTCAGCCAGGCCAAACGCGACCACTTCGACTTTGTCACGAAGATGCGCGAGCGCGGCGTCGATGTCGTCGAGATGCACAACATGTTGACAGAGACGGTGCACAACCCGGAAGCACTGAGCTGGATACTCGACCGCAAGATTCGCACGGACACGGTGGGCGTCAGCCTCGCACAGGAAGTGCGTCATTGGATCGAGGGGCTCGAACCGCGCCACATCGCGGAGTTCCTGATAGGCGGCGTGGTGGCCGAGGACGTGCCTGACACCGAGCACAGTGGCATTCTGAAGATGTACAGGCAATATCTGGGCTATTCGAGCTTCGTTCTGCCGCCTCTGCCGAACACTCTCTTCACGCGCGATACGACATGCTGGATCTACGGCGGCGTTTCGCTCAATCCCATGCATTGGCCTGCCCGTCGCCAGGAGACGCTGCTCACTTCCGCCATCTACAAGTTCCATCCTGACTTCGCCTCAGGAGACTTCCAGATATGGTATGGCGATCCCGACAAGGATCACGGGTCGGCCACGCTTGAAGGTGGCGACGTCATGCCGATCGGGAACCGTGCGGTTCTGGTCGGCATGGGCGAACGCACGACAAGGCAGGCTATCGGCGAACTGGCCCAGTCGCTTTTCAGTAAGGGCGTGGTCGACCGGGTCGTCGTTGCGGGCCTGCCAAAGTCACGCGCCGCGATGCATCTCGATACGGTGTTCAGCTTTTGCGACCGCGATCTCGTCACGATCTTCCCGGAAGTAGTCAACCAGATCGTTGCCTTCTCGGTACGCGCGGACGAATCGAGCACATCCGGGCTCACCATTCGCCGCGAAGAAAAGCCGTTCGTCGACGTAGTGGCGGAAGCGCTCGGCCTGCCTCGTTTGCGCGTGGTCGAGACCGGTGGAAACAGTTTTGCCGCGGAACGAGAACAGTGGGATGACGGCAATAACGTGGTCTGCATCGAGCCTGGCGTGGTGGTGGCGTACGACCGCAACACCTACACGAATACGCTCCTACGTAAAGCCGGCGTAGAAGTCATCACGATTGCGGCCAGTGAGTTGGGGCGCGGCCGGGGCGGCGGTCATTGCATGACATGCCCGATCAGCAGGGATGCGGTCGATTTTTGAATGGCACCCCAATTCCCGCCAGTCAATCCGACTACCTCCCGCCGAACTCATCTCTGACGGAGAAGCAACATGGCCTTTAATCTGCGAAACAGAAGTCTTCTTAGCCTCGTGCATCACACCAGCAGGGAGTTGCGGTATCTGATCGACCTCTCCAGAGACCTCAAGCGCGCGAAATACACGGGAACGGAACAACAGCATCTGAAAGGCGTCAACATCGCGCTGATCTTCGAAAAGAGCTCGACGCGCACTCGTTGCGCGTTCGAAGTCGCCGCCTATGATCAAGGTGCCAACGTCACTTATATTGATCCGAGTTCGTCGCAGATCGGGCATAAGGAAAGCATGAAGGACACTGCCCGGGTACTCGGGCGCATGTACGACGCTATCGAATATCGCGGCTTCAAACAGGAAATCGTCGACGAACTCGAGCAATATGCCGGCGTACCCGTGTTCAACGGTCTGACTGACGAGTATCACCCCACCCAGATGCTGGCCGATGTGCTGACAATGCGGGAGAATACGGACAAGCCGCTCCCCGCCATCAGTTACGCGTACCTGGGCGACGCTCGCAATAATATGGGCAACTCGTTGCTCCTCATCGGCGCGAAGCTCGGCATGGACGTGAGAATCGGCGCGCCGAAAGCGCTTTGGCCACATGAGGATCACGTCGCAATGTGCCAGCAGTTTGCGGCGGACACAGGAGCACGTCTAACGTTGACCGAAGATCCGAAGGTTGCTGTCAAGGGTGTCGATTTTGTGCATACCGACGTGTGGGTGTCGATGGGCGAACCCGTTGAAGCCTGGAAAGAGCGCATCCAGATGCTCCTGCCCTACCAGGTCAATATGGACATGATGAAAGCCTCCGGAAATCCTCAAGTCCGGTTCATGCATTGTCTTCCTGCGTTTCATAACAGTGAAACAAAGGTCGGCAAGCAGATCGCTGCCCAATATCCGAATCTCGCGAACGGCATCGAAGTCACGGAAGAGGTCTTCGAATCGCCGTTGAACATCGCATTCGAACAGGCAGAGAACCGGATGCATACGATTAAAGCTATTCTGGTCTCGACACTCGCGGACCTCTGATCCGGCGGGACTGAATTTCATCAACGGTCATGTCCAGGCAGGGACCGTCACTCGGGAGCGCGTCATGCGGATAGTCGTTGCATTAGGTGGGAATGCGCTACTGCGCCGTGGCGAGCCTATGACCGCCGAAAACCAGCGAGCCAATGTACGAATTGCAGCCGAACAGATTGCCCAGATCGTACCGGACAACGAAATCGTCATCGCGCATGGCAATGGTCCTCAGGTCGGCCTGCTCGCGCTGCAAGGCGCGGCTTATAAAGATGTGGAAACCTATCCGCTAGACGTTCTCGGCGCGCAAACCGAGGGCATGATCGGCTATATGATCGAACAGGAACTGGGCAACCTGCTGCCCTATGAAGTCCCTTTCGCCACGCTTCTGACGCAAGTCGAAGTCGATGCGGCCGATCCCGCATTTCAACATCCCACCAAACCGATCGGCCCCGTCTACACCCAGGAAGAAGCCACACGTCTCGCCGCAGAGCGAAACTGGACGATCGCCCCTGACGGCGACAAGTTTCGCCGTGTGGTCGCGAGCCCGCGCCCCAAGCATATATTCGAAATACGGCCGATCAAATGGCTGTTGCAGCATGGCACGATCGTCATCTGTGCGGGTGGCGGGGGCATTCCCACCGTGTATGACGAGCACCACAAGCTGTCCGGGGTCGAGGCTGTCATCGACAAGGATCTGTGTTCAGCATTGCTCGCACAGGAACTCGACGCCGACATGTTGATCATTGCGACCGACGTCAACGCGGCCTACGTGGATTGGGACAAGCCAACCAGAAAAGCGATCTCGGTCGCCCATCCCGATGCGCTGGAAGAGCTGGGTTTCGCGGCGGGATCGATGGGCCCGAAGGTCATGGCTGCGATCGAGTTTGCCCGAAACACCGGCAAGGATGCCGTGATCGGCGCGCTGCCCGATATCGTTGCCATCACGGAACGCCGCGCGGGAACACGCATCAGTACTGGTGAGCGCGGAATTCAATATTCCAGCTAGGCCGTAAAGGAAGGCGCACGATGGAACACCCGGCTCAATCGACCCGGCCGCCGGAATCCGGACGTCAGATGGTCCGACCCGCGGTCGACCTTGCCCGAATCGTGCTGGCTGTCAGCGCGCTTTTTCTGCTGGCCGGCGGTAGTCTGTACATCGTGCATCCGTTCGTACCCGCTCTAATGTGGGCTACGACGATCGTCGTGACGACCTGGCCGCTCATGCTAAAGATCCAGCGGTACCTGCGCGGAAGCCGGGGGTTGGCGGTGACAGTGCTCCTGCTGCTCGAGATCGTCGTTATCTGCATACCGGCATACGGCGCTGTCTCCACGCTTGCCGACCATGCAGCAGACATCATGGCCTTTGTCAAAGCGCTGCCCAACTATGCGCTTCCGTCCCCGCCCCACTGGCTCGCCAGCCTGCCGCTGACAGGGAGTCTTGTGCGCGAGTGGCAATCGCTATCCGACGCGGGCCCCGGCGGCATGCTCGCAAAATTGCAGCCTTATGCGGCTGTCGCCGCCAGGTGGATGGTGATTCAAGTGGGCCTCGTTGGCTCGTTTGCCGTGCAACTGATCCTGCTGATCATCATTTGCGGACTGCTCTTTGCCAAAGGCGAATCGGCGGTCCAGCTCGTGACGGGCCTGGCCTTGCGTGTCTCGCCGGAAAACGGCGCCAACATCGTTCATCTCACGGGCCAGTCGATCCGCGCAATCGCCCTGGGTGTCGTGGTCACGGCAGTCGTTCAGGCTTCGCTCGGCGCGGCCGGCATCTGGATCGCGGGCATTCCGTTTGCCGGCGTGCTGAGCGCCCTACTGCTCCTGATGTGCCTCGTGCAGATCGGACCGCTTCTGCCGATGCTCGGCTGCGTCGCCTATCTGTTCATGCATGACGCTCGATTGCCGGCTATTTTGCTGCTCGTCTGGACCATTGGCGTTTCAGTGCTCGACAACATTCTGCGCCCCATCCTGATTCGCCGCGCAATAGCACTGCCAATGGTGCTTATCCTCACTGGTGTAATAGGCGGTCTGCTCGCCTTGGGACCGGTGGGCCTGTTCATCGGCCCGGTCATCCTCGCAGTGACTTATCATCTGCTCATAGCGTGGATCGAGGCTCCCCGAACTTTCGCCGCAGAGAATCCGGATGTCCAACCTCAGCCCCCTCAGCCAGTTGACAGTACGACGCACCCCGTTGCGGACGGGTGAGATGCGAGCGCCTCATTCAGTCAGGCTGGACTGAGGCAATGCTCTCATTCTCGAGGAAATCTGCTCCGGTGAGCCGGATGCGTTCTCCACAACGCGGCCACATTGCCCGGCTCACAGCCTCCCGTATCTTTACCTGGCCAAGCGCGAACGCCAGCAGCGTCTGCCTGTTCGAATGGTCGGCCGCGCCGAGCACTTCGCACGCCGTGTCGCGATCGAGAGAGAATGCACAATAGCCCCAGCCGAAAGCGTGTGCTGAAAAGCAAAGCGTATTTTCGTCGCTAAAGAGCGGGGAGCTGATCTGAATGATTGTCGTATCCATTGCGTTCATGATGGCACCGCCTTTGACGGTTGGATCACGCCATGATGTTGAGGCCCCCGTCGATATACAACGTTTCGCCGGATAGCCGCCGCGCGTACGGCGTCGCAAGAAATGCACAGGTGTAGCCCACATCCATGATGTCGACCACCTCGCCCAGAGGCGCACGCTGCACGGCCTCGTTCAACATGAGTTCGAAATCCTTGAGCCCGGACGCCGCGCGCGTTTTGAGAGGGCCGGGAGAGATAGTGTGTACGCGGATGCCCTTCGGCCCGAGTTCGTGCGCCAGATAACGCGTACAGGCTTCGAGGGCGGCTTTCACTGGACCCATCACGCTGTAGTTCGGCACCACTTTATTCGCACCGTAATAGCTCATCGTCAACAACGTACCGCCTTCTTTCATTAGCGGCGCGGCAAGGCGCGCCATTCGTACGAACGAATGGCAGGATATATCCATGGCGCTTAGAAAGCCCTCACACGAAGAATTCAACAATCCGCCATGCAGATCCGACTTTGGCGCCCATGCGATGGCGTGCACGACAATGTCGAGTTGCCCCCACAGTTCGTCGATTTTCCCGAAGACTGCTTCGAGCTCGCCCTCCCGCGTCACGTCTAGCGGCATGAAGATCTGCGCATCGAGCGATTTCGCAAGCGGCTCCACGTAAGGCTTTGTCTTTTCATTGGCGTAAGTGATCGCAAGGCTGGCCCCAAGCTCGTGAAACGCTTTCGCGCATCCATACGCAATCGAGTGTTCGTTAGCGATACCCGTGACTAGCGCTTTCGCATCTTTCAGGATCAAACGCGGTTGCTCGATCGGCATGATAAAACTCCTGGATAGGGCTCTTGGGTGCTGGCAAGCGTGACACTTCGCGTCGTGGACCTATGCTCATGATTTCAACGCGTGGACAGCCGCCTGCGTGTGGCGGGCAATCATGAGTTCCTCGTTTGTGGCAACAACCGAAACCGCCACCTTGCTCGACGGAAGGCTGATCAGCGGACCGCCCCTCTGATTCGCCACGTTATCGAGCTCGGCTCCCAGCCACGCCGCGTCCATCACGACACGCTCGCGAATCGTGGCCGCGTGCTCGCCGATTCCGGCAGTAAACACCAGCCCGTCAATGCCCTTCATCGCCGCAGCAAGGCTGCCGATTTCGCGCGCAATCCGGTAGACGTAGACATCCAGCGCAAAACGGGCGCGCGGCTCAGCGCTATTCAGCAGCACACGCATGTCGCTCGACACGGCCGACATGCCGAGTAAGCCTGATTGTTTGTAGATCAGATCCTCGATGGCCCGCGCATCCATCTTCAGTTCATCGAGCAGATAGAGAATCACGCCCGGGTCGAGGCTTCCGCAACGCGTTCCCATCGGCAGGCCGTCTACCGCCGTGAATCCCATCGTACTGGCTACGCTCTTGCCACCAACCATCGCGCACAGGCTTGCGCCATTGCCGAGATGCGCGACGATGGTCCGGCCAGCCGCAGCCGTCGGCGAAATCTCCGGCAACACGCTTGCGATGTATTCGTACGACAGCCCGTGAAACCCATACCGCCGCACGCCCCGCTCCGTAATGGCCACGGGCAGCGCGTAGGCGCGCGAAGTCTCGCTCTGCGTATGGTGAAATGCCGTGTCGAAGCACGCAACCTGCGTAACGTCCGGACGCAACTGCGAGATGATCCGGATAGGCTTCAGGTTATGCGGTTGATGCAGCGGCGCAAGTGGAGCGAGCTTCTCGAGTTCGTCGACGATAGCCGGTGTCGCCACAACGGCATCGGAAAATCGCTGGCCGCCATGCACGACCCGATGACCGACCGCCGTCAGGCGATGCCCGTCGCCATGGCTGCGCAGAAATGCGGAGAGATACTCGATCGCGCCCAGATGGCCGAGTTCGTAGCCGGCGCCCCATTCCTTGCTACCGGCTTCACCATGCCGATCCGTCGCGCTGAAACGCGGGACCGTGTACAGCGCTTCGATCTGGCCGCGCAAAACGAGGTCGAGGTCGGTCGTTCCCGCATCGAATGCGGAGAATTTCAGGCTTGAAGAGCCGGCATTCAATACGAGGATCACATCGGCCATGGCGTCACCCGACAATCTTGCCGGCCTCACGCCGGGCCTTGGCGACAAGCGCCGCGACCGCGCACGAGGCAAGACGTGTCGTCACGGAGTCCGCGCGACTCGTCAGAATGATCGGCACGCGCGCGCCAAGCACAATACCCGCTGCATCCGCGCCGGCAAGAAAGGACAGGCTTTTGGCGAGCATGTTTCCCGCCTCCAGGTCCGGCACCATCAGCAGGTTGGCGCGTCCGGCAACCGGTGAGTCGATCTGCTTGATTCGTGCAGCTTCGAGGTTGATTGCATTGTCGAGCGCGAGCGGACCGTCGACCAGTGCGCCAGTAATTTGCTGGCGATCCACCATTTTGCAAAGTGCGGCGGCTTCGACCGTGGACGGCACTTTCGGATTGACGGTTTCGGTGGCGGACAGAATCGCCGCACGCACTTCCGGAAACTGCAACGCGTGTCCCAGATCGATCGCGTTCTGCAGGATGTCGACCTTCTCTTCGAGCGACGGCGTGATATTCACCGCGGCGTCGGTAATGATCAGCGCTTCGTCATATTGCGGCACGTCCATGATGAAACAATGACTGATGCGCCGCGCCGTTCGCAGTCCGGTATCCCGCTTAACGACTTCCGCCATCAACTCGTCCGTGTGCAGACTGCCTTTCATCAGTGCCTCGGCCTTGCCTTCGCGCACGAGCTGAACCGCCGCGGCAGCCGCCGCGTGGCTGAACGGCGCGTCGATGATCGGATAGGGGGATATATCAATGCCATGCTCAGCGGCAAGCGACTCGATGCGTGCGCGTGGCCCGACGAGCAACGGCGCAATCAGGCCCATCTTTGCTGCCTCGACGGCTCCTTCGAGTGAACTGCGATCGCATGGATGCACGACGGCTGTCGGCAAAGCCGGCAAATTTTTGCAGTACTCGATCAGACGCTGATACTTCGCATGCTGGGCTTCCATCGTCTTTCCTATCGTCGGTTCTGCTGCGGCGTGCCGGCTCATCGGCGCACCCGGTCGGGCACCGCAACCGGACGCTTGCGTTCGGGGCGCGGCATGAGTACCGAGCGGATGCGTTCGAGGGCCGACCGTTGCGCGTCGGTAGTCGCTGAATTCAGTACGCGCTCGTCCGCGACGAGTTTGTCGATCAACTCTAGAAAGCGGCTTCTGTCCTCGTCATGTGCGAGTAGAGTCGGCAGCGTGGCGATCGCCTGATCGGGTTCGTAGCTGGCGATAATTTCCTGTTCGCCACGAATGCGCCGCCACTGGTCGGCAGCAATGTCGGGAAGATAGTCAGCGTAGCTCTCAGCCAATTCCTTGCGCATCTCCAGGCGGGCCAGCGGTAAGGGCTCGCCCTTGCGCG
The DNA here is from genome assembly GCF_900104795.1 of Burkholderia sp. WP9. Lineage (NCBI taxonomy): Bacteria > Pseudomonadati > Pseudomonadota > Betaproteobacteria > Burkholderiales > Burkholderiaceae > Burkholderia > Burkholderia sp. WP9. Next base: position 2,117,557 of record NZ_FNTG01000001.1, read on the forward strand.
CGAGAAGAAAAGCCGCACGGGCCAGCGCCTCGGTGTAGCCACCCTCTCCGATCGCCTGAAGCGCTGTGCGCACAAAGGGCAGATCACGAGGATCGGTCGGGGCCGAATCCGTGCGGTTCGCATCCGGATTGCGGTCGGCGAGATAGATCGAGTAGAGATTCGCGTAGATGCCGAAAAACGTTGCCTCGGTCGAGGCATCGCGCATTGCCCGGTAATAGTCGAGCGAGGCGCTCACGATGTCGGACCCGGTTTTCTCAGCCTTATGCCACGGGTTTTCTGGATCAACCGGTTGGCGGTTTTCCTTGACCGCCTTGGCGGCAGGATGCAGCCAGCCGAGCCAGGGGTTCATGTCGGACAGTGCCCAACGCTGGAAACGAAGCGGATGAAACTCGCGCAGCATGCGGGCCGTCGTCTCGTTGCTCAAAGACTGCACAATGGGTTGGGTGAAGAGTTCGTACGCCCGCTGATTGAAGTCTGACAGAGCGGCAACCGCTTCGAACGGTTTCTCGTCCACGCGCTCGAAACGGTTGAAATGCGCGGCGATCTCTTCGAGCCGATGTTCGCTGAATTCGACTTCGTATCCGGTTTCCCCCGAATCGCTCTTTACTTCCTTGATCGACATGCCGTATAGGCCCGGCGGGAACGTCTCGATCGTTTCCAGAACGGAAACGATCTGCGTATGTTCCTTTCTTGCGACTTTGCCGGATACAAAGATGCCGAGGTGACCGATGTCCTGATGCATGAGACCAACGATCACCTGCCCGCGCGACTTGATTTCTTCCGTACTCTTATAAATATCGGCGACCCAATTGAACGCCTGTTGAGGTGGCGTGATGTTGTCGCCCATCGAAGCGAACAGAATGATCGGCGAGCGGATCTCGCGCAAATCGAATGGCTTCCCGCCACTGCTGCTCACTTCGCCAGACCACAGCTTGTTGCCGACGAAGAGATTGCGCGTGATCCACTCAATTTCCTCGCGATTCATCAGGTAGTAGCTGCCCCACCAGCGCTCGAACTCCAGAAAACGAGGCGGCTCCGTATCGATGTTCGAGAACAGATGGTAATACTTGTCCCATAGCGAATTGGCGGGGTTCAGGTTTTCGAAGTTCTGGACCAGATGGGCACCGTCGAACTTGCCGTCGCCGAGATCCGCCGCATACGACGCGAGCCACGAACCGCCGAGGATCCCGCCCGCGTACCGCATTGGATTGTCGCTCTCACCTTCGCTCCACGCGCCGCTCCAGTACGACATCGGCGCCCCGTTGATAACGACGGGTCCGGTTTCGTCGGGATCGGAACTGGCCAGCATCATTGCGGCCCAGCCGCCCTGGCAGTTGCCGATGATAGCCGGCTTCGGGCCTGACGGATGCCGCGCACGCACCTTCCTCACGAACTGCTGCTCTGCCGTGCAGACATCGAGCAGTGTCTGACCAGGTTCGGGATCACGAAAGAACACCACGAAATACACAGGATGTCCCGCGCGAAGTGCCACCCCGGCTTGCGAATCGTCCTTGAAGCCACCGATGCCCGGGCCGTGTCCCGCGCGGGGATCGATGATGAGATAAGGGCGCTTGTTCGCGTCCACCACCACGCCTTCCGGCGGGCGAAGCTGGAGCAGCGCATAGTTCACTGGCCGCTCGAATTGCCGCCCGTCGAGAATGACGTCGTAGTCGAAATGCAGCACGGGGGTCGGCCCTTGCGCGCTTCGCTCCACGAACTCGGTGCCGCGCTCGACCAGAACGTCCCAAAACAGCAACGAGCGCTGCGCAACGTCGATCGCGTATTGCCATGCCTGCAATGGGTCGAATGGCGCAGCCACTGTATGTGCGGCATGCTTGACGGCACGATCGCCGTCAAACGCATCGCGCACACGTTGAGTCAACCGTTCCTGTGCGCCGTGTGTGCGCGTCTGCAACACGCGAGTAATCTTCGTGGCGATATCCTGACTGCGGGACAACTGTGCTCCTGCATCCATTGCGCAACCCTCGGAAAGGAACAAGAAATGATCACCAGCGGGAGACGGCAGTCGCGTTCTTGATGCCTGCACACACGCTTTGGGTGGCGTAGCGTCCAGCATGCAGCGTTCGCTATGCGGGGCGCGCGCAGCGCACCAGCCCGACCCGAAATCGTTTCATGGTATGGCCCGCGGCTATCGCATGAAATCGGACCAAAGTCTTATTCCTGTGTCATCAGGCGAACGGTACGCTGCGTACATCGTGCCCTCCTCTACACTTTAAATTTTGCGGCCCGCCAGGTTGCCTATGGCCGCCTGCCCACGCCGACCATGAGGCATCGTCCATGCTGTTGGGCTCTGATGCGCAACACCGCAGTTGGACTTCTGTTTCCGGTCGGCGTGGCGTGTGCTCAAGAACTCGAACCGCGCACCTATTCTCCGTCTCCAGTCGGCACGCATTTTCTGGTCTCATCGTGGTCGCATCTGTCTGGCGACGTCCTGACGGATTCGTCCTTGCCCATCTCGGGGGTACGTGCACAGTTCAATCTGTGGTCACTCGCCTATGTGTCGACGTTTGGCTTTCTCGGGCACACGGCATCGCTGGGGATAGCGCTGCCGTTCGCGCGCGGGAACGTCAGCGGAGATGTTCTCGATTCGGCAACAGAAGTCCATCGTTCTGGCCTGGGCGATATGCGGCTGCGCTTCGCCTTCAATCTGTTCGGCAACCCGCCATTGCCTCCGGATGCGTTTGCCGCGCATGAAGCCGCAACCGCGGTCGGGACCAGCTTGACGATCATCGCGCCCACGGGACAATACGTTGGGTCACGATTAGTCAACATCGGAACCAACCGATGGTCATTCAAGCCGGAGTTCGGCGTGTCGCAGACTCTTGGCAAGTGGTTCGTCGATGGGTCTGCGGGCGTATGGTTCTTTACGAGCAACAATGAGTTCTTTAACGGTGCGCAGCGAACTCAGGCCCCGCTGATGACTTTTCAATTGCACGGCGGCTACACGTTCCGCCCCGGGTTCTGGCTTGCCGGCGACCTCGGATACACCAGTGGCGGCCGGACCTCGACCAACGACGTGGAAGCGGAAGATCGACAGGCCAACGTGCGATACGGTGTGACGGTGTCCGCACCGATTGCGCGCGGATGGTCCACCAAGCTCGCGTTATCACATGGTCTTGTAACCCGTGCAGGTGGCGACTTTACGTCCGTTACCCTGACGCTGCAGTATCGATGGTTCGACCGATAACTCCATCTCGCCACTGCAGCCACGTTTGCTTCCGCTCGCAAGGCCGAAAAAAACGTGGCTTCAGATAAGCTCTTTAAGCCTCGCGCGCCCTGAGAAATCTGAAGAACTCCACACCTTCCTGCAAGCGCCGTTTCATCATCTCCCAACTGACCAGCATCTCGCGGACAATTTCCCAGATCTTTGCCGGTCTGAAGTAGAAGCGTTTATAGAATTCCTCGACGCCACGATAGATCTCTTCGCGCGACAAGTGCGGATAGCCGATTGCTGAAACCTGGACCCCCGTGGAACTGACGAGGTTGATGACCTTGCTCTCTTGCAGCCAGCCATTCTCGATTGCTTGCTTGTGAAGGCTCGTACCCGGATAGGGCGCCGCAAGCGACACCTGGATCGTGTGCGGATTAATCTCTTTCGCGTATTGGATGGTTTTCTGGATCGTCTCGCGCGTTTCACCCGGCAGCCCCAGAATGAAGGTGCCGTGGATCTTGATGCCGAGCTTACGGCAATCTTCAGTGAAGCGCCGTGCCATATCGGTTCGCAGGCCTTTTTTGACATTCACGAGAATCTGGTCGTCGCCTGATTCGTAGCCGACAAGCAGGAGCCGCAGGCCATTCTCCTTCATCACCTTGAGGGTGGAATAAGGCACATTCGCTTTCGCGTTGCACGACCACGTCACACCTAACTTGCCAAGACCACGGGCGATTTCCTCGGCTCTCGGTTTCAGATCGGTAAACGTGTCGTCGTCAAACATGATCTCCTTGATTTCGGGCATGTTGTCCCTGATCCATTTCACTTCTTCAAGAACATTCTCGACCGACCGCGTGCGATAGCGATGACCTCCGACCGTTTGCGGCCAGAGGCAAAAGGTGCACCTCGATTTGCAACCTCGACCCGTATAGATGGAAACATACGGATGCTTGAGGTAGCCACTGAAATAATTCTCTGTTTTGAGGTCGCGCTTGTAGATGGGCGCAACGAATGGCAACTCGTCCATATCTTCAAGAATGGGCCGGGCTTCGTTGTGCATGATTGCGCCGTCGGGCAGACGGTAGCTCAGGCCGAGAATCGACTCGAACGGAAGACCCTGCGCAATGTCGCGACACGTGAAGTCGAATTCCTCCCGGCACACGAAGTCGATAGCGTCGCATGCCGTAAGCGATCCATGCGGATCGACGGCGACTTTCGCGCCAACCATCCCGACCCGTATCGTGGGCTTGCGCTTCTTTAAGTGCTCTGCGAATTGCGCGTCGCTCGGAAACGAAGGTGTGCTCGTATGAATGATGACGAGGTCGCACTCTTGAGCAATATCTAGCGACGCCTCCAGCGACAGCCCATCTGCTTGCGCATCCAGAACGCGGCTATTCTCGATCAGCGCGGCGGGCTGGGCGAGCCACGTCGGATACCAGAATGAACGGATCTCGCGCTTCGTCTGGAAACGCGATCCCGCTCCACCATCGAAGCCATCGAATGAAGGTGCCTGCAAAAACAGTGTTTTCATAGATGCTCTCGAAGAAAATGGCCTGCATGCGCGGAATCCATCACCCGCCGAAACTCGCTGGGCGTCGGCAACGCACGGGAAGTTGATTCATGCACTCAACGTTGAGTCGGTCGCTGCAATAGATGGCATTGACGCTACCCTCCCCACAACGAAATGCACAGACAGCAAGCGCAGACAGCAAGAATAGATAGAACCATCATCGCCCCATGAAACCGAATGGGATTGAAGCAGCGGAGCGGAATGGCCGCTGTCGCCAGGAAACGAAGGGACGTTCAAGAATACTACGAATCTCGCGCTCGACAGGAAGGGTTTTTTTCGCCTAGTCTAGTTAGGGATGCCGTGAGATGACGTTACCCGTTGGCGAACTGTAAGCACTGCGGGTTGCTATGACCGCCAGGCAAATTAACCACCCCGGGTGGGTGACGTTCAGCGCCGGCCTGCCGCCATCTGCGTCCCGGGACGTGTGCGGCGTTCTTGTCATCGTGTGACGCTGGAATGAAAGTCGGCGCAAAAAAAGTTCGACATCAGCTTTCGGCAAAAGGCGACAAACCCCCTATACTTCCGAACATCAACGAATAAGACGTCCCGCCTTCGACGATCCTCTGCACGGGGAACCTATGTTTCTCATCGGGCTTGCGCTTCTGTGCGCCATGGGTGCCGCGCTGGGGATTGTGTATACGCTGCTCGCCGGCGCATTAATGGGACGTTTCTTTTCCCGTACGACATCGCAGCCCACCTGCTTTCCGCCCGTCACGATCGTCAAACCGCTGCACGGTGACGAGTGGTCCTTGCTTGGCAACCTGTCGAGCTTCTGCGAGCAGGACTATCCAGGCCCGGTGCACTTCCTGTTCGGCGTGCACGACGCGGAAGATCCAGCGTTGCAAACGGTCGAACAACTGCGTCTGCTATACCCCAGAGCACATATCACCGTCGTGGCTGATGCGCGACTCTATGGTCCCAATCGAAAGATGAGCAACATTCTCAACATGTTGCCCGAGGCGCGGCATGATGTGCTGGTGTTCGCGGACAGCGACGTGAGCGTGAGCAGCGGTTATCTGCGCAATGTGATCGGCGAGTTGCAGAAGCCTGGCGTGGGCCTCGTCACCTGCATCTATCGCGGACAGCCCGATCCGGGTTTCTGGCCCCGCCTGTCGGCCATGGCGACCAATTACCAGTTCCTGCCCAGCGTCGTCACCGGGCTTGCGCTTGGCCTCGCGCGTCCGTGCTTTGGGCAGACGATTGCAATGCGGCGGGCAACGCTCGAGAAGATTGGTGGCTTTGCCAAGTTCGTGCATCACCTGGCGGAGGACCATGCGATCGGCGAAGCGGTGCGCATGACTGGCGAGAAGGTCGTGATTCCGCCGTTCACGGTGTCTCACGCCTGCGGCGAGACCAGCGCCGCCAAGCTGATTGCGCACGAATTGCGCTGGAGCCGAACCATCCGGACAATCGATCCACTCGGCCATCTGGGCTCAGCGCTGATTCATCCATTCGCCTTTGCCCTGTTGGCCGTGCTGCTTTCCGGAGGCGCCGCCTGGGCCTGGCTGCTTGCGGCGCTCGCGCTGCTCGCGCGGCAAGCGTTGAAAGTCCTGTCGGACCGCTCGCTGGGGCAGCCACTTCGCGGCCTGTGGCTTCTGCCGTTCTGGGACATCGTGTCCTTTTCGATCTTCCTGGCGAGTTTTCTGTCGACGCGGGTCAACTGGCGCGGCTTCAGTTTCAAGGTAGATGGCAACGGCCTGTTAACGCCGGTCAGGACAAATGACGGTAGTGCGGATTCAAGTGGCAGGTTGCGCGACTTCGAAGCTGCGGGCCCGGAAACAGCAAAGTATCCTAACGCTGTCGATGAAGCTATCTGATAAGGATAACTATCCTCGATTTTACAAATAGCCAGTGACCAACAAAATGAATGTTGATTACGGTTTTGCGTCAGCCAGCCTATTCACCGATAACACGCTGGATCTTTCGTCGCGTTGCCCTGGACACAATTCACGCGTCAAGGCAGTCAGAGCCGCTTCGTCGCTTCGAGCGTAACGGATCCACGTGACAGCAGCGCGCGCCCCACTCCGTTCATCGAGCCGCGGCGCAACGCTCCATGAAAGCGAGACTGCCAGACGCGATCACCTTTAGCGGAGGCTTTCATGCTTAACCGACTTGCATTTCTGATCATGGTTTACACGGCGTTGGTGCTCGCGGGCTGCACCCCACCGCATCAACAGGTAGCCGCTGGCGCAGACCAGTCTGAACTTGTTGCACGCCTCGGCCCGCCGAAGGAAACGTACGATCTACCGAACGGCGGCAAGCGGCTGATGTGGCCGACCCAGCCCATGGGAACGACGACGACGGCAGCGGACATCGACGCTTCAGGCAAAGTGCTCGGTGTCCGGCAAGTACTTCGAGACAATGAGTTCCATCGTGCCGAGGTCGGAAAGTGGACCCGGGACGACGTGTTAGTCAACTTCGGCCGCCCTTTCGAAACCTCCTACTTCAAGCGCGTGAGCCGGGAAGTCTGGTCCTACCGGTACATGGAGAACAACATCGATCATTTGATATACAACTTCTATTTCGACGATCAGGGCGTGCTGCGGCAAACGCAGCGATCACCCGATCCACAATTCGATCCCAGCCAGCGCAATCGGTTCTAATCACATCGAGCAGACAATGCCTTCATCTCACCCGTAAGCAGTCGAGCCGGCCGGCTTCGAACTTTGGCGCCGGCGGCTGTCGAGCTTGAGGGAAAGCCAGACCATCGACATGCGTTGATCAAACGGCAGACGGGCGCTTTGTCGCGCGTAGGAATCACGCGCAACTGCAGGACGGGTAGAAGTGAGCGAGAGCAGCCGTCTTCGAGCTCACGCTTGACTATCGCAGCTTACATGCCGCCAAACGGTTTCTTGACCGTCAGCTTGTTGCTCACCGACGTCACGCCTGGGATGCTTCTCGCGATCGCCTCGGCCTTGGCGATCTGAGCAGTCTCCGCAACTGTGCCGTTCAGTGTCACCGCGCCGTCCTTCGTGGTGACACTGATGTCTCCGGCGTTGATCTCCTTGTATTTGCCGATGGCGGCGTACACCTTCCGGCGCAGCGCGCGATCAGCTTTCCTCCCCGTGGGTGCGGCCGCACCCGATGCCGCCTGCGCCGACGAGCCTTGCGCAACAGCTGGTGCGCTGGCTACCTGCGCGGTCTGGGACCACGCGCTCATGGACACCGCAGCGCCTAACGCGGCGATCGTCAATCCGAGTGCCTTGGTTTTCTTCATGGTTCTGCTCCGTTTGATAGGGATGGCGGGATCAGAAGGTATGGCGGATGCCAACCATCGCCGCCGTGGTCGAGACGCCGGGTGCGACCGGTGTGCCATAGACGATCGTCTGGTTCATGGTTCCCTTGTTGTTCACATAGCCGACCTGCGCGTAAGCCCTCGTCGCCTTCGACAAGCTGTATTCCGCGCCCACCGCGATTTCGCTCGAGTGATTCGCCGAATTGTTTCGGTCCTTCAGATAGTAGTAGCCGGACGTCACCTTGAAGACCGGATTGAACTGGTAGCCAAGGCCGCCCGAAATCATCTCGAAGTCGTAGGTGGTGCTCTTCGCCGGATTCTTGCCGACGCTGTACGAGGCGGACAACGAGAATCCGCTGATCGTGTACATCGCGCCGAAATAATAGAAGCGGTTATTGGCGAGGCCTGTCGCCGGAACGGCCGGACCCGTCGGGTAATTGGCCGGGTATGGATTGGTGTCGTGCCCGTTGTAGTACACCGCGGCCAGATTCAGACCGTAGTTCGAATACTTGAGCACAGCCGACTCTCGCGTGCCGCCCTGGAACTGCCCTGCGTTGCCTCCCGGCGCGAACTCGAGCGCGAGCGACGCGCCATAGAATTTCGGCGACGAGTAGACCAGCGCGTTACTGTCATACAGCGCACCGATCGGAGCGTTCGTGCTGGTGCCGGGCCAGCCGGCCGCCTGATTCATGCCCAGCCAGGCGGTCAGGATGCTGCCAAAGTACTGCGCGCCGCGCACGTCCGTTTCCGACATCGCGTAGATCATCGGGATGATCTGCCGGCCGGCGTCGAACGTGCCGAACGGTCCCGTTGCTCCAATCGTCGCAAACTGGTTGAAGAGCGCGGTCGTCCCCGGCGTGTCGGACAGCCCGAACTTGCCGTTGGTGGTGTTGAACGTGCCTTGCAGCTTGAACGTGATTTTGTATCCGCCGCCGATGTCTTCGCTTCCCTTCAGCCCCCAGAAGCTGGAGTAAATGCCGCCGTCCTTGAGTTGATAAACATGCCCCAGGTTACGCGCGTTCGGCTGAAACGATGCGGCTGAGGTGCTCTGATACAGCAGTCCGGCGTCGAGTACGCCGTAAAGCGTGACCGACGACTGGGCATGAGCGGCCGCTGAAAAAACTATCAGCACTGCCAGGCTGCTTGACTTGAATTTCATTGTGTCTCCTCCAGGTGTGGCGCGCGCCGGGTGGCCCCGACTGCTTATGGCTTGTTGCTTGAATGAAGCTGGGTTGTCACCGCGTCGGATACCGGTGCGTGTCGCGCTGCGGCATCGCATGCCGGCGCCTGCACGGTACTGATGAGCGGATCCTCGAGACAAACGAGCAGCTTTCCGTCGGTGGCACGCACCGGAAAGGTCGTCAGGCTCAACCCGCCTGCGCCTGGCATGCGGCCGGTGCGCAGGTCGAAACGCAAACCGTGCGCCGGGCAACTCAGCACGCATCCGTCGAGACGCCCGCTCGCGAGCGAAGCGCTGTTGTGGGGGCACGCGTTGTCGATGGCGTGGACCGTGCCAGCGATGTTAAACAGGACAATGCTGCGGCCATCGACGAAGGCCAGTTTTCGCTGGCCTGGCGCGAGTTCATCCACCGCACCAACCGGTATCTGACGTGACATTGCCTGTTCCTTTAGCTTTGGACTACTGACACCATGGCGCTTAAAAACGCCTTGGGGATAGTGGATTCCGGTTATTCAAGTTCTTTGATCAACGTCTCCGCCATCGGCCACTCGCCAAATCCCGCAGCCGGATTCAGGTGACCGACTTCGCCAAGGTCGACGAGGCGACTGCCCCAGTTGCTCGCCATCGCTTCGACACGTTCGAACTGCGCAAGCGGGTCGTTGCGGCTCGCACCGACAATGCTCGGGAACGGCAGCGGCTTTCGTGGAATAGGCAGCCAGCCGTTCTGAGCGATCGCATCGAAGGCCGGATAGCCTGCCGGCAGCGGCGTCTCAAGGTCGGCCGGTGCGGCAAGCAGTGCGCCGTGAATCTTGCGGCTGTGTTGCCGGGCCCAATGCACGGTGATCATCACGCCCGCGCTGTGGGCGACCAGGATCACCGGGCCATCGACTTTCGCGAGGGCAGCATCGAGCGCGGCGACGCGTGCCGCGCAACTGAGCTTGTCTTGCTCGAGCGGCGGCACCGAGGCTACCTTGGGCAGCCTGCGCTCCAGCAGTGTTTGCCAATGCTCGGCGACGTGGTCGCGCAGGCCCGGCACCATAAGGATGGTTGGTGTCATATCGTCTTATCGAAAATCATGAAGCGGTCCCCTGTCGATCAGCGTTAGCGCGAAGCACTATCCCCAATCTCATGCAAGACGGTTGCTGCCCGATCAGTACGGCTTGTCGCCGACAATTCCGGCGCGCTCCATCTTGCGGTGACACGGCGGGTAGTCCATCACTGCATAGTGCTGCGTGCTGCGGTTGTCCCAGATCGCGATGCTGTTAGGTTTCCAGCGCCAGCGGACTTGATACTCGGGAATGCAGGCCTGGCTGATCAGGTAGCGCAGCAGGTCACCCGCGCCCGGGTTAGCGTCCTGCCCGAAACGCACGCGCGCCGGCGTGTGGTAATTGGTGAAATGGGTGGCGAACGCGTTCACGAACAACACCTTCTCGCCGGTCTCCGGATGCGTGCGAACAACGGGATGCTCCGCGTCCGGAAATTGCGCCTTAAGCGCGAGACGTTTTTCGATCGGCATTACGGCACCAAAGCTCGCCTCGATGCTGTGGCGGGCGCGCAAATCCGCAATCTGGGTTTTGATGTGATCGGGCAGGTTCTCGTAGGCGAGGACCATGTTTGCCCACATCGTGTCGCCGCCGACCGGCGGACACTCCACGCAGCGCAGGACAGCGCCGAACTGCGGCGCCTCGCGCCAGGTGGCGTCCGCATGCCACGCGTTTTCATAGCGGTCGTTAGGCTGATCCGGGTTCTTGTAAATGCGCACGAGGCCCGGATGCTCCGGATCGCTGCCGGCAACGGGATGATCCTCCAGTTCGCCGAAACGCCGCGCAAACGCAACATGCTCGGCGCGCGAGATGTCCTGATCGCGCAGGAACAGCACCCGGTGTTGGAGCAGTGCCGCGCGGATCTCGGCGAACAGACCGTCGTCGTGAATGGCGTCGGCAAGATTCACGCCGATCAGTTCGGCGCCGATGCTGTACGTCAATTGGTCGACTTGCATGGCGTTTTCCTCAGATGACGAAGACTGACGAGCCGGTCGTCTTGCGCGACTCGAGGTCGCGATGAGCCTGCGCTGCGTCTTCCAGCGCGTACCGCTGGTTGAGTTCGATCTTGATGCGTCCGGCGGCGACATGCCCGAAGAGTTCGCCGGCGAGTTCGTCCTTCTCGGCGGGATCGGCGATATAGTCCGCCAGCGCGGGCCGCGTCAGGTAGAGCGAGCCCTTCATGGCCAGAATCTGCGGATTGAACGGCGGGATCGGCCCGGAGGCTGTCCCGACGCAGACCATCAGACCACGGCGCCTGAGCGAATCGAGCGACGCGTCGAAGGTCTCCTTGCCGACGCTGTCGAACACGACGTCCACGCCGACGCCGTTGGTCAATTCGCGCACGCGTTTCGCGACGTCCTCACGGCCGTAGTAGACGATGTGGTCGCAGCCATGAGCGCGGGCCACTTCGCCCTTGGCCTCGTTCGAAACGGTGCCGATCACGGTGAGACCCAGCAGCTTCGCCCATTGCGACACGATCAGGCCGACACCGCCGGCGGCAGCATGCAGCAGGATGGTGTCACCCGCCTTGAAATCGTGAATGCGGCGCATCAGGTAAGACGAGGTCAGGCCTCGCATCGTCATGCCGGCAGCGGTTTCGCAGGAAATCGCATCCGGCAGATTGATGAGCGGCGCCGCCGGGACGAGGCGTTCAGTGCTGTAGGCACCGAGCGTGTTGAGAAAGCCGGTATAGGTGACGCGATCGCCGACGGCGACGTTGGTCACGTCCGGGCCGATTGCCTCGACCACGCCCGCGGCCTCGACACCCATGCCTGCAGGCAGCGGCACGGGGTACAGGCCGGAGCGAAAGTAGGTGTCGGCGAAATTCAGGCCCACTGCTTCATGGCGCAGGCGAACCTGTCCGGGGCCGGGGTTGCCCACTTCAACGTTTTCGTAGCGCAACACTTCCGGACCACCGGTTTCATGGAAACGCACTGCCTTGGCCATATCGAATCTCCTATCCTTTACTCGAACTGCAAATTTATTTGGCCTGTAATGGGTCTGCCCATCCTGCTTTCGGGCGCACCTGCCAGGTACTAAAGTACGCGGGTAATCGTGGGCTCAGCGCCCGGCCTGTTCGCGCAGTGCACTTACGCGATCGAGGTCGACGCCATAGCTTCGCTTGCCGATGAAGAAGGCGGCCGCCGCGACGAGCGGTGCAAACGGCACGAGTTGCAGCGCGCCGATCAGCCCGATCCGGTCAGCCACGATGCCCGTCAGGACGGCAGCGGGCGCGAGCCCCAGCAGGTTGTTCGCAAGCGTCAGGGTGGCAAACGCTGATGCGTGGATCGACGGCGGAGTGAGGTTCGCCACCATCGCACCCGAGGGGCCCGTAGCGCCCGCACTGAAGAACATGCCGACGCCGATAAGGACAAGCTGCGCCGGGCCCGCAGGCATCCGGAAACCGATCGTGAGCATTACGAAGCAGATCAGGCAGAAGGCGACGGCCGTGCTCCACTTCTTTTCGCGTTCATGCGAGCTGAGCCGGTCGGCCAGCATTCCGCACACCACCATGCCGAAAGCGGTTGCCAGTACGAACACTGCCGCGCTCATCGCCGCTTTGCCGGTGGACATGCCGTAATAGCGGTTCAGGAAGCTGGGCATCCACGCCCACACGGCTGCCGGCACCAGCAGATGGATACCGCTGCCGACGTAGGCGCACACGACTGACTTCGTCGAAAAGAGCCCTTTCATCAGCGCCCGGAAGCTCATGCATACACCGTGGCTCTGCACTGGTCTGCTCACGCCCGCCGGCTGCAGTCGAGCCAGCTTCTTTTCAGTGACGGCAAACCGGTAGAGAACCAGCAACACGATCCCGAGGGCCGCCATTGCGCCGAACGCCGCGCGCCAGCCGAGATGAGCCGCGACCGCGCCGCCGAGCGCCATGCCCAGCACTGAACCGAATGCCCCTCCGGCCATGAACGCGGCGGTGAGCGTGGAGCGCAACCGAGCCGGAAAGATACTGAGGACAACCGCGATGCCCACACTGCCATAGGCGGCTTCACCGATACCGACGAAGGCACGCGCGAGCAGCATTTCGTTATAGTTCGTCGAGAGCGCACAGCCGAGCGTTGCGAGGCTCCACATCGCCGCCATCAGGACAATGCTTTTCACGCGGCCCCAGCGGTCGGCAAGCACCGACAGCGGAAAGGTCAGCACGCCGACCATCAACGCGACCACACTGCTCAGCGAGCCCAGCCGGGTGTCGGAAAGATTCCACGAGGCCTTGAGCATCGGAAACACCGCGTTCAACACCTGCCGCGACATGTAGTCGGAGAGCAGCAACCCGACCGTCAAGGCAAATACCACCCACGCATACGCGCGCACGCCATGTTGCGTCGTCGATACATCGGCCGTCGTGGGCTCGGCATGCGTGAACATGAGTCGTCTCCTTCGTGTCCAGCTCGTTGGCGGCCGCCTTTTCCCTGTCGGGCAAAAGGGGCCTTTATGGATACCGTGCAACCCTCCCCGGCATACCGGGGAGCCCTGCCTTTGACGAAGCTAGCCTGCGCTGCTTTGGCCGGAACCCGACCTCCGCGAAGCGTCAGCCGCGCTCCATCCTTTACGCCGCGCGCAGCGGCAGGTTCTTCACACCCGCCTCGCGATTCGGCGCCATGCCGTTGGCCGCGAGCGTCTCGCCGACCGTTTCGTATTGCACACCGATGCGGTAGATGTCGCGCGCTTCCTTGCCGGAAGCGATCTCGCGGCCCAGTTCGCGCGCCACGCGCACGCACTGCTCGATCTGCTGCACCGAGGTCATCCGGTTGCCGTGCTGGTCGATGATCGTGTCTTCGATGCCGCAACGAGGATGCAGGCCCATGGCCAGCGCCATCATGTTGAACGGCAACACGTTCTTGAGCAGCGATTCGGCCGTGAGCGTGCAGCCGTCCGGCGCGCGATGCACGAAGTTGAAGAAGTTGAACGGGTTCGGGCCGTCGAAGCCCCCGCCGATACCGATCCACGTCAGGTTGAGCGGCCCCTTGTAGGCACCTTTGCGCACGAGGCGATCAAGTGTCTCGAGCGCATGGATGCCCGTCAGCTGGAAATGCGGCTGAATGCCCGAAGCCTGCAGACGGCGCAGGTGCTCCTCGACCCATGCGGGGCCGGCGGGAACCGTCATTTCGCTATAAGCGGCCATGAGCGCGGGATTGGACAACGAGGTGCCCTCCAGGTACGCCGGATAGAGCAACTCCATGATGTTCATCTGCGTGGTGTTGATCGCCACCGTCACCTGATCGGGCTTCGGGTCGAGATCGGCCAGCATGTGACGTGTGTCGTCGGAGAGCCACTTTGCGGCCTGACCGTCGTCTTCCGGCGCGAACGAGATCGAGCCCCCGACCTGGATGATCATGTCCGGCACGGCCGCGCGGACACCCGCGATGAGTTCGTTGAATTTCGACAGGCGCTTGGAGCCCTTGCCATCCAGTTCACGCACATGCAGGTGCAGGACAGTCGCGCCCGCGTTGTAGCAATCGACGGCCTTCTGGATCTGCTCGGCCATCGTCACTGGAATGTCTTCCGGAAAGTCCTCGGGCATCCATTCCGGGCCGTACGGAGCGGTCGTGATGACAACCTTGTCCTGGTTCTCGGGGTGCAGCGAATCGTCGAGGAATTGCATCGTGTTCTCCAATAGGGTGACGGTATTCCGACGCGTGCGACAAGGCCCGTCGCATCAAAACTGGTCGGAACATGATGAACCGTTGAGATCGCACGATACGGCAATCCTGCGCTACACTTTTATGATTGGGCGCCATCCTTTTAGCATTTCATGCCACTGCGCGTTAACACCGAGATGCGCGCGCGGTAGGCATTTCATTACCAGACACAGCGGCGGCGCTTGCGAGACGGGTGCGGAGACACAGCGATGGAAACGATGTTGCGCTCGGTAGCCATGAGCGGCTATTTCGACGTGACGCGGCGGGTCGGACTGAATCCGGTCGAGCTTGCACAGCAGGTCGGGATCGATACTGCGGCGCTTGCCAATCCGGACGATCGCATCCCGGCAGCCGCCGCGTGCCGGCTGCTGGAGCTGTCGGCCGAAAAGGCCGCATGCCCGACTTTCGCGCTGCAAATGGCCGAGACCCGGCAGAAGTTCGGTACGGGTGTCGTCAATCTCCTGCTCGCGCACAAGCGCACGCTGCGCGAAGTGTTGCTGGCCACCGTCGAATACCGGCATCTGTTGAACGAAGCCTTGGCTCTGTACGTCGAGGACGTGGGGGACACAGTCACCATCCGCGAAGACCTGGCCGTCGAACCGGGCACGCCAACGAATCAGGCGATCGAACTCGCGGTCGGCATTCTCTGGCGCCACTCCAGCGCCCTGCTCGGCGATCACTGGAAACCGCGCTCGGTCCATTTTGTTCATCAGGGACCGAAAGACCTGACGTTTCATCGACGCTTCTTCGGCTGTCCGCTGGAGTTCGGCAGCGATTTCAACGGCTTCGTGTGTGCGGCCGCCGATCTCGACTACCCGAATCCCGCCGCTGACCCGGAACTGGTGCGATATGCCGAGAGCCTCGCGGATTCACTGAACGTGGCGGGTGTCGATTCGACCGCGCTGGAAGTGCGCAAGGCGATCTATTTGTTACTGCCCATCGAGCAGGCCACCGTCGAACTGGTTGCCCGACATTTGCGCTTGAGCGTACGGACGATGCAGCGCCAACTGGAATTGGCCCATACCAGCTTCTCGCGTCTGGTCGAGGAAGTCAGGGGCGAACTTGCCGTGCGCTATATGAGCAACCCGCGTTATCCCATCGGGCGGGTTTCCGCATTGCTGGGCTATTCGCAGCAGGGTTCGTTTACGAACTGGTTCAATTCACGCTTTGGCGTGACGCCGCGCGATTGGCGCAACAGCCATTTGAAATGATCGCGGACTTGTGTGAGAACTTGTGTCAGAAGCGCGCGAGCGATGCCTGGACGATCGAGCATGCGCAAGCACTTCTGGCGCATGCGGCGGGCAAGAAAATACAGCGAATTTACCGACGGAAGCCGGCGCGCGTGAAACCCTTGCGGTGAAATTCCATGGCATTGGGCCATTTCTATGGCACAGCGCAGAATTTGCGAAAACGCGCAAAGGCTTACTGGAAGGGTGGCGGAGAGACGGGGATTCGAACCCCGGATAGGTTATTAACCTATACACGCTTTCCAGGCGTGCGACTTAAACCGCTCATCCATCTCTCCGGCGGGGAGCCGAATTATAGCAAACTTCGCGCCCTGCGCCAGACCCCTCGCACAAACCGGTTTAAGGATGCCGGATATAGTCCACCAGCGCCCGCGTATAAGCGTCCGGTTTGCGGTCGATCAGACTCACGCCGATCGCCACCAGAAACCCCGCCGGCACGCCGAATACGCCGGAACTGATCGGCTCGATCCCGAACCAGCGCGCGCCGGCGAAGCCCGTCATCTGCGTGAAGAACGGGTATGTGGAGACGATGTAATAGATGCACACCACCAGCCCCGCCACCATGCCCGCCACCGCCCCCAGCCGCGTGGTGCGCTTCCAGAACACGCCCAGCACCAGCACCGGAAACAGGCTCGACGCCGCCAGTGAAAACGCCGCACCGACCAGAAACAGAATGTTCCCCGTGTTCAGCGACGCCACATAAGACGCGAACAGCGCCACCCCCAGCAATAGAATCTTCGAGATCGTCACGCGCCGCTGACTCGACGCGTTCGGATCGACCATGTGGTAGTACACATCGTGCGACAAGGCATTGGCGATGGTGAGCAGCAAACCGTCCGCGGTGGAAAGCGCCGCCGCCAGCGCGCCCGCCGCGATCAGCCCCGACATCACATAAGGCAGCCCCGCGATCTCCGGCGCGGCAAGCACGACCATGTCGGGCTGCATCTGGATCTCACTCCAACGCACGATGCCGTCGCCATTCGTATCGGCGAGACTGATCAGGCTCGGCTCGACCTTGCGCCATTGCATGAGCCACTGCGGCAAGTCGGCGAAGTGATGCCCCACCAGGTTGGTCAATATCTCGTACTTGATCAGCACCGCCAGCACCGGCACCGTCAGATAGAACAGCGCGACGAAGAAGAGCGTCCATCCCACGGAGCGCCGCGCGGACGCGACCGAGGTCGTCGTGTTGTAACGCGTCAGGATATGCGGCAGGCTCGCCGTCCCGAGCGACAGGCACAGCAGCAGCGACAGAAAATTGCGCTCATGAATGCGCCGATCCTGGTCGGTCGCGGCGGGGAACGGCTCATGCATCGGCACCGGTGCGGCCGCGCGCATCAGCATTTCATCGCGTCGCTGGCTCCAGACGATCTGCGCGGCGCCGGCGTCGCGTGGAAACTGTTCGAGCGCCCTCTCGCGCTCCTTGATCTCGCGCAGCGGCCCGTTATGGCGGCGCAGGTCGGCGACTTCCTGCTTGAGACGCTGCTTCTCGTCGACGTACGATTGCGGCAGCGCGTCGAGCCGCACCTGCATGAGCGCGGCACGGCGTCGATAATCGTCGCGCACGGTCTGCTCGAGCGGCGCTTCGCGCACCTGCTTTTCGAGGCCTTCAACCCGCTCCATCAAGCGGCCATAGTCGAATTGCGGCACCCAGCCGAGGCCATCCTTGTGAGCGATCATCGACACGGG
Organism: Burkholderia sp. WP9; assembly: GCF_900104795.1. Classification (NCBI taxonomy): domain Bacteria; kingdom Pseudomonadati; phylum Pseudomonadota; class Betaproteobacteria; order Burkholderiales; family Burkholderiaceae; genus Burkholderia; species Burkholderia sp. WP9. Next base: position 2,135,348 of record NZ_FNTG01000001.1, read on the forward strand.
AATCAGAATCGCCGCGATCAGGATGATGTACTGCGCAACCTGCGTCCACGTGACGGCGCGCATGCCGCCGAGAAACGAACACACCAGAATGCCCGCGAGGCCGCAGAAAATGCCGACGGCGAAATCCACGCCGATAAAGCGCGTCGCGATCAGGCCGACGCCCTGGATCTGCGCAACCAGATAAACGAACGAGCACAGGATAGCCGCCAGCGCCGCAAGGCCGCGCACGGCATTGCTCGAAAAACGCGTGCCGAGAAAATCGGGAATCGTGTAGCGCGCGAGCTTGCGGACATACGGCGCGAGCAGGAATGCGACCAGGCAATAGCCGCCGGTCCAGCCCATCAGATACGCGAGACCGTCATATCCGGTCGCATAGATCGAGCCAGCGAGGCCGATGAACGAGGCCGCCGAAAGCCAGTCCGCGGCCGTCGCCATACCGTTGAAAGCGGACGGCACACGCCGCCCCGCCACATAGTATTCGACGAGATCGGACGTGCGCGACAGCAGGCCGATCACCGCATACACCGCGATCGGCACGAACAGGAACACGTAGCCGATCCACACTCCCGGACCCGTGGTGCGTTCGATGCGCCACATCACATAAATGAAGAGCAGAAAGCCGAGGGTATAGAGGGCGTAGGAACGGATCAGCCGGTTCGTGAGCTTCATCGGCTCAGTTTCCGCTCGTGGTGGGCACGCGGACGCTGAAGCTTGCGTCCGCAACCAGGGCGCGTTGCAGCCGGCGGTCGGCGCCTTGCATCAGCACGATATACACCACGATCAGCGCCAGGTAGATCAGGATCGCACCCTGCGCGCCGAGGTAGAACGGCAGCCTGAAGCCCCCGACACGCACCTGCGCCAGAGCCGGCGCCATGAGCGGAAAGACGAACGACACGATGAAGCCCACGGTCATCAACGTCGCAATCAATGCCACGTTGAAGCGCCAGTATTTTTGATGCGCGCGCGCCATCGCCGCCGAGACCGCGGGCGGGTCTGGCGGAGGATTGAACGTAGCGTGAGAGGAATGCTGCGGCGCGGCCATGCGCCTATGTATCAAAAAGCCACCGGGCAGGCAATCGGGATTGTCCGCGCGGTGGCCTCGAAGAACTGGCTTCAGTGCCCGGGAACTGCCATCGGTCAAGAGCGCACCGCCTTGGACGCCCTTGCCATTTACCCCCGGTTTACAGAGGCAAACCCAGGCTCAGAGCGACTCGCCGAGTTGATCGAGAATCGCCGGGTTCTCCAGGGTGGACACGTCCTGGGTGATTTCCTCGCCCTTCGCGAGCGAGCGCAGCAGGCGGCGCATGATTTTGCCCGAACGGGTCTTCGGCAGATTTTCACCGAAGCGGATGTCCTTGGGCTTGGCGATCGGACCGATCTCCTTGCCGACCCAGTTGCGCAGTTCGTTGGCGAGCTTGACCGCTTCCTCGCCTTCGGGACGCGCACGCTTGAGCACCACGAAGGCGCACACGGCTTCGCCAGTTGTCGCATCGGGGCGGCCCACCACGGCCGCTTCGGCGACGAGCGGGTTCGACACCAGCGCCGACTCGATCTCCATCGTGCCGAGCCGGTGGCCCGACACGTTGAGCACGTCGTCGATACGGCCCATGATCGTGAAGTAGGCGGTTTCCTTGTCGCGCACCGCGCCGTCGCCGGCGAGATAGAGCTTGCCGCCGAGTTCTTCGGGGAAGTAGCTCTTCTTGTAGCGGTCCGGATCGCCCCACACGTTACGCAGCATGGACGGCCAGGGGCGCTTCACTACCAGAATGCCGCCCTGCCCGTTCGGCACGTCCTGGCCGGTTTCATCGACCACCGCCGCCATGATGCCCGGCAGCGGCAATGTGCACGAACCCGGCACGAGCGGCGTGGCGCCCGGCAGCGGCGTGATCATGTGGCCGCCGGTTTCGGTCTGCCACCACGTGTCGACAATCGGGCAACGGCTGCCGCCGACGTTCTCGTAATACCAGACCCACGCTTCCGGATTGATCGGCTCGCCGACCGTGCCGATGATACGCAGCGTGGACAGGTCGTAGCTCTTCGGATGCACTTTCTCGTCGGCGTCGGCGGCCTTGATCAGCGAGCGGATCGCGGTCGGCGCCGTATAGAACAGCGACACCTTGTGCTTGGCGATCATGTCCCAGAAGCGACCGGCGTTCGGATAGGTCGGCACGCCTTCGAACACGACCTGAGTGCCGCCGAGCGTCAACGGACCATACGTGATGTAGCTATGGCCGGTGATCCAGCCGATGTCGGCGGTACACCAGAACACATCCGTGGGCTTCCAGTCGAAGGTCCACTTCATGGTCTGCGCGGCCCACAGCAGATAGCCGCCGGTGCTGTGCTGCACGCCCTTGGGCTTGCCCGTCGAACCGGAGGTGTACAGGATGAACAGCGGATGCTCGGCGCCGACCCACTCGGGCGCGCATTGATCCGATTCAGCCTGGGCGAGTTCGTGCATCCACAGATCGCGGTCTGCGTTCCATGCGATCTTGCCGCCGGTGCGCTGATACACGATCACGCTTTTGACCGCTTCGCAGCCGCCCATTGCGAGGGCTTCGTCGGCGATGTTCTTCAGCGGCAGCGCCTTGCCGCCGCGCATCTGTTCGTCCGAAGTGACGAGCGCGACCGCGCCCACGTCCACCAGCCGCTCGTTGAGCGACTTCGACGAGAAGCCGCCGAACACGACCGAGTGCGTGGCGCCGATGCGCGCGCAAGCCTGCATCGCGACGATGCCTTCGATCGACATCGGCATATAGATCACGACACGGTCGCCCTTCTTCACGCCGCGCTTCTTCAACGCATTCGCAAAGCGCGACACGCGTTGCAGCAGATCCTGATAGGTGACGTTGGTGACGGTGCCGTCATCCGCTTCGAAAATGATCGCGATGCGCTCGCCATTGCCGGCTTCGACATGACGGTCGATGCTGTTATACGACGCGTTCAACTGGCCGTCTTCGAACCACGTGTAGAACGGCGCATTCGATTCGTCGAGCACCTTGGTGAAGGGTGTGTTCCAGCTTAGCGTCTCGCGAGCGAGGCGCCCCCAGAAACCTTCGTAATCGCGTTCCGCTTCGGCGGCGAGCGCCCGGTACGCATCCATGCCGGAGATCGTTGCACCCGCCGCTACTTCTGCGGAGGGCGGGAAAACGCGGCGTTCCTGAAGAACCGATTCAATCGCAGACATCGACAACCCCTTGGTGAAGATGAAACGTAAAACCTGGCCGACGCGTCTGGGACACGTCGTATCGTATGGCGCCCGAAAGCTGCGGCGGGTGTCTCCAACCCTCGGCAACTGATCGCCTCTGCCGCACTGCACCATGCGCGATCGCTCACCGACTTTCAAACACGATAAATGCCGCAACTTACCTGCTACTTACGCGCGGCGGTATCGTCGGCAAAGACGCGCCCCGCCGCTTCTGATGTTGAATGTTAACCGAAGCCATCTGGCCGTGTCATGGCTGCATGGCAAAGACACGTGCCCAGACGCCACCATGTCCGATCGATACCCAGGGTTACTCCTGGTGCCGCTGCGTGTCTTTCGTCGCGAACGGCTAGCGCGCAACTGCAGACTGGCCCCCGCCGCGACGCCGCCCGATTGAAACCCGGCGGCCTTCACGCGTTCGCGATCATATCGGCGCCAGTGGAACGACACGGCTGCGATCCCACAAACGCGCACCGTTCTCTCGACACAGGGCGGCCATGCTCACTCGCCGGGTTTCATTTAACTTAGGATTGGCAACTAACATTCTGGTGAATGACTGGCCGGATTCCCCACGTCTCAGACCATATATCGGTTGGGATCAGTCACATATACGCTGCCCGTTTTATCGCCGCGATACGCCTGAAGGTCGAGCTTAACCTGCTGTTTGTCCGGGTCCAGAATATTGCCAACGACGACGAGGTTCTTTCTTCCATCGCCGGTCTTCACGCCTTCGTTCAGAATGGGCAGCCGGAAAGCCCCGTCCTGCTCTTTGCCGAAGAACTGATAGCTCACCGAGCCGGATGCTTTCGAATAGGTCATCGCGATCGACCGGTCGAATACGCGCAGCGGCTGTCCTGTGGACGGCCAGCCGAACATTTGCGGCGCATGCGATACGACCGTCACGGAGTCCGCACCCGCGCCCTCGGCAAGCGCCTTCAGATACGGTGTCGCGGACGTGGCAAGACTGCGCCCGCGTTGCTGCATCGCCTGTCCGTAGTAAGCGAGAACAGTTGGATCGCCGTGGGCGCCGGAACTTATGTCGCCCATCGGCGCCGCGCCGGGCTTGTTCCCTTGCGATAATTCGAAGCTCTCGATGGCGGGCCGCATGGCAGGCGTATAGAACGAAGAAAACCAGTTCAGCACCGGCGTCGCATTGAGCGCGGCTTTGTCATACTCCTTGTGCAGTGCGTCGGCCTCTGCATCCCGTCCCTGCGCGCGCAGATCGTCAACCTGCTTCCTGAGCGCCTCTGCGTGATAGATCTCGGCGAAATTCGGCAGCAGCAACGGCGCGAGCGCCGCCGGCGGGAACGCAAACGACGCAGCCGTCGCAGCGAGACCGGCTACGAGTTGCGCGGAGTCGTTACCTACGTTCCATTTCGCCTGCTCGTTTCCCGGGTTCCGGATCAGTTCCTTGATATCGGACGACAACTGCCCGACAGACGGCGCAAGTCCGATCGCCGTGCCGAGCAGCGACAGTGCCTTTGACGAGAGGCCAAGCAACTTATTGCCGTTGATGTTGACCACGCTGATGGCATCGCCGGTGGTACTGAGCGAGTCAGCGGCCAATGACATCTGGTTCATCGTGCTCGGGTCGTTCTTCACGTTCGCCGAACTCGACGCCAGCGCGAGCATGTCGATCGGCAGCCAGTGACCATTGGCTTTGACGCTGCCGGGCAGCAGCTTGCGTGAAGCCTCAGGAACGTTAAGGCTCGCGGGCAAAGGCACAGTCTGGGTCGCACGCGATCGGAATGGCGGCGCCGTCTGGTTGTCGCGGTCGCGCATGATGACCACCGTTTGACTGCCATGGTGATCCGTCATCGCCTGGAACTTTTGCGTGGCATGGTGGCGGCTTTCCACGTTCGCTTGAGATTCGCGATCAGTGAGCGGCCAGCCAGCTTGGGATCCTGCATCCTGCCCAATTTTTCGTTGCTGGACACCCGGCTGCGAAGGTTGTCCGGCGCCGGCTGTAGTTTCCGTCTTCAGCGGCACTGACGGGACAGAGCCCGGCGGCATGGTCTGTACGTCGGCGTCGCGCTTCGCGCTCGCCGTCTGAGTTCCTGCCATGTTCTTCAATGGAGTGGCCTGAATTGCCGTGCTGATTTTCAACCTATCGACTGTCTGCACGGCGCGGTCATGCTGGTGGAGGCTCGTTTGAGTGCCGTTGTGCTCCATATGCGCGGTTGCCTGAACCGATTCATCCAGTCGACTCGGCGAACCCGTTTGCACATTCTGATCTGCCACATGAATGCGAGTCTGATTGCCAGCATCGGCGAACTGCGCTGTCGCCTGATCGCCGCTTTCTGTTGTTCTCCGCGAATGCGTCTGGATCTCGGCATCCTGGACGTGTCGCCCTATTTGAGTTTCTTCATGGACGACTTGCTTATCCGTTTGAGTACTGGCGTGATCGCCTGCCGTCGCATACTTGTGCTCACCCGTTGACTCTCCATCTGGCGCATGCGGCGGTTGCTCTTCCGTTTGATTCGAGGTTGTCTGAGTGAAGCGGCTCTGTGTGAAATGCGGCGTTTGAGTCGCCCTACTGACGCCGACACTCTCCGTTTGAGTCGGTCTATCTCGACTCATCGACAGTAAACCGGTCTGCGTTCCGTGCGACCGTTGCAACTGATCAGTCGTTTGCATTTGCGCATTAACGGTTCTGAGTGTGGTCGTCTGAGACTGCTTCGATGCCGAAGTCGGTCGGAAATCGACCAGCGCGATCTCTTCGTGCGGATCGCGACTGGGGAGAAACGAGAACGCGCCCTGTCTCAACGGTCCACGCAGGTAATTACGCAGTGTTGCCAGCTTGTCCTCGACCTTCGAGAAATCGATCGCGTAGCCGATCGCATTGCCCAGCGCCTTACCCGCCTGCAATCCGGCAAGGGCTGGGTCCTGTCCACCGTCAGGATCCTGTGTCTTCCCCAAAGAACTGAAGAACCTGCCGAGATTCGACACCATGCCATTGCCCGCATGCCCCATGCGGTTTGCCGAGACCAGCCGGGACGAAAACGAACTGCCTCCCGGCAGCGACGGCCTGTCTTGCAGCGTGTTCAAGGTAGATAGAAGAAGGCCGGTCTTTAAGTTCAGGCTGTTGGAGAACGGTGTCGATACGGTAGGAGAGACCGGGTCGTGCGGGTCGGGCGGTTGGATCGCCGGGAATAGCGGCGTGGCATTTTTGTCGGCGGACTTTTCAGTTTGCCGTGGATAGCTAACTGCATATTCGCTATCACTTACGGTACTTCCCATAGTGGACGTCGTCATTCTGATGACCTCTGAATGGAGCGGCACGAGCAATCATTAGGTCACGCCACGTCAGTGCGATGTGGTATCGCGGTACTGCATTCAAATGAGTCACGCCTATCTGAATGCCAGTGCAAAATCTATACCCCCTTATGACATGCCACAGGTTCGCCGGTGATCTGATGACCACCACGGTGGGCAGATCTTCATCGCGCACCGTTCGTCCACAACTCTTCGAGGTGCGACCATGTCTACCAGTCCGATCAGCAGTTCCGGTCCGCTTGTATCTCCCTATTCGTCCGGCCCGGCTGGCGCTTTCGTACCACCGGTTCCCGATCCGCGTGACGCGCTGGCGGGACCACCCCTGCAGTCCGCACCGCGTGAACCCGACAGGCGGGGCGCTCATAAGCCGGTTTCAACACACGCATTGCTGCGGAAGCACGCCGCCAGCCTGACGTTGCAATCATCGGTGACATCGCCGGCCGCGCCGCAGTCGCCCCCAACGTCGGCGGCGCGGTTTGCCGCCGACATGGTCGGTCGATACGATGGCGGCAGCCAGTCACGCAACCATGGCGCCGACCTGAAGAGCGCCATGGTCCTGTGGAAGACGGCCAGGCTTGCGATGACCGGCCTGCCGCGCGACGAGGTCCAGGTCAGCCAGGACGAGCAGGAGCTTGCCTCCGCGCTCGCGCAGATGGACCCGGCCACGCGCAAGCAGTTCGAGCAGCGCGCCGAGGCGTTACGCACGGTGCCGCAAGATGGCTATGAAGCGGCAAGCTCCTCGTTGCATCAGGACGTCGACCAGGAAATGCGCCGCGTCGAATCGGACCCGGTCAGTCGCATGAACGCGGTATTCAATGCGCCGGTCGGCATCGGGTTGCTGGGCGAGGACGGCCAGAAACAGATGGCCGCGTTGCTCAACGAGGCGACGAAGATGAATACGCCGGGCGCCACACCCACCCAGCGCGAGCAGGCCTATGCGGGAGCCGTTGGGATCAAGTCGCGGATGCAGGATCAGATCCTGCAGAAATCGCAGGACATTCATGCGACCCAGAAGAAGCTCTGGGATGAGTCCACCGCGCGGGTGAACCAGATTCTCGACGACACAGGAAAATACAGGATTCCGAACGACACGGAAAAAGACACGCCGGAGACGCTAAAACTGCCCAGCTCCTCCGACGATCCGCAATGGGACGGGGACACGCGGCTGCCGGCCTATGCAAAGACGTTCCCGTACCAGTCGGTGATGGAGAAACTTCTCTCGCCTGACGGCTACTCGCAACAGGAGCGTAGCCGTTCAACCGCGCGAACGCTCCCGCCCGAAGATCGCACGCGCGATCTGCTCACCTTCCAGGAGGGCATGTCGGAACCGGGCTCGGACATTCACCAGCGCGTCACGAAACTGGAGCAGCAGGCGCTCTCGACGATGGCCAGTCCCGGCCCCGATCTGGACGCCGGCACGCCGGCCACGACCCTGAGCAGCGTGGCGGCGCATCCGCCGAAGTACGACCAGAACTACGTACAGAACCTCGCGGCCGGCTATCAGGGCGCGCTACAGGACACCGACAAGCAGATCCGTACGATGCTGAGGCAAGACACCGGCGGTCCTTTGGACAAGGCGCTGTACGCGATCGGCCGGTTCGTCGCGGACCTGTCGCCGATCCCCGGCATGGATTGGTTGGCCACGAAGTTGCTCGATGCCAGCTTCCCCAATCAGGGCGGGCTGACCGGTCAGCAGGTGAGGAACATCGATCTGGGGGCGATGTTCACCGGCTTGCTGCTCGGCAGGGGCGAGCCCGAGGCGGCCGAGAGCGCGCTGAAGCCGGTGCTGGGCGGGTCTGGTGAGGGCGCGCTGAAGCTGAAGCCAGGCCCGACGGGCAACCCGTCGCCTACGGTTCAACCGCCAGTGAGCGGCGCGACCGCAGGTCCCGCATTCACGCCAGGCGGCATGCCCGAAGCCTATGCACTCGAGAACATGCCATCTTCGTACAGTCCATCGGCTACGCCGGGCGTGTATGTCGATACGGCCAACGGCCAGAAATTCATCCTCGCCGACAACCAGGCGTTCGCGGTGAAATACGACAAGGACAACACCACCTACCGGATCTACGACCCCGCCAATCCGACCCGTCCCACCTATCCCGTGCGTCACGATTCAGAGTCCGGGAAGTGGGAAATCCATCAGGATGTCGGTCTGCAAGGCGGCACCCGTCCTATATCGGCGGAAACGAAACTAAAAGCCAAAGAATTGCTTAGCGACGGGTGGATGCAGAAGGACGTCGCGACACTATTGGGTATCAGCCCAAACTCTGTCAGTCGCATTCAGAGCTCGTTTATTAATCCGGATCCCTGGACGATGCCGCTGTGCTCGGACCCCTTCCGACAGGAGGTCATTGCCCAACTGAACGCCGGCGCCCCGCGAGAGCAGATCGCGCGCGATAAACATATCCAACCCGAAACCGTCGATTACATCGACCAGCATTATCGCCGGGACAGGCACGCGCCCCAGCAGGCAACCGGCGCTCGACAGCCGACCGCTTCGGCCGCGCCGTGCAGACCCGCGTCGCCGCAACCGGGCACCTCCACTGGCGGGCACACCGACCCATCGGCAAAACGCCCGCGCGTCGACTCGCCACAACCCTCCGGCCGGGAAGCAATGACATCGGAAGTGCTCAGGCAGGTCGCAGACCAGATTCCGGCTGAACAGATCGCAAAGAACCTGGGCCTGACGCCGGAGGCCATCGACGAGACAATCGAGCGCTATGTGATGGACGAAACCCGGAAGCTGCACGAAGAGTTCCTGGCCGAACAGGCCCGTCAGCCCATCGCCGCGGCACACACGCCATTTGTACCGCCCGCCACCCGGCAGGACGTGATCCATCGACTGAACAATGGACAGACGCTGGCCGACATTGCCGCTCATTCCGGTCTGACCGCGCTGCAGGTTGACCAGATCAAGGATCAGTACTTGCAGGAGGAGCTCGCGCATTTCAACGCGGATTTACTCAGGCAATAGAACAGAGCGACGCCGGAGCATTGAACGCATTAACCACTGCATCGGCGTCTTCCTGAAATGCATCAGCCGAAAACCTTCGACTGAACTGCGGCATCTGACGCGTCCGGCCACGCAATTCGATTCCCTGTGCCCGGCCAGCCGTATCAGCTGAACGGATGGCACTCGCTGCCAATCCGGCGACGCCTGCTTCCCTTGATTGCTCCTGGGATCGAATTAGACCGCTCCGTCCCTCCAGCTATGGCAGTGGGTCGGCCTACATCCACTAACTCACGACCGGCACCTCCTGTACAAGAGGACCATCAGAACAATTTGCATCTCATCGCTCACCCTATAAATAAGTATGCCGAACGACAATTCAATCTCTTTACCATGTCGTACACGGAGCCAATTCCACACCGTCGGCGACGCGGTTCCGTCAATCTGGTCAAGCCGACTTTTTTATTTCCGGAACATCGACATGTCAACAACGACGCAAGCCCACTACAACTCCTTCGCCGTCTATAACAGCGCGAACAATCGTTCGCAATTTGCAGCGCAGTCGCAGCGTTTCGGTGCTAACTCGTTCGGCGGCCGCGGCCCGTCGGAACCGATGTCCAGAATGCGGGGCAACTTCTCGCAGACGTCGTTCTCCATGACCAGCCGCAACTCGCCGCACGGCTCGAGCAGCACAATCACCGCGCAATCGACGAGCATCGGCCGCGGCTATGGCCAACCGCCCGCACCGGGTTACCATCGCGGCGAGTCGTACAGCCAAAGCAATATGGAAATCAACAGCCGCTCCGTGAAGAATTCGCGCGATTGCGATCGCACGCCGCCGCGCAACGACCGCGATAGGAGTTCATCGCAAGTCAAAGTCGACGGCTTCACCGACGGCAAAACTGGCACCATTCACACCGAGCCCTTCGACTTTAAATTCTCGAAGGCCGACTCGTCGATCTCCATCACCAACAAGCAAACCGGCGTGACGAATAAAGTTTGGGGCGACCCGCATTACGATAAGCAGGGCACATTCAATGGCGCCTTGGACTTCAAAATTCCAGGCGGCCACCTCACAGTCGACCCGAAGGCAGCCAAGAACAATTCGAAGGTCTCCTATGCGGACACGGCGACCCTAAGCATGGGAAATAAGACGTACACGATCGGCAACATCAGTCAGGAGAGCAGCGCACCGCTCACCGTGCAGGAGAGCCGCGGCCGCTCCGCACCGCATGGCTACACGCTCGAGGCCACCATGGGCGCCGCCGGCTTTGTCGATCCGCACACCGGCAAAGCGCCGACGCAGGCCGATTTCAACCGCTACGCAGCGTAACTCTCGCGATTCTGGACAATACTCACCGGCCGCAGCCCTCCGCCCGGTGAGTGAAGCGTGAGAGCCGGCCCGCGGTCGATTACCGCCCACCGTGCCAGCGTGGTTCATGCGATGCAAAGAAGCCGGACGTCCTCGAGACAGTCCGGCTGCGTTGCTTCCCGTGATCCGTGGGACCGTCTCGACAATGGACTTCACGCTATCCGCTTTCACGCAGCCGCATCAAACATTCGCGAGCACGCGTATCGGCCTCCTCCTGCCGCACCGTCTCGCGCCGCCGGTTCGTCAAAGCTCGCACCACTTCCTCGCACGCTCGCGTATGCGCCGCCTCGGCTTCAGTCAGTTGCCTGCGCAACGTCGGCGTAAGCGCGTCATGCGCACGCAGCGTCGCATGCCACTGCCGGCTTGCGCTCAGATCGCGCCGGCACGACGCCAGCACCCGTAGCCGCTCCTCCGCATGCCGTTCGAGCGCGGCGATCCGCTCGGCCACCACACCCGCGGCGCGACGCTCGCCGCGGCGCGCGTCCACCATCTCCCGCAGCCGGCGCTGAACGCGCAAGCGGCGCACGCGCGCAAGCACGCGCCAGAACGCCGCCAGCCTGGCAACGCTATGTGTCATAGCGGATGAGCGCCATCGCATAGCGCATGCAACTGCATGCGCGTGTCCTCCCAGCCGCAACGCGTATCGTACGGCTGACGCAGAAAGCGCTCGATCGCCGCGCGCCGGTCGATGGCCCGGTCCGTCTCCGCGTCGTTACCACGCTGGTACTCACCTATCTGCAGCAATAGTTCGACCTCTTCATAGCGCGCGAGCCAGTCGCGCACACGGTTCGCTCGGGCCTGATGCACAGCATCGGCAACGCGCGTCATCAACCGGCTTCGGCTGCGCAGAATATCGATGGCGGGATAGTGACCGGCCGCACCGAGTTTCGACGAAAGCTGGATATGCCCGTCCAGCAGCGAGCGCGCTTCCTCGGCGACCGGATCGGACAGGTCGGCCTCATCCGCGAGCACCGTGTAGAACGCAGTGATGCTGCCCTGCGCCGTCACGCCGGCCGATTCGATCAGGCGCGGCAACTGCGCAAACACGCTGGGCGGAAAACCGCCTCGCAGCGGCGGTTCGCCGACCGCCAGCCCGAGCTCGCGCAGCGCGCGCGCATAACGCGTGAGCGAGTCGAACAACAACAGCACGTTGCGTCCGCTCGCGCGCAGCCCTACCGCGACCTGCGCCGCGAGTTCCGCCGCCTTGATCCGTTCGGCGGCGGGACGATCAGACGTCGCGGCGATCACGATAGTCGACGCGCGCCGCCGCTCGAGGTGGTCGTGGATGAATTCGGCGACTTCGCGCCCGCGTTCGCCGATCAAAGCCACCACGACCGCATCGGTCGATGCGCCGTTGGCGATCATGCCCATGATCGTGCTCTTGCCCCCGCCGGCAGGCGCGAAGATGCCGGTGCGCTGCCCGACGCCGCAGGTCAGCAATCCGTCGACCGCCCGCACGCCGGTAGCAAACGGCGTCGTGATGACCGGCCGTTCGAGCGGATTGAGCGTCGCCCCGCTGCTGTCTTGCGCCGCGGCGCTGACGAGCGGCGGCGGCGCAGAACCACCGTCGAGCGGATTGCCCAGACCGTCGACCACGCGGCCGAGCAACCCTGCTGCGTCGAACGTGCCCCATGCCGAGCCGCAACCTTGCACCTCGGTGATATCCGACAGGCCGTTCAAACCGGCAAGCGGCATGACCAATGCGCCATCGTGTGCAAACCCGACCACTTCGCCGTATTGCGCTTCCAGCGTATCGGGCCGCACGAGGCGCACCTTTTCGCCGATCCGCAACGACACACCCACCACCCGCGCGATCACGCCGCGCGCTTCGACCACCCGGCCGCGCAACGTCGGTGCGGACGAGAACACCGGCGTACTTTTCTCCAAAGACGGCATGCCGTTCCCCTTCATGCGGCACCCAGCGTCGCGACAGCCTGGACGCGGTAGACGTCGAGCGGAATCTCTTCGATGGCCAGCACCTCGACGCGCCGGCCGAAGTCCTGCAATAGCCGCGCCAAATGCGGACGCAGAATCGCGTTCGTGACGATCAACGCGATTCCGTCCAGTTCAGCCATGAAAACCCGCTGCGCACGCTCCAGCTCTTCCACGGAAAGCACGCATTGCGGCTCACCGTCGACACCGCTTCTGATCTGCGCCTCCAGCTCGGCCTCCCATGAAGGCTCCAGCACCGCCGCGAAAATCGTCCACGAATCGAGGTCGGCGCGGCCGCGCGCGATCTGCGGACCGAGCTGGATGCGCGCCTGGCGCACCATCCGGTCAATCGTTCGCTCGCCCGCCGGCACACGCACCACGGCTTCGAGAATCGCGCGCAGATTGCGGATCGCCACGCGTTGCTGGAGCAATTGCCGCAGCACGCTGGCGAGCTGGACGGTGCTCACAGCCTGCGCCGCCTGACCAACCAGCTCACGAAATTCGATCGACAGCTGGTCGAGCAAAAAGCGCGTCTCCTGAGTGCCGAGAAAATCAGCCGCGGAGCGCTCGCACACCTCCGCGAGGTGATCGCATAGCGCCTCGTCCACACTCGCCTTGTGGATCTCGGGGTCGTCGAGCGCGGCCGCCGTCGCGCTCGGCACCCAGACCGATCTCTCCGCGCGCGGCCGATAGCCCGCAATACCCTCGAACGTGACGCGGTTCGCGTCGCCGCTCACCAGCATATGCGCGTCGACCAGCGTGCCGCTGGCAAACGGCACGTCCTCGATATCGACGACGTAGCGCTCGGGTTCGAGCCGCGCATCGCGCAGCAGCGCGAGGCCGGGAAACGGCACGCCGAGGTCGACCATCAGCTTGCGGCGCAACTGACCGAGCCGTCGGTTCAACGCCTCGGGCCGCAGCGCATCGAACGCGCTCAGGCCGAGTCGCAAGCGCAGTGCCGCGCTCGTGCCCAACTCGACGTCGTCGAGAATACGCGGCACGTAGTTGCCGCCGTCGCGCGTCATGCCTGGCATCAGCGCGCGTTGCGAGTTCGTGGCGACCGCGGCGTTACGCATCAGCGTGATGGCGAGCGCAAGCAGCAGGCCGCCGGCGACCATGAACTGGACATGCGGAAAACCCGGAATCACCGCTAGCGAAACACACGCGACGCCGGCCATGGCCATGGCTTTCGGATGCTCCGCCAGTTGCCTGTAGATGTCGCTGCCGAGATGCGCGTCGGCGCCGTCACCGGCACTCACTCTCGTGACAAGAATGCCCGCGGCGACCGAGACGATCAGCGAAGGAATCTGCGACACGAGGCCGTCGCCGACAGTCAGGATCGTGTACGTGTGCAGCGCGTCGCCGAACGACATGCCGCGCTGCGCGATGCCGACCGCCAGTCCACCGACGATATTCACCAGCGCAACGACGAGGCCCCCCACCGCATCGCCCTTGACGAATTTCATCGCGCCGTCGAGCGAGCCGTAGAAATAGGTTTCGCGTTCGAGCGACGCGCGCAGACGGCTCGCCTGCGCAGCCGAGATCACCCCGTTGCGCATGTCGGCGTCGATACTCATCTGCCGCCCCGGAATGCCGTCGAGCGTGAAGCGCGCCGCCACCTCCGCCACGCGGTCTGCGCCCTTCGCCACGACAATGAACTGGATCGCCGCCAGCACCACGAAGACCACGAGCCCTACCGCCACATTGCCGCCCACCACCAGTTCGCCGAACGCGCCGATGATCTGGCCGGCGTGCGCATGGAGCAGGATCATTTTGGTCGAGGCGATCGCCAGCGCGAGACGCAGCAGCGTGGTGATCAGCAACAGCGACGGAAAGCTCGCGAGGTCCGCGGCCTTCGACACATACAGCGTGGCGCTCAGCATCGTCAGACCGGAGGCGAAGCTCACGCAGATGAACAGATCGAGTATGAACGGCGGCACCGGCACGATCAGCAGTGCGAGGACCGCCAGAATGCCCACGCCGACGGCAAGGTCTGCGTGACGCGCAAGAAAAGCCGACAGATCGTAGCGGCTGAGAATGGAACGGTTCGACATGTTATTGACCAAGCTCCCGATGAAGCGCTCGACGCCGGCTCTTTATGTAGGGGTCGCCTTCGTCGTCGCGGTATTCGCGTTTGATTTCGTTCTTGTCCATGCGCAGGCCGCGCAGCCACAAGAAGCGCTGGATGAAATAGTCGGCAACGCTGGGCACGATCTGCGAGGCGGCCATCAAGGCCAGCAGATGCGAGTGCGACATTGCCGTATTGCCGAGATGGACCGGCAACGAAAACGTCCATGCGGGCGCAAGCTGCCGCAGGCAGGCCTCGATGGCCTCTGCGAACAGAAGCAGCAGGATCATGAACTGGATGATCGTGAGCACGCTGTCCCACACGAGGCGCAGACTGAACATCTGCTTCAATCCATTGATCGGGTTCAGCCGCTTGAGGTCGGGCACGACGCGCTTGAATGCCAGCAGGCCGCGCGTTTGCATCAGTTCGGGCACCAGCACCGCGAGTGCGCCGACACCCAGCGTCGTCAGCACCGGCGCAATGAAAGCGTAAAGCGCGCCGCCCGTCGACGCGAGCAGATCGCCGAGTTCGCGCGATGCGTCCAGCGTCGTCACGTGCACGATCAGGCGGCTGCCGAGTGCGTACAGATGCGGACCTTCGATAAACAGATACAGCCACCAGCACAGGCCACTGAAGGCCACCGTCACATGCGTGCTCTTCGTGATCTGGCCGTCCATCCGCGCGCGGCGGATCCGCTTGGGAGTTGGCGCTTCGGTCTTGTCGCTCATCGCAGATGGATCACATGATCGAAAGCGACGCGCAACTGCTCGAACAACGCGGGCACGCTGAGCACGGCGGCGAAGGTCAGAACCGCGGCTTTCACGGTGCGCGCGTTCGCAAACGGATTGAGCCGCTTCGCATGCCGTGACATGAGCCCGAACGCTACGTCGACAAGCAACAGGAGGCCGAGCAACGGGCTCGCAAGCCGCACGCCTTCGGTCAGCGTGTCGGGCAGATTGCGCAGCGCCAGTTGCCGGAACACATCGAGCAGGTCGGTGCGCCATTGCCCGGGAGGCCATAGCACCCACGCATCCGTGAAGAAGCCGAACAGCAGCGGCAAACCCGGACCTGTAAACAGCATCAACGCGGCGAACTGCAGAAACAGTTGTTCGAACAACGCCGCTTCCTGCTGGAAGTGCGGGTCGTACATCGCAGCGCTCCCATAGCCGCCCTGCTGATCGAGTATCGCGCCGGCGGCGCCGGCGGCATGAAAGATCGTACCGAGCAGCAGGCCGAGCACGGCACCGGTCGCGACTTCGACGATCATCGCCAGCAACAGGTTCGGCGGGCAACCGACCTGCTGCGGCAGCATGGCAACGGCGAACATGATCGGCAGGCGCAACTTGGTTCCTAGCGAGTCGCTCTGGCCGAAGGGAATCATGCGAAGCGCGACGGCCGGCCGGATCGTGCAGAACGCAAAGCCTTCGAGATAAGGGATATATTCCATGCTCAATGCAAGCGCCCTGCCGCGATATAGGTGAACACGTGCGCGAGGAAGCGCGTGAGTTCGCGGTTCGCCCATGGCGCGGTGACGATCAGCACGAAGCCGACGCAGATGATCTTCGCGCCATAGGGCAGGCTCTGGTCCTGGATCTGCGTGATCGACTGCAATAGCCCGAGCAGCAGGCCGATAACGGTAGCCACGGCGAGCGCGGGCAACGACAACCAGAACACCAGCATCAACGCGTCGCTGGACAAGGTGGGGAGAGACGGCAGGCCGTTCATTTTGCATAGCCGACGATAAGGCTGTGCATGAGCTTCGACATACCCGACGCCGACACGAACATGAACAGCTTGAGTGGAATCGACACCGTGGTCGGCGAGAGCATCATCATGCCCATCGCACTCAGCACATTGGCGACCACCAGATCCACCACCAGAAATGCGATGTAGAGCAGGAAGCCCGCCTCGAACCCGCTCGATATCTCGCTGATCATGAATGCCGGAATCAGCAGCTGCAAATCGGTTTCGCGCGCATCGCGCTCCGGATCGATCCGCTTCGCGGCGCTGACGAGAAACTGCCGCTCGTTGGGCCGCGAGTGCTTCAGCATGAAGTCGCCAAGCGGACCGCGCACGGCCCGCACGATTTCGACGGGGCGCGGCATGGAAGCCTGGACGCCTTCGCCGGTATCGAGCGAGGCCTCGATCTTCGACACCGTCGGCGCCATGACCACCAGCGTCGCCGCGAGGGCGAGGCCGGAGATCACGAGATTGCTCGGCGCCTGCTGCACGCCGAGCGCCGAGCGCAGCAACGTCAGCACGATGCTGAATTTCGTGAACGACGTGGTCATCGTGACTGCGATTGGCAAAAGCCCCAGCATGAAAAACAGGAAGATGTTCTGTAGCGGATCGAACTGGTCGTTCATGCCGGCAGATCCTCCTGCGTGAGCCGTGTGACGCGCACGCCGAGCGCACCTTCGATATCGATCAGTTCGCCGCGCGCAAACGGAATGCCCTGACATAGCAGGGTGACCTTGCGCTCGCGAGCCGGCAGCCGGAACGCGACGATCGACCCTTCGCGCAAATGCGCCAGTTCGGCCACCGACAACGACAACGTGCCGAGCACCGCTTCGAAGGCGAAAGTGATCGAGTCGATCGGCAACAGTTCACTGGTGACTTCGACGGGCGGGGTTTCATCAGTCATGACATGCTCTATCAAGGTGTACTCCTGAGTAAATTTCAAAAGGATCCGGCATGTTCCAATTCGCAATGGCACACGCAGGTAAGTCGAATGACGGTCGAACAGCAATGCATCGCCCACCGCGATCCTGCGCAGCCGCGGCAGCGACAGCCACGGACCGGGCAGGCAAACCGGCAGGCGCACGTACAGGCGGTTGAGCAATGCGTCTCTCGACGGCACGGGCGGTATGCGCAGTCGCAGCCAGGCATCGACCGCCGTGCTGCGTACTGAGAAATGGGCAGCACGGCCGCTCGCCGTATGGGTGACGGCAAGGCCGTATGCGCCCTGCTCTGGCACGGCGTCGAACGCAACACTGGTCAGGTCGATCGTGAAACCGAACAGACCTTCGAGCGCGCACAGCCAGTCATTCAACGCGTCGGCGACATGCATGAGCGCAGCCTCGCCGCGTGCGTCGATCACCGACGGCGCGAGTTCCGGCAGCAGCGCGCCGGCGTCGCACCCGGCGCTGAACGGCGCCTGGCCCGCGAAACCGGACACCCGCAGCGGATAGGACGCGCGGCACGGCTCGAATTGCAGCGTGAAGCGCCGCGTGCCCACCGACACCGCGTGTGGACTGCCGAAGTGGCGAATCGCCAGGTTGGTGCGCTCGGCGTCCGCGAGCGTGACCGTTTCCATGTCGTGCCAGAGCGTCACACCGCCTCCCGCACGAATGAACGCCGGACGACACGGACTGAGCGCGGTTTGGGTGGCGATGACGTGGGCGATGTGGGCGATGTCGCTGACGTCGCTGACGTCGCTGATGTCACGGATGTCTGCGATGTCTGCAATGGCTGCATTGGCGAAGGCGAAGGCAACATCGGCGCTGCCAACGGCGCCGCGAGCACGGCCAACGTCTGTCGCACGCCCTGCTCGATCGTGTCGAGCGCCGTACGGCCCGAACCATCGGCGAAGTCATACTCGCGCAGCACCGCCGCCACGCTGTCGCGGATCCCACGCTCCAGCGCCCGCAACTGCACTTTCAAGCCGGCGTCGATCACGCCGGACTCGGTTTCGACGACGCACGAGCGAGCCGGCAGTCCCGCATCGGCGAGCACGCTGCATAGCGGCGCGCCGAGGTCCTGCTCGAGGGCGGCGATCAGGCGCACCGCGTCATCGAACTCGGCCGGTGCCACGCGGACCGACACAAGCCGCTGCGACTGCGCGACCGTAATCGAGCGGCGCAATTGATGCTTCAACGCGGCCGACGGCGGCAGTTCGCCGACAATGTCGCTCACCGCGCCGAGCACGATCTGCGTGAGCCTCTCTTCGAGACGATGGGCGGCGAATGCCACCGCGCTCGTGCGTCCGACATGTTCGCGCAGCGCTGCCGCCGTGCCGGCCGCGTGGCCATGACGCCACGCGCGGCGCTTGAGTTCGCGCACCCGCGTGCCGAGGCGGCGGCGCTCGTGTGCCGCGTCCGCTGCACGGTCGGCATCGACTGCGCGCAGGCCGTCGAGCGACGCCAGTTCATGCGCGCTCAGATGTCCGTCCGATTCGATGCGCCAGGCACCCAGTCGACATATCAGCATGGATGGGCTCCCATCAGACGGCGCGCCTCGGCGACCAGTTCACGCGCTTCGGCGGAAGATAAATTGCTCACGCGATAACGCGACGCGGTTTCCGACATCTCGCGCGGCAAGCGCAGGCTCCACCAGAATGCATAGCGCGAGTCGGCGGTGGCTTCGAGCGCGAGTGCGAGGCCGACTGCCGTCATGTCGCGCCGGCTGAATAGCGACGGCGCCGGTTCGACGAGCAGATCGGCAGTCTGCGCACGCGGGTGCCGCTGAATCGCACCGAGCAGGCGCGGCGCAATCCCCGCCGCAAAGGCGGCACGAGCCTGCGCGGCGACCACGCGGCGCAGCGA
Organism: Burkholderia sp. WP9; assembly: GCF_900104795.1. Classification (NCBI taxonomy): domain Bacteria; kingdom Pseudomonadati; phylum Pseudomonadota; class Betaproteobacteria; order Burkholderiales; family Burkholderiaceae; genus Burkholderia; species Burkholderia sp. WP9. The sequence goes on from NZ_FNTG01000001.1 coordinate 2,154,692, forward strand.
AGGCGCGAACGCAAGCGCGGCGACGATCCGGCACAGCCGCGCGCAAGCCGGCCGCGGCCAGATCGGCAGCGCGGGCGGCACGTCGGCCAGCGCCACCTGAACCAGTTGCGGATAGCTTCCAAACAGAAACGCATGCGCGATGCGCGCGGTACGTTCGTCGCGGATCGGCTTGCCGTGTTCGAGCCAGCTGTGATGCGCCCAATAGGCCGGCGCACAGGTATAGGCGCGCCTCATGCCTCGCCTCCGGCGTGCTTGGCGCGCTCCGAACGCGCACTTGTGTCCGACACTTCGGCGCCCTTCTTCGGTTTGAACCATGTGCGCCTTCCCGAGCGCCACAGCCAGATCGAGCCGCTCATCAGCGCCACCAGCAAGGCCAGCACGCCCAGCATCGCCGTGGCACGCGACGGCGTATAGCCGGCGCTCTGCGCGCAAGTCGTCGCGGCGACCGCGCCCGCTGCACTGGCGACGCCGTCATCCGCCGCGCAGTCGGCGGGAAAGGTCAGCACCGGCGTGACCGCGACGAGCGTCAGCGATACGCGTGCCGGCGTCAGCCCTTCGACACCGCCCGCGACCAGCGCGCGAATCCGGTCGCGCATCGGTTCGAGGTTGTAGTCGCTGCGATAGCGCATCATCACGGAAGCCGACGGCAGTGTGTCCTGCGCCGGATCCATGGGGTCCTTTTCCGGTAGCACGATATGCACGCGCGCCAGCAGCACGCCGTCCATTTTTTCGAGCGTCTCGGAGATTTCCTGCGAGAGCCCGTACACGTAGCGGACGCGGTCTTCCTCAGGGCTCGAAATGAGCCCCTGGCGGCTGAACAGTTCACCGAGATTCGGGTGGCCGCCGCGCGGCAGCGCATAAGCGCTCGCCAGTTCGGTGGCGACCACGGCATCGGCGTCGTCGACCGAGATGTTCCAGGTGCGGTCCGGGTTGCGCTCCTTGTAGCCATTGATGCCGTGATGGCTCAGCGCGGCGACGATATGGTTCGCCTGGTCCTCGTCCAGGCCTTCGAAAAGCGAGGTTCTGCAGCCGACGAGGAGAAGCAGCACCGGCAGCAGGATCAGGGCGCGGCGCATCATTTTTGCGTCAGATTGTCGATCGCGTGGCTGATCTTCTCCGCGACGTTCGTCACGAATTGCACCCGCACGGTGAAATTAATCATGTCGGCCTGCAAGTCCAGCATCTGCAGGGTCGATAAGCTGCCGGATGCGCGGTGATGCAGATGCTTGGTCACCTCGAGCTTCGATGCGTCGTAGCCATCCTGCACGTCGTTCAGCAAACGCTCGTACATCGGGTGTGCGTCGCCCGACCCGAGAGTGAGCTGGGGAGTGGCGGCAGGCATGGCGGACCATGCATCGACTGGCGCCGGCAACGGAGTAAAAGAATTGGTAGTCATGTCAATGGCCGCCTCGAATAGTTAGTCGTTCAATCGTTGAAAACAAAGCCGCGCCGTGCGTAGTCTGTGCAGCGCGCGCGGCACGGGTATAAGGCGCGCATTCGGGTAGCTTCAGCAACGCCGTTGCCATCGAAAACGCATTAGGATCCTCGTCGTTTGGCACCGCCATCAGCGTTCGTGTGCCGAGTGCGTAATGACCTTCAGCCAACTGGCACGCACCCAGCCATGCGCATGCCACCGAGCTGTCCGGCGCGAGATCCACCGCCCGACCGAGCAGCCGGGAGGCAGCGCGATAGTTCGCCTGATTGAGTTCCACCAAGCCAAGCCCGATATACGGGAAGGCGCGCTGCGGATACAACAATCCCAACCGCCCGAACAGAAAGCGCGCCTCGTCGAAACATCGATGAGCACAGGCATAGTGGCCAATCGAAATGAGTAGTTGCAACGTGTCGTCCTGCATCTGCAATAGCTCCGGAAGACGCCGCGAGGGCGCCTTCGCACCGCTTTTTTTAGGAGGTCTTAAGTGCGCCCGCGGCCTCAGTTGCCACGTGACCAGCGTCCGAGATCATGTTGATAGCCAGCGAATGAGTTGTCTGGACGTCCGACAATGCCGCCTGCGCGTCCATCATGGAGGCCGGACCCGGAGCGCCGCCTTGTCCGCCTTGCGCGCCTTGTCCACCTTGCGCGCCCTGCCCGCCCGCCTGCGTCGCTTGTTGCGAATCGGCTTTAGCCGCGTTCGCCGCTGAATTAAACTTATCGACTGACTTCAGATAAAGCTCCTTGACTAGGTTTTTAACGCTGTCGACCTTAAAGTCGCCGCTAAAAGAACCGTCCCCACCACCGCCATTGCGGTTAAATACCGAGTTGACGCCACCGCCGCCTGCGGTGTGGGGATTGATACCCGGGTTCTGGTGGACCAGCGCATTTACACCATTCATGATTTCTCTTCCTTAAGGTTGTCGCGCGCATTCGCGAAGTTCACACTTCGCTCCACAACTTGCCGAGCCGCGCGCAAACACTCGACAAGCAAAACCATTTCTTTTTGCAGCTCCCGTGAAGCAGTTGGCATTGCGCTGTTCAGGCAGCCGATCTCATGCGTCAGGCGGGCGACGATTTCTTCTCGACCGGCCCCTCCGGGTTGAGCGAGCTTCTCCTCGATAGAAAGCTCGCCAAATGAACCGGGCGTACTTCTAGCGGCATCTTTCTGTGTCATGGGCGGCACTCATAAAAAATTCGTAGATCGAACCATCGTCGAGCGTCACCTCTGCCGCACAGGCCGAGATCCGCGTGATTCTCCCGACAGGCAATCGCGCACCAACGAAATAGCGCTGGCCTTGTGCATCGGTCAGCCAGGCCGCGTGACTGCCGGCGAGAAGATTCATTCCCAGTGCCTCGAGAGGCACGCGCACCTTTCCACCCTCCAGCGAGTGGCCGGGGAACGTGAGCTCGCGCAGCCCGTCGATCTCAGCGCGCGCCAGCCTCGCGACACGTGCGTAGTCCCACGACTCAGGCGACACGAACCCCGGCGCGCCAGGCAGTACCACGGTGAACGCACCCGGCTCGGCGGCCCGCACCTCGGCGCCGCGGTAATAGCGCGCGAGAAAATCGCCGACCTGGTCCTGCAATTGCGAAAGCACGATCACGCGCATGACCGGCGCCCGCTGCCGTGACCACGCCCGCGCGGTCAGCGCGGACAGATCCGCGGGCGACTGCACGTAGCCCTCGTAGACGAGCGCGCCGGACTTCGGATCGGGATGCGTCTTAACCAGCCGGAACGTGTCGTCGATGCGCGGTGCGTGCGGCCTGCCCGTCATCGGATTCGACGTGATCCACGCAAGCAGCGCGAAGGCGACCGGCGCCGCAAAGACCGTCGCCTTCGCAACGGGCGACGCGTCGGACCAGCGTTTCGCGCAATAGGCGAGCGGCGCATGGCGCAATAGATAGGCGCGCTCGGCGTCGCCCGCCATCGTCGGAGTCGGCTCATCGCGGCCGCCGAACTGGAAGGTGACCGCGCCCGCCGAAAACCACGCGCCGCGCCGCAACAGCACGCGCCGCCCCGGCGCCAGTCGCCGGCCGAACACCGTCACGCCCGGCTGGTGCGCGACCAGCCCGAGCGCCGCGCCGCGCAGCTCGACGGTGGCGTGCAGCGGCTCGACCCCTTCGTCGATCACCATCAGATCGGCATCGCCGCCGCTGCCGATCCGCAGCGGCCTATCGGCGGACAGCGCGATGCTGGCACCGGTATGCACGCCGTCGTTCACGAGGATCATTGCGTCAGCGGTCATTGCGGTCCTCCCAAGGCATCTTGCGTGTCGATTGCCATGCGGGCAGAGGCGGCGGCAATGGCAATGGCGTGACTGGCGGAGGCGCGGTCGAAGCAGCACCGCGCGACGGCGCCCGCAGCGCGGCAGCGACCGCCGGCGGGATATTGGTGGCCGCCGGGAGCGGGGGCATCCTCGCTTGTGCCGCTTGTGCCGCTTGTGCCCCTTGCGCAAGCGAACCCGCTTCGACACTCGCGACGCCGGGCAAACCGGAGCCCGGTGCAAAGACCGCCCCCACTCCTGCGGGCGCCACAGCCGGCCCCGCCATGACCGCCCCGCCCGCCGCCTCGCCGGTGCCAGCCGCACGCTTGAGGCGCGGTGTGATCAGGATCAAACGTTCGAGACGCTGCCGGGTCGTCTGGGTGTCGCGAAACAGCGCGCCGACGTAGGGCACGTCGCCGAGCACCGGCACTTTCGACGTGCTGCTTTCGCTGCGCTCGTATTGATACCCGCCGACCAGCAGACTCTCGCCGTCGCGCACGATCGCCTGAGTGACGATCGAGTGGTTGTCGACCTTCGGAATGCCGTCGACCGACATCGATGTATTGAACGCGCCGTCATCGATCTGGATGTTGAGCCGGATATTGCGGCGCGGATCAGCGGCCGATTCGACGCTCGGCGTTACCTTCAGCGTGAGACCGGTATCGATGTTGTAGAGATCGACGTCCTGGTTGCCCGCCACCCGCACATAGACCGAGCTGTGCGAAGTCAGCACCGCTTCCATGTTGTTCAGCGTGAGGACTTGCGGGCTCGACAGCACGCGTGCCTGGCCGGCGTCTTCCAGCGCGTGAATCTGCGCGAACAGGTACTGCGCCGAGTTGCCGACCAGAGTGGCGAGATTCAGTCCGGACGCCACGCCCGCCGCTGTTGCAAGCGCCGGCGCTCCGAAGCTCAACGGCGCGTTGATGGTGCCGGAGGACCCGCTGATACGCCCGTTCGAACCGCCCCAGGCCACGCCGAGCGAACGCGCCGCGCTCGACGACACGTCGATCACGACAGCGTCGATCTCGACCAGTTCCTGCGGCTGGTCGAGCATCGCGATGGCGCGCTCGTAGTTCGGCATCATCGACGCGAGGTCGTTGATCACCACCGAGTTGGTACGCGGGTCGGCAATGATGTTGCGTCGCGCGGGCGTCACGCTGGGCTGATCGGTCCGGCTCGTCTCAGTCGTCGCCGTATCGGGCAGCGGTGGCGGCGAGCTGTCGCCATCGGAAGGCGCGCCGCCGGCCAGTCCCAGGCCGCGCAGGCTCGGCAGCGGCGGCGGACCGCCGCGCGCGCTGCGGGCGTCGGCGCGAGCTTCGGCGCGCGAGCGGGCAGCGCGCGGCGCGGTGGCTTGCCAACTGTCGATCATGACCCGCCGCAACAGCGAGGCCACCCCGGGCACCACCTGGTCCTGCGAGCCCACCGAATAGTGCATGTCCTGCGCCTGCGCGTAGCGCAGCGGGAAAATGCGGATCTCGGTCTGATCGAACGACGGCTCAGCGGTACTCTGCTGCTGCGCCTTGTCGATCGCGTCAGCCACCGCATCGACAAAGGCCGACGGGCCGGCAACCCTCGCGGTCGTCGCCGAATACCGGATCGGCAGACGCGGGTCGTCCAGATCGAGGTTGCGCAGCAACGCCGCAACCGCTTCGCGGGTCATCGGCGCAAACGGAATCACCCGGCTGCGCACGCCGGCAGCGGTCGCGACATGCATCGACTTGCCGTCGAAATACCAGACCAGGCCGTAAGCCTCGACCAGCTGCATGAACACGTTGCCGGGCGTGTCGTCGAAACGGCCGTTGACCGCGCCCTTCACGTCACGGGCGATATTCGCGGACAGTCCTTCCACCGCCAGCACGTCACGCAGCATGTCCGGCAACGGCGTCCCGTTCGCCGCATAGTGAATCGGCGCGCCGTGCCACGCAGGCGTGACGGCCTGAGCCTGGGAGACTTGCAGCACCGCCCACACCACCGCGAGCCGGCCAGCCATTTGAAACATGGCAGCGCCAGTCACGCACGATGGCGAGGACTGCGGTCCACCTCCGCCCTTCTTATTGGGCGAATCATTGCGGCTCGTGATAAGCATCGAAATTTCCTGGCTACGTTGTATTGATTACGCCAGTGAAATTTAATAGCGCCGGCATCACGGATGGTCATATATATGCATGACTTCATCTGCCAATTTCAAATACCGCCATTCCAACCGCTCTTTATCTAGCGCGTGCAAATCCGGATCGCCGCACTCATGGCCTTTCAATTGATCTTATCCGGACTGCATATCTTGAAAATAGGACGACACTTCAGATAAACGTCATACATCTTTATGACCCAGTCGGAATATTGCGGGGAGAAGATTGGCTAGCCGTCACTTGAATTCATCCGAACATGAGAAACAACCCGCGCGACTCACATCGCAGATGCACTGCCATCTTGAAATGCATCAGGATATTTACCGCCGTCATGGAGGCTCCGCCTTCTCGAACTCCTACACGCGCACGCACATGCGGATGACCCAGTATTGCAACTTCACCCCGCAGCTCGCCAAGCCGCGGCAGCGCTCCGTCAGAATCAACGGGCTGGCCACCTGTCTTCGGCTCGAGGAGGTGTATTGGCGAATCATCGAAGAGATTGCGCGCCAGGAAGCGGTGACGGTGGGAAAACTGATTTCCAGATGGGCACTTGAAATTGATCTTACCCAGGAAGCCATCTGTAATTTCACGGGCTTTGTCAGAATAATCTGCGTCACCCAGTTGCTGGACAGAAAACATCCGATCGATTTGGATTTGATCGACCCGGATGTGTCAGTTGGTTAACCTGGATAAACCAGAGGAGGTCAATAGAAAACAACCAGATTTCATTTATGCACTTCTGCGCACCAGCGATCCGGAAGCGGGCGCATAAATTCCACACAATACAGCTGTCCGGCTTATATATTTCTTTTACTCGATTTAAGGATTCTGTGATGGAAGCGATCAATAATATCAGCAACACTCGGCAGTTCGATCTGAGTTCAATGGCGCAAGCGCTGGATGCCGGGGCGGCCGGCCGCACCCGTTCCAGTTCGGTCCAGATGTTTTCCACGGAGCACACCGAGGGTAGCCACGGGCCTGTGCAGCAGGACGACATGATGGGTATGCGCCGCCCTATGCACGCGGACCACGCGAACGGTGGCCATCATCACGCGAACGGTGCCCACCACGCTATGTCGCGCGACGCCGAGGCGGCTGCCCACGACCTTATGCCGCGGAACGCCGAGAGGGCTGCGGCGCTGGCTTCCGATGATGCGGCACTCGACGCAATCGCAGGACAGCAGACAATGGCGCCGCCGACCGGCGGCACCGACGCATCACAGAACGGCGCCGGCAACATGGCCGCACAACAACCTCAGGCTCCGTCGCCGGCGGGCGCCGCCGACGGAGCACAGAACGGAGCGTCGAATGCTATCGGCGAGCTCTTCCAGACCGTCATGAAGGGCCTTCAGGGACTTCTTTCCGCCGTCATCCCGGGCGCGGGGCAGGCGCTCGGCATGCTCTCGCCGCTGATGGGCATGCTCTCGCCGATGCTGGGTAAGCTCGGTACAGGCGGAACCGGCACCGCTTGACGCAGCGCTGAACGCAGCCGGCCGCCGCCACCCCGTCAACGTATCGCCGTGGACGCTCCCGGCGGCCGGCTGCCACCCGCCATTTGCACGCGCCCGCCCACGCTGTTTTCAATGCAATCCACGCTCCGGCAAAGCCGCCCCCGCTCCCGGCATAGCAAGCGTCGCGTCCGGCAATGACATAGACAACAGCAGTTGACCGCCCCCCCGGCGCCGTCCGGTAAACTACGCTCCCCACGCCCGCGCTCCCCGGATTCCAGCTTGAATCGTTACGCCCTGCTTCTCATTACCTCGATGCTGCTGGTCGGCACCAATGTCGGCATCGGTAAATCAATCGTCGAGTTCGTTCCCGTCCCCCTCTTCGCGCTGCTGCGCTTCGTGATCGCAATGGCGGTGCTGTGGCCGCTTCTGCGCGTAGCCAAACTGCGCCGCGTGAAGCGCGATGAATGGCTCAACCTGTTCCTGCAGGCCTTGTTCGGCACCTTCGGCTTTACCCTGCTGATGCTCGGCGGCGTGCAGCGCACCAGCGCCGTCGCGGCCGGCGTCATTACGAGCACGATCCCGGCTGTCGTCGCGTTGCTCTCGTGGCTGATTCTGAAAGAGCGACCGAACGGCCGGGCGCTCGCGTCGATCGCGCTCGCGATTGTCGGCGTGCTGGTCATCAATCTGGCGCACGTGGATCGCAACGCGGACGGCGAGAGTTCGCTCGCCGGCAACCTGATGGTCCTCGGCGCCGTATGCTGCGAGTCGCTCTACATCATCCTGTCGCGCCGCCTCACGCAGACGCTCGCGCCGGTCGACATCTGCGCCTACACCCATCTCTTCGGCCTGCTGCTGATGCTGCCGCTCGGCGCCGGCGCATGGCTCGAATTCGACTTTCGCGCGGTGCCGGTCAGCGTCTGGATGCTGGTGTTGTGGTACGGACTGTCCGCCAGCATCTTTTCGTTCTGGTTATGGATGAAGGGCATCCGCCATGTGCCGGGCAGTCTCGCGGGCGTGTTCAGCGCCGTGCTGCCGGTGGCGGCGGCGATTTACGGCATCCTGTTTCTGGGCGAGCGGCCCAGCTTCGCGCACGGCATCGCGCTCGCCTGCGTGGTCACGGGGATCGGGCTCGCGAGCCTGAAGCTCAAGCGGCTGCCGCCGATGGCCTCGTGAGCCCTGCCCGCCGCGATGCAGCAAATTTAGCCGACGCGTTACAATAGCGCGCCTGACGCGAGGCTCCTAAGGCCTCGGCTGGCTGTGCATCGCGCCGTATGCGCCGTCCATGCCGGGTTTGCTTGCCGGGTTTGCTTGCCTGACTGGCGTGCATATCGCGTAGTGCGCCTGCCGGCCCGGCGCATTTTGGTCCGTGTTCCGTCACCTGCGTCTCATCCGACTCTTGCCCATGTCCGCTCCGCGAACCGACTCCGCCCAACAGCGCCGCCCCATGCGCCCGCTGCCCGCCATCATCTTCATGAGCCGCTGGCTGCAGGTGCCGCTTTATCTGGGCCTGATCGTCGCGCAAGCCGTCTACGTCGTCCTCTTCCTAAAGGAAGTCTGGCACCTCGTCACGGCCTCCCTGACGCTCGACGAAACCAACATCATGCTGGTCGTGCTCGGCCTGATCGACGTGGTCATGATCTCGAACCTGCTGATCATGGTGATCATCGGCGGGTATGAAACATTCGTGTCGCGCCTCGGCGTGGAGGGTCATCCGGACGAACCGGAATGGCTCGACCATGTGAACGCGGGCGTGCTCAAAGTCAAATTGTCGATGGCGCTGATCAGCATCTCGTCGATCCATCTGCTGAAGACCTTCATCAGCCCCGACCAGAATTCGACGCATACGATCATGTGGCAGGTGATCATCCACGTGGCGTTCCTCGTCTCCGCAGTCGTGATGGCGCTGGTCGACCGCCTCACCACGCATACGCATCCCAAGCATTTCGAAGAGCCCACGGTGCTGCACGCCGTGGGTGCCGCTAAAGGTTCCACTCCCCTGAAGGCGCACGACTGATCCGCCCTGCCCGGCGTGTCCGACAACAAGCGCCCCTGTCTCCACTGAGCTAGCCATGACCGTCATCAAACAGGAAGATCTGATTCAGAGCATTGCTGATTCGCTTCAGTACATCAGCTATTACCATCCGCTCGACTACATCCAGGCCTTGGGCCGCGCCTACGAGCTCGAACAGAGCCCGGCGGCGAAAGACGCCATTGCGCAGATTCTCACCAACAGCCGCATGTGCGCCGAAGGCAAGCGCCCGATCTGCCAGGACACCGGCATCGTCACGGTGTTCGTGAAGGTCGGCATGGACGTGCGTTGGGACGGCGCGACGATGGGCGTCACCGACATGATCAACGAAGGCGTGCGCCGCGGTTATCTGAACCCGGACAACGTGCTGCGCGCGTCGATCGTGAGCCCGCCCGAAGGCGGCCGCAAGAACACGAAAGACAACACGCCGGCCGTGATCCACTACGAGATCGTGCCGGGCGACAAGGTCGACGTGCAGGTCGCGGCCAAGGGCGGCGGCTCGGAAAACAAGTCGAAGTTCGCGATGCTGAATCCGTCGGATTCGATCGTCGACTGGATTCTCAAGACCGTGCCGACCATGGGCGCGGGCTGGTGCCCGCCGGGTATGCTCGGCATCGGCATTGGCGGCACCGCTGAGAAAGCGATGGTGATGGCGAAGGAATCGCTGATGGATCCGATCGACATTCAGGACGTGATCGCACGCGGCCCGAAGGACTGGATCGAAGAATTGCGCGTGGAACTGCACGAGAAGGTCAACGCGCTCGGTATCGGCGCACAGGGTCTCGGCGGTCTCGCCACCGTGCTCGACGTGAAGATCATGGCCGCGCCGACGCACGCCGCGTCCAAGCCGATCGCGATCATCCCGAACTGCGCGGCCACCCGTCACGCGCACTTCACGCTGGACGGCTCAGGCGCCGCCAAACTCGAAGCGCCGTCGCTCGACGCATGGCCGAACGTGCACTGGCAGCCGGACACGGAGAAGAGCAAGCGCGTCGACCTGAACACGCTCACGCCGGAAGAAGTCGCCGCGTGGACGCCGGGCCAGACGCTGCTCCTGTCGGGCAAGATGTTGACGGGCCGCGACGCGGCCCACAAGCGCATTGCCGACATGCTGGCGAAGGGCGAAAAGCTGCCCGTCGACTTCACGAACCGCGTGATTTACTACGTCGGCCCGGTCGATCCGGTGCGCGATGAAGCCGTCGGCCCCGCAGGCCCGACCACGGCAACGCGCATGGACAAGTTCACCGAGACGATGCTGGCTCAAACCGGCCTGATTTCAATGATCGGCAAAGCCGAGCGCGGCCCGGTCGCGATCGAAGCGATCAAGAAGCATAAGGCCGCTTACCTGATGGCCGTGGGCGGCGCAGCGTACCTCGTGTCCAAAGCGATTCGCAGCGCGAAAGTGCTCGCGTTCGAAGACCTCGGCATGGAAGCGATCTACGAGTTCGACGTGCAGGATATGCCGGTCACGGTGGCCGTCGATTCGAACGGCACCTCCGTGCACCAGACCGGCCCGAAGGAATGGCAAGCCAAGATCGGCAAGATTCCGGTCGCGACGGTTTGATTCGCCGCTAACGCCTGTCACGTATGTCGAAGAGCCGGGACTGCGGTCCCGGCTTTTTTGTTGCCGCGCGCAACGCGACACGCGACACCTGAAACAATGTCAAAAGATATGTCTGTTCCCTTGGCTTTTTCAGGTATGGCGTTTATTGTTGTTGAAAATTCAAAGTCCCACAAAGGAAATACCATGCAAGGCGACAAGAAAGTTATCGAGTACCTGAACTCGCAACTGAAGAACGAACTGACTGCGATCAACCAGTACTTTCTGCACGCGCGGATGTATAAGCACTGGGGCCTCGAGAAACTCGGCAAGCATGAATACGACGAATCGATCGGCGAAATGAAGCATGCCGACTGGCTGATCGAACGCATTTTCATGCTCGACGGTCTGCCGAACCTGCAAGACCTGCACAAGCTGCTGATCGGTGAGGAAACGAAAGAGATCCTCGAATGCGATCTGAAGCTCGAACAGATTTCGCAGAGCACCTGCAAGGAAGCGATCGTGTATTGCGAATCGGTTCGTGATTTCATCTCGCGCGAAATCTTCACGAAAATTCTCGACGACACCGAAGAACATATCGACTGGCTCGAAACGCAGATCGACCTGATCGACAAGGTCGGGATCCAGAACTATCAGCAATCCGCAATGGGCTCGGTCGAGTCCTGATCGCATTACGGCGCAACCGCCCGCACCCCGCACGCGCCCCGTTCATGGGTCGGCCCGTTCGCAACGGAGCGGGTACTGGCGGCGGTGCGCTTGGTGGACGCCCGGCGGAAGTGCTCTGGGGAGGCGCCCTGAATCCCGTCCCCGTGGAATGTCCTGACGAAGTGCTTCCGGAAAGCGCGCCGAACAGCGTCTCTAATGGGGAGTTCTGCACGAACTCCTCCCCGGGAGGCGCCGCACGGCAAGTCCCGCTAGGGCACGCCGCGCGGGCGATATACTTGCGCACCTTCCCAGGTTTTCCTTGAACGCCGTGCCGCACGCATCCTCTTCGCCTATGCCCGCAGAATCACCGTCTACGACAACAGAAATGTTCACGTCTGGCGCGGGATCGCGCGCACCGGTCGGCATTTTCGATTCGGGTCTCGGTGGCTTGTCGGTATTGCGGGCGGTGCGCGCACAACTGCCTGACGAGGCGATCCTGTACGCCGCCGACTCGCTCTACGCCCCCTACGGCGAGCGCGACGACGATTTCATCGCCGACCGCACGCTCGCAATCGGCGAATGGCTGGTCAAGCAAGGCGCGAAGGCCTTGGTGGTCGCCTGCAACACCGCAACCGCGCAGTCAATCGCGATGGTTCGCGAGAAGCTGCCTATTCCGCTGGTCGGCGTCGAACCCGGTATCAAACCCGCTGCATTGCAGTCGAAAACTCGCGTCGCGGGCGTGCTCGCCACCCAGGTGACGCTGCGCAGCGCGCGCTTCCAGGCGCTGCTCGAACGCTACGCGGCCGATTGCCGCTTTCTTTGCCAGCCGGGCCACGGACTGGTGCAGGCGGTGGAACGCTGCGACGTCGGCTCCGCCGAACTGCGCGAACTGCTGCGCGGCTACCTGCAGCCTATGCTCGACGCGGGCGCGGACACGCTGGTGCTCGGCTGCACGCACTACCCGTTCCTCGACGCGGCGATTCGCGACATCGTCGGCGACCGGCTGGTGTTGATCGACACGAGCGTCGCGATTGCGCGCCAGTTGGAACGGGTGCTGGACCAACACGGCCTGCGCGCGGCGCCGGAAAGCGCGGGCGCTGTTCTGCCCCGCTTTTATTCCACCGGGGACGGCTCGCATCAGCAGCAACTGGCAGCCAGCCTGCTACATATCGACGCGACGGTCGAACAGGTGTCGATTCCCTCGCGTCGCACCGCAGCTCCGAACTCCCAAGCCGCCTGAACGCCTGACCCACGCGGTTTTTTGCCGCGCCGACACGCGCTTTTACAGGAGCGCTGCGAACTCCAGCGCGCCTTTCCAATGGCTTTGGGAGTGACTTTGGGGCGCCTGTTGGAGAGGCCGCTCGGAGGCGCCGTGGGAGCGCCTTTAGGCCGCCTTTAGGCCGCCTTGACGCCCCCTTTTCGCCCCAACGGCCACCCGCCGCCCGATTTCGTCCTTTAGACGAAACCCTTCTAAGAGTCTGGTTTTGTTACAAAAAATTGGCCAGGACGCTTGCCAAACGGCTCAAACATAATGATAATAATTCGCATTAACGTTAGCTATGACGCCTGCCATGATTGTCTGTGTCTGCAAGTCCGTTTCTGACCGAAAGATCCGTGCCTCGATCGCGGAAGGCGTCGATTCGTTCGACGAGTTGCAGTTCGAACTCGGCGTCGCTTCCTGCTGTGGAAAATGCGCGGAGTCCGTCCGCGACGTCATGATGCAGAGCGGCGTATGCGCGAGCCGCTGTGGTTTCGAGCATAATCCCCAGGCTGTCCCGCTGACGTTCTACGAACGCAAGGCCGCCTGAGACCGAGTATCAAGGAGCGGCTGACGCCGCGCCTCGGGTGCCTGCCGCCCACTGCCGCTCTTCGCTGTTCAAGCGTTATCCCACTGCCGTCAGCAAGCCAGTATTCGTACCAGCCAGCTACCCGCTCACCCCTCACAGGAGTTCGAGATGGAATTGCTGATTGGTTTCGTGACCACTTTGTTCATTTCGCTGCTGATTTTTCGAACATGACGACGTCTTGTCTGACCCGCTGCATTCACAGCGCGCCGCCACGCTGATATGCCGGCCTCGCATACCGTTTCAGCCGGCGCCATGCCGGCTTCGTCCACCCGACCGAACTCCCGCGTCCTGACAGCCACCGCACTGGTTGCAGCGATTCACGTCGCGCTGCTGGCCGTGGTGATGACCTTGCGGCACGACCCTGTTCAACCGGTCCTCGAATCGCGCGTGATGACCGCGCAGTTGCTGCCGCCGGCGCCGGTTGCCACGCCCGTCGCGATACAGTCGATCGCACCGCCGCCGCCCAAGCCGACGCCGCCGGTTCACACCAAGCCGAAAGTCCAGCCGAAGCCGGCTCCAACGCCCAAGCCGACGCCAACGCCTTTACCGGTGGCCGCCGCGCCCTCGCCGACGCCCGTCGCCGCACCCGATCCTACGCCGCCCGCGCCGGCCGCCCCTGTCGCGCCGCCAGCTGCTGCCGCGCCGGCCGTTAGCCGTCAGACGATAGAGGTCAGCGCGCCCAAGAACGTCTCGCACCTTAATTGCGAACTGGTGAAGCCTGATTACCCACCGCTATCCAGGCGGCGTGGTGAAACCGGCACCGCCACCGTGCGGTTCGTGGTCGGCCTGACGGGCAAGCTGGAAGACATCCAGCTACAACAGAGCAGCGGCTTCAGCCGTCTCGACGACGCTGCGCTCGCCGCCGTGCACGCGACTACCTGCAAGCCATTTCTCGAGAACGGCCAGCCGATTCGAGCCGCTTATACCCGGCCTTACAACTTCAGTCTGAGCGACTGAAGCAGATTTCAAAAAAAGGAATTGCAATGCAAAACTACGGACTGGCGCACGTCTGGGCGCAAGGGGATTTCGTGACGCGCGGCATCGCGCTCGCGCTGCTGATCATGTCGGTCATGTCGTGGAGCGTGATCGTGATCAAGGGCTGGAATGTGATGCGCCTGAAGCGCCTCACGAAGAACGCCGAACAGGCGTTCTGGCACTCGGACGATCTCGCCGACGGCGTCAAGAAACTCGGCGCCGGTTCGTCGACCCCGCAGGACAATCCGTTCCTCGCACTGGCGCTGTCGGGTCAGGAAGCGGCCGATCACCATCATCAGACACAGCCGCATCTGCACGACCGCATGGACGTGTCGGATTGGATCACGCGCTGCCTGAAGGACACGATGGACGAAAGCGTCGCCCGCATGCAGAGCGGTCTCGCGATTCTCGCGTCGATCGGCAGCACGGCGCCGTTCGTCGGTCTGTTCGGCACGGTGTGGGGCATCTATCACGCGCTGCTGGCGATTGGCGCGAGTGGTCAGTCGTCGATCGATCAGGTCGCCGGCCCTGTTGGCGAAGCGTTGATCATGACCGCGTTCGGCCTTTTCGTCGCGATTCCGGCAGTGCTTGGCTACAACGCACTGACGCGCGCCAACAAGGCGGTGGTGGCCAAACTGAGCCGCTTTGCGCACGGCCTGCACGCATTCTTCGTGACGGGCGCGCGACTGTCGTCGTCCAAGCGCGGTGACGGCCTGCGGCTCGCCGCGCGCACGAACTGATCAGCGAGGCAATCCAATGGCAATGAGCCCCTTCGCCGCCGACGATGACGACGGCCTGATGAACGAAATCAACATGACGCCGCTCGTCGACGTGATGTTGGTTCTCCTGATCGTCTTCATGGTGACGATTCCTGTGATTCGTCACGCGGTCAAGATCGATCTGCCGCATGCAAGCAGCCAGAAAGAAGACACCAAGCCCGCGCAGGTGACCGTCGCGGTCGACGCCGACGGCAACGTCATGTGGGACGACAAAAAGGTCGACGACACCGCACTGCGCGCGAAAATTGCAGAAGCCGCGCAAGCGAACCCGCAACCCGAACTGCATCTCGACGCGGACCGCAAGGTTCCGTACGAAAAAGTGGCGGAAGTGATGTCGGCGGCACAGGCCGGCGGCCTGACCAAGATCGGCTTCGTGACCCAACCGAAAGCGAAGTGATACGATAAAAGCCCTTTAAAAAAGGGCTGAAAAGTAAAAGGCCTTCATCGTCGGATGAAGGCCTTTTTTTGTGCGCACTCGGCGCCTTCGGGCGGCGGGATCATTTGCCATCGGTCGAAGATTGATAGCTACCTGAATCACCGCATGCGACAGCCGTGATCGACACGGACAGCGCGGTCAGCCCTATCAGGCCCGCTATGATAGCGGCCATGAGTTTTCGCATAAGAGACTCCTTAGCGAAGGGATTTCACTATAGGCCCGGGAGCGCGCGCATTCAAGCAAACGGCCATTGAAAGTACTCATGACAGGCCGCGCTTAAATGCTAAAAGCGATGTTGTCGCGTGTGAGAAGTGCTATGGAGAAATCGCGAACGAAGGCTGCGCGGCAGCGGCCTTTTCCTCGCGCGCGGGGCACTCGCCCATGATGTGTTTGCCGTCGTCGGGATCGAGCATCTCGACCAGATAATCGACAAACGCACGCACCGCCGGCACCATCCCCTGCCGCGACACGAATACGGCGTACAACTGCGGCGTCGGGAAGGTCCAACCCGGCATGACCGGCGACAATTGCCCCGCTCGCAACGCGGCGCCATACATCATCTCCGGCAACGCGGCGATACCGACACCACCGAGCACCGCTTCGCGAATCGTCATCAGATCCGCGGTGACGAGGCGCGGCTCATGTTCGTGCGCGTGCCGCGTGCCGTCTGGCGCGATCAGGTTGTAGACGTGGCGTCCATCGCCGGTCGGCACGTCGAGCGTTTCGAAGCGATTCAGATCGGCCGGCAGCAACGGCGGCGCATTCTGTTGCAACAGGCTCGGCGCGCCGACCAGCATCTGCTGCGTGCGCCACAGCGGCCGCACCACGATGTTGGCATTCTCCGGCGGATCGGAGCGCACCCGCAGCGCAACGTCGATCGAATCCTCGAACAGATCGATCACGCGGTTCGTCACGCGCATGACCACACGCACTTCCGGATAGCGATGCATGAACTCAGGCAGGATCTGCGACAGAATCGTCTGCGAAATCGTGACCGGGACGCTGACGCGCACTGTGCCGCGCGGCGATGAGCGCAGTTGCTGAACGACGTTGACGGCCGCCTGCGCCTCGCTCAGCATCGCCTGACAATGCTGATAGAACAGTTGTCCCGCTTCGGTCAGCGCCAGCTTGCGCGTGGATCGCTGCAGCAGGCGCACGCCGAGCGACGCTTCGAGCTCGGTCAGCCGGCGCGACAGCCGCGACTTGGAGATGCCGAGCACGCGTTCGGCGGCGGAAAAACCGCCATGTTCGACGACCTGCGAGAAATACATCAGGTCATTCAGATTGTGTGAATCGATCTTCATCTCATCGTTCCAGTAATAGAACAATCCATTGCGCGAGGGCGGCTGGCACCCCGGAAAACGGTCCCTATAATAGCTCCATGTTTCAAAAATAACGCTATTCCCCATTTTTTGAGGTGACTTTGATGAGCACGACCCGCACGATCGAACGCACGTTTCCCGCCGTTCGCACGACCGAGGGTGGCGGCTTTATCGTCCATCGCCCGTTTCCGACCCGCATGCTGATGGACTTCGATCCGTTCCTGCTGCTCGACGAAATGGGCCCGATCGACTACGCGCCGGGCGAAGCCAAAGGCGCGCCCGACCATCCGCATCGCGGCTTCGAAACGGTCACTTATGTGCTGGAGGGCCAGTTCGGTCACAAGGACTCGGCCGGCCATTCCGGCACCCTGCACGCCGGCGACGTGCAGTGGATGACCGCGGGCGCGGGGGTCGTGCACAGCGAGATGCCGGACCCGTCATTCGTCCGCACAGGCGGGCGCGTGCACGGCTTGCAGTTGTGGGTGAATTTGCCGCGGCGCGACAAGATGATCGCGCCGCGCTACCAGGAAATGCCGTCGTCGAGCATTCCCGTAGCAACGTCCGCGGACGGCAAGGTGCGCGTCAAGGTGATCGCGGGCGAAGCGCTCGGCGTCAAGGCCGCGATCGAAACGCGCACGCCGATTCTGTATCAGCATTTCTCGCTGCAACCGGGCGCGACGATCCGGCAGCCGGTGCCCGCCGACTATCGCGTGTTTGCGTATAGCCTGTCGGGTAACGGGTTCTACGGCGAAGGCGAAGCGCGTCAGGAAATCGGTGCGCAGAAAATGGTCGTGTTTCAGAACGACGGTGACTCCGTGACGCTCACGGCCGGCGCGGAGCCGCTCGACGTGCTGCTGCTCGGCGGCGTGCCGCTTAAGGAGCCGGTGGTGCGCTATGGCCCGTTCGTGATGAACACGGAAGACGAGATCCGCCAGGCCGTCGTCGATTACCAGGCCGGGCGCATGGGCGCGATCACGCATTGAGTCCCGGGCGCGCGAAGCACGCGTCGCCCGCGCCGCAACCCAAGGCGCGAAGGCCGGTAAATTCGTTCACAATAGCGATTCAGGCCGCGCGCCACGCCGTTGCGTCAAAACGGGCGGTGGCGCGCGGCGATTTCCGTCCCTGTTCAGGAGCGCGCATGGCAGAGCCCACCGTCACCGCCCACATCGGTTCGACGAATTTCCAGGTCCTTTTCGACGACGGCAAGCACACATGGCTTGCCGACGAGCCCGAGTCGCTCGGCGGCGGTGATCGCGGGCCGACACCCGTTTCGTTGTTGCTGTCGAGCCTCGGCGCGTGCACGTCGATCACGCTGAAAATGTACGCTCAGCGCAAGGAATGGCCGCTCGCCGACGTACGCGTGACGCTCTCGCTCGAAACCGGCGACGCGGGCACGACCATCGACCGCAAAATCGTGCTGGAAGGCGATCTGTCCGACGAGCAGCGGGAACGGCTCTTGCAAATTGCCAATCAGTGCCCGGTTCACAAGATCCTCACGCACTCGATCACGATCCGTTCAGGGCTCGCCGTCGCTTAACGCTTTCATAGGAAGCCGTCGTTTTGAATTTCGAACACCTTATCCAGATCAACGACCCGTTGAATCCGTTTGTCGAGTCGATGACCCGCGAGCAGTTGTGGGAGGGTCTCGTGCTGCGCGCCGAACAGCCGCAACTGTTCGTGATGGGGCTCGACAGCTGCACGATTCTCTCGCGCGACGGCAACGTGCTCGAGCGGGAGCTGCACTACGGCCAGGCGACCGTACGCGACCGCGTCACGCTGGACCAAAGCCAGAGCGTGCGCTACGACATTCTGCCGACGGCGGACTACGTCGGCGGCTCGCTCACCATGACCATCGAGCAACCGGACGAACTGCAGCTGTTTCTGCGCTTCGAGTACGCGACCACGTTGCCCGAATCGACGGATCCCGACGCGCATCAAACGCAGGAGATCGTGAAGTCGGCGTATCGCGAGAACGATATCGATACCGTTCGGCTCATCCGTCAGTATGTGCAGGCCAAGCAGGAACCCGGCTCGCTGCATTGAATTTCGCGGGCGCCCTTCCGGCCCCGCTCGCCATCGATTGCAAGGCCGCTGGTCGAAGCGGCGGCCTTGGCCAGATTTCTCCGTTTTGTCGCCGCCTTGGTCGCTCGACTATCGAAACAAAAATTCGATCAACTTCCTTAACTTGTAAATAGGAATAGTTATCATTTAGAATTAATCCATCGAATCGACCAACAGCAAAAAACCAATGACCGATACTGCGCGCCCTTCGACACTCAGCTTGCGCCGCCCCGCGGCCGCGCTGACCAGCCGTCCGAAAGCCTCCACGGCGGCGGCGACCAGCCAGAAGCCTGGCGCGGATCGCGCCAAGGCATCATCGGGCGAGACGTCGGAGCGGATCGTACGCAGCGACGCGCTGCTGCAAGGACATAGCCACGTCAGCATCGTGCACAACGGCGAGACCTACCAGTTGCGCGCAACGCGCCTGGGCAAGTTGATTCTGACGAAGTAAGGACGAACAGCGGTAACTACCGGGTATTGTGGGGACCACCTCCCAGAGAGGTGTTGGGCATTAGCCAGCCACGACGGCTTGCACGTGAGAATTAGACCCCTTCGTGCAGACACCAAGCCAGCCGTCGCAGCCAGCCAGGCCGCTTTTTTGGTCCTCACTCGATGCGGCCACACGCAACGGCGTGTACCGATCATGCAGACAATGAAAAAAGCCGTAGGATGATGTCATCTCCACGGCTTTTCTGTTTGGCGCGGCGCTTAACGGTGCATCAGATGCATCCAGTCGCGGCGCCGGGTATTGAGTTATTTCGGCCTTGCTTCGGCGTTACCTCGGCGTCACTTCGAAGCCCAGCCCCAGAACATCAACCACCATGCGCTGTCGACCACGGCCAGCGCCGCGCCGAACCACATCATCGCGAGGCCGCGCTGAACGAAGCGTTCGCTGTAGCGGCGCGTAACGAGCCAGGCCAGCCATGCGCTCCACAGATTGGCAATCGCCAGTATCGCGATACGCATGTCCGACGCCCACCACAACGACACATGTTCCGCGCGCAACAGCGACAGCGTGGTCGCGGACAGGCCGAGGAACACGCCCGCGCCGGCAATCGGAATCAGCCCTTGCGTCAGATGATGCAAACGCACGGCATTGAAGCGCCCCAGCATGCGCGTCGCGCCCATCAGCAGCACCAGCAGCGCGGTGCCGTACACCAACGCCGTGGCGAGGATGTAGCCGATCACCATCGTGCCGTCGAGCCACGAAAACACATCGTTCTGCTCGGGGTAATGCGTGAACAGGAACCACGGTGCATTGGTGTCGAGCGGCCACGTAATGTCGTGATCGACCAGCCAGGTCGCGAAGAACATCTTCAGATCGACGAACCAGCGCGACGCGGTCCAGTGGAACGCGCCGATCGCAATGCCGAGCAGACCGTACAGGATCAACGCGGTGTCCCACGGGTTCGCCTGCTTGTCGCCCAACTGAACCACTTCCGAGGACGGCGCGCGCCACGTCAACGCAATCGCGTCGCGGTGCCCGCTGCAACGGCCGCACATATGGCAGGCCGACGCGCCCTTCATATTGCGCAACGGCACGAGCGGCGCGCAATTGATCGGAATCACGCGATGCCCATGCTCGCCGTTCTTGTAGGAACGGCGCCAGGCGTCTTCATCGACTTTGTAGTGAAACGGCGCGAGCCGCGCCAGAAGCGAAAAGACCCCGTTGACGGGGCACAGATACTTGCACCAGACACGTTTCTCGCGCCCGTAAAGCAAGCCGATGATCATCGCCGCGAAGGTCGAACCGCCCAGCACCAGCAGCACGGCCTTCGGATACTGGTAGACGCTCACCATCTGACCGTAGATGGTGGTGATGCCGAATGCGACGAACGGCCAGCCGCTCCAGCGCATCCAGTGTGGAATCGCCCAGCCTCGCCCGTATTTGCTGGCGAATTCGGCGAGCGCGCCTTCGGGGCACAGCACGCCGCACCAGACACGGCCGAGCATGACCATCGAAAGCAGCACGAACGGCCACCAGATTCCCCAGAAGACGAACTGCGCCGCCAGCGTGAGGTTATTCCACAAGTGCGCCGTGTCGTCCGGCAGCGGCATGACCGCCGGCACCAGAATCAGAAACGCGTAGACCGCCACCACGACCCACTGAATGCCGCGAATCGCGGCGCCGTGGCGCTGCATCCACTGCCCGGCCGCCGCAAGGCGGCCCGGGCGGGTCATCACGGTGCTCATGCCGCGCGCCCGGCGGCTTGTTGTACCGGCTTGCGGTTTGCACGGCGCAACAGCAGATACACCACCGCCCAGTACACCGCGTACGCCACCAGATTCATCATTGCCGGATGCGCGCGATAGCCGGTGAGCGTGGCGACCAGCGAACCCAAGGTGCCCGAGTCGTCCAGAATCGCCGACGAGTTCCACATCTGATCGACGAGTGTCGGCAGGATTTCCTTGTCGATCAGCTTGTCCACGCCGGTCTGGAACAGGCCCGCGCCGAGGAACAACAGCATGATTTCGGTGATGCGGAAAAACAGCCGCCACGAGAAGAACTTGCCGCCCAGTTGCAGCACGTAGAAGGTCAGGAACGCGAGCGCGAGACCGATTACGACCGCGAGCATCTGGCTGCCGTCCACGTGACCGGACTGGCCGAAACCGAGACCGTACAGGAAGATCACCGTTTCGCTGCCTTCACGCGCGATCGCCAACGCCACCAGCAACGCGACGCCCCACCAGTTCGAATCGCGCTGGCTCTTTTGCAGCGACTGCTCCATGTCTCGCTTGAGCGAGCGGCCATGCTGCTTCATCCACAGCACCATTTGCACGATCAGCACGCAGGCGATCAGCACCATCGCCGTCTGGAAATAATCCTGCGCGTCACCGGAAAGCACCTCGGTGAAACCGACCAGCGCCGCGCCGAGCGCCACCGCCGCGATCAATCCGGCTGCGACACCGCCCCACAGGTACGGCAAGCCGCGGCGCGCATCGTCGTCGCCATTTTTCAGCCACGCGTACAGAATGCCGACGACCAGCAGCGCCTCGACACTTTCCCGCCATACGACGAACAGAATCTGACCCATCCAAGCTCTCCCTCTACCCTTCTACTGCCTTGGCGAACACACGAACCGCCGACGGCCCGCGCTCGCAGCTGAGGCCATTACTTCGCGACGATGACACCCTGCGCCTGCTGATGGAAATCGTCGAAAAACTTGTACTCGCCCGGTTCCAGCGGCGCGATCACCACGAACGAATCCGCGCCGGGCGCCAAAACCTTTTCCTTACGCAACTGAACGCTTTCGAATTCAGCCGCGCCCTTGCCCGTGTTGCGCACTTCGATCTTGATACGCTGACCCGCCGGCACTTCGATGCGTGCTGGATTCAACTTGCCGTCGTTCATTTCCAGCTTGAAGGTCGGCAGGTCGGCTGCGTGCGCTGCGCCCGCCAGCAAAAGCGTGGTGGCGAAGGTTGCGATCTTTCGGTTAATTCTCATCAGCCTTTCCGGAAAACGTGGCGCAGTGCGGGTTCATCAACGACGCGCCGCCTGCTGCATGGATTCATTCATCCCCTTCGCCCACGCGCGGCCACGCGGCAAAGCGTGGCCACACATGACGATGCGCGGCGATCAGTAGCCGCCCTTCTTGCCGATACCGGCGAAGGTGAAGTCGTATTCGAGCGTGATCGGCTTGAACCACGGGCCTACACCGGTTTCCTTGTCGACGTGACGGCCGAAAGCCATATGGCCCGTTTGCATCGGCGCTTCGACGATCATCTTCAGGTGATACTTGCCCGGGCCTTGCAGCTTGACGTTATCGCCGTAGTGCGGGCCGTCGTTGGCGACCATCGCCATCATGTCGCCCTTTTGCGTCTGGTTCGAACCGGCTTTCGTCAGCTCATAACGCACTTGCAGATACGGCATCCAGTCGCCTTCGGCGAAACCGGTCGGATTGTTCTTGACCGCGTGAATGTCGGCCTCGAGGTGGATGTCCGAGTCCGAGGCCTTGCGCATCATGCCTTCGGGTTCCATCGTGATCGGCTGCAGATAGACCGCGCCGATTTCCATGCCGCCCTGAATCTGCTGCTTGCCGATCGGGTACTCCGCTGCCGTTGCCGACAACGCCGCGACCGCGGCTACCGCTGCTGCGCCACCACGCACAAATGAAGAAATCCGCATTGAAACTCCTTGTTTTTTTATCAGACTCGAATCGAACCCATTGGAACAGTGCGTTGCGCAGGCTTTGATGCAGCGGCCCCAAGCCTTGAAACCCACGGCCGGTCGGAGCCTAAGCGCTATACGAACGTTAATGCGAACCATTCTCAATATTGGTTGAGTTTACCATCGATCGCGAGGGAGAACAATTCAGAACGCACGCAAAGCCCTATGCCAGCAGGGTCTTAAGGTGCTTTTAAGGAAGTGCGCGGTGATGACATGGCGCGCTGCCGGGCGAGTGCCGGGCAGCGGTCGACAGGGCGCGATGCGGCGCCGCGCCCTGCGGCGGAAGGACGCATTATTCGACGCCGGACACGTGATCGCCGACGTTCGCGCCGAACACGCGCTGGCGCAGCAAGGCGAGCTGGTCGCGCGTTTGCGCGGCCTTTTCGAACTCGAGGTTCTTGGCGTGCTCCATCATCTGCTTTTCGAGGCGCTTGAGCTCCTTGGCAAGCTGCTTCTCGGACATGTCCTCGAATTTCGCGCGCGTCTGCTGTTCCTTCAGTTCGGCGCGGGCGTCGTCGACGTTGTACACACCGTCGATAATGTCGCGAATGCGCTTGACCACGCCCCGCGGCGTAATGCCGTTTTCGAGGTTGAAGGCAATCTGCTTGTTGCGCCGCCGCTCGGTTTCGTCGATGGCGCGGCGCATCGAGTCGGTGATCCTGTCGGCATAGAGAATCGCCTTGCCGTTCACATTACGCGCCGCCCGGCCGATGGTCTGGATCAGCGAGCGCTCGGCACGCAGGAAGCCTTCCTTGTCCGCGTCGAGAATGGCGACGAGCGACACTTCCGGGATATCCAGCCCTTCGCGCAGCAGGTTGATCCCGACCAGCACGTCGAAGGTGCCAAGCCGCAGATCGCGGATGATTTCAACCCGCTCCACCGTATCGATGTCGCTATGCAGATAACGCACCTTGACGCCATGGTCGGCCAGAAACTCGGTCAACTGCTCGGCCATGCGCTTGGTCAGCACCGTCACCAGCACGCGGTCGCCCACTTTGACGCGCTCGTTGATCTCGCCTAGTACGTCGTCGACCTGGCTGCGCGCCGGCCGCACTTCGATTTCCGGATCGACGAGACCCGTGGGGCGCACCAGCTGCTCCGCCACCTGCCCGGCCGTTTTCTGCTCGTAGTCCGCCGGCGTGGCCGAGACGAACACCACCTGGCGCATCTTGCGTTCGAACTCGTTGAATTTGAGCGGCCGGTTATCGAGCGCCGACGGCAGGCGGAAACCGTAGTCGACCAGATTTTCTTTACGCGCCCGGTCGCCGTTGTACATGCCGTTCAACTGCCCGATCAACACATGCGATTCGTCCAGCATCATGATCGCGTCTGGCGGCAGGTAATCGACCAGCGTGGGCGGCGGTTCGCCCGGCGCCGCGCCCGAGAAGTGCCGCGAGTAGTTCTCGATGCCCTTGCAGAAGCCGAGTTCCTGCAGCATTTCCAGGTCGAAGCGCGTGCGCTGCTCGAGCCGCTGCGCTTCAACCAGCTTGCCGCCGCTGTAGAAGAATTCGAGCCGCTCACGCAGTTCGTTCTTGATCGTTTCGACCGCGCGCACCACGGTATCGCGCGGCGTCACATAGTGCGACGACGGATACACCGTAAAGCGCGGAATCTTCTGACGCACGCGGCCTGTCAGCGGATCGAACAGTTGCAGCGTTTCGATTTCGTCGTCGAACAACTCGATGCGCACCGCCATTTCGGCATGCTCGGCCGGGAAAATATCGATCGTGTCGCCGCGCACGCGAAACGAGCCGCGCTGGAAGTCGGCCTCGTTGCGGTTGTACTGCATGGCGATCAGCCGCGCGATGATGTCGCGCTGGCCGAGCTTGTCGCCGGTGCGCAGCGTCAGAATCATCTTGTGGTATTCGGACGGATTGCCGATACCGTAAATCGCCGACACCGTCGCCACGATCACCACGTCGCGCCGCTCCATCAGGCTCTTGGTGGCCGATAGCCGCATCTGCTCGATGTGCTCGTTGATCGACGAGTCCTTCTCGATGAACAGGTCGCGCTGCGGCACGTACGCTTCCGGCTGATAGTAGTCGTAGTACGAGACGAAGTACTCGACCGCATTGCGCGGGAAAAACTCGCGGAACTCCGAATAGAGCTGCGCGGCAAGCGTCTTGTTCGGCGCGAACACGATGGCCGGGCGGCCGAGCCGCGCGATCGTGTTGGCCATGGTGAAGGTTTTGCCGGAGCCGGTCACGCCGAGCAGCGTCTGGAATGCGAGGCCGTCTTCGACGCCTTCGACGAGCGTGTCGATCGCCGTGGGCTGGTCGCCGGCGGGCGGATACGGCTGGTACAGCTGAAACGGCGAGCCTTCGAACCTGACGAATTTGGATTCGTCGAGCGTATCTTCGGCTTCAGTCAGATGTTGTTCGGACATGTGGGGCGGCGCCTGGCCTTGGGGCAAAGAACTATTCTAACGGGTTGCGGGAATCGAGGATCGAGCGGGTCTGCGTAGGCTTTTCAAGGGTTCGCGCGAGTCTGGCCGGGCGCGATGTTGTGGCCCTTTGGGGCGGTCGCAGGGCATTGGCTCATCGCGGCCAGGTGGCCGTGACGCCCCGTCGCCGCTCGGTTGCGGGCCGGTTTTCCGGTCTCTCCAGACGGCGTTGCGGACCTCGCCGCTCTTTTCAATTGGCGCCGGAGTGCCTGTTTTTCAAGCAAAAAATTCCATCCGTCCGGCCGTGTCGGCCAAAAAATGATCGCGAATTCGTTACAATGCGAAGCTGCACTCGCTCGCCGTTGTCCGCAGTCCGTTTGTGCCCTGCGCCGGACACCACTGCTGGCCCGGCCGTCCGCGATCGAAGCCGTCCTCTTTTCACTACTGCTGC
Source organism: Burkholderia sp. WP9 (assembly GCF_900104795.1). Lineage (NCBI taxonomy): Bacteria > Pseudomonadati > Pseudomonadota > Betaproteobacteria > Burkholderiales > Burkholderiaceae > Burkholderia > Burkholderia sp. WP9. The sequence continues at coordinate 2,180,628 of NZ_FNTG01000001.1, forward strand.
CCATCCATCATGTCTCTGTTCTCCGCCGTCGAACTTGCTCCCCGCGACCCGATTCTGGGCCTGAACGAAGCCTTCAACGCCGATACGCGCACGACCAAGGTCAACCTTGGCGTCGGCGTGTACTTCAACGAAGAAGGCAAGATTCCGCTGTTGCGCGCCGTGCGCGACGCGGAAAAGGCCCGCGTCGACGCCGCGCTGCCGCGCGGGTATCTGCCGATCGAAGGTATTGCCGCTTACGATGCCGCCGTGCAGAAACTGCTGCTCGGCAACGACTCGCCGCTGATCGCAGCGGGCCGTGTCGTGACGGCGCAAGCATTGGGCGGCACGGGCGCGCTGAAGATCGGCGCGGACTTCCTGAAGCGTCTGAACCCGAACGCCAAGGTCGCGATCAGCGACCCGAGCTGGGAAAACCACCGCGCGCTGTTCGAAGGCGCAGGCTTCGAAGTCGTGTCGTACCCGTACTACGACGCGCACACCCACGGCGTGAATTTCGACGCCATGTTGAGCGCGCTGAACAGCTACGCCGCGGGCACCGTCGTCGTGCTGCACGCGTGCTGCCACAACCCGACCGGCGTGGACCTGAGCGTCGAGCAATGGAAGCAGGTTGTCGAAGTCGTCAAGGCGCGCGATCTGGTGCCGTTCCTCGACATCGCCTACCAGGGTTTCGGCGACAACATCGAAGCGGACGCTGCGGCCGTGCGTCTGTTCGCCGCGTCGGAACTGAACGTGTTCGTCTCGTCGTCGTTCTCGAAGTCGTTCTCGCTGTATGGCGAGCGCGTCGGCGCCCTGTCGATCATCACGGCAAGCAAGGAAGAAGCCGCTCGCGTGCTGTCGCAACTGAAGCGCGTGATCCGCACGAACTACTCGAACCCGCCGACGCACGGCGGCTCGGTGGTCGCGGCCGTGCTCGCGTCGCCGGAACTGCGCGCCACGTGGGAAACGGAACTGGCCGAAATGCGCGACCGTATCCGCGCAATGCGCAACGGTCTGGTCGAACGCCTGAAGGCTAGCGGCGTGGACCGTGACTTCAGCTTCGTGAACGCGCAACGCGGCATGTTCTCGTACTCGGGTCTGACGGCGCCGCAAGTGGACCGTCTGCGTGAAGAGTTCGGCATCTATGCCGTGAGCACGGGTCGCATCTGCGTGGCTGCGCTGAATACGCGCAACCTCGACGCGGTGGCCAGCGCGATCGCTCAAGTGTTGAAGTAAAGCATCGAGACGCGCGGGCATTCATTGCACGCGCTCTGCTTGAACTTGCTTGTGGAAACGGCGCCCTTTCGGGGCGCCGTTTTTTTGTGCCTGATTGCCTGTTACTTGCGACGTGAGCCGAGACGTTTGCGATGCGTCATGAATCGCCGCGACGACAGAGATCCACCTCTATTGCGCGCCGCCCGGACCCGCCGCTCTTCAGCGCGAATCCCGATGGATATCGTGCGTGACAAAGCCTGCGTCGTTATTCGGCATGTCGAGCCAATCCGGTTGCGCGAGCGAACGACGAATGTCCTCCAGACCGCTTTGCCAATGTTCACGCATCGTCGACAGGCCGAACTGAAAGTCCTTGTAGTGCCCCTCGTATTCCTTCTCGCGGTAGATGAGGTGAATCACGTTGTAGCGCTTCGAACACGACAGATCTTCCGCAAGTTTGCACCACGGATCGTCACGCTGGTCCGACGGCACGCGTTCCAGCACCTCGCGCAACACGTGCCGGAAACGCTGCGACCGTTGCAGCATGTCGGTCACGAGACGTGTGCGGCTCGAATACTGGATGTCTTTCATACGCCCCTGGACATCGGTGATGTTGTCCGGCACAGGTCCGATCGCACTCCAGAGATCGACCTGAAACGCGAGCGTGTCACGGCGCGGTGTGGACTGGATCACCTCGTAGAGCGGCGTGTTCGACATCAAACCGCCGTCCCAGTAAAACTGGCCGTCGATCTCGACCGCCGCGAACCCTGGCGGCAGCGCACCGGAGGCCATGAAGTGCTCGGGCCTCAGTGTGGTGTGCGTGTTGTCGAAGTACGCGAAATTCCCCGAGCCGCAATTGACCGCCCCCACCGAAACGCGCATTTCGCGCGAATTGATCCGGTCGAAATCGCAAAGCGCTTCGAGCGTGGCTTTTAGCGGCGTGGTGTCGTAGTAACTGGCCTGTTGCGGCGGCCCGGACACCGTGGGCAACGGCGGCGGGAAGCGGGGCACGAAAAAGCCCTTCTGCCCCTCGACGATGGCACCCATTGCCTGCGTTGCCGTGAACGCTTTGCGCACGGCTTCGCTGGAGTTGAAAAGCGCGTGCTCGATAAATGCCGGCAACGGCGGGCCGAAAGCCGGCTGGCAGATCGTCTCCCAGAATTTCAACAACCGCTCGACGCGCTTCTCCGGCGGATTGCCCGCAATGATGGCGGTGTTCAACGCGCCGATCGAAATGCCGGCCAGCCAGTTCGGCTCGATGCCGGCTTCGTGAAGCCCCTGGAAGACACCGGCCTGGTAGGCACCCAACGCGCCGCCGCCTTGCAGCATCAGCGCAACGGTTTCGTAGTCAGGCAAATGGACGTGCCGGCCCAGGTGCTCAGCGGGCGCCGGACCGGCGCCCTCGCCTTCCCCGTCGCCGGGCGCGGCGACGCGCGCCCGCTTGAGATTGCGTTGCGCCATGGGTGCCTCCTTATTGCATATACCAGCCGTGACTCACAATGAAGGACTGCCCGGTCAGCGCCGCCGTCGGGAAGGTCGACAGGAACAGCACGGTCTGCGCGACGTCTTCCACCGTGGTGAAGATGCCGTCGACCGTACCGCCCAGCATGACACGCTTCACCACCTCTTCCTCGCTGATGCCCAGTTCCTTGGCCTGCTCCGGAATCTGCTTGTCGACGAGCGGCGTACGGACGAAGCCGGGACACACCACATGCGAGCGCACGTTGTGCTTTGCGCCTTCCTTCGCGAGCACACGCGAGAGGCCCAGCAATGCGTGCTTTGCCGTCACATAAGCCGACTTGAGCGGCGACGCTTCATGCGAGTGGACCGAACCCATGTAGATCACGATGCCGCCGCGATCGTCCTTGTACATATGCTTGAGCGCTGCCTTGGTGGTCAGGAAGGCGCCGTCCACGTGGATCGCCTGCATCTTCTTCCAGTCTGAAAACGAATAGTTTTCGATCGGATTGACGATCTGAATGCCGGCGTTGGAAATGAGAATATCGACCGAGCCGAGTTCCGCGGCGACCTTGTCGATACCCTGGTTGACGGCGTCTTCATTCGTGACGTCCATCGCCACGCCGATTGCCTTGCCGCCGCCCTTTTTGATTTCTTCAGCGACGGCATTCGCCCCGTCCTGGTTCAGGTCGGCGATCGCGACGGCCGCGCCCGCTGCGGATAAGGTCAGCGCAATCTGCTTGCCGATGCCGCTTGCCGCGCCGGTCACCACCGCGACTTTGCCATTCAGATTTGTGTTCAGTGAAGACATCCAGAACCTCCATGCAGTTAATGAGCAATGAGACCACGGGCCGCGGGCGGCGTGAAGTCGGCCGAACGGCATAGGCCGTTCGGCCGAATGCTGCACTGCGGCCAACGCTGCTATTGTGCATGAACCGTGTGAACTCCATCGGTAAAAAGCATATTGCAGCTTATCTCTTTAAACTGGACGTTTTCAGCGGGATTCCGGTGGCATCACCAACAAGGAGGAATGCATGAATTATCGACGTCTGGGCCGCTCCGGCCTGCAAGTCAGCGAACTGTCCATCGGTTCGTGGGTCACCTACGGCAATCAGGTCGACAGCCGCGCTGCACGTGAATCGCTGGCGGCCGCACGCGACGCGGGAGTCAACTTCTTCGACAACGCCGAGGTGTACGCCGGCGGCCAATCCGAAGAAATCATGGGGCAGGCGCTCAAAGAATTGGCGTGGCCGCGTGTGAGCTATGTGGTGTCGACAAAATTTTTCTGGGGACTCGCGGAAGCGCCGAACCAGTACCACACGCTGAACCGCAAATATCTTCTGAACGCAATCGATTCGTCGCTCAAACGTCTGCAACTCGACTATGTCGATCTGGTGTTCTGTCATCGTCCGGACCCGAACACGCCGGTGGAGGAAACCGTCTGGGCCATGAGCGACATGATCACTCGCGGCAAGGCGCTGTACTGGGGCACGTCCGAATGGAGCGCCGATGAAATCCGCGCCGCTTATGACATTGCGGAACGGCACCATCTGCACAAGCCGGTCATGGAGCAGCCGCAATACAACCTGTTCCACCGCAACCGCGTCGAGCAGGAATACAAGCGGCTCTATGAGGATATCGGCCTTGGCCTGACCACCTGGAGCCCGCTTGCGTCCGGCCTGCTGACCGGCAAATACCGCGACGGCGTGCCGGCCGACAGCCGCGCGCAATTGCAAGGCTACGACTGGCTGCGCAAGCAGGTCACCGACGCGGGCAAGAACGACGTGGTCGGCAAGCTCGGCGAAGTGGCTGACGAGTTAGGCTGCACGGTCGGCCAGCTCGCGATTGGCTGGATTCTGAAGAATCCCCATGTCAGCACGGTAATCACGGGAGCCTCGCGGGTCGAACAGATCGGCGAAAACATGAAGTCCGCCGAGGTGGCCGAGCGGATCACGCCGGAGATCAAGGAGCGGATCGAGGCAATTATCGGCGACGCGCACGACTGACAGGGCCGGCCACTGAACGCGTAACATGGATCCGGCGGATCGCAGCCAGTAACGTGTTACGCGGCACTCACTGCAAAGCGCAGGTGCGCAACGCGGCCTCGCGTACAATACGCGACCGCGCTGCACACCGGCGCCATATGCCCGCTGTGCAGCCGCATTGCATCTGCAGCGCCGAATCCGCCTTGGAGCGGCACGCCCTCTTTCAGCGTCTCCTCATCATGCTCAGCTACCGCCACGCCTTTCATGCAGGCAATCACGCCGACGTTCTGAAACACGCCGTCGTATTGCAACTCCTGCGCTACCTCGGTCAGAAGGACAAATCCTACTGGTATATCGACACGCACGCGGGCGCCGGTGTCTATTCGCTGAAGGAAGGTTACGCGACCAAAACCGGCGAATTCCAGACCGGCATCGCCAGATTGTGGGAACGCAACGATCTGCCGCCCATCTTCGCCGACTACGTCGACGAAGTGAGCGCGCTCAATCCGGACGGCCAGTTGCGCTTTTATCCCGGCTCGCCGTATATCGCGTGGCGGCAGATGCGTGAACAGGACCGCATGCGTCTGTTCGAACTGCACACCACCGAGATCGACGTGCTGCGCCACAATTTCCGCGACGCAGGCCGCCGCGCCATGCTGTATGCGGGCGACGGCTTCGAAGGCATTCTCGCCTTGCTGCCGCCGGCGCCACGGCGCGCGCTGGTCTTGCTCGATCCTTCGTATGAGGACAAGCGCGACTACACGCGCACGTTGCGCAGCGTGGAAGAAAGCCTGAAGCGTTTCCCGACCGGCACGTATGCCATCTGGTATCCGCAAGTGAGGCGCCCTGAATCGCAGCGTTTCCCCGATCAGTTGAAGAAACTGCAGGAGCGTAACTGGCTCCACGTGAGCTTAACGGTCAGCAACCCGCCGGAAGACGGTTTTGGACTTTTCGGCAGCGGCATGTTCATCCTGAACCCGCCGTACACGCTGGCGAAAACACTGAAAGACCAGATGCCCTGGCTCGTCAAGGTGCTCGGCGAAGACAAGGCCGCACAGTTCAAGGTCGAGTATCGCGGCGACTGAGTAGTTGCTCGGCGCGCGCTGCAAGCGCGAGTAGCTCGCCAAGCCACGTGGGCCCTGTCGCCGGTCACGCGCAAGTATCGCGCGCAGCCGGCTGCCCGCTCCGTCATTCCCGCCTACTTGAGCTGCGCCGCGGCCTTGTGGGCGAAGTCGTTGGTATAGGTCGCGTTCAGGTCGATCTTTTTCGGGTCGAGCCGGGTATCGAACGAGGACAGCGCGCGTAACGAGGTCGCCGGCCCGTCCGCCGGCATCAGTCCGTCCGGCGAGTAGGCGTCGCGCACGTTGTGGAAAGCCTCCACATAGAGCGCCGGGTCGTTGAGCAGATAGGCCGGCGGCACCATTTTCAGCAGATCCGCATCGCTCGCGGTCTGCAGCCAATGATCCGCGCGCACGATTGCATTGGCGAGCGCCTGGGTAGTCTTCGGATACTTCTGGATGAAACTGTCCGACGCATAAAGCGTCGCCGCCGGCATCGTCCCGCCGAACACCTCTTGGGTACCCTTCACCGTGCGCGTATCCACCAGTATTTTGATCGCGCCGGTGCGAGCCAGTTTGGTCATCATCGGATCGACGTTGGAAAGCGCGTCGATCTGCCCGCCGCTCACTGCCGCGAGCACCGAGGCGCCGCTGCCCACACCGATCGCCGATATCTCGTTGCGCTGCACGCCCGCTTTGCGCAAAGCCACGGTGAGCACGAGATCCGTCGACGAACCCGGCGCACTCACCCCGACTTTCGCGCCTTTGAAGTCCGCCATCGTCTTGAGTTGATCCGCCTTCGACTTCAGCACCGCCACAACGATCTGCGGCGCGCGCCCCATCAATGCGAAGGCCCGGTAGTGCTGCCCTTTCTCCTGCATGAACAGCGTGTGCTCGAATGCGCCCGCGCCTACGTCGGCACTACCGCCCACCACCGCTTCCAGCGCTTTCGATCCACCCGCGAAGTCTTCGAGCGTGACATCGAGGCCTTCGTCCTTGAAGTAGCCCAGCTGCTGCGCGGCGAGTACCGGCAGATAGTAGAGACCCGGTAGACCACCGACGGCCATCGTCAGCGCAGGCTTTTCCGGTGTCTCTTTGGCGAGCGCGGCGGCAGGCAGCGCGGCCAGCGCAAGCAGCGTGACGCAGGCGCTGGCGGCCTGTCGCATCCAGTCAGTCGGCATTCAATGTCTCCTTATTCTGTTTTTCGTTCGATTCGGCAACCGCGCGATCGATGCATGGCCAGAGTCGCCGGCGAAAGACCGCGCGATGATTGTCGTCGGACGGTTTCGCCCGCGCCATGCGCCCAAACCCCAATGGCGCGGGCCACGAGGGCTCGTCACTGGCTCGAAAGCACAGGCGTTGCCGCGAGCATCCTCCCGGTGGCCCGCGCAATAGCCGCTCACCGAGGCATTAGCGGAGATGGAGAAGAACCGCCGGCAACAATCGCGCGCGAGCGCTTATTGCGAACGAGGCGCTGGATGAGGCTGTGGCTGTGGCTGAGTTGGCCGAGACGTGGCCCCGCCTACGGGCAGCGGGATATAGGGCGCAACCACGATCGGGATCGACGAGTTCGGCGCCAATTCGGTCGGCGTCGCGATGGGCTGCGCTTCGACGATTGGCTGCCGTGAAAGCGGCGCGGTCTGGAGCACGGTCCCGCTCTGACCGTCGCTAATACCGTTTTGGGAGTCGAGAATCACCGGCTTACGCGTACTGGCCGACGCAGCAGAAGCGCTCGACGCGGCAAAAACCATTGCCATCGAGGCTGCAATGGTCAAGACCAAGAGTAATTGGTGCTGGCGGGCAGATGGCATGAGCGGGCCGGTTGAGTTTGAGAAGCCGGATTGCGCAGGAAACGCTTTACCTTACCGCGACAGTAGCCACGAAGCTAGTCGATATTCGCCACGAGTAGCTTCCGGGCGCCGCCCCACCTGAATTTTCAACGCCCAGCTGTGACAAAGCCCCGCATAGACGGGGCTCAACACTTTACTGCCATGGCCGCGCAATAGCGCTACCGGGTCACACTTGATGCATTTGAAACTTACAGCGAGTAGCCGCCGGTTTCGAGCGAACGGATGCGCTGTTCGAGTTGGACGATATCCGAAGACGACGCCAAGTACTCTTCACGACGGGTGCGTTCAGCAGTTTCAAACCAGGTGCTCAGCTTTTCAAGTACGTATGCAAACATGATGTTCTCCAAGGATCAGATTGAATCCCCGGTGGATTCGGCATCAGGGATTTCCCGTAAAAGGGTTAACCCGGATTATAGACCTATGGTGCAACCATGCTAGTGAAATGCCCGCATGACGTGCATTCCGTTTTGGAATGGTGCACGAGCATGGTGCGTGCAACTTATTGATTTTGCTGAATTCAACTTGACTTTTTTGTCATGTCTGATCTCGCCCCTTATTTTGAAGCACAATATTGGTGCTTAACCCACTCGGGCGCCACCTAACGCAGCCTTCGGGTAGCACCGGACGTCGCAAGACATCAAATCGGATGACAACCCTGCCCCGCAACCAGGTCGGAGTCGGCAAGCCGCTCGATAATTGGACAATCGGGGCGATCATCGCCGTGGCAATGGTCGGCCAGGTGCGCTAACGTGTCGCGCATGTCGGTCAGTTCGGCAATCCGGCGATCAAGGTCGGCAACGTGTTCCAGCGCAATTTTCTTCACTTCGACGCTGGCGCGGGAGCGATCGTGCCACAGCGCCAGCAGCCGTCGAATATCTTCGACCAGAAAGCCGAGCCGTCGCGCCTGACGGATGAACCGCAGCGAATGAACCTCCTGCGGGCCGTATACGCGATAGCCGGCATTCGTGCGCGCTTTCGCCGCCAGCAGGCCGACGCTTTCGTAGTAGCGAATCATTTTCGCCGTGACGCCCGACGCGCGGGCCGCTTCGCCGATATTCATGGACGTTTCCCCAGAGTGAGAGTCGATCCTACACCTTCCCATAATGGGAAGGTCATCACCCAATTGCAGATCGGCAGGCATAATTCAACTGGCGCACTATCCATTTCCCGAGGCAATCCCAATGACGATCGAATTCCAGGTTGAAGGTATGAGCTGCCAGCATTGCGTCGCGGCGGTCACGAACGCAATCCGCGAACACGATGAAGCCGCGCAAGTCCAGGTGGACCTGAGCGCCGGGCGTGTGACGGTCGAATCGGCGCAACCGGCCGAGACGCTGAAGGCCGCCATCGACGAAGCCGGCTACACGGTGACGAACGTGACAAGCCGCGCAACGACGAACGCGTCCGGCGCAGTCCGTTAAGCGAGTTCACGGCATGTTCAAAGTTGCTGTCATCGGCGCCTCCGGGCTGCTAGGCCGCGCGCTCGCAGACGAACTGACCCAGCGGGCCGGCTGGCAAGTGGTGGCCACATCGTTTAGCCGGCCGGCGCCGGGCACAGTCGCGCTGGACATTCGCGACGCGTCGGCGGTCGAGCAGTTCGTCGAGCGCGAAGCGCCGGACGCGCTGGTGATCGCCGCGGCGGAGCGCCGGCCGGACGTGTGCGAGCATGATCCGGCGCTGGCCCGCGCGCTGAACGTCGAGGCAGTGCGCACCCTTGCCACGGCGGCAAACCGGCTCGGCGCATGGACACTGTCGATCTCCACCGATTACGTGTTCGACGGCACGCACCCGCCCTACGAGCACGATTGCGCGCCGGCGCCGCTCAATGCCTACGGGCGCAGCAAGCTCGAAGGTGAGCGCGCGCTGGCTGAAGCGACCGACCTCGGCTGCGTACTGCGCTTGCCGCTGCTGTACGGGCCGATCGTCGGTTGGGTGGAGTCGGCCGTGACGAGCCTCGTGCCGGCGATCGCAGCATCGGCTGCGCCGGCTGCCCAACCTGCGGTCATGGATGCCTGGGCGATCCGTTATCCCACCTTCACGCCGGACGTCGCGTTCGTGATCCGGCAGATGCTCGAACTGCATGCACGTGGTGACGCAATTCGCGGCATCGTGCAATGGTCGGGTGACGAACCGATGAACAAGTACGAGATCGCGGTTCGCCTTGCCGAAGCGCTGCAACTCGACGCGCACCTGACACCGCAACGCACGCCGATCGATGCGACGCCGCGCCCGCATAACTGCCATCTGGCTTCGACCCGGCTCGAGGCACTCAGGATTGGCCGCCGCACGCCGTTCGATACGGCGATCCGGCAAGTGTTAAGCGCGTTTCCATGGCACGGTGACACGCGCGCGTAGAACGTCGTGTCCTGCGGGTGAGACAGGCCACGCCAGATCGCCGTATTCTGATGTGTACGACGCGGCTGGCGCGACGGCCCGACGTTAAGGCGCGCTTGCCGGCGGCAAGCCTGCCTCAGTGAAAATCGCGGCTCGCCGTCGCCAGTTCACCGAGCCATTCGCTGTGGTCCTCAAGGCGATGGGCGACGAGATGGATCACCTCGCCCCGGTTTTTCTGTTTCGCCTTGCCTGCCTGATTTTCGCGAACGTCATGGCCGGCATGGTCGCCACCGGTAGCCACACCGTCGTCGCGTTGCAAAACGCCGTACACCGCCAGCAACGATGCGCCCAGCAAAACCTTGCGCTGCTTCTCCACCAACGACGGCCAGACGATCACATTGATCGAACCGGTCTCGTCTTCGATGGAAACGAACACCGTGCCATTTGCCGTGCCTGGCCGTTGTCGCACGGTCACGATGCCGCACGCTCTCGCGAGCGTGCCGTGCTGACAGGCGGCGAGTTCGGCGGCCGTGCGAAAACGCTGCCGCGCAAGACGCGCGCGCAATAGTGCGAGCGGATGACGATTGAGCGTGAGCCCGAGGCTCGCATAATCGTCGACGATTTCGCGGCTTTCGGCTGCCTGCGGCAATGCCAGCGGCGCTTCGGCGATCGGCGCGTCGCGTAGCAATTTGGGCACTGTATGCTGCGCCGTCACAGCCCACCACGCTTCGCGTCGATGTCCCGCGATACTGACCAGCGCGTTCGCCGCGGCAAGCGCTTCGAGATCGCGCCGCGTCAAGGCCGCGCGGCGCGCCAGATCGTCGACATCGGTAAACGGCGCCTCGTTGCGAGCCGCCATGATGCGTTCCGCGGCCCCTTGCGCCAGACCTTTGATCAGATGCATGCCGATACGCACGGCGGGACCGCGAGCGCCATAGGTGCCGGACGGCTGAAACACGCGAGCCGTCAATCTCCGTGCCGCGCGCCGGATCGTTCTGCTGACCGTCAGATGCCGCAGCGAAAGATCGCGCAATTGCTGCGCAGATAGTACGGTCTGCTGACGATGCAAACAGGTCTCTTCCGCGGAGATCCGCTGCCCTTCATGATCGCGCCTCTCGAATGTCGACTCCCAATCGCTCAAAGTCACGTCGGGCGGCAATACCTTGACGCCGTGCCGCTTCGCGTCCTGAACCAGTTGCGATGGCGAGTAAAACCCCAGCGGTTGACTGTTCAGCAAACCCGCCAGAAAAGCCGCCGGTTCATAGCGCTTCAACCACGCGCTGAGATAGACGAGCAACGCGAAGCTCGCCGCATGGCTCTCTGGAAAACCATACTCGCCGAAGCCTTCGATCTGTTTGCAGATGCGCTCGATAAACGCCGGCTCATAGCCACGCTTGAGCATCCGCTCGTTCAAATCCTTCTGATACTTCGCAAGATTGCCACTGCGTCGCCATGCGGCCATGGCACGCCGCAACTGATCGGCCTGCTCACCGGTATATTCGGCCGCAACCATCGCCAGATGCATCACCTGTTCCTGGAAAATCGGCACCCCGAGCGTACGTTCGAGCACGGGACGCAGTTCGTCCTTCGCGTAGTCGACCGGTTCGAGCCCCTGCTTGCGGCGCAGATAGGGATGCACCATGCCGCCCTGAATCGGCCCCGGCCGCACGATCGCCACTTCGATCACGAGATCGTAGTACTTGTTGGGCTTCAGGCGCGGCAGCATGCTTTGCTGCGCACGCGATTCGATCTGGAATACGCCGATCGTATCGGCATGGCCGCACATTTCGTAGACGGCCCGATCCTCGCGCGCAATATCCTGCACCCTGAACTTCGGAAAACCGCGCCTCAATGCGACGAACTCCAGCGCGCGCCGGATCGCCGACAACATGCCGAGCGCCAGCACGTCGACTTTCAGCAACTTGAGCGCGTCGATATCGTCCTTGTCCCATTCGATCACGCTGCGGTCTTTCATCGTGGCGTTTTCGATCGGCACGAGCCGCGACAGCTTGTCTTTCGCGATCACAAACCCGCCGACGTGTTGCGACAGATGACGCGGAAAAGCGCGCAACTCTTTGGTCAAGCGAATCAGATTCTGCGTGATGTGCGAGTTGGCGTCGAAGCCCGCTTCGGCCAGATATCTGGCGACCGCATCCGTGCCGTCCCACCATTGTTGCGACTTGCTGATCCGCTCGATCAACGACGCTTCGAGACCCAGCGCCTTGCCCACATCCTTTAGCGCGCTACGCGCGTGATACGTAATCAGCGATGCAGTGAGCGCCGCCCGATGACGGCCGTACTTCGTGTAGATATATTGGATCACCTCTTCACGCCGCTGATGCTCGAAGTCGACGTCGATATCAGGCGGTTCGTTGCGCGCGCGGGAGATGAATCGCTCGATCAGCATGTTCATGTGCACCGGATCGATTTCCGTCACATGCAGGCAGTAACAGACGATCGAATTCGCCGCCGAACCTCGCCCCTGACAGAGAATGTTTCTGGAGCGCGCGAAACTCACGATATCGTGCACCGTCAGAAAATACTTTTCATATTTCAGATCGGCGATCAGTGCCAATTCTTTTTCGATCTGACCGATTCGCTTCAGGTCCATGCCTTTGGGCCAGCGCTCCATCGCGCCGGCCATGACCAGCTTGCGCAGATAACTCGATGGCGACTCGCCGGCGGGCACCAGTTCCTCGGGATACTCATACTTGAGTTCATCGAGCGAGAAGCGGCATAGCGCAGCGATACGCAGCGTTTCTTCCAGCGTATCGCGCGGATACAGTTTGCCGAGCCGTACACGCGTACGCATGTGCCGCTCCGCATTCGCTTCGAGCGCGTGACCGCACGCCGATAGCGGCGTGACGAGGCCGATGGCAGTCATCGTGTCCTGCAAAGGCTTGCGCGATCGCGCATGCATCAGAACGCCACCTGCCGCGACCAACGGCAACCCACTCGCTTTTGAAATCATGCGCAAGGCGTCGATCTGAAGATCGTCGCTACCTGTCTGCCAGAGTTCCAGTGCGATCCACGCCCGTTGTGCAGCGAACGATGCAAGCCAATGCGCGCAACGCAGCGTATGCGAGAGCGTCGCCGTACGTTGCGGCACGAGCATCAGGACGCAATCGGGCAGTGTCTTCAGATGTGCGAGATGGGGCAACGCATCGGTAAAGTCGGACGGACCGAGCCGATAACTGCCTTTGTCCGCGCGCGATCGAGCCAGTGTGATCAACTCGGAAAGATTGCCGTAACCGTTGCGATTGGTTGCTAGCGCAACCAGGGTGCAGAAGGGTTCGCCGGTATCGTCGGTCAGATTGAGTTCGCTGCCGATGATCAGATGAGGGAGGGGTTTTAATGCCTCGGGTTCCTCGGGTTCCTCGGTTTCCGCGGGTTCCTCGGTTTCACGTTCTGCTGCTCCGGTTTCCGACGCGCCTTCCGAAGGCGCTTTCGATTGCGCCGCCTTTGCCTTTGCCTTGTCCTCGCGCTCTTTCTGCTGCCGGTCCCGCTCGTCCTTGAGCTCCCTCAACGCCGTATGAGCTCGAACGACGCCTGCCAGCGAACATTCATCGGTGATCGCGAGCGCGCTATAGCCGCGCGACATCGCCTGCTCGACGAGTTCATGAGGATGCGAAGCGCCACGCAGGAAAGAGAAATTAGTCAGGCAATGCAACTCCGCATACGCCGGCAAATGGGTGGCGAGTGCCTGCTGCGCAAGGAACGATGGCGGCGATAGGGGCATGATGTTCAGCCGAACAAACCTTGCAGATACCACTCGCCGCTAAGACGTTCGCGGTAGACCCAGAACATATGACCGCGGTCATCGGCCGCGACGTAGTAATCGCGCTCGACAGTGTTGCCGTCCCACCACCCTGCTTCGATCCGTTCGGTACGCGTGAGCATTTTCAGCGGCCGACGATAGATCGGCCGCTGGTCGCGCATCATCAGGCGCAACGGCTTATCGAGCATCCAGACCGGGCGAGGTTGAGAAGGCAACGCGCTGTCGGGTAAGTCGAGGGATGCCTGCGCGTTGCCGGGTTGCGGTGTGGATGTGCTGGTGTTTTTTGCGCTATTTGTTCTGGATAGGAGTCGGGTTGCCTGGGTTACCTGGGTTGCCTGGGTTGCCTGGGTTGCCTGGGTTGCTTGCGTAGCCTGCGTGGCCGTCTCGCCGTCTTCATGCCTTTTTTCCGCCGCAGCGTGCCGCAACTCATCGGTCAGCCAGGTTTTGTCCGCTTTGACTTTCGACCGGGACTTAGCCGGCGAGCGCTTCTTGCGTGAAAACGCTTGCGCCTGGTAGGCTTCGACGCGCATTGCCCGCTCGGGACGATGATCGTCCCGCACCGACATCTGCAGCACATTCTCCGGCCCCAACCGCGCGCTCAAGCGTTCGAGCAGACGCGCAATCGAATCGCCGTCCGATTCGGGCATGGGAAACAACGTGTCCGACTGCCCGGCATATTCGCTGATCTGATCCGCCACCAGCTTCAACTCGATAACCGGTGCCGCCAGCACCGTCTGATTCAACTTTTCCCGCAGCAACCAGATCAGGTGCTCGGCATCGCGCGACGGTATGGCCCAGGCAATCTTCAGGCTCGATGTCTTCGGCGCATGACGGGATGCCAATTCATGCTCGAGCAGCAACGTATAACCGCTGAGCGCCGCATGATGCGCGCTCAGCCAGCCGGCCAACTGCACAATCAGCCGACGCGCGGCGAACAGCAAGGCATCCGCGTTATCGACCCGCGAGGGTAACTCCAGTTGCGCGTGGAACGACGCCGGCGCACGAAACGACTCACGCGGATCCGGACGCGTGCCATACGCCTGCGCCAGCAGATCCAGAACACCGCTGCCAAAACGTCGCACGACACCCGAGCGTGGCAACTGACGCAAATCGGCCAGCGTCGCGCAGCCGACATGCGAAAACGCATCGCGATGCGCCGGCGTGACCGGCAGCAGCGATACGGATAAACCATCCAGCACACGCACGAGTGAAGTCTCCTTCACCACATGCCAGCGACGCCCCTGCTGAACGCAGCGCGCCTGCGCCAACAGCCACGCCCCCCAGGCGGTCGGCGCACAGGCAATACGCGCCGTATAGCCGAACTCCGCCACCGTGGCAGACACCCGCGACAACAACGCATGCAAGCCGCCGAACAATCTCAACCCGGAGCCGACTTCGAGCAACAGGGTATGCGCGTCGGCGAGAGACACTTTCGGTGTGTACGTGAGCAATGCAAGCGCGATTGATTCGAACGACTGAGTTTCGCGGGCGGGATCGGCGGCAAGCAGTTCAAGCTCCGGCGCCAACGCCAACGCATAGGAACGCGATTGACCCGCCTGCACACCGGCGCGCAGGGCGTCGAAATCCGGCATCAGAATGTGCGCATGATCGGCTAATGCGTAACAACGCCCCTCACCGATTTCTTCGACATTGTGAGGTTGGTCTGCCTCGTCGCGCGACTCACGTCGATTCGGCTTCGCGAGCGAACCATCCGGGAGCGGCGTAAGAGGCTTCACCGCTTCCAGTGACAAGAGTGGCAATGTGACTGCGATCCACAGCATGTTTGATCTTGAGTCCTTGATGGCTGCCGACTCCGTTTTCCGGCAACAAACCGCTTTGTAAAGGCAAAACGAGTCGAAGAGGTTCAGCTGGCGGCGGCCCCCGGCGCTTGAAGATGTCGATCGACAAACCGATCTCCTGTAGCCATTGACGACGGTTGATCGTCTGCGCATTGGCCGGCAAGAGCGGCTCGCAAATCATTCGCAATGGTGCTGGGGAAGATTGCCTGGCTGCCTCGACAGGCCGGATCAAAAATGCCAGCGACGCCGACTCCTGAGCCGCCACTTGCAGGCGCCGGACCTTGTCGGCGCGCGCATTCGGCAACCAAATCAGGACCGCGCCGATGCCATCTTGCTTCAAGGCCTGAGCGGCGGCCCACAGGGCCTGGTCTTCACTCGAGCGCACCCATAAGACTCGCTCGACATCGACGCCCCAAGCCCTCAATGCGGCGGCGCATGGTTGATACGGAGGCGCCACAAGCATGACATGCCGCTCGGCTTGCTTCGTCAGATGACAAAGCGCATGAGATAGCAGACGTACTTCACCCACGCCACCATGTTCGATCAACAATTCCGTCAACCCACCGGCCGACCAGCCTTGTCCCGGCAATAACCGATCCAACGCGGCATAACCGCTGGAGATCACGCGCGAGTCCGCCTCGGCAAGCTCATTGCCCTGCCACACCTGACGCCGCAATTGAGACGACAGCGCGGTCGTCGCCAGCTGAATCGCTGCTGCCATAGACACGCTCTTGAATAGGGAATGCTCCGCCCTGCCCGGCACCGGGCAAGCATGAGTCGACGATCTTTCACTGTATATTTATACAGTATTTTGAGATGAATGTTAAGACAGAGGGAGACTACGCGATGCGCGTAGGAGAAGCTTGAGGGAGGGGACGAAACTGTTTTTTGTGGCAGCTTTATATTTTCTTACAAGAGCTATTTTTGCTTTAGCTTGAGCGATTTGAAAGGATGAGAATCGAGTATGGGTACCGAAACGATCACACGAAACTGAGGCGTTGCTTGCAGAAGTCGACAAAGCACAGATGAGCGATGGCACGGTGCCTGTGGGTGCGAGCAGCGGCGGGGATGTCGTGCCGCAGTGAAGCAGCGGTGATGTTGAGAGCGCCGCTGGCTGTGCCGGGGGCGGCTGCGGTGCGGGTGAGCCGCGCAGGTGTGGAGGTGGGACAGGCGTATCTGGAACTGACGGGCTATGCGAAGGCGGTGCGGCCGGGCAGGGAGTGAAGGCGCGGGTTCGCGTGGATAGTTTCGCGCGTATTCCGGGCCGTTTTCCACGTGTTCGTTCGTGTCTGTTCGTGTTCGTCCGCGCCTGCGGGCGTTTGCCGTTTGCCGGCGGGCGGCAGCCGGCGGGCGGCCGTAAACGCAGAAACCCCACCTTTTCGGGGTGGGGTTTCTGATGCTGCTGGGGAGCCTGACGATTACCTACTTTCACACGGGAATCCGCACTATCATCGGCGTGGAGTCGTTTCACGGTCCTGTTCGGGATGGGAAGGGGTGGGACCGACTCGCTATGGTCATCAGGCATGACTTGTTGCTGCGCTGTCTCTGGGGACAGCCCAACCAATCTGGAAGAAGTAGTTTCTGGTGATGCTCACCAGAGAAGCTTGGGGTTGTGTTGTTTCTGGCACAACACTGATCACTCAACCGTGTGTGGCGTCCCTGCCCCCTTCGGGGGTGGGATGCTCGTAAGTGCTGAAGCACTAACGATCATCGCAAGACACACCTGTTATAGGATCAAGCCTTACGGGCAATTAGTATCAGTTAGCTTAACGCATTACTGCGCTTCCACACCTGACCTATCAACGTCCTGGTCTTGAACGACCCTTCAAGGGGCTCGAAGCCCCGGGGATATCTCATCTTAAGGCGAGTTTCCCGCTTAGATGCTTTCAGCGGTTATCTCTTCCGAACATAGCTACCCGGCGATGCCACTGGCGTGACAACCGGTACACCAGAGGTTCGTCCACTCCGGTCCTCTCGTACTAGGAGCAGCCCCCTTCAAATATCCAGCGCCCACGGCAGATAGGGACCAAACTGTCTCACGACGTTTTAAACCCAGCTCACGTACCTCTTTAAATGGCGAACAGCCATACCCTTGGGACCGGCTACAGCCCCAGGATGAGATGAGCCGACATCGAGGTGCCAAACACCGCCGTCGATATGAACTCTTGGGCGGTATCAGCCTGTTATCCCCAGAGTACCTTTTATCCGTTGAGCGATGGCCCTTCCATACAGAACCACCGGATCACTATGACCTGCTTTCGCACCTGCTCGACTTGTCGGTCTCGCAGTTAAGCACGCTTATGCCATTGCACTATCAGCACGATTTCCGACCGTACCTAGCGTACCTTCGTACTCCTCCGTTACACTTTGGGAGGAGACCGCCCCAGTCAAACTGCCTACCATGCACTGTCCCCAGTCCGGATAACGGACCAAGGTTAGAACCTCAAACAAACCAGGGTGGTATTTCAAGGTCGGCTCCACGCAGACTGGCGTCCACGCTTCAAAGCCTCCCACCTATCCTACACAGACCGGTTCAAAGTCCAATGCAAAGCTACAGTAAAGGTTCATGGGGTCTTTCCGTCTAGCCGCGGGGAGATTGCATCATCACAAACACTTCAACTTCGCTGAGTCTCGGGAGGAGACAGTGTGGCCATCGTTACGCCATTCGTGCAGGTCGGAACTTACCCGACAAGGAATTTCGCTACCTTAGGACCGTTATAGTTACGGCCGCCGTTTACCGGGACTTCAATCAAGAGCTTGCACCCCATCATTTAATCTTCCGGCACCGGGCAGGCGTCACACCCTATACGTCCACTTTCGTGTTTGCAGAGTGCTGTGTTTTTATTAAACAGTCGCAGCCACCAGTTTATTGCAACCCCTTCACCCTTCTGGCGCAGGCCAGTCAAGCTACAGGGGCGTACCTTATCCCGAAGTTACGGTACCAATTTGCCGAGTTCCTTCTCCCGAGTTCTCTCAAGCGCCTTAGAATACTCATCTCGCCCACCTGTGTCGGTTTGCGGTACGGTCTTGTTAAACTGAAGCTTAGAGGCTTTTCTTGGAACCACTTCCAGTTGCTTCTTCACCGAAGTGAATGGCCTCGCACCCTTGAATTCCGCGCCCGGATTTGCCTAAGCGCCTTCTCCAATGCAAGGACCGGGACTTCCAACACCCGGACAACCTTCCGCGATCCGTCCCCCCATCGCATTTAACAATGGTGCAGGAATATTAACCTGCTTCCCATCAGCTACGCATTTCTGCCTCGCCTTAGGGGCCGACTCACCCTACGCCGATGAACGTTGCGTAGGAAACCTTGGGCTTACGGCGAGGGGGCCTTTCACCCCCTTTATCGCTACTCATGTCAGCATTCGCACTTCCGATACCTCCAGCGCACTTTTCAATGCACCTTCGCAGGCTTACGGAACGCTCTCCTACCATGCACATAAATGTGCATCCGCAGCTTCGGTATATTGCTTAGCCCCGTTACATCTTCCGCGCAGGACGACTCGATCAGTGAGCTATTACGCTTTCTTTAAAGGATGGCTGCTTCTAAGCCAACCTCCTGACTGTTTTAGCCTTCCCACTTCGTTTCCCACTTAGCAATATTTGGGGACCTTAGCTGGCGGTCTGGGTTGTTTCCCTCTTGACACCGGACGTTAGCACCCGATGTCTGTCTCCCGTGATTGCACTCTTCGGTATTCGGAGTTTGCTATGGCGTAGTAATCCGCAATGGACCCCACAACCATGACAGTGCTCTACCCCCGAAGGTGATACACGAGGCACTACCTAAATAGTTTTCGGAGAGAACCAGCTATTTCCAGGTTTGTTTAGCCTTTCACCCCTATCCACAGCTCATCCCCTAACTTTTCAACGTTAGTGGGTTCGGACCTCCAGTACGTGTTACCGCACCTTCATCCTGGCCATGGATAGATCACCTGGTTTCGGGTCTACACCCAGCGACTGAACGCCCTGTTCGGACTCGCTTTCGCTACGCCTGCCCTAATCGGTTAAGCTTGCCACTGAATGTAAGTCGCTGACCCATTATACAAAAGGTACGCCGTCACCCCTTGCGAGGCTCCGACTGTTTGTATGCATGCGGTTTCAGGATCTATTTCACTCCCCTCCCGGGGTTCTTTTCGCCTTTCCCTCACGGTACTGGTTCACTATCGGTCGATCACGAGTATTTAGCCTTGGAGGATGGTCCCCCCATCTTCAGACAGGATTTCACGTGTCCCGCCCTACTTGTCGTACACCCAGTTCTTCCTCGCTGTTTTCGTCTACAGGGCTATCACCTGCTATGGCGGCACTTTCCAGAGCCTTCGACTAACAATGAAGATAAAGAGTACAGGCTGGTCCCATTTCGCTCGCCACTACTCTGGGAATCTCGGTTGATTTCTTTTCCTGCGGTTACTTAGATGTTTCAGTTCACCGCGTTCGCTTCACGTAGCCTATGTATTCAGCTACGGATGACCCATACGGGCCGGGTTTCCCCATTCGGATATCGGTGGATCAAAGCTCGTTTGCCAGCTCCCCACCGCTTTTCGCAGGCTACCGCGTCCTTCATCGCCTGTGATCGCCAAGGCATCCACCACATGCACTTGTTCGCTTGACCCTATAACGGGTGTGTCTCTCTCGATTCACATGCCGCTACAGGTTGAGTATTCGTGTTGCGCCGTATTCCAAGGCAATCTTTCGATCACCTTTTCATACATTGATACAATCACAACCCTGATTCACCTACTCAACCACCCATCTCTAAGTGATCTTTCGTGAATCTCTTTACTACTTCTTCCTGATTGTTAAAGAACGACAGCCGATATCGCAGTTGCTATAACCGCGTATCACTCTGACTGGCTCAATCGCCAATGCACAACGCTCTGCTTCTCACAGAACGCTACGCATTGAGGATTGGTGGAGGATGACGGGATCGAACCGACGACCCCCTGCTTGCAAAGCAGGTGCTCTCCCAGCTGAGCTAATCCCCCAGTCATGCACAGATAATCTCTACCTGTTGATACCCAGAGGTTATCGATCAGCACACCAGACAAGACTTTGGTGGGTCTGGATGGATTCGAACCATCGACCCCCGCCTTATCAAGACGGTGCTCTAACCGACTGAGCTACAGACCCCTGAGTCTGTCTAAATTTCACAGCCGATAAGCGTGAGCGCTCAACACATTGACGCGTTAGCTCGAGAAAGGAGGTGATCCAGCCGCACCTTCCGATACGGCTACCTTGTTACGACTTCACCCCAGTCATGAATCCTACCGTGGTGACCGTCCTCCTTGCGGTTAGACTAGCCACTTCTGGTAAAACCCACTCCCATGGTGTGACGGGCGGTGTGTACAAGACCCGGGAACGTATTCACCGCGGCATGCTGATCCGCGATTACTAGCGATTCCAGCTTCACGCACTCGAGTTGCAGAGTGCGATCCGGACTACGATCGGTTTTCTGGGATTGGCTCCCCCTCGCGGGTTGGCGACCCTCTGTTCCGACCATTGTATGACGTGTGAAGCCCTACCCATAAGGGCCATGAGGACTTGACGTCATCCCCACCTTCCTCCGGTTTGTCACCGGCAGTCTCCCTAGAGTGCTCTTGCGTAGCAACTAGGGACAAGGGTTGCGCTCGTTGCGGGACTTAACCCAACATCTCACGACACGAGCTGACGACAGCCATGCAGCACCTGTGTTATGGCTCCCTTTCGGGCACCCTGACCTCTCAGCCAGGTTCCATACATGTCAAGGGTAGGTAAGGTTTTTCGCGTTGCATCGAATTAATCCACATCATCCACCGCTTGTGCGGGTCCCCGTCAATTCCTTTGAGTTTTAATCTTGCGACCGTACTCCCCAGGCGGTCAACTTCACGCGTTAGCTACGTTACTAAGGAAATGAATCCCCAACAACTAGTTGACATCGTTTAGGGCGTGGACTACCAGGGTATCTAATCCTGTTTGCTCCCCACGCTTTCGTGCATGAGCGTCAGTATTGGCCCAGGGGGCTGCCTTCGCCATCGGTATTCCTCCACATCTCTACGCATTTCACTGCTACACGTGGAATTCTACCCCCCTCTGCCATACTCTAGCCCGCCAGTCACAAATGCAGTTCCCAGGTTAAGCCCGGGGATTTCACATCTGTCTTAGCGGACCGCCTGCGCACGCTTTACGCCCAGTAATTCCGATTAACGCTTGCACCCTACGTATTACCGCGGCTGCTGGCACGTAGTTAGCCGGTGCTTATTCTTCCGGTACCGTCATCCCCCACGGGTATTAACCACGAGGTTTTCTTTCCGGACAAAAGTGCTTTACAACCCGAAGGCCTTCTTCACACACGCGGCATTGCTGGATCAGGCTTTCGCCCATTGTCCAAAATTCCCCACTGCTGCCTCCCGTAGGAGTCTGGGCCGTGTCTCAGTCCCAGTGTGGCTGGTCGTCCTCTCAGACCAGCTACAGATCGTCGCCTTGGTAGGCCTTTACCCCACCAACTAGCTAATCTGCCATCGGCCGCCCCTGTAGCGCGAGGTCCCGAAGGATCCCCCGCTTTCATCCACAGATCGTATGCGGTATTAATCCGGCTTTCGCCGGGCTATCCCCCACTACAGGACACGTTCCGATGTATTACTCACCCGTTCGCCACTCGCCACCAGGGTTGCCCCCGTGCTGCCGTTCGACTTGCATGTGTAAGGCATGCCGCCAGCGTTCAATCTGAGCCAGGATCAAACTCTTCAGTTCAAACCTGTTACTGTTTTTCGGTTCCGTTAAGAACCGGTCGCTCACTCAACGTACTGACGAATGATCCAACCATCTTGCGACAGTCAAACCTTCCTTTCATTACTGTGTGAGACTTGATACTTCTGCTCTGCGCCAGATTCCGAAGAATCCGGCCCGCATCGCGCATCAAGCGCCCACACTTATCGGCTGTTAATTTTTAAAGATCGAGTCCGCATTCACCACCGAACCAGCACCGTACTTCCACCTACCCGGCACCGCTTCGTTCTGCGTCGCTGCATCAGCAGCAGAGAAACGAGATTATGAAGAACTTTCACTACGTCGTCAACAGGTTTTTCTAACTTTCCCAACCCGCCCACGCCGCTGAAAGCCTTGCCACTGCTGGCTCTCCCGCCTCCCGCGCTCCGTTGTCCGAAGCACGAAAGAGCGAGATTCTAGCGAGCCGGCCAGCGCCTTGCAAGCATTATCTGAAATTTATTCAAGGCGCCTTTTTTATGCGGCTCGGCTCATCGACGACAGGCACTTTCATATCGGGCGCCAAAGCACCTGCAGCCGGCGCGCCAATGGTCCAATCGTGGAGCACGGTGTACGCGACCGCCAGCAAAGTCGGGCCGATGAAAACGCCGAGGAAGCCAAAAGCGAATGCACCGCCCAGGATGCCCAGCATCACCAGAATCAAAGGCATATCGCTATTCTTCCCGATCAGAATCGGCTTGATGACGTTGTCGGACATGCCGACGACCAGCACCCCCCACACCACCAGAAAGATCGCCCAGCCAGTCGCGCCGCCGTGGTACAGCCAGATCGCCGCTGGCAACCAGACAACCACCGGCCCACCCGGTATCACCGACAGAAAGAACGTCGCCAACCCGAGTAGCGCCGGGGCAGGCACACCGGCGATCCAACATCCGAATCCCGCCAGAATCCCCTGCACGAGGGCCGTGCCGAGAATCCCATAGACCACGCCCTTCACCGTGCTGCCAGCAAGTGCCAGCAGATAGTCGGCGCGCTCGCCGGCAATACGCCGCATGCCGGCGTTCAGCCAGGCCGCTGCGCCCTCTCCCCCCGTATAAAAGAAGAACGCGAGCACGATGCTCAACGCCAACAGACCGAGGCCATGCGTAACCGCAATTGCAGCGGCAAGAATCCACTTGCCCGCGGGTGCAGCGAGCGTACGCAATTGCGCGATCAGTTCGGAATTATTGCTTGTGACACGCTCCCAGAATGCCTCGATGCTGGAACCCACCAGCGGAATCCGGGCAACCCACGGCGGCAAATCCGGCAAGCCGGCTTCAAAGAGCCGCTGAACCAGCGCGACGATATCGTGTACGTGCGCCCCGAAAGCAAAGCCCGCATAGACGAACGGTCCAAGCACCACAATCAGAATGATCAACACGATCAACGTGGCGGCCCACTTGCGCCGCCCGCCGACGGCCGCGGTCAGCCTCCGGTACAAGCCCCAGGAGCTATAGCTGAGAATGGCGCCCCATAGTAGCGCGGTCGTGAAAGGCGCCAGCACCAGCAGCGATCCGCCCACCAGGATAATCAGCGCGAACACAGCGGCAAGCCGTTCGATCAGTTGGTCCGATTTCATGATGAATCTCCTGTTGCGCCAATCCCCGGCGACGAATGGACATACTTTTGTCTGGCGTTCGCTGAAAGCGCTCAGTATAGAAGCGAGTCACGCGCCCGGGGGCGTCTTATATCATCGGGCCAAGCCGCTGCGCAACGGTCTCGAAGGCGCGCTCAACAGGCTGATTTTTCGCACGGAAACGTCCCAATTCATCCGGCATTGCCGACCAAATAATATGGCGGCATAGAAAAGACTAGAATATAAGGTTGTACACCCCAATTTCCGGATTTATGCGCTCGCGAATCGCCAAACGTCTCCCACCCGATGCCGACAAGCTGGTCGGTCTTTCGCTCGCGCTTTTCGCGTCGGGCAGCCGCACCGAGGACCGCTTCTGGGAAGCGAAACTCGACGCGCTGCTCGCCAAGATCGTTCGCAACGCCAACCAGACTACGCTGGACGCCGCGCTCGATCATCTGCAGCAAAATCATCCCGACGCCTACGGCGCGCTCGCCGACATGGCGGAAACGCACAGCGAGTCGTTCATCATCGAACACGAAGGCGTGCCTCATGAGGCGCTGCTGATCGCCGCGCCCGTGCTCGCCTGGACCCGCTACATGATTCCGTCCGGCCCGCTCAAGGCCGACGCCGCCGACGCCCTGCGCGCGCACCTCCAGGCACATGTGCTCGCAGCGAATACGCGGGTCGCCATGGCGCCTTTCCTTTACAGCATCGATCAGCTGCCGCGTCATCATGTCGAAACCTGGCGCATTGCCCAGCAGCTCGCTCAGGCGGCCATGACCGGCGGCAACGTCAAACTGAATTTCGGCGAGTTGCCGGAAACTTCGCCGATTCTGGCCGACCCGCGCTTCCTGCTGGCCGTGGTCGCGGCCCCGGTAGGCGAGCCGACGTTCCGCTGGCAGGAAGAAGAGCACGGCAGCCGGATCGAGCGCGGGCAATGCCTTGAACAATGGGCTACGCAAGGCGGCGCCAATTTGTCGCTGGTGCTGCCCGGCTGCGAATTCGAGTGCCTGTTGCCGGACGCCTATTACTCTGCCTGCCGCGATGCCGACGAGAGCGTGCGCCCTCACACCGTGCGCACCGCCGTGCGCTATCTGTTCGACACGATCGGTGCTGCGCCTCAGGAATTGCGCGCGGTCGTCGCGGGCTTCGGCGAACGCCGCATCGACGAATACCGCGTCGGCTTCACGCGCCGGGGCAGCAATGACGTGATCTATGGCGTCGTGTGGCCGCTTTACGGCCGTGAGAACGGCGAGCCGGGCATCGACGAAGAGCCGCAGGAAACCGCCGCGTCGGACGACCCGCTCGAGGAAATCGTCGCGCTGCTCAAGGAGACCGGTGTGACCGAGGTGCGCCGGCACGCCGGCCGCTTCGAGCCGGAATATTGCGACGATTGCGGCGTGCCGCTCTATGCCGACCCGCTCGGCGAAATCGTCCACGCCGAAATGCCGGAGGACGCGGAGCCCGCACAGCCGCACTTCCATTGAACATGGTCGCAGGCGCATTTCGGGCGCCGCGTACGACATGACAAAGCCCCGCCGAGCGCGGGGCTTTTTTGTGCCTCTACGTTCTTACGTCATTCCTCTTATGCCTTTTGGACAGGCCGTCAAATTGAAGGGAATTTGTCATCATAGGAACGGCGACGCATCGCAACGCATCCGGCTCTCACTTGCCGCGCGTCTGCATCGCGCCACTTCGCCCGATTCATCTGGAGACATGCATGCGATTCTCGATACTCAACTCAGACGCGGAACGACGTGATGGACTCAAAGCACTTCTGCGGCAAATTGACCGGCTGGCGCGTTTTAACGAAGCCCAGGATTGGCGTCAGGTCGAACGCACGCTCAAACGTCAGCGGCCCGACCTGCTCGTCATCGATTGGCAGGACTGGATGTCGATCGCCGATACGCGCCATCTGCTCAGTCATTACCCCGATCTGCGCATTGCAGTGCTGACGGACCAGATCTCGCCGGTCGCCGTGCGGGACCTCATGGACGAGGGCGTGCTTGGCGTCGTGCCGCGCGACACCGATCCTTGTCTGATCGTGCGCGCATTTGAAATGGTACTGCTGGGCGGTCACTACGTGCCGCCCGGCGCGCTGGCGCTCGATCCTCCGCTGCCGCCGGATACCGCCATCCGGCCGTTCGACGAAAAGAGCCCTCCACCGCGCCGCGCCAAACTGGCCAACGGGCTATCACCCCGCCAGCAGCAAATCATGCGCTGCGTTCACATGGGCAGCACCAACAAGATGATCGCGCGCACCCTCGGCATTAGCGAAGGCACCGTCAAGATCCATCTGACCAGCATATTCCAGCAACTCGGGGCGCCGAATCGCGCTGCCGCGGTCGCGCTTTACAACGGCTGGCTATCGAACCATCTGCAAGTACTGCGCAATGATGCCGACGGCCCGGTTCGCCCGATCATGGGGCAAGCCGGCGTGGTGCCTTTGCGTCGCCGCACGCGACGGCGCTTCCACTATCCGTTGCCTGCTAACGACACGGCCGCCCTGCTGCCGATGGCAGCCGAACCGGGCGCACAGTACGGCGACGCGCCGCCCGCCGGACCAGCAACGGACCCACTTGCGCCAGGCCCTGCGTGAGCGTCGCCGGGGCACGCGTCAGCATTCGGGCGGCTACTTTCTAACAGCGTTTGCGCCTGCTGGCATGGAATCCGCTCACACCTTTTCTCGTCCAACGAGTAATATGAGACACATGGGTTTCCTCTACACACCGCTTCCGTTCTGGGTCGCTGTCGGTGGCTGGATCGTCACTGCGATAGTGGTCGCGCTCGCGCTGTGGAAAAATCCTTTCAAACGACTTCAAGACGGCACCCTGCAGCATGTCTGGCTTGCGATCATCGTCGCAGTGTCGGTGCTGTGGGCCACCAACGCATGGCTCGACGACGGCACCGTCATGCATCTGCTCGGCGCCACGCTAGTCGTCACCTTGTTCGACTGGGCGCTGGCGCTGATCGCCATGGCGGTGGTCACCGGTCTGGCCGCTGTCGTCTTCGATGCTCCCTGGCAGGGTATCGCGCTAACCTTCCTCGTCTATGGTGCATTGCCAGTCGGCATTTCTACTCTGGTCCAACGCATCAGCATTGCGTGGTTGCCGCGCAATCTCTTCATGTTCATCTTCGGCCAGGGGTTTGTGTCGCCGGCCATTGCCGTGTCGCTTACGGCGGCCGCGGCTCTCGGCGTGCATATCGCGCTCGCCGACGGCTCCATGACCGTGATCCCCGCAGGCTACGCGCTCAGCGTGCTTCTACTTGCCACAGGGGAAGCCTGGTTCACCGGCATGTCGACGGCATTGATCGCGGTGTATCGTCCTGCGTGGGTCACCACTTATGACGTACGCAGATATCGATTGGGCGGACCGCGCACCTGACACTCGCACGACCATTGAACGTGCAGCTGCGGCAATGGGCGCCTCGGCTACATGAACCGCTCGTGCCGGCGCACCACGACAGGACAAAATATTTTGTGCCAGGATTGAACTCCACCCTCTCGCGGGGCATCTTACGTGCCTCATGTCTCATTAGCGTCTAACAACTAGATGGATCGCACCAACGTACCGCGCAGAATGCTGCGGTTGGTCGGCCGGTTGGCAACATATGCGGCGAGTCTCTCGCTCATCTGTTCCACTTCCGCGCTCGCCGACCAACTCGAACAGCACAACGATCTCGTCAATAGATTTGTCAATGAAATGCATGCAGACCCGCTCGTTGCGGACTGCGCTGCTCATGGCAACTTTGTCGCCAGCACGTCAACTGCCTTCGACCATGTCGAATTTCCACCTAGCTCGTTCGATAGCGCGCATGCGTCGGTCACGCCGTGGAACGATTCGTTCGACGAGGGCAAGCAGCGCGTCAAGGTAGACAACATCGTCACCGTCGAAGGGCTCGGCGTGCGCCAAAGCGGCGAAGGCGACCCCGCCGATCTGAAGTTCCGCTGCGGCTATGTCGGTGCGCAGATGCTGGCGTTCAGTTGGAACGATCCGGTGCCACCGGCCCGTGCGCGCGCCTCGGAACCCTCGGGATCGCGAGCGGCGTCGGGCAAGCATAAGAGCGCCAAAGGCAAGCACTCGGCGAGCGGCAAAACCACGAAGAAAGCGACCACGAAGTCTTCCAAACCGAACTCGGGCAAGTCGTCGAGAACGAACTCGAACAAAGCAACCGCGAAGAAGACACCGGCGAAGAAGAAAACTCAGTAGCGGTTCGCGCTTGCGGCATCGCTCCGCCGGCCGAGAGTCACCGGCCGAGAGTCACCGGCCAAGAGTCAATCAGCCGCCCCAATGAAAACGAGGCACACACCGTGAAGTGTGTGCCTCGTTTTTTATGCCGAGTTCGCTTTAAGCAAACGTCTCCACGTGCCGCAGGATCGCCTGAAGCATCGCGGCACCGAGCGACGCGCTACGCTCGCCGTTCCAGCCCACCCGTTTGTCAGGCAGATTCGCGTTGTCCTTGAACGGCATCTCCAGCGTGAGCGACAGGCAGCCAAATTCGTTGCCGATGTACTTCGACGCCAGTTTCAGCGCGTCCTCACGATATTTGCTCGCCGCGTAGCCGTGCTTGTCCTGGAAATCGGGGCTCGCGTGCTTGAACGCTTCGATGAACGCGTGCTGCTCTTCCCGCTGCCGCTCGGTAAAGCCCGGCAGCATTTCGGAGCCGGCCACGAACACGTAGGGCAGCGCCTCGTCACCGTGGATATCGAAGAACAGGTCGCAGCCGGTGGCGTGAATCGCGTCGCGCACCACCAGCACTTCGGGACTGCGCGCGGCATCCGGCTCCATCCACTCGCGATTCAGATTCGCACCGGCCGCATTGGTGCGCAGATTGCCGTGCACGCTGCCGTCCGGATTCATATTCGGCACGATGTAGAAGACCGCGTGATCGTAGAGCTTGCGCGCCACCGGGTCGCCCGCCCAATCGCCCCAACCCGCGAGCCGCTTCACGAGACCCTCGATAAACCACTCGGCCATCGTCTCACCAGGATGCTGGCGCGCGATCAGCCAGATTTTCTTCCTGGGTGTATCGCCGGTTTGCGACGTGCCGAGCGTGAGCAGCGAAATGGGCCGACCTTCGACGCTCTTGCCCAATTCCGTGAGCGTCGCCTGAGGCATCTGCTGCACCGCGCCCAGAAACTCCGCATGACGCTCCTCGCTATACGGCTCGAAATACGCGTAGTAAATGCGGTCGAAGTCCGGCGTGTGGTCGATCTTCAGCACGCGGCCGTCGTACGACGTGGGTACGCGGAACCAGTTCACCCGGTCATAGCTCGCCACCGCCTGATAATCGCGCCAGCCTTCGGCGAAAGCGCATGCGGCCGCATTCTCGAAGGTCATCACGCAGCGCTCGCCCGCCGCGCCGGACAAGCGGAAGTAAAACCACTGCGCGAACTCGGCATGGCTGTCCGGCCGCACGCGCAAACGGATATTGCCCGCTTCTTCACAGGACAGCACTTCAATCGCGCCTGCGTCGAAGTTGCTCGTAATGGATAACGTCATGATGGTTTTTCCCTGCTTGTACGCGCGGCGAAACGCTTATTCAGCAACGCGGCGGCGGAATACGTAAGTGGAATCATTCGACGCTTCGGCGTCGAACGCATAGCCTTCGACGTCGAATTCCTTCAACTGCTCGGGCTTGTCGAGACGGTTCTCCACGGCATAGCGCGCCATCAGGCCGCGCGCCCGTTTTGCATGGAAGCTGATGATCTTGTAGCGACCGCCCTTCCAGTCCTCGAAAACGGGCGTAATGACCGGCGCTTCGAGCAGCTTCGGCTTGACGGACTTGAAGTATTCGCCCGACGCGCAATTGACCAGCACGCGGGACGCCGCGGCATTCTTCTTGAGCTGTGCATTCAAGGCCTGCGTGATCCGCTCGCCCCAGAATGCGTACAGATCCTTGCCGCGCGGGTTAGCGAAACGCGTACCCATTTCCAGCCGGTAAGGTTGCAGCAGATCGAGCGGACGCAGCAAACCGTACAGGCCGGACAACACGCGCACGTGATTCTGCGCGTAGTCGAGATCCGCCGCCGACAACGTCTTCGCGTTGAAACCCTCGTACACGTCGCCATTGAACGCCAGCACCGCCTGCTTGGCGTTGTGCGTGCCGAATTTGGGCGACCATTCTGCGTAGCGCTGGAAATTGAGGTGCGCGAGCTGATCCGAAATATCCATCAAGGAGGCGATCTGCTGCGGCGACAACCTGCGCAATCCGCCGATCAATTCGGCCGCGTCGTCGACGAAATCGGGGATCGTGTGCTTTTTGACGTGAGGCGGGGTTTCGTAGTCGAGCGATTTCGCCGGCGACAGAACGATTATCATAGAGGCTTGCAGGCACGCCGTGCCTGGCGGTCAAAGACGAAAGCCAGATTGTAACGAATGCCCGGTTCCCATGTCTCACGCGGCGCTTTGCGCGTCGTCCTCGATTCCAATGTGTGGATCGACATTCTCGTGTTCGACGACCCGCACACGCGGCCGATCGCGGCCGCGCTCGAAAGTGGTGCGCTGGCCGCGCTGATCGACGCGCGCTGCCTCGCCGAACTCACCTACGTGCTCGACTACCCGCAGTTCGTGCATCGGAACGTGGACAAGGCCGCCGCGCTCGCGGTCGTCGCACGGCTCGCGCAACGGGTCGATCCCGTTGCGCAAACGGAAGATACGAGACCCTTGCCCAAATGCAAAGACCGCGACGACCAGAAGTTTCTCGAACTCGCGCACGCCGCGCAGGCTGACTGGCTGGTCTCGAAAGATCGCGCGGTGTTGAAGCTGGCCAAACGGATTGCACGCGACTTCGGCTTTCAGATCGCCCAGCCGGCGCCCTTCGTCGCCGCCATTGGCGCGTCCCTGAGCGTCACCGGCGAGACTGCAACCGCATGACCCGCCAGGCGCACAGCCTTGGCCAGTCGGCTAACGTGCACTTCGCGGCACGCACACCGCGCCGCGATTCCCTACAATCAGGCTTCGTCCATTTCACGCGACGCCTTTGTCTAACCCACTCGCCCACGCTCCGGACAGCGCCATGAATGCACCGCACGACACGCCCACGAGTCCCACGTTTCCGTCTCGCCTGCCGAATGTCGGCACGACGATCTTCACCGTGATGAGCGCGCTCGCCGCAGAAAAAGGCGCGGTAAATTTGGGTCAGGGCTTTCCCGATTTCAACTGCGATCCACGCATTGTCGACGCGGTCGCGAACGCCATGCGCGACGGCCACAACCAGTACCCGCCCATGGCGGGCGCCGCGCCGCTGCGCCAGGCCATTTCGGACAAGATCGCGAACCTGTACGGGCGCCGCTACGACGCCACGACCGAAATCACCGTGACCGCGGGCGCGACACAGGCGTTGCTCACCGCGATTCTCTGTACCGTCCACCCGGGCGACGAAGTGATCGTGGTCGAGCCGACCTACGACAGCTATCTGCCGTCCATCGAACTGGCCGGCGGCAAGCCGGTCTTCGTCACGCTCGAGGCGCCCGACTACGCCATTCCGTTCGACAAGCTCGCTGCCGCGATCACGCCGAAAACGCGGCTCCTGCTGATCAATACACCGCACAATCCGACCGGCACGGTCTGGCGCGAGCAAGACATGCGCAAGCTCGAAGAGATCGTGCGCGGCACCAACGTGCTGATTCTTTCCGACGAAGTGTATGAACACATGGTCTATGACGGCGCGCCGCACGAAAGCGTGGCCCGCTACCCAGAACTGGCGCAGCGCAGTTTCGTGGTGTCGAGCTTCGGCAAGACCTACCATGTGACGGGCTGGAAAGTCGGCTATGTCGCCGCGCCCGCCGCGCTCACCGCCGAGTTCCGCAAGGTGCACCAGTTCAACGTGTTCACGGTCAATACGCCGATGCAGATCGGCCTTGCCGACTACATGAAAGATCCTGCACCGTATCTCGACCTGCCGGCGTTCTATCAGAAGAAGCGCGACTTCTTCCGCGCCGGCCTCGCGAATTCGCGCTTCAAGCTATTGCCTTGCACGGGCACTTACTTTCAGTGCGTCGACTATTCGGCGATCAGCGATCTGCCCGAAGCAGAATTCGCCCAATGGCTGACCGGCGAGATCGGCGTGGCGGCCATTCCGGTCTCGGCGTTCTATCACGAGGCGCATGAATCGGGCGTGGTGCGCTTCTGCTTTGCCAAGCAGGAAAGCACGCTCGCCACAGCGCTCGAGCGGCTGGCGCGGCTCTGACATGTCCCGCGCGACGCCGCGAACGAACCTCCGTTCCCTGCTATCGCGCGCAATGGTCCCGGCGTGCGCGCCTCGCGCGTGTTCGCTTAAGGCCGGGCAGCGCCCGTCAAACCGGGCGCGAAGCCGCGATGTACGCCTTGCGATCTTCGGTCACGCGTTGCGCCGCCGGCCGGGCGTTGATCACTTTCACGTAGCTCTTCCAGTCCACGCCGGCGTCCAGCAAAAAATCGCGACCGTAGATTGTCTGCGTCGCCATGCCCACCAGCGGCAAGCTCACATACCCCGCCGTATCCGCAACACTGAAGCGCTCGCCGCTCAGGTACGGCCCGAACTTCGCGATCCGCCTGAAGCCGGCAATGTGATGTTGGAGAAGTTTCTCGACACGCCCTTTAGTCGCCTCGGTCACCGTGCCGCCGAAGAACGCTTCCTTGTAGAGATTGCGCGCGGTCAGTTCGAGATGCACGTCGACGAACATGATCAGCTCGCGCTCCTTGGCCGCTTCCCAAGGGTCAGCGGAGAAGATCGTCTTGTCGGGAAAGCGCGCGGCCAGATACTCGACGATGCATTGCGATTCGCACAGATCGCCCTCTTCGGTCTGCAGATAAGGCACCTTGCCGAGCGGCGAATGCTCCAGCATCGCCTCGTCCTGACTCGGCAACACCGACACCTCCTCGAACGGAATACCGTGTTCGAGCAGCACGAACTTCACTTTGTTGTAATAGTTAGAGAGCGCGAAACCGCACAGCTTGATCATCGGGTGTCTCCTTCCTTAGGGTTGTATGCGACCGCTCGTGCTCATCGAAATCAAAGTCAAAGCAGCGGTCGTCCATCAATCATCCAGTAAATTGCACGATCGTGCTATTCTAAAATAACCATGGAGTCGAGCATCACAATGACCTCTCGCAATTTCAGCATCGAGACTATCGGCATTGTCGGAACCGGAGCAATGGGCCGCGGCATCGCGCAGATTGCCGCACTGGCCGGTTTCACCGTGCGTCTGTACGACACCAATCCTGCTGCAATCGGCGCCGCGCGCGACTATCTCGCCGAGACTTTCGCCAGGTTGACCGCGAAAGGCAAGCTCGACCAGGCCCGCTCTCTTGCGGCGCTCGCGAATGTCAGCGGCGCGCAGGCCATTGGCGATCTGGCCGGTTGCGATCTGGTCGTCGAGGCGATCGTCGAAAAACTCGACGTGAAGCAGGCGCTGTTCCGCGAACTCGAGACCGTGGTGAGCGGCCATTGCGTGCTGGCGTCCAATACGTCTTCGCTGTCCATCACGGCGATTGCCGCGGGCTGTAGCGATCCGTCGCGCGTGGTCGGTTATCACTTCTTCAATCCGGTGCCGTTGATGAAGGTCGTCGAAGTGATCGACGGTCTGCGCAGCGACCCCGCCGCAGGCGACGCGCTGATGGAACTCGCGCGCCGCATGGGTCACACGCCGGTGCGCGCGAAAGATATGCCCGGCTTCATCGTGAATCACGCGGGCCGCGGCATGAATACCGAGGGCTTGCGCGTAGCGGGTGAAGGCGTGGCCAGCTTCGCCGACATCGACCGTATCATGCGCGAGCAGGCGGGTTTTCGCCTCGGGCCGTTCGAGTTGCTCGACCTGACGGCGCTGGACGTCTCGCATCCGGTGATGGAGTCGATCTATCACCAGTTCTATGAGGAACCGCGCTTCACGCCGTCGCCCATCACCGGCACACGGCTCGCGGGCGGATTGATCGGCCGCAAGACGGGTGAAGGCTTTTACCGCTACGAAGACGGCAAGCAGCAAGTGCCTGCCGAAGCGCCCGCGCCGACTGGACTGCCGGCCAGCGTGTGGGTCAGCAAGCGTTATCCGCAAGCGCACGACGCCGTCGTGCAACTCATCGAGAAAGCCGGCGTGAAACTCGACGACGGCGCGACGCCCGAAGCCAACTCGTTGATCGTCGTCACGCCGTTCGGTCACGACGCGACCACAGCCGCAGTCGACGAAGCGCTCGACGCGAGCCGTGTCGTCGCCGTCGACGCGCTCTTCCCGCTCGTCGGCGCACATCGCCGCACGCTGATGACAACGCCCGCCACCACTCGCGCCGCGCGTGACACGGCGCATGCGCTCTTCGCCGCTGACGGCGTGCCCGTCACCGTGATCCGCGACTCGACCGGCTTCGTTGCGCAACGCGTGGTGGCGACTATCGTCAATATCGGTTGCGACATCGCGCAAAAACAGATCGCCACGCCTGACGATATCGATCTCGCCGTGACGCTCGGCCTCGGCTACCCACGCGGCCCGCTGGCGCTCGGCGACGCCCTCGGTTCGACCACCATTCTCGCGATCCTGCGCAATATGTTCAGTGTGCTCGGCGACCCGCGCTATCGTCCTTCACCCTGGCTCGCGCGGCGAGCCCAGCTTGGCCTTTCGCTGACCCAACGCGACGCAACCGATACAGACACCACGGAGACACAACAATGAGCGCCGAACTGCTGACCTCGCGCCCGACCGAAAGCGAATCGACACTGGTTCTCACGCTGTCGAACCCCGGCGCGCGCAACGCGCTGCACCCGGACATGTACGCCGCAGGGATCGAAGCGCTCGACTCGGTGGAGCGCGATCCGTCGATCCGCGCCGTCGTGATCACCGGCGCCGACAACTTCTTCTGTGCGGGCGGCAATCTGAATCGCCTGCTGGAAAACCGCGCGAAAGATCCGTCCGTGCAAGCTCAGAGCATCGACCTGCTCGGCGAATGGATCTCGGCGCTGCGCCTTTCGTCGAAGCCGGTGATCGCCGCCGTGGACGGCGCCGCCGCCGGCGCGGGATTCTCGCTTGCGCTCGCGTGCGACCTGATCGTTGCCGCGGACACGGCCAAATTCGTCATGTCGTATGCACGCGTCGGCCTGACACCCGACGGCGGCGGTTCGTGGTTCCTCGCACAAGCGCTGCCGCGTCAGTTGGCCACCGAGGTACTGATCGAAGGCAAACCGATCGGCGCCACGCGTTTGCATGAACTCGGTGTCGTCAACAAACTGGCCAGGACCGGCGCCGTGCGCGACGCCGCGGTTGCATGGGCCGACGAACTCGGCAAGATTTCGCCCAATTCAGTCGCGCGCATCAAGGGGCTGATCGGCGCGGCCGGCGCGCAACCGCTCCCTGATCATCTGGTGACAGAGCGCGACAACTTTGTCGCGTCGCTGCATCATCGGGACAGTCTTGAAGGGATTTCCGCGTTCCTCGAAAAACGCGCTCCGGTGTATAAGTGAACGTGAGTGAACGACAGGACCATGTCTGACTATCAACTGCCCAAACGCCGCCGCATCTTTTTGATGCGTCACGGCGACGTCACCTATTTCGACGACTCCGGCCGCGCGATCGATCCCGAGACCGTGCCCCTGAACGAGAACGGCCGCGAGCAGGCCAGCGCGGCGGGCCGCGAGTTCGCCGCGCAACAGATCACTTTCGACCGGGTAATCGTCAGCGGTTTGCCGCGCACGATCGAAACCGCAAGGCGCGTGCTTGCCGAAACCGGCCAGCAGATCGAACTGGAAATCGAGCCCGCCTGGGAAGAGATTCGCGGCGGCAAGCTCGGCAATATTCCGCTGCACGATATGGAGGCCGCGTTTCTCGGCGTGTTCGACGGCATCGTACCGGAAAGCACGCGCTTTCTCGACGGCGAGACCATTGGCGAGTTATTCGATCGCGTGCTGCCCGCGCTCGCTGCGTTGCGCGAGGACACATCGTGGGACACCGTGCTGCTCGTTCTGCACGGCGGCGTGAATCGCGCCATCCTGTCGCATGCGATCACGGCCGGTGGCCGTACGTTCTTCGGGCATCTGGCGCAAGCCACCGGCTGCATCAACGCGCTCGACGTAGGCGCCGCGCCACGCGACTGGGTGCTGCGCACGATCAACTTTTCACCGCCCTCGCCGCTTCATCGCGGTGTCCGCAATACCACGATGGAAATGCTCTACGCGCAATTCATTCAATACAAGCGTAGCTGAACCCGAACTGGAGGAGACAGATGGTGCAAGCCACACAGACCGGCGAACCAGAACACCAGCCGGATTATTCGGACTTCGAGGGCACGCGCCCGGTCAGCGAGCGGCAACGCTTCGACAGCGACGCGCTCGCCGCGTGGCTGACCCAGCATGTCGACGGATTTTCCGGACCGCTCACGCTGGAGCAATTCGCCGGCGGGCAGTCCAATCCGACCTTCAAGCTGCTCACGCCGTCACGCTCGTATGTGATGCGCGCCAAACCCGGGCCGGCGGCGAAGCTG
This sequence comes from Burkholderia sp. WP9, assembly GCF_900104795.1. Classification (NCBI taxonomy): domain Bacteria; kingdom Pseudomonadati; phylum Pseudomonadota; class Betaproteobacteria; order Burkholderiales; family Burkholderiaceae; genus Burkholderia; species Burkholderia sp. WP9. Next base: position 2,216,835 of record NZ_FNTG01000001.1, read on the forward strand.
CTACCGTCCGCGCACGCCGTCGAACGTGAATATCGCGTCATGCATGCGCTCACCGATACCGATGTGCCGGTCGCGAAAATGCTCGCCTTGTGCGAAGACGAAAGCGTGATCGGCCGCGCGTTCTATGTGATGGAGTTCGTTGAAGGCCGCGTGCTGTGGGACCAGTCGTTGCCCAGTATGACGCCCGCCGAACGCGCCGCCGTTTACGACGAAATGAACCGCGTGATCGCGGCGCTGCACAGCGTCGACGTCGCGGCGGTGGGTCTCGCCGATTATGGCAAGCCGGGCAATTACTTCGCGCGTCAGATTGGTCGCTGGAGCAAACAGTACATCGCCTCCGAGACCGAACCGATCGACGCCATGCAGCGCCTGATCGAATGGCTTCCGCAACATATGCCGGCCGAAACGGGCGAGCGCGCTTCGATCGTGCATGGCGACTACCGGCTCGACAATCTGATCTTTCATCCCTCAGAACCGCGCGTGCTCGCCGTGCTCGACTGGGAGTTGTCGACGCTCGGCGATCCGCTCGCCGACTTCGCCTATCACTGCATGGCGTGGCACGTCGACCCGGCGCAGTTCCGGGGGATCGCGGGACTCGATTGGGCCGCCTTGGGCATTCCCGACGAAAGCCAGTACGTCGCGCGCTATTGCCAGCGCACCGGCTTCGAGATTCACGGCGACTGGAATTTCTACCTGGCGTACAACATGTTTCGCATCGCCGCGATCCTGCAAGGGATCATGAAACGCGTCGTCGACGGCACCGCGGCCAGCGCTCAGGCGCTCGATGCCGGCCGCCGTGCGAAGCCGATGGCCGAACTCGCCTGGCGCTACGCGCAGAAAGTGCGCTGACCGAAGTCGTACGCTGGGTCGTACGCTGGGTGGCACGCCAAAACGCATTGAGTCGTGCGACCGAGTCACGCATCTGGTTGCGCTCCGAACAAACGTCGTCCGTTACCCGTTATCCGCGAGGTCTTACATGAATTTCGATTACACCCCGAAGGTTCAGGCATTGCGCGAGAAACTGCTCGCATTCTTCGACGAGCATATCTATCCGAACGAGCAGGCGTTCTACGCTGAGATTGCGCGCAATCGCCAGAACGGCAACGCGTGGCTACCCACCGAACTGATCGAACAACTCAAGCAGAAGGCGCGCGACGCCGGCTTGTGGAATCTGTTTCTGCCTGAATCCGTGCGCGGCGCCGGCTTGACGAACCTCGAATACGCGCCGCTATGCGAAATCATGGGCCGCGTACCTTGGGCGCCCGAAGTGTTCAACTGCAACGCGCCCGACACCGGCAACATGGAAACGATCGAGCGCTACGGCAGCGACGACAACAAGCGCGAATGGCTCGAACCGCTGCTGCAAGGCCAGATCCGCTCGGCGTTTCTGATGACCGAACCTGAAGTGGCGTCGTCGGATGCGACCAATATCCAGACCAGCATCGTGCGAGACGGCGACTACTACGTGATCAACGGCCACAAATGGTGGTCGTCGGGCGCGGGTGATCCGCGCTGCAAGATCTATATCGTGATGGGCAAGACAGATCCTGATGCGCCGCGCCATCAGCAGCAGTCGATGATTCTGGTTCCCGCCGACGCCACCGGCATCACCGTGCACCGTCCGCTCACCGTGTTCGGCTACGACGACGCGCCGCACGGTCACATGGAAATCACGCTCGAGAATGTGCGCGTACCCGCCACCAACATGCTGCTCGGTGAAGGACGTGGCTTCGAGATCGCGCAAGGCCGACTCGGACCGGGACGCATTCATCACTGCATGCGTCTGATCGGTCTCGCTGAACGCGCCCTCGAATTAATGTCGAAACGCTCGCTGCAACGTGTCGCGTTCGGCAAGCCGGTTGCCGCGCAAGGCGTCACGCAGGAGCGTATCGCGGAAGCCCGCTGCATGATCGAACAGGCGCGTCTGCTCACGCTGAAAACGGCCTACATGATGGACACCGTCGGCAACAAGGGCGCACGCGGCGAGATCGCGATGATCAAGGTCGTCGCGCCGAACATGGCGTGTCAGGTGATCGACTGGGCGATTCAGGCGCACGGTGGCGGTGGTGTCTGCGACGACTTCCCGCTCGCGTATGCCTATGCGTCTGCGCGAACACTGCGTTTCGCCGACGGTCCCGACGAAGTTCATCGCAACGCGATCGCCAAACTCGAACTCGCCCGTTACATGGATGCGGGCGCGGCAGCTCGCGTGGAGACCCCGATTACGCGAGTTTGAGATCGGCCAGACATTCGACGCGGCGCACTTCGCGAAACCTTGATTGCGCCGCGGCGTCTGAATATGCATTAGCAAAAAGCGCGAGCCGGCATCACTGTCGCTCGCGCTTTTTAACAAGCATGCGTCGAAACGCTAGAAATAATGCCGCGTGATGAACTCGGCGACGCATACCGGCCGCTCACTGCCCTGCCGCTCAAGCGTCACATTCCATATCACTTGCACGCCGTTGTTATCCACTTCGGCTACGGATTCGACCGCGAACTTCGCGCGCAACCGCGAGCCGACCGGCACCGGGGATGTAAAACGCACGCGGTTCAACCCGTAATTGACGCCCATGCGCTGCTCGAGCACCACCGTCTCACTGAGCAATGCCGGGATCAACGAAAGCGTCAGAAAACCGTGCGCTACCGGACCGCCGAACGGTGACTCGCGCCGCGCCCGTTCCGGGTCGACATGAATCCACTGATGATCGCCGGTCGCTTCGGCAAACCGATCGACGCTCGCCTGATCCACCTCCAGCCATTCGCTAACGAGCGGCTCGGCGCCCACCAACGCGCGCAAGGCGGCGGCGCTGCCGAACGTTGCGGCAGGTACCGCGCTGCCCATCATGAAGCGGCACCGGGATTGCGCAGCCCGAACAATCCCTTCGAGCGCACCGTGATGACCGTTTCGCCATGCTGATTGATGCCTTCCCACTGCGTCGATACGATGCCGCGATCCGGCTTGCTCTCCGAGATACGCTTGTCGAGCACGGCGTTCATCATGGTGATCGTGTCGCCGACCCGCACCGGCTTCAACCAGCGGATTTCGTCGATACCCGGCGAGCCCATCGACGTGGAACCCGCGAACGCATTGCGCACCAGCATGCCCATCATGACGGAGCAGGTATGCCAGCCACTCGCGACCAATCCGCGGAACGGCGATTCGGCGGCCGCGACTTCATCCACGTGGAACGGCTGCGGATCGAACTTCTGCGCAAACTCGACGATCTCGTCATGCGTGAACGTGTGCTTGCCGATTTCGATGCTCGTGCCGACTATCAAGTCCTCGTAACTCAAACCCATCGTCACACCTCCTTTTATTCGATTCGAGCGGCGGATCAGGCTTCTGCCGTGACGAAGCCGGGCAGCGCGGCGAACCGCGCGAGATGGTGATCGACGTCGCCCAATGTGGTTTCGATAATAGCAAGTCGTTTGAACAGATGCGCCGCGGCCACTTCGTTCGTCACGCCCATGCCGCCATGCAACTGAACCGCCTGCTGACCGACAAAGCGCGCGGCCTGACCCACCCGTGCCTTCGCAGCGGAAACCGCGCGGCGACGTTCGTCGGCATCCGTGCTCGTGTAGCGCATGGCAGCCAGGTACGTGACCGAACGCGCCTGCTCGGCGTGAATCAGCATCTCGACCATACGATGCTGCAAGGCCTGAAAACGCGCGATCGGCTGGCCGAACTGCTGGCGCGTTTTCGTGTAGTCGACGGTGGCGAGATTCAAGGCGTCTAGCGCGCCGATCGCCTCGGCGCACAACAGCACCGTGCCGTAGTCCGCAATATGTTCGAGCGCAGCCGCGCCGGCGTGGTTGCCTGCCAATTGGCGCGCCGGCGTGCTGTTGAATTCGAGTGTGGCGGCACGTTGACCGTCGATCGTGCGGTAGTCCGTAACTTTGACGCCGCCTGCATTGCGTGCCACGACGAAGAGTGCAATCTCGCCGTTCAGACGGGCCGGCACGATCCAGTGATCCGCTTGCGCGCCGTGCAGCACAACCGACTTCGTGCCGGTCAAGGTCTGCTGCCCGCCCTGCCCGCTTGCGGTCGTCTCGATCGAAAAAAGATCGTAGCGTGCGTGCGGTTCGTGAAATGCCACCGCCAGTTTGATCTCGCCGTGGGCCGCACGTTCGAGTAACGACGCGTCTTCGCCCTCTTCACTACCCGCAAGGCGCACTGCCTCGACGCCGACCGCGGTCGCCCAATAAGGCTCGACGACCAGCGCGCGGCCGAGTTCCTGCATGACCACCAGCATATCGATCGGGCCGCCGTTGAAACCGCCTTGCGCTTCCGGCACCGGCAGTGCCGTCAGGCCCAACTCGGCAAACGCGGCCCAATGCACGTCTGACACGCCGGTTTCCGATCGCACGATCGCCTGGCGCGCTTCGAACCCGTAGCTCTTGTCCAGATAGCGGCGCAACGCGTCGGCGAATTGCTGTTGTTCGTCGTTGAATGTGAAGTCCATGCGCCGCTCCTCAAAGTCCGAGAATCATCTGCGCGATGATGTTCTTTTGAATTTCGTTCGAGCCGCCGTAGATCGACGTCTTGCGGAAGTTGAAGTAGTACGCGGCCAGCGGCGCGGCATCGTCGTCGCCGGCCACGCTATGTGCGCGTTCGCCTTCGAGGAATGGCACGTCGAACGGCGCGGCGAGCGGCCCGATCGCTTCGAACATCAGTTCGGTCAGCGCCTGCTGAACTTCAGTGTCCTTGATCTTCAGCATCGACGCTTCCGGCCCCGGCCCGCGCCCGCCCGTTTCATTGGCGACCACGCGCTGCACCGTGACTTCGAGCGCCATCAACTCGATCTCGAGGCTCGCGACTTTTGCGCCGAAGACCGGATCCTGCAGCAGCGGTTTGCCGTTCTTCTTCTGATTCCGTGCAAGGCGTTTCAGGAAAACGAGTTCGCGCTTCGACTGGCCGACCCGCGCGATACCGGTACGCTCGTGGCCGAGCAGATATTTCGCGTAAGTCCAGCCGCGATTCTCTTCACCCACCAGGTTTTCGACCGGCACCTTCACGTCTTCGAAAAACACTTCGTTGACTTCGTGGTCTTCGTCGAGCGTAATGATCGGCCGCACGGTGATGCCCGGCGTTTTCATGTCAATCAGCAGGAACGAAATGCCCTCCTGCTTTTTGGCGCCGCTGTCCGTGCGTACAAGGCAGAACATCATGTCGGCGTACTGACCGAGCGTGGTCCACGTTTTCTGACCGTTGACCACGTAATGGTCGCCGGCGCGCTCGGCGCGCGTGCGCAGCGAGGCCAGATCCGAACCCGAGCCGGGCTCTGAGTAGCCTTGGCACCACCAGTCCGTACCGTCGAGAATGCGTGGCAAATAGTGACGCTTCTGTGCCTCGTTGCCGTATTTCATCAACACGGGCGCCACCATGGAGACGCCGAAAGGCAGCACGGACGGCGCGCCGATACGCGCGCACTCTTCGTCCCAGATGTGCCGCTGGGTCGCATCCCAGCCCGGGCCACCGTATTCTTGCGGCCATGCGATCGCCGACCAGCCGCGCGTGCCGAGCAGCTTATGCCAGTCTGCGAAGTCGTCGCGGGAGAGCCGCTTGTGATTGAGTACTTTGTCGCTCAGATCGCGAGGCAGGTTCGCCTCGAGCCAGGCGCGGATATCGGCGCGGAACGCGCTTTCAGCGGGGGAATAGTCCAGATTCATGCGTAGTGTCTCCTGGCCGCTACCACCCGCCGCCAGCGAGCCACTGCGCTATTGCAGCGGTTCCTTCAAGGCAGCCGGGACCGGCAGCGGCATCACTTCGATGCCTTCCTCGACCAAGGCTTTCGCGTCTTCCGGTGTCGTGACACCGCGAATATTGCGTGCGGGCGCTTCATTGTAGTGAATGCGCCGTGCTTCCTCGGCGAAGCGGTCGCCCACGTTCTCGGTCTTCTCCAGTACCTCGCGTAAGGCGCGCATCACGCGCCCCTGCATGTCGCCTGCACCCGCTTGCGCTTTCGCCTCTGTCGCACCCGACAGGTTCAGGCGCGGCGCCGACGGTAAACGGCTCACCTCGTTCGCACCGCAGATCGGACATTCAACGAGCTTGCGGGACTGCTGCGATTCGAAGTCATCAGCCGAAGCGAACCAGCCTTCGAACCGATGGCCATGCGGACACTGTAAATCGAGGACCTTCATGTGGAATCAGGGCTTGCGTGCCAGTTTAGCGCAAAACGTAAATTTGTGAACGGTCGTTCGTAAATTTTTACGGACAACACGCCGACGTCTGACGCTGCTGACAAATCGGACGTGGTGGGCGATTTTAACGCTTTGCGCCAAGGCCTGCCGAAGGTGGCCCGAAAGGCCAATGTGCATGCCGACTACATGGCCGCGCGAATTCGCACGCTGGCCGTGCCTGCTTCTATGCCACCAGACACTCGAGTTGACGGTTAAGACGCGGCTCGATCTCGCGTGCTTCTTTGGCGAGGTTGATCTGCTTGGCCGATTTTGCGACGTCGAACACGTCTGCCTTGATTTCATAACCGCCGCGCGCAATGAGCCAATCAAGGATGTCCGACAGATGCCACACCGACGCGCTGCCCTCGTGGACCGCCGCCGGAAAGTCGATTGCGTGATTGAGCATCAGCTTGCGCATGTTTTGCCTCGACACGCCTGCGACTTCGGCCACGTCGGTGAGGCCGACGAAATCGGGGCCTGCCTCGACCAGCCGTGCGGACGGCACCGCCCGTTTGACGTCTTGAAGCGCGCTGACCAGCGCAGCGAATGCAGACGTGCCTTCGCGAGTGAAAAACAGCGCGAGGCGGCCTGGTTGCCCGATGCCAACGGTGGCGTCATCGCATCCTGCTTCGCCCAGCCGCTCGACGATCGCGCCAAGATCGCAGTCTTCCGCTGCGAGGCGGTACTTCAACGTGAACACATATTCCATGATTTACTCCTGCCTTTATTCGGTCCAAGGCTTTCGCCAACAGCGCGCTTTCGCTACCGGCGAGCCGTGCAGTTGTCGACGATTCTCCGCAGATGTCTGGCATGGTTGCCGGGGCACTTGGGCGTGCTCCAGATGCTCGATATACAGAACTCACCGCACCGACAGTCCGCGTCGTTGTCGGGACAATACATTTTTCCCCACGCGTGGCCTTTGCCCCCGGCGTCAGACTACTTGTCGTGTTATCTGATTCCTATAGACATGGTCCGGGGGCGGTAAAATCAGGGTGAATGAAAGCCTACTCAGCAGAAAGAAAAGAAGCGCTGGTGCGGCGCATGATGCCGCCGGAAAACGCGCTGGTGTCGGCGCTGGCCAGGGAAACGGGAATTACCGAACAGACGTTGTACACGTGGCGCCGACAGGCGAAAGGACAAGGGTTGGTCGTGCCTGGCGATGGGAAGAATCCCGAAGGATGGTCTTCGGAGGACAAGTTTGCAGTAGTGCTGGAGAGCGCGCCGCTCAATGCAGCGGAGCTGGCCGAGTATTGCCGCCGGAAGGGTCTTTATCCAGAACAGATAGCCGCCTGGCGGGCCGCTTGCCGTTCGGCCAATGCGAATGCCACGGAGCAGGCACGCGAGCAGCGCCAGCAGTCGAAGGACGACAAAAAGCGCATCCAGCAGCTCGAGAAGGAATTGCAGCGCAAGGAGAAGGCGCTGGCGGAAGCGGCTGCGCTGCTGATTCTGAGAAAAAAAGCCCAGGCGATCTGGGGAGACAAAGAGGACGATTGATCAACGTCCCGGATCGCCTGTTATGTGTATCGTTGATACGCGAGGCGGCGCAGTCAGGCTGCCGGCTGGAGCAGGCCTGCAACGAGCTGGGCCTGAGCCTGCGCACGTTCCAGCGCTGGGTGGGTAACGGCGACGCGGTGCTCGCCGATGGCCGCACGATGACCGGGCGGCCGCCGCCGCGAAACAAACTGAGTGAGGCCGAACGGCAGCAGATTCTGGAGGTCGCAAACTGTGCGGAGTTTGCCAGCCTGCCACCCAGCCAGATCGTGCCGAGTCTGGCGGATCGCGGCGTGTATGTCGCGTCGGAATCGAGCTTTTACCGCGTGCTGCGCAGCGCTTCGCAGCAGCACCACCGGGGTCGTGCGCGCAAGCCCTCGGCCCGGGTGGTTACCAGTCATTGTGCGACGGCGCCGAACCAGGTCTGGTCGTGGGACATCACGTGGATGCCGGCGGCGGTCAAGGGCCAGTACTACTACTGGTACATGATGCTGGACGTGTTCAGCCGCAAGATTGTTGCTCACGAAGTGCATGAAGCCGAATCGGCGGAACTGGCCGCGTTGCTGATGCGGCGTGCCAGTCTGGCCGAGGGCCTGGCAGGACGTCCTCTGGTGCTGCACTCGGATAACGGCAGCCCGATGAAGGGTGCGACGATGCTCGCCACCCTGGAAAACCTGGGGGTCGTGGCCTCGTTTAGCCGGCCGCGTGTGAGTAACGACAACCCGTACGCGGAGTCGCTGTTCCGGACCTGCAAGTACCGGCCCGACTACCCACGCAAGCCGTTCGGCAACGTGGATGAGGCACGGGCCTGGACGCAGCAGTTTGTGCGCTGGTACAACCATGAGCACAAACACAGCGGCCTGAAATTCGTCACGCCGGTGCAGCGCCATAACGGCGTGGCGACTGCAGTGCTTGCGCAACGTGAGGCCGTTTATGCACAGGCCAGGCAGCGCAATCCACGGCGTTGGTCCCGATCGACGCGCAACTGGAAATTGAAGGATGAAGTCTGGCTCAATCCGGAGCGCATGCAGCCGGAAGAACTAAAGCAGTCCGCATGAAGTGACGCGACAAGTACGTTGACAACCGCCGTTTGCCACCGCCCTGAACACGCCAACCGTTTTTTTCGGCATACGCCAATGCTGCCTCAACCTCTTTCTTAGAGTGGGTTCCTCGAACCATCTACGCTCTCCAATTTAATGAGTGGGAGTCGGGTTGTCAAGCGACAACTTGCCTTGATCCACCCTGAATCGAACATTTCTCACAAGCTTCGGTGTCCAAATTAAATGAGACGCTCAATGCTTTTATCGAAGGTCCATACTAGAGGGATAAATGCCGTGTAGCGAGACTGCCGGAAGTCATAAGAAGGCGGGCTATCGCTGCCCGCCTTTTTCGTGCCCTTCGTGCAAGCCGAGTCATCCTTTGAGAAGCCGTTTGACGACCCACGCGTACAAACGGTCCAGAGTCGGCTCGACGTGGCGCTCACTCCAGTCGAGCGCGAGAATCGTGAACGTCACGAGCGCCGCGCTCGCAATGAACCCGGCTAGCCACGGTTCGACCTGCGGCCAGTTGAAGACGATCCGTCGCGCGAGAAAATTGCCGCCCAGGAGCGACACGACGAAATAGATCGCCTTGCGCCACGTCGTGGTCTCATGCGAACGCGTCAGATACAGGAGCGCTCCGCAGGCAACGCCCAATACCCGTTCGAAGTCGTTGAGCATGTGCGACGCGACGAAGGCGACACCGCCCTTCAAGCTTCCAATCAATACCGGAGCGGCGAGACAAGCAACAGGATAAGTAGCCATGAGGGTATCCAACGCCAGAGGTCCAGAAGTCGACCGGGTTGCGTGCGGCGGCGCCCACTGGAGCGCCGCCGCACTTCGTGATCAGTGCGGGATCAGCCGCAAACGGTGATCACGCGCTGCCGAGGTCCTGCCAGACCTTGCCGTCGTACTGCTTCTGGCTCGTGCAATTGGGATCGCCCGGCTCGTCGGAGCGGTTTGCCCACCACGACGAACAGTATTTGCGCAGCCCCTGACCGTGATAGTCGTGCGTCACCACCGAACCGCCCGGATAATCCTGCGGCTTCCACGTGCCGGTGCTCTGGCCCGCGACGACCGTCACGTTGACCGACGCGATCGATTGCGCGCCATCGCCGCCGTGCCCGGTCACCGTCAGTCGCACCGGATACTCGGTGGTCGTGGTGAGCGTCGGCGCGGTCACGGTCACGCTCGCCTGGTTGGAGCCGTCGAACGAAAGCCCCGGTGCGCTCCACTTGTAGACGAGCGGCGCCGGGCCGGTCGAATCCGCAGCCGAAAGCGACAGCGGCGCGCCGCTCTCCACCTTCGTCTTACCAGTGATCACTGCCTGCACGGAGCCACCGGACGCCGGCGTGGCTTCCAGATAGATCGCCTCGCTTGACGTTGACGTGCCATCGCTCACGGACAGTTGGATCAAGTAGTCGGTCGTCTTGTCGACGCTCGGCACGACCCCACTCACGACCGCCTTGCGCGAGCCGTCGAACGGCAACTGCGGCGCCTGCCACACGTAGGTGAGCGGATCGCCATCCGGATCGAACGACGCGGTACCCGACAGCTGGAACGCCGTCCCCGACGCGAGTTGCACCGTCATTCGGGCCACCGGCGGCTGACCGGACTTCGATTTCACGGTCAGTGTGACCTGCGCGGTGTTCGTGTTGCCATGGCCGTCGTCGACCGTCAGCTTCACCGCGTAGCTCGTGGCGCCTGCCGCCGGTACGACGCCGTCGACCTCGACAGTGGTCGCGCCGTCGAACGGCAGTCCAGGCGCCGACCACCGGTAGGTCAGCGCATCGCCATCCGGATCGTTCGAGCGCTTGCCGCTGAAGTGAACCGGGTCCCCTGCGAAAGCTTCCAGCGGACCGTCGATCGCGGCCACCGGCGGCCGGTTGCCGCCCTTCACGTTGATGCCTTTGAAGTAGAACGGCGACATGTCGATCGTCTGCTTCGTGATCTCGTTGCCGAGCCCTTCGCGCGCGGCATTGACGAGCACGCCGCCATCCATTTCGATGGTCCAGGTGAACAGGCCCGCAAGACCGCGCTTGCGGACGTATTCGCCCTTGGCCTTCACCGTGCGCGGCGTATCGACCGAAATGAAGAGTTTCGAGTCTTTGCTGTACAGGTAGTCGGCGTCGGCAACTTCGTCGGTATAGACGTCGTAGCCGTTGATGCCCCGCTGGTTTTCCAGATCGAGGTAGTTATAAATCAGGTCGTACCATTCGGTCGTGCCCGATTCGAAGCTGCCCGTGGTCGTACCCGTGCCCGCGTTGTAGCTACCTTCGAGCGGCGACAGGCTCGTGATGTTCGCATTGCGCGCGCTGCGGCTATACCCGGCATAGCCGATTGCCACACGGCTCAACGGCACGCCGATCTGCTCCAGATAGTCGATCGCCGCATCAATGCTGAATTCGTTCGGGTCACCCGGATGGCTCGGATGCAGGTTCGTATGATGCGCAAGCTTCGGCGCCCACGGCGTGCCGAAGAAATCGTAGGTCATCAGGTTGATGCCGTGCACGCCGGCGTCGATCATGCCCTTCAGGCCGGCCTTCTTCATCTTCGACAAGGCGGCGGATGCGGCGATGCTGATCATCACATCCTTGCGCCCGGCGCCGTCGAACGCCTGCCTGAGTTCGCGCACCAATGCCTGGAAGTTCGGCGTGTCGCTATCGGAATAGGTATTGCCGTCGTTACCCTCTGCTGCCGGATACTCCCAGTCGAGATCGATCGCCGCGAACATCGGGAAGCGCTTGAACAGATCGAGGATGCTGTTGATCAGTGTCTTGCGCCGCGCCGGATCGGCGACCACCCAGTGAAACGCCTCGCTCATCGTCCAGCCGCCGATACTGAACGACAGCACCAGATCAGGATTCTTTGCCTTCAGCTTACGCAGGCCGCCCAACACGCCTTGCGCGGTTTCCTGACGGAACAGCGCCTGATAGTCGTTGCTCACCCAGCCCGGGAAGCCACAGTTGCGATACGAAGCGACATCGCCCCATGCATCGACGAATGTCGCCTCGTCTTTCTTGCGGCCGAAATCCTGCGCGGCCCGGTTGATGGTGTACTGCTTCTCGCCGTTGTCGCCGATAATGCCGGCAAAGCCGAGCACGAGCTTGTCGTACGCATTCGCGTCGAGCAGCATCAGGTCGATGCCGCGGCCACACTGATCGTCGGCGAACGAGCCGTCGTAGCGTCCGTCGTATTGCGACCAGTCCGTGTAGTAGCCGAACACCTTCGAGTCATTCGGCTTGTAGCCGTTGTACACCCGCTTCGCCACGCGGCCGGACGTGTAGCTGAACTTCTCGACTTCGGTCGCCGGCTTGTAGCCGTTCATCTGATACTTCTTTTCCGTCGCACCCTTGGCGCCGGACTTGTCGCCCGGATCGCCGTTGTACACCAGCTTGCTGTTCTGACGTCCTTGCTGGACGGAGCCGTTTGCAGACGTGGGATTGTTCGTTTGCGTCATAAGAACCTCGTTCATGAAAAGTGGATGTCGAAGGCTACGCACCGTGGCGTTACCTGATCGACCTGTTCATGTTCGGGTGCCTCATCGACGAACAACATGGAAAATCCATCGAAAGTTCGCGGTCCGCCAGCCGGCGACGTAGGCGATTGGCTGAGTCATTTCACCTATGCCGATCCTCCACACGTCACGGCGTCGAAATGCGCGACCGCTGACGCAAGTCGCGTGTCGTACGCATGCGTGTGATAAGCCGGACCGTTGTAGCGTCGCGCAAAGTCGTCCCATCTACCCTGTTGCAGCGCGCGCAGCATGGCGGCGTCGCGCCCGACGAAACGAACGAATGCGTCCAGCTGGCTTCGCTCATCGATCGTCATCGACGCGGCAAAGTCGGCTGCGCTGGCATAATCCAGATACAGCCAATGAAGACCCATGATCTGGAATAACCCCCAGCTGCAGGCTTCGATCGCGCAATCACGATCGAGCCCGCTGGCCGCATCGAAACGTTCGTATTCCTGCACGCCACCCAGATAACCGCCGGGTGTCGTATTGACGATCTCGGGAAATTCGCTGCGCCATCGTTGCGCGGGCAGCGCCGCGGCAACCAGCCGCCGATACATCACATGGCGTTCGAACAGGATCTTCGCGCGGCCGTCCGGCAGAAAGCCAAAGCCCGCGCTCTCGACCTCGACCAGTGCAAGAAGCCGCGCTGGTGCGACACCTAGCGCGTCGCTGGCCTCGGCCACGTCGGCTTCGAACAGCAATCCCGCATCGCGCGCCGTTTGCGTGAGCAGTGCGCGAGTCTGCTCGCATACGACGCCTGTGTCCGGCAAGCCACGTCGCTGCTGAAATCGCCGTAGCGCGCTTTGCGTATCGGGGCCCGGCAAACCGTCCACTTCCAGGCGTGGATTTTCCTGCGCAAGCGCCCGCTGTAAAAAGACGACGCTCGTGCCGCGAGTCATTGATGCGTTCATGATCGGTATCCGTGAGGTTGGAAAAAGTCGCGGCAGATAGGAAAGCTAACTGCTGCCGCGACGTGATTCTTTTTCCTCCGGTCTGCGTCCGCCATAGAAGATGGCGAACATTCGCGCCTCGCCTGCCTTGCCGGCTTAGGTCCTGCTGTCTGCCACATGGAAGGCGCGATACTCCCATCTGGCTCGAGGATATGTCCGTTACACCGCGTACCCGTCCGGGTTCCTCCATTGGCTGCGACCATTTACCGATGCTACGTTATGCGTATTAAAGGCGCTGGAGTAATTCGTGAGTAAAAACAGTTGCACCGTTCGTTTCGACTGGCGGCATGACCGTGTATCCGTCGGCCATATCGCCGTGCGCGTCGCGGGACAGGAAAAGGAAGTGCTCCGCCTGATGGTGGAGAGCGCAGGACAAGTGTGCGACCGTGAAGCATTGATGGGCGTCGTGTGGGGCGAGCGTGCGATCCATATGGACGAGCTCTATCTGACGCAACTGGTCTACCGGTTGCGCAAGTCGTTGAGGCCGCTCGGTCTCGGCGGTCATATCGTGACGATGCCGCGTGCGGGCTATCGGTTCGACCCGGAAGGACTTCGGTTCCATACCGAAGAAGCCTCGCCGGATGACGCGCCGACATCGCTTGACGCTCTCTCCACAGATGAACCGCCACCGCGCCGCGCCGGCCTTCGCAACTGGCTTGCGCGGTTGCGCGACAACGTTTCGTATCGGCGGGCATCGTCCGAATCGATCGGCCTGCCCGCGATTCACACCGATGAGGGACTAGTCACTCATGCTGGCGCGACCGTTCATCTAACTGGTTTCGAACGCGCCTTGCTACAGGCGTTCGTCGACCAGCCCGATGTCACGCTCAAGCGTCACGAGTTGATCTCACGGATCTGGGGTGATGAAGAAGACGTCGACGTCAATCGCCTGACGCGCCTGGTGTCGCGCTTGCGGCGTTCGTTGCAGCCGCTCGGACTCGACCAGCAACTGCTCTACATACCTTGTATCGGATATAGATTCTGCCGGACTGTGCCGCCTACGCCCGCCGACATCGGCGAAGTCGAAAGCGGCTCGCTGCCATCAGCAACCGCCGCGCATCCGTCGGTGTCGGGCGTGGATGCCGCGCTCAAGTGGATCGCGCCGTGGTTCGCGTCGCGGCGCACTGTCGTGCTGATCGGCGTGGCGTTGCTTACGCTCACCGCCGCGCTTGCGATGCCGGCGGACCTCGGCAACGGGAGCCGCCTCGGCCGGCCTGTTACCGCAAGGCACAATGGAAGCGCCATTCCGACCTCCTGTAGCGCGGATTATGTTCATCACGTGTTCATTCGCGACGTGGTCGACTCAGTGGCGGCGTCGAGTTCCCCAACCGTGCCGGCTAACGTGGACAACGCGTGGAAGCGGATTGTGGTGGATTTGCGCGCGGCAGGCTGCCGTAGCGTGGCGCCTTCCGCTCCTTCGTAACGTCCAGTGCGGATCGACAATGCAATAGTGGGCAGGCTGACGCGCTGCCCCTTGCGGCGACACCCTATATGGAATGGTCCGCGACATAGGTCGCACGGCGCTGCCCACGCGCGAAAGCGGGTGGGTAGGGCCTGGCGTCACTCGTCGCGATTTGCGTCGCAGTTGGGTTGGCGCCGTGGACCGCAGCCCTCGATGCCGGCTCGTCCAACGGCCCTCGGCGTTTGCAGCGACCGGACGATCGGCGCGCACGCCGAACTGGCGACGCTATTGCGGTTCCGCCAGCGGCCACGCGCCCGACAAGACCTTCTCCAGCCAGAACGTGCCGATCACCGTCTTGACGTCAGTGATCTTGCCGGTGCGTACCCACTCGGACACCTCGGCCACACTTGCCGTGAACAGTTCGAGAAATTCGCCTTCGTCGAGCTTGCGCTCACCCGCAGTCAAACCACGCGCGAGGTAGATGTCGATGAATTCGGTCGAATAGGAAATGATCGGGTGAATGCGCGTCAGATAGACGTATTCACGCGCGATGTAACCCGTCTCTTCGCGCAGTTCACGAATGGCACACGCGAGCGCGCCCTCGTTGGGGTCGAGCTTACCCGCCGGATACTCGACCATGACCTTGCCCATCGGATAGCGATACTGGCTTTCCAGCAACACGCGGCCGTCGTCGAATAATGGAATGACCATCACGGCACCCGGGTGCTGAACGTATTCGCGCGTAGCGTGCTTGCCGTCCGGCAGGCGAACGGTGTCGCACTTGAGCGTCAGAAACGGACCCTGATGCATCGTTTTGCTCTCGAGACAGGTCTCGGTGAGCGCGGCGTCGTGATCGGGAAGTTCAGCCATATGCGGACCTCAGGACAACTGGGTGCGCCGACGGCGAGACGCCGTCAGCGGCGTTTGACGAGATACTGGAAGGTGAAGCCGGGGAATGCGAACACCACGAATAGCGCGAATGTGATCGCGTAAAACTGCCATCCCTGTTCGAAGCGGTTGCCCGCGCGCGCTTCCAGCAGAAAACCGAGCGCGCCAACCACAAAGTACAGCACGATCAATTCGGCAATCCGGATCCAGCCGCTCTTCTTCGCCGCCTTCAGCGGCACGGCGGCGAAGAGGCGCTGATTCAGGAACGGCAGGTTGGCGCCGACCAGCGCCAACAGCACGATAAACCAACCCGCAGCCGACATCAGAGCAGCAGAGTGTGCTGGATAGCCTGCAGGCAGGCCTTCAACAACGGATCCGGCACGATACCGAGCACCAGTACGGCCACGCCATTCAGTGCCAGCAACGCACGCGTGCTGGTGTCGGCGAGAATCGGCGACTTGTCTTGCGGATCGTCGAAATACATCAGCTTGACGATACGCAGGTAGTAGAACGCGCCGAACAGCGAGGTGATCACGGCTAGCACCGTCAGCCAGGTCAGGCCGGCGTTCATGGTCGCCTGCAGCACCGCGAGCTTCGCGTAGAAGCCGACTGCGGGCGGAATGCCGGCGAGCGAGAACATCATGACCATCATCACGAACGCGAACACCGGGCTACGCTGATTCAGGCCCTTGAAGTCTTCAAGCGTGTCCGCTTCGAAATCGCGGCGAGCCAGCAGCATGATGACGCCGAACGTACCCATCGTCGTGATCAGGTAGACGATGCTGTAGTACATGGCCGAGCCGTACGCGTTGGCGGCGCCCGAGGTCTTGTTGTCGACCACGCCTGCCAAGAGGCCCAGCAGCACGAAGCCCATGTTCGAGATCGCCGAGTACGCGAGCATCCGCTTCACGTTGCGTTGCACGATACCGGTGATATTGCCGACGATCAGCGACAGCGCCGCGAGAATCACCAGCATTTGCTGCCATTCGACTGCCAGCGGCAACAGACCCATCACGAGGAAACGCAAACCCCATGCGAACGCGGCAACCTTCGGACCGCCGCCGACCATCAGCGTCATCGCCGTCGGTGCGCCCTGATACACGTCGGGCACCCACATGTGGAACGGCACCGCGCCCATCTTGAACGCCACGCCCGCCACGATGAAGATCACGCCGAACAGCAGCACGCTCGGATCGTAGTGGCTCGTGCCGATCGCCTTGAACACTTCGTTCAGGTCGAGCGAACCGGTCGCGCCATACAGCATGGAGATGCCGTACAGCAGGAAGCCGGAAGCCAGCGCGCCGAGCACGTAGTACTTCATGGCCGCCTCGTTCGACGGTGCCGCGTCACGACGCAGCGCGATCGCGCCGTACAGCGACAGCGACATCAGTTCCAGCCCGAGATACAGCGTCAGGAAGTTGTTGCCGGAGATCATGACGAGCTGGCCGAGCAACGAGAACATGCCCAGCAGGAAGAATTCGCCGCGGAACAGACCGCGATCCTCGAGGTAGCGGCGCGAATAGACGATCGACACGGCATAGCCGAGCGTCACCACCGCTTTCATCACGTTGGCGAACGAGTCCACCACGTACATATGGCCGAAGTAATAGCGCACTTGCGGGTCGAACGCGTTCATCGCGAACCAGATGCCGGCGACGAGCGTCGAGAAGAACGCGATGAAGTACGTGGTACGGCGACCGGCCTGGCCGACGAACGTGTCGTTGAGCCACGCGACGACAACGGCGAGCATCACCAGCGCGTCAGGCAACAGAGCAGTCATAGGGGCGTTTTGCATGGTCTTTAATTCCTCCGCTCTGCGTTACTGAGGCAACGGCAGCTTTGATTGCGCAACGTGGGAGAGGAGGTTTTCCACGGATACGTGCATCACATCGGTAAAGGGCTTCGGATACAGGCCCATGAACAGCGTCAGTGCGGCGAGCACTGCCAGCATGAAAAATTCGCGACGGTTGATGTCGAGCAGGCCCTTCACGTGATCGTTGGCGATCGCGCCGAAGTACACGCGCTTGTACATCCACAGCGTGTAGGCCGCGCCGAGAATCAGCGTGACTGCCGCGCCGCCGGCGATCCAGAAGTTGTACTGGACAGCCGCCAGAATCACCATGAATTCGCCGACGAAACCGGAAGTACCCGGCAAGCCGCAATTCGCCATGGAGAACAGCATCGCGAACGCCGCGAACTTCGGCATCACGTTGACGACACCGCCGTAATCGGCGATCTGACGCGAATGCATACGGTCATACAGTACGCCGATGCTCAGGAACATCGCGCCCGACACGAAGCCGTGCGAGATCATCTGCACGATCGCGCCTTCCACGCCGAGCTGGTTGAAGATGAAGAAGCCGAGCGTCACGAAACCCATGTGCGCGATCGACGAATACGCGACCAGCTTCTTCATGTCCGTCTGCACCATCGCAACCAGACCGATGTAGATCACGGCGATCAGCGACAGCGTGATGACGACCGGTGCCAGAAAGTGGCTGGCGTCCGGCGTGATCGGCAGCGAGAAGCGCAGGAAACCGTATGCGCCCAGCTTCAGCATGATCGCGGCCAGCACGACCGAGCCGCCGGTCGGCGCTTCCACGTGGGCGTCAGGCAACCACGTGTGAACCGGCCACATCGGCACCTTCACGGCGAAGGCCATGAAGAACGCTATGAATAGCAACACCTGAGGCGTCATGGCGATCTGCGCATGCTGCCACGTGGCGAGGTCGAACGTGCCGGTCTGGGTGTACAGGTACAGCAACGCGACCAGCATCAGCAGCGAGCCCATCAGCGTGTACAGGAAGAACTTGAACGCCGCGTACACGCGGTTCGCCCCACCCCACACGCCGATGATGATGTACATCGGAATCAGCGTCGCTTCGAAGAACACGTAGAACAGCATGCCGTCGGCCGAGCTGAACACGCCGACCATGATGCCCGACAGGATCAGGAATGCGGCGAGGTACTGCGCCACGTTCTTCGTAATCACTTCCCACGCGGCGATCACGACGATCACCGTAATCAGGGCCGTCAACACGACGAACCACATCGAGATACCGTCTACACCGAGGTGGTAAGTAATGTTGAAGCGCTCGATCCAGTTCGCCTTTTCGACGAACTGCAGATCGGCGGTACTCGAATCAAAACCGGTAATCAGCGGGATCGTCACGAGGAAGCTGACGACCGAGCCGATGAGCGCGATCCAGCGAGCGGGACCCGGGTTCCGGTCGGAACCGATAGCCAGAACCAGAAGGCCGACGAGGATCGGTAACCAGATCGCGATACTGAGAATCGGATAAGCGTGCATTAGTGTCCCTCGCCTTATTTGCCGCCGAGCGTTACAAACAGGGTCAGGAGCCCCAACATGCCGATAATCATGGCGAACGCGTAGTGGTAGATGTAGCCGGATTGGAGGAAGCGGATCACGCCGGCGAACCAGCCGATAAAGCGTGCGCTGCCGTTGACGATGCCGTCGATCACCACGACGTCGCCTTCCTTCCAGAGACCACGGCCAATTGCCACGGCGCCCCGCGCA
This sequence comes from Burkholderia sp. WP9, assembly GCF_900104795.1. Lineage (NCBI taxonomy): Bacteria > Pseudomonadati > Pseudomonadota > Betaproteobacteria > Burkholderiales > Burkholderiaceae > Burkholderia > Burkholderia sp. WP9. The sequence goes on from NZ_FNTG01000001.1 coordinate 2,235,841, forward strand.
AACACGACATCGTTGATCTTGTCCATGTAGTACTTGTTATCGAGCAACGTGTAGATCGGACCGAACGCGCGCTTGATGACAGCCGGCAAGTCCGGACGCACCAGGTACAGGAACCACGCGACCACCACACCCGCCAGCGCCAGCCAGACCGGCAGGCCCGCGACCGAGTGCAGACCCATCGACGCCCAGCCTTGGAATTCTTCGGCCATCTCATGCAGCGCCGGATGGTTCTCGCCGATGAAGATCACCTTGTCGAACGCCACGCCGTGCTGGAAGAAGTCGCCGAACAGCATCGGGCCGATACCGATCGCGCCGATCACCACCGACGGAATCGCCAGCAGCACCAGCGGCAGCCATACCACCCACGGCGTTTCATGCGGCTCGTGAGCATGGTCGTCGTGGCCGTGGCCGTGCGCGTCGTGACCATGAGCGTGCGAATCGTGGCCGTGACCGTCATGTGTATGCGCCGCGGCTTCGATGCCCATCGGCGATTCCGGATGCTTCGGACCGCGGAAGCGCTCCTCGCCGTGGAACACCAAGAAGTACATACGGAACGAATACAGCGCGGTGACGAACACGCTCGCCACCACGGCGAAGTACGCGAAGCCCGAGCCCGGCAGATGCGACAGCTTCACCGCGTCGATGATCGAGTCTTTCGAGTAGAAGCCCGAGAAGAACGGCGTACCGATCAGCGCCAGCGAACCGACCAGCGATGTGATCCACGTAATCGGCATGTACTTGCGCAGGCCGCCCATGTTGCGGATGTCCTGATCGTGGTGCATGCCGATGATCACCGAACCCGCGCCGAGGAACAGCAGCGCCTTGAAGAACGCGTGTGTCATCAGGTGGAACACGGCGACCGAGTAGGCCGAGGCGCCCAGCGCGACCGTCATGTAACCCAGCTGCGACAGCGTGGAATACGCCACCACGCGCTTGATGTCGTTCTGGATGATCCCGAGGAAGCCCATGAACAGCGCGGTAATCGCACCGATGATCATGACGAACGAGAGCGCCGTATCCGACAGTTCGAACAGCGGCGACATGCGCGTGACCATGAAAATGCCGGCCGTCACCATGGTTGCCGCGTGAATCAGTGCGGAGATCGGCGTCGGGCCTTCCATCGAATCCGGCAGCCACACGTGCAGCGGGAACTGTGCCGACTTACCCATCGCGCCGATGAAGAGGCAAATACAGGCCACCGTCAGCAGACCCCAGTCCGTGCCCGGGAACGTCAATGCCGCGAGTTCGGTGCGCTTCGCGAACACGTCGCCGTAGTTCATCGAACCGGCGAACGCGAACAGCAGGCCGATACCCAGCAGAAAGCCGAAGTCGCCGATGCGGTTCACGATGAACGCCTTCATGTTCGCGTAGATCGCCGTCGGACGCGTGAAGTAGAAACCGATCAGCAGGTACGACACCAGACCCACCGCTTCCCAGCCGAAGAACAGTTGCAGGAAGTTGTTGCTCATCACGAGCATCAACATCGAGAACGTGAACAGCGAGATGTACGAGAAGAAGCGCTGGTAGCCGTCTTCATCGGCCATGTAGCCGATCGTGTAGATGTGCACCATGAGCGACACGAAGGTCACCACGCACATCATCATGGCCGTCAGCGAGTCGACCAGGAAGCCGATCTCGAACTTCGTCTTGCCGATCGACATCCATTCGTAGATGGTCGCGTTAAAGCTCGCGCCGTTCAGCACCTGGAAGAAGACGATAGCCGACAGGATGAACGAGATCGCGACGCCGAGGATCGTGACCGAATGCGCACCGGCTCGCCCTACCGCTTTTCCGAACAGCCCGGCAACCAGACAGCCGGCCAGCGGTGCCAGCGGGATCGCCAGCAGCAGGTTTTCATTGAGTATCGTGGACATAACCGCTTTTCCTGAAATTAACCTTTGAGCTGATCGAGATCCTCGACATTGATCGTGTCGAGGCTACGGAACAGGGTCACCAGAATCGCGAGGCCGATTGCCGCTTCGGCTGCAGCAACCGTCAGCACGAAGAAGACGAAGATCTGGCCATGCACGTCGCCGAGGTAATGCGAGAACGCGACGAAATTGGTGTTCACCGCGAGCAGCATCAGCTCGATCGCCATCAGGATGATGATGACGTTGCGACGGTTCAGGAAAATGCCGACGATGCTGATCGCAAACAGGATCGCGCCGAGGACAAGGTAATGGGCAAGGGTCAACATGATTTCTATCTCCTGTCCGCTCAGCTGTTCTTGGCTGGTGCCGAGTCGGCCGCTGCTGCTGCCGCTGCCGCGGCTTCTTCCGCCGCGACGGTAGCCGCGGTCTTTTCCGATTTCATCTTCACGACACGCACGCGGTCTTGAGCACGTACCTTGACCTGTTCGCTGACGTTCTGACGTTTGCTGTCTTTCTTGTGACTCGTGGTCAGCGCAATCGCCGCGATGATCGCCACCAGCAGCACCAGACCGGCCACTTCGAACGCGAAGATGTAGTCCGTGTAGATGACCTTGCCGATCAGGCGGGTGTTCGACCAGTCGCCCATACCGTTAGCGGCGGCCGTGGTGTCGCGCAGCGCCGTGGCGGTCGCGCCATAGCCGTGCCACAGGATCAGCGCGGTTTCGATCACGATGATCGCGCCCACCAGGGTGGCCATCGGCACGAAGCGTTTGAAGTCTTTGCGCAGCACGTCGATATTGATGTCCAGCATCATCACGACGAACAGGAACAGCACCATCACCGCGCCGACGTAGACCAGCACCAGCAGGATTGCAAGGAACTCGGCCTCCAGCAGCATCCAGATCGCGGCTGCGTTGAAGAACGCCAGCACCAGAAACAGTGCGGACGACACCGGGTTGCGCGAGGTGATCACCTTCAGCCCTGAAACCACCAGGAGCAGCGCGAAGATGTAGAACAGTACGGTCGTGAATTCCATGATTACCGGTTCATCGTTAGGCCATCGTCAGGCATTGTTCTTTGGCACGTGTGACTGGCATAGCGCCAGAACAGCCGCACAGGTGCGCCGTGCCGCGGCGTTCGGGCCGCGGCGCCCGGCCCGACAACAGGCCGTGATTGCTGCAATTACTGCTTCTTCAACTGAAGCGCTTCAACGATACGGTGCGTCGGCTGCCTTGTTCGCAGCGATCTCCGTTTCATAGCGATCGCCCACGGCTAGCAGCATGTCTTTCGTGAAGTACAGGTCGCCACGCTTTTCTCCGTGGTATTCGAGAATGTGCGTTTCGACGATCGAATCGACCGGGCAGCTCTCTTCGCAGAAACCGCAGAAGATGCACTTGGTCAGGTCGATGTCATAACGCGTGGTGCGGCGGGTGTTGTCCGCACGCGTTTCCGACTCGATCGTAATCGCGAGCGCCGGGCACACCGCTTCACACAGCTTGCAGGCGATGCATCGTTCTTCGCCGTTCTCATAGCGGCGCAGCGCGTGCAGGCCGCGAAAACGCGGCGAGATCGGGGTCTTCTCTTCCGGGAATTGCACGGTGACTTTGCGCTGGAACGTATAACGTCCGGTCAGCGCGAGGCCTTTGAGCAGCTCCGTGAGGAAGAAGGTCTTGAAAAAGTTTTGGATTGCGGTCATGGGTTCATCCGCCCTTTATTTCCAGATGTTCAACGGCGACATGATCCAGAAGCCGACCACGATGAGCCACACCACGCAAACCGGAATGAAAATCTTCCAGCCCAGACGCATGATCTGGTCATAGCGGTAGCGAGGGAATGTGGCACGCGCCCAGATGAACACCGACAACAGCAAGAAAACCTTCAGCACAAGCCAGAAGATGCCCGGGATAAACGACAGGAACCCGAACGGTGCGCTCCAGCCGCCGAGGAACAGTGTTGCGGCCAATGCCGAGATCACGATCATGTTGATGTACTCGGCGAGGAAGAACAGCGCGAACGCCATACCCGAGTAATCGATCATGTGGCCCGCGACGATTTCCGACTCCCCTTCCACCACGTCGAACGGGTGACGGTTCGTTTCGGCGATGCCCGAGATGAAGTACACGACGAACATCGGCAGCAGCGGAAGCCAGTTCCACGACAGGAAGTTCAAGCCGTATGACGCGAAGATGCCATGTTCCTGCGAAGCGACGATGCCCGACAGATTCAGCGTGCCAGCGGTCATCAGCACGACGACGAGCGCGAAGCCCATCGAGATTTCGTACGACACCATCTGCGCCGCGGCGCGCATGGCGCCGAGAAACGCGTACTTCGAGTTCGACGCCCAGCCGGCCAGGATCACGCCGTACACGCCGATCGACGAAACCGCCATCGCGTACAACAGACCGGCGTTGATGTCGCCGAGCACCGCGCCCGCCTGGAACGGAATCACCGCCCAGACCGCGAAGGCCGGCACCACCACCATGATCGGCGCGATCATGTAGATCCAGCGGCTTGCTTGCGCGGGCTGAATCACTTCTTTCAGCAGCAGCTTAAGCACGTCGGCGATCGGCTGCAGAAGACCTGCGGGGCCGACGCGGTTCGGGCCGAGACGCACGTGCATCCAGCCGATCAGCTTCCGTTCCCACAGAATCAGGTAAGCCACGCACAGCAGGATCACGACGGCCACCACCAGGATGCGCACCAGTGCCCACACCGTGGGCCATGCCACACCGAGAAGCTGGGTGCCGCCCGAGTTGATCGTATCGAACAAGCTCATTTACGCCTTCTCCACCACCAGTTCACCGAACAGGCTGCCCAGCGCTGCACCGGCCGGCGTAGCCGCCGATACGCGGACGACCGTCTCCGCAAGATTCGCGTCGCGCACGGCCGGCAACTGCACCGATTGCTCGCCCTGGCGCACGCGCACTGCGTCGCCTTCCTTCAAACCCAGTTTGTCGAACAGCGCAGCCGGCAGACCGACCGTGTTCGCTGCGCGTGCCGCTGCGGTCAGATGCAGCGACTCCGCGCGACGCACCAGCGCGTCGGCGTGATAGATCGGCACGTTCGCAATGCGCTCGAACTTGCCTTCCGCCGCCTTAGCCGCCTTGCCGCGCGCAACTGCGACGCCCGTCTTGTTCGACAGACGCGAGTTCAGTTCGCCGTCGCCGAGAGCGGCCGTACGCACTTCCTCCGACGTATCGAATTCGAAGCCCGGCACGCCCAGCAGGCTGCCCAGCACACGCAACACCTTCCATGCCGGACGCGTGTCGCCGAGCGGGCGCACCACGCCGTTGAACGTCTGTACCGTACCTTCGGCATTCACAAACGTACCGGCCGTTTCCGTGAACGGCGCGATCGGCAACAGCACGTCGGCGTATTCGGCGCCCGTCTGGAACGGCGACAGCACGACCACCATTTCAGCCTGCTTCAGCGCGGCCAAAGCCTGCGCCGGATTGGCCGTGTCGAATTCCGGCTCGACGTTCAGCAACACATAACCCTTGCGCGGCTGCTCGAACACGTCGCGAGCGTTCAAACCGCCCTCGCCCGGCAATGCATTCACGAGATGCGCGCCGACCGTGTTGGCCGCTTCCGTGAAGAAGCCCAGCGTCGCGCCGGTCGCGTCCGCGATCCATTGCGCTGCGGCGTGGATGAGCGCGAAATCCGGATGACGGACCGCACCGTTGCCCAGCAACACGAGGCGGCGTTCGCCCGAAGCGAGCGACTTGGCGACCTGCTTGTTCGCATCCGTAGGCTGCGTGCCGGCGAAAGCTTCCGGCAGCGCGACGCCATTGGCTTCCGACACTGCGCCGGCAATGCCAGCCAGCGCGTCGAGCCATGCGGACGGCGCGGCAACCACGCGCTCCGCTTGCGGAATCAGCGCGTCGTCATTCGTGGACTGCACCAGCGTGAGCTTCGCGCCGCCCTTGGCAGCTTGACGCAAACGCGCGGCGAACAGCGGATGGTCGCGGCGCAGATCCGAGCCGATCACCAGCGCGGCGTCGACGTTCGACAGATCGGCGATGGCGGTGCCGAGCCACGGCGCGCCATTGACCGGCGCGGAGAAATCCGACTGACGCAGACGGAAGTCGACGTTAGGCGTGCCGACCGCTTGCGCCAGTTGCTTCAACAGGAACAGTTCTTCGACCGTGCTGTGGGCGCTGCCGAGTGCGGCCAGCGCGTTCGCGCCGTGGTCGCCCTTGATGCCCTTCAAACCCTTCACCACGTATTCGAGCGCGCTTTGCCAGTCGGTCTCGACCCACTTGCCGCCTTGCTTGAGCATTGGCTGCGTCAGACGCTCGGGGCTGTTCAGGCCTTCATACGAGAAGCGGTCCTTGTCCGAAATCCAGCATTCGTTGATGGATTCGTTTTCGAACGGCAGCACGCGCATCACGCGATTGTTCTTCACCTGCACCACGAGGTTCGCGCCGACGGAATCGTGCGGGCTCACCGACTTGCGGCGCGACAGTTCCCACGTGCGGGCGCTGTAACGGAACGGCTTGCTGGTGAGCGCACCGACTGGGCACAGATCGATCATGTTGCCCGACAACTCCGAATCCACCGTCTTGCCGACAAACGAAGTGATTTCCGAATGCTCGCCGCGGCCCAGCATGCCGAGTTCCATCACGCCGGCCACTTCCTGGCCGAAACGCACGCAACGCGTGCAGTGAATGCAACGCGACATTTCTTCCATGGAGATCAGCGGGCCGACGTTCTTGTGGAACACCACGCGCTTTTCTTCGCTATAGCGCGATGCCGACTTGCCGTAACCCACGGCCAGATCCTGCAACTGACACTCGCCACCCTGGTCGCAAATCGGGCAATCCAGCGGGTGGTTGATCAGCAGGAATTCCATCACGGCTTGCTGACCCTTCACCGCCTTGTCCGACTTGGTGCGCACGATCATGCCGGCCGATACCGGCGTGGCGCATGCGGGCACCGCCTTCGGCATCTTTTCGACATCGACCAGACACATCCGGCAGTTGGCCGCAATCGACAGCTTCTTGTGATAGCAGAAGTGAGGAATGTACGTGTCGACCTTATGCGCAGCCTGGATCACCATGCTGCCTTCAGGCACCTCTACTTTCTTGCCGTCTATTTCAAGTTCAACCATGATGGTCAATCTTCCTTAACCTGTTACCGCTCAATCGTTCGCCTGTTCATCGCCCGTTTCAGGCGATGAATCCCGCGGTTGACGTGTTCTGGTGCGTGCCTGTTCAGCGCACTTACGTGTGCTTGTCTGCGCTCAAGCCGCCACTGTTTCCGACGCCGCTGCTGCGCCGGCGTGACCGCCGACGAGGCAATGCTTGTGGGCGACGTGATATTCGAACTCGTTCCAGTAGTGCTTGAGCATGCCGCGAACCGGCATGGCCGCCGCATCGCCGAGCGCGCAAATCGTGCGGCCCATGATGTTTTCGGCGACCGAGTTCAGCAGATCCAGATCTTCCGGACGGCCAAGCCCATGCTCGATACGATGCACGACGCGATACAGCCAGCCCGTGCCTTCGCGGCAAGGCGTGCATTGACCGCACGACTCTTCGTAGTAGAAATAAGACAGGCGCAACAGCGAGCGCACCATGCAACGCGTCTCGTCCATGACAATGACCGCGCCCGAACCCAGCATCGACCCCTGCTTGGCGATCGAGTCGTAGTCCATGTCGGTCTGCATCATGATGTCGCCCGGAATGACCGGTGCCGACGAGCCGCCAGGAATCACGGCTTTGATCTTCTTACCGCCGCGCATACCGCCGGCCAGTTCCATCAGCGTGGAGAACGGCGTGCCGAGCGGAATTTCATAATTGCCCGGACGCTCGACGTCGCCCGCGATCGAAAAGATCTTCGTGCCGCCGTTATTCGGCTTGCCGATCTCGAGGTAATTCTGCGGACCGATTGCGAGCAGGAACGGCACTGCGGCAAACGTCTCGGTGTTGTTGATCGTGGTCGGCTTGCCATACACGCCGAAGCTCGCCGGGAACGGCGGCTTGAAGCGCGGCTGGCCTTTCTTGCCTTCCAGCGATTCGAGCAGCGCGGTTTCTTCGCCGCAGATATAGGCGCCGTAACCGTGGTGCGCATGCAGTTCGAACGAGAAGCCCGAACCCATGATGTTTTCGCCGAGGAACCCGGCGCGGCGAGCTTCGTCCAACGCTTGTTCAAAGCGTTTGTAGACTTCCCAGATTTCGCCGTGGATATAGTTGTAGCCGACCGTAATGCCCATCGCGTACGCGCCGATGGCCATGCCTTCGATCAGCGCATGCGGATTGAAGCGCAGGATGTCGCGGTCTTTGAACGTACCCGGTTCGCCTTCGTCCGAATTGCAGACGAGGTACTTCTGGCCGGGGAACTGACGCGGCATGAAGCTCCACTTCAGGCCGGTCGGGAAGCCTGCACCGCCTCGGCCACGCAGACCCGACGCCTTGACGTCGGCAATCACCTGCTCGGGCGGAATCTTCTCTTCCAGAATACGGCGCAGCTGGGCGTAACCGCCGCGCGCCACATAGTCTTCGAGATGCCAGTTATCGCCGTTCAGGCCGGCGAGAATCAGCGGTTTGATGTGACGATCGTGTAAACACGTCATTTCGAAAGTTCCTCGAGCAGCTGGTCGATCTTCGCGCGGCTCATGAAGCTGCACATGCGATGGTTGTTCACCAGCATCACCGGCGCGTCGCCGCACGAGCCCATACATTCACCTTCTTTCAGGGTGAATTTGCCGTCGGGCGTGGTTTCGCCGAAGTCGATGCCGAGCTTCTGCTTCAGATATTCAGCCGCGCTGTCCGAGCCGCCGTCCGGGCCAAGCTGACACGGCAGGTTCGTGCAGAGCGTGATCTTGTACTTGCCGACAGGCGAGGTCTCGTACATCGTGTAGAAGGTAGCCACCTCCTGCACGGCGACTGCCGGCATGCCGAGATAGTCCGCGACGAACTGCATGAGTTCGGGCGACAGCCAGCCATGCTCTTCCTGAGCAGTGGCCAACGCCGACATCACGGCGGACTGTTTCTGATCGGCGGGATACTTCGCGATCGCACGATCGATTTCTTTCAGGCCTTCAGCTGAGATCATTTTCAGACACGACTCTTTCAATTCCTACCGAACGAAAACCCGTCGCTCACATCATGCTGCGACAGACCCGGCGTTCCTTGCTTGACGCGCGCTTCAGTGCAATCTGAAAACGCGCGCCGATGAATACGTCCTAGCGATCCACTTCGCCGAACACGATGTCCTGCGTGCCGATGATCGTCACGGCGTCGGCGATCATGTGACCGCGCGCCATTTCATCGAGCGTGGACAGGTGGGCATAGCCCGGTGCGCGGATCTTCAGGCGATACGGCTTGTTGGCGCCGTCCGAGATCAGGTAGATGCCGAACTCGCCCTTCGGATGCTCGACAGCGGCGTACGCCTCGCCTTCCGGTACGTGGAAGCCTTCCGTGAAGAGCTTGAAGTGGTGAATCAACTCTTCCATGTTCGACTTCATGCCGACGCGCGACGGCGGCGCAACCTTGTGATTGTCGATCATCACGGGGCCGGGATTCTTACGCAGCCACTCAATGCACTGTTTCACGATGCGCGTGGATTGGCGCATTTCTTCGACGCGGACCAGATAGCGGTCGTAGCAATCGCCATTCACACCGACCGGAATGTCGAAATCGAGCTTGTCGTAGACTTCGTACGGCTGCTTCTTGCGCAGATCCCACTCGATACCCGAGCCGCGCAACATGGCGCCGGTCATACCGAGGTTCAACGCGCGTTCCGGACTCACCACGCCGATACCGACCAGACGTTGCTTCCAGATCCGGTTGTCGGTGAGCAGCGTTTCGTATTCGTCGACGCACTTCGGGAAACGCGTGAAGAAATCGTCGATGAAGTCGAGCAGCGAACCCTGGCGGTTCTCGTTCATCTTCGACAATGCCTTCGCATTGCGAATTTTCGATGCCTTGTATTGCGGCATTGCGTCAGGCAGATCGCGATAGACGCCGCCCGGACGATAGTAAGCTGCGTGCATCCGTGCGCCGGACACCGCTTCATACACGTCCATCAGGTCTTCACGTTCGCGGAACGCATACAGGAACACCGCCATGGCGCCGACGTCGAGTGCGTGCGCGCCGATCCACATCAGGTGGTTCAGCACGCGCGTGACTTCGTCGAACATGACGCGAATGTATTGCGCGCGGATCGGCACCTCGATGCCGAGCAGCTTTTCGATCGCCATCACGTAGCCGTGCTCGTTGACCATCATCGACACGTAGTCGAGACGGTCCATGTACGGCACCGACTGAATGAATGTTTTGGTTTCGGCGAGCTTTTCAGTCGCACGATGCAGCAGGCCGATATGCGGATCGGCGCGCTGGATGACTTCGCCGTCGAGTTCGAGCACGAGGCGCAGTACACCGTGCGCTGCCGGGTGCTGAGGGCCGAAGTTGAGCGTGTAGTTCTTGATCTCTGCCATGGCGTTCTCTTAGTGTTTCAGACCGCCATAGCGATCTTCGCGGATCACGCGCGGCGTGATTTCCCGCGGCTCGATCGTCACAGGCTGATAGACGACGCGCTTTTCTTCCGGGTCGTAACGCATTTCGACGTAACCGGAGACAGGAAAATCTTTACGGAACGGGTGACCGATGAAACCGTAATCGGTGAGGATACGGCGCAGGTCCGGGTGGCCTTCGAAGACGATGCCGTACAGGTCGAATGCCTCGCGCTCGTACCAGTTGACCGAATTCCAGATTTCGACGACGGACGGCAGGATCGGCACTTCGTCGTCCGGTGCGAACACGCGCAGACGCAAACGCCAGTTGTTCTGCACCGACAACAAATGCAGAACGGCCGCGAAACGCGGACCGTCATAAGCGCCTTCGGCGTAGGTCTGATAGTCGACGCCGCACAGATCCACGCATTGCTCGAAACCGAGCGAGCGGTCGTCGCGCAGACGGGTTGCCACATTGAGGTAGTCGCCAGCCTTCACGACGATCGTCAACTCACCGATTGCCTCGGTAGTGCTCTGCAGGAGGCCGCCAAAGGCCGCCTCGAGGTTCGCTTTCAGGGTCTCGAGTTTGCTTGCCATATTGTGGGGGAGGCGTTGGCCTTATTGACGGGCGATTGTGTTGGTGCGGCGAATCTTGGCCTGCAACTGGATCACGCCGTACACCAGCGCTTCCGCCGTGGGCGGGCAACCGGGCACATAGACGTCGACCGGCACGATCCGATCGCAGCCGCGCACCACCGAATACGAGTAGTGGTAATAGCCACCACCGTTCGCGCACGAACCCATCGAAATCACCCAGCGCGGCTCGGCCATCTGGTCGTAGACCTTGCGCAGAGCCGGCGCCATCTTGTTGCACAGCGTGCCGGCGACGATCATCACGTCCGACTGACGCGGACTCGGACGAAACACCACGCCAAAACGGTCGAGGTCATAACGGGCGGCACCCGCATGCATCATCTCGACCGCACAGCACGCAAGACCAAACGTCATCGGCCACAGCGAGCCGGTGCGCGTCCAGTTGATCAGTTTGTCAGCTGTGGTGGTGACAAACCCTTCCTTCAAGACCCCTTCGATACTCATTTGCTTTCCACTCCAGACGGGGTGGCAAGCCTTGGCCACCCGCGCAAACCGGCGATTAATCCATCATTCCCAGTCGAGGCCGCCTTTTTTCCAGATGTAGGCGAAGCCCAGCAGGAATTCGAGCAGGAAAATCATCATCGCCATGAAGCCCGGCCAGCCGATGTCGCGCAGGGCAACGCCCCACGGGAACAAGAACGCGGTTTCAAGATCGAAAATGATGAACAGAATGGCGACGAGGTAATAGCGCACATCGAACTTCATGCGCGCATCTTCGAATGCTTCGAAGCCGCACTCGTACGGTGCGTTTTTCTCGGTATCAGGCTTATTGGGACCGAGGATCTTGCCGATACTGACCAGCGCCACGCCTAAACCAGTGCCCACAACGAGGAACAACAAGACGGGGAAATAGGCTGCGAGGTTCAAGACAGTCCTCAATCGGTTGGGTTCTGAGTGCCGTCAGGAGCATAGCACTCCTGACGCGAAATCACTTCCGAAACGCACATGTCGCAAGCCCAACGCAAGCCGCACGCCAGAAGTGAAAATGCCAGCCGAAGCGAAGCAAGCGGCTGGCATTTAGATAACATTTTGGTGCCGACGGCGAGACTCGAACTCGCACAGCTTTCGCCACTACCCCCTCAAGATAGCGTGTCTACCAATTTCACCACGTCGGCACTGCATGCAATCCGGGAAAACAACTTATAAAACCCGCGAATCGCTTCAAGACTTGAATTATAACTGGTCTAAACAGTTTGTTCAACGCACAAAAGCACTTTGAACGAAAATTTATTTCGGTACATCAGTCGCAGGAACGGATGCAGCCGATGCCGGCAAAACAGCCGAGCCACCTGCCGGTGCCGAAGCAGCCGAAGCCGCGACCGGCGCAGTCACCGCCGCGCCCAGCAAGCCTGCGGAAGGTTTCGCCCGATATGCACCAAGGTACGTGAGCGTCAGCGTGGTGACAAAAAACACCGCGGCGAGAACCGCCGTTGTACGTGACAAAAAGTTTGCCGAACCGGTCGCACCGAACAGACTGCCCGACGCTCCGCTACCAAAAGCCGCGCCCATATCGGCGCCTTTGCCGTGTTGCAGCAAGACGAGGCCAATCACCCCGAGTGCCGACAACAGCTGAACGACGATAATCAATGTTTTCAAATACAGCATCACACTCACCTGAGTCTTTATTTAACCGCGCGACACACTACGTGTTGCACGGGATGGGGTCATCCTCGCCAAGGCGCCCTGCTCAACCGGCGACGCTCGTTGCGGCTGCCGCCTTGCAGATCGCCAGGAAATCCTGGTCTTTCAACGACGCGCCGCCGATCAGGCCACCGTCGATATCCGGCTGGCGGAACAATTCTTCCGCGTTTTCCGGCTTTACACTGCCACCGTACAGCAGCGGCACATCCGCCACCGCCGCGCCCTTTGCCGCCAGACGCGCGCGCAGGAACGCATGAACCGCCTGCGCCTGCTCCGAACTCGCGCTCTTGCCGGTGCCGATCGCCCAGACCGGCTCATAAGCAACGACGATCCGCGCCGCCTCTTGCACCGACAATTTCGCCAGCACTTCGTCCAGCTGCATGCCGACCACCTGCTCGGTCGAACCGGCTTCGCGCTCTTCAAGCGTTTCACCGACGCAGACGATCGGCGTCAAGCCGGCCTCCAGCGCGCGCTGTGTTTTCACCGCGACCAGTTCTGCGCTTTCGCGATGATAGGCACGGCGCTCCGAGTGCCCGACGATCGCGAGCGTGGCGCCGAACTCCACCGCCATAGGCGCGGCCACTTCGCCGGTATAGGCGCCATGCGTGAACGCTGACACGTCCTGCACGCCCCACACGACCCGGCTGCCTTCCAGCAACGATTGAGACTGCGCGAGATACGGACTCGGCACGCAGACGCCGACGCGCACGTCGGCCGGCAATTCGCCCGCGCCTTGCACCACCGCCTGCAACAGCGTGGCATTCTCAGCGAGGCGCCCGTGCATCTTCCAGTTACCGACTACCAGTTTGGCTCGTTGTTTCGACATCGTCTCGTCTTGTCTTGGCGGCGGACTTCGTTTGCGCTTACAGTCCGCCTTTCGGATTCATGCGGCGTGCGCAAAACGCACAATTTTACTGCGTGGGGTGGATCGGGTCAAACCGACCGTGTCAAGCGTCCTGACCCCAAGACAGTACGATCTTGCCGACGTGCGTGCTGCTCTCCATCAGCGTGTGCGCGTCGGCGGCCTGCGCGGCCGGAAACACGCGATGCACCACGGGCTTGATGCGCCCGTCTTCGAGATGCGGCCACACGCGTTCTTTGAGTTGCGCGGCAATCTTCGCCTTGAATTCGATCGACCGCGGACGCAGCGTCGAACCGGTCAACGTCAAACGGCGGCGCAGCACTTCGTTCAGATTCAGCTCCGCTTTCGCGCCACCCAGCAACGCGATCAGCACGATGCGTCCGCCGTCGGCCAAGGCCGTCAACTCGCGCGATACGTAACTGCCCGCCACCATGTCGAGCACCACGTCGACGCCGCGGTCGTTGGTCAACGACTTGATCACTTCGACGAAATCTTCGGTCTTGTAGTTGATCGCCCGTTCGGCGCCCAACGCTTCACACGCACGGCACTTCTCGTCCGAACCGGCGGTCGCGAACACGCGGAAACCCAGCGCATGCGCAATCTGGATCGCCGTCACGCCGATGCCGCTGGAACCACCCTGCACCAGCAGCGTTTCGTTCGGCGCGCCTTCGCCCTTACCGAGTTGCGCACGGTCGAACACATTGCTCCACACCGTGAAAAACGTTTCCGGCAGCGAAGCCGCCTCGACGTCCGACAAACCGGCCGGCACCGGCAGGCACTGCAGCAACGGCGCGACCGCGTATTCCGCGTAGCCGCCACCAGCCAGCAACGCACACACGCGATCACCCACCTTCAGGCCAAACGGATTGTTCTTCTCGTCGATCGTACCGCCGACGATTTCGCCCGCCACTTCCAGCCCCGGCAGATCCGACGCGCCCGGCGGCGGCGCATAGCCGCCCTTGCGCTGGAACACGTCAGGACGGTTGATGCCGGATGCGGCCACCTTGATCAGCACCTCGCCCGCGGCCGGTTGCGGCGTGGGCCGCTCCGCCAGTTTCAGAACATCCGGTGCACCGAATTCGGTGATTTCGATCGCTTTCATCTGCGTCAACTCCAAGATTGGATTGCGTTGCATGCCGGGATGAACAACTAGAGTACCCGTTTCTCATTACCTGCAACGCAATCCACCCTGCGCCCTTCATGAAAAACGGCCGGCGCGCATTCGCGCTGCCGGCCGTTGCCCCGCTACCGCATTACTGCTGCGGCGTCGGCTCGCCTTGCGGCGCGCCGCTTGCGCCATTCGCGCCTTCGTTCAGCAACGCCTTGGCCGACAAACGCACGCGGCCCTTTTCGTCCGTCTGGATGACCTTGACCTTCACTTGCTGGCCATCCTTCAGGTAGTCGTTGATGTCCTTGATACGCTCGTTGGCGATTTCGGAAATATGCAACAGACCGTCCTTGCCCGGCAGGATGTTCACGATCGCGCCGAAATCGAGCAGCTTGAGCACGGTGCCTTCGTACACCTGGCCCACTTCGACTTCCAGCGTGATGTTCTCGATACGCTTCTTCGCTTCGGCCATGCCTTCGCTGCTCGTGCTGGCGATGGTGACGACGCCGTCGTCCGAAATATCGATCGTCGTGCCGGTTTCTTCGGTCAGTGCGCGGATCACCGAACCACCCTTGCCGATCACGTCGCGGATTTTTTCCGGATTGATCTTGATGGTGATCATGCGCGGTGCGTAGTCCGACAGCACCGTGTTCGCGCCCGACACCGCCGAGGTCATCTTACCGAGGATATGCAGACGGCCTTCCTTCGCTTGCGCGAGGGCGACCTGCATGATTTCCTTGGTGATGCCCTGGATCTTGATGTCCATTTGCAGCGCGGTCACGCCTTGTTCCGTGCCCGCCACCTTGAAGTCCATGTCGCCGAGGTGATCTTCGTCGCCGAGGATGTCGGTCAGCACGGCAAACTTGTTGCCTTCCAGGATCAGGCCCATCGCGATGCCGGCGACGTGCGCCTTCATCGGCACGCCGGCGTCCATCAGCGCGAGGCAGCCGCCGCACACCGAAGCCATCGACGACGAACCATTCGATTCCGTGATTTCCGACACGACGCGAATCGAGTAGCCGAATTCGTCGGCGCTCGGCAGGCATGCAGCCAGCGCGCGCTTGGCCAGACGGCCGTGACCGATTTCACGGCGCTTCGGCGAACCGACGCGGCCCGTTTCGCCGGTCGCGAACGGAGGCATGTTGTAGTGGAGCATGAAGCGTTCGCGGTACTCGCCTTCAAGCGCGTCGATGTTCTGCTCGTCGCCCTTCGTGCCGAGCGTCGCCACTACCAGCGCTTGCGTTTCGCCGCGCGTGAACAGTGCCGAGCCGTGGGTACGCGGCAGCACGCCGGTACGGATTTCGATCGGGCGCACGGTGCGCGTATCGCGGCCGTCGATACGCGGTTCGCCGTTCAGGATTTGCGTACGGACGATCTTCGCTTCGATATCGAACAGCACGTTGCCGACGGTTGCTTTGTCGGCCGCCACCGTGCCGCTTGCTGCAGCGTCTTCTTCCAGTTTCTTCGACGTGGCTGCGTAGACTTCCTTCAGCTTGGTCGAACGGGCTTGCTTGTCGCGCAGTTGGTAGGCGGCGAGCAGGTCGGCTTGCGCCAGTTCCGTCACGCGTGCGATCAGCGGCTCGTTCTTCGCCGCCGGCTGCCAATCCCATTCCGGCTTGCCGCCTTCGCGGACCAGTTCGTGGATCGCGTCGATCGCGATCTGCATTTGCTCATGACCGAACACCACGCCGCCGAGCATCACTTCTTCGCTCAGTTGCTGCGCTTCCGATTCCACCATCAGCACCGCGCGCTCCGTACCGGCGACGATCAGGTCGAGTGCCGATTCCTTCATTTGCGGACGCGTCGGGTTCAACACGTATTCGTTGTTGATATAGGCCACGCGTGCTGCGCCGACCGGGCCATTGAACGGCAGACCGGACACGGCGAGCGCTGCCGACGCGCCGATCAGCGCGGGAATGTCAGCGGGGATTTCCGGGTTCAGCGACAGGACGTGGATCACGACCTGGACTTCGTTGTAGAAGCCTTCCGGGAACAGCGGACGCAGCGGACGGTCGATCAGGCGCGAGATCAGCGTTTCGCCTTCCGACGGACGGCCTTCGCGACGGAAGAAGCCACCCGGGATCTTGCCGGCGGCGTAGGTCTTTTCGAGGTAGTCGACGGTCAGCGGGAAAAAGTCCTGGCCCGGCTTGGCCGTCTTGGCGCCGACCACGGTGGCCAGCACCACGGTATCTTCGACGTCGACGATCACGGCACCGCTCGCCTGACGAGCGATCTCGCCGGTTTCGAGGCGAACCTTATGTTGTCCCCACTGAAATTCTTTGACGATCTTATTGAACATAGTCATTGCTTTTCCTCTTCGTAATGCCGCGCGAACCAGAAGCGGCGCGGCAACGCCAAGACCGGCGCCGCATGGGAAGAGTAGTGTTATGCCATTCCAGAGAGCCACGCTTGACGTTGAGTACGCGCGCGAACCGCTGGAATGACACAAAGCTCCGCCCTGAAGCCCGGCCATGAATCGCTTCTTTACTGCTTGCTCTACTGCTTGATTACTGCTTCGCCACTCCCGCCGCATGAACCAGCACGCCACTGCGGAGAACAGCCGGCGCGCATCACATGAAGCGCACCGTGCAAAAACAAAATGCCTGTATCAGTGGAACTGACACAGGCATCTTGCTGAACGACTGGCCGATTACTTACGCAGACCCAGCTTCTCGATCAGTGCGCGGTAACGATCCGCGTCCTTACCCTTCAGGTAGTCGAGCAGCTTACGACGGCGGCTCACCATGCGCAGCAGACCGCGGCGGCTGTGGTGATCTTTCGTGTGAGCCTTGAAGTGAACGGTCAGTTCGTTGATGCGGGTCGTGAGCAGCGCGACCTGAACTTCGGGGGAGCCGGTGTCGTTAGCTGCGCGTGCGAATTGCGCGACGACTTCGGACTTCTTGCTTGTTTCAACTGCGGACATGTCGATTTCCTTAAGAACTAGACAGGCGGTCACGGAAGAAAGGCCGTGCCGTGGGTTACCCGTGTGCTTTCAATATTGCTGACATGCCTTGGATACAGGCCTGCCTCACAACGAACGGGACGCGTATTGTAGCACAGCCCAATCCGGCCGCGAACCCCGCTGTGACGGGCGGTGGCACGCCTTTCCCGCGTCATGGCCGCTTCATCTTGCAAACGCTCGGCAAGACCGTGCGCTCGGGCGGCAGCGCGAGCACCGTGCGAAAGCCATAGCCGGAGCCCTCGTTGTCGAAATGCACGCCCGGCGTGCCGGCTTTGTCCATTTCCATCACGTAAAGGGGCTGGATCAATTGGTGGTCGTCGGCGCGCATCCAGGAAGCGTGAAAGCCGTTGTCGAACCTGATGCCTTCCAGCGCTTTCGCCACGGCGGTCGGATCGACGCTGCCGGCGCGGCTCATCGCCGCAGCGAGGGTTTCGATCATCAGCGACATGCGCAGCACCGGGTAATCGTCCTGCGCGGCCGGGAAACGGGTCCGGAAGGCGGCGTACCAGGCGTCGGACGCCGCGCCGCCGGCGTTCGGATGCCAGTCCGCCACCGCGATCACGTGGCCGACGCCGGCGTCGGCCAACGCGGCCGGCGCGCCGAGGCTGTTGCCGTAGAACGTGTAGAACTTCGTGTCCAGCCCCTGTTCGCGCGCGGCCTTGACGAGCAGCGTCAGGTCGTTGCCCCAGTTACCCGTGATCACGGCGTCCGCTCCGCTCGCGCGGATCTTCGCCACGTACGGCGCGAAGTCCTTCACGCGTCCGATCGGATGAAATTCGTCGCCGACCACCGAAATGTCCGGCCGCTTCGTCGCCAGCGTCGAGCGCGCGAGGCTGCTGACGTCGTGTCCGAAACTGTAATCCTGGTTCAGCAGATAGACCTTCCTCACCGCCTTGTCGCGCTGGATCACGTCGGCCAGCGCATCCATGCGCATGCCCGCGTGAGCGTCGAAGCGAAAATGCCAGAAGCTGCAGTTGGCGTTGGTCAGGGCGGGGTCGTCGGCGGAATAGTTGAGGAACAGTTCGCGGTTGCCCGGCTCGCGGCTGTTCTGCTTGTCGATCGCGCCGATCAGCGCGGCGGCGACCGCCGAGCTGTTGCCTTGCAGGATGTAGCCGATATGGCGGTCGGCGGCCGCGCGCAGTTGCGTGAGCGCCTCTTCGGTGCCGCCCTTGCTGTCCAGCACGACCAGTTCGAACGGATGCGCGCCGTCGGCGAGCTTCACGCCGCCGTGCGCATTCACCTGCTCGACGCCGAAGCGCAGATTGCGCTCCACCGCCGCGCCCGCGTTGGCGAACGGGCCGGACATGCCTTCGATCAACGCCAGCTGGATCGGCGTGCCGGTGGGTTTGTTCGCGGGCTTCGCTGCGGCGTTAGCCGTCGGCTTCGCTGCCGGACTCACTGCGGGGCTGGCTGCGGCGCCGGCCGTGGGGTTTGTCGCCGGCTCGCCCGCCGCGTGCGCCGCTGTCATCAAAAGCGCTGTCAACGCCACGGCCGTTCGTTGCCACTTTGCCATCGTCATCGCCCCGCCTGATTGGTGAAAGCGCGGATCATAGGGGGTTCGGGACGGAATAAGCAAGCCGGGCCAAGCGTTACCCCACTACCCGGCCAGCCCTTCACGAAGCGCAAATCTTTTGCCGCAGCGCGTGTCAAAATAATGCGTCTCGATGATAAAAACCGCTACTCACACGCCATCGGAGGAATACATGTTCAACCGCCACCACGTCACGGCGGCCTCGATCGGAGCGCCGGCCGCCGGGCGCCTGCGCCGCGCGGCGCTCGTCTGCCTGAGCGCCTTGACGCTTGCCGGCTGCGTGCAGCCCTGGCAGCAATACACCCAGGGCGCGGATGAATCCACCATCGTCGCGCGTCTCGGCCCGCCGCGCGAAAGCTACGACCTGCCCAACGGCGGGAAGCGGCTGATGTGGCCGACCCAGCCGATGGGCGAAACCACCACCGCGGCCGACATCGACGCGGCCGGCAAGATCGTCAACGTGCGCCAGGTGCTGCAACCCAACGAGTTCTACCGCGCGGAAATCGGCAAGTGGACCAAGAGCGACGTGCTGGTGAATTTCGGCCGCCCGGTCGAAACGGCCTACTTCCCGTTGATGAAGCGTGAAGTCTGGACCTATCGCTATCTGGAAGACAACGTCTGGTACATGATGTACAGCTTTTATTTCGACGACCAGGGCATTGTCCGGCTCACGCAGAAAACGCCTGATCCGTTGCACGATCCGGATCGCCGCAGCCTGTTCTGAGCGATGCGCAAATGACGCGCAATGCGCCGCGCATCTATCAAAGCCGCCTCTTCAGGCGGCTTTTTTTTATTTATTACGCATCGCGGCGAATTTTATTTCGCGCACAGCGGATTTATTTTTTGATAGAAAGGCTTTCGTAAGCATTGATTCAGCGCTGGTCTCCCATGAGGCCGCACGAGCGTAGCCGTGAATTCGGCGCCGAATGAATGCGCACCACTTACGGAGCCGTTATCGATGAACCGTCCCAAACGCCTGTTGGTCGCCAACGTAGCGTGGGCGCACGAAACCGCCGTGCGCAACCCCGCATTTTTCCGCCACCTGGTGCGCGGCCAGAATCCGCACGTGTTGTGGATCGGTTGCTCGGACAGCCGCGTGCCCGCCGAGACCATCACACATTGCGAGCCGGGAGACCTGTTCGTCCACCGCAATATCGCCAACCTCTTTCAAGCCGGCGACGACAACTCGGCGAGCGTGCTCGAATACGCGGTGAAGGTGTTGAAGGTCGGCCATGTGATCGTCTGCGGCCACTATGGATGCGGTGGCGTGCGCGCCGCGCTGCTGCCGCCCGAGCCGAGCCTGCCGCATGTGAATCGCCGGATCGCGCCGCTTTGCGCACTCGCCAAAGCACACCACGAAGAACTGGATGGCCACGCAAACGAGCGGCAGCGCGTCGATCGCCTCGCCGAACTGAACGTGCTCGAACAGGTACGCGGCTTACGCGCGCACCCTATCGTGCAGGACGCCGATCCGGCGCCCCTCGTGCACGGCTGGATCTTCGCGCTCGAAGATGGGCGCATCAAGGTCCTCACGTCCGGCTACGAAGCCGACGACGCGATGACCTGCACCACCGCCGCCCACAGCGCCGCCGCTTAGCGCGACACCTCATGCGGATCCGATCCGGTTCGGCTTTCGCCGCATACCAGGCCCTACACCTCACCGCACCGACACCATGAACCTTCGAGCTTTTTTCTCCACGTTTCAGCGCGACCTGCTTGCGGGCACGGTCGTTTTTCTGGTGGCGCTGCCGCTCTGTCTCGGCATTGCCAATGCATCGGGCGTCGAGCCTTTTGCCGGGCTCGTTTCCGGCATTGTCGGCGGGCTGGTGGTGGCCGTGCTGAGCGGCTCGCGTCTGAGCGTGAGCGGTCCGGCCGCGGGCCTCGTCGTGATCGTCGTCGACGGGATCGCGCAACTCGGCAGCTTCTCTGCCTTCCTGCTGGCCGTGCTGCTGTCCGGGGCGATCCAGTTCGGCTTCGGCATGCTCAAAGCCGGCCGCTTTGCCGCCTACGTGCCCTCGCCGGTAATCAAGGGCATGCTCGCCGCCATCGGCGTGCTGTTGATCGTCAAGCAGTTCCCGCTCGCGCTCGGGCTGTCCGGCGCGAACGCAGCGTCCGGCGCGCAAGCCGCGGGCGCGATCGTCACGCCGTTCGGTTCGATTTCTCTCGCGGCCTGCGTAATCACCTTGCTCTCTCTGGCGATTCTGGTCGGCTGGGAAACGCGCGCGCTGCGCCGCTTCGCGCTGGTGCGCCGGGTACCGGCACCGCTCGCGGTCGTCCTGCTCGGAATCGGCGCGACATTGTTGCTCAGCGTGCTGACGCCGTCGCTCGCACCGCCCGCGGAACATCGGGTCGCGCTGCCGCCGCTGGAGTCGTTCGCCGCGCTGCGACTCGCGCTCGAGTGGGCCGACTTTGGGCCGCACTTCGCACAACTCGTCAATCCCGATGTCTGGCGCGTGGCCATCACGCTGGCGATCGTCGCGAGTCTGGAAACGTTGCTGAGCCTCGAAGCGGTCGAGCAGATCGATCCCGAGCGGCGCCCCGCGCCGCCGGATCGCGAGCTGAAGGCGCAAGGCGTCGGCAACCTGATTGCGGGTGCGATCGGCGGATTGCCGATCACGTCGGTGATCGTGCGCAGTTCGGCCAACGTGCATGCGGGCGCGCAAAGCCGGCTCTCGGCGATCATTCACGGCGTGCTGCTGCTCGTCAGCGTGTTTGCGCTCACTAGCGTGATCAACCTGATTCCGCTCGCCTGCCTCGCGGCGATCCTGATCTTCACCGGGGTGAAGCTCGCCAAGCCGTCGCTGTTCGTCGCCGTCGCGAAACAGGGCTTCGCGCCGTTCGCCCCGTTTATCGTGACGCTGGTCGGTGTGCTCGCAACCGATCTGCTGATCGGCATCGTGCTCGGCATTCTGTGCAGCGTGCTGCTCGCGCTGTATGCGAATCTGCGCAGCCCGATCGTGCTAGCACAACACGGCGATCACTATCTGCTGTCGTTTCGCAAGGACGTGTCGTTTCTCGGCAAAGTGCCGCTCAAGCATTACCTGCAGCAGATTCCCGACGGCGCCACGGTGATCGTCGATGCGACGCGCGCCGATTTCGTCGACCACGACGTGCGCGAACTGCTCGACACGTTCGTGGCCGATGCACCGGAACGCGGCATCGCCGTCGAAGTGCGGCATCAGGTGCAGGCCCAGGCGCGCGCGTCACGCGGCTGGTCGATGCGGCGCACGGCGACGGAGTAACGCCACAATGCAAAAGCCCCATGCCATTCAAGGCACGGGGCTTTTGCGATTCAAACGACGAACCGGCGTCGCGCCGTCAGCGCGCTGCCTTCAGCTCACTCACTCCGAACGCTGCGGATTCAACTTGTCCACGTTCGAATACAGCTTGTTGAGCGCCGAGATATACGCTTTCGCGGAAGCCGCGACGATATCCGGATCGGTGCCCACGCCGTTGACGATGCGCCCACTCTTCGACAAACGCACGGTCACTTCGCCTTGCGCCTGCGTGCCGGTGGTGATCGCATTCACCGAGTACAGCAGCAGTTCCGAGCCGCTGCCCACTTCCGTTTCGATCGCGTTCAACGTGGCGTCGACCGGGCCGTTGCCGCGCGCTTCGCCGGTCACTTCCTTGCCTTCCACCGAGAACACGATCTTCGCGTGCGGCTGCTCGCCGGTTTCCGAATGTTGCGACAGCGACAGGAACTTGTAGTGCTCCTTCTCCTGCGCCTCGGCGGATTCTTCCGTGACGATCGCGATAATGTCTTCGTCGAAGATTTCCGACTTGCGGTCGGCCAGTTCCTTGAAGCGTGCAAACGCCGTGTTCAGTTCCGCTTCGCTATCCAGCGCGATGCCCAATTCCTGCAGACGCTGCTTGAATGCGTTACGACCCGACAGCTTGCCGAGCACGATCTTGTTCGCGCTCCAGCCCACGTCTTCGGCGCGCATGATTTCGTAGGTGTCGCGCGCCTTCAGCACGCCGTCCTGGTGGATGCCTGACGCGTGCGCGAACGCATTCGCGCCGACCACCGCCTTGTTCGGCTGCACGACGAAACCGGTGATCTGCGACACCAGCTTCGAAGCCGGCACGATCTGCGTAGTATCGAGACCGATATCGAGGCCGAAATAATCTTTGCGGGTCTTCACGGCCATCACGATTTCTTCGAGCGACGTGTTGCCCGCGCGCTCGCCAAGGCCGTTGATCGTGCACTCGACCTGACGCGCACCGCCGATCTGCACGCCGGCCAACGAATTCGCCACCGCCATGCCGAGGTCGTTATGGCAATGCACCGAGAACACAGCCTTATGCGAGTTCGGAATGCGCTCGCGCAGCGTTTTCACGAGCTGACCGTACAACTCCGGCACGCCGTAACCGACCGTATCCGCGATGTTGATGGTGGTCGCGCCTTCGGCAATCACCGCTTCCAGCACGCGGCACAGAAAGTCCATGTCCGAGCGGCTGCCGTCTTCGGGGGAGAACTCGACGTCGTCGGTGAATTTGCGGGCGAAGCGCACCGCCAGCTTTGCCTGCTCGAACACCTGGTCCGGCGTCATGCGCAGCTTCTTTTCCATGTGCAACGGCGAGGTTGCAATGAACGTGTGGATGCGGAAGTGATCGGCGGGTTTGAGCGCGTCGGCCGCGCGCTGAATGTCTTTGTCGTTCGCGCGGGCAAGCGAACAGATCGTGCTGTCCTTGATCAGGCCCGCGATTGTTTGGATCGCGTCGAAATCGCCATTCGAGCTTGCCGCGAAGCCTGCTTCGATCACGTCCACCTTCATCCGTTCCAACTGCTTCGCGATACGGATTTTTTCTTCTTTCGTCATCGACGCGCCGGGCGATTGTTCGCCGTCTCGCAACGTGGTGTCGAATATGATCAGTTTGTCGGACATGTCGAGTCTCCTGCGGAGTCGTTCAATGGTGGGGATGGGATAGTGGAATTCGGTTGTCTGCGCTAGCGCTGGCAATACTCGATCACAGACGAGACAGACGGAGGGCAAAAACGGTCAGCGCGGCAAAAAGGCCCTGCTCTCTGCTAACAGCGCGGCAGACGCCCCGGCACTGGCATGTTCAATGGCACGTCAAGGCGCGTAGTGCGACTCCACAAGGAACGTGAACGCAGTCATCCAACGACTATAGCGGCATTCCCGCCGCCACGCAATTGGCGCCGGACCCGCTTGCCGGCGCCGCCAGACGGGCTCGCCAAACGAAAAACGGCAGCCCGAAGGCCGCCGTTTGATCGTGTGTTTCAACCCGTTGCGCTAGCGACCGATTACCTGTCGCGCGCCACCGACCGAGCCGGGTTGGCCCTGCCGCGTAACGCCTGATAACCCCAGAACACGTAGCCGGACAGGCCGTAAAGCACGAACAGGCCGAACAGCATCAGCGGCGGGTCGGAGGACACCAGCACGAAAGCGACCACCACCAGCAGAATCACGCCGAATGGCACGCGATGCCGCACGTCGAGCGCCTTGCCGCTATAGAACGGCGCGTTCGACACCATCGTCACGCCGGCGTAGATGGTCAGCACGAAGGCGACCCAAGGCAGCCAGACCAGCTTGAGCGGCACGCGGTTGTCCGTGGCGAGCCACACGAAACCGGCTATCAGCGCCGCCGCGGCCGGGCTCGGCATGCCCTGGAAGAAACGCTTGTCAACCACGCCGATGTTCGTGTTGAAGCGCGCGAGACGCAATGCCGCACCCGAACAGTAGACGAACGCCGCAAGCCAGCCCCAGCGGCCGAGGTCCTTCAGAATCCACTCGTACATGACGAGCGCCGGCGCCACGCCGAACGACACCATGTCGGAGAGGCTGTCGAACTGCTCGCCGAACGCGCTTTGCGTATGCGTCATGCGGGCGACGCGGCCGTCCATGCCGTCGAGCACCATGGCCACGAAGATCGCGATGGCCGCGACCTCGAAGCGCACATTCATGGCCTGCACCACGGCAAAGAAGCCGCAGAACAGCGCCGCCGTGGTAAATGCGTTCGGCAGCAGATAAATGCCGCGCTTTCTCAGGAACTGCTGGCGCTGCGCGCGCCGGCTGTCGACCGCCGACTCCGTCACCATCGGCTTGTTACGGCGGAACGGACGCGGAAGCGGTCCGCTGTTACGGGGTCGACGCGGTTTGAATGCGGCCATTCGGAAAACCTCCTTGGTGCCGCTTTATAGTTCAGCGAGGATCGTGGACGACGCGGAAACCTTTTCGCCAATCGACACGCGCGGACGGCTGCCCACCGGCAGATACACGTCGACGCGCGAACCGAAGCGGATAAATCCGTAACGCTGACCACGGGTGAGCGGCTCACCTGCCCGTACGTAGCAAAGAATGCGCCGCGCGATCAAACCGGCGATCTGCACCGACGTCACGGTCTGGCCGCCGGCCGTTTCGATCACGATCGCATTGCGTTCGTTTTCGGTGGAAGCCTTGTCCACCGCGGCATTCAGATACGCACCCGGGAAATATTCGACCTTGGAGATCGCGCCGTCCACCGGCGAGCGTTGCGAGTGGACGTTGAAGACGTTCATGAACACGCTGATCTTCAGCGCTTCACGATTGGCATACGGATCGTGCGCGGTTTCGACTGCGACGATACGGCCGTCGGCCGGGCACAGCACGGCATTCGCCTGCGTGGGGATCGGGCGTGCCGGGTCGCGGAAGAACTGCACGACGAAAATCAACAGCAGCCAGAACAGCCATGAAACGCCGAATCCCGCGAAGAAGTGAATCAGGAGTGCAACGACGGCCGCGATGGCGATGAACGGCCAGCCTTCTCGCGCGATGATCGGATGTGGGTAATTCATGAATGGCTTCTGTGTTTTTGTAAAACCGTAGGATAGCAAAAGCCGCCCAGGGTTCAGCACCCTTGGACGGCTTTTTGATCTGTCCGGTTGTTACGGCATAGCGCCGCACCGGACATCAGCGTGAATCAGCTTAGTTCTTCGACTGGTCGACCAACTTGTTCTTCGCGATCCACGGCATCATTGCGCGCAGCTTCGAACCGACCTGTTCGATCTGGTGCTCGGCCGTCAGACGGCGGCGCGATTGCAGCGTCGGTGCGCCGGCCTTGTTTTCGAGGATGAAGCTCTTTGCGTACTCGCCCGTTTGAATGTCGGTCAGCACAGCCTTCATCGCCTTCTTCGTTTCAGCCGTCACGATACGCGGACCCGTCACGTACTCGCCGTATTCGGCGTTGTTCGAGATCGAGTAGTTCATGTTCGCGATGCCGCCTTCGTAGATCAGGTCGACGATCAGCTTCAGTTCGTGCAGGCATTCGAAGTACGCCATTTCCGGCGCGTAGCCTGCTTCCACCAGCGTTTCGAAGCCGGCCTTGATCAGGTCGACCGTACCGCCGCACAGCACGGCTTGTTCGCCGAACAGGTCGGTTTCCGTTTCTTCGCGGAAGTTCGTTTCGATGATGCCGGCACGGCCGCCGCCGTTCGCCGCAGCGTATGACAGCGCGATGTCACGTGCTGCGCCCGACTTGTCCTGCGCGACAGCGATCAGGTGCGGCACGCCGCCACCTTGCGAGTAGGTGCCGCGAACCGTGTGGCCCGGCGCCTTCGGCGCGATCATGATCACGTCGAGGTCGGCACGCGGAATCACCTGGCCGTAGTGAACGTTGAAGCCGTGTGCGAACGCAAGCGCTGCGCCTTGCTTGGCGTTAGCGTGCACTTCCTTCGCATAGACTTCGGCGATCTGCTCGTCCGGCAGCAGCATCATGACCACGTCTGCGCCCTTGACGGCTTCCGCCACTTCCTTGACTTGCAGGCCGGCGTTCTCAGCCTTGCTCCACGATGCGCCGCCCTTGCGCAGACCGACCGTGATGTTCACGCCGCTTTCCTTCAGGTTCAGCGCGTGCGCATGGCCTTGCGAGCCATAGCCGATGATGGTGACTTGCTTGCCCTTGATGAGGGAGAGGTCGGCGTCCTTGTCGTAGAAAACTTTCATGTCGGTTCCTTGGCTAAATTCGATGATTCAGTGAGATTCAAATACTGCATATAGTTGTTGCTGGCCGGGTTCTTAAAGGCACTGCCCGGCCTGGATCGAGACGGTTGAACGCTCGCGCGTCACACCTTCAGAATGCGCTCGCCGCGACCGATACCCGAGCTGCCCGTACGGACCGTCTCGAGAATCGCCGTAGCGTCGAGCCCTTCGATGAAGGCATCGAGCTTCTCGCTCGCGCCCGTCAGTTCGATCGTGTAGGTCTTTTCAGTGACGTCGATGATGCGGCCGCGGAAAATATCCGACATCCGCTTCATCTCCTCACGTTCCTTGCCGACCGCCCTCACCTTGATCAACATCAGCTCGCGCTCGATGTGGGCGCCCTCGGTAAGGTCGACCACTTTCACCACCTCGATCAGGCGGTTCAGATGCTTCGTGATCTGTTCGATCACGTCGTCCGAGCCAATGGAGACGATGGTCATGCGCGACAGCGAACGGTCTTCGGTCGGAGCCACCGTCAAGGTTTCAATGTTGTAGCCGCGTGCCGAGAAGAGACCAACCACGCGTGATAACGCGCCCGGTTCGTTTTCCAGCAGGACGGAAATAATGTGTCTCATGTTTCGCTTCTTCCAGATGTTTTGTCGATGTCTGCGAACGGTTCGCGCCGCTTCGTCCGCAGCTCGCCTTTCATGAAGGCGCGCAGGACGAAGCCAACGCGGCGTTTAACTCAACGCGCCGTCGTTATAGATCTTCCGAACCCATGAGCATCTCGGTGATGCCCTTGCCGGCCTGAACCATCGGCCAGACGTTTTCGGTCGGATCGGTCTGGAAATCGAGAAACACCGTGCGATCTTTCAGGCGCAGCGCTTCCTTGAGCGCCGGTTCCACATCTGCCGTGCGTTCGATACGCATGCCGACATGGCCGTACGCTTCGGCGAGCTTCACGAAATCCGGCAGCGCATCCATGTACGAATGCGAATAGCGCTTGCTGTATTCGATCTGCTGCCACTGGCGCACCATGCCCAGATAGCGGTTGTTCAGCGAAATGATCTTCACCGGAGTCTCATACTGCTTGCAGGTGGAGAGCTCCTGAATGCACATCTGGATCGAGCCTTCGCCCGTGATACAGAGCACGTCGTCGTCCGGGTGCGCCATCTTCACGCCCATCGCCGCCGGCAGGCCGAAGCCCATCGTGCCGAGACCACCGGAGTTGATCCAGCGGCGCGGCTTGTTGAAGCGATAGAACTGCGCCGCCCACATCTGGTGCTGGCCGACGTCGGAACACACGAAGGCATTGCCGTCGGTCAGTTCCCACGCCTTTTCCACCACGTACTGCGGCTTGATGATGTCGCTCTTGCGGTCGAACTTGAGGCAGTCTTTCGCGCGCCAGGCTTCGATGTCCTTCCACCAGTCGGCGAGCGCCGCGGTGTCCGGGCCATGCTCGGCCGTTTGCAGCTGCTCGATCAGCTCCTTCAGCACTTCCTTCACGTCGCCGACAATCGGAATGTCGACCTTGACGCGCTTGGAGATGGAGGACGGATCGATGTCGATATGGATGATCTTGCGCGGACGCGATGCGAAGTGCGCCGGGTCGCCGATCACACGGTCGTCGAAACGCGCGCCGATCGCGATCAGCACGTCGCAGTGCTGCATCGCCATGTTGGCTTCGTACGTGCCGTGCATACCGAGCATGCCGAGGAATTTCTTGTCGCTCGCGCGGTAGCCGCCCAAACCCATCAACGTATTGGTGACCGGGTAGCCGAGCAGATCGGCGAACTGGTTCAGCTCACGCGATGCGTCCGCGAGAATGATGCCGCCGCCGGTATAGATGTACGGACGCCTGGCCGACAACAACAGCGAGACCGCTTTGCGAATCTGGCCGGAGTGGCCCTTCGTGACCGGGTTATACGAGCGCAGCGAAACCGTTTTGAGCGGTTCGTACTGGCACGGCGCCTTCGACACGTCTTTCGGGATGTCGATCAGCACCGGGCCGGGACGGCCAGTACGAGCAATGTAGAAGGCTTTCTTGACGGTGGCGGCGAGGTCGCGCACGTCCTTCACGAGGAAGTTGTGCTTCACGCAGGGACGCGTGATACCAACCGTGTCGCACTCCTGGAACGCATCCTGGCCGATCGCGGCAGTCGGCACCTGGCCGCTGATCACCACCATCGGGATCGAATCCATGTACGCGGTGGCAATGCCCGTCACCGCATTGGTGACGCCGGGGCCGGAGGTCACGAGGCACACACCGACCTTGCCGGTGGAACGCGCGTAGGCGTCGGCGGCGTGGACCGCGGCCTGCTCGTGGCGCACGAGGACGTGCTGGAATTTGTCCTGCTTGTAAAGCTCGTCGTAAATGTAGAGTACCGAGCCGCCGGGATAGCCCCAGACAAACTCGACGTCTTCGTCGGCCAGTGCCTTCATGAGCACGGTGGCGCCGATAGAGTCAGCTTCGGGATGGGGGGTCGTATCCGACGTGGAGAATTCCGCGCTGGGCATATTCATTTATTCACCTTTCGAATTTTCGGCAAAAAATTGATCGGGTGCTCTCTGCCGGGCTTGTGGCTCGGGTTCAAGCGGCGCGTCCAGTTGACAGGTGAGCTTCTTGGGCCACACCTCAATGAGACAAGTCACTTATGTTGCGAACCAGCGACGATATCTGCAGACGCCCGCGCGGTCAAGCAAATATTGCCTGAGCACGCCGCACCGAACTCTCGATATTGACCGAAAGGCTGTTATGGAGATGCAAGCTGAATCACGTTTCGCCCCAGCGACGCAAAAGTTTGTTAGCATCCGCGAGTTTTACGACATTTTTCGACCGATTACGCGCACGCTCGCTGCGCCGACCCCCAACGGATGGCATCAGACAAGGAACTCGCCGATTTTCTGGCGGGCGTCGAAAGGCGCGCATTCAAGCAGACGGTCTACGCCGTGCGGGACGACGACGCCTCGCTCGACATCGTGCAGGACGCGATGATCAAGCTCGCCGAAAAATACGGCGACCGTCCGGCGGCCGAACTTCCGCTCCTGTTTCAGCGTATTCTCCAGAATGCGATGCACGACTATTTCCGTCGTGCCAAAGTGCGCAATACTTGGGTTAGTCTCTTTTCGTCGCTCGGCAACGCCGACGACGACGAATTCGACCCCCTCGAAACCTTCGAGGCGCAGCAAGGCTCGGCGGGCTCCGAGAGCAACGAACAGAAACTCGAACGCGAACAGGTTCTGCAGTTAATCGACGACGAGATCCAAAAGTTACCGGCACGTCAACGGGAGGCGTTTCTCATGCGTTATTGGGAGGATATGGATGTCGCCGAGACTGCCGCCGCAATGGGCTGCTCCGAAGGCAGTGTGAAAACGCACTGCTCGCGGGCCACTCACACGCTGGCGCAAGCGCTCAAGGCCAAAGGAATCACGCTATGAGCTCCCTAGAAACCAAAGAACTCGAGTTCGCCCGCCAGGTGCGCCGCGCGCTCGACGAAAACGCCGCCAGCATTCCGTCCGCCACTGTCGATCGACTCGCCGCGGCGCGCCACGCCGCGCTCGCCCGCAAGAAGCCCGAACCCGTGAGCGCGCCCGTGTTCGTGCCGGCCCTTGCCGGCGCGGGTATGCCTGCCGGCTTGCCGCCAGCCGAACTGCCGCAGCGCCGCCGTTCGCCGCTGCGCCGCTTCGCGCTTGCGTGGCCGCTCGTCGCGCTGGTGGTCAGCCTCGTGGGGATCGCTTACTGGGAGGACCAGCAACGCACCGCCGAGCTCGCCGATATCGATGCCGCCATGTTAAGCGACGACCTGCCGCTCAATGCCTATCTCGACCACGGTTTCAACGCGTACCTTTCACGCGCCCACTGAGCGGGAGATTTCTCGGGTGAGTTACAAGCGCGGCCTGGCCGTTGTTTTCGGATGCACGATCGCGGCCCTGGTGTCGTTCGCCGCGACATATCCGCGCTTTTACCCGGGTCCGTCGACCGTCAGCGCGCCCGTCGCGGGCGGCAACGCCACCGCCAAGGCGCCCGCGCCCACGCCCACGCTCGCCGTCGAATTGCCGAGCCTGCCCGGCAGCAACAGCCCAATGGCGTGGACGCGCCTGACTTCCGCCGAGCATATCGCGCTCGCGCCGTTCGAAGCCCAATGGGATTCGTTTAGCGACGAACGCAAGCGCAAATGGATCAAGATCGCGTCGCGTTACCCGAAGATGTCGCCCGATGCGCAAAAACGCCTACACGAGCGCATGACTGAGTGGACCCGCATGACGCCCGATCAGCGGCGTGTCGCGCGAGAAAACTATCAGGTGTCGAAGGAATTGCCGCGCGAAGCCCGGCAGAACGCGTGGAAGGCCTATCAGCAATTGCCCGAAGAGCAGAAGGAACGGCTCGCCGCCAGCGAGCGCAAACGGCGGCCGAGCGTCGTCAGTGCGCCGCCCTCGGGCCGCAGTGAGATCAAGGGACTCGATCGGCTCGTGAATGCGCGTGAGCACGGCGCGAGCGGCGCCGCAGCCGTGAGCGCCGCGGCGGCCGCGTCGTTGCCGAGCCCGGCCGCCGCGCCGCCGATTCCCGCCGCCGGCAGCTTCGTGCCCGCTACGCCGCTGCCGGTTTCGCCGGCTGAAGCGCCGTCGATCTTCAACGGCTCCTGATCGGGCCCCACTGTGTCCCAGCCGCTTTCGACCCCTGCATTGCCCGCTGATGCAACCGGCAATGCGCCCACCGTAAGGCGGCGTCTCGCAGCGCTGCTGTACGAAGCGCTGATTCTGTTCGGCGTGGTGTTCATCGCTGGATATCTGTTCAGCACCCTGACCCAGCAACGCAACGGGCTGACCCATCACAACCTGCTGGCCGCATGGATCGGGCTCGTGGTCGGCGTGTACTTCGTCTGGTTCTGGACCCACAGCGGCCAGACCCTGCCGATGAAAACCTGGCGTCTGCGAGTCGTCGCCGCCGACGGCGCGCCGCTCTCCACCGGTCGTGCCATAACCCGCTACGTGCTTGCGTGGCTGTGGTTTTTACCGCCGCTCGCGCTGCATCCGCTGCTCGGTCTCAAGCTGCCGCAGACGCTCACGATCGCAGGCATCTGGTTCGTGTTGTGGGCCGCCACCGGGCGCGTCGATTCGCAACGCCAGTTTCTGCACGATCGCCTCGCCGGCACTCGGGTCGTTAGCGTCTCCGGTTGAGCGGTTGAACCCGACGGGCAATTCTTTCGCTCTCCTGTTGGACCGGCGCCACATCGTGCGATCTGCAACGGCGGTTCTTTTGATGCGTTGATTTCCGCCGCCCGCGCTTTGCCGCTTCTCCCGCTGCACCGCCTCTCGCCCTTTGCCGAGTCTCCCGCTTCGCCACCTTTCGCCCTTTTCTGCGTCTCCCGCTGCACCGCCTCTCTCCCTCCGCCCTGTCTCCCGCTCCGCCACCTCTCGCCCTCCGCTGCGTCTCGCGCTTCACAGACCATCGCACCTCACACCAATTCGATTTCACTGCATCCTCCGCTTCGCATCTCACACCCCACCGCCCCCTCTCCCCGCGTCCGCAGTAATAAGAACTTCTCATGACTGTCACGGCACAGTCACGCGCGCCCGGCCCAATACGGGCACCGCAACTCGACGCGTGAGCCATGGACCCCAAAACGTCCGCGACTTCCCTGTTCCGCCAGACCGGCCCGAGCGTCGACCCCGTCGCGTTCCTCCCGGAACCCAACCATAGCCACGGACGGCCGTTGCCCGTGGCGCCATTGCCACTCGATGCCAACGCCGGCCAGCACGACGACGACCACGCCGCGCCGCACCGCTACCGCACCATCTGGCTCTCCGACATCCATCTCGGTTCGAGCGGCTGCCAGGCGCCCTATCTGCTCGATTTCCTGCGCCATAACGAATCGGAGTATCTGTACCTCGTGGGCGACATCATCGACGGCTGGCAGTTGAAGAAAGGCTGGTACTGGCCGCAGGCGCACAACGACGTCGTGCAGAAGGTGCTGCGCAAGGCGCGCAAAGGCACCCAGGTGATCTACGTGCCCGGCAATCACGACGAAGCCGCGCGCCAGTTCTGCGACCTCGCGTTCGGCGACATCCACGTGCGCGGCGAGGCGTTTCACACCACGCTCGCCGGCAAGCGTCTGTGGATCGTGCACGGCGATCTGTTCGACGGCGTGATCCAGCACGCCAAGTGGCTCGCCTATCTCGGCGACACGCTCTACACCATGATCCTGATCCTGAACCGCTGGTTCAACCGGATCCGCAGCCGGCTCGGTTTTCCGTACTGGTCGCTATCGCAGTACCTGAAGCATCAGGTGAAGAACGCGGTGAATTTCATCTCGTCGTTCGAACGCGTGATGACCGACGAAGCGCGCCGCCGCGGCTGCGACGGCGTGGTCTGCGGGCACATCCACAAAGCCGAGATACGCGATATCGACGGCGTCCTGTATTGCAACGACGGCGACTGGGTCGAAAGTTTGTCCGCACTCGTCGAGACGTATGAAGGCGAACTCAAGGTGATCTACTGGACCGTGGTGCGCTCCCCGGAAATGGGCGTGCAAAAGGCCCGGGCGACCGCGTAGTCCCTGCTTGTTAACTTCTCTATTGGGCCGAAACCGATGAAGATCATGATCGTCACCGACGCATGGGAACCGCAGGTCAATGGCGTCGTACGCACGCTGAAAAACACCACGCGCGAACTCAGCGCACTCGGCCACCGCGTCGATCTGCTGACGCCGCTCGAGTTCAAGACGATCCCTTGCCCGACCTATCCGGAGATCCGTCTGTCGCTGCTGCCGCGCCGCAAGCTGCGCCAGCGTATCGACGCATTCGCGCCCGACGCCTTGCATATCGCCACGGAAGGTCCGCTCGGCATGGCCGCGCGCGCCTATGCGATTCAGCACAAGCTGCCGTTCACGACCGCTTATCACACGCGTTTTCCGGAGTATGTGCAGGCGCGCTTCGGCATTCCGCTCGCCGCGACCTACAAGTTCCTGCACTGGTTTCACAAGCCGTCGCTGTCCGTGATGGCGCCCACGCCGGTCGTCAAGAGCGACCTGGAGAAATTCGGCTTCACCAACGTCGTGCTGTGGACGCGCGGCGTCGACCTGGACATCTTTCACCAGATGGACTCGAAGGTGCTCAATACCGCCCGGCCGATCTTTCTGTATGTGGGACGTGTGGCGGTCGAGAAAAACGTCGAGGCGTTTCTTAAGCTCGATCTGCCCGGCTCGAAGTGGGTGGCCGGTGAAGGCCCGGCGCTCGCCGAACTGAAGTCGCGCTATCCGCAAGCGAATTATCTGGGCGTGCTCACGCAGGCCGAACTGGCGAAGGTCTATGCGGCCGCTGACGTGTTCGTGTTCCCGAGCCGTACCGACACGTTCGGGCTCGTGCTGCTCGAAGCGCTCGCCTGCGGCACGCCCGTCGCGGCATATCCGGTCACCGGTCCGATCGACGTGCTCGGCGACGGCGGCGCCGGCGCGATGCACGAGGACCTGCGCGAAGCTTGCCTGGAAGCCCTGAAGATCGATCGCAACCATGCGCGCGCGTGGGCCGAACGCTTCTCGTGGGCGGCGGCCTCCGAGCAGTTCGCCGCGCATCTGAAGCCACTTCCGCGCGCAACGTACCGCGAGGAAAGCGCCGCCGCATGACGCGGCGCGCCGAGCTGTCCATGCGAACCAGAACCTCTCCTGTGGCCCGCGCGTCGAACGGCGCGCTGCGCGCCGTCGATACCGACAGCACCGCCAGCATCGAACCGTTCGACGACGTGAGCGAACCAGGCACGCCGAATCATGCAGATCACGCGCATGGTTTGGACGGCATGAATGGCACGCGCGTGGCGAACAACATGCGACACGCCCCGCCACGCGACGCACAAGACGAAACGCAGCACGACGCGCAGCACGAACCGCTCAGCCCCGACGATCCGCTCGCGCCGCTGCCCTTCAATCCGTACAAGGGCAATCGCGGCGTCACGCGCGCCTGGCACGCGATGAAAAATTCGCTCGCCGGATTTCGCGTCGCGATCCGCGAGGAAAGCGCGTTTCGCCAGGAACTCACGCTCGCCGCGATCCTGATTCCGTGCGGCGTGCTGGTGCCGGTCGATCCGGTATCGCGCGTGTTGCTGCTCGGCTCCGTGCTGCTGGTGCTGATCGTCGAGTTGCTGAATTCGAGCGTCGAAGCGGCTATCGACCGCATTTCGCTCGAACGCCACGAACTCTCGCGACGCGCGAAGGATCTCGGCAGCGCGGCCGTGATGGTCGCGCTCGGCATGTGCCTGATGACGTGGCTTTTGATCGTCGGGCCGCTCGTGGTGCAGTGGCTCAAGGCATGGCTGTGAAGCCGCGCCGCGGCCGCTTCGGCGCAGCCGAACCGTAAGCGAACTGTGCGCGAAATCGCCGCGAATAATGAAAACCCTGAGTATTCGCTTGGTATAAGAACGCTCGGTTTATAATCGTTCGATACACCAACCGCGTCCGGGCGGATCACGCAAAGAGCGGCACGCCGCCGTGTGCCCCAGCCCGGCGTAACCAGGGCCGGACGACATGGAAGCCAAACCTCCCCGCCGCACGCGCGAACGGATTCTCGAACTCTCGTTGAAGCTGTTCAACGAAATCGGCGAGCCGAACGTCACGACGACGACGATCGCCGAGGAAATGGAAATCAGTCCAGGCAACCTGTACTACCACTTCCGCAACAAAGACGACATCATCAACAGCATCTTCAGCCAGTTCGAGCAGGAGATCGAAAAGCGTCTGCGTTTTCCCGACGACCATCGCGCGACCATCGACGAAATGTGGTCGTATCTGCAGTACATGGTCGATTTCACCTGGCGCTATCGCTTCCTGTATCGTGATCTGAACGATCTGCTGGCGCGCAATCGCACGCTCGAAACGCACTTCAAGCAGATCATCAGCCACAAGGTGCGTTTTGCGAGCCAGTTCTGCGAGCAGCTCGTTGCCGACGGCGAAATGGTCGCCACGCCTGAAGAACTGCACGTGATCGCCACCAACGTCGGCGTGATCGGCACGTATTGGCTCTCGTATCAGTTCGTGATGAACCCGCGCAAATACAACGAGCAGGAGGCGATTCGCGCGGAGCTGCATCAGGTGAGCGTGCAGATCGTCTCGTTGATGGCGCCTTATCTGCGCGGCCGCTCGCGGCAGATTTTCGACGACCTCGTGTCGGGCAAACTGCCCAAGCGCGAGTTTTACGACTACCTGCCGCCCAAGGAAGGCGCCGCGCCCCGCAACGAACCGAAGGACGCTTGAGCATGAAGTCGGTGTGTGTGTATTGCGGCTCCTCCAACGGGGCTAAACCGTTGTATGCCGAAGCGGCGCGCGCCTTTGGCCGCGCGCTGGTGCAAGCCGATCTGGCGCTCGTCTACGGCGGCGGCAAGGTCGGTCTGATGGGCGTGATCGCCGACACCGTGATGGCCGAAGGCGGCCGCGCGATCGGCGTGATTCCCGAACTGCTGGTCAGCAAGGAAGTCGGTCACAACGGCCTGACCGAACTGCATGTCGTGCCCGACATGCATCATCGCAAGAAGATGATGGCCGACCTGTCCGACGCGTTCGTCGCGATGCCGGGCGGCGCGGGTACGCTCGAAGAACTGTTCGAGGTCTACACGTGGGCGCAACTCGGCTACCACCAGAAAGCGGTGGCCGTGCTGAACATCGACGGCTTCTATGACCCGCTGATCAATCTGCTGCAGCATACCGTCGAAGAAGGCTTCATGCGCCAGACCTATTTCGACATCCTGCAGATCGACGCCGATCCCGCCGCGTTGATCGGCAAGCTGCAACGCTATCAGCCGCCCGCCAACGACAAATGGGCGATCAAGCGCGACGCGGTCTGACTTTTCCCGAACCATGAGGTTGCGATGACGAAAGCCGTTCTGATCACCGGTGGCAGCCGCGGCATTGGCCGCGCAACCGCGCGTTTGCTGGGTGCGCGCGGCTGGTCCGTCGGCGTGAATTACGCGCAGAATCTCGCGGCAGCGCAAGACACCGCCGCCGATGTGGAACGGGCCGGCGGCCGCGCGTTGACGATCGCCGGCGACGTCGCGAACGAAGCCGACGTGCTGGCCATGTTCGACACGCTTGAACAGAAGCTCGGGCGGCTCGATGCGCTCATCAACAACGCGGGCATCGTCGCGCCGTCCAGCCAACTCGCCGACATGGACCTCGCGCGCCTGAAGCGCATGTTCGACGTCAACGTGCTCGGCGCGTATCTCTGCGCACGCGAAGCCGCGCGGCGCATGTCCACCACGCGTGGCGGCGCGGGCGGCGTGATCGTAAACGTTTCGTCGGCGGCGTCGCGGCTCGGCTCACCGAACGAATATGTCGACTATGCCGGCTCGAAAGGCGCCGTCGACACCATGACGCTCGGCCTCGCCAAGGAACTCGGCCCGCAAGGCGTGCGTGTGAACGCGGTGCGTCCCGGCCTGATCGACACCGAGATCCACGCGAGCGGCGGCAAGCCCGAGCGCGCCGCGCAACTCGGCGCGACCACGCCGTTGGGCCGCCCCGGCACGGCCGGTGAAGTGGCCGAGGCCATCGTCTGGTTGCTGAGCGACGCCGCCTCGTATGTGACGGGCGCACTGCTCGACGTGGCCGGCGGCCGCTAGGCGTTTCGAGCGCGCTGACCGCAAATCTAGAACGATGAACCCGGTTCGCGCAGGAACGCGCTTTCTTCAACCGTCGAAGGACGCCCCAGCAGCGCATTGCGATGCGGAAAGCGCCCGAACCGTTCGATGATTTCCGCGTGCCGCACCGCGGACCGATAATACGACGCGCCGCCCGGTTCAGCTTTCAGCAGTTTGAACAGTCGCAAAGATTCGCGCTGACCGGCGAGCGTCTCGTCGTGTTCGAAAGGCAAATAGGCGAACGCGCGATGATGCGCGCTCGGCAACAAGCGATCGGCGCCGCTTGCGATCATCTGCTGCGCGGTTTGCAATGCCTTGTGGTCGGCCGCGAACGCGCGCGATGTGCCACGATGACAATTGCGGGAAAACTGGTCGAGCACGATGACGAGCGCCAACGCGCCGAGCGGTGTGTCGGCCCAGTGGTCGAGCGTGGATTCGCGTGCCGCATCGATCAGGGTTCCGAAGCGTTCGCGCAGCATCGTGTCGAACGCCGCGTCGCGTGAAAACCAGCGTTTGTGCTGCTTGCCGAACTCGGGTGTGCCCGGCGCGCCGAACCAGCAGTCGAGAACTTCGCGTGCCTGCGGAGGCAGAACGGCATAGTCCGCCGAAGTCGTGCGCGAAGTCTGCCCAACCTCCTCAGCCATTGCGATTGCGCATCCAGTCGGCCGTTTCGAAGAACGAGCCGAGCAAGCGCTCTCTCAGCGGCTCCGCGAGCCCGATATCTTCCATCGCCCACGCCATGCATCTGAGCCACTGATCGCGCTCGCCGGATGCGATCGCGAACGGCAGATGCCGCGCGCGCAGACGCGGATGACCGAAGCGGCTGATGTAATGATCAGGACCGCCCAACCATCCGCATAAAAACCAGAAGAACTTGTCGCGCGAACCGTCGAGCGATTGCGGATGCAACGCCCGGATTCCGGCGAAGTCTGCTTCAAGATCCATCAGATCGTAAAAGCGGTCCACCAGTTCGCGCACGCGCGCCTCGCCGCCCACCAGTTCGAAGGCCGTGGGCTGCGCCGTGGACACTTCGTCGTTCAAATCACTCATACCCACTCACCAACCAGAAAAAAGGAATTCACGCATCCCGCAGCGATTGCAACGCGGGCCGCGCCAGCACATGCCGCAAGCTCAGCCAGCCGCCCACGCCGGCGCACGCGATGCCGGCGGCAATGCCCGCCGGCAAGAGCCAGGGATCGAAGCTCAGATAAAACTCGAACACGCGCGTTGCCAGCACGTAGCCGATAGCCTGCGCGCCCACCGCCGCCATCAGACCCG
This sequence comes from Burkholderia sp. WP9, assembly GCF_900104795.1. Lineage (NCBI taxonomy): Bacteria > Pseudomonadati > Pseudomonadota > Betaproteobacteria > Burkholderiales > Burkholderiaceae > Burkholderia > Burkholderia sp. WP9. The sequence continues at coordinate 2,274,740 of NZ_FNTG01000001.1, forward strand.
CCAGCGCGCCCACCGCCACAAACTCGGCGACCTGCACCGAGCGCACCTGACGATGCGACGCACCTAATGCGCGCAGCAGCGCGGATTCTCGCATGCGCTCATCACGCGTGCCGGCGAGCGCCGCGTACAGCACGAGTACACCCGCGGCAAGCGTGAACGCGAACAGGAACTGCACCGCGCCGATCACCTGCTGCAACACGCGCTGCACCTGCGCGAGAATCGGACCGGTATCGATCGCCGTGAGGTTCGGATAAGTGGAGATCAGGCCGTCGATGGTCGACTGCTTCTCCTGCGGCAGATGGAAGCTCGTGATGAACGTCGCCGGAAAATCCTGCAATGCGGCGGGCGGCATCAGCACGAAGAAGTTGACCTTGAACGAACCCCAGTCGAGCTTACGCACACTCGTGACGGGCGCGTCGATCTGCAAGCCGGTCACGTCGAAACGCAGCATGTCGCCGGGCTTCACGTTGATCAGCTTGGCGAGGCCCTGCTCGATCGAAATCTGCGGCGTGGTTGTGTCGCCATACCACGTGCCGGCGGAGAGTCGATTGTCGTCGGGCAACTCGGTGGTGTACGACAGATTGAACTCGCGATCCACGAGACGTTTGGCGTCGTCACCCTTGAACGCATCCGGATTGACCGGCTTGCCGTTGATCGCCGTCAGCCGGCCGCGCACCATCGGCGAAAGCACCGTGCCCGGCACGCCGTGCGTGCTCAGATAGTGTGTGACGGCGTCGCGCTGATCAGGCTGGATATCGATGATGAACTCGTTCGGTGCATCGGGCGGCGTCGATTTGCGCCAGCCGGCCACGAGGTCGTTACGCGTCATCGCAATCAGCAACAGACACATCAGCCCGATGCCGAGCGCGGTGATCTGCAATGCGCTCGCGCTGCTGCGCCGTTCGAGCGATGCCAGTGCGTAGCGCCAGCCGATTCCCGCATTCACGCGCTCGCTGCGCACCACGCGCGCCGCGCCCCACAACGCGAGCCGCGCGATGCACGCGAACACCAGCAGCCCGCCCGCGAAGCCGCCCGCCACGATCCCGCCGAGCTTTAACTCGCCGGCCGCGACGATCAGCAGCGCCGCGAACAGCACGATGCCGAGCGCGTAAGCCGCCCATGCGGTGCGGCCCGCCTCGCCCCATTCACGGCGCAGCACGCGCACCGGCGGCACTCTTGTGAGCGGCAACAGCGGCGGTAACGCGAAGCCCAGCAACAGCACGAGACCGGCCGCGATGCCTTCGAGCGCCGGCCATGCGGTCGGATACGGCAGCGCGACATCGATCAGACTGCCGAGCCACGTGAGCAGCGCGAGGTGCCCCAGATAACCGAGCGCCACACCCAGCGCGCCGCCGATCAACCCGAGCCCCACGAATTCGAGCGTGAAGAGCGCGCGCAGTGTCGCCTGACTGACGCCGAGGCAACGCAGCACCGCGCAGCCGTCCAGATGCCGGCGCATGTATCGATGCGCGGCCATCGCAATCGCCACGGCCGCCAGCAACGCGGTGAGCAGCGAGACGAGCGTGAGGAAGTGACTCGCGCGGTCGAGCGTCTGGCGCACTTGCGGTTGCCCGTCCTGCAACGATTCGAGCGCGACGCCGCGCATCTTGCCGCCGTCCACGCGGTCGTGCGCGAATTGCGCGAAACGCGCCACCGCTTCGTCGGGCCCCGCGACCAGCAAGCGGTACGTCACGCGGCTGCCGTAAGCGATGAGGCCGGTCGACGGCACGTCGTCGGCGCGCAGCATCAGGCGCGGCGAGAAATTGACGAACGAGAAACCGCGGTCGAGTTCGCGCGTGATGACCGCGCCGATCGTGAAATTGCGATTGCCGACTTTCACCGTATCGCCGACATGCACCTTCAGCGCGTCGAGTAACGCCTGATCGACCCACACGACGCCCGGCGGCGGAATCGATCGCGCCGGATAGTCCGCCGCGCCCGGCGCCGAGGCAATGCGCAGCGCGCCGCGCAGCGGATAACCGGGCGACACCGCCTTGATGGCGGCGAGCCGCGAGACCGGCTGCGCGCCGGTCGAGTTGATCATGCTGGGAAAGATCGCCGTGCTGGCGGTGTTCAAACCGAGCGCTTTGGCTTGCCCGGCGAATTGCGGATCGACCGGATGATCGGCCCGCACGATGAAGTCGGCGGCGATCATGCGCCGCGCGTCGCGCTCGAGCCCCTGGTGCAAACGGTCAGCCAGAAAGCCGACACTCGACAAAGCCGCCACGGCCAGCACCAGCGCCAGCAGCAGCATCGTCAATTCGCCCGCGCGCCAGTCGCGCGACGTCATACGAACGGACTGGCGCAACAGATCCCTACCGCCGAACTGCCGCGTCGGCGGTGTCGCCATGCGCGCCGCGGAACCCCGTACCGTATCGCTCAATCGTGCCTGCTCCTGGCAAAGCGCGACACCATGTGCGTCGCCATGCCGCGAAAACCGCCCTGGACCCCACGCCAGAGCCGCGGCAACGCCCAGCCGGCCAGCATCAGGAAGCCCACCATCAACACCAGAAAGAGGAGCGGCACGAACAGCGCGAGCAACATGCCGCCGAACACGAGCCCGTCTTCAGCCGTCGAGGTCACGACATTCGACACCGGTTCCGGCGACAGGTTGATCAGCGCGCGCGTCCCCGCTTTGGCGAGGTGCGCCGTGCCCGCCAGCGTCCCGCCCGCGAGCGCGGCCACGGTCAACAGCGCCGGATCGGCATGGCCGAGCGCACCGGCGGCCAGCACGGCGCCCGCCGGAATGCGGATAAAGGTATGAACCGCGTCCCACAGCGAATCGAACGCGGGAATCTTGTCGGCGAGAAATTCGGTGACAGTCAGCACGCCCGCCACGCCGATCACCCAAGGCGAGGACAATGCGGACAGCGTATCGGGAAGATGAACGAGGCCCAGACGGGCGAACACGCCGGCCAGCAGGACCGTCAGATAGAGGCGCAGACCGCTGCCCCACGAGAGGCCCGCAGCGAGCGAAAGTGATTCAAGCATGGCCGCCTCCGGGCGCGCTGTGCGTGCCGGGCGGCTTCGACGGGCCAATAATGGGGGAGCCGCACCGAAGTCGTCAGACCCGCGCCAAGCCGGCCGCGCCAAATGGGCCGCGGACAATGTCAGGTTGGATTCGATCTCATTATAGCCACGTTAATTCGCAGAACGCAGAGCGGCGAATAAATGGGGAGTTCGATGCGGGCGCGAGCCGGGCGCCGCCGGACTCAACGGATACGTCCGGCGACGGGATCGAATACGGCGCTCAATGCCCGGAAGAGAGCTTCAACCCGATCAGTCCGATCACGATGAGCGAAGCGCTGGCAACCCGGGCGACGGTCAACGCCTCGCCCATCATCACGATCCCGAAGATGAACGCGCCGACTGCGCCGATGCCGGTCCACACCGCGTAGGCCGTGCCGAGCGGCAACTGGCGCATGGCCATGGCGAGCAGTATGAAGCTGCCGAGCGCGGTCACGACCGTGAACACCGAAGGCCAGAGACGAGTGAAACCGTCGGAGGTTTTAAGACCGGCCGCCCAGGCGACTTCGAGCAAACCGGCGATCAACAGAAGAATCCAGGACATGAAACAGCTCCATGGTGAAATGGGGCCGTCCCCGTTCGTGAAACCGCAAGGTCGTCCTTACGAAATGTAATTATACCAGGACCGCCGGTAAGCCGCTGGGAGCGACTCGCGACAAGAGATCGCGCCGGCCGTGGCGGATTCACCACACTGCGCCGCCAGGCTGCGTCAACACACCGCATCACAGTGCGACATCACAGCGCCGCGTCATATCACCGCATCAAGCCGCCCCCACCAGCCGGTATCCCACCCCGGTTTCCGTAATGATATGTTCCGGCTGCGCCGGATCGCGCTCGAGCTTGCCGCGCAGATGCGCCATATAGATGCGCAGATAGTGATGGCTCTCGACATGCGACGGCCCCCACACGTCGCGCAGCAACTGGCGGTGCGTGAGCACGCGGCCGGCGTGGCGCACCAGCGTGGCGAGCAGCCGGTATTCGATCGGCGTCAGATGGACGGCCGCGCCGTCGCGGCTCACCTGCCGCAAGGCCAGGTCGACGGTCACGGCGCCGAAGCGCACTTGCGGCGACTCGTTCGCACCACCCTGATTGCGCCGCCGCATATGCGCGCGGATTCGCGCGAGCAACTCGGACACGCCGAACGGCTTGGTGAGGTAGTCGTCCGCGCCGGCATCGAGCGCGGCGACTTTCTCGCTTTCCTGCGTGCGCGCCGACAGCACGATCACCGGCAATTCGCTCCAGCCGCGCAGTTCGCGGATCACGTCGAGGCCATCGGTGTCGGGCAGGCCAAGATCGACGATCACCAGATCGGGCTTGCGCGTGGCGGCTTCGACGAGACCCTGCTTGCCGGTTTCGGCGTCGTGCACGACGATGCCCTCGCCTTCCAGCGCCGTTCGCACAAAGCGGCGAATCTGCTTTTCGTCTTCGATCAGGACGACGGTGATGCTCGGGTCACTCATGGGTAGGCTTGGCAAGCGTGTTAGGAGTTGGTTCGCTGTCGGTGTCGGCGTGCGTCAAAGCATCGGCGCCTTCGTCTTCGAGTGCGTCCGGTGCGTCGGGCGGCGTTTCCACGGGCAGCGTGAACCAGAAGCGCGCGCCTTCCACATGGCCGTCCGCCGACACGCGATTGAGCGCGCCGATTGTACCGCCGTGCGCTTCCACGATCGCGCGGCAGATCGCAAGCCCGAGGCCGATGCCCGGCTTGGCCGACTCTTTCTCGCCTCGCGTGAACTTCTCGAACACGCGTGCTTCCATGCCGGCGGGCAGGCCCGGGCCGTCATCGTCGACAGTGACGCGCACGAACGACTTGCCGTCCGCGTCGAGACGCTGCGCGCCGATCGTCAACGGCGTGGTCGGCGCCGTGTATTTGGCCGCGTTCTCGAACAGGTTGGAAAAGAGGCGCTCCATCAGCACGGCGTCGAGGTGCAAGAGCGGCAAGTCGGCGGGCAACTTCACCTGCACCGGATGATTCGCCAGCACGCGTTTGCACGCGCGCAGCGCGGCGCCCACGGTTTCTTCGAGCAGCGTCCATTGCTGGTTCAGTTGCAGACTGCCCGCCTGCAGGCGGGCCATGTCGAGCAGATTCGTGACGATGCCCGTCATGCGCAGCGCTTCCTCGTGAATCGCTTCGACCAGTTCGCCGCTGGGCTGCGTATCAGGCGATTGCGCGAGCATCGACGAGAAGCCGACGATGGTCGTCAACGGCGTGCGCAGATCGTGCGAGATCGCCGACAACAACGAGTTGCGCAGGCGCTCCGACTCCATGTTCACGAGCGCATCGCGCGCGATGTCCACGTAGTGCACCCGTTCCAGCGCGAGCGCGATCTGCGCGGCGAACGCGTCGAGCATGCGCTGCTGTTCGGGCACGTCGAGTTCGCCCTCGTTGCGCATCACGACCGCAAGCACGCCGCGCGTACGCATGGGCGCCTTCAGCGGCAGGTAGAGGGCCGCGGCGGCCGGCAGCGTATCGGTGCCGTGACCGGCCGGCTTCTGCTGATCGTAGACCCATTGGCCGACGTCGCTATCGAGCATCTCGCCTTCGAGCGTGACCGCCGCGTCGGGATCCTCGATCTTCTGTTTGACCTGATCGGCGCTATCCGGCAACAGAATCGCGACGCGTGCGCCGAACACCTCGCTCACATGACGGCTGCCTATGCCGACGATCTGCTCCGTGGTCAACGCCGCGGCCAGCTCGCGCGCCATCGCGTACATCGCGCCGGTGCGTTGCTCGCGCCGCCGCGCCACGCTCGCCTCGCGGCGCAGACTCGAGGTGAGATGGCTGATCACTAGCGAGGTCAGCAGCATGCCGAAGAAGGTCAGCAGATACTGCGTGTCCGAGACCGACAGCGACATGCGCGGCGGCACGAAGAAGAAATCGAACGCGGCCACGCTCATGAACGACAGCACCACACCCGGCCCGCGCCCGAGCTTCACCGCGGCGAAGATCACGCCGAGCAGATACAGCATGACGAGGTTGGTCAGATCGATATGGTCGATCAACTGGCTCGACAGCAAGGTGATGGCCGCGCAGATCGCCAGCGCGAAAGCGTAGGCGCGCGGCGGCGAGCGGCGTTCGCGCGCGGCGCTCAATGCATCGCGCCAGGCGTTCGCGGTGGTGTTCAAAAGATGCCGATGCTCGCCGCCGTCGCGCTCAGAAGAAGCGCGAATCAGCGTGAGATCGAGATCGCCCGCTGCCGTTTCGGCAATACGCTCGCCGAGGGGCTTGCGCAACCAGCGCTGCAGGCCCGTGCGCGCCGACGCGCCGGCCACGAGCTTCGACACGTTGCGAGCCTGCGCGTAGCCGATCAATGCGGCGGCCGCGTCGGCACCCGCCAGCGTCGCGGTTTCGGCGCCGAGTTCAGCGGCGAGCTTCAGCGCGTTCAGCGTGCGTTCACGGCGCGCATCCGGCAAACGCTGCAGCGCGGGCGTCTCGACATAGACGGCAATCCAGTCGGCCTTCAGGCTGGCGGCAAGGCGCGCCGCCGCGCGCACCAGCATCGGCGCTTCCGGGCCGGGGCCGACGCACACCAGCAAGCGCTCGCGCGCCTGCCAGATGCGCTGGATCGAACGGTCGGCGCGATACTCCCGCATCTGCGCATCGACGCGATCCGCGGTGCGGCGCAGCGCCAGCTCGCGCAACGCGATCAAGTTGCCTTTGCGAAAGAAGTTGCGCACCGCGCGTTCGGCCTGCTGCGGCAAATACACTTTGCCATCGCGCATGCGGTCGAGCAGTTCCTCGGCGGGCAAGTCGACCAGCGTGACTTCGTCGGCGCGGTCGAACACGCGATCCGGCACGGTCTCCCAGACGCGAATGCCGGTGATCTGTCCGACCACGTCGTTCAGACTTTCGAGGTGCTGGACGTTGACCGTCGTATAGACGTCGATGCCCGCGTCGAGCAGTTCGTAGACATCCTGCCAGCGCTTCAGGTGGCGCGCGCCCTGCACGTTCGAATGCGCGAGTTCGTCGACGAGAATCAGTTGCGGCTTGCGGGCGAGCGCGGCGTCCAGATCGAACTCGCCGAGCTTGCGGCCGCGATACTCGATCTGCGCGAGCGGCAGCACGTCGAGGCCTTCGAGCAGCGCCGCGGTTTCGCTGCGGCCATGGGTTTCGGCGATGCCGACCACCACGTCCGCGCCTTCATCGTAACGGCGGCGCGCGGCCTGCAACATCGCATAGGTTTTGCCGACGCCCGCCGACGCGCCGAAAAAAATCTTCAGCCTGCCTCGCTGACGTTTTTCTTCGTCGCGTTGCAGCTTGTCGAGCAGCTCATCGGGATCGGGGCGGTTCATGCTCAATGGTTTTCATCGTTGGACGAGCGTCAGTCTACGCATGGTGGCACGGCGGCGGCGCGGCCGCAAATGGCGGGGGCCGCTCATGGCGGCCAGCACAGATCGCTTCGCGCCGCGGCTACGCTCATGCCGCACCGCCATCATGCGCGCTACGCCGCGCCGTCAAAAGCCAAAGGCGGAGTCGCGAGGACGCCGCCTTTGCGAAACGCTGCGCCTCAGAGGCTCAGCCGCGCTTCATCTCGTCCAGCGCCAGGTTCAGTTGCAGCACGTTCACGCGCGGCTCGCCCAGAATGCCGAACTGACGGCCGCTCGTATAACGGTCCACCAGCGCCTGCACGTCGTTCGGCGCGAGCTTGCGAGCCTTGGCGACGCGCTCGATCTGATAAGCCGCCGCAGCCGGGCTGATCTCAGGATCGAGACCGCTGCCCGACGACGTCACCAGATCGACCGGCACCGGCTTGGACATATCCGTGCCGGCGGCTTTCAGCGCGTCGATGCGGCCTTTGATTTCGTCGAGCAAGGCCGGGTTGGTCGGGCCGAGATTCGACCCGCTCGAACCCTGCGCGTTGTACGGCATCGGGCTGGTGGCCGACAGACGGCCCCAGAAGTACTGCGGCGCGTCGAACTGCTGGCCGATCAGCTTCGAGCCGACCACCTTGCCGTCCTGTTCGAGCATGCTGCCGTTGGCCTGATCGTGGAAGGCCGCCTGACCGACAGCGGTCATCACCGCCGGATAAGCCAGCCCCGTGACGGCGGTGAGCACCGCGAACAGCACGATCAACGGACGGAACAGATTTTTCATGATGAATGATTCCTCTTGAACTAGCGACTAGCGCTCAGACCCAACCGAACGCGGCCAGCACCATATCGATCAGCTTGATGCCGATGAACGGCACGATGATCCCGCCCAAACCGTAAATGAGCAGATTGCGGCGCAGCAGGATCGCCGCACCCAGCGCGCGATAACGCACGCCCTTGAGCGCCAGCGGAATGAGCAGCACGATGATCAGCGCGTTGAAGATCACCGCCGACATGATCGCCGAAGCCGGCGTGGCCAGATGCATCACGTTCAGCGCGTTCAGTGCCGGATAGGTCGTGGCGAACGCAGCCGGAATGATCGCGAAGTATTTGGCGACGTCGTTGGCGATCGAGAACGTGGTGAGCGAGCCGCGGGTCATCAGCATCTGCTTGCCGATCTCGACGATCTCGATCAGCTTGGTCGGATTCGAATCGAGGTCGACCATGTTGCCCGCTTCCTTCGCGGCCTGCGTGCCGGTGTTCATCGCCACCGCGACATCGGCCTGCGCGAGCGCCGGGGCGTCGTTGGTGCCGTCGCCTGTCATCGCGACGAGGCGGCCTTCGGCCTGGTGCGCGCGGATCGTGGAGAGCTTCGCTTCCGGCGTGGCTTCGGCGAGGAAATCGTCGACGCCAGCTTCAGCGGCGATCGCGGCGGCGGTCAAGCGGTTGTCGCCCGTCACCATGATGGTCTTGATACCCATCTTGCGCAGTTCGGCGAAACGTTCCTTGATGCCGCCCTTCACCACGTCCTTCAACTCGATCACGCCGAGCACGCGCGCGCCCTGCTCGCCCTTCTCCGCGACCACGAGCGGCGTGCTGCCGCGGCGCGCGACTTCGGCGACCGCGTTGCTGACTTCATTCGGGAAACGTCCGCCGTTGGCTTCGACATAGTTCTTCACTGCGTCGGCCGCGCCCTTGCGGATTTCACGGCCCGGCAGATCGACGCCGCTCATGCGCGTTTGCGCGGTGAACGCGAGGAACACAGCATGCAGCGACGCCATATCGCGTTGACGGATATTGAAGCGCTGTTTCGCCAGCACGACGATACTGCGGCCTTCCGGCGTTTCATCGGCGAGCGACGAGAGTTGCGCCGCGTCCGCGAGCGCTTCTTCCGTCAAGCCCGGCGCGGGCACGAATTGCGACGCCTGGCGATTGCCGAGCGTGATGGTGCCGGTCTTGTCGAGCAGCAGCACGTCGACGTCGCCGGCGGCTTCCACCGCGCGGCCCGAGGTGGCGATCACGTTGGCCTGCATCATGCGGCTCATGCCGGCCACGCCGATCGCGGACAACAACCCGCCGATGGTGGTCGGAATCAGACACACCAGCAGCGCGACCAGCGCGGTGATCGTCACCACGTGGCCGGCCTTTGCGGCTTCGACCGAGAACATCGAGAACGGCAGCAGCGTGGCGGTGGCCAACAGCATGACGATCGTCAACGCGACCAGCAAAATGGTCAGCGCGATTTCGTTCGGCGTCTTCTGACGCTTCGCGCCTTCCACCATCGCGATCATGCGGTCGAGGAACGCCTCGCCCGGGTTCGCCGTGACGCGCACCACGATCCAGTCCGACAGCACGCGCGTGCCGCCCGTCACCGACGAAAAGTCGCCGCCCGACTCGCGGATCACCGGCGCGGATTCGCCCGTGATTGCCGATTCGTCGACCGACGCGACACCTTCGACCACTTCGCCGTCGGCCGGAATCACGTCACCGGTTTCGACCAGCACGACGTCGCCCTTGCGCAGGTCGGAAGCCGTCACAATGCGGATCGGCGACTTCGGATGCGGCTCGTTCAACTTCTTGGCCATCACGTCTTTCTTCGCGCTGCGCAGCGACGCCGCCTGGGCCTTCGAGCGGCCTTCGGCGAGCGCTTCCGCGAAGTTGGCGAACAGCACCGTGAACCACAGCCACAAGGTGACCGCGAGAATGAAGCCCGCGGGCGCCTCGGCCTGGCCGCCGAGCGCGGCGATCCAGAGAATGGTGGTGAGAATGCTGCCCACGTACACGCAGAACATCACCGGATTGCGGAACTGCGTGCGCGGCGTGAGCTTCTTGAAGGAGTCCACGATCGCCGGGCGCACCAGCGCCGGGTCGAACATGGACCTGGTTGCATTATGTTCAGTCATTGAATCCTCGAATTTCCCGTTTGCGCGTGATCACTCGTTTTCATCGCGGGTCTCAATGGGCGCCCATCATCATCAGATGTTCGACACCAGGACCCAGCGCGAGCGCAGGCACATAAGTCAGCGCGCCGACCAGCAGCACCGTGCCGAGCAGCAGCACGACGAACAGCGGTCCATGCGTGGGCAGCGTGCCGCCGGTCACGCCGATGCGCTTTTTCGCGGCGAGCGAGCCGGCAATCGCGAGCACCGGAACGATCGTGCCGAAGCGGCCGAACCACATCGCGATCGCCGTGAGCCAGTTGTAGAACGGCGTGCCCACCGTGAGGCCCGCGAACGCACTGCCGTTGTTGTTGGCGGCCGAGCTGAACGCGTAGAGGATTTCAGAGAAACCGTGCGCGCCGGGGTTGAGAATGCCGGCCTTGCCCGCGTCGCTCAACACCGCGATCGAGGTGCCCACCAGCACCAGCAGCGGCGTGAGCAGCACGACGATCGACACCATCTTCATCTCGTACGCTTCGATCTTCTTGCCGACGTATTCCGGCGTGCGACCGATCATCAGGCCCGCCACGAACACGGCCAGCAGCGCGAACACGAGCATCCCGTACATACCGGAACCCACGCCGCCGAAGATCACTTCGCCCAGTTGCATCAGCAGCATCGGATACAGGCCGCCGATCGGCGTCAGCGAATCGTGCGTGTTGGCGACCGCGCCGCACGAAGCCGCAGTGGTCGCAACCGTGAAGATGCCCGACTGCGCGATGCCGAAGCGCGTTTCCTTGCCTTCCGCATTGCCGCCCGACTGCAACGCATTGGCCGATTGATCGACGTGCAATGCGGCGATAGCCGGATTGCCGGTCTGCTCCGCGCTGATTTCGCCGAACACGCAAACCGCGAAAGCGATCGTCATCGCGGCGAGCACGGCCACGCCTTGCCGGCGGTCCGCGATCATGCGACCGAACACCAGCGCCAGCGCCGCCGGGATGAGCAGGATCGAGAAGATCTGCAGGAAGTTCGAGAACGGCGTCGGGTTTTCGTACGGATGCGCCGAGTTGCCGTTAAAGAAGCCGCCGCCGTTAGTGCCCAGCATCTTGATCGCTTCCTGCGATGCAACCGGACCCATGGCGAGCGTTTGCGTCTTCACCGGCGTATCGACCGTCACCGGATTGCCCTTCGCGTCCTTCACCGGATTGCCTTGTGCGTCGAGCTTCGGCGCGGCATACGTGGTGGTCTGCAAGGTCGGCACGTCTTCATACGACTTGAAGTTCTGGATCACGCCCTGGCTCATCAACAGCGCCGCGATGATCGCCGACATGGGCAGCAGCACGTAGAGCGTCGCGCGCGTCAGGTCGACCCAGAAATTGCCGATGGTTTGCGCGGTGTGGCGCGCAAAGCCGCGAATCAACGCGATCACCACCACGATGCCGGTGGCGGCCGAGAAGAAGTTCTGCACGGTGAAACCGAGCATTTGCGTGAGATAGCCGACGGTTTGTTCCGGCGTGTAATCCTGCCAGTTCGTGTTGGTCACGAAACTGACTGCCGTGTTGAACGCGCCGTCCACCGTCATCGGGCCGAACTGTTGCGGGTTGCCCGGCAGCCAGCCTTGCACGCGCAACAGTACATAGAGAAACGCCACGCCGAGCGTGTTGAACGCGATCGTGGCGATCGCATAGTGCTTCCAGCTCATTTCCGTGGAAGGATCGACGCCCGCGATGCGATACAGCAAGCGCTCGACGGGACCGCCGAGGCGCACCACGCGCGAGCTGCCGTCCATCACGGCGCTCAGATAACGGGCCATCGGCACCGCGGCCGCCAGCAGCACGACGATGAACAGGCCCGCTTGCAGGACATTGTTGGAGTTCATTCAATGTCCTCCGCGCGCAGCAGCGCATAGACCAGGTACACGAACAGCAGCGCGGTCGCCGCACCGGACAACCAGAGAATCCAGCTCATGAGCGCGCTCCCTGACCACGGCGGAACTGCATCAACTTCTCGCAGCCGGCAATTAACGCAAAGGTCAGTGCGGCGAACAGCACCAAGCCCCCGACATACAGCACATCCATTTTTGTTCTCCATTACACGGACTTTGGATGGGTGCAACGTTATGCCGAACCGCGTAAAGGGCTGGTCAAAGATGGGAGGGCGTGTATAAAAATCGCGTAAACGGGAAAGGCCGTTCCATCGCAAGACGGAACGGCCTTGTGCATGCCTGGCATGGGTTTACGGCGTGACGCGCCGGCTTTTCCAGTGCGTCGAGCGCGACTTCGAGGAACGCGCGATTTTTATAGGGCTGACGGCACGTTTATGCCGCGACGCCTCACGGCAGCAGAACCGTCGAGCCCGTGGTGCGGCGTCCTTCGAGATCCGCGTGCGCTTTTCCGACATCCGCCAGCGCGTAACGCTGATTGATGCTCGTCTTCACCTTGCCCGACACCAGCATGTCGAATAGCTCGGCGGACATCGCCTCGTAGTCGCTGCGTTTGGCGATATAGGTGAAGAGCGTCGGACGCGTAAAGAACAGCGAACCACGCCCGGCGAATTCAGAAGAGTCGATCGGCGGCAACGGCCCCGACGCGTTGCCGAAGCTCACGAACATGCCGAGCGGCGCGAGGCAATCGAGCGAGCCCGCAAACGTGTCTTTACCGATCGAGTCGTATACCACCGGCACGCCCGCGCCGTTGGTGATCTCGCGCACGCGCTTGGTGAAGTTCTCGCGCGTGTAGACGATCGCGTGGTCGCAACCGTGCGCCGTGGCGATCTGCGCTTTTTCATCCGAGCCGACCGTGCCGATCACCGTCGCGCCGAGCGCCTTCGCCCATTGGCACACCAGCAGGCCGACGCCGCCCGCCGCGGCCTGAATCAGGATCGTGTCGCCGGCCTTCACCGGATACGTGCGACGCAGGAGATATTGCGCGGTCAGGCCTTGCAGCATCACCGAGGCGGCCTGCTCGTCGCTCAGGGCATCGGGCACCTTCACGACCTGCGCGGCCTGCAGCACCCGCTCCTGCGTGTAAGCGCCGGGCGGACGCGCCACGTAGGCAATGCGATCGCCCACCTTGAGGCCGGTCACGCCCGCGCCGAGCGCCGTCACCTCGCCGGCCGCCTCCATGCCGAGGCCGCCTGGCAACGGCAACGGATACAGGCCCGTGCGGAAGTACACGTCGATATAGTTGAGTCCAACCGCCGTCTGTTTGACGCGGATCTCGCCCGCGCCCGGCTCGCCGACTTCGACGTCGACCCACTTCATGACCTCCGGGCCGCCGGTTTTATCGAATCGGATTGCTTTGACCATCATGTCTCCTTGGGGTTGGATTGGAATTGGAGCGTGCCGCGTGTGCAATGCCGCTGATCTCAGACCTGTTGCGTGAGGCGCAAGGTCAGCGAATCGAGCACCATGCGCGCGGTCGAAATGTTGGTCGCGCACGGAATGTTGTGCACGTCGCATGCGCGCACCAGGGCGTTGATGTCCGGCTCGTGCGGCTGCGGTGTCATGGGGTCGCGCAGGAAGATCACCATGTCCACGCGCCCTTCCGCGAGTTGCGCGCCGATCTGCAGGTCGCCGCCGTGCGGGCCGGACAGCATCCGCTCGACCGCGAGGCCATGCGCGTCGGCGATGCGCCCGCCGGTCGTGCCGGTCGCCACGATGTTGCAACGCCTGAGCGTATCGACGTATTCGCCGGCCAGTTTGACGATGTCGTCTTTTTTATGATCGTGCGCGATCAGCGCGATACGGGTGGTCATGACGTAAGACTCCTGAAACCGTTGTGATTGTCGTTGTTGTAGTGATGATGGAACTGCCGCAACTGCCGATCAGAACGTGCCCGGATAGGCGCCGCCGTCGATCAGCCAGTTCTGCCCGGTAATGTAGCCGGCATGCACGCTGCACAGGAACGCACAGGCGCGGCCGAATTCGTCGCGGTTGCCGAAACGGCCGGCGGGGATCGTCTTCATGCGCTGCTTGCGGGCGTCGTCGACGGAAATGTTTTGCGACTTGGCCTGCGCCGCGAAGGTCACGGCAATGCGGTCGGTGTCGAAAATTCCCGGCAGCAGGTTGTTGATGGTCACACCGGTGGGCGCGACCTTGCGCGCGAGGCCCGCGACGAAGCCGGTCAGCCCCGAACGCGCGCCGTTGGATAACCCGAGCACGTCGATCGGCGCCTTCACCGCGGAACTCGTGATGTTGACGATACGCCCATAGCCGCGCTCGCTCATCGAGTCGATGGTTGCGCGAATCAGCTCGATTGGCGTGAGCATGTTGCTCTCCAGCGCGCGGATCCAGTCTTCATGCGTGAAGTTGCGGAAGTCGCCCGGCGGCGGACCACCCGCGTTATTCACCAGAATGTCCGGCTGCGGACAGGCGGCGAGCGCCGCGGCGCGGCCTTCGGGCGTGGTGATGTCGCAGGCCACCGTCTTCACTTCCACGCCGCTTTGCTGGCGGATCTCCGCCGCGGTGGCTTCGAGCGTCTCGGCGGTGCGCGCGACGATCGTCAGGTTGACGCCCTCGGCGGCGAGCGCTTCCGCGCAGCCGCGGCCGAGTCCCTTGCTGGCCGCGCAGACCAGCGCGGTGCGTCCTGCGATTCCCATGTCCATGTGTATTCACCTCGTGAAGTTGTGCGTCGTGAGAAAGCGCCAGGCGGCCTCAGCTTTTTCCCCGCTCGTGAGTCTCGCCCGAAGCGCCGGGTCCGGCGGGCTCCCGTGGCGAAGTTTCCCCCGATTCTAGAAGAATCGGTGCCGGACTGCGCCGGCTCGCTGCAATCTCCGGTATCTTCGGAGCGCACTCTTTCGGTAAACTTGCGCCGTGGCGCGTCCGCCAGCCAGCCGGCCCCCCGGCCATGCGGCGCGCCGAACCGATCCCTCTAGCCGCCGCTTGCGCCCCCGCCATGACTCAGGACAGCCGTTTCCCCAATCTCTTCATCCTCGATCACCCGCTGATCCAGCACAAGCTGTCGCATATGCGCGACCGGGACACCTCGACCCGCACGTTCCGCGAACTGCTGCGTGAAATCACGCTGCTGATGGGCTACGAAATCACCCGCAACCTGCCCATGACCACGCGCCGCCTGACCACGCCGCTCGTCGAGATCGACGCGCCGGTGATCGCCGGCAAGAAGCTGGCGATCGTGCCGGTGCTGCGCGCCGGCATCGGCATGTCGGACGGCCTGCTGGAACTGGTGCCGTCGGCGCGGGTGGGCCACATCGGCGTGTATCGCGCTGAAGACCATCGCCCGGTCGAATATCTGGTGCGCCTGCCCGACCTCGAAGATCGCGTGTTCATTCTGTGCGATCCGATGGTCGCGACCGGCTATTCCGCCGTGCACGCGGTCGACGTTCTCAAGCGCCGCAACGTGGCGGGCGAAAACATCCTGTTCCTCGCGCTGGTCGCCGCGCCCGAAGGCGTGCAGGTGTTCCAGGACGCGCACCCGGACGTCAAGCTGTACGTCGCCTCGCTCGATTCGCATCTGAACGAGCACGCCTATATCGTCCCGGGTCTCGGCGACGCCGGCGACCGCCTGTTCGGCACGAAGAACTGAAAGCGGCCTGAAAAGCGCACGACGGCGTGCGGCCAAGGCCGCCGCCGCGCACTTTTCGCGTCGTTTGCGGCTATCTCGCCCTCTGCCGCACCCTTGCGGCGTGATAAAATTCGAATCCGCTCAAAGAGCGGCTCAACTTGCACCACCGCCTGGCGCACCGCGCCTTTCGCGGGGCCCGGCAGGCCGGCGCGGCATTCGTCGCGTGGGGTCTGGCCAGATCGCCCTGTCCCAACCGCGCTGCCGACCTGCGGTCCCGCTAGCCGGGTCCGGCCGGGCGTGGCGTGGCGAGGCGCGAGACGGGTAGCCACGAATGGTTGACCCGGACAGTTAAGCACCGGGCGGATTGACATCGCGGCGCACAAACGCAGAACGCGTCAGCGCCCGACATCGCAACGACAATTGCACACTGCGTGCGCCCCACTGGCGCGCGCGACGGAGAAAGGTATGGCGGGTCATTCGAAATGGGCCAACATCAAGCATAAGAAAGCAGCGGCCGACGCCAAGCGCGGCAAGGTCTGGACGCGGCTCATCAAGGAAATTCAGGTCGCGGCGCGCATGGGCGGCGGCGACATCGACTCGAACCCGCGTCTGCGGCTCGCCGTCGAAAAGGCATACGACGCCAACATGCCCAAAGATAACGTCAACCGCGCGATCCAGCGTGGCGTGGGCGGCGTGGACGGCGCAAGCTACGAGGAAATCCGCTACGAAGGCTACGGCATTGGCGGCGCGGCGGTGATCGTGGACACCATGACTGACAACCGCACGCGTACCGTGGCGGAAGTGCGTCACGCGTTCTCGAAGAACGGCGGCAATATGGGCACGGACGGCTCGGTGTCGTTCATGTTCGATCACGTCGGCCAGTTCCTGTTCGCGCCCGGCACGCCGGAAGACAAGCTGATGGAAGCCGCGCTCGAAGCTGGCGCTGACGACGTCGTCACGAATGAAGACGGCAGTATCGAGGTGCTGTGCCCGCCGAACGATTTCCCGAAGGTGAAGTCCGCGCTCGAAGCCGCCGGCTTCAAGGCCGAACTGGCCGAGGTGACGATGAAACCTCAGACGGAAGTCGAGTTCACCGGCGAAGACGCCGTGAAAATGCAGAAGCTGCTCGACGCGCTGGAGAATCTGGACGACGTGCAGGAAGTCTATACAAACGCCGCGATCGCCGACGAATGAGCGTGCCCCGGCGGCGCGTAGTGCAGCGGTTCCTGTCGAACCGCGCCACGCCGCCGGCCCTCGCGTCGTTGCTGAAGCGCCGAAGCGCGTGAGTGCGACTTCCGCACCGCGCTTCCACCCGGCTTCGCACCGTGCCCTGCGCCGCTACTGGCTGCGGGCCCAATGCGAACCTCGTTGTCATTGCACGGCTGAGCATGTTGCGTCAGCCGTTTATGGTTTTTAAGTCTCGGGGATTCACATGAAGTTACTCGTCGTCGGTTCCGGCGGTCGCGAACATGCGCTCGCATGGAAGCTCGCGCAATCGCCGCGGGTCCAGCTCGTCTACGTGGCTCCTGGCAACGGCGGCACCGCCCAGGACGAGCGTCTGCGCAACATCGACATCACGGATCCGGCCGCGCTCGCCGATTTCGTCGAGAACGAGCAGATCGCCTTCACGCTGGTCGGGCCGGAAGCGCCGCTCGCGGCCGGCATCGTCAATCTGTTCCGCTCGCGCGGTCTGAAGATTTTCGGGCCGACCAAAGAAGCCGCCCAGCTCGAAAGCTCGAAAGACTTCGCGAAGGCGTTCATGAAGCGCCACGCGATTCCGACCGCCGAATACGAAACCTTCGCCGACGTCGCCGCCGCGCACGCGTATCTGGACGCCAAGGGCGCGCCGATCGTCATCAAGGCCGACGGACTCGCCGCGGGCAAGGGCGTGGTGGTCGCGCAAACGCTGGAAGAAGCGCACGCCGCAGTGGACATGATGCTGTCGGACAACAAGCTCGGCGACGCCGGCGCGCGTGTCGTGATCGAGGAATTCCTCGCCGGCGAGGAAGCGAGCTTCATCGTGATGGTGGACGGCAAGCACGTGCTGCCGCTCGCTTCGAGCCAGGATCACAAGCGTCTGCTCGACGGCGACCAGGGCCCGAACACGGGCGGCATGGGCGCCTACTCGCCCGCGCCGATCGTCACGCCGCAACTGCACGCCCGCGTGATGCGCGAAATCATCCTGCCGACGGTGCGCGGCATGGAGAAGGAAGGCATCCGCTATACCGGCTTTCTTTACGCCGGCTTGATGATCGACACGCAAGGCAACCCGAAAACGCTCGAATTCAACTGCCGCATGGGCGACCCCGAAACGCAGCCGATCATGGCGCGTCTGAAGGGCGACTATTCGAAGGTGGTCGAGCAGGCGATCGCCGGCACGCTCGATACGGTCGAGCTGGAATGGGACCGCCGCACCGCGCTCGGCGTGGTGCTCGCCGCGTACAACTATCCGGATACGCCGCGCAAGGGTGACCGCATTAACGACATTCCGGCTGAAACCGCGGATTCGGTCACGTTCCACGCCGGCACCACGTTGACGGACGGCAAGCTGACCACCTCGGGCGGCCGCGTGCTGTGCGTGGTCGGCCTGGCGGATTCGGTGCGCAGCGCGCAGTCGGTCGCGTACGAAACGATCAACCAGATCTCGTTCGACGGCATGCAGTACCGGCGCGACATCGGCTACCGTGCGTTGAACCGCAAGCACGACGCCAAGACCGAAGGCAAGCACTAAGCCGCACTGCGCCGCACCAGGCCATTACCCCGCTCGCCCGCGTGCGGCGCCAACAGCGCTACACTGCGGGTTTTCGCGGCGGGTCTTGGCAGCAGGTCTTAGCAGCGACACCGGCGCCCACCGCACCATGTGGGCCGATCCGGGCCCATGCGGGCTAAACGACGGAGCCGGGAGCATTTCGCCGGGCGCGAAAAAACGTCAGGCGCGCCTTCGCAGGTTCCGACCTGACGCGGGCCCGGCCAACGCCCTTCACGACGAACCCGCGGCACGACGAGCGTGCCGCCCTCAGCATCTGCATTCATGACCGAATCGAGCTACGACGCACAGGCCGTGCGCAACTGGCTGCAAGGCCTGCAAACGCAGATCGCGGACACGCTCGGCGCGTTCGACGGCACGCCGTTCGCCACCGACACATGGCAGCGCGCCCCCGGCGAGAAGCTGCGCGGCGGCGGCTGCACACGGATTCTGGAAGGCGGCAACTTCTTCGAGCGCGCCGGCATTGGTTTCTCGGACGTCGCGGGCGACGCGTTGCCGGGTTCGGCAAGCGCGGCGCGTCCGCAACTGGCCGGCCGGGGTTTCGAAGCGATGGGCGTATCGCTCGTGCTGCACCCGCACAATCCGCACTGCCCGACCGTGCATATGAACGTGCGTCTGCTGGTCGCGACCAGGGCCGGCGAAGAACCGGTCTTCTGGTTCGGCGGCGGCATGGATCTGACGCCGTACTACGGCTACGAGGAAGACGCGCAGCATTTCCATCGCACCTGCCGCGACGCGCTGCAGCCTTACGGCGCGGACCTGTACCCCAGTTTCAAGCGCTGGTGCGACGAGTATTTCTTCCTCAAGCACCGCAACGAGCCGCGCGGTATCGGCGGGATTTTCTTCGACGATTTCTCGGCGCCGGGCTTCGATCAATCGTTCGCGATGCTCAAGAGTGTGGGCGACGGGTTCCTCAAAGCGTACCTGCCGATCATCGAAAAGCGCCGCAACATTCCGTACGGTCAAGCCGAGCGGGATTTCCAGGCATACCGGCGCGGGCGCTACGTCGAGTTCAATCTGGTCTTCGACCGTGGCACACTGTTCGGGCTGCAGAGCGGTGGACGCACGGAATCGATCCTGATGTCGATGCCGCCTGTGGTGAACTGGCGCTACAACTGGCAGCCCGAACCGGGCACGCCGGAAGCGCGTCTTTACAGCGATTTTCTCGTGCCGCGCGAGTGGGTGTGACGGGCAGCGCCCGCACCTTGCTCCAATCGTCACGACAAAGGATCTTCACCTGAAGCCGAACGCTCATCCTGTCGCCCTGCCTCGCCGGATCGGACTGCTCGGCGGCACTTTCGATCCGATCCACGACGGCCATCTCGCGCTCGCGCGGCGTTTCGCGCATGTGCTGCATCTGACCGAACTCGTGCTGTTGCCGGCCGGCCAGCCCTGGCAGAAATCGGACGTGTCGCCGGCCGTGCACCGGCTGGCCATGACGCGCGCGGCGGCGAGCGAACTGGTGCTGCCGGGCACGACCGTGCGGGTCGCGACCGACGAAATCGAGCACGACGGCCCGACTTACACGATCGACACGCTGCAACGCTGGCGTGAACGCGAAGGTGAGGACGCATCCATTGCGCTCCTGATCGGCGCGGATCAACTGGTGCATCTCGACACGTGGCGCGACTGGCGGCGCCTGTTCGAGTTCGCCCACATCTGCGCGGCCACCCGGCCCGGTTTCGACCTCACGTCGATTCCGCCGGCGGTCGCTCAAGAAATCGACGCGCGCCGTGCCCGCGCCGACGTTCTGCAAGCCACGCCCTGCGGCCACTTGCTGATCGATACGACGCTTGCGTTCAACGTTTCGGCCACCGACATTCGCGCGCATCTGCGCGAGCAGGTGAACCAGCGGCTTGCCCTCGCGGGCGGCGAACAGCAAGACCAGGCGGCGAGCCATGTCCCCACCGCGGTGTGGGACTATATTCTTCAACATCATCTGTACCACCGGTAAATCCATGGATATTCGCAAACTGCAACGCGTGATCGTCGACGCTCTCGAAGACGTCAAAGCGCAAGACATCAAGGTGTTCAACACCAGCCACCTGACCGCGCTGTTCGATCGCGTGATCGTCGCGAGCGGCACCTCGAACCGGCAAACCAAAGCGCTCGCTTCGAGCGTGCGCGAGAGCGTGAAGGAAAACGGCGGCGAGATCATCAGCACCGAAGGCGAGGACATCGGCGAATGGGTGCTGGTGGACTGCGGCGACGCGATCGTGCACATCCTGCAGCCGGCCCTGCGTCAGTACTACAACCTCGAAGAAATCTGGGGCGACAAGCCGGTGCGCATCAAGCTGTCCACGCCGGATCCGTTCGGCGGTGCGCGTTCGAGCGAGCCCGACGAAGACGAGGACGAAGAGGAAGCCGCGCCGGCGGTGAAGAAGCCCGCGCGCAAAGCGCCCGCACGCCGCAAGTGAGCGGGCTTCGGCCCACTCACCGTTCTCGTTCGCGAATGCTTGCGCAATGAAACTGCATATCCTCGCCGTCGGCCACAAGATGCCGGACTGGATCGCCACCGGCTTCGACGAATACGCGAAGCGCATGCCGCCCGAGCTGCGCATCGAACTGCGCGAGATCAAACCCGAGCAGCGTTCGTCGGGACGGCCGGCGGAAAGCGTGATGGCCGCCGAGCGGCTGAAGATCGAAGCCGCGTTGCCGAAGAACGCGCGCATTGTCGCGCTCGACGAGCGCGGTAAGGACTGGACCACCATGCAGCTTGCCGGCGCCCTGCCCGGCTGGCAGCAGGACGGCCGCGACGTGGCGTTTCTGATCGGCGGCGCCGACGGTCTCGACCCCGATCTCAAAGCGCGCGCCGACATGTTGCTGCGCGTCTCGAGCCTGACTTTGCCGCACGCGATGGTCCGCGTACTCCTGGCCGAGCAGCTTTACCGCGCGTGGACCATCACGCAAAATCACCCCTATCATCGCGTGTGAATGGACGAGGCGGCGCACGGATTGCGCGGCGCGCCCGTCGCATGTCCATGCAATCCGCTTCATCGAGACCTGTTCATGTCCACGTCCGCCGCATCGCTGCATCCGTTCGTCTACCTCGCTTCGCAAAGTCCACGCCGCCAGGAGTTGTTGCAACAGCTCGGCGTACGTTTCGAACTGCTGCTGCCGCGCCCCGATGAAGACGCCGAAGCGCTCGAAGCCGAGTTGCCCGGCGAGCGCGCGCGCGACTATGTGCAGCGGGTGTGCGTCGCCAAGGCGCATGCGGCACGCGCGCGCCTCGTGGCCGGCGGTCATGCCGCGCGGCCGATCCTGGTTGCGGACACAACCGTCACGATCGACGACGCGATTCTCGGCAAGCCCGTCGATGCCGACGACGCTGTCGCGATGCTCACGCGCCTTTCCGGCCGCGCTCACGAAGTGCTGACGGCCGTGGCCGTGGTCGACGCCGAGGGCACGCTGCTGCCCGCCGCGCTATCCGTGTCGAAGGTGCGTTTTGCTGCACTGCACGCAGACGCGATCCGCCGCTATGCGGCGAGCGGCGAGCCGCTCGGCAAAGCGGGCGCGTACGGTGTGCAGGGGCGCGCCGCGGAGTTTATCGAGCATATCGACGGGTCCTATTCAGGTATCATGGGTTTGCCGCTTTTTGAATCTGCTGCGCTCCTGCGTGCAGCGCGCATCGACTTCTAAAATAACACCATGAATGAAGAAATCCTGATCAATGTCACGCCGCAGGAAACGCGCGTCGCGCTGGTCCAGCAAGGCGCAGTCCAGGAACTTCACGTCGAACGAACGCTGTCGCGCGGCCGCGTCGGCAACGTCTATCTCGGCAAGGTCGTACGCGTTTTGCCGGGCATGCAGTCCGCTTTCATCGACATCGGTCTTGAACGCGCCGCGTTCCTTCACGTCGCCGACATCTGGCATCCGCGTATTGCCGGCGAACCACAGCATCAGGCGCCGCATCAGCCGATCGAAAAAATCGTCTTCGAGGGCCAGACGCTGATGGTGCAGGTCGTGAAGGATCCGATCGGCACCAAAGGCGCGCGCCTGTCCACCCAGGTGAGCATTGCCGGTCGCACGCTCGTCTATCTGCCGCAGGAACCGCATATCGGCATCTCGCAGAAGATCGAGAGCGAAGCCGAACGTGAAGCCGTGCGCGCGCGTCTGACCGCCGTGCTGCCCGCCGATGAAAAAGGCGGCTATATCGTGCGCACCATCGCCGAAGATGCAACTAGCGAAGAGCTGGCCGGCGACGTCGCGTATCTGCGCAAGACGTGGGCGACGATCCTCTCGCAAGGGCAGCGCATGCCGCCCACGAGCCTGCTCTATCAGGATCTGAATCTCGCGCAGCGCGTGCTGCGCGATTTCGTGAACGATGAGACGTCGCGCATTCAGGTCGACTCGCGCGAAACGTATCAGATGCTGGCTGATTTCGCGGCCGAGTTCACGCCGGCGGTGTCGTCGAAACTGCACCACTACACCGGCGAGCGGCCGCTCTTCGATCTGTACAACATCGAGGCGGAAATTCAGCGGGCGTTGTCGCGGCGGGTCGATCTGAAGTCGGGCGGGTATCTCGTGATCGACCAGACCGAAGCGATGACGACCATCGACGTGAACACGGGCGGCTACGTCGGCGCGCGCAACTTCGACGATACGATCTTCAAGACGAACCTCGAAGCCGCGCACACCATTGCGCGGCAATTGCGTCTGCGCAATCTGGGCGGCGTGATCATCATCGACTTCATCGATATGGAAAACGTCGAGCATCGCGATCAGGTGCTGGGCGAATTGAAGAAGGCGTTGTCGCGCGATCGCACGCGCGTGACGGTGAATGGTTTTTCACAGCTTGGTTTGGTGGAGATGACGCGCAAGCGTACGCGTGAATCGCTCGCGCATGTGCTGTGCGAGCCGTGTCCGGTTTGCCAGGGCAAGGGGCAGGTCAAGACGCCGCGTACCGTGTGTTATGACGTGCTGCGCGAGATTCTGCGCGAGTCGCGGCAGTTCAATCCGCGCGAGTTTCGCGTGGTGGCGTCGCAGCAGGTGATTGATCTGTTTCTCGAGGAAGAGTCGCAGCATCTGGCGATGTTGATTGATTTTATTGGTAAGCCGGTGTCGCTGCAGGTGGAGTCGAATTTGAGTCAGGAACAGTACGATATTGTTTTGATGTAGAAGAATTAAATCATTGCAATCAGCGACTTATAGCTCAAATTTCGGTCTTTCCAACTGCTAGCTACTAACGTGGCTACTAATTAGAGGCGCGGTGGGTTTCGCGCCGCCGGGTGACAAGATGGTAGCCGGCTGGCGGGCGCGCGACTCACCGACGCATGCCGAACACGACTCCCGCTTTCGGACCTAGGTAATTGGCACGCTACTGCTTACATTTCAGATTGGGTGACATGAAAAACATCCCGTCGCCGCGGCAGGTGATCGCGACAGTGCTTCCTTTCTGAAGCTTTGCGATCTGCTCAATCTTGTCTTTCCCGAAATACGCGTTGACGGTATGGAACGGATCGCCATCGACCTGGAGGGATACCACGGGTTGGCCAAAAACGTCGTTCTTTATTTCGACGACAGCGCCCGTCACGGCAAGCCAACGCCCTTTGTACTTGAGGTCGGCGGCGACCTCGTTCGCGTGATACTCGGCGTACAGCTGTTGCGCCGTGATCTGGATCGGCTGGGTCTGTTGAGGCGCGGCCGCATTTGCGGTTTGAGGAAGCTCAGCGGCGTCCGGATCGCCTGGAACGACGGGCGCCACAATGCCAACCGGCTGCATTGTGTACGGACGATAGATGCGAATGCCGCCTGCAATGCGCTCATAGCAACCGCCGCCATCGAAGGTGCCATTCGACCGTACGCGCATCGTCTTTGCACTTGGATGCGCGGCGGCGATGTTCGTGAGCCATCGCCCATATTTACGATCCCGTTCTGTCGTGGCACCTTCGTTTTGCAACTGCGCGTTGCGGGCGCATGTGAACTCGCTCAGGTCGTAACGGTAAATGCCCGCCGTGACCGCCGCGACAGTGGCGAGTTCGTGATTGTCGGGTGCGGTCACTTCGTCGGTAATCGTTCCAGCATGCGCGGACGTGGCGAACAGGGCGGTTGCCAGGAGAACGGTGAGTCGCATAGTTCTTGGAATCCTTATCAGGCCATTGAGGTGTGGGCGGGGGTCCGCCAGCGAATCGAGGGCCATAGGTACGGTTTACGGCGTCCATTAGCGAATACTGAAGGGCTCGCATGTCGGCCAGTTTGCGCGCCGCCGTGCTGGCGGCGCGGTTGCATCAGTTGGCGACGGCGAGTGCCGGCCGGGCGAACGGCGTAGCGAGTACCACGGCGTTATCCGTGCCTTCCGCCAGGTAATCGTCGGGCACGACGTAATATGTCATCCCGTTACTGGTGCTGGCTGTCCATCCGTTCATGCGCATCCACGCGCCGACCTGACGCGGCGTGACGCTGCGCGTCGCGGTGCTGCTGGCTGCAAGCTGCGTCAGCAGAGCCGACACGTACACGCGCCGGTCGGCGCGTTGCGCGGCGAGTCGCTGCACGATCGGCGGCGCAAATTCTGATACTACGGTCTGCGGCGTGCCCCCGCCATGTCGCATACGCGCATCGTTGAATGCGCCGATTGCGTCTGTAGTGGCACGGTGCAAGGCCAGGTAATCGGCGCTGGACTGGCAAAACCGCGCCTTTGCTTCCGCGAAAATTTGTCTGCACTCTACTGCCCAGTTCGGCTCGGGCCTGCGGGCGAACTGGACGGGCATGAAACGACGATTGCCTGTTTCATCGTGGTTGAGCTCATCTTTGTTGGCGGTGCCGATCAGGACGAAGCGGCGCGGGTGGGGTTCGGCCTTTCGCTCATACGGGGCGCGGTACTTGTCCACGCCGTCGGCGATCCAGAGCTTAATTTCCTCCACGTCGCGCTTACCCATGCCGGACATTTCCCCCAGTTCGGCAAAGACAGAGCCGCACGCCGCCATGCTCATGCGGATAGGGTCGCTGAAAGCCAGCGCGGCAGGTTTTGGGACACCCAGCGCCGCCGCCAGATCTGTAACGAAGTGCGACTTACCCGCGCCCTTTCCGCCGATCAGAACCGGCACGACATGGCAGTCGATGCCCGGCTCCATCTGTCGCATCAGTGCGCCCGCAAACATTACCTGTCCCGTCAGTCGCAAAGCGTCGCTATCGGTTGCGCCGCAGAGATCAGGAAAGAACGTGTCGAGTCGCGGTCGCCCGTCCCACTGCGGTAGCGACAGCACCGCGTCGCGCCACGGATCGAACTGATTTTCGATTGCGAGCGTTTCGATCGCTCGCTCCACCACGCCCGGCACCACGCCCGCGCAACCTACGCGCGATAGTGCGTCAATCAGCTTACCTTCGCTCGGCAGGCCAGCAGTCTCTGTCGTGTACGTCGCCGCGTTATAACGCGGCACGGCGTCGATCTTTTCGAGCAACGACGCCAGCGCAAATTTGACATTCACGAACGGCGCGACCCGTTTTCCTACGCGCTCCGGGTATTCCAGCGTCCCGCAGAGTTTTTCGGCGGCCTGCTCAAGTGGGCTGGCCAGGTCGGCGGCACTGTCGTCCGTGAACTCGAAGAACGTCTGCAACTTGTGCGACCAGACACCGAGCTTGCCGCCCATTGCCACGATCTCAGCCTTGCCGTAGCCCTCCGGTTTGAGATTGGGCCGCCACGTATCGAACGGGTCAGCGCATTGGTGGCCGATTGCATCGCCGCGGTTCGCGAGAATGTCCGCGACTTTCACCCGGCCAATGTCTTTAACCGCGATTTCCCACGACGGCGGGAGCTTCCGGTCGCCGAGCGCGCGAATCGCCAGCAGGCCCAACCGCTCGCCCAGCTGCGCGTCGAGTCCGTTAGCAGTGGCGTTTGCAGTTTGATACGCGATTGCGACGCGCTTTGCCTCCCGGCGCTGCTTATCCTTCTCGGCGCGCACGGCAGTGTCGAACTTGCGCTCAGCCAGCGCGGATTCTGCCGGCAGTGCCTGTGCGTCCAGCATCCCATCACCCACCTTGTATTTGACGGGGTGCCCAGCAGATACGATCGGCGGACGCTCCCTGAACGCCTGATCCGCCGGAACAGTGCGTGCCACACCGTCTCTGAGTACCGGGCTCGCTTCGAACAGAAGCCGCGACGGCTGATAAACCAGCGCATCCGATAGCTGGCGCGTGAGCAGCGCACCGGACTTGCTGACGTACATGTACCCGAGTCCGGCCGCCCATTGCTCGCGTTGCATTCGCTTTCCGAGTGCCGGTATGTCTGTGCCGCGCGTGACGGCCAGGTAGACGTGTACGCCGCGCAGGCCTTCGCCGTCCACAAAGGACGATGAAGACGGGCGCGCGACGCGGTAGACGTACTTGAGCCAGGGCGAGCAGACTTCGAGCGCGTCTAGCACGTCGTCAACGCTCAGATAGATGTTACGCCGCTCGTCGTCAATATCGACGTCGATCGGGAACAGTGCCGGGCCTTGTGGGTATTTGAATGCCTCATTGGTGCGTGCAACGGCGTCCGGACGAAACTCGGCACCGGCTCGCGTCGTGAGTGGTGTGTCGCCCACGATGGGCACGCCGCACGTAATCGCCTGATTCGATTGCAGCAGCGATAATGCCTGCTTGAGTTGCGAGAGGTTCTCCAGTTCGACTACCTTGGCGACGCCCTCCGTCATGTTCGCAATGGCCGTCTTTTCGATCTTGCCATCGGCGCCTCGCGAATACGATTTCGCCATCGCGCAGCCCACTGCGCTGATCTGCGTGAGTTTGATATTCATGCGCATACCTCAAGAGCGAGGATGCGCAGTGTGCTGGGCACGTTTTGTTCAAGTGCTGAGAAAACGTTGACATTTTCGGCTTGCATCGGCATACTGATTTCCAGTTTGTGATGCATCGCGGACAGCTTTCCGGGCTTTGGCGCGATGCGTTGTTAAGAAACTCTTGCCACCGCTAGGTGGCGTTTTTTTTGCCGGCGCCTAGTGCGGCGCACCAATCCCGCTGAGGGTAGTTCAGCCTGCGGCGCTCTGTGTCGTGCGGTAGCGTTCTCCTCGCCCACCCCACGAATCGCGGCAAGCAGCTATCAATGCGCGGCGCATGTTGTCACCTTCGCGCCGCAGCCTGTACGCCTCCACCCACGGCGCGACCGTCGATGCCTTCCAGCGATAGCCTCGATCTTTGTCCAGCTTCACGTCGGGCTCGGGAAATTCGGCACGCGAGCAAAGCAGTCGGAACATGCCAACCGATACCTGCAAAGAGCGGGCCACTGCGTGAGCGTCGAGAACTTCGCTCATCGGATTTAACTCGTGCATAATGAGCCTTTTATGGCGGAATCGAATAGGCTCATCATACTGAGCGTCAAATAATCGGTCAAGCGTTTCGATTGAATACAGCTATTGACGATATCTTGCAGATTGCTTTCTGCAAATTACCAAACCGTTACATCGTAGACGAACAGTTCTGAGCAGTCGCCCCCGATGTTAGTTAAATGATAGTCAATCCTTTGTAGAGCAAAAAAAGCTGTTTTTTTCTCTCTCTGGCGCAAACCCATACTGGGTGGTCTTTTGAGCCCGGTCAGTGAGTAGAGAGCACGAGTTCGAATTAGATCTGTATAAATGCAAAAAGAGCGCTAATTCGCTATTGCGGCTATTCGTAGCACTGTAGGAGTTTTTTTTTATTTTTACTCTCTGCTCTCTAACTACTTCTCATTTTATTAACATAATAGTTATAATCAAAAAAGAATATAGCGAATATCAGATTAAATATTGCTGACATTCGTTTATCGAGAGCAAACAGAGAGCAAACAGAGAGCAAACATTGCTCTCTAAACCGCCTTAAACGCGATCGATCGTGCATAGCAGATGGCCAACGGTCCACAGCGCGCCGCCGGCAACGCTGCGCTCGCCGGTCGTCAGTGGCGCAAGACGTAACACGGCGAGGGCATCCCGAGCGACATAGATTGCGAATTCGACCGCGTGGCTCGCCAGTCGCAACGCGCCGGCCAGATCGCCTTCATGCGCCGCATCAGCGGCGCGCAGTGCCAGCGCCGCTGCGTCACGTGCATTGGCATCCGCTAGACGGGCCAAGCCTGCCATGCGCCCGCAAACGTCTCCTACGGCCATGTAACTGCGGTCGATCGGCTCGACCTCGTAGAGACCGTCGGCCAGGTCCTGCGCGAACGACGCCATGCCAAGCGCGAAGGCGCCCAGCGCTTCGAGGCGCTCCGCGAACTCGTCGGCAGTCGCCGCGGCGTGAACGTCGAGCGCATCCGCGAGTTCATGCGCGCGTTGCTCTTTCAGCCAGTAGCGCAAGGCGCCATTGACCGGGCAGGTCTGCATCGCATTGTTCGTGTAGATGTTCACGCCGCACGCCAGTCGAGCGAGGGCAGCAGGGAGCGCACAACGGCATCGGCCAGCGTTCCATACTCGCCGCGCAGTTCGCGAAGTGGCACACCTTTCCGCCATAGGGTAGCAATGCGCGCCTCGGGTGCCATCGGGTCGCCACTCGAAGCCCGTTCCGGCTTTGACGCCGACGCCGGCCGCGTTTCGGGCGCCGGCCCGAATGTCGCGGCGAGTTCATCGGACAGTGGTCGCGGCTTACGAAACGGCGAAGTCGGGACCGTTTGCACGTTCTCTTTCGCAAACCGTTGCCGCAGTCTGACACGTGCGGCGTGAGAGCCCCGCTCGATCCGCTCCGTTGCCGACGTTGGCGGTGCCGGGCGCTTCGCCGTTGGTCGCTTTGCAACCGCAGGAACGGCCTCAGACGGCCGCGCGGCGGCGCGCACGACTATCCGCCCGCCGATAGCCCGGCGAGCCGCCAGAGCGAGGATTGACAGTCGCAGCGGGTGTTTTCGTTCAGACATCAGTATTCCTACATGTTGGGCCGCGCCAACGTTGCGCAGCACGTTAGCCGTCGTTCATTAAAGACACATTCGTAATGATATGCGTCGAATATATCTGCGCAGTGGCATATAGAATCGCCTGCGTTCTGACCACCTGTTGACGACTCGCTGACCACCTGCAAAGCGTGTGTAGACAAGACATTCACCGGCAGTCGCGCCGCCAAAAACGTCATTCATTGGGCGTTCTGATAGTTCATGGCTATTGCCGCATATCAATGATAGTGTGTGTCTCGTGTGCACACAACATAAGGAGTACGCAATGTCAATAAATACGGCTACACACGGCGCTGTTGACCTGTATGGGCGCGCCGCGCTGGAAACGATCGAATCCTGTACGCGTTGGCATGTCGCCGTGCGAGTGCGCGGGGCATGCATCCACGCAGTGGCATTCCAGGCGTGGCGCCCGGCGTCCCGCCTGAGTGCCAAGTCTGCCGGCGAGTTTTTCGAGCTTGTGTGGCGCGTGCAGGAGAGTTGCGGCTCGGCCGACAGTGCGCGCGTCACGGCGCACGCCTGGTGCTGGACGCCTGCCGACCAATGGACCGCCGCACTCCCGGCAACGTCAGACGCAGTTCGCGCGGAGTTCGTCCAGCGCGCTATCCGGATGACTGCCGACGAGGTGCGCGACGATCATGAGGACGCTCTTCGCGAGTGGGCGTTGCGACTCGTTGCGGGCGATGACGTGTCGTCGGTCGCTCCGGTCGCGCAGGCGGAAGCACCCCGGTGCGCGCGCACGTCGCTCGGTCTCGCGGCGTCGAACTGATCGAACACACAAAGGAGCAAACGCAATGGATGCCCGCAAACAACCGCCGCGCCGCCCGCCGCAACTAGCTGCACTCCGAAAGCTAGCTGATGCGCTGATTGGCAAACCGAATGGCGCGAATGACCACCTCCCTACGCGCGAGGAGATGGAACACATGCACAAGTCCGACATGCGCGAGACCCTTCCCGTCACGCCGACGCGGATCAAGTGAGGATCCGTATGCAGCGAACACACGTTTTTCTCCCGGCACCGATTCGCGCCGACCTCAGGGCCTTGTCGCAGCAATGTGATACGTCAGTGGGCGAACTGATCCGGCAAGCCGTCGCGGCATACCTTGAGCGGGTGCGCGCGACGCCCGCGAACAATGAAAGGGGTGCGTAATGTCAAACCAACAGGTCGTCTCAGAACTTATTGTCCAGCTCACGCTGGATTCGACGCCTTACAAACGTGAGTCGAAGAAAATCGACGGCATGGTCGATGGTACGGAAAAGAAACTTGTGGCGGCCGATACAAAGCGCAAACGCCGCGACACCGACCAACTGAAGCGAACTAAATCTCAGACCCTGGCGTTCAAGGAACTGGCGTCGAGCGTGAAGGCCTTCACGGCCGCAGTTGGCGCTATCGTAGGCGTAGGGGTTGCGGCATTCACAGCCGGTAACGCGTTTGTCGCCTACGAGAATGGTCTCACGCGCGCAACGGTCGCGACGGGGCTGTCCCGGCGCGAGATGCAGGCGGCGTCGATCATGTTCAAGCGGCTCGGCGCCGACGCGGATGCCGGCGCGGCATCGTATGCGGAATTGGCGAAAGAGGCCAAGGCGTTTCAGGTAGGCGGACCGGCAGCCGCTCCGCACCTCCAGGCGCTGTCGATGATCGGCGTCAATCTGGCAGGCACG
Source organism: Burkholderia sp. WP9 (assembly GCF_900104795.1). Classification (NCBI taxonomy): domain Bacteria; kingdom Pseudomonadati; phylum Pseudomonadota; class Betaproteobacteria; order Burkholderiales; family Burkholderiaceae; genus Burkholderia; species Burkholderia sp. WP9. Next base: position 2,305,751 of record NZ_FNTG01000001.1, read on the forward strand.
ACGACGCAGCAGCTTGCACAGGCACAGCAGATTTACCGCGCCGCCCCTCCCGGCCAGAAGGCGACGATGGAATCGTTTCTCGCCCTGCATGGAATCGCAACGGACCTGATCGTCGCCATCAAAAGCAATCGTGACATCACCGAAGAATGGTCTACCTCGCTCTCGCAGGCGACCGATACGACATCGAAGACGCTGGACGCGTTCAATGACGCGACCGCTAGCGCAGAGAGTTCGCTGAAGTCGTTCGGCAGCACGCTTGCATCGCTCATCGCGCCCGCGGTGCAACAGATGGCCGACTATCTGAACTCGGGCGCCGTGGAGCTTTCGAAGTTTGCGGACGATGTGAACGCAGCAGGCGGCGGCCTCGATGGTTTTCAAAAAGCGCTGTCTGAACGCTCGCCCGAACTCGCCCACAACCTCGCACTGCTCGGCACAGCCCTTAGGACGTTGGGGGAGGCAGTAGACCTCTCGGCCTATGGTCTGCAATTGCTCGGAGGGCTTTTAAAAACGGCTGGTCAGTGGCTGTTCCCCAAACTAGGCGGTACGGGGCAGGAGAACGTCAAGAAAATCGGCGGCGCGTTCGGCACGATTTCCGATGCGGTCAAATGGGCGTGGAGTACGGCCGTCCCCGAGGCGCGGCGTAACGGTCCCGACATCGTTGGCGGCACGCTGGGCGACCATGGCGGCGCGGCGCGGCTGACGGCGCCGCGGCAATACGCTACAGACCCCTCGCTGGACCCGGGCGAGACCGTTATCAGCGCGTCCGCGCGAAAGGCTGGCGCTGGCGTGAAACCGACAGCGGCGGAACTCACACAGTTTTTTGTCGCACGGGGCGTGCCGCTGAACGAGGCGATTGGCCTGACGGCCAACGCGTTTGGCGAGTCATCCCTCGACCCTGCCCGAGTGAACCAGCAATCAGGCGCTCGCGGCCTCTTTCAATGGTTGAGCAAGGATCGCGTGGCGGCCGTCGAGAGATGGTCGGGCAAGCCGATTACGAGCATGTCATGGCAGGAGCAGAGCAACGCCGTTCTGAACGTCCCGAGCGAGCGCGCGCGGCTCAACAAAGCTGTCGCAGGCGCGTCTACGGTCTCGGACTATACGCGGGGCATCAGCGACGTTTTCGAGGCGCACGGCAATATGTCGTCGCTTCGTGACCGCCTCAAATATGCGAGCCAGCTAGAGGCTTCCTCCGGGGGCGCGAACGGCACGCAGACTGGGGCAACGTACAACGTGCAGAATCTGAACGTGAGCGGCGTGCAGGACCCGCAACAGCTTTCCGATGCTATCCAGCGTCAGTCAGGCACCGCACCGTATAACTCGGCTGTGCGCTAAGGAGGGGGACGGCATGACATTCAATACGCTTTTAGAGCGCAAAGTTCGAACCACGATCACCGTGGTGCGGCCGGATGCGTCAGGCGAAGCGACGCCGGACGTTTATACGTTTGCCTCACACCGGCAGAAGATCACGGTGCGTAATGGCGGCGCGCAGTTTAACTCTGCCCGCGTGGAAATCTACGGGGCTCCGCTCGACACGATGAATCAGATTGCGAGGCTCTGGAATATCGCCATGGCGCCGCAAAACACGGACACGCTTCAAATTGACGTATGGGACGGATGGAATTACATTCCTCTGTTTGCTGGCGTCATTTCATGGTCTACCATCGAAGCCCGCCAGCCTCCGAATGTCTATCTCGTGGTTGAGGCGAATGCGTCTTTTGCGCTCGGCAACATGGCCGTTTCGCCCTACGCGAATCCTGGACCTGTCGCGCTACAAGATGTGCTGACGAGCGTCATCACGCCAGCCGGGTTCTCGCTCGATTACAGTTCCGCAGCGATTAACCCGCTGATGAACGACGTGAGACTAACGGGCTCTCCGCTCGAACAGATCACGCAGGCGATCGGCCACTATCCGCAACTGCGGTTCGCGTTCCAGTTACAGCGCCTGGTCGTTACTGCGGTAGGCCAGCCCTTTACGGCGGACCCGATACTGATATCCCCGCGTAATGGAATGATGGGCGGCCCCGCGTTCTCGTCGAGCAGCTTGCAGCTCGCAACGATTTTTAATCCTCGTATCCGACAAGGCGTCGCGATCGAAGTAGAGACGGAATTCACATACGTCAACCAGACCGCGTGGCTAGCAGCCGTCGTCGTGCATCAACTTGAGCCGAACGTTCCGGGAGGTGCCTTTACGACTAGCATCGCGTGCAGCGCATGGGGTACCGCCGGCAACAATCAGCAGTGACTAGACTGCGCGGACGGATGCGATGCCGCGAGCGCGAGCAGCCGCTAACGTACGCGCGGTACGCCAACGAGCAGACGGCCGAATACCGCGAAGAGTGCGACGGTCGCGCGAGCGAACCATACGAGCGCCGGGACGACCGGCGCAACGATCGATGCGGCCGGCTCAGCGACCGACCAACCGAGCTGGCCAGCCGCGCGACACGCGCCGCCGATGCGACCGTGCTGCCAGACATACTCGCGCCGCCGTGCCGCCGCTTGCTCGCGCAGCGGTGCATAGGCGATCCGCAACGGCCGCGCCGGTCGCTGGCGGCGCGCTTTCAATGCGCGAGTCATCGGAGGTAATGCGCGAACAGCGCGACGACGACGGCTGCGATGAGCGCAAAGTCTGACGTGGCCCGCAGCGGCGCTGCGGCGGCGTGCAAATGTTCCCAAGCGCGCTGCATACGGGATGGGCGGGCAAGCCCGCCTGCGCCGTTCTGCTGCGTTTCAAGCGCTCTCATATGCGGCCCCCTTACCCTTGGCGGACGACGCCCACGGCGATGTTCACGACGCTCCACAGACGGGCGTCGTTCGTCTTGATGCGGGCTTGCTCGGCTTGCCAAAACTCATCGATCACAATCGCGGGAATCTCGGCTCGCAACGTCGCGCCGATGCTGGTGCCGACCCGCGACAGCTGGTACGCGTCAAAACCCGGCGGCACAGGGATTGCTTGCGCGACCTCCAGAAACGTTTTCCAGACCCTGTGGTGGTGCATGGTCGCGCGCCCACTAGCGGAAGGGAAGTAACGGATGCAACCCCAGGTCGCGCGGCTCGCCTCCAATGCCGCTTGTTCTCCGGCCTTGTCCATCACGCCTCTCCTTTCGAACTCGATGCCATTACAACAACGGACGGCGGCGGGTTCATCGCTGCCCAGGCGAGGGTCCATACCCAGCCGATGAACGTCCATCCGAAGAACAGATTCACGATGATGATTGCGCCAGCGTTGTGATGCTTTCGACTGAGTGCAATGATGGCCGGCAGGAAGTAGAGAGCGAGCAGCAGTGCGAGCGCGATCATGCTGCGACCGCCGTGCTAGTGCGGGCATCCATCCACTCTTGAACGACATCGGAGCGCCACGCCACGGAGTTGGGGCCGAGTTTCACCGGTTTGGGAAAGGTGCCGGCGGCGATCCATCGGTAGATAGTCGGGCGGGAGAGGCTAGTAAGCTTCGCGACCTCGGGCAGGCGAAGCATGCGGTATGCGGGATTGGTCATGGCTGAGTCTCATGGGTTTGCAATGAGACTCAAGATATCGCAGCGCTTACCACGGCGTAAGCACAAAGCCGTTTAACTTCCCTTTACATGCGAAAATAAAGTGGAAACGGGGCGGCCAAAGGGCACTTTGCCGCCCTACGCGCTCCGCTTGATAGGCGTGACATTCCAGATTTCCCCCGCCTGGCATGTCACCAGAAACGACGCCCACAGTTCGAGCGCGCCCCGCCGCTCTTCGTAATAAGTGTGCTGATCGTAGATGCCTTCAACACCCGCCAGCTTGTGATTCAGGCACATTTCGCTAATGTCGCGCGACACACCGAGCTTGCGCATGTGGCTCTTCATCGTGGATCGCAGGTCGTGCGGCGTGAAGCGGCGAATCGCCGGTTTGTGATTGGCGATCCAGTAGTCGATAGCCTCGCGGATCGCATCCTTCGACACGTGCGTGTCGCCGTCGTGCCGGTCGATGCGATTGCTGAGCCGCGCTGGCAACACGTAGGCTGATCCGCCTGCGAGTTCGAGCAGACGCTCAAACCATTCGACGACGGCCGGAGCAAGGGGAATATCCATCTCGGAGCCAGTCTTGTTATTGGGGATATGCCAACGCGCTTCGTCGAGGTGTACGTCTGCGCGCAATGCTGTGTACAGCTCGCTGCTACGGACGCCAGTGGCTAGGGAGATGCGCAGTGCGTAGAGGTTCACGTCGCGCATCTTCGCGTTCATCAGTACGCCGATCTCGGCCTCGGTCAGCATCAGGCGCTTGCGCACCTCGGGCCTGTCTCCGATGATTGACGTTAGCTTGATGCCGGCGCATGGGCTGGCGTCGATCATCTTCCTGCCCGCAGCATGATCGAACAGCGCCCGCAGCACGCACCACAGCGTGAATAGCTCCGACCAACCAGCCTTTACCCGCTCGATCTGCGCGATCACGTCCGCCGCCGTAACGTCGCGCAGATTGAGCGATCCCATGCCGTTCTGGATTCGCGTGAGGTTGCGACCATAGCTGCGCTGCGTGCTGTCGGCAAGGCCGGATAACACCCTCTCGCGGTAATCCTTGATGAGCTCGCGCACTGTCCAGTTTTTGCGTGCCTTGATCTTTCTCACTTCGGCAGCCGGATCGATCCCTTTCTGAACTTCCACGCGCCGCTCACGCGCAATGTCACGCGCCGCCGACAGCGACATGTCGGGGTAGCGGCCAATCGACAATTCGCGCTGGCGCCCACCATGGCTGAACCGGAGAATCCATGTCGCGGTGCCGGCTGCGGACAGCGTGAATGTCAGGCCGCCGCCGTCCGTCTTTGCCATCGGCTCGCCTGCCTTGACCCACCTACGTAACTGCACGTCGCTAAGGATGTTTGCTTCGCGTTTCGCCATCGCGCATTGCTCCTGAGTCTAGCTACTAATCTAGCTACTAATTTTCAGTGAGATTGGATGATGCACGAAGCGACGACAAGAGACAATAGAAACGCTAAGCCTTTTGTGGCAAGGGCTTCAGCGGGTTTTGCGTGATACAGGGTGATATGGGGTAAACGTTAGACCGAGACAATACGATATTGTTTTGATGTAAAAGTCTCCGCCAGACTCCGTCGTTTCGTTCAACACCCCTTAAAAACCGCATCACCCTACCGGTGCCAGTTCGAGCGCACCGGTAGCGCCCGCCGCGCGCCATTCAAACACGCGCGCCACTGTCGGAATGGCCGATTCTGCACAGACAGCAGCAATCGGCCCCGAAACCACTCCCTCCCGCAATCTCGCTCGGCGCCGCAAAACGCGCCGCTCGCCTCCACTCGGTCATCGCCATCCCCCGAACGAACCCCCTTTATTCTCATTGACCCCCTCCGGCTAAAAGGCGTATAACCATCCCATTGGATGTTAATTGGATGGCCTCAAGATGCCTCCCGGAGTGCAAATGACTAAACTCAGCCTCATCGACACCTCCCGCCCCAAAGGCGGCGAGACCGAAAAAATCACCATCAACCTGGGTCCGATCGACCTCGGCCAGATCGATCTTCTGGTTGAAGAAGGCTTTTACTCGAACCGCACCGATCTGATCCGCACGGCGATTCGCAACCAGCTCGCCATCCATGCGCAGGTGGTCTCGGAAACGGTGACGCGACGCGCCCTCGTGCTCGGGCTGCAACATTTCTCCCGGCAGGATCTCGAAGCGGCGCAAGCCGCGCACGAACAACTCGACATTCATGTGCTCGGCCTCGCCAGCATCGCAGCCGATGTGCCACCGGAACTCGCGGCGGCCACGATTGCATCGGTGGTGGTGCTCGGCGCCTTTCACGCATCGCCCGCGGTCAAGGCGGCGCTTGCCGGCCGCATCAGCTAGGCACGACACTCGACTCATGACCGTGACTGACGCAGTGACCCATCGGTCGCCTTGCTCTTTCACGCCCCACACAGGTCAACGCAAACCATCATGAAGATGAACGAAGATTTCCTGAAATCAATGAAAGACGCCTTCGAGCTATTGCGCACGAAGGGCCCGCAGGAAGCCACCGCGGCAGTTCAACGCGCGCTCTCGGGCAACAACGCGAATCAGGCCCACGCGGACCACGCACAAGCCCCGTACACGCCGCCCAACGTGAACGAATGGACGCAAGCGTGGACGCAGGCGCAAACGCAAGTGAGCCCCGTTCCGCACGCCCCTGCCGCACCGGCATTCGACGCCGACACGCCAGGCACCTTCAGCACGCATACGTTCAGCAACGCGGCCGGACAACGCCAATACAAGCTGTACGTGCCGGCTGTCTACAGCGCTGAACCGTTGCCCCTGATCGTCATGCTGCACGGCTGCACGCAGAACGCCGACGACTTTGCCGGCGGCACGCGCATGAACGAAATGGCCGAGCGTCACGGCTTCATCGTCGTGTATCCCAATCAGACCCATGCGGCCAATCACTCGAAATGCTGGAACTGGTTCAAGCCCACCGATCAGCAGCGCGATCAGGGCGAGCCGTCGCTGATCGCCGGCATCACGCGCGAGGTGATGGGACGGTATCGCGTGGACCCGGCGCGCGTCTATGTGGCAGGTCTCTCGGCAGGCGGTGCGATGGCGGACATCATGCTGAAGACTTCGCCCGATCTCTATGCGGCGGCGGGCGTGCATTCGGGTCTCCCCTACGGCAGCGCGAAGGACTTGCCCTCGGCGCTCGGCGCGATGAAAGGCGGCAAGACGCAACGCAATCGGGCGCGCGGCGCACCGCAACGTCCGCTCATCGTGTTTCATGGCGATGCGGACGCGACGGTGCATCCGTCGAATGCGGCCGAGATCGTGGCCTCCTTCGACGCCGGCACCACCACCGTCAGCGCGCAATCCGGCGCGGCGAGCAGCCAGCGCACCTATACGCGACAACGGCATGTCGCGGCGAACGGCGTGGAAGCGGAGTACTGGTCGATTCACGGCGCGGGTCACGCATGGTCCGGAGGCAGTCAGCGCGGTTCGTACACGGACCCGTCGGGCCCCGATGCCGCCGATGAAATGCTGAAATTCTTTCTCGCCCATCCGCGCCGCGATTGAGTCACGCTGTTAGCAGCGAACCACGAACGCACGCCTGCTATGCGAAAATGCAGCGTACCGTTCGTGGAGCACGCATGGCAGACCTCACATCTTCCGCGTCTTCGACAGTCGAAGCCGACTGCGCGAGAGAACCCATCCACATTCCAGGCGGCATCCAGCCGCACGGCTTTCTGTTCAGCATCGCGGCCGACGGCACGCTGCTGCAAGTCAGCGCCAACGTCGCCGCGTTGACGGGCTCGCCCGCCGAGCAAGCGCCAGGCCAGCCGATTGCGCGGATCGTCGGCGACGAATGGGCAGCGCTCATCGTCGAGGCACTGGCCACGCATCAGGAAGACGGCATCCCGCTTTATATCGGCTCGATGAGCGATCCGCGCGCCAATGCCACCGGCGCGCGCGCCACGCCGTTCGCGGTCATCGTGCATCGTCATGAGGGCATCGCGATCGTCGAACTGGAGCCCGCGCGCGGCACGCTCGACGTGTTCTCGTCGATGTACCCGCTGGTGCGCACGTTCATCAACCGTCTCGAGGAAGTGCAGACCGTCGAGGGCCTCGCGCAACTCGCAGCCGACGAAGTCCAGCGCATCACCGGTTACGGCCGCACGCTGGTCTACAACTTCGACAGCACGGGCAGCGGCCACGTGATCGCCGAGCACGCCGAACCGGGCTACGCCTCCTACGCGGACCAGCACTTTCCCGGCTCGGACATCCCCGCGCAAGCGCGCGCCCTCTATGTGCGCAACCGCATTCGCCTGATCGCCGACGCCGACTATCGGCCCTCGCCGCTGGTCCCGCCGCTGCATCCCTCGACAGGCAAACCGACCGATCTGACCTACGCGTCGCTGCGCAGCGTCTCGCCGGTACACGTGCAATACATGAAGAACATGGGCACGCTGTCGTCCATGTCGATGTCGATCGTAGTGCGCGGCAAACTGTGGGGGCTGATTTCCTGCCATCACGACAGCGCGCGCGTGCCGCCCTTCGAGGTGCGCACCGCGTGCGAGCATATCGCGCAGATTCTGTCGCTGCAGATCGAAGCGAAAGAGGAACACGCGCAAGCCCAATACCGGCTCGAACTGCGTCGCACGCTCGCGCGCCTGCTGGCCGCGATGGCCAACACGGAAAGCTTCACGGACGCGCTCGCCAACGACCCGAAGGATCTGCTCGGGCTGACCGCATCGGACGGAGCGGCGATCGTCTTCGACGGGCGCGTGCTGCTGGTCGGCACCACGCCTTCCGAGCCGGAAGTCGCGAAGCTCGTCGAGTGGCTCGACACGCGAGTGGATGACACCTTCGACACCGACTCGCTTGCCACGGCCTGCCCCGTCCTGCCGGCCAATCCGCACTACGCGGGCCTGCTCGCCGTGTCGATTTCGAAGCTGTTTCGCAATTACGTGCTGTGGTTTCGCGAAGAAGTCGTTCAAACGATCAAATGGGCGGGCGATCCGCGCGCGAAGCTGGCGGGCTTGTCCGCCTCGCTCTCGCCGCGCCAGAGCTTCGACGTCTGGACCGATACCGTGCGTGGACGCTCACTTGCCTGGCGTCCTGCCGAACTCGAAATCGCCGTCGAATTCCGCACCGCGCTGCTCGGCATCGTGCTGCGTCGCGCGGAAGAACTCGCGCAACTGGCGCTCGAACTCGGGCGCGCCAACAAGGAACTCGAAGGCTTCTCGTACACGGTGTCGCACGATTTGCGTGCCCCGCTGCGGCACATCGTCGGGTTTGCCGATCTGCTGCGCGAAATGGAAAGCGAGCGTCTGTCGGAGCGCGGCAGTCATTTCGTGGAGCGAATCATTTCGTCGGCGCGCTTCGGCGGCAAACTGGTCGACGACCTGCTGGCTTTTTCGCAGATGGGACGCGCGGCGCTGCGTCCACAATCGGTCGATCTGCAAGTCATGGCCGACGCGCTGATCGCCGACGAAGTCAAAGATGCGCCCTCGCGCAACATTGCATGGCGCGTCGGCCCACTGGGTCACGTCAACGCGGACGCCGTGCTGATGCACGTGGTGCTTCGGAACCTGATCGAGAACGCGGTAAAATTCACGGCGACCCGCGAGAACGCGGAAATCGAAATTGGCCGCTATGCGGGTGAAGGCGAACTGGCCGGCCAGGACGTCTTTTTCGTCAAAGACAACGGCGTCGGTTTCGACATGCGCTACGTCGACAAACTGTTCGGCGTGTTCCAGCGGCTGCATCGCATTGAAGAATTCGACGGCACGGGCATCGGGCTTGCTGGCGTTAAACGCATTGTCGAGCGGCACGGCGGTAAAGCCTGGGCGACCGGCGAGATCGACAAAGGCGCGGCCGTGTATTTCTCGCTGCCTCATGTATTCATTGCCGACGCGAGCCAGGGCGAAGAGTCCGCGGCGGCGGCAGTGGCACGGCTGACTGCATTGTCACCGGGCAAGCGCTTTCGCCCCGTGCCGAAAGAGTCGAAAGATGAACCGAAATGAAGGACAGAGCGTGCTAAGACCGATCCTGCTGGTTGAAGACAATCCGAACGACGTGGAACTCACGCTGATCGCGCTGGAGAAAACCCGCCTCGCGAATCCGGTCGTGTCGCTGCGCGACGGTGAGGAAGCGCTGCAATATCTGCGCCGCGAAGGGCAATGGGCGAATCGCTCGGAAGACAATCCCGCCGTGATTCTGCTCGACAAGAAGCTGCCGAAAATCGACGGTCACGAAGTCCTGAAGGCCGTGCGCAGCGATGAAAAACTCAAGCGTATTCCGGTGGTCATGCTGACTTCGTCGCGGGAAGAAAGCGACTTGTTGCGCAGCTACGATCTGGGCGTGAATGCCTACGTGGTAAAGCCGGTCGCGTTCGACGACTTCATGGCTGCCATCAACGACCTCGGCATGTTCTGGGCTGTGCTGAACGAACCGCCGCCTTACCCACGTTGACCGGCGCACCGGGCGAATTCATCGAAGCGCCGGCGCTTGCCGGCGTGGAAAGCACACCGAGCACACCGAGCACACCGCGCGAAGCGAAGCCGCCTAGCGGTATGCCGGCAACCTGACGCGGAACGTCGCGCCCTGCCCCAAGCCTGGGCTCTCAGCGGTGATCGTGCCGCCGTGCAGGTCCACCAGGTTCTTGACGAGCCACAGTCCCAACCCGAGACCCGCCACGCGTCCCGACCCGTCGGCGCCGAATTGCTGAAAGCGGTCGAATATCCGCTCCAGCGACTCCCCATCCAGACCGAGTCCCGTATCGCGCACCGCGAGTTCGACGCGCTCGCCGTCCGCCCGCACCGAGAGTTCGATCGTGCCTTGCGCGCTGAACTTCACCGCATTCGACACGAGATTCCAGACCACCTGTTTCATCCGGCCTTCGTCGGCGAGCACCATGGCCGAGGTCAAATCGTCCGCGATCAGCCGGAGGCCCTTGGCTTCGGCATGCATGCGCATATCTTCCACGACAATCCCGGCCAGCGCGCCGAGATCGACGGGCTGCAGATTGACCGACAGTTTTCCGGTCACGATCGCGCCGCTGTCGAGCAGATCGTCCACCATATGCGAGAGCTGCCGTGCGTTGCGGCTGATCACGCCGGTAGCGCGTGCGAGATGCGAAGGATCGGCCGCGCGCTGCAACAGGTCGGTCCATGAAATGATGGCCGACAGCGGCGAACGCAGTTCGTGGCTGACCGTGGTGACGAAATGATCCATTGCCATGGCAAGGCGCTCACTGTGTTCGCGCGCGCGTTTCTCGGACGCGGCGATCTCGCGTTGCTCGAGCTCCGCCTCCTTGCGCGATGTGATGTCGAGCGTGAAGCCAATGACGGAGCTCAACGTGCCATCCGGCAGGAACCGTCCGACACCGCGCACCAGAATCCAGCGGACCGCGCCGCTCGCCCAGCCAATGCGGAAGTCGACTTCGAAATGGTCGTGAGCCGCCAGCGCATGATTCATCGCGTCGCGCAACCGGCTGCGGTCTTCGGGATGCACGACTTCGCCGAACAGGCGCTGCTCAGTGAGCAACGCGTTCGAATCCAGACCCAGGTTCGACTTGCATTGATCGGTGCATTCAATCGCGCCGGTCACCGGATCGAGTTCCCATGCGCCCAGTTGCGAAAACGCCATGGCAATCTGAAAGCGTTCCTGATGCTCGCGCAATTGCGCTTTGGCTTCATCGGCGAGGAGCTGCCGCAGTTGCGCCTGCGAGCGCAGCTTCGCGCGTTCGCGCTGATCGCGTTCGTAATCGGAGACCCGCTCGGTCACTTCGCTCACGCGCAGCGCGATCGTGCCGCCTTGCCCGTGACGCGCACCCAGCAGGCTCGCCTTGATTTTCCAGTAGCGCGGCACCCGTAGCTCGCCTGCTGCCTCACCATTGGGCTTGGCGTCACGGTGCTCGGGCATTTCGTAGCGAAACAGCGGCGACCATTTCGAGCCGCCCGGCGACAGATCGCGCAATGCGCCGATCAGCCATGCGCGCCGCGCTTCCCGCTGTTCTGCCGGTCCGAACTGATTGACGTCGAGAATCGATTTACCTTGCAGATCGCTCAACGACTGCCCCGTCAGGTCGAGATAGCGCGCGTTGGCGAGCAGGATTTCGTAGCGATGGTTGAGAATCAGATAGGCATCGGGCAGCGCCTCGAATGCGACCGCTGCGTCGAACTGGTGAGACGGCGAGGAAGAATCCTGGTGGCGGCTATCCATAGGCGTGTTCCGGTCGCGCTTCAATCGGCGCTCACGCAGGCAGCCGTGACACGGAGCCGAGCGAGCTCGATCAAACGGTCGAACGCATCGGCCGCGCCGCCGCACGCTTCGTCAATCAGGGTGGGTGTGTCGACTTCAGCGGCGATCGCCCGATGGAAAACTTGCCAGCGCGCGCCGAGCGACTCGCGCCCCGCGTTCAGATAGCCGAGAGGATGCGGAGCGAGGCGCGCTTGCAGACGCGCGTACAACACCGCGCCGCCTAGCTGGGACCCTTCGATCACGTAGCAGACGCCCCAGCGGTAAGCCGCGCTGGCGTCGCCGAGCCAGCTGCTCGTGGTGTTCGATGACAGCGTGCCGCCCCGGTCTTGCGGTTCGACCGATTCGTGCGAGAGATCAGCGTCGATCAGCGCAAGGCGATTCATGCGTGCCGGCGACGCCGGCGATTGCGGACCGTCGCTGAAAGTGTCGAGCCAGGCTTCGAGCGGCGCTAGCCAGTCACGCAGAATCGCCAGATGCGCGAGGTAGTCGCGCAACGCCACACTGTCCACCGACAGCGGCATGATCTCGTGCAGCAGTTCATGGCGTTGCGCGGTCGCGGCGCGCAGCGCGCCCAGCACTCCGACTGCGCCGACTGCGCCGTCCTCGCCGCTCGGTGAGCGGCTGGCGGATTCAGGTGTGTCGATCAAACGGGTCCGGTTCAACATGAATGAGCAGGGTCTGATTATAGGGGCGGCTGTCTGGTGGCGCGAGACGCGTTTTGCACGGGGTGCCTCGCGCGTTGAGGCGTGTTCCAGCCGCGAGGCACTCGTTGAGCGAGCACCAGGTGGCACGATCCAGGCGCGCCGCAAACTAGGCCGCAACCCGGGCAACCGGCCTGCTCGAGCGCGGCCTGCGCGTGGTCGTGCAGGTCGTCGCTGGTGAGCGACGCATCCGGCGTGCGAACCCATGCCGCGATGCGCAGCGTCGCGCCGCCATCGTCGGGATAATCCGCCACCGTGACGATCGGCGCGAGCGTGGCGCCGCTCAGCACACGCGGTTCGTCGGCGACCAGTTTCTTCAATTGGCCGATCGCGGCGTCGACGTCTTTACGCTGCGCGAGCCCCACTTCGACCTCGATACGCTGCGTGCCGCCGCTGCTGTAGTTGATCACAGGATTGCTCCAGATCTGGCTGTTCGGCACGAACACCGCGTTGCCGTCGCCGCGCTCGATCCGCGTGGTGAAAAGCCCCACTTCGCGAACGATACCCGCTGCCGCGCCGCTGCCTTCAATCACGTCGCCGACGCGAAACGGCCGCAACATCAACAGCATCATCCCCGCAGCGATATTTTGCAGCGTGCCTTGCAACGCGAGTCCGATCGCGAGGCCCGCCGCGCCAAGCACCGCGAGCACGCTGGCGGTCGCGATGCCGACCTCGCTCAGCGCCGCGATGAACACCAGCACGCGCACGGCCCAGGTGCTCATGGCCGCCAGCATCGGCGCGAGCGTCGGGTCGGCATGCGTACGCGCGAGCGCGCGCGCGAACATCGCGCCGACGCGATTCGACAGCCACCAGCCGACTACGAGGATCAGCACAGCCAGCACGATATGAAGGGCGTCGTGAGTCAGGGTGACGAGCAACGACGGCTGGAAGTGAAAGAGTCGGGTAAGGAGATCATTCATCTTGAGTCTTCGTTCCGTTGCGATAGAAATATCCTGACGCAGGAAGCAGGATATGTTCCTGCCCCCTTCGTTTCGTGGGCGGAGGCACGCTGTTTGCTCCTTGTTGCGAACCAAAGCAGTGCAATCACGCAAAGCCCTGTAAGCAAGGGGATTTCAAGCCGCGTTAGCCCACGCACAGGAGCGCCTCATGTCTCAACATCTGAAGCCGGAAGATCGCGTAAGTTGGAATACGCCGCAAGGCGTCACGCATGGCAAGGTCGTGCGTGTCATTTCTTCCCATACGACTGTGGAAGGCAGAACCGTCAATGCGTCGAAGTCCGATCCGCATTACGAAGTGGAAAGTGAGAAAAGCGGCAAGCGAGCCGTTCATCGCGGCGACGCATTGCATCGGATCGGGAAATGAATGAAACGCGTGCGCCAGGCGTCATTTAATACGGATGGCTAAGCACATTGATTGACCTGCGAACTATGGCGCCGCGATCGGCAAAGCTTGCTGGCCCGTTAGCAACCCGCCGTCAAGCGCGCGCCTCAGTGTGTGCCCAACGGCCTCAACAGATTGCGCAGCGCGCCCACGGTAATCGGACGCGAGAACCAGAAGCCTTGCGCTTCATCGCAACCGAGCGCTTCCAGTTGCGCCGCCTGCTCCGCCGTTTCGACGCCTTCGGCCGTCACGCGCAGTTTGAGCGCATGCGCCATGGCGATGATCGCGCCGACCAGCGCCTCGCACTGTGGATCGGTGCTCATGCGCATCACAAACGAGCGGTCGATTTTCAGGCGATTCAGCGGAAAACGCGTCAGATACGCGAGGCTCGAATAGCCGGTGCCGAAGTCGTCCACCGCCACTTCCACGCCCAGATCGCGCAACGCAAAGAGCGTCTGCAAAGCTTGCTCGGTGTCGCCGAGGAGGACACCCTCGGTGATTTCCACCTCGAGGTATGAGGGGTCGAGCGCGGCCTCTTCCAGCGCCTCGCGGATCGTCTCGAACAGGTTTTGCCGCTGGAACTGCTGCGGCGACACATTGACCGCGAAGCGCGGCAACGTGCCGGTCAGCCGGAGCAATTTGCCGGCGTCGCGGCATGCGGTCCGGATCACCCATTCGCCGATCTGCTCGATCAAACCCGCCTCCTCCGCGACCGGCACGAATTCGACGGGGCTGATCAGGCCGCGCTGCGGATGGTTCCAGCGCAGCAGGGTTTCGACTTGCGCGATGCGGCCGTTGGCGAGCGTCACCTGCGGTTGATACACGAGATGCAACTGCTGCCGCTCGATCGCTTCGCGAAGCATGGTCTCCAGTTCGAAGCGGCGCGCGGCCTGGCCTTCCAGTGCAGTGGAAAAACGCCGCACCGCATTGCCGGTCACGGCCGAGGCCGCCGACAACGCCACGCCCGCGCGACGCATCAGCGTAGGCGCATCGCCGCCGTCGGCCGGATAAGCCACGATGCCGATGCTCGCGGTAATGTTCAACGTCGTGCCGGCGTAATCGATCGCTTCGGCGATACGGCCTAATGCTTCAGCGGCGAAGGCGTCGGCGGCCGCACCGGTTTCGTTGACCAGCAACGCGAACTGCGTTCCGCCGATCGAGGCGATCGTGCCGTCGTTTGGAAAGAGACCGCGCAACCGTTCACCGACGATCTGCAGCACGAGCTCGGCCGCGTGCAATCCAAGCGCATCGCGCAGTTTGCGCAGATGGTCGAGCTCGGCGATCAGCACGGTAAAACCGCTGCCGTTACGCTGGCAACGCGCGATCGTCAGTTCCAGCCGTTCGGTAAACAGCGTTTGATTCGGCAGACGGGTCACGCCGTCGTGATGTGCGACGTACCAGAGGCGCGCTTCGGACTGCGCGTAACGCGTCATGTCGAAGGCCATGCCCACGTAGCGCGCCGGACGCGCGGCAATTCCGCCAGCATGCGCCGAACCCTGGACGAGCGGCGCCAACGCGAGCACCACGCGAATCGGCGTGCCATTGCGGCGCAGGAAACTCCATTCGCCTTCATAGCGCGAGGTCACCATGGCGAGCGGCGGCAGTTCGGTGTGGCGCCTCGCGAATTCGGCCGGATCGAACAACGACTCGAAGGTACGCACGCCGACCAGGTGTTCTGCCGCAAACCCCGTTAGCTTTTCGAAAGCGGCATTGACGGACTCGAAGGTGCCGTCCGCGGCGCAGATGAACATACCGCAAGGCGCCGAGGCTAGCGCGGCGTCGCGCGTGCGCGATTCGGCGAAGAGGTGGTCGTGCATCGCGCCAGCCTTTTGATATTCCTGAGTAGTGGATGTGATCGAACGTGTTCTTGACGCGCGCGCAAACTGTAAGGCCCTGAAACTACGGTCCGATGTACTGGAGGACCGTGCGTATGATAACGGCTTTCGCGCCCCCGCCGACCTCGCAGGCTTCGCATTCGTCGCGCCAATCGTTTCCCTTGGTGTAATCCCCGATTCGTTGCTGTATCGGTGGCGATCTCAATCTGTAACGCGCGCTCGCCTTCGGGCATGACGGCAACGGAGGAAGTCGCCGGCGTCTTGATCGTGATGGGCAGATATCGCATGCGCGCCAGTTGACGGTTCGAGCGGAACACCACGAGCGGTGTGTCGAGCAGCGTCACGCTGATGGGTTCGTCGGCGATCTCGGTGGCGAACGCCACCGGATGCCGATAGCGGCTGAGACTGTCGCAGTCGCGGCTATCGAAAGTGCAATTGCGGGGTAATGCGGGGAACGCTGAAGCTACTCTACGGATGAAAAAAGATGGGGTGCTTCGGCACCACCGCCGCTTTATCCTCAGGAAGCCGACGCGGCGCGCGGCAACGCTGCCTCGATGAACACCGCGCACAGCGCTTCCATGCCCTTCGCGTCTTCTTCGTCGAAGCGCGCGACGACCGGGCTGTCGACATCCCACACGCCGATCAGCGTGCCGTCCGGCGCGACGAGCGGCACGACGATTTCCGATTGCGAGGCCGAATCGCACGCGATATGCCCGGGAAACTCATGCACGTCGCGCACGACCTGCGTCTGACGGGTTTGCGCCGCCGTGCCGCATACGCCTTTGCCGAGCGCGATGCGCACGCACGCGGGCTTGCCCTGAAACGGCCCGACGACCAGTTCGTGACCGTCGTGGAAATAGAAGCCGGCCCAGTTCAGATCACTGAGGGAATGAAACACGAAGGCGGAAAAATTCGCGGCGTTGGCGATCCAGTCGGTTTCGCCGGCGAGCAGCGAGCGCGCCTGGCCGACCAGTTCTTCGTAGTGCGCGGCTTTGGGCAGATGCGAGGCGGAGGAGACTTCGAACATGACGGCGTCCGTGATGAAAGCGGAAAGAGGAATAGCGAGTCGTGAAGTTTAAAGCAAGCTGCCGTTTCCTTCACGACGCGCGCTGGGCACACGGCCTCGCTCTTCCGGCTCCATCTGCCCGCCGGCTGTCGTTCAACGCGCAAGCCGACGAAAATGAATCCGGTGGCGATCGACCGTTACTCGACGCCGATGATCACGCTCGATGCCTTGAAAATCGCCGTCGCCGCTTTGCCGTTCGCGAGACCGAGACGATCGACGCTCTCGTTGGTGATAATCGCGGCGATCTGCGCGCCGCCGGCGCTGATCGACACTTCCGAGTTCACCGCGCCCTTCGTGACCGCCGACACCGTACCGGCGATGCAGTTGCGCGCCGACACCTGGTTCTTCGTCACGTCGACCATCACGATCACCGACGAAGCCTTGACCAGCGCGAACGCTTTCTTGCCGACCGCGAGGCCGAGCGAGGTCGCGCTGCCATGCGTGATGATCGAGACGATCTCGAGACCCTCCTGAGTGCGCAGCGTGACTTCGTCGTTCACGGCGCCATGGGTGAGTCCGATGACTTCGCCGGCGAAATGGTTACGTGCGCTGGTTTGCATGGTGTTCTCCTGGTCAAGCCGCCTCTCGAGCATGTTTCGAGGCGATGCGTTTGGTTAGGCAGAGAGTGTAGTGGAACGCTCGCCGATTGCGGCAGCCCGCGCGTAAAGCACACTATCGCGCAGCCGCTATTGACGATACGAACCCCAATGAAACCACATACGCGTTGCATACGAGCCGCCATCATGCGGCGCGGGCACGACATGCGCCACGACGCGCCGACACCGTATCATCGTGTCCTCTACCTACTCCGCTGAATCTCATGCCCGTTGTCGTTCTATCCCGTCTTGCCGCCGCATGGCCGAACGCCTGCCGCGCCGCCGCACTGGGCGCGGCTCTGGTGGCGGCCACCGCCTGCAGCAACCCGTCGCCGACGCGCGACGCGCACGCGCCGGTCGACACAGTCTCGCTGTTCCCGATCGCCGGCTACGACCAGAACGTCGATCACTGGCTCGAACCGGACAGCCCAGGCTACGACCAGCCGTTCCTGAGCCCCGCGGATCAGCAGGCCCATTTCCAGGTGCTTTACGCGCGCTACTTCGGCACCGGCACCGCGGCGTCCTCGCCGTGGAATGCCAGCTTCGTGACGATGCGCGTCTATCGCCAGCAAGGTGCGGATATTGCCGCATTGCAGCAGCGGCGCATCGACAAGTTCGACAACACCGGCAAGCCTGGCGGGAACATCGGCTACGGAGAAAACTTCCGGCCGCACGACAAGGCGTGGATCGACGCAATCGCGCAAAACATGAACGTCGGGCAGTTCACTCAGACGCCCGTCTACCGGCCCGAGCGCCGCGCGATCGCCACCGGCAACCTGATGGTGCGCGAACTGCCGACCACCGACCCCTCGTTCTACGACCACCGTCTGGCCGGCGAAGGCTATCCGTTCGACAACCTGCAGATTTCCGCCGCACGGCCGGGCACGCCGCTGTACGTGCTCGGGGGCAGCGTCGACGGTGCGTGGCTCTATGTGCAGACGCCCGATGTGCAGGGCTGGGTGCGCAGCGACGCCGTCGGCATGACCGACGATCGCTTCGTCGACACATGGCGCGCCGCGACCGGCAAATCGCTCGGTGCGGTGATCGTCGCGTCGGCGCCTGTACGCGACAGCCGCGGCGTGTTCCGCTTCGACGCGCCGGCCGGCACGCTGCTGCCCCTCGTGCCAGCCGATGCGGCACGGCCGGCGTCGGGCAAACGCGTCGCCAGCGGCACGGGTAACGCGAGCCCGAAAAGCGACCCTAGCGACCCGGGCAGCACGGGCGAAGCAAGCGACAAGACCGGCACGAGCAAGACCCCGGTGACGCGCCGGGTGCTCGTTCCGGCCCGCAACGCGGACGGCGAGGCGCTGATCCGCACCGCCGCCCTGAGCGACGCGCAAATCGCGCCGACACCGCTCGCCGCCACGCCGCGCCATCTGGCGACGCTGATGAAAACGCTGATCGGACGGCCTTACGGATGGGGCAATAGCGGCATCTACAACGACTGCTCGTCGGAGCTGCAAAGCATCTTCGCGGCGTTCGGCGTCTGGCTGCCGCGCCATTCGTCCACGCAGATGAGCGCCGGGCGCCTGATCGACCTGTCGTCGTCCACGCCCGCCCAGCGGCTCGACTATCTGGCGCAGCACGGCGAGCCGTTGCGCACGCTGATCTACATCGGCGGCCATGTGATGCTGTATATCGGCAACACCACGCGCAACGGCAGCGCGGTGCCGGTCGTCTATCAGGACGTGTGGGGCTTGCGGCCCGCCGACAATAGCCGGCGCGCGGTGATCGGCGGCTCGGTGATCTTGCCGCTCTTCGAACACATCCCCGAAGACGCCACGCTGCAATCGCTGGCCGCCACGCCGACCTTCCAGATCAGCATCCTCGGCGCGCCGAATGGCGGCGTTCCGGCGCCGTCCACCGCACCGCCGGAGGAGGACAACTCCGCCGGTTGAAACGGCCGACCGGGCGTTCATAGCGCGCCCGGCGCAAAAAATATTTTTTCCGGAGTGTCGATTCAACGGTGATGCACTCGTCGTAACGTTGAAGGCCTGACTCGCACAGTCGGTCTTTCAACTCACGAACCTGTTACTTCAAGGAGTCGCCGTCATGTCCAGCAACGCTGTCAAACCGATCCCCGACGGGATGCACGCGCTCACCCCGTACCTGATCTGCGCCAACGCCGCGGACGCCATCGCGTTCTATACCAAGGCCTTCAACGCCGTCGAACAGATCCGCCTGCCCGGCCCGGGCGGCAAGGTCATGCACGCTACCCTGAAGATCGGCGATTCCATGCTGATGCTGACCGACGAATGGCCTGAGCACCACTCGTTCGGCCCGAACTCGCTGAAAGGCACGCCGGTCACGATTCACCACTATGTGGAAGATGTCGACGCCAGCTTCAAGCAGGCCGTCGAGGCCGGCGCGACTGTCGTGTTGCCCGTCACCGACATGTTCTGGGGCGACCGCTACGGCCAGCTGAAAGACCCGTTCGGCCATAGCTGGTCGCTGGCCACGCACAAGCGCGACCTGAGCGTGGAAGAAATCCAGCAAGCCATGGCCGCCATGAAGTAATGGGCGGTTCGTCCGGTGAGAAGGAGGAGCTACGTCATGCAAAAGATTGCACCGTGTCTGTGGTTCGACGGCAAAGCGGAAGAAGCGGCCCGCTTCTACACGTCCGTGTTTTCCGATTCCCGCATCGCCACGACGATGCACTACACCGACGCCGGCCCCGGGCCGAAGGGTGACGTTCTGGCTGTCACGTTCGAGGTTGAAGGCCAGGAGTTCATGGCGCTGAACGGCGGCCCTCAGTTCACCTTCACACCGGCGATTTCGCTGTTCGTGCACTGCCGTTCGCAAGAGGAGATCGACCGCTACTGGACCCGACTCACCGACGGCGGCAAGCCATGGCAATGCGGCTGGCTGCAGGACAGGTTCGGCGTCTCGTGGCAGATCGTGCCGGACGTGCTCGGCGAAATGCTGCGTGACCCGGACACCGCCAGGGCGAGCCGTGTGATGTCCACCATGATGCATATGGTCAAGCTGGATATCGCGCCGCTCGAAGCGGCTTATCGCGGCTAGCAGCAGGTTGCGATAAGCCGTGCGGTTGGAGCGTATTCGCCGTACGGTAGGCGCAAAGTTCCGCGCAAGCTCGGCGCTCCGCCCGCACGGCTCGCGAGCTTGCCTTGACTCCCCGGCGCAACACGGTGCGCTGCGGCGCGAGACCGCCATCTTTGATAGGATCGGTCTCGACCCATAAACGGCGGGACATCAACGGTGCGCGTCAACCATCAGGCTTTTTTCTGCTCGCTGTTTGTCGCGCGTCTCGCCGATCAGGTCCTGCTGTTTCTCGTGCCGCTCGTCGTCTTCCAGACGACACACCAGGTTTCGTGGTCGGGGCTGGCGTTCTTTATCGAAACGCTGCCCCGCTACCTGGTGTTTCCCTTCTTCGGCGCCTTGTGCGACCGCGTCTCGCCGCTCAGACTGATGCGCGTCAGCCAGACCGTGCGCGCGCTGACGTGTTTCGGCGGCATGATCGCTTATGCCATGTTCGGCGGCATCGGCTGGCTGATCGCACTTTCGGCGGTTTGCGGCGTGTTGACGAGCCAGGGGCTCGTCGCGCGTGAAGTCATGCTGCCGCAGATCTTCAGCACGCAGCGGTTCCAGCGTGTACTCGCCTATTCGCAGTTGGCCGACCAGTTGGGTTTCGTGCTCGGTCCGATGCTCGCCGCGCTGCTGCTCGGCCTGTGGCGTTGGGAATGGGTGGTCGGCGCAACCGGTGTGCTGTTTCTGCTCGCCGACGGCGCGCTGCTGCTATGGCAACGTACGAGCGGTTTTCGGGCCACGGATCCGCCGCCCGCCGACGCGGGCCACTGGACGCTGCCCGTGCGCATCGCGCTGCGTCACGTGCTGGTTCTACCCGGCCTGAAGAAAGTCGTACTGCTCGCCGCCGCCGAAAATCTGGTGATCGGCGTGACGCTCGCCACGTCCGCTGCAATGGTGACCGGCGTTCATGCGCAATCGAGTCACTACTACGCCGGCTTGCAAACGGCCGGCGCCGTGGCAACGGTACTGATTCTGTTGACGATCGCCCGCGCCGCATGGCCGGCCCGTCGCCTGGGTCTCGTCGCCTTCGTTTCGATCTGCGCAGGCGGCGTGATCGCCGGCGCCAGCGCGGCTCCTTGGGGTTATGCGCTCGGCTTCCTGCTGATCGTCGGCTTCGACAAAATGTTCAACGTGTACATTCGCAGCGCACGGCAGCAAATCATTCCGCCACAGGATTACGGCAAGACAACCGGCGTGGTGATCCTGCTGAACAACATGACGCAGCCGCTTGCCGGGCTCCTGGTCAGCGCGTTCTCCGCACGCACGCAAGCCGGCCCGCTGATCGTGATCCTGTCGCTGACAATGGGTGGTATCGGCGCGGCGGTGTCGATCGGCGCGGCGCTGGCGCGCAGGAAACGCGGGCTCGCGCTGGGGGAATGATGCCGCGCCAATTCACATGAGCGCCATCTTGTGAATCAAGTTTGTCTTCAACGGCCACGCTTCTAAACCGGCTCGCACACCACCTCGAACTTCAGCAGTTGCGTTGGCCCGAAGGCATTGCTGATCGCGACATCGGCCGCGTCGCGCCCGCGAGCCATCAGAACACGCCCCGTACGCGGCGCATTATTGCGCGGGTCGAACGTCTGCCAGCAGCCGCCGATATACGCCTCGAACCACGCGGCAAAATCCATCTGCGCGTAAGGCGGCGGCAGGCCGACATCGCTGATATAGCCCGTGCAATAGCGCGCCGGAATATTCATGGCCCGGCATAGCGCCACGGCCAGATGCGCGAAATCCCGGCATACGCCTTTGCGCTCCTGCCAGGCTTGCCATGCGGTCTTGGTCGGCCGCGCAAAGTCGTAGCCGAACACGATGTGGTTGTGCACGTAATTGCAAATCGCATCCACGCGCACGCGGCCAAGCGGCAGTGTGCCGAAGGTCTGCCACGCGAATTCGGAGAGCAGATCGGTTTCGCAATAGCGGCTGCCCAGCAAAAACACCATCGTATCGTCAGGCAGCATTTCCACCGGATGCTGTTCGGTGTATGGTGGCCGCGTCTCCGGCTCCGACGACACCTCCAGCACCGCGCGCGTCGCAAAGGAAATTTTTCCCGGCGGCGCCACGAGCCGGCTGCACAGGTTGCCGAAGCTGTCGCGATACTGGCGGATCGGCACCGCCGGATCGACCACCAGCAGATCGGGATCCAGCACCTCTTTCGCATGCGAATAGTGGGTGTTCAACATCAGCAGCATCGGCGTCGGTTGCACACATTCATAGACCAGCTCGTACCCAACGCGCAATTTCATCGCGGCGCCCTTTTCCAGTTGAAACGTTCAATTGACGTGCGAACACGTTTCGATTCGAGCATCCGGGACATCGTCGCGTCCTTACTCGCCCTTGCGTCACACTCACGCGCCTTCGGTCACGCTCACATCCACCTGCAAACCCTGAAACGAATGCGGCGCCCCATGCCACGTGCCCCACAACGGCAACGCCTGATAGGCGTTCCACGCCACCGCCACGCGAATCAGATGGCGGTTGCCGACAATGCTGTTGGTCGGATCGAAATCGACCCAGCCGGCACCCGGCAGATAGATTTGCAACCACGCGTGCGTCGCGCCGCCGCCTTGCGTGGCCTCGTGCTCGGGCACGTCGGGCACGAACAGATAGCCGCTCACGAAACGCGCCGCGAGACCGAGCGAGCGCACCGCGTCCATCATCAGCACGGCGAAATCGCGGCAACTACCACTGCGACTGCGCAAGGTTTCGCCTGGGCGATTCACGCCTTTCTCCGTGCGGCGCACATAGAAAAACGAACTCTTGATTTCGAGCGTCATGGCGCGTAGCAGCGCCATCGTGCCGCCGGCGCCGCCTTTGCCGCCCTTAGCCGCGCCACCCGCCGTGGGCACGAAACGACGCGCCCATTCGTCGACGTCGCTATCCGGATGCGGGCGGCTGCGCGCGTTCACGAGATCGGACGCTTCCTCGTTGGTGTACGCGAACGGCCAGTTCACCGCATACGGTTCGAGTGCGTAATCGGGCATTGGCGCTTCGAAGTGCTCGAGCGTCACTTCGCTGTCAAAGCGCAATTCGCGCGCCTTGTCCGCGAAACTCGCGACCGCCACCGAGTTATCGAATACGTCGTGCAGCCAATGCAGCCGCGACGGCGTGGGCGTGATTACCAACTGGTTGGTCACGAGGCGCAAATCGTGACTCGCGCGCGGACGGAACATCATGCGATGCTCGCCGAAACGCACGGGTTCGGAGTAACGGTAGATGCTGACGTGGCGCACCGTGAATCGCTGCGGCTCATTCATCTGACCACCCGATGGATGCCGCTGGGTTCGTCCTGTCCATCGCGTTCACGCTTATAAAAAAGCCACAGCCGCAGCGGGCGAAGAACGCGCCGCGCGGTTTTGATCCTCAATGAGCGACGGCCGGATTCCGGTGTGGTCGAGCGGTGTCAACGACAAACTGACGGGTTGAGCATACACCCGCCATATTGGTTGAAAACACTCATTTGGGCTGTACGGCGCGCGCTCGGAGTTATCAACAGAATCTGTTCGCAAATCTGTGCATAACTAACCGGCAAAAACTGCAAGCTATTGATGTGACTGCCATTTTTACCGCGACGTCGAAGTTGGGCAACGCTGCCCGCGAGCGCGCTCACCCTCGCTTCATGCACGCCTCATTCGCGCCTCATTCACGCACCGTGCCACGCGCCGCATCCTCATCGCCGCGCGCATGTCGTGCTTCCTCACGCCATTGCTGGCGCGAGCGAACCATTCGGCGCAGCGCAAGGCGCGCCATCTTGACCCAGCCCGAGGGCCGCGGATCGGCCAGCATGCTGAGGGCGCGCGCATAGTCGAGCGTGAGCCCTGGCGTCCATGCCATCGTTGCGGCTCGCTTGCGCACTTGCGCCGCGACCCACAGCTCGGGTGTCGCGATCACGCGCAGAAACGGCCGCCATCCGCCGAGACCACCCCACACGCGCGCCGATGCCCCTTCGATCGCGGCCTCCAGTGCGCGCGAGACCGTGCTCGAACAGTTGCGGTGCGTGAGGTTGTATGTGGTGTCCTGTCGATACGTGTCCCAGAAGCGGCGCAGCCGGACCGGATCGTAGTTGCGGATCCGCACCTGCACCGTCGAAGGACACCACGCTTTCGACTCGGTCGCGTAATCGGGCTGGAAGAGACCCGGCACGTCGTTCTCGCGCGTGGCGCGTAAAAGCCGCGCGAAGTCGTCGGGCGAGCGATCGATCTCGACACCTGGATAAAGGCTGATGTAGATGCCCTCGGGCGATTCGAGCGCGGCATGGCCGGTCGATATCACGCCATTGCGATCCACCGCCGCGATATAACGGTCGACGATCGGCTGCCGCCGCGCCTCGCCTTTGGCCGACCCGACCGGCGTCCACACATGCACGGTCAATGCGGCTTCGTCGGCGGCGGGCGGGCCGTCCCATTCGTGGGCGATCACACGGCTGGCAGCGAGTTCGCTCGCGGCAGCGATGCCGGCATCCGCCGCGGAATCTTTCGCGGCGAGCCCGGGGCTCGCGGCGGCAGCAGGATTCGAAGCGAGCCGCCGCACCCGCGTGCTCAGCAGGAGCATGTTCCAGCCGCCAAAGATCAGGCCGAGACCGAGACAGTAAGGCACCGTGCCGACGTAGTGAGTCGGATAAGGTTGATAGAAGAAAATCGCCAGCGCGATTTCGACGCCACCGCCGATCATCGCGAGCCGCCACGTGCGATAGCGGACCACGTTGGCCGAGACGATCTGCAGCAGTCCATCGGCGAAAAAGAGCGTGCCGAAGATCATCGACAGAATGAAGTTGCCGTGCTCGTGGCCAACCAGAATCAACGCCGCCGCAGTGGCGAATGCAATGCCTTTCACATAGCGCAGCGTGCGTTGCCCGCCCATGCCGGTCCAGGCGACGGCCAGCGTGGCGAGACCTTCCAGCAACAGGAGTAACGCGAACGGTGTGATCGGAAAGTAAAGCGCGCTATCGAGCGCGTCGATGAACACGAAAACGCCGAGCAGCACACTGATGCAGCCGATGAGCCGCAGCGACCGCCAGCGTGTGCGCAGGTAATCGACTCCCAGCAGAATCATGACGAGACGAACCATCGCAAGCCCTCCGTGACTGACGCGCGCTGCTGCCGATCGCCATCTTATACACGTTCACGGATCGGGCGCACAATGCTTCGCCACGACGAGGCTGCCACACGCACGCGGCGCGCCCTATTCAGACACGCCGGCGTGCCGGCAAGTGAAACCTTATGCAGCCGCGGCTTGCGGAACCGCTTCGCCCTGCTCGCCGCCCAACGCGTCGAGCAGATCGCACAGCATGCGGTCGAGTTCGGCGGTCATCAGCGTGAGGTCGGAGTCGAACCGTTCGTCGTCGTTTTGCGCGGTGGGATCGCTTGCTTCTTTCAGCACGTCGAGCGGCGCAATGCGCTTGATCGTGAGCGACGGCGTCAACACGAACGACACACGATCGTTCCACGTCATGGCAAGCCGCATGCATTGCTTGCCGGCTTCGATATGACGGCGCATATCTTCGGCATCCAAAGTATGTCCCACGTAGCGTACGGTCGCGTTGCCTTCCGCCGGCGAACGCAGCTCGGTGTCCTGGTCGAGCGTGAAGCCCGCGGGACCTTCGCCTGAAAGCAGCCATTCGGTCATGGCCGCGACCGGCGAATGCGTGACGCGTACTGTGCCGAGCGGCAATTGATCGATCGACTTCACCAGCAGGCCGCGCACTTCGTCGGCAACCGCTTGCGAGCCGGCGTCGATCACGAGCCAACCGTTCTTGCAATCGATCCACACGCGCGTATCGCGACGAATGCTGAAGGCGCGCGGCAGCAGTTCGTCGGTGACCTGCTCCTTGAGTTCGCGCATCTGTTTGCGGCCCGGTTTGAAGCCTTGCTGTTCCTCGAGTTCGAGCGCGCGCGCCTTGGTCACTTGCGTGACGACCGAAGCCGGCAGCAGTTTCTTCTCGGCGCGAAACACCAGCAGCATCTGGCCATTGAGCGCGTACACCAGCGAGTCGTTAGCGTCGCTCTCGCGCGGCGGTGCCCAGCCGTGGCTTTGCATCTCGACGCTGTTGCCGGGCGCGAACGCATGCGGCGCGAGCCACTTCTGCATCTGTTCTGGGGTGACGGACCACGGAGCGGGAAGACGGTGAAGCTGAAGGTTTTTGAACCACATGGGCAGAGTCGTGTACGGGCAAAGCGCACCATTCTATCTGACGATAGACATCGCGCGGCCGGCCGAACTGACTCGCTGCGTCAGCCAAACGCTCATACAACGGCGGTCATTTTCAAAAATGGATAGACAATCCTTTAAGCGACAGACCAATTATCAAACACGACCATTGGCCAGAGAATGCGCTTCATCCACTTCAACTCTCTCTGGAGCGCACCATGTCCGCATCGCCGATGTCCCGAATCGCCCGTCATCTGTTGGTTGTCGCGAGCCTCGCGGGCGCGCTGAGCGCCCATGCCGCGAGCGACGCCGACCTGCCCGCGCCGCACCACCTCGCTGTCGCATCGAACTCGGCGCAATCCGCCGCGATCGTGCAAAGCGCACGCCGCTACGCCGCTTTCTGGAACACCGGCGACGAGGCCTACGCGAAACTCGCGCTGTCGCCGGCCTTCGTGGACCGCACCTTGCCGGACGGCCGCCCGCAAGGTCCTGATGGTCCGCTGCAGGCATCGAAGGGTTTTCGTGCGGCGGTGCCCGATCTCCACGCGGAGATCGACGATCTCGTCGTGGCGGGCGACCGGGCCTCGGTTCATCTGCATTTCTACGGACACTTCACCGGACAGTTCCAGAACCTCAAAGGCAACGGCCAGACCATCGACTTCCAGGCCTTCGATCTGTATCGCGTGAAGGACGGCCGCATCGTCGAAAACTGGCACCTTGAAGACAATCTGACGCTGCTCAAGCAACTCGGCGCCATCAAGCCGTAGTGGTTTTGCCGAATCCGTTTGGGAGCGCGCTTCAGCTTCAAATCACCTAGACTTTTTGAGAAGCGCGCGACCTAGACGGAGGCGGCCATGGCCGATGAAACCGCACCCTGGCAAATGGTGGAATACGAGGGTTTTGAGATTCACGTGGCGCCTCGTCCGAAAAACCCGCCCAGCGAGGGGCACGCGCCGGCCGCAGCGGATAACCGCTATACGTACGTCGGCTATGTTTGCCATCCTGGCGCGGACCCGACCATCCCAGGGCATGCGGTGCCGTTTCACGCCGACGGCGAAGAGAGCTTCGCGGGCGAGGACGAGGCGTTGTACGAAGGTGTGCACGTGGGACGCAGCATTGTGGAAGGCACGCATCCAGACCTGACCGTGTTGCCACTGGTGACTGGCGGCGTGTGAATCTGGCGCGGTTCAGCGTGACGTTGGTGCGCCCGGCGAATCCTGCATCGTGCAACGGCACAGCGCCAGTGCGCGTGAACCTGGCGCGCGCTTCAGCGCAACGCCTGCACGTCCTGTGAATCCTGTTGCGCCGAAAGCCGCAACGCCAGTTCCAGCATGCGCTGGTTGGCGCTGGCCGGCGTGAACGTTTCGACCTTTTGCTGCGCTGCTTGCACGAGCGTGCGGCGCAATTCCGTGTCGGTCAGCAGACGTTCGATTGCGCGCGCCATCGCGTCCACGTCGCCGACCGGCACCAGCAGGCCGGCCTTGCCGCCTTCCAGTAAATCCCTTGGCCCAGTCGGACAATCCGCCGACAGCACCGGCGTGCCGAGCGCCATGGCCTCGCCGAGCACCATGCCGAAACCCTCGTAACGACTGCTCAACACCAGCAGTTCCGCCTGCCGGATATAAGGCGCTGGATTCGCGCAGAAACCCAGAAAATGCACCGCTGTACCGATCCCGAGTTCGTCGGCGAACTGCTCCAGTTCGCGCCGGTCGCGCCCCTCGCCGATCAGAACGAGCGCCGCCTTGCAACGGCCACGCTCGCGCACCTGAGCGTAGGCTCTGAGCAGCGTCTTGTGGTCCTTCTGCCCTTCGTCCAGACGCGCCACCGAAACGATGAACGAGTCGGCCGGGCGTTCGATCGGCGCGCGCGCCGCGCGCCGCAGTGCATCGACGTCGATCACGTTCGGCAATTCGACGATATCCAGCGCGGTTGCCGAGAAGAGTTCCTGCGCCTCGCGCAACATGGCGGGCGTCAGCACGGCGATTGCCGAGTAACGTGAATAATGCTTGACCCGCCGGGCGATGTAGCGCGCGCTCTTGCTGCCGAGCCGCGCCGCCAGGCTGAAATGGCTCACGCCGAACCACGGCACATGGCCGCTTCCCGCCACGTGGCGCAGCGAGAAATCGAAATCGCAGATCAGATCGTGCTGCCTGGCGAGACGCCGCATGCGCAGCGCAGCCAGCGGCCGGATCGCGCCATAGGTCAGCAGCTTGTGCAATAACTTCTCGCCCTTGCCCAGCTTGCGCTTTCGGGCCTCCTGATGAAGCGAGTACATCCACTTCGATGAGGCGAGCACATGGACGGGCACGTCGTCGGGGATCGACTGCGCGCGCCAGAACAACAGGTCGTCGGTCGGATACGCCACCGAGAGGCTCGGCGCGAACAGCCGCCGGTCGAGCGTCTTGAGCCACGACAGAAGCGCGGTCTCGGTGCCGCCTTTACCGAAATCGTTGATATGGAACAGGATACGCAGCGGCGTGCGGTCAGCTTCGGTAGCGTGCGGGTTTGCGTTGGTCACCTTGGTTATTCGCCCAGCTTGGCTGTTGGCGCTTCACGCCGCTGTTCACTGCGTACTGCCGTGACCTTGCCGCGTACAGTGTCGAGCGACGCTTCGCCGGAAGCGCCGACTTGCTCCGCACAACCCAGCAGCAGGCCCGCAAACGCCCAGAATGCGAGCATGGTGGTCTGCCACATGAAATCGTCGGTGGTATTTTTCGCGATCATGCCGGCCACCAGCGCGACGCCCGCTGCGCACAACCAGGGCTCGACCCGCCGAAGCCGCCAGAAGCGCGCGACGAGGCACAGCAACAACGCCGTCTGCAGCGCGACGCCGATGAAGCCCGTCTGCAACCACGTGTTGATGAACAGGTTGTGCGCGTGAGTCAGCGCCTGCGGTTCGACCGCCAGCAAACTGGCGGGCATTTCGCCACGATAGACGATCCCCGGCAACGGCTTGCCGAAGCCCACTCCGACCCACCTATGGCGCTCGGCTTCGCTGACATAAAACGCCCACAGCTTCGGACGCGTGTCAGCCGATACCGTGTCGCCGATCGCGGACAGCGAGCCGGGCACGTAGACCTGATGACCGTCGATCGCGACATCGCGCGACTGGCTGGCGGCGGGCGCGGTGCCGGCCGTGCGCAGACGGGAACTGAACTCGAGCGTGCCGACGCCGGCCGCGCCGACCACGGCGACGACCAGCACCGCCAGCAACAGGCGGCGCCGGTAGAGCGGAAACAACGCGACCAGAAGCGTCACGGCGGCCGCCGGCCAGAAGAATCGATTGAGGGTCGCCAGTCCGATGAACAGGCACAGCACGATGCCGCTCGCGCCGATCACGCGCCAACGCGGCTTCAGCAGGAAGCCGGCGAAGAGCGGCATGGCAAACACCGCGAGCGTGCTGGTATGGCCGACGCGATTATAGAAATGCAGCGGAAAAGTATTGGCGGTGGGCGGCTGCAGATGCCCCCAGTAGAGCGCGCTGATCACGGCGAGCACCACGCAGGCGCCCCAGTTGACGAGCACCACGGGCGCCGGCCGCCGCAGTTCGGTGCCGAACAGCCAGAAGCCCCAGAACGACACCAGCGGATAGAGCACCTCGTCGCACCACGCGTGCAGGCTGATCATCGGATACATGGACCATGCGACCGAAGCGAGGCTCCAGCCGGCCCAACCCACGATGGGCAGCACCAGCGGCCACTTCAATAGCGATGGCCGGTTCGCCGAACAGGCGGCCGCCACGACGCCGAGCGCCATCAGTGCGAGCGCATTGAAGACGAGCGCCGTCATGTGGCCGAACATCACCACGAACAGAATCACGGGACAGGCAACCCATAACACGCGCTCCACTCGCGCAGCCGTGTGAGTCATTACACTTTCACCAGAACATTTTGCAATGCGTTGTACACCGACTCGACCGACAGCCGGCCCATACACTCGGCATGGTCGCCGCGCCAGGCCACACAGGTCGTCTCGTTGCGATCACAGCGCCGCACCCATGCTACCTTGCGGCGGAATATAAAAGGCTGATCGCGGCAGGGCATCTCCGCGATCGTAATGGGCACGAACGGCACTTCGCGCCAGTAGCGCCCCGCGCCATGAATCGAAGCGTTGCCCGGGCCGAACAGCGCAAGCGTGGGCACCCCAATCAGACGCCCCAGATGCGCGACCCCGGTATCGGGACAAACCACGGCTTGCGCGCTGGCAAACAGATGCCACAACTCGCCGAGGCCAAGCCGCGCCGCCAGGTTGGGATGATGAGGGTCCGGGTCGATCGCGCGAATCAGCTCGGCTTCGCCGGGGCCGCCGGTCCAGACCGGCAGATAGCCAAGCGCTTCCACACGTTGCGCAAGCTCGCGCCAGCGCGTATTGGGCCAGCGTTTGACGCTGGTGCTCGCCCCCGGATGAAGCACGACGTAAGGTTTCGCCAGTAGCGACGGCTCGGGTAACGCCGCATGCTGCGGCGCGGGCCAGTCGGCGGGCGCGTAAGCGCGCGGCGGCGGTCCGTCGACCAGTTCCGCGGCGAGGTCGGCCCAGGCCGCCGGCGCCGCGGGATACGGCGCGCTCCGGTTGAGCGGCCAGTTCTTCCAGGCCGGCTCATCGCCCGAGTGTCCGACGATCCAGCGGCAGCCCGCGCCCAACGCGAGCCAGCTGTGACGATTGTCGCCGAGCACCATGCCGAGGTCGTAAGGTCCGGAAAGCAAAACGTCCCGCACCGACTTCGCATCACGCGGATCGAAGGGCAAGACCGTGACGTTGAAAGGCCGACCGGCATACAGCGGCACGATCGCCTTCGGACAGGTCAGTACGATCTGCGCTTGCGGATATTGCGCGCGCAACTTGGCGAGCAGCGGCGTGAGCAGCAGCGTGTCGCCAAGCAACAAATGGTGTGCAATCAGAATGCTGCGCGGTTGCCGTGGCTCGCGGCGCAGTGGCTTGATCAACAGTCGCGGGATGGCCCGCGCAAAAATACGAAGACGCCCGGCAAGCCGACTCATAGGCTCATCGGCGCGTTGGTTCCCGCCGCGATCTTGCTGTGCGCCGATACCCGGCGCGAGGTCGCGTTCGCCATGCACAATCTCCAGCGGTATTCTTCCCGAAGGCCTCCAGTGCAGCGGCTACGGCCCCGTCACGACGGGCCGGCGCGGCTCGGGATGCGGCGCTTCTCGCCCGCCGCCTGTCCAGGCCGGCATGGAAAGCTCGATGAAATAAGTGGGTGTTCGGCCCGAATTGAGTTCGAGCGTTGAGAGTGAAAAATTATAACATGTGACCCTGCCGCGGAACGGCGCGAAACCGCGCCAGCAAGGCCGCCCGCTCCTTGTGCGACAAGGGTCCGGCGGCCCCTAACGCGTCGCGTCGAGTTGCTCGGCCAACCTCAGCAGCGCGTCCACGTGAGCGGCTACGCCTGGGTCGTAAAGCACTGCGTCGCGGGCCCGTTCCGACGGCGCGCGACGCGTGCCGTCGCGATGCGCGCCCACCGCCCGCTCGAGCGTGGCACGCAGATCCGCCACGTCGTCCGGCGAAAAAATGAATTTCGCGTGAGGGGCAATCGCATCGCAGCAGCCAATAGTCGACGGGAAAATGACCGGGGTGCCGCACATCACCGATTCGATACCGACCAGACCGAACGGCTCATACGTGGATGCGAGGATCGTGAAGTCCGCGGCCTGGTAACACTCGGCGAGCTCCTTCACATAGCCGATATAGCGCAGCCGCCCGGACGTACGCGCGGGCGGCCGTCCGGCCACGGCCACCACCACGGGCAGCGCCGTGTCGCGCAGCGCGGCTTCGATAAGCGGCAAACCCTTGCGCTCATGGCTGCTCGACGGAAACAGCAGGACGATCTCGTCGTCGGCAAAACCATATTTGCGACGCAGGGTGGCGCGCGTCGCGGCGTCGGTCGGCGCGAAACGCGTGCCGTCCACGGGGGGGTACAGCACGCGGATTTTCGCCTCGTCCACGCCGTACAGTTCGCGCAGTTCATCGTGCATCAGTTGCGAATGCGCGACCACGACCTTCGAGCGCTCGTACTGACGGCGCTCGAGCGCAATCTGCCAGCGGTCCGAACGCTTCTGCGCTCGCCCCGTCGCCCGTAAAAAACCGAGATGCGTGCCGCCGCAGATCGCCATATCGGACGAGTCGACGCGGTTGCAGCCGATCAGCACATCGACTTGCGCCGCGCGACGTGCGCCGCGCAGCCGCCATGAAAACCAGCGGTCGCGCAACTTGCCCGGCAGAAACGACACGTTGATGCGGTGTGGCTCGACCATCGCGTATTCCGCCAGCGACGCATCGAAGCGACGCGCAAAGAAAGCCGGCTCGATGCCGCGCGCGGCAAGGCCGCGCACCAGGTCCATGGCGTAGCGCTCTAGGCCGCCGCTGTGCTGCAGCGCGTTACTGGAAAGTCCAAGTTTCTTCATTCAGCAGACAGCGCGAGCCAGCGCCTCGTCAAATGTTAAGGGGCAAGTCATGCGCGGTCCGCGCTGGCGAACCGCGTGAATGGAGACCCGAATGGCCGATCGACGTGTCGCGCGCGTTACGCCGCGCTCTGCTGGAACTGGATGCGGTGCAGATGCGCGTACAGCCCGTCTTTCGCCAGCAGTTCACGATGACTGCCGCTCTCGACGATCCGCCCCGCTTCCATCACCAGAATCCGGTTGGCACGCTCGATGGTCGACAGGCGGTGCGCGATGACGAGCGTCGTGCGGCCCTTCATCAGCGTTTCCAGCGCGGCCTGGACGTGGCGTTCGGATTCGGAGTCCAGCGCCGACGTTGCTTCGTCGAGGATCAGGATGGGCGCGTCCTTGTAGATCGCCCGCGCAATCGCCAGACGCTGCCGCTGGCCGCCCGAGAGCATCATGCCGTTGTCGCCGACCAGCGTTTCGATGCCTTTCGGCATGGCCTCGACGGTGTCCCACAGGTTGGCCGCGCGCAACGCCGCCTTGACCTTGTCGGGATCGGCGACCTGCCCGTACGCGACGTTATTGGCGACCGTGTCGTTGAACAGCACCACGTCCTGACTCACCATCGCGATCTGACTGCGCAGCGCGTGCAGATCGTATTCGGGGATCGCCACGCCATCGACCAGAATCTGACCGCCGCTCGGATCGAAAAAGCGCGGCAGCAGATTTACCAGCGTGGTCTTGCCGCTGCCCGACGGGCCCGCGAGCGCGACCATTTCACCCGGCGCCACTCTGAACGACACCTGGTCGAGCGTGTGGCGGTTGTGCGTGGCGTTCGCGCTGTAGTTGAACGAGACGTCGCGGAACTCCACTTCGCCGCGCGCGCGTTCCAGCGGCTTGCCGCCGCCTTCCGGTTCGGACGGCTCGTCGATCAGGCCGAAAATCAGCTCGCACGCCGTCATGCCGCGCTGCAGCGGCTGGTTCACGTCCATCAGGTGCTTGAGCGGCGAGATGATCAGCAGCATCGACGTGACGAAGGCGACGAAGCCGCCCACCGTGGTCTGATCCGAGGATGACTGCACCACCGCGATCGTAATCACCACGGCGAGCGCGATCGACGCGAGGAACTGCGTCAACGGTTGCGCGAGTCCACCGGACACGGTCATGCGCATGGCATAGCCGCGCAGACGCTTGCTCATCGACTCGAAGCGATCCATCTCGTACTGCTCGCCGTTGTGCACCTTGACGACCTTGTAGCCGCCCACCGACTCTTCGACGATGTACGACAGCTCATTGGTCAGCAACTGATGCTCGCGGTTCAGACGGCGCAGGCGGCGGTTGATCTTGCCGACCAGCCAGCCGATCGCCGGCAGCAGCACCGCGACGATCAGCGTCAGACGCCAGTTCAGATAGAACAGATAGCCGAGCAGGAAGACCACGGTGAGCGAATCGCGTACCAGCGTGACCAGCACACTCAGCAGCACGTTGAGAATCTGGTTCACCTCGAAGACGATCGCGTTGATCACCGTGCTCGCGGTTTCGCGCTGGAAGAACGCCACGCTCGTGTGAATCATGCGGCTGAACATTTTCAGGCGCAGATCGAGCAGGATCTTGTTCGTCACGTAGGCAAGCAGATACCCGGATGCATATTGCGACAAGCTGCGCACCAGCGCGAGGCCGATCACCGCGGCCGGCACGAACCACTTGGTTTTGTCGTTGGCATGCGCGCCGAAGCCCTTGTCCAGCAAAGGCTTGAGCAACGCAGGGATCGCCGCGTCGGTCGCGGCGCTGACGGCCATTGCAACGATTGCGCCGAGGAGAACCCAGATCAGCGGCTTGATATACGGCCACAGCCTTTTAAAGACGACGGAGGGCGACGACGCCTCACCTGTACCGATGGGTTTGCTTAACGTTGGCTTCGCGCTCAAGGAATCCTCTGAGAATGCGGGACGGCAACCGCGCGGCAGACGGAATGCCGGCCGGGCGGAATATCAAAAAAGAGCATTGTAAACGGTTGGGGATGGGCGTCGGCGGTTGGGGATCGGCTGTGTATACTTCGGCAACTCGCTTCGGCAACTCGCTTCGGCCACTCGCTTCGGCCACTCGCTTCGGCAGCCCGCTTATGCCCGCTGCTTCGCGCAACATGCCTGGGGGGCGCCGGCTGGTGCGAAGCGTTCCGTCATTTTGCCCTTCACGCTACTCAGGTATGCAAGAAACCACCCTCGGCGTCGCCATCATCACCAAAAACGCGGCGGCGCGGCTGGCTGAATGCCTGCAAGCCGTGGCGTTCGCCGATCAGATCGTCGTGATCGACGGCGGCAGCACGGACGGCACCGCCGACATCGCTCGCTCGCACGGCGCTCGCGTGATCGAACAGACCGACTGGCCGGGCTACGGCCCGCAAAAGAATCGCGCGGTCGACGCGCTCGGCACCGGTTGGATTCTTTCGATCGACGCCGACGAAATCGTCTCACCGGAGCTGGCCTCAGCGATCCGCGCGGCGCTGGCCGCCCCCACCGCCGACGTTTATGCGGTAGACCGGCTGTCGAGTTTTTGCGGGCATTGGATTCATCACAGCGGCTGGTATCCGGACTGGATTCCGCGTCTGTTCAAACGTGGCGCCGCGCGCTTCTCCGACGACCTGGTGCACGAGCGGCTGGTGTTCGACACGCCGGCGCAGCGTCTCACCGGCAAGCTGATGCATTACTCGTACGAGGACTTCGAAGGGGTGCTGCGCAAGCTCGACGCATATTCGACCGCGGGCGCCCAGCAACGTCACGTGGCGGGCCAGCGAGGCAGCTTCGGCAAGGCGCTCGGGCGCGGCGCGTGGGCGTTCGTGCGGACTTATTTGCTGCGTCGCGGTTTTCTGGACGGCCGCGCCGGTTTCATGATCGCGGTGTTCAATGCGGAGACGGTGTATTACCGGTTTTTGAAGCTGGCGCGCTTGGGGGAGAAGGCGCGGCGCTAGCTTGCGGGGCATGGGTCGCCAATCACCGTCGGTTGGTCTAGCCGGCTGATTGCGTCGCGCCCATGAAAGATCACTCGCCTGATAACGCGGCGTGCTTAGCGGCACTCGCTATGCCCGCGTCGCAGGGATTCGCCGCTTCGAGTCACAGTCAGGTTTTGCCGCGCCATTGGCGCGGCAAAAGCCAGCATCAACCCACCATCAATACACGATCTCGATCGAGCTTCCGGCAAACTCGCCGCGCAACGCCGCGAGCAGTTCGTCGGTCGGCTTCACGCGCCACGCGTCGCCCAGACGCATTTCACCTTCCGCGTTCTGGCTGCGATACACCACCTGCACGGCGAGCCCGTTTGGAATCTGTACCGCCTGACGCTGCCCACCACCGCCGTAGCCGCCACCATTGCGGCCACCACCGTTGCCACCGCCGTTTCCGCCTCGCGATGAAGCCGCCGGTGCCGCTGCCGCCTGCGGTTCGTCCTTGCCTGCGCTATGCGCTTCAAGCACACGACGCAATGCCAGCGCGTCCGCGTTGCCGTTCATCTGCACCTTCACGGCCTCAGCGTAACGGCAGCGTGCGCGGCCGAGGTCCATGACCGTGTCGACAGTGAAGCGAATCCCGCCAGTAAACGCGTCGTTACGCGCCTGGCCCTGCACGACCAGCAGTTCGTCTTCCTTGAACAGCTGCTTGTGCGCTTCGAACGTTTCGTTGAAAACCGTGACTTCGCATTGACCGGTGCCGTCGTCGAGCAGCGCGATCAGCATCTTGCCGCGCTGGGTCATCTGCGTGCGCAGCGACGCGATCACACCCGCGACCAGCTTGTCGCGGCCTTCCTTCAACTCGCCGATCTTCTGGCGCACAAAGCGGCGCACTTCGTTCTTGTAGGCATCGAACAGATGGCCCGACAGATAAAAGCCGAGCGCGGCCTTCTCTTCCTGCAGCTTTTTCTTTTCCGGCCATTCCGGCTCGTCGACCAGTTCGTGACCTTGCGACGGCGCGTCGCCCATGTCGAACAGGCCCGCTTGCAGCGCGTTGGCGCTCGCCTGCTCGGCGGCTTCCATGGCGAGCGAAACGGACGCGATCAGTTGCGCGCGGTTCGCATGCAAAGTGTCGAACGCGCCGGCGCGGATCAACGCTTCAACCGTGCGGCGATTGACGATGCGGCGGTCGACCCGGTTGCAGAAATCGAAAATATCGATGAACGGACCGTCTTCGCGCGCGCGCAGAATTTCTTCGATCGCGTTCTGGCCGCTGCCCTTGATTGCGCCGAGGCCGTAGCGGATCGTTTTCGAGCGCTTGCCGTCAGGCTCGGCGACCGGCTCGAAGCGATACGCGGACAGATTCACATCCGGCGGCAGCACCGCCATCTTGTTCGTGAGACAGTCTTCGAACAGGATCTTGACCTTGTCCGTGTCGTCCATGGCGAGCGACATATTCGCCGCCATGAATTCCGCCGGATGGTGCGCCTTCAGCCATGCGGTGTAATACGCCAGCAGCGCGTACGCGGCCGCGTGCGACTTGTTGAAGCCGTAGCCCGCGAACTTCTCCATCAAGTCGAAGATTTCGTCGGCCTTCTCAGCGGTCAGACCGTTCTTCGCGGCGCCCTGGCGGAACAACTCGCGATGCTCGGCCATTTCCTCGGCCTTCTTCTTACCCATCGCGCGACGCAGCAAGTCGGCGCCGCCCAGCGAATAGCCGCCGATGATCTGCGCCATCTGCATCACCTGCTCCTGGTAGACCATGATGCCGTAGGTCTCTTTCAGAACAGATTCGACACGCGGATCCGGATATTCCACCACTTCGCGGCCGTGCTTACGCGCGCAGAAGCTCGGAATCAGGTCCATCGGGCCCGGACGGTACAACGCGACCAGCGCGATGATGTCCTCGAAGCGGTCAGGCTGCGCGTCTTTCAGCATGCCCTGCATGCCGCGGCTTTCCAGCTGGAACACGGCGACCGTATTCGCTTTCTTCAGGATCGAGAACGACGCCGGGTCGTCGAGCGGCACTTGCCCGAGCGACCAGTCCTGCTTGGACGGATCGAGACGCCGGATATAGCGCTCGGCCCAGTCGAGAATCGTGAGCGTGGTCAGACCCAAAAAGTCGAACTTCACGAGGCCGACGGCTTCAACGTCGTCCTTGTCGTACTGGCTCACCACGCCGCTTTCGTCGCCCTGCGTGTACAGCGGACAGAAATCAGTCAGCTTGCCGGGCGCGATCAGCACGCCGCCCGCGTGCATGCCGACGTTACGCGTCAGCCCTTCCACGCGCTGCGCGAGTTCGAGCAGCTGATGCACTTCGTCTTCGTTGTCGAAGCGCTCCTGCAGCAGCGGCTCTTCCTTCATCGCGTCGGCAATGGTGACGTGCTTGCCCGGCTTGAACGGAATCAGCTTGGCGATGCCGTCCGTGAACATATAGCCGAGATCGAGCACGCGGCCGATGTCGCGCACCGCAGCCTTCGCCGCCATCGTGCCGAACGTGGCGATCTGCGACACGGCGTCCGCACCGTACTTTTCCTTCACGTACTGGATCACGCGATCGCGGCCGTGCTGGCAGAAGTCGATGTCGAAGTCGGGCATGGACACCCGCTCCGGATTCAGGAAACGTTCGAACAGCAGGTTGTAGCGCAGCGGATCGAGATCGGTCACGCCGAGCGCGTATGCGACCAGCGACCCGGCGCCCGAGCCCCGGCCCGGACCGACCGGCACGCCGTTGTTCTTCGCCCAGTTGATGAAGTCCGCCACGATCAGGAAGTAGCCGGGAAAGCCCATCTTGATGATCGTGCCGCACTCGAATTCGAGGCGCTCGTAGTACGTGGCACGTTGCGCCGCGCGTTCGGCTTCGTCCGGATAAAGCTGCTCGAGACGCTTTTCGAGGCCCTCTTTCGACAGATGCACGAGGTAGTCGTCGAGCGACATGCCGTCGGGCGTGGGGAAGAGCGGCAGCTTCGGCTTGCCGAGTTCGAGCGTGAGGTTACAACGCTTGGCGATTTCCACCGAGTTGGCGAGCGCCGACGGAATGTCCGCGAACAACGCGGCCATCTCTTCCTGTGTGCGGAAATACTGCTCGGACGTAAAGCGCTTCGGGCGGCGCGGATTGGCCAGAATGTCGCCTTCGGAAATACACACGCGCGCTTCGTGCGCGGTGAAGTCGTCCGGCGTCATGAACTGCATGGGATGCGTGGCGACCACCGGCAGTTTCAGCGACGCCGCGAGTGCGACCGCCTGCTGCACGTAGTGCTCGCCGCCGGGCTGACCGCAGCGCTGCAACTCGATATAAAAGCCGCCGGGGAATACCTTCGCCCAATGCAGTGCGTTGCGCTTTGCCGCTTCTTCGTTACCCGCCGCGAGCGCGAGGCCGACGTCGCCCTGCTGCGCGCCCGACAACGCGAGCAGCCCTTCGCCGAGACCCGTTTCGAGCCAGCCGGCCTCGACTTCCGCGCGACCGCGATACTGGTTCGTGAGCGACGCCTTGCTGAGCAGTTCGCACAGGTTCAGGTAGCCGCGCCGGTCCTTGACCAGCAGCAGCAAACGGGAAGGCTTGTCGCGGTCGTCCGGATTGGTGATCCAGACGTCGCAGCCGGCAATGGGTTTGACTCCTTTGCCACGGGCTTCCTTGTAGAAACGGACGAGGCCGAATGCGTTGCCGAGATCGGTGAGGGCGAGCGCGCCCTGGCCGTCTTTGGCGGCGGCCTTGACGACGTCGTCAAGGCGCACGATGCCATCGGCAATCGAGAATTCGGAGTGAACGCGGAGATGAACGAAGCGGGGATCTGACATGGGCGACATTGTAACTCCACCCTTCCGGAGTTTTCAGGCCAAAACCGCGCGTTGGCCGTCCGGCTTAGGGCGCAAACGCGCGAGCCGCGTGCACAGGCGTTTCTGAGGTGGCGGAGCATGCGGACGTCCGCCTGAGCGCGGCAAATCGACAGCAAGTTCGAGAACGATTTGCGCTACCGCAACCCGCTGGCCATTCGGCCGAGTCGGGGAACGCGCCGGGTTGAGAGATAATACGGGTTTCGCCCCATTCGAGGTGGCCGTACCGCGTGGCGCCTGAAAGCGGGAGCCCAATGCGCCCCGTTTTCCGCAACGCCGGTCACCTCTTACCGCTGGACACTTATGAGTATCGTCAACCTCTCTTCGTATCAATTTGCGACTATCGAAGATACCGCCGCATGGCGCCCGTTCGTCACGGAGCGCTGCAATGCGCTCGGCCTGAAGGGCACTGTTCTGCTGGCGCCGGAAGGCATCAACCTGTTCGTCGCCGGCACGCGTGAGGCTACGGACGCGTTCATCGACTACATCCGTCGCGACGCGCTGTTCGAAGGCAAGTTCGCGAATTTGCAGTTCAAGGAAAGCCTGTCGGACAAGCAGCCGTTCACCCGCATGCTGGTCAAGCTCAAGCGCGAGATCATCACGATGAAAAAACCGGCCATCCGGCCGGAGCTAGGCCGTGCGCCGTTCGTCGACGCGCCCACGCTGAAAAACTGGCTGGACCGCGGTCACGACGATCAAGGCCGCCCCGTCGTGATGCTCGACACGCGCAACGCATTCGAAGTCGACGTCGGCACGTTCGATAACGCGCTCGACTACCGCATTACGAAATTCAGCGAGTTTCCCGAAGTCATCGAGCAGAATCGCGCCGATCTGGAAGGCAAGACGGTTGTGTCGTTCTGCACGGGTGGGATTCGCTGCGAGAAAGCGGCGATCCACATGAAGGACGTGGGCATCGAGAACGTGTACCAGCTCGAAGGCGGCATTCTGAAGTACTTCGAGGAAGTGGGCGGAGCCCACTATCACGGCGACTGCTTCGTGTTCGACTACCGCACCGCGCTCAATCCTCAACTTGAGCCCAGCAAGACGACGCAATGCTTCGGCTGCCGCGCCGTGGTTTCGCCGGAAGCGCAACAATCGCCCATGTACGTGGCGGGCAAGACGTGTCCGGAATGTCATCCGGACAGCAAGGCGGCACGCGCCGCGTGATGGTGGCCGCGCAGCCGGCGCAACAATCGGGCCGAGGCTTGCGGGCCGGGGCCAAGGCCGGCATGCCCTACCGCGGACGTTTCGCGCCGTCGCCCACCGGCCCGCTACATTTCGGCTCGCTGGTCAGCGCGCTTGCAAGCTGGCTGGACGCACGTGCGCATCGGGGAGCGTGGCTCGTACGCATTGAAGACATCGACGGCCCGCGCACCGTGCCGGGCGCCGCCGAAGATATTCTCGCCACCCTCGAACGCTTCGGCATGCAGGCAGACGAACCGCCTGTCTGGCAAAGCACCCGCCTCGCGCGCTACCAGCAGGCGCTGGAGGAATTGAAGGCCGGCGGCATGATCTATCCGTGTGGCTGCACGCGCAAGGAAATCGCCGACTCGCTTCTGCACGCGCATGCGCGCAACACCACCCTCGCCTAT
Source organism: Burkholderia sp. WP9 (assembly GCF_900104795.1). Lineage (NCBI taxonomy): Bacteria > Pseudomonadati > Pseudomonadota > Betaproteobacteria > Burkholderiales > Burkholderiaceae > Burkholderia > Burkholderia sp. WP9. The sequence goes on from NZ_FNTG01000001.1 coordinate 2,346,959, forward strand.
CCCGGCACCTGCCGCGAAGGCCTGCATGGCAAACCGGCGCGCGCATGGCGACTGCGCGTGCCCGATGGCGACGCCGCGATCATCACGTTCGAGGACCGCTGGCAAGGCACGCAGACACAGAATCTGGCCACCGAGGTCGGCGATTTCGTGCTGAAGCGCGCGGACGACCAATGGGCGTATCAGCTGGCGGTGGTCGTCGACGACGCGGACGCGGGCATCACGCACATTGTGCGCGGCGCGGATTTGATGGATTCAACGGCACGGCAGATCTATTTGCAGCGCTGCCTGGGCGTGCCGACGCCCGAATATTTGCATGTGCCCGTCGTCATGAACGAACGGGGCGAAAAACTCAGCAAGCAGAACGGCGCCACGGCGCTGGACAGCGATAAGCCACTCGACGCGCTGAGCGCGGCGGCGCGGCATCTGGGGCTCAAGCTGGAAAGCGCTGCGGACCATACAACGCTAGACGGCTTTTATGCCGCCGCCACGGTGGCATGGGCAAAACGAATGGGATTACCCGCAGCAGGATAACCGCGATTCGCGCCTGGATCAGGAAGACGACGGCGACTTTCTCGGCATTCCGAACCCGCCCAACAGCGCCGCCAACGGCTGCTTGGAAGCGGACTTCTGCGGCGCGGCCGAAGCAGCGTCGGCCTCCTCGACCTTGCGAACCGAAGCAGGCGACGGCTCATACGGCTTCAGGAAGAAATCATCCACCGGTTGCGCGCGATGATGATGCGGCCGGTCGAACGAACCAGACGACGCACCCGTGCGCCGACGGCTGCCGCGATCTTCACGCCCTTCGCGCCCTTCCCGCCCCTCGCTGCTACGCTCGCGACGCGGTGCGCGCTCTTCATGGTGGTGGCGCACCGGCGCTTCCACCGTCAGGCGTTGCACGTCCAACGGACGCTTGATCAACTTCTCGATATCGGCAAGCTGCTTGCGCTCGTTCGGGCTGCACAGCGACAAGGCGTCGCCTGAAGCACCCGCGCGGCCGGTACGGCCGATCCGGTGCACGTAGTCTTCCGCATTGAACGGCAGATCGAAGTTGATCACCGCCGGCAGTTCGGCGATATCGAGGCCGCGTGCGGCGACGTCTGTCGCCACCAGCGCTTCGATCTCGCCGCGCTTGAACGCGTCGAGCGCCTGCATCCGTTCATTCTGCGAGCGGTCGCCGTGAATCGCTGTCGCCACCACGCCGTCGCGCTCGAGGCTGCGCGCGAGACGGCTCGCGCCGATCTTGCTATTGCAGAACACGATCACCTGCTTGAGGCTGCGCTCGCGAATCAGTTGCACGACCGCGCCAGTTTTGTCGCCTTCGGCGACTTCAAAGACGATCTGCGTTACGTTGGTCGCAGTCGAGTTGCTGCGCGCGACTTCAATGGTTTGCGGGTTGTGCAGATAAGTGGCAGCGAGTTTCTTGATTTCGCCCGAGAACGTGGCCGAAAACAGCAGCGTCTGACGCTCTTTCGGCAGCAGGTTCAGAATGCGCTGCAGGTCCGGCAGGAAGCCCATGTCGAGCATGCGGTCGGCTTCGTCGAGCACGAGAATCTGCACCTGGCCGAGGTTGGCGGTCTTCTGTTGCACGTGATCGAGCAGACGGCCTGGCGTGGCGATCAGAATCTCGACGCCGCGGCGCAGTTGCTCCGATTGCGGATTCATATCCACGCCGCCGAACACCACTGCGCTGCGCAGCGCAGTGTGCTTCGCATACGACTGCACGTTCGCGGCGACCTGGTCGGCCAGCTCGCGGGTCGGCGTGAGGATCAGCGCGCGCACCGGATGGCGGGCGGGTGACGCGCTCGTGCTCGCCTGCGGCAAGAGGCGCTGGATGATCGGCAGCGAGAAACTCGCGGTCTTGCCGGTGCCGGTTTGCGCGGCGCCCATGACGTCGCGGCCGGCCAGCACGACGGGAATCGCCTGCGCCTGGATCGGCGTAGGGATGGTGTAGCCCGATTCTTTGACGGCTTTCAGGATGTCGGGCGCGAGACCGAATTGATCAAAAGTCGCAGTGCTGGGCGTGACGGCTGTGTCGGACATGGTGGCTTTCGCTAAAAATGCGCTTTGCGCGTGCGCGCGGCAGCGGTCGGAACCGCAGAGGGCATTGTGATGAAGGCGGAGCCACGGCGTTCCGCACGGGACCCGATAGTATTGCGGGAAAAAATGCGGCCGGCTCCGGCCGGCGGAAACACCCGCCGGAAAGGCCGGTATTGTAGCACTTCAGCAAAAACACTCATGGCGCATGTGCCGGCTTTCTGCTTACGCCGGCGAAAGCCGGGGCGCCGGCGCTCGGGGCACCCCCATGCGCCGTCGCGCTTCGCTCGCAGCGTAGTGGGCTCAGACGACAGTTGCGTGACAGCCGTCCTACCACGTCTCGCGCATCACCATCAGGCGCAACTCGGTCATGTCCTCGATCGCGTAGCGCACGCCTTCACGCCCCAACCCGGAATCCTTCACGCCGCCGTACGGCATGTTGTCGACCCGGAACGACGGCACGTCGTTGATCACCACACCGCCCACGTCGAGTTCGTCCCACGCGCGATGCGCATGCGCGAGCGAATCCGTGAACACGCCCGCCTGCAGGCCGAAGTCGCTGTCGTTGACGGTCGCGAGCGCGGCGTCGAAATCGTCGAAGCGCTCCAGAATCGCCACCGGCCCGAACGCTTCCTTGCGATACAGATCGGTGTCGCGTTTCACGCCTTCGAGCAGCGTGGCCTCGAACATCGCACCCTCGACCTTGCCGCCGGCAATGATTTTCGCGCCCGCCTGCACCGCGCTTTCCATCCAGCCGACGAGGCGTTTGGATTCCGATTCGGAGATCATCGGCCCGACGAAGGTCTTTTCGTCTTTCGGATCGCCCATTACGAGCGATTTGGTCTTGGCAATGAGCTTCTCGCGCAAGGCGTCATACAAACTGGCGTGGACGAGAATCCGCTGCACGCCGATGCAGCTCTGCCCCGACTGATAGAACGCGCCGAATGCGAGCCGGTCGACCACATAGTCGAGCTTTCCGCCCTGATCGCCGTCGACGATCGCAGCCGCGTTGCCGCCCAATTCCAGAATCACCTTTTTCTTGCCCGCCTTCTTCTTCAAATCCCAGCCCACCGCGGGCGAGCCGGTGAAGGACAGCAATTTGAAGCGCTCGTCGGTGGTGAAGAGATCGGCGCCGTCGCGATGCGCGGGCAGAATCGAGAATGCGCCTTTGGGCAGATCGGTTTCCGCCAGAATCTCGCCCATGATGAGCGCGCCGACCGGCGTGCGGCTCGCCGGCTTCAACACGAACGGCACACCTGCCGCGATAGCCGGCGCGACCTTGTGCGCGGTCAGGTTCAGCGGAAAGTTGAACGGCGAAATAAACGAGCAAGGGCCGATCGGCACCCGCTTCACATAGCCGTGGTAGCCCTTGGCGCGCGGCGAAATCTCCAGATTGACGATCTCGCCGTCGATGCGCACCGACTCCTCCGCGGCCACCTTGAACGTATCGATCAGGCGCGTGACCTCGCCTTTCGAGTCGTTGATCGGCTTGCCGGCCTCGATGCACAGCGCGAGCGCCAGTTCGTCGTAGCGCTCGCGAAAACGCTTCACGCAATGTTCGAGCACCGCCTGGCGTTTGAACGGCGGAAAGGCGCGCAGCGCGGGCATGGCCTCGACGGCGTGGCCGATCGCTTTGTCGATCGCGGCGGCGTCGGCCATCGCCACGCGGGTGGCGACTTCGCCGCTGAATTTATCGGTGACTTCGAGATCGGTGTTGGCGGCCACCGCAACGTTGGCGAGATAGTACGGGTAGGTCTTGTTCAACATGACGCGTCTCCTTGATCCGATAGCTGTAAAAGCAAGACTGCCAGCAAGGGGCATGCCCCTTGGCTGCTCATTGGCTGCTCACTTGCCGCTAGTGTGCCGTTCGCGTGCCGCTCACTAGCCGCGCCCATTTTCCGCTCGCCTGTCAGTCGCCGGTGAAGCCACCCGCCGTTCATAGTTGCGCCGACAGCCGCTTGATCTCGCGATTCAGCACGCGCTCATTGTCGGAATAGTCGATCGGCAGATCGATCACATGTACGCCCGGCGTCACGAAACATTCGCGCAGCAGCGGCGCGAACTCCGCCGCCGATTCGATTCGGTGACCCTTTGCCCCATAGCTCTGCGCATACGCGACGAAATCCGGGTTGCTCAGCGTCATGCCGTAGTCGGGGAAGTTCATGTTTTCCTGCTTCCAGCGGATCATGCCGAACGCGTCGTCGCGCAAGATCAGGATCACCAGATCCAGCCTCAAACGCACCGCCGTTTCCAGTTCCTGCGAATTCATCATGAAACCGCCGTCGCCGCACACGGCCATGACCTTGCGGTCCGGATGCACGATCTTGGTGGCGATCGCGGACGGCAGCCCCGCGCCCATCGAAGCCAACGCGTTGTCGAGCAGCAGTGAATTCGGTTCGTGCGCGCGGTAGTAGCGGGCGAACCAGATCTTGTACATGCCGTTGTCCAGACACACGATGCCGTCCACCGGCGTGGTCTCGTACACGTCGTTGACGATCCGCACCGGATACATGGGAAAACGGTCGTCGTGCTGGCCTTTGATCAGATGCGCCTCGAAGTGCTCCTTGATTTCCTTGAAGCGCGTGAAGTCCCAGTGCTCCTGGCGCTCCTTGAGACTTTCCTTGAGCTGCCAGACGGCGTTGGCGATATCGCCGACCACTTCGATCTGCGGGAAGTACACCGTGTCGACCTCGGCGCCGAGGAAGTTGACGTGAATCACCGTCTTCTCGCCGGCCTCGCCGCTGCGCATGAAAAACGGCGGCTTTTCGATCACGTCGTGACCGACATTGATGATGCAGTCCGCGTGGTCGATCGCGCGGTGCACGAAGTCGCCGTCGGAGAGCGTCGCGTTGCCGAGCCACATGGGATGCGATTCGTCGATCACGCCCTTGCCCATCTGCGTGGTGAAGAACGGAATGCCGATCTGGTCGACGAACTCGCGCAGCATCTTGGTGGTGGTTTTGCGATTGCCGCCCGCGCCGATCATCAATAACGGATGCTTCGCGCGGGTGATCGCCTCGACCGCGTGCGCCACGGCTTTTTCCTCGGCGATGGGACGGCGGCTGTAGCTCTTCGGTATCGGCTTGCCGTCGCCTTCTTCATGCGCGACGTCTTCCGGCAATTCGAGGTGAGTGGCGCCGGGCCGCTCCTCTTCCGCCTGACGCACCGCCTCGCGCACCGCCGCCGGGATATTGCTGACCGACACGATCTGCCGCGTGTATTTGGTCAGCGGCTCCATCATGCGCACTACGTCGACGATCTGAAAATGCCCTTGCTTGCTCGCCTTGATCGGTTTTTGCCCGGTGACCATCAGCATCGGCATGCCGCCCAGTTGCGCGTACGCGGCGGCAGTCACGAGGTTGGTCGCGCCCGGGCCCAGGGTCGCCAGGCACACGCCGATGCGCCCCGTGAGACGCCCGTAAGTGGCGGCCATAAAACCGGCCGCCTGTTCATGACGCGTGAGGATCAGACGGATTTTCGAGCGGCGCAGCGATTCGAGCAGATCGAGGTTTTCTTCACCGGGAATACCGAACACATACTCGACACCTTCGGCTTCCAGCGATTTGACGAACAGGTCCGATGCTTTCATTGAGGGTCTCGCTTGATGATACGGACGCGGGCCGCGACCCCTTGCCGGGGTCCGGAAACGGACGATCGAAAGACGACGACGGCCATGCGGACACCGCCCGGCATGGCTTGATGGCATAACGTGAGCGCGCTGCAGATGCCACGCCAGACAGCTTACTACTCGAACGGGAATGATGTGCGGCCGGCGGCCAATGCCGCGCGGCAGGAGCATGATGAGGCAATCAGCGGCGCAGTTGGGATAACCCGCCGCCGCATGCCTAGCGATTGATGGTGACGCAGTCCGACAGCATGGGCGGCGCGTTTTCGCCGTCCATGGCGTCGTACAGGTCGGCGCGCGGGCCCTTGATCCACCATGTATAGCTGCCGGCCTGATATTTCGCGCCGGAGGCCGACATGGTGTTGACGAACAGCAGCGCTTTGCCCTTCACCGGCACGAGCGCGAAGCTCTGGCCGTTCGCCGTGTTCCAGTAGGTGACCTGCAGGATCTTGCCGGTCGCACAGGTGTATTTGTGGGTCTGACGGTTTTTTGCCTGAATCTCTGAAAACTGCAACGGCGCGGCACATGCAACGCCATATGACGCCGCCAGTCCCGCCGCCGTGGTTAACGCAACCAGCCATCTCTTCATGGGAAGCCTCGATCGTTGCTGCCAGTCAAACACGGGCGATGCCAGGCAAGCCCCAGGTATGCCGCGCCTCGTGGCTGCGGCTCAGGACAGTCGACGCGAATCGATCATGGATCGATCACGTCGGCGCACGCATCGGTCGGCGCGGCGGCCACGTGCCCGACCACCGGCACGATCTTCAAGCCGGCCGAAGCGATCCGGCACGGCGCGGCCGCGAGACCGCACCCCGTCAAACCGGCACACAGCGCGAACAGCACGCCGAGTGTGCCGAGACGGCCGGCCACCCCGCGCCGCGTGTTGTTGCCGATTTCCAGCGCCATACGTACCTCAACGTCGATGAGCTCGACGAGCCCAATCATTTCAGATTGCGCGCGCCGATTATGCCGGCCGCGCGAAACCAGCGGCGCGTGGCGGTTCGTCACAACCATGCCGAGCGCGCCCCGCCGGCACTTACTTCGCCGACACCGGCCGCACCGCCGCCGCAGCCTGCTTCGCACGCGAGCGTGCTTCGTCGGTGCTGTCGCCCGTGGCGAGCGCCACGCCCATGCGGCGCTTGACGAAACTCTCCGGCTTGCCGAACAGGCGCAGGTCCGAATTCGGCACCGCCAACGCCGCGGCGACACCTTCGAAAGCAATACCGGTCTCGTCGAGGCCGCCGTAAATCACCGCCGACGCACCCGGCGCCCGCAGCGACGTATCCACCGGCAAACCGAGGATCGCGCGCGCGTGCAATTCGAATTCCGAAAAGCGCTGCGAGCACAGCGTGACGAGACCGGTGTCATGCGGACGCGGACTCACTTCCGAAAACCATACGTCATCGCCGCGCACGAAAAGTTCCACGCCGAACAAACCTCGCCCGCCGAGCGCGGCCGTGACCTTGTGCGCCACTTCACGCGAACGTTCGAGCGCGAGCGGGCTCATGGGCTGCGGCTGCCACGATTCGACGTAATCGCCCGCCACCTGCACGTGGCCGATCGGGTCGCAGAAATACGTGCTGACTTCACCGCTCGCCGGGTCGATGGCGCGCACGGTCAACTGCGTGATTTCGTATTCGAAGTCGATAAAGCCTTCAACGATCACGCGGCCGTGGTTCACCCGGCCGCCGGCCATGGCGTATTGCCATGCGGGTTCGACGTCGGCGTCGCTGCGCAGCACCGACTGCCCCTTGCCCGACGACGACATGACCGGCTTCACCACGCACGGGTAGCCAACTTTGGCGATGCCCGCGCGCAGTTCGTCGAGCGAGTCGGCGAAGGCGTACGGCGAGGTCGGCAGGCCGAGTTCCTCGGCGGCCAGACGGCGGATGCCTTCGCGGTTCATGGTGAGCTGCGTGGCGCGCGCCGTTGGGATCACTTCGGCGAGCGCGTCGGCCTCGATAGCGGCGAGTTCGTCGGTCGCGATCGCCTCGATCTCGGGGACGATCAGATGCGGGCGCTCCTGTTCGACCAGCGCGCGCAACGCGGCGCGATCCGTCATGTCGATCACGTACGCGCGGTGCGCGACCTGGTGACCCGGCGCGTTCGGGTAACGGTCGACGGCGATCACTTCGACGCCCAGCCGTTGCAACGCGATGATCACTTCCTTGCCGAGCTCGCCGGCGCCGAGCAGCATGACACGCGTGGCGGATTCAGAAAGGGGCGTGCCGATCCGTTGGCCGATCTGCATGAGGTCTCCAGATAAAAGTCGGATGAGGGTGGGATTGGGTAGAGCACGATGTTAACATGCGGACCCCTCGCCGCACCTTGCTCGCGGCGGCCACATCCTGATCCGCGCGTGACGGGCAACGACTGCGCACGACTTGCGCACAACTTGCGCACAACTTGCTCACAACGGCGGCGTACAAGGCCGCCATGACGCGCTGAATAAGCTCGTGGCACGCCAATGCTCTCGCGTGCGGCGAGCTTAGTGCGTTACCCTTACGCCTTCGCCAGTTTGAAGAGGAACGACGCCATGCTCCAAAGCTCCTCCGCGCGACGTGTTGCGCGCTTTACCCCGTATTTCACCCCGCATCTGCGCACCGCCATCGCCGCGTTGAGCGTCGCCGCGCTGTTGAGCGCCTGCGCGATCCCGAAACATCCCGACTCGGAAGCCGCCGCGCCCGACCCCTTCAACCCCGCCGCCGCGCAATTGCTTGACGACACCAGCTGGGTGCTGAGCGCATGGAAACAGGCTGACGGCACCGCACGCGCGATTCCGTCCGCGAACCAGGGCGCGCCGATTACGCTCACGTTGTCCACCTCGACCGGTCAACGGCACGCCAGCGGCTTTTCCGGTTGCAACCGCTATATGGGCTCGTATGCGCTGAAAGACGGCAAGCTGAGCTTCGGCACGCTGGGCGGCACGCGCATGGCGTGCATGACGCCGGGCGGACAGATCGAGGGCGCGTATCTCAATGCGCTGACGCATATCGATCGCACCGGCGTGCAGATGCGCGCGCCGCAGCAGATGCAACTGGTGCTCGACAACGGCGACACGCTGACCTTCGACAGCAGCACGAAATGAGCGGGGCGCGGATCGCCGGACGAGAGCAAGGCACGCTGACTGGCCAACCGGCCTGCGGCGCGCGCCACGGTCGGAACGGTCCGCATGAAGGGTGAAGGCTGTCCCGACAGCCGTTGTTTTTCACCGACGGCAGGCCGCGCGCCGGTCTGCTTTCCAATGGGACGCAAGCATACTTGCGTCTGCCTTCGAAGCGTCGGGCTTCGCCGGTTTAAACTCGACGGATTGCGTTTGCGCGCGTCCGTCATTCGTTGATGTCTAGTATGCAAACGGTAGTTTTCGGCTGGTTCGGCGGGTCAGCCGTCTGGTTCATTCCTCTTGTGTGGCGTCTCGTGAAGTCCGCGCTGCCGGGCGGCGCAGGCTTGCGCGGCCCCGGCACGATCCGGCTTTGGCTCGGCTTCGTCTGCGTGCTGGTGGCGAGCTGCACACTCGAAGCGTCGCTGATCGGCGTGGCCGGTGTGAATGGCTTCGGCCACGCGCTGGCCGCGGGCTTCGGTCATCTGCTCGGGCATATCGGCACACCTCTCGCGGCGCTCGCGCTGCTGCTGATCAGCCTGCCCTGGCTGATCGATTTCCGCTGGCGCGACTTCGCCGCATGGGCCGACGGCGCGTTCGGCCTCGGCCTGTCGCGCGGCCTCGCCAAACGCGACGAGGAAGCGCGCCGTCATCGCAGTGTCGACGACGGCTTGCCGTCGCACGTTTCGCCAACCACCAATACGATGGCGCCGAAAACCAATGGACGTTACGCGCGCCCCACGGTGTGGCGGCCGCCCGCGCGCGGGCGCGACGCGGCCGCGGGCGCCGCTGCGGCTGCCGCGGGCAAGGATGCGTCGGCGCGTGGCGTCGGCGCGAGCTGGCGCAGCGGGGCGGCGGCGCCGCGCGGTCAGACGCAGTCCGAGCCGGTGCTGCACACGGGCGCAGCGACGACATCGCCGCGCCATGTACCGATGCAAACGCAATCACTCAACCCGGACAAAGCCGCGTGGATGCCGGCCGAGCCGGTCGCACCGACCGGCTGGTTGCGCGACTCCGGATCACGCATGGCTGCGCCGGCGGAGGATTCGGTCGCCGGATCGGGTGCATCCGGTGCCGCGGCTCGCGACAGCGCATCGCAGGTTGGACGTCGGTCGGCTGGCGAGCAGCGGGCCGTCGGATCGTCAGGGTTCGGTGCCGGCCTCGCGGCAGGTGCGGCCTTCGCTCGGGGTGCGGCTGCAGCTGGTGCAGTGGGTACAGTGGGTGCAACTTCGGCAGCCGCGACAGGCACTGCGAGTGCGGCACGTACTGTGGGTGGTGCAGCTGCGGCGGGCGCGGCAGGTGCCGCGGGCCGCGCGGCTATGCCAACCAGAGTGGCTCAGACATCGACGCACGCGGCGGCAATGGCGCGCGGCGTCCCCGGCGCGGCCTCGCACTCGACTGCGGGGTCCGTGGGCAACTCAACCACCGGCGCGGGTCGTCCGTCGGTGGCGGCCCAAGGCACCTCTGCCCCGGCGGCTTCGGTCAATCGCGCCGCGGCGCCCCGGCAGGCTTTCCCGGCCGCCCCGCGTTCAGGCGACGACATGCCGGCGTCGGCGACGCGCCGGGCGCCGCCCAGCTTCACGCGGCCTATGCCCACGACGCAGAAAGTCACGCCGCCTCCGAGTGTGCAGGAGACGCTTCGCAGCATTGCTGAAAACGCCGCCCGCTGGACCGACCTTGCCGGGGTGAGCCTCGCGCGCAGCAGCAGCGCGGACGCCCCGAAAGTCACGAGCGCGCCGGACGCGTTGGGGTCGTTCGAGGTTCGGCCATCGGGCGGGGATATGGCGCGAGCGGAGGTACTCGAGACGCCTTTGATGCCATTGACGCCGGACGAGGCTGTGCCTTCGTTCGACGTTGTGGAAAGTGCATCGGCTGACGACTCGGTAAAAGCGCCGATCGAAACGACGCGCACGGAAACCGCGATCGAAGTGCCGCTGGAGGTCAGGCACGAGCCCGTCGTGCAATGGCCGATCGAGCCACCGATCATTCAACGACCGTTGACGGCGGCGCCCGTAGTCGAGCCTGTGTTTGCGGCTCCGGCTGCGGCTGCGGCTGCGGCTGCGGCTGCGGCTGCACCTGCACCTGCACCTGCGCCTGCGCCTGCGCCTGCGCCTGCGCCTGCGCCTGCGCCTGCGTCGCAGTATGTGCCATCGGTTGCTACACCTACGCCGTTTCAGATCTTCGCGGCGCAGTTGCAAGCGAGCGAAGCTCACGCGGACGAACCGCCGCTCGAAGACGACTCAGCGCAGCTGGCACCTCACGCCGACAGCCACGCGAGCCCGACAGCTGAAGTCGCGCAAACGCCTAGCCAGCCGGCGGATCATTCAGAAGTCATCGCATCTGAGGTTGCCGGGCAGCCAACTACATCCGCGGCCACCGAACACGTTAAAGCAGCCGCACCGGTCATCGAGCCGCCATCCGCTGTGCCGGCGTATGCCCCGGTCGCTTCCGTCGTGTTCGATAAAACCCTCGCGCCTTGGGAAGCCGAACTCGATGCCGTCCTGGCGCAACACGCGGCTTCGTCGTCGAGCGGGCCGGCTGTCGCTAGCGTTGCCGCGTCGAGTGAAGCCGTGGCGACGCATGACGTCATGCCGTCGCTGAGCGGAGCGCGCCTTGACGAATCCACTGCACCGGTCCAAATGGAAGCCGTGGACTCCCCTGCCCTGCCGGACGCGACCCAGGCATCGGACGCGTCAACCAGCACGCACGCTGCAAACGTAACCGCAGCAATGCCACCACTCAACGTAGCGTCGCATGCGTCGAACTCGCCCACCACCGAGCACGTTCCAAACGCATCGGCCGCAATGCTGCCGCAAAGCATCGTGCCGCACGCGTCGGAATCGCCGGCCACCGCATACGCTGACAACACAGCAGCCGCAGAGCCGCCACCCACCATCGTGGTGCAGGCATCGAACGTGGTTCGCTTTCCGGGCTTCGCGGTTCACGCCGCGCCCGTGGCATCCGATGTCGTTGCCGACGAACCGGTCGCCGTGGAAGACCGCGTCAACGAGGCCGCCTTCGCGCCAGCAGCATCCGCACCGCTCGCGGCAGCACCGCTCGACGCAAAGCCACTCGACGCAACACCCCCCGCTGCACCGACCACAACCGCGCCCCCATCCACCGGGGCCGCCGAACCCACCGTCCAACGCCCCCCGCTGCGCGGCCACAGCCCCACCAACGGCTTCGAGTTCCGCGCACCCGCGGCTTCGATGGTCGAACTGCCCACGCTCGACCTGCTCGCGCCCGCAGACATCGACGTCGAACCGGTCTCCGAAGAAAAGCTCATCGAAACCGGCCTGCTGATCGAACAGCGTCTGCAGGAATTCAAGGTGCCGGTGACCGTTGTCGGCGCGTCGGCCGGGCCGGTCATCACGCGCTTCGAAGTCGAGCCGGCGCTTGGCGTGCGCGGCAGTCAGATCGTCGGTCTGATGAAGGATCTGTCGCGCGGGCTCGGCCTGACATCCATCCGCGTGGTCGAGACGATTCCCGGCAAGACCTGCATGGGTCTGGAATTGCCGAACGCCAAGCGCCAGACCATCCGCCTGTCCGAAATTCTCGAAGCCAGCGTCTACCAGAACTCGCATTCCCAGTTGACGCTCGCCATGGGCAAGGACATCACCGGCCATCCGGTGGTCGCCGATCTGGCGAAGGCGCCGCACATGCTGGTCGCGGGCACGACCGGTTCGGGCAAGTCGGTGGCGATCAACGCGATGATCTGCTCGCTGCTCTTCAAGGCGACGCCCGAGGAAGTACGCCTCATCATGATCGATCCGAAGATGCTGGAGCTATCGGTCTACGAAGGCATTCCGCATCTGCTCGCGCCGGTCGTCACCGACATGAAGCTGGCCGCCAACGCGCTGAACTGGTGCGTCGGCGAAATGGAAAAGCGCTACCGCCTGATGTCCGCGGTCGGCGTGCGCAATCTGGCCGGTTTCAACCAGAAAATCCGCGACACCGAAGCCAAGGGCAAGAAGCTCGGCAACCCGTTCTCGCTGACGCCGGAAGCGCCCGAACCGCTCGCGCCGCTGCCGCTGATCGTGGTCGTGATCGATGAGCTGGCCGACCTGATGATGGTGGCCGGCAAGAAGATCGAAGAACTGATCGCGCGGCTCGCGCAGAAGGCGCGCGCCGCCGGCATCCACCTGATCCTGGCGACGCAGCGTCCTTCGGTCGACGTGATCACGGGGCTCATCAAGGCGAACATTCCGACGCGCGTGGCGTTCCAGGTATCGTCGAAGATCGACTCGCGCACGATTCTCGATCAGATGGGTGCCGAGTCGCTGCTGGGCCAGGGCGACATGCTGTTCCTGCCGCCCGGCACGGGCTACCCGCAACGGGTACACGGCGCGTTCGTCGCCGACGAGGAAGTGCATCGGATCGTCGAGTATCTGAAGCAGTTCGGCGAGCCGCAGTACGAGGAAGGCATTCTCGACGGCCCGGCCACCGAGGGCGGCGCAGCGCAAGACCTGTTCGGCGAATCGCCGGACGCGGAGGCCGATCCCCTCTACGACGAGGCGGTCGCCTTCGTGGTGCGCACGCGGCGCGCGTCGATCTCCTCGGTGCAGCGCCAGTTGCGCATCGGTTATAACCGCGCGGCGCGTCTCGTCGAACAGATGGAAACGGCGGGCCTCGTGTCCGCCATGGGCATCAACGGTAGCCGTGAAGTGCTGGCGCCTGGGCCGGCGGAGTGAACCACTATCGCAGGCCATCGCTCGCGTAAAGCCAGCCGCAAAAAATGCGGCCGCTTGAACAACAAGCGGCCGCATTTTTATTCAGCGCACATAGTCAAATCACACGCTTCGTCATCGCTTACGACGGCGAGACCAGTTTGAAATCCACCGGCGATCCAAGCTCGAAGTGCTTCGGATTCGCTTCGAGCAAACCGCTCTGTTGATCGCGTTTGAACACATACACGGTATCGCTATTCTGATTGCCGACGATCAGCCAGTTGCCGGTCGGATCGATCGCGAATTCGCGCGGCGACTTGCCGAGGCTCGATTGATGCCCGATCTTCCTGAGATGCCCGTTGGTCGGGTCCACCGAAAAGATCACGATCTCATTCGCGTCGCCGCGATTGGTGGCATACAGAAAGCGCCCGTCCGGCGACAGATGAATCGCCGCCGCGCCTACCGCGCCCTTGAAGCCCGGCTCGGTCAGCGGCACGGTCTGCACCTGCGTGAGCTTGCCGCCGTCGTAATTGAACGTGCTGACCGTGGCGGCCAGTTCGCTGGTCAGATACGCGTGCTTGCCGTCCGCGCCGAACACCAGATGGCGCGGCCCCGTGCCCGCTTTCTCCTGGGTGTAGCGCCAGTCGGTCGGGCCGAACAGGCCGCGGCTGCCATCAGGTGTGTAGCGGTACGAGTACAGCTTGTCCGCGCCGAGATCCTGCGCGAACAGATAGTGGCCGTCCGGCGAGAACACGGTGGAGTGAACGTGCGAATTGTCCTGGCGGCCCTTCACCGGACCACCGCCTTCGTGATGCACCGTGAGCACGGACGCGCCGACCTGGCCGTCGGCCTGCAACGGAAACACGGCGAAACTGCCGCCCGGGTCGGCTGCCACTGAGTAGTTCGCGGCCAGCAGATATTTGCCGTCCGGCGAGAGGCTCAGATAGCACGGATCATTGCCGTCCGCCGACACCTTGTTGAGGAACGTCAGCTGGCCGCTCGCGGCGTCGAATCGAAACGCGCTGATGCCGCCGCGCTGGGAGGCCGGGCCATTGTCACCGGGCAGTTCGTTGACCGCGTAGACGAAACGGCGGTCGCGGCTCACCACAAGATACGACGGATTGACCGTCTGCGCGACCGAGACGCGCGTCGCTTCGCCCGTCTTCGTGTCGAAGCGATAGACGTACAAGCCTTCACTCCTGGCGCCGGTGTACGTGCCGACCAGCATGTCGTAGACACCGTCGGCGGGAACCGGGCCGGAATCTTGCGCAAACGCGTGCGAAGCAACAATCGAGACCATGAGCGCGAAACCTTTTATTATCGAGCGGGCGGAGCGCGACGGAGCAGCTTGCCCCGCGCGTTGTGAAGTGCCATCAACAGCAGGCAGGTGAGAACCTGCAACGGCACGCGTCGCGGCCCGGTGACGACGAAGCATATGACCTCCTGTTCATTCGTTATTGGGTTGAACCGGTTGTAAGAGTGTCTCTGGTCTGCCGCGCCATCGGTCGAGCGTTGTTCTTATCGAAAGAAGTATAAAAGCGTTGTGTCGGATCATGCTGTTAATGCGGCTGGCGGTATCCAGTGGATACGTCGAGCCGCAGCATAAGTAGCCATTGTCCCGCCTGACGGGGCATTTTTTCAATCGCGTCTCACTCTACGGAGTCTTCATGAACGTCACACTCAGTTTGGGCCCGCTGGTTTCGTTGATCGCCGGTATTCTGATTCTCGTCATGCCGCGCCTGTTGAACTACATCGTCGCGCTCTATCTGATCATCATCGGCATCATTGGGATCTTCGGCGTGGGGGCTTCGCACTTCTGAGGCTGGGCGGCACCCGCTTGCGCATGCATGAGACGCACTACCGGGCGCAGTCACGGCCCGGTGCCGTTCCGCTTCGCGGGCGCACACAAGGCGTGACGCAACGTCACGTGCGCGGGAGACGTGAACACGAGGGAAGCGATAAAACGCGGCGGCACGGCGAAGCGGTGTACCCTCGCCGCAAGCGCGATCAGATTGCGGTTACTGCGGCGCGCCGACCACGAAGGCCTGCGGTCAGCCGTTCGAAAGCTGGTCGAGGCGCAGACGTCCCTGCAACGAAAGAGCGCCCACGGCATAATTGCCATCGCCTTCCTGATAACGCCGGAAGCAGGCCCGTTCGACCAGAAAGGCGGCGGCTGCCAGCATGCCGTTGCGGCTCAGGCCCAGCCGGCCGTGATCGAGCGGCAACATCGAATCGTCGGCAAGCTCGCTGGCGGCCGAGAGAATCGTGATGCAATCGGATTTCGACGGGTTCAGCATAGCTTTGGTCCTCGGAAACGGCGTCTGTATGCGCCACGGGCGGGGCCGGTCCATCATCCGGAATGCTCCGGGCGTCGGCATGAAATCTGATTGTAGGCATTCGTTTGACAGATTACCAACTCGCGTTTCGCGGCAATGTGCGGTGAACCAAAGCGCATCGCGCGAGTCGGGTAAGAACAACGACACGCGCGGCGCTCCTTGCCGCGCGCCATACTGACTCCGCTCCCCATGCCCGCACACATCGAAGACTATGCGCTCGTCGGCGACGGCCACACGGCCGCGCTCATCTCCCGCGAAGGTTCCGTCGACTGGCTCTGCTGGCCGCGCTTCGATTCCGGCGCCTGCTTCGCCGCGCTGCTCGGCACGCCCGGCAACGGCCGCTGGCTGATCTCGCCGGTCTCGGACACGCCGCCCACCGTCACCCGCCGCTATCGCGGCGAAACACTGATTCTCGAAACCCATTTCGATACGCCCGAGGGCGCCGTCACGCTGGTCGATTTCATGCCGCCGGGCAATGGCTGGTCGGAACTGGTGCGGATCGTCGTCGGCCAACGCGGCACGGTGCGCATGAAGATGGAACTCGTGCTGCGCTTCGATTATGGTTTCTCGATTCCGTGGGTCGACCGCCTTAAGCACGACAGCGGCATCAAGGCGATCGTCGGGCCCGATACCGCCGTGTTGCGCACACCGGTCGCGTTGCGCGGCGAAGACATGAAAACGGTCGCCGAATTCACCGTCAGCGAAGGCGAGCGGGTGCCGTTCTCACTGGCTTATTCGCCCTCGCATCTACGCATTCCGCCGGCGCGCGACCCGCATACGTCGCTTGCGCGCACCGAGAACCACTGGCTCGAATGGTCGGCGCGCAGCACGGTCGAAGGACGCTGGGCCGAGCCGATCCGCCGCTCGCTGATCACGCTCAAGGCGCTCGCCTACGAGCCGACCGGCGGTATCGTCGCCGCGCCCACGACTTCGCTGCCGGAGCAACTCGGCGGCACCCGCAACTGGGACTACCGCTATTGCTGGCTACGCGACGCCACGATCACGCTGCTCGCCATGATGCGCGGCGGCTACTTCGACGAAGCCCGCGCGTGGCGCTCCTGGCTTGGCCGCGTCATGGCCGGTGCGCCGGATCAGTTGCAGATCATGTATGGCATCGCGGGCGAGCGGCGTTTGCCCGAGTTCGAACTCGACTGGCTGCCGGGCTATCAGGACGCGAAACCGGTGCGGGTCGGCAATAACGCGGTCGGCCAACGCCAGCTCGACGTCTATGGCGAAGTGATGAATGCGCTGCATCTCGCGCGGGTCGGTGGCCTGCAGGCGGACGACACGGCGTGGAACGTGCAGCGCGCGCTGCTCTCCCACCTCGACACGATCTGGCGGGAACCCGACGAAGGCATCTGGGAAACGCGCGGCGGCCGCCAGCATTTCACCTTCTCGAAGGTGATGGCATGGGTCGCCTACGACCGTGCCATCCGCTCGGCGGAAATGTTCAAGCTCGACGGCCCGCTCGACGAATGGCGCGCCACCCGCGAGCAAATCCATGCGGAAGTCTGCGAAAAGGCATGGAATCCCGCGCTTAACGCGTTTTCGCAGTCCTACGGCACCGACCAGCTCGATGCGAGCGTGCTGTTGATGCCGCTGGTGGGCTTTCTGCGGCCGCAAGATCCGCGCGTCAAAGGCACCGTGGCGGCCATCGAGAAGGACTTGATGCATGACGGTTTCGTGATGCGCTATCGCACCACCGAATACGACGACGGCCTGCCGCCAGGAGAAGGCACGTTTCTCGCGTGTTCGTTCTGGATGGTGGACAACCTCGCGCTGCAAGGCCGCCTCGACGAAGCGATCGCCATGTACGAACGGCTGCTCGCGCTCTGCAACGATGTCGGTTTGCTCGCGGAAGAGTACGATCCGGGTGCGCAGCGCCTGGTGGGCAACTTTCCACAGGCTTTTTCGCATGTGGCCCTCGTGCATACCGGCCTGAACCTGATGAAGCACGAACAGGCGATGGCGCAGGCGACAGGGCAACCTCCCCATAACGGCACCGGAGAAACAGAACTTGATGTTGCGGCAAGCCCCGATAGCGGCACGGCAACATCGCCAGTAGCATGATTTAATGACAGTTTGCGTGGCAGCTGCACGCGAATTGCTGCATTGCACAATTGCGCTTAGTTCGATATGATCGATCAGACTGTCGGCCGAAAAACAATGTGCCCACAAACAAATTGGCCTGCCGCAACGCCCTGCGCGTGTTTGCGAAGCCCCATGCGAACCGCTTAAAACGGAGCACCCATGCTCTACCAACTGCACGAATTCCAGCGGGCTATGTTGAGCCCCCTCACCGCCTGGGCTCAGGCCGCGTCCAAATCCTTCGCGAATCCCGCCAGCCCCTTGGCCTATGTGCCGGGCGCCACGCGCCTCTCCGCCGGGTACGAATTACTCTACCGGCTGGGTAAAGATTACGAAAAACCCGAGTTCAATCTTCATCAGATTGTCAAAGACGGTCACAATATTCCGATCATCGAGCAGACGATCATCGAGAAGCCGTTTTGCCGCCTGATGCGCTTCAAGCGTTTCGCGGACGACAGCGACGCTGTTATCCAATTGAAAGATGAACCGGTCGTGCTGGTATGCGCACCGTTGTCAGGGCACCACGCCACGCTGCTGCGCGACACCGTGCGCACGTTGCTGCAAGACCACAAGGTTTACCTGACCGACTGGATCGACGCGCGCATGGTGCCGCTCGAGGCCGGCGAGTTTCATCTGGACGATTACGTCGCCTACATTCAGGAATTCATCCGCCACATCGGCGCGAAGAATCTGCATGTGATCTCGGTGTGTCAGCCGACCGTACCCGTGCTCGCCGCCATTTCGCTGCTGGCAAGCCGCGGCGAGGATACGCCGCGCACCATGACCATGATGGGTGGCCCGATCGACGCGCGCAAGAGCCCGACCTCGGTCAACTCGCTTGCCACGCAGCATTCGTATGAATGGTTCGAGAACAACGTGATCTTCACGGTCCCGCCGAATTATCCGGGCGTCGGCCGCAAGGTTTACCCGGGCTTTCTGCAGCACACCGGTTTTGTGGCAATGAATCCGGAACGTCACGCGGCGTCGCACTGGGACTTCTATCAAAGCCTGCTGCGCGGCGACGAAGACGACGCGGAAGCACACCGCCGCTTCTACGACGAGTACAACGCGGTGCTCGACATGGACGCGGACTACTATCTCGACACGATACGCGTGGTGTTCCAGGAGTTCAGCCTCGCCGAAGGCACGTGGGACGTCTCCGGCGAACGGGTGAAACCGCAGGACATCACGAAGACCGCGCTCTTCACGATTGAAGGCGAGCTCGACGATATTTCCGGCGACGGCCAGACCTATGCCGCGCACGAACTGTGTACGGGCATTCCGGAAGCAAACAAGCGTCACTTCACCGCGGAAAAGTGCGGCCACTACGGCATTTTCTCGGGACGCCGTTGGCGCACCATCATTTATCCGCAGTTGCGCGACTTCATCCTCGAGCACAACAAGGTGACGAAGGTCGCGAAGGAAAGAGTCGAAGCCTGAGCGGCGTACGCACAGCACGCGCATCACGCACAGCCAGTCGGCAACAACGGCCTCTTCGGAGGCCGTTGTCGTTTATGAGGATCCCGAAGCCTCCACCCGCGATTGACGCTGCAGCCTACTTGCGCAACAGATACGCGAGCAGCAACTCGGTGTTCATCTGAATCACTTCACTGCGCTCGCTTGCGCTGCTGAAATCGCGCCCGAGCGTGGCTTCGAGCGTGAAGCGATTCGACACGATGTAGTAGCCCATGCCGGACAGCGTGACATAGAAACGCAGCGGGTCGACATTGGTGCGAAACAGCCCCGCGCGTTGGCCGCGCTCGAGAATGCCGCCAAGCGTGGCGACGATCGGCGAGATCATTTCGCGGATGCGCGTGGACTTCTGCATGTAGCGTGCTTCGTGCAGATTCTCGTTGTTGATGAGACGCAGTAACTCGGGATGATCGCGGTAGTAATCCCAAACAAAATGCGCAAGACGCGTAATGGCCTCCACCGGCGCGATGCCGTTGAGTTCGAGCGTGCGCTCCGCTTCATTGAGCGCGCTGAACGCGTGCTCGAGTACGGCAGTGAAAAGCTGCTCCTTGCTACCGAAGTAGTAATAGAGCATGCGTTCATTCGTTTCCGCGCGGCGGGCGATCTGATCGACGCGCGCGCCGAATAGCCCACCATTTGCAAACTCTTCGGCCGCCGCGAGCAGAATGCGGCGCCGTGTGCCTTCAGGATCTCTTTTGATTTTCGGCTGATTCATGGTGGCATCGTCTTCGTGAGCCGCGTTATCCGGATCGCGCCGCCGGCCTCTCCTCGGGCCTTGCACCGACAGCACTGAACGGGCTGGTTGGGGGAACACCCTTCTGCGGTCTTTCGAAAAAGCGCTTCGATTATGGCACATGGATTGCGGATGGCAATTGGGGAAATCGGCGATAATGTGCTATTTAGTTCAAGCTGTGCGGCCGCAAGCCAAAAGCCCCACGTCGTGACCGTGACAGAAATCAAAACACTCGCAGATCGCATTGAAGATCTGCTCCCACAGACGCAATGCACCAAGTGCGGTTACCCCGCATGCCGCCCCTATGCCGAAGCCGTGGCGAGCGGCGAGGCCAATTACAACCAGTGTCCACCGGGTGGCGCCGAAGGCATCGCCCGGCTCGCCGCATTGCTCGGCAAACCGGTGATTCCGCTCAATTCCGCCAATGGCGTCGAACGGCCACGTCCGTTGGCGGTTATCGACGAACAAGTTTGCATCGGCTGCACGTTGTGCATGCAGGCGTGTCCAGTCGATGCAATAGTTGGCGCACCGAAACAGATGCATACGGTCATCGCAGAGCTTTGCACCGGCTGTGATCTGTGCGTGCCGCCCTGCCCGGTCGACTGTATCGCGCTACCGCCCGTGACCGGCAACGCAACCGGTTGGGACGCGTGGAGCCAGGCCCAGGCCAACGCCGCGCGCGAACGCCATGACCGGCGTGAAGCGCGTCTCGCCCGCGAACGTGAGGCCGCCGAGGCACGTGCCGCAGCGCGGCGCACAGGCAGCAGCCCGGCTGCTCAGGTTACCGAAACAACGCGAGCCGGCGCTGCGGTGACATCCTCCGCGCCCGCGGCGGAAGACGCCGAAGCAAAGAAACGCGCGATCATCCAGGCCGCGCTCGAACGTGCCCGCAAGAAAAAGGAAGAATTGGCCGCCAAGGGCCAAGGTCCGCTGAACACCGAACAGGTGAGCGCCGACGTCCAGGCCCAGATCGACGCCGCCGAAGCACGCCGCCGCCGTCTCGGACTCGCCGGCGACGACACCGGCACGCCGTCCGACAAGCGCTAACCGCACCTTCACGCCGAGCATGAACGCGAACAAACGCCGCGCCATCTATGAGACGCTTCAGAGTCTCAATCCGCACCCCACAACCGAACTCGAGTACACCACTCCGTTCGAACTGCTGATCGCCGTGCTGTTGTCCGCGCAGGCCACCGACGTCTCGGTCAATAAAGCCATGCGCAAGATGTTTCCGGTCGCGAACACGCCGCAGCAGGTTTTCGATCTCGGCGAAGAAGGCGTGGCCGGCTACATCAAGACCATTGGCCTCTATCGCACCAAGGCGAAGAACGTCATTGCCACCTGCCGGATTCTGCTCGACCAGTATGGCGGCGAAGTGCCCGAGGATCGCGAAGCGCTCGAAAGTCTGCCGGGCGTCGGCCGGAAAACGGCCAATGTGATTCTGAACACGGCGTTCGGTCATCCGACCATCGCGGTCGACACGCACATCTTTCGGGTTGCGAATCGAACCGGTCTTGCACCGGGCAAAGACGTTCGCGCAGTCGAGGCGGCATTGGAGAAATTCACCCCCGCCGAATTCAGGCAGGATGCGCACCACTGGCTGATCCTGCACGGCCGTTATGTCTGCAAGGCGCGCCGGCCGGAATGCTGGCATTGCGTGATCGAACCGCTGTGCGAGTTCCGTCCGAAAACACCGGCGCCGGACCTGTGAGCGTCGCCCGCCCGGCATGGCGGCATGGCGGCACGGCGGCACGGCGGCGTGGGCGCCCCAGCAGCCCGCGGCGCCGCGGCGTAAAATGACGGCCTGCCTCGTCGGCTTCATAGGCTGACGCTTCAACGACTTACGCTACACGCCCCAACTCCACGCACCGGTCCCACGATGTTCAATCCTAGCCGCGACGAAGTCCGTCTCTTCTTCACCGACACCTGGCGCAAGCAGCGTCAAGGCGAAATTCTCACGCCGCTGGAGGCAATCGCCGCCGACTGGATCGTCGAGCATCCCGAATATCACGCCGACCTGACCGACGGCGACGCCGCCCAGGCGCAGGACTACTCGCCCGAACGCGGCCAGACCAACCCGTTCCTGCATCTGTCGATGCATCTCGCCATCACCGAACAGTTGTCGATCGATCAGCCGCCCGGCATTCGCGCGGCGCACGAGCGGCTCGCCGCGCGCCTCGGCTCGACCCACGAGGCACAGCACGCCATCATGGACTGCCTCGGCGAAACCATCTGGGAAGCGCAGCGCACCGGCACGCCGCCGGACAC
Organism: Burkholderia sp. WP9; assembly: GCF_900104795.1. Classification (NCBI taxonomy): domain Bacteria; kingdom Pseudomonadati; phylum Pseudomonadota; class Betaproteobacteria; order Burkholderiales; family Burkholderiaceae; genus Burkholderia; species Burkholderia sp. WP9. The sequence goes on from NZ_FNTG01000001.1 coordinate 2,369,283, forward strand.
GGACGCGTATCTTCAACGGATCGAGCGGCGCGCCACGCGCGACTGAGACCGGGGCCGAACGCGCAATACCGGACGCGCAACACCGCGCACACGAATCACCCCTCCAAAAGCACAACACCCCGCCGAGGCGGGGTGTTGTTCAATCTAAAAGCCGCGCGCAAACCACGCGACTCGCTTACTTCTTCTGCACCAGATCGCCGTTCAGCGATTCGACATAGGCTGCGATGTCTTTCATGTCGCTTTGCGACAGGCTTTGCACCTGCGCCTGCATGATCGCGTTGTTGCGACCGAAGTGCGGGTTGCCGTTGCCCATCTGGTATTGGCGCAACGACCAGTACACGTAATCGGAATGTTGACCGGCGAGCTTCGGATATTCCGGGCTCACCGGCTTGTTCAGGTTCACGCCGTGGCAAGCCGCGCAGTTGTGGCTGTCCGCCAGCACCTTGCCGTTGCCGGCGTCCGCGGCGTGCGCGAGGTTCGCTGCAATCAGACCGATCACTGCCGCCGACGCGCATGCAGCCTTGAACACCGTGTGGAGTGCCTGTTGGGGCTTATTCATGAATTCTCCTATCCCGCGAATTTAATAGCCGAGTGACTGGATGGATGACCGCAGCCGATCACTTGTCGGGATTGCTTTTCGAAGAGGAATTTTGCGCTGCGTAGTAAGCAGCGATGTCGGCGATGTCCTGGTCCGACAGCGACGCGGTAATGGCGCGCATCGTTTCGAAATGGCGGTCGCCCTTCTTGTAGCCATGCAGGGCGTTTTCGAGGTACGCCTGATTCTGGCCGCCGAGCATCGGCACGCGGTAGACCTCAGGGTAAGCCGTGCGGTATTCAGGGATGCCGTGGCAGCCGATACACATCGCGACCTTGCCTTGGCCCGCCTTAGCGTTGCCGACGACATCCGCTGCCTGCGCACTGGCCGCATAGCCCGCGAGCACCGACAGCGCTGCGATCACGACGTGTTTGCCAACGAATTTATTCATAGCATGTAACCTGGCTTGAGGGGAAACGGGCGACCAAAAGGCAACGGCCCGCGCCGTTATTCTTATAGGGTAGCCACGCAGGCCAAAAAAATCGGGCTAATTGTACCGCGACGCCGCGCCAAACGTCCACCGCGCGGGGCCGGCGGCCCATCCGGCAGGCGCAAAACCACGCCTAGCGCCGCTTTGCTCCGCCGTGCCTGACCGGCGCCGCGTGGCGGCCGCCTTCGCACGCCGAAGCGGCGCACCAATTCGCCACGGCATTCGCCGCCGCACCCACCCGATCCGCCCGGCGCGCCCGCCCACCGGGCCCGCCGGGCGAGCATCCGGGCCGCTCGCACGCGCCGCGCGCACCCTTGCTTCACGCTGCGACACCGCGGGTGACACCTTACGCGAGCCGGTTTCAGGCCAACAGGCCTTCTGACTTATACTGGGCTTTTTCCCCGAAAAAGAGCATCTCGCCATGCGTTTCGAAGGCTCATCGCAGTACGTCGCCACCGACGACCTCAAGCTCGCGGTCAACGCCGCGATGACGCTCAAGCGCCCGTTGCTGATCAAAGGCGAACCCGGCACGGGCAAAACCATGCTCGCCGAAGAGGTCGCCGCGGCGCTCGGCATGCCGCTCCTGCAGTGGCACATCAAGTCCACCACCAAGGCGCAGCAGGGTCTGTACGAGTACGACGCGGTCTCGCGCCTGCGCGATTCGCAGCTCGGCGACGAACGCGTCAAGGACATTCGCAACTACATCGTCAAGGGCGTGCTGTGGCAGTCGTTCGAATCGGAGGAGCAAACGGTGCTGCTGATCGACGAGATCGACAAGGCCGACATCGAATTCCCGAACGACCTGCTGCGTGAGCTCGACCGCATGGAGTTTTACGTGTACGAGACGCACGAGCTGATCCGCGCGAAACAGCGCCCGCTCGTGATCATCACCTCGAACAACGAGAAGGAATTGCCCGACGCGTTCTTGCGCCGCTGCTTCTTCCACTACATCAAGTTCCCCGACCCGGTCACCATGCAGCAGATCGTCGAGGTCCACTATCCCGGCATCAAGAAGGAACTGCTCGCGGCCGCCATGCAGAGCTTTTTCGAGTTGCGCAACGTCGCCGGATTGAAGAAGAAGCCGTCCACGTCGGAACTGCTCGACTGGCTCAAGCTGCTGCTCGCCGAAGACATTCCGCCCGAAGCGCTGCGCTCGTCCGACCAGAAGCAGATCATTCCGCCGCTGCACGGTGCGCTCCTGAAGAACGAGCAGGATGTGAGCCTGTTTGAGCGGCTGATCTTCATGAACCGCAATAACCGTTGAAAGATCGTCGACTGAGCGTCGGTTGATCATTGATCGGGCGCCGGGCAGTCGCCGCGAGGCCGCCATTGAAACGACCGCCGCCCTGACCACCCGAGCCCGCAGAGGACCCAGCATGCTGATCGATTTTTTCTACTCGCTGCGCGCCGCCAAGCTGCCGGTGTCGGTGAAGGAATACCTGACGCTGCTCGAGGCGCTCAAAGCCAACGTGATCGCTCCGTCGCTCGACGAGTTTTACTATCTCGCGCGCATGACGCTGGTCAAGGACGAGCAATATTTCGACAAGTTCGACCAGGCGTTCGGCGCGTATTTCAACGGCGTCGCACAGGCCTCGGAGCTCGCTTTCGACGTGCCGCTCGACTGGCTGAAGAAGAAGCTGCAACGCGATCTGTCGCCGGAAGAGAAAGCGCAGATCGAAGCCATGGGCGGCCTCGACAAGCTCATGGAGCGCCTGAAAGAACTGTTCGACGAACAGAAGGAGCGCCACGAAGGCGGCAGCAAGTGGATCGGCACCGGCGGCACGTCGCCGTTCGGCAATGGCGGCTATAACCCGGAAGGCGTGCGCATCGGCGGCGACGCGGCGGGCAACCGCACCGCCGTCAAGGTCTGGGAAGCCCGCGCCTATCGCGATTACGACGATCAGGTCGAAATCGGCACGCGCAATATCAAGGTCGCGCTGCGCCGCTTGCGCCGTTTTGCCCGCGAAGGCGCCGCCGAAGAACTCGACCTGCCCGACACGATCCGCAGCACCGCCGCGAATGCCGGCTGGCTCGACCTGAAGATGGTGCCCGAGCGCCACAACAAGGTGAAAGTGCTGATGCTGCTCGACGTGGGCGGCTCGATGGACGATCACATCAAGCGCACCGAAGAACTGTTCTCCGCCGCAAAAGCCGAGTTCAAGCATCTCGAGTTCTACTATTTCCACAACTGCGTGTACGACTTCCTGTGGAAGAACAACCGCCGCCGTCACGCCGAGCGCATGCCGACGTGGGACGTGCTGCATAAATTCACGCCCGACTACAAGCTGATTTTCGTCGGCGACGCGACGATGAGCCCGTACGAAGTGTTGCAGCCGGGCGGCTCGGTGGAGTACAACAATGCCGAAGCCGGCGCGGTCTGGCTGCGCCGTCTCGCCGATCATTTCCCGCATCACGCGTGGCTCAATCCTGAACCGGAAGGCCTGTGGGCGTACCGGCAGTCGGTCAGCGCGATCCGCGAAGTGCTCGGGCACCGCATGTACCCGCTCACGCTGGCCGGCCTCGAAACCGCCATGCGCACGCTGAGCAAATAGTCCGGTCACGTTTTCACGCTTTACCCTCCACGATAAGAAAGTATCTGCATGAGTCCGCTGTCATCGCCCGATTTGTCCCCTGCCGCGACACCGCCTGGGCGCCTCAATCCCTTCGCCGACACCTCTCTGTCCGCCATCGTCGCCGGTTTCGTCGCGATGATGACGGGCTACACCAGCTCGCTCGTGCTGATGTTCCAGGCGGGCCAGGCCGCGCATCTGACCGATGCGCAGATTTCGTCATGGATCTGGGCGCTTTCGATCGGCATGGCCGTGTGCACGATCGGCCTCTCGCTGCGTTATCGCGCGCCGATCGTGATTGCCTGGTCGACGCCCGGTGCGGCGCTGCTGGTGTCCTCGCTGCCGCATGTGCCGTACGCGGTGGCCATCGGCGCGTTTATCGTGTGCGCGCTGCTGCTCACCCTGGTCGGCCTGACCGGTTGGTTCGATACGCTGATGAGGAAAATTCCGGCGGGCATCGCCTCGGCCTTGCTGGCGGGCATCCTGTTCGAGATCGGCATCGAGATTTTCCGCGCCGCGCAGTTCCAGACCGCGCTCGTGCTGACCATGTTCCTCACCTATCTGGTCGTCAAACGGCTCGCGCCGCGCTATGCGATCGTGACGACGCTAATTGTCGGCACGGCGGCCGCCGGCGCACTCGGGCTGCTCGACTTCAGCCACTTTCACGTCGCGCTGGCGCATCCCGTGTTCACGATGCCGGCGTTTTCGGTGGCGGCCAGCGTCAGCATCGGGATTCCGCTCTTTGTCGTCGCGATGGCGTCGCAGAACGTGCCGGGTATCGCCGTGCTGCGCGCGGACGGCTACAGCACGCCCTCCGCGCCGCTGATTTCGACCACCGGCATCGCTTCGCTGCTGCTCGCGCCGTTCGGCTCGCACGGCATCAATCTTGCGGCGATCACCGCTGCGATCTGCACGGGCCCTGAAGCGCACGAAAACCGTGACAAGCGTTACACCGCCGCGGTCTGGTGCGGCATCTTCTACCTGATCGCCGGCATTTTCGGCGCGACCATCGCCGCGCTGTTCGCGGCCTTGCCCAAGGCGCTGGTGGTCTCCGTCGCGGCGCTGGCGCTGTTCGGCTCGATCATGGGCGGCCTCACCAACGCCATGCAGGACGTGAAACAGCGCGAGGCGGCGCTGGTCACGTTCATGGTGACCGCCTCGGGGCTCACGCTGCTGTCCATCGGCTCGGCATTCTGGGGGCTGGTGGCGGGCGTGGTGACGCAACTGGTATTGAACGCGCGGCGCGCCTGAGGGCCCGTGGTGCGCTGCGGCGGCATAATGGGTGGCAATGCCCTGCACGTCGTCACATCAACGGTGGCGGGCAACTGACGTTCGAAATCCGTTTGAACGGATTGCCGTGGCCAAGTGTCAACACTGCATCAGGCGATCGCCATAGAATAGAAGCATCCGGCAGCGTTTCCCGGCAACATGGCGGGCAATGCTGCAGCGTGACCCGCGGCCGCCGGAACTGATCTGTCTTTCAGACCGGCGGCGATCTCATTTCTCCTGAACCACGGCGCACGAGCGCCCTGAAGGCTCGAACATGACAACCGCACTCGACCAACTCAAGCAATACACCACCGTCGTGGCCGATACCGGCGACTTCCAGCAGCTTGCCCAATACAAGCCGCAAGACGCCACCACCAATCCGTCGCTGATACTGAAAGCGGTGCAGAAAGACGACTACAAGCCGTTGCTCGAAAAGACCGTCAAGGCGCACGCGTCGAAGCCGGTCGGCGCGATCATCGACCAGTTGCTGATCGCATTCGGCACCGAAATTCTCAAGATCATTCCGGGCCGTGTGTCGACCGAAGTCGACGCGCGCCTGTCGTTCGACACGGAAGGCTCGATCGCCAAGGGCCGCGAACTGATCGCGCTGTATAAGGAACACGGCATCGGCCGCGAACGCGTGCTGATCAAGCTCGCCTCCACGTGGGAAGGCATCCGCGCGGCGGAAGTGCTGCAGAAGGAAGGCATCCACTGCAACATGACGCTGCTGTTCTCGCTCGCCCAGGCCGCGGCCTGCGCCGAAGCGGGCGCGCAGTTGATCTCGCCGTTCGTCGGCCGGATTTACGACTGGTACAAGAAAAACGCCGGCAGCGCGTGGGACGAAGCCAAAGACGGCGGCGCCAATGACCCGGGCGTCAAATCCGTGCGCCGCATCTACGCGTACTACAAGAAGTTCGGCTACAAGACCGAGGTGATGGGCGCGAGCTTCCGCACCCCGGGCCAGATTCTGGAACTGGCTGGCTGCGATCTGCTGACCATCAGTCCGGATCTGCTGCAAAAACTGCAGGACAGCACCGAAAAAGTGGAGCGCAAGCTGTCGCCGGACCTCGCCAAGGATACGGACATTGAACGCGTGCCGGTCGACGAATCGTCGTTCCGTTTCCTCGTCAACGACGAAGCCATGGCCACCGAAAAGCTCGCCGAAGGTATCCGTGCCTTCGCCGCGGACGCGGTCAAGCTGGAAAAGCTGATCGACGCGCTGCGTTAAGCCTCGCTCGCGCCGCGCTCAACGCCGGCGCTCGGAACTCGCGGCCCTGGATCTCACGATTCAGGGCCGCGCGCCGTTTACCGGCGAGTTTGCGAGGACCGCGTGTGGCAGTGGCGTGCGGCGCCCCACTCTACGACATATAGTCACAATTGCCGTTTGAGCGGCGACTACAATCGTCTTCACGGGTGCTTTCCCGCCAGTCCTGGCGGGCGATTTCGGTGCCACTGACCTCGATTCCGGGAGACGATCATGCAGGTTCAACCCTACGTATTCTTTAACGGGCGTTGCGAAGAAGCGCTCGACTACTACTGCGCGAAGCTCGGCGCCCAGGTGACCTTCAAGATGCGTTACAAGGAGGCGCCGCCCGATCCGAAAAACCAGCCGCGCCCCGGTCTCGAAGAGAAAATCATGCACGCCAACGTGCGGATGGGTTCGACCGACTGGATGGCCTCCGACGGCCATTGCGATCCCGCTGCCGGCTCGATGAACGGTTTCAGCCTCTCGCTGACAGCCGACGACACGGCCTCCGCCGAACAGTACTTCACGGCCCTCGCCGATGGCGGCCAGGTCATGATGCCGTTCCAGCCGACCTTCTGGAGCAAGGGCTTCGGGATGGTAGTGGACCGCTTCGGTCTGATGTGGATGGTGACGCTGCCGGAAGGTTGAGCGCGGCGAGGCGGTGGGCGCTCTCGTGGAGCGCGTCTTATCGTGCCTAGTGCGGTTTATCGCGCGCAGTACGGTTCATCGCACCCGGCGCGGCCGCCTCGTCGGTTCCACCAGCCTAACCCCTCACCGGCATCCGCGAATTCCGTTCGATGTTCCAGTTCGACTCCGTTTCCAGCAACTGCTCGCGCAGCCGGTCAACCTGTTCGGCAAGCCGTTGTCCGAGCCAATACGGCCCCTGAAGTTCGGCCGGCAGTTTGAGCGCCGCGTCGCCGTGCCGCTGCGCGAGCGGCGACGCGGCCGGAATGCCGAAATGCGTCGCCCGCCCAAAGCGCAGACCACGCGCCATCGCCAGCAGTATCGCGCGCACGGCGCTCACCTCGCCGCATTGCCTGGCATAGGCGGCGCGCGCTACGGCGTCGGCGTGCATCAGCGGGCCGGTGGCCAGCAACTCCAGTGAACTGAGCAGCGAGCGGTGCAGCCGCTGAATCTCTTCGAGCTTCGCTTGCGGCACATCGATTTCCTTCGCCACCGAAGGCATCAACGAACGCAATTGCACGAGCCGCTTGTTGATGGCAAGAAAGCGCTTGACCTGCTCTTCCTCGCTGATCGTCTCGCCTTCCAGCAGGCGCGTGTAGATACGCGCGCATTCGCGCAGATTGGCCGCGATGCCGTAGCGCCACGAATAGGTGGCATGCAACGGCAGCGCAAACGAAAAAGCCAACGCGATCACAATGCCGATCAGCACATTGAGCGTGCGCCACAGGCCGACGTCGATCAGGTTGTCGCCGTGACCCGCGACGATACACATGGTGATGGCCGTCAAGAGCCCGATATACCCGGACGAGCCGATCGCAAACCACGCGCAGATGCCCGCGACGATCGACATCAGCACATAGGTGAGCGGCAGCGAGCCGGTCAGGTTTTGCAGGAGGATCAGGCCGAGCCCGATTGTCGCCCCGAGCAGCGTGCCCGCCGCCCGTTCGGTCGCCTTCTTGCGGATGTTGCCGTGATGCTGCAAGCCGCCGATCACCACCAGCAGCGTCACCGAAGACCAGATGCCGTGCGGAATATCGATCCCGGTGGTCGCCAGAATCGAAACCAGCATCGCCACGCCGACGCGCAGACTATGCAGCACCTTGGCATGGCGATAGCGGTAGTACGGCGACGTCACCGCGCGAACCATCCGGCTGAACGCCGAGCGGCGAGGAATCAAAGTATGGGAATCGGCAGAAGCCATGGCGGCGCGCTCGATGCGGTAAAGGATGGTTCCGCTATCCTGCCCTGGAGTGCCCTATCAAGACAAACATCGGCAACACAATGCCATCAAGACAAACGCCCGCAAACTTTCGTCTGCGGGCGCTGCGCTTTTCAAGCTCTCGAACCCGTTAAGCGGGACGAGGCAAGCTAGTCGTGCTTAGCTTTCGACCACGTCCAGATAGTCTTCCGGACGGGTACGGTCTTCGGCGCGCTGCATGCCGGCCGCGCGCACCAGCAGGCTCACCACCACCGACACCACCAGGTTCACGATCAGCGACCACACCGCCGCGTAGCCCGGAATCGCCATGCCGAACAGGTGAATCGTGAAGATCGAACCGGCCAGCTTCAGCGAAATCGCCATCCACGTACCGGTTGCGATACCGACCGCCCAGCCGGCCAGCAAGCCGCGATAGTCGAGCACGCGCGTGTACAGACCCAGCACGATCGCCGGCAGCGTCTGGATGATCCAGATACCGCCGAGCAGCTGCAACTGGATCGCGTACGTGAGCGGCAGACCGAGAATGAACGCCACCGCGCCGACCTTGACGATCAGCGAGACCAGCTTGGCGACATTGGTCTCCTGCTCATGCGTCATATTGCGGTTGACGAACTCCTTGTGGATGTTGCGCGTGTACAGGTTCGCTGCCGCGATCGACATGATTGCCGCCGGCACCAGCGCGCCGATGCCGATTGCCGCGAAAGCCACGCCGACGAACCACGACGGGAAGTAATGCAGGAACAGCGCCGGCACCGCGAAGTTCGGGCCGAACGCCTTGAAGTACGGCGCGAACTCCGGCATGTCCTTCACACCCGAGGCGAGCGCCATGAAACCGAGCAGCGCGAGCAGGCCGAGCACCAGCGAGTAGGCCGGCAGCATGGCCATATTGCGGCGGATGGTGTTACCCGACTTCGACGACAGCACCGCCGTGATCGAGTGCGGGTACAGGAACAGCGCGAGCGCCGAACCCACCGCGAGCGTCGCGTACGCGCTGTAGCCGTTCAGGCTGGAGACGTCCGGCGCCTTCAGCAACAGCTTGGCCGGCGGCACGATGCTGAAGATGTGGCCGAAGCCGCCCAGTTGCGGCGGAATCACGATGACCGCGGCAAAGATCGTGATGTAGATCAGGATGTCCTTGACCACCGCGATCATGGCCGGCGCGCGCAGGCCCGAGGTGTACGTGTAGGCCGCGAGAATCGCGAAAGCAATGATCAGCGGCAGATCGCCGACAAAGCCCTTGGTGTCGAAACCGAGCGCGCCGATCACCACTTCGATACCCACCAGTTGCAGCGCGATATACGGCATGGTGGCGACGATACCAGTCACGGCGACCGCCAGAGCGAGCATCCGGCTGCCATAGCGCGCCGACACGAAGTCCGCCGATGTCACGTAGCCCTGACGTTTGGCGATGCTCCACAGTTTCGGGAACACGACGAACGCGAACGGATAGATCAGGATCGTGTATGGCAGCGCGAAGAAACCGGTTGCGCCCGCACCGAACACCAGCGCCGGCACGGCGATGAAGGTGTACGCGGTGTACAGGTCGCCGCCCAGCAGGAACCAGGTGACGATGGTCCCGAAGCGCCGGCCGCCAAGGCCCCACTCTTCCAGATGCGCGAGGTCGCCACGCCGCCAATGGGCCGCAATAAAGCCGAGAATCGTGACGCCGATAAAAAACAGAACGAAGACGAAAGTTGCTGTGGCGTTCATTATCGTGCGCCCCCTTGCGGACGGCTATTCGAGCGCGTCTTGGTCTTGAAGTACACGAGCGCCGTGATGACGGCGCTGATCAGCACCCACAGGAGCTGATACCAGTAGAAGAACGGAAAATCGAACAGCACCGGTTCGACCTTGTTATATGACGGCACCCAGATCATTGCGATCCAGGGCAACAGCAGCAACCAGAGCCAGTGCTTGCTGGCTTTGTTCGCGTCGGCGTCGTGAGCCATGACGTCTCCTCTTCCCTATTATTGAAATGTTGGCCCGTGTTTGACGGGTGGTGGATCCCGCAGCGAGGGGTCGCCTCGCGAATGCCAACGGGCGCCCCGAAAGCTTCGAAAGAGTATAGGAGCCGCGAACGCCCGGTCAAGCAGGGACGACCCGAGCACGACCGTGCTTTCGGGGTCGGTGGCGGGGTGTCCGAATCGGCGTTGTCGATGCGATGAGGCGGGGCGCGGGAAAGTCCGTGCGGCCTGGCTCTGACAGGCCGCCCGTCCGCGTCACGGGGACGCGGACCGGCTATTCAATGCGCGATGGATGGTGCTGCAGGCAACCGTCGCGTGGGCGCAACGGCGAAGGGAGAGGCAGCTCGGCAATTGCGCCTCTATGCTGCTTCGGGCCGGACCCGGCTTGTGCGAGTCCGACCGCTTCGGCACGCCAGATCAGATCGAGAACGCGGCGCCGGTCTGTCCGGTCGATTCCTGCAAACCCTTGATCCACTTGCGTGCGGGCAAACCGAGTTCGGTTTCGATCAGCTTGGCGCGCGTTTGCAGCGCCGTGAACGGGACCTCGAGCGGCGGCCCCGAAAACGCGATCGCGATGCGGTTGCCGTCGTGCACTTCCGGCAGCGCGACCACGCGGCCGTCGAAGGCTTCGTTCAGACGCTTCATGTTGCGCACGAAGCTCGGATGATCGCCGAACAGGTTCACGGTCACCACGCCCGCTTCGGTCAGACACGCGCGCACCGCACGATAGAAGCCGACGCTGTCGAGCACCGGACCGCGCGCGGTCGCGTCGTAGACGTCGATCTGCAGCGCGCCGATCGTGCCGTGGTTGGCGCGGTCGTTGACGAAGTCCCATGCATCCATTTCGTGCACGCTCAAACGCGCGTCGTCGTGCGGCAGTTCGAACATGGTCCGCGCCGCCACCACGACTGCCGGGTTCACTTCCACCGCCTCGACCTTCGCGTGCTTCAGGAAGCGGTGCGCGAACTTGGTCAGCGCCGCGGCGCCCAAACCGAGCTGGACGATGCGCCTGGGCGTTTCGATGAACAGCAGCCAGGCCATCATCTGCTGCGCGTATTCGAGTTCGATGTGATCCGGCTTGCGCAAACGCATCGCGCCTTGAACCCACTCCGTGCCGAAATGCAGGAAGCGCACGCCGCCCTCTTCCGAGAACGTCACCGGCGCGAAACGGGGCTTGCGCGGCGCTTCGATTTGCGGCGCGTCGTGCAGATCTTCGTCGTGCGAAGCGCTCTTCTTGCCACGCGGGAGCTTCTGCTCGTTCTGCTTTTGAGGACGACCGCCGGTGGCGTCAGCGTCACGGTTGCGGAAGGCACGCGCTTCAGCGGAAGCGCGCTTGATCAATTTCGTCATGTAAGGATGTCGCGCCAAAGACGCAATTTTTGGTCGAACGAGAGCATAGCATTCGCCGGACTCGACGAAGGCAATACGAGGGTGGCGTAGCCCGCTGCGCCGATCACCGGCGCGAAGCGGCCCGCCGTCTTGCCGTTGAAGCAGACTTTCGCGAGCTTCGGCGCGTGCTCGCGCAACGAAGCGAAATCGTTCGGACTGGCATTGCGGATCGCCGCATCGAGACTGCCTTCGCGCGTACAGGCGGCGAGCACGTCCCACACACCGATGCCGTGAGCCAGCACGCGCCGCAGACGCTCTTCGTAGGCGAGTTCGGCGAGCGGTTCGTCGAGCACGGTGCCGAGAAGCCGCCAGAACTGGTTGCGCGGATGCGCGTAATACTGTGTCGCGGCGAGCGACGCCTCGCCGGGAAAGCTGCCGAGAATCAGCGTATGCGTATCCGCCGCGGCGACGGGAGGAAAGCCGCGCAGCATCAGCGGCGCCGCTCGTCGGTCGCGCGCGTGGCGGGATGCGCGCGCGATGCGGTGTGCTCGAGCGGACGGCCGTGTTCGCGCACGCGCGGATGCGCGAGCCACTCGTCCGACCAGCTCGCGTGAGACAAGCCCGCCAGATGCGCCCATAGCGCCGGCAGCATGCATTCGGTCACCATCAAAGGCGCGCCGTGGCGCTCGAACACCGAGCGGCGCGCGACCACCGCGTGCGGCGGCAAGCCTTCGACCGCGCGCGCCGCGAGGCGATAGAGCGGATGCCGCGCAGTCAATCTGCGGCTCACCAGCGACGAACGCGCCACGCTGCTGTCGCTATACAGCAACTCGGCCAGCGGCCGCGTACGCAAGCGCCGCATGGCTTGCCAGACGCCGGCGCTCGCGGCGAGCGGCGCGATGCTGTGCGCCGCCACGAACGGCACGCCGTCGACCGCGAGGACGACTTCGCGTACCCACACCGGCGCGCGCGGCGCGAGACCGAGCGCGGCGCTCTCGTCGGCCCACGGCAGCGCGACGCCCTCATGCGTCACGCGTACCTCGACAGCGCCGAGCGCACGCAGATGCGCGGTCAGTGAACCACCACGGGTCAACCAGTCTTTCTGCGCGGCGCTCAAGCCGGGCAACGGAGCGACGCGCCAGTGGGCGTCGGCGGCAACGAAACGGATAGACATGGTGTCGGATTATAACGGCGCGGCCGTCGGACCCTTCCCCGCCGCGCACGCCCTTTCCTTCAGCGGATTCCATCTTTTACGACGCGGGTCGCGAAGCACTTCGATTCGATTGCCGATTTCGGATCATTCCGCTTTTTCGCCGCCCTGCTCGCGCCAGAACGCGCCACGCTCTCAGCTAGCGACAAAATCGCGCAATGCTCGCGCGACTTCATCGAGCAACGTATCCCACCGTCCCAACTCGCGCTGCCTGAACAGACGCGCCGACGGATACCACGGACTATCGTCGCGCTCCGTCATCCAGCGCCAGTCCGTGAAGGTCGGCACCAGCACCCAGACCGGCGTGCCGCACGCACCGGCCAGATGGGCAACCGCGGTGTCCACCGTGATGACCAGATCGAGCGACTGCACGATCGCGAGCGTATCGGCGAACGTGCCGATCTCGGGCCCAAGCCTGTGCATGCCGAGATCCGTGCGCCACGTCACCGCCTCGTTTTGCGCCTCGCCCTTTTGCAGCGAAAACCAGCTCACGCCGGTTTGCTCCAGAGCCGGCAGCCATTGCGGCAACGGAATGGACCGGTAGCGATCGAGCCCGTACGCCGGATTGCCGGCCCAGACAATGCCGACGCGCTTTGCAGACGGGCCGCACGCACCGACCGGCGCAAGGGCGTCGAGGCGGTTCCGCCAACGCTGCGCCTGGGCCGGCGATGCACGCAGATAAGATGTGGCGAGCGGCAACATCGGCAAATCGAGATTCATGGGCTCCGGCATTCTGAGCATGCGGCACCAGTAGTCGTACGGTCCGGGCGGCGCGGTGGTCCACGCGGCATGCACACCCGTCGCGAGACGCGCGACTTCGCCCAGCGGAACCTCGACCCAGACATCCACTTGCGCGCCAAGACGATGCAACCAGTCGGCCATGCGCAAGAACTGCAATTGATCGCCAAGCCCTTGCTCGCCAACGAGCAGAAAGCGGCGACCCGCCACCGGCTCACCTCGCCACTCTGGAAAATTCGGGCGAGCCAGATCGCGATTTTCCGGCAACGCCTCATGCCATCGGTATTGCTTCCAGCCGTTTTTAAAGTCGCCCGCGCGCAATTGCGCAGCAGCCAGATTGAATTGCATCAGCGGATGATCGGGCATCAGCCGCGCGGCTTCGACAGCATGCGCATGCATAGCCGGGAATTCGCCCAGCATGTTGAACGCAAACGACGCGTTGTGATGCAGCCAGCCGTTATACGGATCGACGCCGATGCCCTGAATGGCGACGCTGATCGCGTCTCTGAAACGCTCTACGCCATTCAGCGTGTAAGCCACCTGTTGCAGCGCGAATGCGTCCGCCGCGAAACGCGTGCGCAACTCGGCGATCACGCCGTCGATCGCGTCGCCGCGCTGCGCTTGCCACAGAGCCGCAATCAATTCGAGCGCGTCGGGCAGATGCGTCGAGTCGAGCCGCCAGGCACGCAGCCAGTAGTCCGCTGCGTGCTGATGACCTTCGAGCTGCGTACTGATTCGCGCCAGCGCGCGCACCGCATGATGCAATGCCGGCTCGAGTTCGAGCGCTTCGAGGTAGTGCCCGCGTGCTTCGGCGAGTCGCATCGAAAGCTTCAGGCAGTCGGCCAGATTGCGATGCAGGCTCGCGGTGCCGCCGCCCAGGCTCATGGCGCGATGGTAGAACGCTTCGGCCGCGATCAGCTCGCCGCCCAGCGCGGCGATCAAGCCGCGGTGCTCCCAGATATCCGCACGCTCAGGCGCGAGGTTCAATGCCAGATCGAGATACTCGCGCGACCGCTCAGTTTGATCGACACGGAAAGATGCGAGGCCGAGACGGTGGAGCGCATGTACGTTTTGCGGTTGTTCCGCGAGGACCCGCTGGTAGTCGGCTATCGCTTCGAGATGACGCCCCGCGGCGAAGCAGGCGTCGGCATGTGCGGTGATTGCGGCGACATCGTCGGAGAAGGAAGTGCTGAGTAGTAAATCTGTTTCGTGCATCAACATCGATCAATCAGTTGCGTGAATTGCTTTATCTGCAATGGTCTGCGCCGCTTAGGCTTTCTGGTCCGGTGACATCATGGCCGCAAGATGCGCCGCCACCCGCTCGACCACCGGCGCCCACTGTGCAGGCTGCGGCTGCCGGAACAGATCGACGGAGTCGTACCAGAACTGCGACTCCTGCGTGCCCCACGACCAGTGCGAGACGTGATCCAGCATTGCCACTACGCGATGCCCTAATGCGCCGCCGAGATGCAATGGCGCGCTGTCGATCGTTACCAGCGCGTCCAGCGCGGCAAGATGGGCGGCCACGTCATCAAAACCGTGCTCGTAGCCATCGGTCAGGTCGCACAGGTGATAACCCTGCGCGGCGAGCGCCGTCACATCGGCATGGCGTGCGGGCGTGAGCGGATGGAATACGACATCGGGCAGCGCCAGCAGCGGTGCCAATGCCGCAAGCGGGATCGACCGTTTGGCGTCGCGCCGATGCGTCGGGCTGCCCGACCAGACGAGGCCGATTTGCCACTTCGCCTCGGGCGCGCGTGCGCCGACCCGTTCGCGCCACGCCGTCACCTTCGCTGCATCGGCCCGCAGGTACGGGGTGCCGCGGATCTGCTCCGGATGGAGGCCAAGCACGAGCGGCAGGCTCATCATCGGCAACGCGTAGTCTGGCGAGCCGAGCGGTCCGTCTTCGATCGACACGCAATCGGCGTAGAAACGCGCAAACAGCGGTTGCAACGCACGACGCACGGCGAGCACCAGCCGGCCGCCTTCGTCGCGAACGCGAGCGGCCATGAACGGAATGAAGCGGACCATCTGGATGTCGTCGCCGCTGCCCTGCTCGCTGTGGACCACCAGCGTCTTGCCGCCGAGCGCTTCACCACGCCAGCGCGGGCACAAGCGCGCCATCAGACTGACGACGTTGTTCTGTTCGCGGTCTTCGCGCGCAAGACGCGCCTCGAAACGCGGCCACGCGCTCGACCAGGCGCCGCGCCGCAGTTCGAGATCGGCGAGATCGACCGCGGCCTGCACCCCCGACGGATCGAGCGCGAGCGCCGCATGCAGCGCCGCTTCGCTCTCCTCATAGCGCGCCTGCTCGCCGAGATACATGCCGATTGCCGCCAGCACGTCCGCATTGCCAGGCGCGGCGGCGTCCATGGCGCGCATGGTGGCCTCCGACGCTGCCGGGTCGTCGCACTGCCATTGAGCGTGACTGAGTTGCCACGCCATTTCCGCATCGCCGGGATGACGCGCAAGACTCTCGCGGCAGACGCGCTCGACCACCGGCCAGTCGCGAATCTCGCGAAACGCCAACGCGAGTTGCAACGGCAAGGCCGAATCGATCGCGGGGTCGAGCGCATAGGCCCGCAGCAGCGCCGCGCGACGCTCGGCTCGCGCGTCCGCCCCGGGCAGTGCGGCCAACGCGATCGACAAACACCACGGCGCGCGCGCGTCCCGCGGCGCTCGACGCTCATAGACACGCAGCATGGGTACAGCCGCCGACGGCGCGCCGCAGTCATCGATCAGCCAGGCCACCCAGTCGAGCGTCGCCTCGAGCGGCTGCGCGGCCACCGCCAACTCGCTGTGACGCTGCGCCGCCTCGGCCTGACCGAGCGCGTCGGCAAACAGCGCGAGCCGGGCATGGCGCGCCCCGTTCGCGCACGCTTGCGCCTGCGACGCGCTGTGATACGCCGCTTCGAAATGCGCCGCGCTCGCACACAGGTCCGCATGCAATTGCGGCGTGACGCCTGCCGCGGCTAATTCGGCCGCGCGCCGCGCGGCGGCATCGAAACCTTGCTCGCGCAGGATCGACCACAGGAGATGAACAGAATCGGGAGGGACGGCCAAGGCGGAATCGGGCATGGGAATGAGGAGCGTGGTTGTCGCGGGCGAGTGCGTAGTCGCAAAAATAAGATCTAGTGCTAGCGGCGCTTAAAGATCGCCAAATAATCCTTTAAGCCTCCGAATAAAAATCGCGCGATCATAAGATAAAGCCGAGCATTGGCATCTCACAAACCAATCTCAATTTAATGCCATTGCTTCTGTTTATTTAGTTAACCATAATTAATTTCGACCGATGCCCGGGCGCAGCCCCACCGGCCGATCAGATCAACCCATCACAACTTGGAGCAACACTTGAACACTGCGAAATCGAAGGAAACGTCCGACCGCATCGCTCATCTAGCCGCTGTCGTATTGCGGCGCGCGGGTGTCGCGCAACTGGAAAAGGAACTGGCGGGATCGGCACTGGCGCAGCATCACACGTCGA
The DNA here is from genome assembly GCF_900104795.1 of Burkholderia sp. WP9. Lineage (NCBI taxonomy): Bacteria > Pseudomonadati > Pseudomonadota > Betaproteobacteria > Burkholderiales > Burkholderiaceae > Burkholderia > Burkholderia sp. WP9. Next base: position 2,386,021 of record NZ_FNTG01000001.1, read on the forward strand.
AACAGACCAGCAAGGCGATCGGCAGTCTCGCGGCGAAAGTGCTGGCCGATCATGCCGCGTGTCACGAGGCAAAGGAATTGGCCGGCTGCGTGCTCTCGCAAGTACGTCATGTGGAGGCAGCGGCTCCCGCGCGTTAAGCCCCTGGCTTGAGAGCACCGAAGCGGCTCTGACATTGCCGCGTCGGATAAAAAAAATGCGCTGCCGAAGCAGCGCATTTTTCAACCACAAGCGTTATTGCAACGCCGCGGAATCAGGCTCGTCTTACGCCTGGCTCGCGCGCGCCAGCAACAGCGCATTGGTGCGTTTCACGAAGCTCGCCGGGTCTTCCAGCGCGCCGCCTTCGGCGAGCAAGGCCTGATCGAACAGCAGATGGCACCAGTCGCCGAAGTTCGCGCTGTCCGCATGCAGCCCCTTCACCAGCGCGTGTTCCGGATTCACTTCGAGAATCGGATGGAACGACGGCGCTTGCTGGCCCGCGGCCTTCAGCATGCGTTGCAGGTAGCCGCTCATTTCGCCGTCGTCGGCAACGAGGCAAGACGGCGAATCGGTCAGGCGGAACGTGAGGCGCACGTCCTTGGCCTTGTCCTTCAGCGCTTCCTTCATCTTCTCGACGAGCGGCTTGAACTCTTCGCCGACCTTTTCCTGCGCCTCTTTTTCTTCGTCGTTCAACGCGCCCAGATCGAGGTCGCCACGCGCCACGCTTTGCAGCGGCTTGCCTTCGAACTCGTTCAGGAACGACAGGATCCATTCATCCACGCGATCGGTCAGCAGCAGCACTTCCACGCCCTTCTTGCGGAACACTTCGAGGTGCGGGCTGTGGGTCGCGGCTTGCCAGGTGTCGGCGGTGACGTAGTAGATCTTGGTCTGCTCGGGCTTCATGCGCGCGACGTAGTCGGCGAGCGACACGGTCTGCTCCGGCGTGTCCGTATGCGTCGACGCAAAGCGCACGAGCTTCGCGATCCGCTCGCGATTGGCGAAGTCTTCGCCGATGCCTTCCTTCAGCACCTGGCCGAATTCCTTCCAGAAACCGGCGTACTTTTCCTTGTCCGCCTCGTTATCCGAATTGGCCAGCTCTTCGAGCATGGACAGCGCGCGCTTGGTCACGCCTTCGCGGATCGCTTTCACGTCGCGGCTTTCCTGCAGGATTTCGCGCGACACGTTCAGCGGCAGATCCGCCGAATCGACCACGCCCTTCACGAAACGCAGATAGGCCGGCAGCAGTTGCTCGGCGTCGTCCATGATAAACACGCGCTTCACGTACAGCTTGAGGCCGCCGCGATAATCGCGGTTGAACATGTCGAACGGCGCGTGGGTCGGCACATACAGCAATTGCGTGTACTCGCTGCGGCCTTCGACGCGGTTATGCGTCCACGTGAGCGGATCCTGATGGTCATGCGAAAGGTGCTGATAGAACTGCTTGTACTGCTCGTCGGTGATCTCGTTCTTCGCACGCGTCCACAGTGCGCTGGCCTGATTGACGGTCTCGTCTTCGTCCTTCGTGACCATCTCGCTCTTTTCCGCGTCCCACTCTTCCTTCTGCATCAGGATCGGCAACGCGACGTGGTCCGAATACTTCTGGATGATCGATTTCAGACGATGCGACGACAGCAGTTCGTCTTCATCGGCACGTAGATGCAGCGTGATGGTCGTGCCGCGCGCGGCGCGCTCGATCTGCTCGACCGCGAAATCGCCCTCGCCCGCGCTTTCCCAGCGCACGCCTTCCGAGGCCGGCAAACCGGCGCGGCGCGTTTCGACCGTGATCTTGTCCGCGACGATAAAGCCCGAATAGAAGCCCACGCCGAACTGGCCGATCAGCGCAGCGTCTTTCTGCTGGTCGCCGGAGAGCTTGCCGAAGAATTCCTTGGTGCCCGAGCGCGCGATCGTGCCGAGGTTGGCGATCGCTTCGTCGCGGCTCATGCCAATGCCGTTGTCGTCGAGCGTGATGGTGCGTGCGGCCTTGTCGTACGACACGCGAATCCGCAGATTCGGATCGTTCTCGTACAACGCGCTGTTTTCGATTGCTTCGAAGCGCAGCTTGTCGGCCGCGTCGGACGCGTTCGAAATCAGCTCGCGCAGAAAGATTTCCTTGTTGCTGTACAGCGAATGGATCATCAGGTGCAGAAGCTGTTTCACTTCTGCCTGAAAGCTCATGGTTTCTTGTGCCATGGTCGGACTTCCTCTCTGTTGCGAATGGGGTTCAAGTCGGGCGCGGCGCCGTTCGTTGCGGGCTGCCCGCCGGCGTGCCGCCGGCCGCCGGTGGGCCGGCCACCGGAGCCGCGAGCCGCGGTACGCCGGATCGTCCGCCTAATTGGGGGCGAGCCGGCGCGGTTTCAAGAGGCGCGCCGCGCCACGCTGTCGAGATAGCGGCATAGAAACGTCGCCAGCTCCGGGTCACCGCAGTTGGCGATATTGAAGCGCATCCAGGTGGTCGGTGACTGCTGCGGTGAGAACAGGCTGCCGGGCGTGAGCAGGAAGCCGGCTTCGTGGCCGGCGGCCGCCAGCGCGTCGGCATCGACGCCCGTGTCGGCCCACAGGAACATGCCGGCCATCGGCGTCAGGAACAGCTTCAGCCCGGTCTTCTCCAGCATCCGCACGGACTTCTCGCGCACGCCGTCGAGCCGCACGCGCAGCCGTTCGACATGCCGCCGGTAGTGGCCCTCGGTCAGGATCTTGTACAGGACACGCTCGTTCAGTTCCGGGCTCGTCATGCCGACCAGCATCTTCTGGTCGCTAACCGCGATTGCCACCTCGGGCGAGCAGGCAATGAAGCCGACCCGCAGATTCGGTGCAAGCGTTTTCGAGAAACTGCCGAGGTAGATCACGCGCTTCAACTGGTCGAGGCTCGCGAGCCGCGTGCCGGGATAGCTCGGCGGACACAGATCGCCGTAAATATCGTCCTCGACGACGATGAAGTCGTACGCTTCGGCAAGACGCAGAATACGGAACGCCTGGGCCGCCGTGAGCGACGTGCCGGTGGGGTTCTGCAGCACCGAATTGATCACCAGCATTTTCGGCCGCCAGGTCTGCACGAGCGACTCGAGCGCATCGAGATCGGGGCCGTCCGGCGTGTACGGCATGCCGACCAGCCGCGCGCCCTGCGAGGCGAAGCGCCCGAACATCTGGAACCACGCCGGATCGCCGACGATCACCGCATCGCCGGGTTTCACGTAGATGCGCGAGATCAGATCGATGGCCTGGGTGATGCCGGACACCATCACGATCTGATCCGGCGAAGCGCCGATCTCCAACTCTTCCAGCCGCGTCTGCAACTGCTGACGCAGCGGCAGGAAGCCCTGCGGCGTACCGATACCGAGCATTTGCGCGCCGCTTTGCCGGCCGAGAGTGCGCAGCGCGTTGGTGATCAGATCGCCGTCGAGCCAGCGCGCCGGCAGATAACCGAGGCCGGGACTGCGCTCCGGACGTGCGCCCGTGTGCAGCATGTTGCGCAGCAGCCAGACCACGTCGATGGTGGCGGGCGCGGGGGCCGCCTCGGCGAGCCGATGAATCTCGGCGGAGGCCGCCGCGGCCAGCCGCTCGCGCACATAGAATCCGGAACCGCGCCGCGACTCCAGAAAACCCTGCGCCACCAGCCGTTCGTACGCCTCGACCACGGTGAAACGCGACACGCCCTTGTCGAGCGCGAGCTTGCGGATCGACGGCATGCGCATACCGGGGCGGAACACGCGTTCCTCGATACGACGGCGCGCCCACTGGACGAGCTGCTCCACCAGCGTCAGCGACGCGGTGTCGTGCGGGGCGGGAATCTGGGCAAGCGGGACGGACATAACGGGCTCCAACTGTACCGAACAGTATCGAATCGATTGTACCGTTACTGTGCCGGTGGGCGCCGCTACATTTGAGATAAGCAAAGGATGGGACGCAGTCCGGCGGCGCTTAGAGAGCCATCCCGGGATCCACGCGTGATCCGGCAATACCCTGCCGAAACGCCATCCGCATGGCCCGCCGATCCGGCAAACGGTTATGCTTACGGCCCCGGCAACGCTGCCGCCACACCCGGCACGTACCGGTTTACCGCAGAAACCGTTTCCTCGATCCGTCATGACTGCTCACCCGCTCCGCCTCGATCACCTCGTGATTTCCGCCCGCACCCTCGACGAGGGCACGCAGTACGTCGCCGACACGCTTGGCGTCGCCCCGGCCGGCGGCGGCGCGCATCCGTTGATGCGCACGCACAACCGCCTGCTGAACCTGTGGGGCGGCGTGTATCTGGAAGTGATCGCGATCGATCCGCTGGCCGCGTCGCCGGACCATGCGCCGGCCGGCGGCGATGCGCCGCGCGCCCGCCTGTTCGCCCTCGACGACCCGGCCACGCACGCGCGGCTCGAAAACGGGCCGTATCTGTCGCACTGGGTCGCCCGGGTCGAGCGGCCGAAACACCTCCCGACGTGGCAAGCGCAGTATCCGCAGCGCATTGCTCCGGTGATTCCGATGACGCGCGGCGATTTCACCTGGGGCCTGACCGTGCCCGACGACGGCGCATTCCCCGCCTGGCAAGGCGTCGGCGACGGTGTGCTGCCCTCGCTGATTCAGTGGGACACGGTGCGGCATCCGTCGGCGGTGCTGCCGGAAACGGGCATCACGCTAAAGTCCCTGAAGGGCGTGCATCCGCAAGCCGAGACGGTGGCGGCGCAACTGCGGTGGCTGGGTGCGGCGCATCTGATCGAGTTGCAGTCCACGGAAGGCGCGCCGGCGCTCGTCGCCGAGTTTGAAACACCCGACGGTCTACGGACCCTTAAATAAGCAGCGCGCGCGGGTCGCCGACTCGCGCGATAATCGAAGTTTTGACCGGTTCCAGTACCAGCAGAGGAGACCATGGACCAAAGCGACTTGAAAGCCCCCACGTGGCAATTGTCCGAACGCGCACGCAAGCTCACGAGCTCGGCGATCCGCGAGATTCTGAAGGTCACGGAGCGGCCTGAAGTCATTTCGTTCGCGGGTGGCTTACCCTCGCCGGCTACCTTCCCGGCCGAACGCATGCGCGCGGCAGCCGACCGCATTCTGCGCGACGAGCCGGCCGCGGCGCTGCAATACAGCGCGACTGAAGGCTTCCTGCCGCTGCGCGAATGGATCGCGAAGCGCTATTCGGTCAACGGCGCACAGATTCGCCCGAGCCAGGTGCTGATCACCACCGGCTCCCAGCAGGCGTTGGACCTGCTCGGCAAAGTGCTGGTGTGCCCGGACAGCCCGGTACTCGTGGAAACGCCGACCTACCTCGGCGCGCTGCAATCGTTCTCGATGTACGAGCCGCGTTACGTGCAAGTGCCGACCGACGACCAGGGCCTCATCCCCGAAGCGCTCACGCCCGAACTGACCGCCGGCGCGCGCCTGTTGTACGCCCAGCCCAATTTCCAGAATCCGACGGGCCGCCGCCTGCCGGTCGAACGCCGCCGCGCGCTCGCCGAGTTCGCGAAGACCGCGCCGTTCCCGGTCATTGAAGACGATCCGTACGGCGCGCTCGACTACGCGGGCGAACCACTGCCCACCATGCTGTCGATGGCGCCGGACCATATCGTCCACCTCGGTTCGTTCTCGAAGGTGCTGGCGCCGGGTCTGCGGGTCGGCTACATCATCGCGCCCGAAGAGCTGATCTTCAAACTCGTGCAAGCCAAGCAAGCCACCGACCTGCACACGCCGAGCTTCACCCAGCGCATCGTGTACGAAGTGATCAAGGACGGCTTTCTCGACACGCACGTGCCGACCATTCGCGAACTCTATCGCGATCAATGCGCGGCGATGCTGGCCGCGCTCGAACGCTACATGCCGGAAGGCGTAAGCTGGAACCGCCCGGAAGGCGGCATGTTCGTGTGGGTGAATCTGCCCGCGCAGATCGACAGCATGAAGCTGCTCGAAGAAGCGGTCGCGCAGAACGTCGCGTTCGTGCCGGGCGGCCCCTTCTTCGCGAACGAGGCGCAACACAACACGCTGCGTCTGTCGTTCGTCACGGTGCCGCCGGCCAAGATCGACGGAGGTGTGTCGCGGCTCGCCGCGCTGATTCGCGCGAAGATCTGAGCGTTTTTTAGCGCGGTCTTCGCCCGCCTCGCGTCAACCGAACTTCACTACTGATCAAGGACACAACATGGCTCAAACGAATGTGTACGACAAGCTCGAGCAACTGGGCATCGAATTGCCGAGCGCAGGCGCGCCGGCAGCCGCCTATGTGATGAGCGCGCAAAGCGGCAACACGGTGTACCTGTCCGGGCATATCGCCAAGAAGGACGGCAAGGTCTGGGTCGGCAAGCTCGGCGCCACCCTCACCACCGAGGAAGGCAAGGCCGCCGCGCGTTCCATCGCCATCGACCTGCTCGCCACGCTGCACGCGCATGTGGGCGACCTGAACCGCGTCACGCGCATCGTCAAGCTGATGAGTCTCGTCAACTCGACGCTCGAATTCACCGAACAGCATCTGGTCACCAACGGCGCGTCCGAACTGATCGCCGATGTGTTCGGCGAACGTGGCAAGCATGCGCGCTCGGCATTCGGCGTCGCGCAGATCCCGCTCGGCGCGTGCGTCGAGATCGAGCTGATCGCCGAAGTGGAGTAACCCGCTCGAACCCGCGAGCCGCATGGCAGGAGCGGCTCGCAACGGCTGCCGGTTCGCCCGGCGCAGTGCGCAACGAAACGCGTCGCGAGGTGTCAGCCACCCGCGGCGCGTTTTGCATTTGTGGTGAGGTAGATCGTTCCGCCGTCAGCGGATAGAATCCGCCAACCCTATCCATTCGTTTGATTCGCCGGACCGCGCCCCATGCCCGCCCACACTGTCCGTTTCAAACAGGTCGACGTATTCACGTCGGTGCCGTTCAAAGGCAATCCGCTTGCCGTCGTGTTCGACGCCGACACACTCGACGCGAATCAGATGCAGGCCATCGCCCACTGGACCAATCTGTCGGAAACAACGTTCCTGTTGAAGCCCACCGACCCGGCCGCCGACTATCGTGTGCGCATCTTCACCACGCATGGCGAATTGCCGTTCGCCGGTCATCCGACGCTCGGCACCGCGCACGCGTTGCTCGAAAGCGGCTATCAGCCGAAGCAGGCCGGCAAGCTCGTGCAGCAGTGCGGCGTAGGGCTCGTCGAACTGGAGGCACTGTCCGAGCCGCTCGGCGCGTGGGCCTTCGCCGCGCCGCCCGGGCGCGTCACGCCGCTTGGCGAGGATCGCTACGCGGCGCTGTCTGCGGCTTTGCGTAGCGATGCGATCGATTTCAGCGCGGCACCCTGCGCGGTCGACAACGGTGCGCCGTGGCTCGTGGTGCGCGTCAATTCGGCGCGCGAGTGCCTTGCGCTGGAACCCGATGCCGCCGCACTATCCGAGATCGTGCGTTCCGTGAATACCCACGGGCTCGCCGTCTATGGCCCGCACGAGGCCGATGGCCCGGCCACCTTCGAGGTGCGCTGCCTGATGTCCGGGGGCAGCTTCGGCGTGGGTGAAGACCCTGTCACCGGCAGCGCCAACGCGGCGCTCGCAGGCCTCCTGAGCGCCCAGCAGTTGCGCCCCGGCGCGCATTATTCGGTGCGTCAAGGCACCGCGCTAGGCCGTGCCGGCCAGGTGTGCGTGCACTACGACGATGCACGCCCCGAGGGAAGCCCCCTTCGGCAACGCGGCAAGACATGGGTTGGCGGTTCGTCGGTGACGATCGTCGACGGTACCTTCCGCCTGCCCTGACCGGCGCGCTACTTGCGTAGCGCGAACGTGGACACCGGCTCGCAACCGTAACGAGGCCGGGGTCCACCCCGCCTTGCCACGCTCGACCACAGAATGCCGCATCGTGCGCACGATTGAATGCGCGGTGCATGGGGAAAGGCCTGGCACACCTGAATGCCGAAGCGCCGGAGCGCCGATTGCCGATGAAATACTCGAATACGACCGCTACACCGCGCCTTCAAGACGGTCCAAGCCGGCTGCCAGATTCGCCCCATGGGGCGGCTTGCCGCGCCCGCGTATACCCGATGCCCGGACCCTTCCTTAATCCAGTGGCATTAAGTAATATCGAAACGTACCCGATGACCCGCGGATGGTCAGGCACGGCGCCACGCTCCTTTCTTCTGCGCAGCAGTCCCGGCACCTTGGTCACCATGCAGCCACCCATGAATCTAGCGCAGTCAATTCTCGCGCGTTTGTTACCGGCCGGCACCCAGGCACGGGCCGCCCGATGAGCCAGTCCCGCTTCTCAGACCAGCGCGAAGCCAAATCCCGCCGCGACCCCGCGGTGTCGCGCCGTCGCGCGTTTCTCGCCATTCCCGCGCTCGGCATATTGGTCCTGATCCTGCTTTGGACGGTGATCTTCGCGCGCCTGTCGGTCGAGAAGGAAGCCACTTATCGTGAAGCCATGGCCTCTGCTGCGATTCTCTCCGCGGCACTGGAACAGCACACGGTCAAGGCGATTCACCAGGTCGACCAGATCACCCGCTTCGTCAAGTTCGAGTTCGAGAAAACGCCGAATCATTTCGATCTCGCGAGCACGGTGGAAAAAGGCGTCGTGCAAAGCGAAACGCTCGTGCAAGTTTCGTTGATCGACGAGCACGGCACGCTGATCGCCAACACGGCCGAACTCAATCCCAAGCGCATCGACCTGTCCGACCGCGAACACTTCAAGGTCCACGAACACGAGAACGACGATCAGTTGTATATCAGCAAGCCCGTGCTCGGCCGCGTGTCCGGCCACTGGACCTTGCAGATGACACGGCGTTTGAATCATCCGGACGGCTCGTTCGCGGGCGTCGTGGTGGTCTCCGAAGACCCCAGCTATTTCACGAGCGATTTTTATAACAACGCGGCGATTGGCCGTGAAGGCGTGATCGCGGTGATCTCCGACAACGGCGCCGTGCTCGCGCGCCGCACCGGCACCGCCGACACCGCGAGCGGCGCCTTCTCCGCAAGCGGCTCCTATCCGACCTCGGAGCATGTGTCGGGCACCTACGTCGATTCGATCGACAACGTCACGCGCATCGTGTCGTACCGGCATATCGACGGCTATCCGCTCGGTGTGCTGGTGGGCTTGTCGCAAGCGGAAGAATTCGCCGACTACAACCACACGCGCAACGTCTATCTGCTGATGGCGGGCTTCATCTCGCTCGCCATGCTGAGCTTCTTTGCCGTGGCGACCGGCCTGATCGGCAAGCTGCTCGGCCGCGAGCGCGAGATGACTCACCTCGTCGAATACGATCTGCTCACCGGCTTGCGCAATCGCTACGCGACGCTGCAAAGCCTGCGGCACGACGTCGCGCAGCCGGCCAATCTCGGCCACCTCGCGATTCTCTTTATCGACCTCGACAACTTCAAGACCGTCAACGACACGCTCGGCCACAACGCCGGCGACATCGTGCTGCAAATGACAGCCTCGCGGCTCGCCGCCGCGGTGGCCGACGGCGGCGCGTTGAGCCGCATCGGCGGCGACGAGTTCGTCGTCGTGATCAAGGGCGAGGACGTCGAGAAGCGCGCCGTCAAGCTGGCCGAAGCCGCAGCCGAAGCGTTCGACAAACCGTTCGAAGTTCGCGGCAGTTCGTTCGTGCTGCATGCGAGCATCGGCATCGCGCTCTACTCGGTGGCCAACGAAAGCGAGATCGACCTGCTGAAAAAAGCGGACCTCGCCATGTACAGCGCGAAAGACGCGGGCAAAAACTGCTATCAGTTCTACTCACCGCAACTGTCGCATCGCGCCGATCATCTGATGAAGTGGGAGCAGCAATTGCGCGTGGCGCTCGCTGAAGGGCAACTGTTCCTCGCCTATCAGCCGAAGATCGATCTGACGCGCCGCTGCATCACCGGCTTCGAGGCGCTGGTGCGCTGGAATCATCCGCAGCACGGCTTGATTCCGGCCAACGAGTTCATTCCGGTTGCCGAATCGACCGGCCTCATCGTGCCGATCGGCGACTTCGTGATCGAAACCGCCTGCCGTCAACTTGCGCTGTGGCAGCAACAGGGCTACGACACGCTGTCGCTCGCGGTGAACATTTCGGCGGTGCAATTCTGGCGCGGCGACCTGTACGAGACCATCTCGCACGCCATCGAGGAAAGCGGCATTTCCGCGCGCCGCCTCGAACTTGAAATCACCGAAACGGCGATGATGGAATATCCGGAGCTCGTCTCGGAGAAAATCTTCGCGTTGAAGCGCCTCGGCGTGCGCATCGCGCTCGACGATTTCGGCACCGGCTACTCGTCGCTGTCGTACCTGAACCGTTTCTCGGTGGACACGCTGAAAGTGGACCGTTCGTTCATCCAGGCAATTCCCGGCGACCGCAGCGTCTGCGTGATGGTCACCGCGATCGTCAACCTGGCGCGCTCGCTCGGGCTCACGGTGGTGGTCGAAGGTACGGAGACCGAAGAGCAGATTGCCTGGCTCGCCGCGCTCGGCCATATCGAGGCGCAGGGATTCCTGTTCTCGCGTCCCGTGCCGGTGGACGCGATTCCGGCGCTGCTCGAGCGCTTCGGCGTCTGCGGGTTAACCGTGCCGGCCCGGCGCGCCGGGCACGAAGCCGACAGCACCACCAGCGTGTCCAGCACTGGCACCTGAACGCCACGGGCCGCACGGGTCGCGGATGATCTACCCGCGACGCCGCAAACCCGCTACATTCTCGCTGTACTGGTCACAGCGCGATGCCGCTGCCGGCCGCGTCGAATCACCAAGAAGATCTCACAGGACGGCGCCCGCGTGCCGGGCGCTTGCGGCGCCATGCAGACGACCACGAGCCAGGATGCTGCCAGACGAGGGGAACGGGAACCGCTATGGACGCTGTTCCGAGTCGTGTTCGGCCTGTCGGCGTTGTCATGGGGCGGCCTCGCCCTCATGGCGCAACTCGAAAACCATTACGTCGAGCGCAAAGGCCGCCTCTCGCGCGTCGCGTTCTCCGATCTGATCGCGCTCGCCTGGATGGTGCCCGGCCCGGTGGGCTGCAATGTCGCCGTGCAATTGGGGCATGCGCTGCGTGGACGCGCCGGCGCGTGGATCGCGGGCATTGCCAGCGTACTGCCCTTCTTCATGCTGATGACGCTGTTCGCGATCTTCTACCGCACGCCGCTCGTGCGCGCCGCCGCCTCGCAAACCTTGCTCAATCACTTCAGCGTCGTGCTGGCCACGCTGATCGCGATCACCTGGTACAAGCAGACGCGCGCGCTGGTGCGCGGCAAGCTCGAATGGCTCGCGACGGTGCTCGGTTGCGTGGCGCTCTTCTATGCGCACAGTCCGGCGGCGTATGTCCTCATGCTGGGCGCGGCCTTCGGCACCGGCTGGCTGGTGAGCCCGGTTCGCAACGCGCCTCTTGTCGTCTCGTTGGCGCGTGGCGACTGGCAGATGCTGACCGCCCTGTGCGGATTCCTCGTGCTGTTCGCGCTGCCGCTGCCGCATCGCTATGACCTGGCGCTGTTGTGGCCGCGGCTCGCCGGCGCCGGCATGACCCTGTTCGGCGGTGGCTTCTCGGCGTTGCCGGTGCTCAAGACGCTGTTCGTCACGCCGGCGATCGGCGTCTCCGATAACGACTTCACACTGGCGTTCTCGTTGTCGCCGTTATCGCCCGGGCCGCTCCTAAACGTGGTGCCGTTCTTCGGCTATCTGGTGGATGGCTGGGTGGGTGCGCTGATTGCCACGCTCGCGCTATTCGTGCCGTCGGGTTGCCTCGTCGTGCTTGCGCAACGGCATCTGCATCAGTTGAAGGCCAATCCGCGATTCGAGCACGGCATGCGGATGCTGCGCGCGGTTACTACCGCGTTTCTCGCGGTGGCCGTGCTTCGCATTGCCGGGCATGTGCCGTTCAGCCCGGTTTATCTGATGACCGCGCTGTTCTCCGGCATGTGCTTCGCGAAGCTGAAGGTGCCGGTGTACGTGGTGTACGGGACGGTGGCTGCGGTGTGCGGGTTGTGGCTCGCGTACGGCGCGCTGATTTAGACGGCGGTGTGCGCCGGTGTACAGGACCGTAGCTGCGGTGTGCGGGCTGTGGCTCGCGTATGGCGAGCTGATATAGACGGCGGCGTGTGCGGAGAAGACCGTGCTTGATGCCCGCAAGCCGCGCGGCAGTGTCGCTGCGCGGCTAGCGGATTTCAAATAGAGTAGCGGGTTCAGAAGCCGCGCGACAGCACCGCAACGCCGATCGTCACCACGCCGAGCACGATATTGATCAGCACCAGACGACGGATCGTGCCGACTGCCCGCGCGCCATCCGGCCATTTCTGCGCCTGCACCGCGCGACGGATGCGCGGGAACACGGCAAACCGGATGTGCCCGAAGATCAGCATCATCACGATGCCGAGACCGGCCATGGCATGCAGCGGCCAGGTGGCATGGCCGCCGCCGAATTGCATGAGCAGAAATCCGCCGGTGAGGAGAATCACCAGCACTGACGCGGCGACCCAATTGAAGAAGCGGCCGAACACCGATTCCCACAACGGCAAGCGTAATTGAGGCGAGAGATCGGCAATCGCCGGACGCAGACAGAAATGGGCGAACACCATTCCACCTACCCACACCGCAACCGCGAGCAGATGTAGAAAGAGTGCGAGTTCGATAGCCTTGTTCATGTTGTTTTCCTCTCCCGACGACGCCACACCGCTTGTGCAGAGTGCTGTTAGCAGCGGCTATTGAATGAAATGCGCTCAAACCCGGCGCCTCGCGCCAGGCCCCCGGGCGAAGGCAATCCCCCAAGGGGACTTTCTACGGGGCGGAAAACGCGCGACGACCCGGCGTTTTCTTGAGAGCCCATTCGACCACGCAGTCCGCACGCAGTTCCGCTGCACTCGTGGCTTTCACGTCGTGTTGTAGTTGTTATCGCAGCATGCCCACCGCAATGGCCAGGCTGCGCCCCGATTTGATACTGCGCACGACAAGCGCCTCGCATGCTAGCAGACGCTCGCCGTGTTCCTTCGTCAAGCTTTGTTAAACGGCCAGCACCGGACGCATGCCTTCGAGCTTCATCTTGCTCTCGGGCGTGCGGCCCTTGCGCGCCCGCTTGCCGATATGCGGCGCGAGCGCCGCGCCGCTCACCTTTTCTTCATCCACGCGGCCGCCACGGCGCGTGCCGATCAACACGACACCCGCGTTGTTGATGGCGAGCGCCTGCGCGAGCGTTTCATTGTCGTCGAGCGCCATCAAGGTGACGCCGCGACCGCCGCCGGAGAGCGTCTTCATCTCGTCAAGGCCGAACACCAGCAGGCGCCCGCCCGAGGAAAGACACGCAATGTGCGTCGCATCCGGCAGCATCGGCATCGGCGCGAGCGGTGCGGCGCCCGCGTCGATCGTCATGAACGACTTGCCGGCCTTCACGCGGCTCACCATGTCGCCGACCTTGGCGATGAAGCCGAAGCCGTTGCTCGAAGCGAGCAGCAACGCCTGATCCGCGGACGCCGCGTAGTAATGCATCAGATGGCTGCCCGACTCCAGTTCGATCAGCGACGTGACCGGCACGCCGTCACCACGGCCGCCCGGCAACGTGGCGACCGCAACCGAATAGACGCGGCCGTTGCTGCCCCACGCGACCAGCGTGTCCGGCGTGCGGCACTGGAAGGCCGCGTACAGCCCGTCGCCGGCCTTGAAGGTAAAGCCCGCCGCGTCGAGCCCGTGGCCCTTCAGCGCGCGCACCCAGCCCTTCTGCGACACCACCACCGTAACCGGTTCGTCGACCACGCGTGCTTCGAACGTTGCGCGCTTTTCCTGCTGGATGAGCGTGCGGCGCTCGTCGCCGTATTGCTTGGCGTCGCCCTCGATTTCCTTGATGAGCAGGCGCTTCATTGCCGATTCGCTGCCGAGCAGTTCTTCCAGTTTGGCCTTCTCGTCGCGCAGTTCTGCCAGCTCCTTCTCGATCTTGATCTTCTCGAGCCGCGCCAACTGACGCAGGCGGATTTCAAGAATGTCTTCGGCCTGGCGATCGGACAAGCCGAACGCGGCCATCAACGCGACCTTCGGTTCGTCCGACTCGCGAATGATGCGGATGACTTCGTCGATATTCAAAAAGACGATCATCCGGCCTTCGAGGATG